>NZ_CP166990.1:0-1200000 GCF_046197865.1 Methanobrevibacter sp. DSM 116169 | reverse complement strand
TTTTCTCTAATGTTAAGAAATTACTATTATTTTCATATTTATATGAAATAAAATCTACATTTTTTTTAATAAGAAGAATTCCTAATCCTCCAATTTCTCTTTCTTTTAAAGGAGCATGAATGTCTTTATGTTCAAAGATTAATGGATTATATTCATTACCATTATCAATTAAAGTTATAATAATTTTTAAGGGATCTTCTTCTAGTATAATCTCGATTGTGATATTATTAATAATGTTTGGAGGATATGCATAGTCTACAATATTAACAAACGCTTCTTCAATAGCTAGTTCAAGCTGTATTTTATAATTTAGCTGGATTTCATAATAATTCAATTCTTTTGCAATGAATTTGAAAATATTATTTAGCTCTTGCTTATTGTTTGAAACAATTATTTTTGGCATTTTAATCTCCACTAAACGTTATTGTAAGATTATTTAATCCTATTGTGTGCCTATATTCCATATTTGTAGCTATTTTCTGGATTATTTTTATTCCCATTGTATTTTCTGTTTTTTCACATTTATTAGCATATTCTATTGGATTAAAAGGTATTCCATCATCTCTTATACGAAAAATAACATTTTTACTTGTTAAAATAATTCTAACATCAATATAATGGTGGTTATGACAAGATTTAAAACCATGTTCTACAATATTTCCTCCCATTTCTTCAACACACAATGCTAATTTATTTATAATGTTTTCTTTGCCAGGATAATTTTTACCAAATTCTTGAACATAATTTGATAGTTTCATTACTTCATCCATATTTCCATTAATTGAAATACTTAAATTGGAGTTAATATCTTTTTCAAAATTATCATCTAAAAGTAGGAAATCTTCTGTTGATTTAGGAAATTTACCATATTTGTATTTTATTAAAAATATTAAACCAATTAAGGTTAAAATTTCTCCAACTGTAAAACATAACCAAATACCATCTTCTCCAATTAATGGAGTTGCAATTAATGCAAATAATGATATAAATAAAAAACTATGTGCAAAAGCTATGTAATTAGAAATTAAAAGATTTTTAGTAGCATTATAATAGTTTAATAATACTATACAAATTAAAGCTAAGGGTAATGATGGTGCAAATAATCTTAATGAACGGATAGTTGTAGATAAAATCTCTGGATTATTTCCAAAAACTCCAACAATATATGGGGTGAAAATTATTAATATTACAGCTATTGGTATTGTTATACCTAATCCATATTTTAGAGAAACTTTTAAAAGGTATTTTAAAGCTTTTTTGTCTTGTTCTCCAAAAAATACCCCACCAAGTAATATTGTAGTCATTCCAACTCCCATTGAAACAGAAACTAAAAATTGGTATATGTTTGTTTGAATAGATAAAGCTCCGATAGCTACTGTTCCACCTATCCAAATAGCTAAATTATTAGTAAGTACGGATCTAAATGTAATATATAATCTATTAAGAGCACTAGGAAGACCTAATTTTATTACATTTCTAATTTCTTCAAATCCACCTTTAATTTTAGTGAATTTTAATGTATTTCTTTTTAAAAGAAAATGATAACATAAAATTAAAGTGCCGATAACATAGCTTATTGATGTAGCTAATCCTATACCAAATAAACCTAAATCTAGAACTGTTGCAAATAATATATCTAAAATGATATTTATAATAGTAATTATAATTGCAGATATCATTCCTAAAAAAGGTGATCCATCTAATCTAATATAACTTAATAATACTTGAGATAATATTAAAGGTAAGGTTCCAAGAACTAATCCAAATAAATAATCTGTTGTTAATTGAATTAATATGCCTTCTGCACCTAAAAATAATGTTAAAGGATTTATGTAAAAAGAAGTAAGTAATGTAATAATTATTGAAATTATTGTAGCAACTAAAAGTGTCACAGTAAAATTAATATTTACTTGATTTATTTCACCACGACCAACATAATTGGAACATGCTACTATTCCTCCCTTTCCAAAAACAGTCGAAAGAGCTAGTAAAACAATAATAAATGGTGAAGCTATTCCAAAAGCAGCAAGTTCTTTATTACCAAAAAAATTACCTATTATTATTCCATCTATTAATATTCCAATCGTAGCAACAACAACACTCATTAAAGAAAATAAGAAATATGATTTAAATGCTTTTGTGACTAAATAATCATTAGTCAATTCTTCATATTTCATTTTTTCACCATTTATAATGGGCTATTATATGATTAAAATGTTTTAGTGAGAACCATTATTCTATTTCTAAAATATCTACAAAACCTGTGGCTTCAAATACTTCCATAATTAAGCCATTAACGTTTTTAATTGTCATTTGCCCTTGTTCATCCATTGTTTTTTGTGTTGATAAAATAACACGTAATCCTGAACTAGATATATATACAAGCTCTTCAAAATCTAGAACTAAATCAGTAATATCTGGGAGATTATCTGATAATTCTTTTTCTAAATCATGAGCTGTATTTGTATCTAATCTACCAATAACTTTAATATTTAATTTTTTATTATTTTTTTCTTTAATTATTTCCACTTTTCCACGTCATAATTAATTAATATAAATAAAACTTAAATTTGAATGAAAAATATTAGTGCAATGAAATATTATTTATTATATTTTTGTTTAATATTTTATTTAAATTTTTTTATATAATTTTTATACAAAGTTTTAATATGATTAATTTAACATAGACTTAAAAAACTCCCTATGGCTTTCATTAATTATGATTCTAGGAGGTTTAAGTTGAGTTGATGAGATTCCATTACTTATAATAAAGTCTCTATATGACATAAAATCTTCTGGTTTCAATGATTTTATTTTTATTTTATCAAAATTTTCTTTCATTTTCTCTTTAAAGTAGGGATTATTTTTTGAAAGATTTTCTTCAATTGAATAACGCACATCATCTAATGTTAGGTCTTTTGGTATATTAGATGCTTCAATAAAGAAAATATATCTATATGGGAATTTTTCATCATCAGGAATCATAAAATATTCATATAAATCAAAGCCTAATTGTAATTCAGTTTCTCGAAGCGATTTTCTCATAACATATTCTGATGTTTTTTCTCCACAAATATCGGCATATTGATTAGATCTACATACAAATTCAATAAGGGGCATTTCATTATGTTTTCCATTTACTTTAACTATATCCCTCATTCTATATCTATAAAAACCAGATAAATTAGTAATAACTATTTCATATTTTTTTCCTTCTTCTAATTTGTCTAATGTGATGCATTTATTTAAATCTTCAGTATCTATGGGTATAAATTCATAAAAAACACTATTTGGTAATAATGAAGCTTTTTCTGAATTAATTTCTAAAGGAAATGAAAAAGTTCCTTCTGATGCAATTAAACCAACAAAACAAAAGTTTAAGTTCTCTCCAGAATATTTTTCTTTGATTTTTTGTGTATACATTGAAAATCCACCAGTTCCTATACCAACAATAACTTCAAGTTCTGGCCATAATCTAGGAATAATTGGGCTTTCAAATCCTTCTTCAAATATTTTTTTAAGTTCTTCTGCTCGCTCAGGCATTGGTTTTATTTTATCTTTTAAACTTTCTTTTTCTTCATCTGTTAATCGTATAGATTCATCAATTGTTCCAGTTCCAATATCCTTAACTAATAGCTCCCAATTATTTTCAATATATCTTAAAACATCAAGGTATAAATTAAAAAATGTTGCTTGAACGATTGACATATCTTTATTCATTAATGCATAACGAGCATGCAAATAACGTTTGTTTGTTTTTTGGCTACTAAAAAAAGATTCATAGGGTGAAATAAAAAATAGTTCTATATAATCTTTATATTGGAACATAAATTTAACACTTAATGCTCCAAATGTTTCTCCATGTTTTAGTTTCTCTAAGGCCATTTCAAGTAAATTAAATGTTTTTTTATTTACCCAATTATCGCCTAATTCTTTCCATAATATATAGTACGCCTGATTATTAATATAATCAGTTAAAACTTTTTGTGCTGGAAGTGAAAAAGGAATTTTCTTTGGTTCTCCAAGTGTTGCAGATGATTTTGCATAATGATCAATTTCATATACTGTGATAAGATTTTTTTCATTATCTTCACTCATTCTTTCAACATACTCTCTATAATCATCGTATTCAGTTATTGGAACTTTTTTTTGATAATCTTCAATACTTTTAATATTATCAAAATCGTATTTTTTTCCATATTCAGTATCTTTATTATCATCCAATATCTTCATCAATAATTCTTCATTGTATTTCATTGGATTTTTAGTCATTTCTATGAGATTATCATAAATGACTTTGCCATCTTTAATTCTTCCAATATTTTTTTCTCCAGCAGGTGTTAATTTTGAATTATTCATTTTTGCTCCCTTAGCTATACCAGAAATTGGTATATATTCAAAAACCTGTTTTGAAAATTAAGTTTTTAGTAGATATATTTATTGTTTTAATAGTATATATTTTTTAGGATTTTATGCCATTTTGAACTATTAAATTGGTTCGCATTGTTTAATTTCTTTTGTAAATTTACTAATGACTTATATTGGCTTAATTATTTAAATAAATATTAAATAACAATTATTTTATAGTAAACTACAATCTTTTTTAAAATTTTTAGTTAATTAATATTTTTTTACTAAAACTTTATAATTATGTAATAAAACAAAATATTTATTAACTATAAAAAATATAGTTTTAAGTGATACGAATGAAAAAGAATATTATTTTTTAGATGCTCTATCTATAATGTAAAATAATAGTATGTATATAAATTTTATAAGTTATTATGATTTTTTTATATAAGATAATTTATTAGGAGTTAAAAATGAAAGAAGATAGTAGAAAACAAATTATATTAAAAGGAGCTAAAGAACACAACCTCCAAAATATAGATTTAACTATTCCAAGAGATGAATTTGTTGTTATTACTGGTTTAAGTGGTTCTGGAAAGTCTTCTTTAGCATTTGATACAATTTATGCTGAAGGTCAAAGAAGATATGTAGAATCTTTATCTGCTTATGCTAGACAATTTTTAGGACAGATGAAAAAGCCAGAAGTAGATTATATTGAAGGACTATCTCCAGCTATTTCAATTGACCAAAAAACTACTAAAATAAATCCAAGATCAACTGTTGGTACTATAACAGAAATTTATGATTATTTAAGATTACTTTTTGCAAGAATAGGCATTCCTCATTGTCATAATTGTGGAAAAGAAATAGCTCAACAAACTGTAGGTCAAATTGCTGATAGTATTATTGAAGAAGGAGAAGGAATTAAAATACAAGTTTTATCACCAATCATTAAAGATAGAAAAGGTGAACATAAAGGTGTATTTAAAGACTTAAGAAACAAAGGATTTGTAAGAGTTAGAGTCGATGGTGAAATAAGGGAATTAGAAGAAGATATTAAACTAGCTAAAACATATAAACACACTATTGAAGTTGTAGTTGATAGATTAAAAATCAGAGAAGGTGTGGATTTTAAAAGAAGATTAGTAGATTCTTTAGAAACAGCATCTGAATTTGGTGAAGGAATCATTAATATTATTTTTGATAATGATACTAAAGATTATGAAAAAATCTATTCAGAACACTTTGCATGTGTTGATTGTGGAATAAACTTTGAAGAAATTACTCCAAGAATGTTTTCATTTAATGCACCTCAAGGAGCATGTCCAGAATGTAATGGGATTGGAAGTAAAATGGAAATTGATCCAGATTTAATTGTTCCAGATAAAGAGTTATCTCTAAGAGAAGGAGCTATTGTGCCATGGGCAAAATCTAAAAAAGATAATTACTATTATCAAATGTTAGAAGCAATAGGTGATTATTATAATTTCAGTATGGATACACCTTTTAAAGATTTAACTAAAAAACATCAAGATGTAATTTTATTTGGAAGTAAAGATAAGATTCCATTTTCATTTAAACGTAAAAATAAATCATATCAAGTTAATCGTAAATTTGAAGGTGTAGTAATTAGAATGGAAAGGTTATATTTTGAAACTAAATCTAATTACAATCGTAAATATATCTCTAAATTTATGAGTGATAGAAAATGTTATGTTTGTGAGGGAAAAAGACTTCGTCCTGAAGTACTAGCTGTAACAATTAATGATAAATCAATAAACGATGTTGTTGAAATGTCAATTAAAGATTGTTATGAGTTTTTCAAATCAATTAAACTTAATGAAAGAGAATTGTTTATAGCTAAAGAAGTTTTAAAAGAAATTAATGAAAGACTTAAATTTTTAGTTGATGTAGGGCTTGATTATATTAATATGGCAAGATCATCTGGTACATTATCTGGTGGAGAAGCTCAAAGAATAAGATTAGCTACTCAAATTGGTTCAGGTCTTGTAGGTGTTTTATATGTTTTAGATGAACCAAGTATTGGATTGCATCAAAGAGATAATGTTAAGCTTATTGAAACACTAAAAAGACTTAGAAACTTAGGAAATACTTTAATTGTAGTTGAACACGATGAAGAAACAATTTTATCAGCAGATTATGTTGTTGATATTGGTCCTGGTGCAGGTGAACATGGTGGGAAAATAATAGCTCAAGGTACTCCTGCAGACATTATGGATTCAGAAGAATCTATTACTGGTAGCTATATTTCAAGACGTGAAACAATTGGAGTTCCATCTTCAAGAAGAAAAGGTAATGGGGAATTCATTAAAATTAAAGGAGCTAAAGAAAACAACCTTAAAAATATTGATGTTGATATTCCTCTTGGATTATTTAATTGTGTAACTGGTGTTAGTGGTTCTGGTAAAAGTAGTTTAATTAACCAAGTTTTATACAAAGGATTAAATGGTATTATAAACAATAAACATTCCTTTGCAGGAAAATATGATTCAATTGAAGGAAATAAAAATATTGATAAAATAATTAATATTACTCAAACCCCAATAGGAAGAACTCCAAGATCTAATCCAGCTACATATATTGGATTATTTACTCATATTAGAGAATTATTTGCTGAAACACCTGAAGCAAAAGCTAGAGGATATAAACCTGGAAGATTTAGTTTCAATGTTAAAGGTGGAAGATGTGAAGCTTGTTCTGGTGATGGAATAATTCAAATTGAAATGCATTTCTTATCTGATGTATATGTTCCTTGTGAAATATGTAAGGGAAAACGATACAATGAAGAAACATTAGATGTACGTTATAAAGGTAAAAATATTTATGAAGTTTTAGAAATGACTGTTGAAGAAGCATTAGAATTTTTCGAAAATATTCCAAAAATCCATAAAAAACTTCAAACATTATATGATGTTGGTTTAGGTTATATGAAATTAGGCCAATCAGCTACTACATTGTCTGGTGGTGAAGCTCAAAGAATTAAACTTGCAAAAGAACTTTCAAGAGCTAGTACTGGTAAAACATTATATATTTTAGATGAACCAACTACAGGTCTTCATTTTGCAGATATTAAAAGACTTTTAAGTGTTTTAAATAGACTAACTGATGCTGGTAATTCTGTTGTTGTTATTGAACATAATTTAGATGTTATAAAAACTGCAGATCATGTTATAGATTTAGGCCCTGAAGGTGGAGATGGTGGAGGAAAAGTAATAGCTACTGGAACACCTGAAGAAATAGCTAAATCTGGAACATATACTGGTGATTTTTTAAAAAATGTCTTACATGAGAATATAACACCTCTTGCTAAGAAATTAGTTGAAGAAAAAAGTGCTAAATAAATCTTTTTTCTATTTTTTATTTTTTTCAAATAGATAAGTATTAATAAGGATTTTAAGAAAAGTTAATTTATATAATCTTTTTATACAATAGATTTTTTAAAAAGAGGAGATAAATTGAAATTTAATTATATGGAATCGTTATTAATTTTTATTCGTGGGCTCTTAATGGGTGCAGCAGATATTGTTCCAGGTGTTTCTGGTGGAACAATAGCTCTTATAACTGGTATTTATGAACGACTTGTACATTCAATCAGTAAAATTAACTTTAAGTTTTTAAAACCTTTATTTAAAGGTAATTTTTCAGGTTTTAAAGATGAATTTTTAGATGAAATAGATTTTGGACTATTTATTCCTCTTCTTTTAGGAATAGGTATTGCAATGTTAACTTTAGCTAAACTTGTAACTTATGCTATGGAAGTTCATACTGCACTTACATATTCCTTTTTTATAGGTCTTATTTTAGCATCTTCTTATATTTTATTTACTAAATTAAGTGAAATTAGTTTAAAAAATATTTTATTTGCAATTGCAGGTTTTATATTAGGTTTGGTTTTTGTAAGTATAAACCCAATAGCTGCAACTCATACATTACCTGTGATATTTATCTCAGGAATGATTGCAATATGTGCAATGATTTTACCAGGTATTTCTGGATCATTTTTACTTTTAATTCTTGGTCAATACCATTATATGCTCACTGCACTTCATGAAATGAGATTGCCCGAAGTTATTACTTTTTGTGTTGGTGCATTAATAGGTATTTTAGGTTTTTCAAAACTTTTAAATTATTTAATCGAACATTATGAAGAAATTACTATGGCATTACTTATTGGTGTTATGATAGGTTCTTTAAAAATTCCATTAGTCGAAGTTTCTAGTTCAATGCCTCTAACAATATTAAATATTGTTCCATGTGTAATTTGTGCTGTTATTGGTCTTTTAATTATAATTATTTTAGAGAAAAAACTTTAAATTTTTTCTACAATATATAATTATAATCTTTATTTTTTTATTTTAACTTCAATTAATTATTATTTTATTATTTTAACTATTATTATCCCTCAATTTTAATTTTTAAATGATATACTATTTTTATCAAAATTTTGTCAAATAATAATTTTTAAGCTTTCATTTGAAATTTTAATATATTAGACATGCATTTCAAGTGTAACATCTGTAAAAACTTTAAAAAAATAATATCAAATAACAGTTTTTAAGATGTAGATTTTTATTTTAAAGAATAATTTTCTAATTTTCAAAAATTGAAGTGCAATTATCATTAATTACTAAAAAAAGTTAGTTTTATAAATTTTAAAAATAAAAGTTAATTATAATGATTATTATTAAACCTAAAAAAAGAGTTTATGAGGTTTTTCCAATTGGTTCTGCTAAAGGAGCATTGAATTGTAAAAGAACACCTAAATTTGTAGGGTCTTTGAAGTTTAAAAGAGATCAAAATCAATTATCTATTAATAAATTCATAGCTAGCTATGAAGATGAGGAAAAATTCTATTCTCCTTCACAAGTTTTAAGATTTTTTAAAAATCAAGCTGTTTTTTTAACAGAAAGAGATGAAGATTTAGAAAATTTCTTAAAAACCAATGATGTAAGCTTTAGGTTTACAAATATTTGTAATTTTTGTGTGAATGATGGAATTATTACCATAATCAATTCAAAAAGTAGTTTTGAATATAACAACCAAACTATATGTTATGATTGTGCAATAAATACTATTAAAAGAGAACTTGAATCTCAAGGATATAATAAAAAAGTTTTTAAAAACTTTAAAGATTTATTAGATAAAACACATGATTTAGAAGAAGTTATTAAGGTAATTGATCACAAATTCGATCCTTTAAAAAATCCAAATTTAACATTATTTGATAAAATCGATTCAGATTTAAATCTTAAAGTACCTGAAGTTGAAATGAGTAGATTAAAAATACCTAATGAATTTAAAGATATTTTAATTAAAAATGGAAATGAAAAACTTCTTCCAATTCAAATTTTAGCTATTAAAGAAGGATTATTAAAAGATGAAAATATTTTAGCGGTTTCTGCAACAGGAAGTGGGAAAACATTAATTGGGGAATTTGCAGGAATACCAAAAGCACTAAAAGGAGAAAAATTCATCTTTTTAACTCCTCTTGTAGCACTTGCAAATCAAAAATATAGGGACTTTAAAAGAAAATATGAAAAATTAGGTTTAAAAATAGCTATTAAAGTAGGAATGAATAGAATAAAAGCTAAAGGAGAACTTAATTTTAAAAGTTCTAATGTTAAAGATGCAGATATTATAGTAGGTACATATGAAGGAATAGATTATTTAATTCGTAGTGGAAATTATAAAGATTTAGAAAAACTAGGTGTTATTTTAATAGATGAAATTCACACATTAGATGATATTGATCGAGGTATTAGATTGAATGGTTTAATTAATAGAATTAAAAAATTATATCCTTCTTCTCAAACAATTGCATTATCCGCTACAGTTAAAAATCCAAAATTTTTAGCTGATATTTTAGATGCTAAATTAGTTGAATATTCTAAAAGACCTGTTCCAATTGAGCGACATTTAATTTATAATAGAAATGAATCTGAAAAACGCCTAATTATTCGAAAACTTATTGTAAATGAATATAATACTACTTCTTCGAAGGGTTTTAGAGGTCAAAGTATTATATTTACCAATTCAAGACGTAAAACTCATCAACTTTCTAATTTTTTATCAAATAAAGGAATTAATGCTAAGGCTTATCATGCAGGTTTATCTTATTTTAAAAAAGAAAAAATAGAAAAAGATTTTGATAAAGGTAAAATTGCAGCTGTAATTACAACAGCAGCTCTTGCAGCAGGTGTTGATTTTCCTGCTTCTCAAGTAATATTTGATTCTATGTTAATGGGTAATTCATGGATTTCCCCAAATGAATTTTCACAAATGACAGGAAGGGCAGGTAGACCTAGCTATCATGATTTAGGTAAATTATACTTGCTTCCAGAAATAGCTAATAGTTTTGATGGTGAAAATGAAGAAGTAGTAGCACTAAATCTTTTAGAAAGTGATGTTGAGAAGGTTCATATTGATTATACATATGAAGATGCTTTAGAAGAAATTTTAGCAGATATTTCATCATTTACTGTTCGAGATATTTATGAACTAAAACAATTATACAAAAAAACTAAAATTCCAGCAGACTTTGAAGAAATTATAGGTGAACTTTCATCTAAATCTATGATAAAAGTAGATAAAGATAAATTTAAAGTAACTGTATATGGTAGAGCAGTAGCTATGTCATTTTTAAGTGTTTCTGATGCAGATTTTATTAAAAATTCATTAAATAATAAAAACTACTTAAAAGAGTTATTTAATTTAGGTTCTAATAAGATTGAATACAATATTTTAAATAAAATGAATAGTAATGAAAAAATTAATATGGATTATTTAAAAGTTAAATATATTGCAATGGAATTAGATTTAATTGAAAATGCATATTTATCTCCACTTATTCATTCAAAATTAGCTAGTTCATTAAAAATGAATATTTCTTCTCGTTTATTTTCAGAATCAACATTGGATATTATATCATCTGGTGAAAATATTTCCAAATTAGATTCAAAATTCCAAGATGCCTTATTAAAACTTCAAATTGACTTTTTAAAATGTTCATGTAAAGAAAAACCATTTTGTGATTGTCTTCAAAGAGGTATTTCAGAACTTATTATTGAAGATAGGCTAAGAGGACTAGATCCTATTGATATTTCAGATAAATTATTTAAAAATTACCAAATTCAGATATATCCTGGGGATATTTTCACATGGCTTGATAATTATTTAAGAAATTTAGATGCTGTTAAAAGAATAGCTAATGCATTTAAAAAGAAAAATATTGTAAAACAAGCAAATTCATTAATTAAAACTATTGAAAAATCTTAAAAGTTTTCTTTAAAGTAATTTAAATTATGAAAAGTTTTATCTAATTTATTAAAACTTTCTTTAGCTATTTGTAATGAATTATTTTTATTTTCAAAATAAATTAAATGTGATATACATTTACAATCACTTGAACCAAAATTTTCAACTACTAAACCATCATTTAATATGTATTTAGCTAAATCACATTCAATTTTACTATCAGAAATATTGAATATAACATCAATTATTTGAGAGTTTGAGTTTAAAAGTAGGTAATCAATATGCCAATGTTTCTTTTTACTTGATGATAAATGCCTTTTCACTCTTGATTCAAGTGATGACATAGCTGAACCTACATAAATATAGAAACCTTTTTTAAAATTTATAAAACCTAAACTTCCAACTTTGATTTTAGAATCTTTCTTTAATTCTATTATGAGACAATAAGTTCCTTTCATTAAAATATTATTTCTTTTAAATTATATTTAAATAGAATATTTTATAAAATATTTTTAATGATTTTTGAAATTAAAACTAAAGGACATGAAAATGTTTTATCTAAACATAAATCTACTTTTGAAATTACAAAAGATAAAGATTTAACTTTAAAAGGAGATTGTATTATTGGCGTAGCTATGGATAAATCTTTAAATGATTTTTCAGATGAGTTTAAAAATAAAATAGCTAATTCTAATACAAAAATTAAAGTTATACTTAAAACATTAAATGGATATGATGAAATTATAGGTCATGGTCATGAAGATTTGTCTTGTAATCATCCAACTGACATTGTGTGTCGTAAAAGTTCATTTACATGTTCAAGGACTTTAATGATAAATTCAAATAAAGCAGCTATTGATTTAGATGAAAAATTAATTAATGATTTGAAAGATGGTCATGAAATGAT
The DNA here is from genome assembly GCF_046197865.1 of Methanobrevibacter sp. DSM 116169. GTDB lineage: Archaea > Methanobacteriota > Methanobacteria > Methanobacteriales > Methanobacteriaceae > JAHKLT01. The sequence goes on along the minus strand of NZ_CP166990.1, from coordinate 1,187,468 downwards.
AGTTAAAATTCAGATTATATAAATAGTAAACTTTAAATACATTGTAAAATATATTTTTTAATACTTGCTTTTATTAATGTTATTTTTAGATAATTTTAATGCGGGGGTGGTCGAGTGGTCAAAGGCGATAGGTTGAGGGCCTATTGGGTTAGTCCCTTCGCGGGTTCAAGTCCCGTCTCCCGCACTTTTTAAAACTTCTTTTATTTTTTATTTGAATAATTTAATTTTATTAATATTCCTTTTAACTTGGAATATTATAGTCAAAAATTCCAAAATTTATATATGTCCTTAATTTCATATTTTTATTTGGTTATTTTTAATGACTGTATTGTAAAATATGAAAATGAATTAACTTAGTTGTTAATTAAATTTAAATATATTGTCGAAATTATAATTTTAATAAACTATTAATGTTTATTCACTTCCTTTTTATATTTAATTTAATTTTACTTTTTAAAATATATTTTTTATTATCGTTTTTTTTATTTGATTGTTTTGAGGATAAATAGCTAATAAGAATAAACTATTTATAAGTATTAACACAGATTTATTATTAACTCAATAATTTAATAAGGTGGTTAAATGAAGGCAGTAATACCTGCAGCAGGATTCGGTACACGATTTTTACCTGCTACTAAAGCACAACCAAAAGAAATGTTACCAGTTTTTGATAAACCTACAATACAATATGTAATTGAAGAAGCAGTAGCTTCAGGAATAGATGATATTTTAATCGTCACAGGAAAAGGAAAAAGATCAATAGAAGATCATTTTGATAAATCTTTTGAACTAGAATATACTTTAAAATCAGCAGGAAAAGAAGAATACTTAGAACAAATCCAAGCAATAACCGATTTAGCTGATATTTACTATGTACGTCAAAAAGAACAAAAAGGATTAGGCGATGCAATATACTGTGCAAAAAAACATATTGGTAATGAACCATTTGCAGTAATGCTTGGAGATACTATTACTAAGGGTAGTATGCCATGTACAAAACAACTTATAGATACTTATAATAAATCTGGTGCATCTTCAATAGCTCTTGAAGAAGTACCTACAGAAAAAGTTGAAAGATATGGTATCATTGATGGAATTGAATGTGAGAATGGAATTTATGAAATTAATAAATTAGTTGAAAAACCACCTGCTAATGAAGCACCATCAAATTTAGCTATTATGGGAAGATATGTACTTGCACCAGAAATATTTGATTTAATTAAAGATACTAAACCAGGTGTTGGTGGTGAAATCCAACTTACTGATGCATTATCTAAATTAGATAAAATTTACGGAGCTATTTTTGATGGAAAAACTTATGATATAGGTAATAGATTAGAATGGCTTAAAACTTCTATAGAATTTGCTATGGATGATGATGCAGCTAAAAAAGATTTAGTTCAATATATGAAATCAATTATTTAAGTGATAATATGGAATCTCAAAGAATTTTAGTAACTGGTGGTAGTGGTTTTATTGGAACCAATTTAGTTAATGAATTAAGATCTCGAGGTCATGAAGTTTTAGCTTGTGACTTGTTACATAATGAACAAGAAGCAGATTTATATGCTGATGAATATGCTGATTATGTAAGGGGAGATGTAAGAAATTATCGCCAAATTGAAAGAATTTTCGATGAAAATAAAAAATTTGACTATGTTTATCATTTAGCTGCTGAATATGGTAGATGGAATGGAGAAAGATATTATGAAAACCTTTGGGAGACAAATGTTATTGGAACAAAAAACATGATTCGTCTTCAAGAAAAATTAGGTTTTAGAATGATTTTCTTCTCATCTGCAGAAGTTTATGGAGATTTCGATGGAATTATGAGTGAGGATGTAATGGAAAAAAATCCAATATCTGATACTTATCAAATGAATGATTATGCAATTTCTAAATGGTCTGGGGAGTTAATGTGTATGAATTCAGCTACAATGTATAATACTGAAACAGTCAGAGTTCGTCCAGTTAATTGTTATGGGCCACATGAAGCATATTCTCCTTATAAAGGTTTTATTCCTATATTTATTTATAGAGCATTACATGAAATACCTTATTCTGTACATATGGGCCATAAAAGAATTATTGATTATGTAGGGGATACTGCAAATACTTTTGCAAATATTGTTGATAATTTTAAAGCTGGTGAGGCATATAATGTGGGTAGTCGCCAAGAATGGGAAAGAGATATTAAAGAATATTCTGATATGGTTTTAAATGCTGTTGGTGTTGATGATTCCTTAGTTGAATATACTCCTGCAGAAGATTTTACAACAAAAGTTAAAACAATTGATTTTTCAAAAGCTATTCGTGATTTAAAACATGATCCTAAAGTTTCACCAGAAGAAGGAATTAAAAAAACCGTTGAATGGATGAGAAAATATTATAGATTAGATTAAAATGAATTCTATTGCATTAATTCCTGCATATGATGAAGAAGTAGCTATTGGATCTGTAGTTTTAAGATGTTTACAATATGTTGATGATGTTTTAGTTATTGATGATGGAAGTTCTGATAAAACAAGTGAAATTTCTAAACTTGCAGGTGCAAAAGTAATTACGCATGGTAAAAATTTAGGTAAAGGAATGGCTCTTAAATCTGGTTTTGATGTTCTTGATTATTATGATATTATTGTAACTATTGATGGAGATGGTCAACATAATCCAGATGAAATTCCTAAGCTATTGCAACCTATTATTGAGGGAAATGCTGATTTTGTAAACGGTAGTAGATATTTAAATGGTCCAGAAGAAAACACCCCTTCTTATAGAAGAGTTGGTCAAAAAGTTTTAGATATAGCTACTAATATTTCATCAAGTGTAGATGTAACAGACTCACAAAGTGGTTTCAGAGCATTTTCCAAAAAAACTTGTGATTCTTTCAAATTCAGAGATACAGGTTTTGGAATTGAAAGCGAAATGCTTGCAGATGCAGCAGAAGATTATTTAAAAATAGTTGAAGTTCCAATAACAGTTCGCTATGATGTTGATGGATCTACTAAAAATCCTATAAGTCATGGTTTTGGTGTTTTATTTAAAATAGTTAAAGATAAAATTTATAGAGTTTTTAGAAGGGATTAATATGAATTCTAAAGATTTTTTAATAATAATTCTTATAGCTATTGTAATTATTATGTCAATAGGATTTAGTTTATTAATATTTAATCAAGATAATGGAACTGAAATATCAAATATTACAATAAATAATAGCACTGATAATTCGGATGTAATTGAAGAAAATGAAGTTGCAAAAACTTATACTGAACCTGTAAAAGAAGAAGTGGAAAGTGAAGAAACATATCTTGAAAAACTTCGAAGAGAAAATGCAGAAGCAGATCGTAGACAAATTTGCCCATCATGTGGGGTTTACACAGGTTCGGAAGGAAAATATTGTGTTCAATGTTGGGATGATGTAAGTGGTGGTGCAGAATATCAGGGTGGATTTTTATGAATTTTATGGTTTCATCATTAAATCCATAATACTAAATTTATCATCATCTTTTTTTGTATTCATTCCTGGAACAGCTGATTTTAAAAATTCTTTATTAGCTCTTTTTGAAACTTCTTCAAAGATTTTTTTATAAGATTCACATTGAGGATCTACTGCTTTTGGTGTTTTATATGCAACTATTGCATTATAAGGACACCCTCCTTCACAATATTTGTGAAATTTACAGCTATTACAATTTTCACTTACATAAGTTCTAAATTCTTGAAGTTTAGCCCATGCAGATGAATTTTCTATATCTTCTTTTGATGGATTGTTTTTAACATTTCCTAAAACATATTCATCCATTCCAACAAATCTATAACATGGATAAATTGATCCATCATGACCTATAGCTAATGTTGTTCCAATACAATCTGCAAAAGTACATAATGTTCCTCTACGCCTTAATGTGCTTTTACAAATATGATCTAAATCAACTATTGAAAATTTATCTAAATCATATAAATATTTATCTAACCATTCAACTAATAATTCACCATAATCTGATGCATCTAATGCCCAAGGGTCTGCATTATCTCCTCGAAGGGATGGTAATGCTCCATGAATTTTTAAATTCATATTATTATTTTTAAAGAAATCATAAATTTCATCACTTTTATCAATGGATTTAGAGGTTATAGTTGATACAAAATTAATGTTCACGCCATTTTCATTAGCTAAATTATAGTTATGCATTGTTTTATCAAAATAACCTTCTCCACGCTGAGAATCATTAATTTCTTTAGGCCCATCAATACTAGTACTTATTGAAACATCATAAGTTTTAAATAAATCTATTAGTTTTTCATTTAAAAGCCAAATATTACTTTGAAGTGAAAAACCATTAAAATTAGTATTATTTTTAAGTTTATCTAATGCATAGCTATAAAAATCATAGCCAGCAAGAAGTGGTTCTCCTCCATGAAATGTAAAGTGAACTGGATCATTACTATAATCTTTTAACCATTTTATAGTATTATCTATTATTTCTTTATCCATTATTTCATCTGTATTTTCACTTCCCCAACAATATTTGCAATTTGATTGACAATTTAATGTTGGAATAATCATTACATGGAAACTCATTTTACCACTTTTATAATTTATTTAATTTTTTAATAATTTCAGATTTTTCATCTTCTTGAGGTTCATGTTTTTCGAAAATAAAACCGCAATTATCACATTTAAATGCATCTAAGACGGCATGTGCATTATGATTATCTACAATTTTTCTAACTGCTTTTTTATCTTGTGAACCACATTCAGGACATTTTTTTAATAAATCTTCTAGTTTCATTAATTCACTCTCAGTTTTAATAATATAATTAATTTGTATTATCTAATTAATTTATTTTTTCATTTTTATAGAATTTATTTATAATATGAATTAAATATACTATTATATTATATTTTAAAAATTATTATTTTTTGGTGTTAAAAAATGAGTAAAATTATTTTAGGGCTTCCAAAAGGAAGTTTAAACAATGTAAATAGGGGAAATACTTATCAGCTATTTGTTGATGCAGGATATGATGTTAAAGGTTATGAACCTGGTAATGAGTCTTATGAAATAAAAATAAATAATGATGAAGATATCATTGCATATTTAACTCGTCCTCAAAGTACTCCTGTTGAACTTAATAGAGGAATTGTTGATTTATCTATTGTTGGTGAGGATTGGGTTAAAGAGGAATCAGTTTTAAAAGAAAATAAAATTACTAAAATTGGTGATTTAAATTATGGTCAAACACGTTTAATTGTAGCTGTTCCTGATGAATCTCCATATGATGATTTAACTGATTTTTTTAGAAAAAATAAAGATAGAGACACTCCTATTTTATGTTTCACAGAATATCCAAATTTAACAAGAAAATTTTTCATGGATAATGAAGGTTATAAAGAAGTTTTCGGAGATTCTGTTCCTTTTGTCCAAGTTAGAAGCTTAGTTGATGGAGATAATAAAAATGTTCAAATTATTAATTCTGATGGAGCAACTGAAGTTTATATTGCTAAAGGTGCAGATTTAATAGTTGATAATACTCAAACTGGTAATAGCTTAAGAAAGGCAGGTCTTAAAGAACTTGAAACAATTTTACATTCTTCTGCAGGTTTATATGCAGGTGCAAATTGTACAGGAGAAAAAATGGAAAAAGCACAAATGATATATAAACAATTATTTGGAGCTATTGTGGCTAGAGATTTCTTTGATGTAAAATTTAATATTATTAATGAAAAATCTGATGAAATAACTGATTATTTACTTTCAAATAAATTATGTTCTGATGAACCGACAATTACTACAGGTAAGAAATTTTCTCAATTCAATGTATTAATTCCTAAAAATAAATTCCCTGAAATGATTGATGGAATTAAGAAATTTGGTGCATCATCAATTATTAGAAATGATTTAAAGCAATATGTTGAATAATTGTTTCATCATTCACTAATTATTTTTTTTCATTGAAGTATCATTAACTATATAAGGTTTTTTAAACAAAAATTAATTAATTAATGATTTTTATTAATATTTTCGGTGTCTTAAATGTTAACATCTGTACAAAAAGAAATCTTGCAAAGTTTAATAAACCTTTATCAAAATTCCGAAGGTAAATCTATAAAGGGTGAAGATATAGCTGAGGTAATGAATAGAAATCCAGGAACTATTCGTAATCAAATGCAATCTCTTCGTAGTTTAGGACTTGTTAAAGGAGTTCCTGGCCCAAGGGGAGGATATAAACCTACTGTAGAGGCATATCATAATTTAAATATTTCATTTTCTAATGATCAATTTGATGTATCAATATATAAAGATGATGTAAAAATGGAAGATTTATCTGTTGCTAAAATAGAATTTACAAGTATTCCTCATCCTGGAGAATGTGAAGCAGCTATTAAAGTTTTAGGTAGTATCAAAAACTTAAAATTAGGTGATGAAGTAAGAATAGGCCCAACACCTGTCAATAATTTAGGTATTATTGGGGAAGTTGTTGGTAGAGATGATATGGATAATATTGTATTACTTGATACTAAAACAATCAGAAGTATTCCAAAAAACACAATTGAGGACATTGGAAGTTTTGATTTAATTTATCTTGATCCGGAAGATGATTTAAGATATGCATCATTAGTTCTATCTGAAAATTTTATTGAAGGAGCTCCAGTAATAAAAGATGATTATATTTTAGGTATGTTAACATTAACAGATATTGTTAAAGCTTTTGCTAAAGGTCAAGAAAACTTAAAAATTCAAGAAATAATGTGCGAAAAAGTTAAAGTTATAAATAAAACAGCAACACTTGCTAGTGCATTAGATAAAATGGTTAAAGAACACATTGGCAGATTAGTTATTGTAGATGAAGATGACAGAAAACCTATTGGTATTGTAACACGAAAAGATTTAATTAGGTCTGTAACTAGTTTTGATAAGTTCCCAATAGAAACAAATGAATAAGGGCTTTAAATGGAAATAAATCAATTAAATATTAAAAAAGATATGAAAGTATCTGAACTTATCGGAGAATTTGAAAGTTCTGGAGTATTAGGTTCAGGTAGAGTTGCAAATTCATGTAATATTTTAGCTAATATGATTAATGATGAGGATATGGGTGTTTTTTTAAGTATGGCTGGACCAATGGTTCCAGGAGGACTTCGAAACATTGTAAGTTCTATGATTAAGGAAGGTCAAATTGATTTATTAATTACAAGTGGTGCAAATATTACACATGATTTATTAGAAGCATTTGGTGGACGCCACTATAAAGATTATAAATCATCTGATGAAGAATTAAGTTCTGCAGGTATTGGTCGAATTGGAGATGTATTTACAAAATCAGATGATTTTGAAACATTTGAAAAAGAAATAACAAAAATATTTGCTGAAATTTCATCTAAAAATAAAGTAATTTCTATTCAAAATTTACTTTATGAAGTTGGACTTTTAATAGATGATGAAAATTCTATACTTTATAACGCATCAAAAAAGAATATTCCTATTTTTGCACCAGGTTTAATTGATAGTATGTTTGGATTGCAATTATGGATGTTTACACAAGATAATGATTTTATAGTAGATGCAGTTAAAGATATGCATTACTTATCAGATATAGTATTTGAAAGTGAAAAGGTAGGAGGAATCTTTTTAGGAGGAGGTCTTCCAAAACACTACGCACTAGCTTCTAATATTCTAAAAGGAGGAATAGATGCAGCTATTCAAATTACAATGGACAGACCAGAATCCGGTAGTTTAAGCGGAGCTCCTTTAGAAGAAGCAAAATCTTGGTCAAAAGCTAAATGTGAATCTAACCTAGCTACTGTTATAGGAGATGCAACAGTAATGTTTCCACTAATTTTAGCTGGTGCATTAGATAAAATAAATTAATGATTTTATATGAACTATCTTTTTATTCCTCTTTTTTATGCATTATCTGGATTTTTAATGAAATATTCAGATGATGAATATGATGAAAATCACAATAAATTAAGTTCTGTAATTTTAGGTATTTTATGTGGTTTAATTACGGCTGTTGTTTGCTTTTTAAATTCTGATGCAGCTTGTATTTTTATAGCTATATTGCTTGGTAATCTTATTGCCTTTAAAATAGATGGAATTCATCATATTGCAACACTTATAACATTTATAATAGTTTTAATATTTCTTGGAATTCCTAACATAAGTTTAATTCCTTTAATAATATCATTAATAGCTGCTTTTATTGATGAATTAGGTAATGATAATGAAAAATTATATTCAAAAAGTAAATATTTAAAATTCTTTTTTGATTATAGATTTACAATGAAAATAGCTATTTTAATATTAGCTATCTTCAGTTTTTTAAAAATAGAAAGCTTTGTGTTTTTTATATTATTTGAACTTAGCTATGAATTAGCTGGATATATCTTTTTAAAATTAAATAATTGATTTTAAAATAGTGTCTAAAGCTTCTTTTGGATTATCTGCTTCATAAATACTTCTACCAATAATTAAAGAATCAGCATATTTTAAAGTTTCTTTTGGATCTCCACCTTGTGTTCCAACACCAGGAGATATAATATTGGCATCAGGACCTACAATATTTCTAATTTCTTCTAATCTATCAAGTCTTGTTGAGGGTGCAACAAAATTAGTAATATTCATGTCACGACCCATTTCAGCTATTTCAAATGCATCTTTTTGAATAAATTTTAAAGCTCCTGGATGAGACATTTCAGTAAGTAGGAATAGTTCTTTTTCATGATTAATACTTGAGTTTAAACATGCTTCAACACTATCAGGACCAACAAAACCATGGCAAATTATTGCATCTGCACCAGCACCATAAGTTATATCACAAATTTTAGAATTAGTAGCAGGAATATCAGCTACTTTATAATCACAAATCACATTAAAATTAAAATTTTCTTTAATAGCCATTATGGATTCTGTTCCTTCAGCAAGTGTTAAAGGATAACCAATTTTTACAGTATCAATTTTATCTTTAAGTTTACCACACAATGTAAGAGTATCATAAAGATTTGTTAAATCTAAAGCTAATATAATATTGTTTTTTACTTTCATTTTAATTCTCTTTTAAAATTTAATAATTAATATTATATTTTTTGTATTAATTATATTTTATTGAGGATCAGCCAAAAAAATATTATTTTTGATTTTTCTAATTTAGATAGTTCTTATGAAACATAGTAGCACCAGCTTCAATTTTAACCTCTTCAACGGCATATAATTGATCAAATTATTTTTTTAAAGGTTCTTTTTTGTTTAATTTCTTTTAAAATCTTGTGTTTGATTTTCACATCAACATTGTTTAAAAAGAAATTTTTTAATTAAATAATAAATCAAATCCATTTAATATTATTAAAATATTTATTAATCAATTACAAGTTATTATTTGTATTAAATGGTATATAAAGTACCATGTTTTATTAAAAAACTAATATTCATTGAGAAAACAATAATAAAACCAAAATAATTTTGGCCAACCCTCATTCTAAATAATTCTTTTTTGCTATTTTTCATAAACTTTATAAACTATAAAATCAAACTTAATTTTATCAAAATTTCTTTATCTCTTATCAAGATATTTTGATGGCATATTAAAATTTATTGGAGAAATTAAAATGCATATTATGGAAGGATTTTTGCCACCAGAATGGTGTGCGATTTGGTATATATTATCTATACCAGTTATTATTTATGGAATTATTCGAATTAAGAAAGTAACAGATGAGAATCCAGATACTAAAGCATTACTTGCTGTAAGCGGGGCTTTTATGTTTGTATTATCTTCTTTAAAATTACCTTCAGTCACAGGTAGTTGTTCACATCCTACTGGTAATGGTCTTGGAGCAGTTCTTTTTGGACCTGCAGCTGCATCAGTTTTAGCAGTTATAGTTTTACTTTTCCAAGCTGTACTTTTAGCTCATGGTGGTTTAACTACTTTAGGAGCTAATGTATTTTCAATGGGTATTGTTGGTCCTTTTGTTGCTTGGGCAGTTTATAAAGCAATTACTAAAGCTAATTTACCTTCAACAGTTGCAATTTTCTTTGCAGCATTTTTAGGGGATTTATTGACCTATGTTGCAACTTCATTCCAGCTTGCTCTTGCATTTCCAGATCCAACTTTCACAGGATCTTTAATTAAATTCTTAGGAATTTTTGCAATTACTCAAATACCTCTTGCAATAGCTGAAGGATTATTGACTGTTGTAATTTGGAATGGTTTAAAAGAATACAAACCTAAAATTCTTAAAAAACTTAATTTATTTTCAAATAAAAAGGAAGCAACAGCTTAGGTGATTAATATGAATATGAGGACAGAAAATATTATTTTACTCGTTTTAGTTGCTATTATTGCAATTGCACCTCTTGTAATGTTTAATGGATTAGGTGAAGATGATGGATATTTTGGTGGTGCTGATGGTGCTGCAGGTGATGCTATTGAAGAAACTGGCTATGAACCTTGGGCAGAATCATTATGGGAACCTCCAAGTGGTGAAATAGAAAGTTTATTATTTGCTCTTCAAGCAGCTATAGGTGCAATCATTATTGGTTACTTCTTTGGTTATTGGAGAGGTCAAAAAAGTAAAGATGATTAATTAATCATTTTTTATTTTTTATCTTCTTTTTTTTAAATAAAATTTATATTGTATTATTAACAAATATTATAAGTAATAATATTATTTTTTATTTAAAAATACAATTGGAGAAGATAAAAATGCACATTATGGAGGGGTTTTTACCACCAATTTGGTGTATATTTTGGTATATTGTTTCTATACCATTTGTTGTTTATGGGATTATTAAAATAAAACAAATCACTGATGAAATTCCTGATACTAAATCTCTTTTAGCTGTAAGTGGGGCATATATGTTTGTTATATCATCTGTACATGTTCCATCAATAGGAGGAACTTGTTCTCATATAACAGGTAATGGGTTAAATGCATCTTTGTTTGGACCATTTGTAACATGTGTTCTTGGAACAATTGTATTATTATTTCAGCTATTTTTATTAGGTTATGGTGGAATAACTACTTTAGGAGCAGAAATTTTTGCATATGGTATTATTGGACCTTTCAGTGCATGGTTAATATATAAATTAATTATTAAGGCTAATTTATCATCACTTATAGGAATATTTACTGCAACAGTATTTGCAAATTTATTTACATATATTATAATAGCTATGGAATTAGCATTAGCTTTTCCAAATCCGACATTTATAAGTGCTTTTATTAAGTTTTTATTGATATTTGCAGTTGTTCAAATTCCTTTAGCATTTGTTGAAGGTATAATAACTGTTTTCATTTGGGCATCATTAAAAAAATATAAATCTAAATTACTTAGAAAATTAAATCTTTTTGGAGAAAATGAAGTTAAAAATATATAGGTTGACATTATGAAAAAATTACTAATTATTTTAATTACAATAATACTCACAATTACTCCAATATGTGCTCATGAAGATTCTAGTGAAGTTGAAGAGATTATTACAAGTGATGGTTATGAACCTTGGTTTTCAATGGATATTAATGAAGATTTAAAAAATATAGCTATTTACATTATTATAGGAATATGTACATTTGTTATGGGCTATTATTTTGCTTCTTGGAGATATGAACACAAGAAATAATTTTAAATAGGGAATAATATGAATTTTGATATAGATTATATTGCACATAATAATAGATTATCTAATAGTAATTCTTATTTAAAAATAACTTTATCAATAGCTATAATGCTAATAACATTATTTTTAAATAATCTTACTTTAGATTTTATTGTATTTATTGGGATGGCTATTTTAATAGTTTTAATAGCTGGTATTTCTTTTAAAAACTATTTAAAGTTTATTTCAATTCCATTTGTATTTGCATTTATATCATGTGTGTTTCTAGTATTTTTCTTTGGTAGTGGGGAAGTAGTTTTTAATACTGGAATTTTTGGTATAGTTGCAAGAGAAGATTCTCTAAATTTAGGAATTTATACATTTTGTAGAGTATTTGCATGTTTTTCTTGTTTAGGTTTCTTAACTTTAACTACTCCAATAGCTGAGCTATTTCACACATTAGCTAGACTTAAAGTTCCTATAATTATTATAGATATTGGACTTTTAATGTATTCAACTATATTTATATTTTTAGATCAATTAGATACTATGAGAAAAGCTCAAGAAACAAGACTTGGATATGTTGGTGCAAAAAATACTTATAGGTCTTTGGGTTCTTTATTTTCAAATTTATTTATAAAATCTCTAGATAAGAGTGAAACTATGCAACATGCATTAAATTCTAGAGGATATACTGGTGAACTACCAATTTATAAACCTTCAAAAAACAATAAAGGTGATTAAAATATTACAAACAAAAAATATTTCTTATTCTTATACTGATGGTCATAAAGCAATTAATAATATTTCATTTGAAATAGACAAAGGAGATATGGCCTTTTTACTTGGTAAAAATGGTGCAGGTAAATCAACATTATTTTTACATTTTAATGGAATTTATGAACCTGATGAAGGGGAAGTTTTAATTGATGGCAAACTTTTAAAGTATGATAAAAAAAGTTTAATTAATGTAAGACAAAAAGTAGGAATTGTTTTTCAAAATCCTGATGATCAATTATTTGCATCAACTGTAGAAGAAGATGTTGCTTTTGGACCATTAAATATTGGTTTATCTCAAGAGGAAACTGAAAAAAGAGTAAATGATGCTTTAAAAATTGTTGGAATGCTTGATTCATCTAAAAAACCACCTCATCATTTAAGTGGTGGAGAGAAAAAAAGAGTATCGATTGCAGGAATTTTAGCTATGAAACCTGAAATCATGGTTTTAGATGAGCCTACTTCAGGACTCGATCCTAAAGGTGCATCAGATATATTAAATCTTTTAAAAGAACTTAATGAAGAAGGAATGACTATTTTAATTTCAACTCATGATGTTGATATGGTACCTATATTTGCTAATAAAGTTTTTGTAATGGATAAAGGGAAAATTATTAAAAAAGGGACTCCTGAAGAAGTTTTTAGTGATATTGAACTTATAAGGGATTCTAATTTACGTCTTCCAAAAATAGCTCATTTATTTGAAATTTTAGATAAAGAAGACAAGTTAAAATTTTCAGATAATTATCCTTTAACAATTTCACAAGCTAGAAAAGTTATTAAAAATTATTTAAAATAAAATATTTTTAAATAATTGAAAATATATAGTTATTATATTAAAATAAATTTTTCATGGTGAAGATGTGAGAATAGGAATTTGCGATACTACTTTTGCTCGTTTTGATATGGGTGCAGCAGCTATTGACGAACTTAAAAATAATGCAACTGATTTAAAGATTATTAGAGTAACTGTTCCAGGTATTAAAGACTTGCCTGTTGCTTCTAAAAAACTTATTGAAGAAGAAAACTGTGAAATTGTAATGGCTTTAGGTATGCCAGGACCAATGGAAAAAGATAAAGTATGTGCTCATGAAGCCTCTACAGGAATTATACAAGCTCAACTTATGACAAATAAACATATTTTAGAAGTCTTTGTTCATGAAGATGAAGAGGAAGATTCAAAAGAACTTAAAATAGTTGCAGAAAATAGGGCTCGCCAACATGCTCAAAACTTAATTAAATTAATGTTTAAACCCAAAGAACTTGTTAAAAATGCAGGTAAAGGATTAAGACAAGGTAAAAAAGACGCAGGCGAACTTTAAGATTAATATGCAATCTAATTTTACTATTTCAAAAGAAGATAAAGAATCTATATATGTTATTATTCCTGCATATAATGAAGAAAGTCGTGTTGGGAAAGTTTTAAAAGAAGTATCAAAATTAGGCTATAAAATCATTGTTGTAAATGATGGGTCTAGTGATAATACTTTAAATATTTTAAAAGAAGTTCAAAAAGAATTTCCACATAATATTTTTGTTTTATCTCATGTCATTAATAGAGGAGCAGGGGCAGCTACTAGAACTGGTTTAGATGCTGCTTTAAAACATAATCCAAAATACTTGGTTACTTTTGATGCTGATGGCCAACATGACCCTCAAGACATTGAAAAAGTATGTATTCCATTAATTAATGGTGATGCAGAAGCAGTTATTGGAGCGAGACCTTTTGATGATATGCCTAAAAGTAAAGAGTTTGCAAACACTGTTATGACTATTTTAACTCAATTATTTTATAAAGTAAAAGTTAAAGATTCCCAAACAGGTTTTAGAGCATTCACATCAAATGCAGCTCGAAAATTAAATATTGAAGCTCAAGGTTATATTATTTCATCTGAATTTATTAAAGAGATTCATAGAAACCATCTTAAATTTGAAGAAGTTACTATTAAAACAATTTATACTGATGAAACTCAAAAAAAAGGAACCAATGCGATTGTTGGAATTAAAATTATGTTAAGAATGATAAAACAAATGTTTGATTAAGTGTGATATTATGATACCATTATACCCAATATTTTTTACAGCTTTTTGTATTATAGCTATTATATTAGTTTATTTAAGGTTTAGAGATAATAAAATGTCTTTAATGTCATTTTTATTATGGGCTTTTTTATTGTTAATTATTCTTTTATTTGCATTAGATCCAAGTCTTAGTAATATTTTGGCTGATATTTTTGGTATAACTCGAGGATTAGATTTTATAATAATTATATCTATTCTTGGTTTATTATATTTGTCTATTAAGTTATTTTTTAGAATGGAAAATTTACAACAAGATATTAATAAACTTGTTCGTGAATTAGCTATTCGTAATGAAATTGATCTTGATAAAGATGATAATAAAAAAGATTAATTTTTGGTGATTGTTTAAATGATTTATTTTAGAGGATGTACTGCAAGAAAAAAAGATAATAATATTTCTGAAGCTACAGAGAAATTATTACGCCTTGCAGGAATTGACTATAAAGTTTTAGATGATGAAAAATGTTGTGGTTCTGTATTACTTAGAACAGGGTTCATTGATGATGCTAAAACTCAAATGGAAAAAAATATTAAAGATTTTGATGGTGAAACAGTCATCACTTCATGTGCAGGATGTCATAATGCATTTAAAAATGATTATGATGATGTCGATGCTATACATATCTCACAACTTATCGAAAAGCTTATAAATGATAATAAACTTAATTTTGACAAAAAAGATATAGATGTTAGCTATCATGATCCATGTCATCTGTCAAGACATTGTAATGAAGTAGATGCGCCAAGAAATGTAATTAAATCTGTAGCTAATTTAAAAGAATTAGAAAATAATCGTGAAAATACAATTTGTTGTGGTGCAGGAGGAGGAGTAAAATCTGCTTTTCCTGATATTTCTAAACAAATAGCTAAATCTAAAGTAGAAGAAATTAAAAACACTAATAGTAAATATCTAATTACTACTTGTCCTTTTTGTAAATTAAATTTAAATGAAAGTTCTCCAATTGAAGTGTTAGACATTACAGAATTTCTAGAAAAGGTGATTAAATGAATGACCAAGAACTTAAAACTATGCGTAATTCATTTAATACAGTTAAAAATAAATCAAAACCTTTCTTAGATACTCCTCGAACAATTGAACTTCAAGAAAAAGTTAAAGATATTAAAATTAATGCAATAAATAATATGGATGAATTAATGGATGAAGCTATTAATTCATTTAAAAAAAATGATATCAATGTATTTAAAGCTCAAAATGATCTAAAAGCTCAGGAAATCATTTTAAATTTAGTTAAAAATGAAAAAAACAATGAATATATAGCTAAATCTAAATCAAATACTTTAGGTGAAATTCAAATTTCAAAGTTTTTAAAAAATAATGGTTATGAACTTATTGAAACAGACTTAGGAGATAGAATTTTACAATTAAAAAAAGGAGATAATAGTCCTGTTCATCCAACTGGCCCTGCATCTCATTTGGATGTAGAAGAAATTAAGAATATTGTTAATGGTGCATTAAATGTAAATTTAAAAGCAGATCCAAAAGAAATTATGGAATTTGTAAAAAAAGATGTTTTAGAAAAAGTGGAAAAATCAGATATAGGTATATCTGGTGCTAATTCTATTGCATCTGAAGATGGATCAATCGTTTTAATTCATAATGAAGGTAATATTTCACTTATTGCTTCTAAAAAATTACATATAGTTGTAGCTGGAATTGATAAATTTGTAAAAACTATTGAAGATGCAGTTTCTATAGCTAAACTTGAAACAATTTATGCAACTGGTAGTGCTGTAACAAGTTATATGAATGTTATATCTGGACCTTCAAAAACAGCAGATATTGAAAAAAAGCTTTTAAAAAATATGTATGGTGCTGAGAAGGTTGTTGTTATATTACTTGATAATGGGAGAAGTAAAGCAAATAAAGAATGTTTATATTGTATAGGATGTGGAAACTGCATAATATCTTGCCCTGTTTATAATGCTATTGGAAATGAATTCGGATTTAATAATTATTTAGGTGGTAGAGGAGTAGCTATGAGTAATTATATTAAAAATACTGAAACTAGCTATGATTCAGGATTATTTAAATGTACTTTATGTGGATTATGTTCTATTAATTGCCCTGTTTCAATTCCAACAAATGAAATTATTGAAAAATTAAGAAATTACTCTCAAAAACAAGGATTTTCTTGTGAGGCACATAAAAAAATTAAAGATAATATTAATAAAAAGGATTCTCCATATTAATTTTTTTAAATATTTTACTTAAAAAATTTATACTACTTAATAATATAATATTATTATATCGAAATTATTTTTTTTAAAGGAAGTGTTAATAATGAAAGCAGATAGTTTAAAAATTTCTGAAGGTGTATATTGGGTTGGTGTTCTTGATTGGGATTTAAGAGATTATCACGGATATACATTAGATGGTACAACTTATAATTGTTATTTAGTTTTTGGTGATGAAAAGACAGCACTTATTGATAATGTATTTCCTGGAACTTCTGCTCAGCTATGGGCTCGTGTAGAAGATGCATTTAAAAAAGAAGGAAAAGAATTTAAAATTGATGTAATTATTCAAAATCATATTGAAGAAGATCATAGTGGATCACTTGTAGAATTTGTTAAAAAGTTCCCACATGTAGAAGTATACTGTTCTAAAATGGCTGTTAGTGGTTTAAAAAATCATTTACCATATCTTAAGGATTTTGATTTTAATGTAGTTGGTACAGGAGACACATTAGATTTAGGTGGTAAAACTTTAGCATTTGTTAATGCTCCAATGCTCCATTGGCCAGATAGTATGTTTACAATGTATATGGAAGATGGAATCCTATTTTCAAATGATGCTTTTGGTCAACATTTATGTTTAAGTCAAAGATATGATTATGAAACAAATGAAACTGTTTTAATGGAAGCATCTCAAAAATTCTATGCAAATTTAATCACTCCATCATCTGGAATTTTTATGAATAAAGTTAAAGAACTAACTGATTTAGGAATTGTTGAGAAGATTAAGATGATTGCACCATCACATGGTCAAATATGGACAAAGCCTGAGAAGATTATCAATCAATATGTTGAATGGGCAACAGGTAAATGTAAAGATAAAATAACATTTATTTATGATACTATGCATCATTCTACTCAAAAAATGGCTCATGTCATGGCTGAAGGAGCTATGTCTGAAGGTGTTGAAGTTAAATCTTATTTCATGCATGAAGATGATAGAAGTGATCCTGTAACAGATGTACTTGATAGTAAAGCTATTTTTATTGGCTCACCAACAATAATGAATAATCCATATCCTAGTTTAGGGGATATTATGTATTATTTAACTTCATTAAACTTTAAAGCTACTACATTTAATAAAAAAACAGTTATCTTTGGTTCAAAAGGATGGGGTGGAGGATCAAATAAAAGATTAACTACAGATTTAGAGGCTGCTGGTTATGAAATAGCTGAAACATTTGAAACAACTTATGTTCCAGATAGTGAAGTTTATGATAAATGTTATGAACTTGGTAAAAACATAGCTAAAGAAATTAAACAGTTATAATTTTTTTAGTTAATTTTTTTTATTTTTTTTCGAAAGTTTTTTATATTACTTTAAACCCAGTAATAATATATTAATTATTTTTGACTTTAATGTCTTTTATTTTAATTAAATTTATTTAGGTGAAACTATGGCAAATAATCAACCAATTTTTATATTACCTGCGGATACTCAGAGATTTAAAGGTAGAGATGCATTAAGTATGAATATTAATGCTTGTAAAACATTAGCAGGAATTATAAGAACTACTCTTGGTCCTAAAGGAATGGACAAGATGCTTACTGATTCATTAGGAGATATTATTTTAACTAATGATGGTGCAACAATAGTAAGAGAAATGGATATAACTCAACCTGCAGCTAGAATGCTTGTTGAAATAGCTAAAAAACAAGAAGATGTTGTTGGGGATGGAACTACTTCTGTTATTGTAGTAGCTGGTGAATTACTTTCAAAAGCACAAGAATTATTAGAAGATGGATATTCTACTCCTTTAGTTATTAAAGGATTTAGAGATGGATTAGCTAAAGCTTTAGAAGTTTTAAATGATATTTCTATTAATAGTAAAGATAAAGATACTTTATTAAAGATAGCTCAAACTGCAATTACTGGTAAAGGTGCAGAATTTGAAAAAGAAATGCTTTCTGATTTAATTGTTGATGCAGCTTTAAGAGTTGAAGAAGATGGAAAAGTAGATAAAGAAAGAATTAACATTCAAAGAATTTCTGGAGATTCTGTTAAAGATTCTTTTATTGTAGATGGTCTTATAGTTGATAAAGCACCTATGTCTAAATCTCTTCCAAGAGATATTAAAGATGCTAAAATAGCTGTTTTAAAATATCCTATTGAATTTAAAAAGACTAATATTGATTCTAAAGTTCAAATTACTGATCCTTCACAAATGCAAGCTTTCATTGATAATGAAAAAGAAATGCTTAAAGATATTGTAGATAAAGTTATTGCATCTGGTGCAGATGTTCTATTCTGTCAAAAAGGTATTGATGAGGCAGCTGAAAATGCTTTAACTCATGCAGGTATTATTTCTTATAAAAGAGTTAGAAATACTGATATTGAAAGAATTTCTAAAGCTACAGGAGCTAAATTTGTTTCAAATATTGATGATTTAAATAGTGAAAGTTTAGGTCATGCTGGCCATTATTATGTTGATAAAATATTTGATCATGAAGTAACTTTCCTTGAAAAATGTGAAGATCCTAAAGCAACTTCTATTATTTTAAGAGGTAGTACTCGTCATGTAACTGAAGAAGTTAAAAGAGCTTTAGATGATGCATTGGGTGTTGTTGCTGCAACTATTGAAGATGGTAAAGTTGTTGTTGGTGGAGCTGCTTGTGAGATTGAATTAATTAAACAAATTAAATCTTATGCTGAAACTATTAGTGGAAAAGAACAAATAGCTATTTTATCTTTTGCTGATGCATTTGAAGTAATTCCAAGAACATTAGCTGAAAATGCAGGTTTAGATACTATTGATATGGTTACAAATTTAAAAGCATCACATGAAAACTCCAAAAACATGGGATTAGATGTTATTAATGGTGAAATTGTTGATATGGAAAAAGAAGGAGTATTAGAACCTTTGAAAGTTAAATTCCAAGCTATTAATTCAGCTTCTGAGGCTTGTGAAATGATTTTACGTATTGATGATATGGTAGCTGCTAGAGGTGCTTTAGAATCTACTGGTACTGATGAATCAGGTAATGATGATAGTGGTATGCCTCCTATGGGCGGTATGCCTGGAGGAATGCCTGGTGGTATGGGCGGTATGCCTCCAATGATGTAATTTTTTTTAAAATTCATCATATTTCTTTATTTTTTAATTTAACTGCTGTTTTTTGTTGTTTTTAATTAGATTTAGTTTTATTTATAGTTTTTATTTGTTAATCTTTTTATTCTTTCTTTTTATTTAATACAAGATAATTATAGTTTTTCTTTTCAATATCTTCAATATTCAATACTTTAATTATATTTTTAGTATATTTTATCTTATTAGCTTTAATACTAATATTTTTAAAGTTTATTTTTAATAATTCATTTATTTTGTACTGTACTTTTTAAAATATATTGTTTTTAATGAGGTATTCTAAATAAAAAGCTTTAAATACCTTTTTACATAAATCTCATATTGCATGAAAAAAAATTATTTTCATGACTAAGAATCATTATTTTAATGGAGGTTAAAATATTATAATGAAAAAAATAGCATTAAGTGTTTTATTATTGTGTTTAATTTTTTCCACTATGGGAGCAATAAGTGCACTTGATGATAGTGATTATTCAAATTTAAATTATCAAAGTGAGTCAACTGACTTAGAAATTGATAATAATAATATTATAACTCAACATGAAAATTATGGTAATTCAAATGAATATAATTATTATGGTTTAAATGAGGATGTTGAAAGTTATGAAGTTTTATCTTCAGAGATAAATACTACTTTAAATACATCTGATGTTGACTTATTCTTTAAAAACGGAACTGGATTTACTGCTACTTTAACCGATAAAAATGGTAATGCATTAGCTAATCAAACAATAGTTTTTACAATTAATGGTAATTCCTATAATAGAGAAACTGATGCTACAGGTACAGCTAAATTATCTATTAATTTAAATCCAGGTACATATACTATAACTTCTGAATTTAAAGGCGAAGGAAATTATGCTGTATCTAAAGCAACTAATACTGTCCTTGTTAAAGAAACAATTTTTGGTGATGATGTAAATAAATTATATTTAGGTGATACTCCATATACTGCTAGTTTTTTAAATGGTCAAGGTAATCCTTTGGCAAATACCAATGTTACTTTTAATATTAATGGTGTTTTTTATACTAGAACTACTAATTCTGATGGGGTAGCAAAATTAAATATTAATTTACGTCCAGATAAATATATATTAACTGCAATTCATCCAGATACTGGTTATGAGACATCGAATATGGTTGTAGTAAATCCAACTATTTTAGCTGAAGATCTTACTAAAGTTCACTTAGATAGTAATGGATTTTTTGCTAAAATTTTAGATAAATATGGTAATCCTATAGCTAATAGCTATGTGGAATTTAATATTAATGGAGTCTTGTATAAAAGAGATACTAATTCTGAAGGTATTGCAAGATTAAACATTAATTTAGATCCAAATAATTACATAATATCTGTTATCAATCATCATGATGGGCTTCAACTAGGATATAATGTTAAAATTCTTGCACAAGCTAGTACAAATATAAAAGCTGAAAATATTTCTGTAGCAGCTGGTGAATCAGCTAATTTAGGTGCTTATTTGTATGATCAATTAGGCAATTTATTAACTGATCAAACTGTACATCTTACTGTAAATAACCAATTATATACATTAACTACTAATTCAAATGGTTTCGCTACATATAATATTAATTTAGCAGCTGGTACTTATGATGTCAATTGGGAATTTAAAGGCATTGATAAATATTTAGCTAGTAAATTAACTTCAAAATTAACTGTTGAATCAAAACCTTTTTCAAATATTCAAGGTAATGATACTTTAATTTTCCATTTAAATGGCGAAGGATTTGCTGTTTTAGTAACTGATAAAGCAGGTAATGCTATTGCTAATGCTTCTGTTTACTTTACAATTAATGGAATTGAATACTTAAGATATGCTGATGAAAATGGTATTGCTAAAATTAACATTAATTTAGATCCTAATAATTATATTATCGATTATAAATTTAAAGATGAAAATTATGCAACTAGTGAAGGTTCTAATAACTTAACTGTTATTAAAAAGAATATTGATCCCACTATAAGTTCTGAGACTACTAATATTGGTCAAGGTACGGGAGAACAATTTAAAGTAAATTTAAATGTAGATGGTGTTAATCTAGTTAATCAGGTTATTGCTATATATATTAATGGAGTAACTTATAATAGAGTTTCTGATGCTTATGGTAATGCATATTTAACTATTAATTTAGGTCAAGGGACTTATAATATCACTTATTCTTTTGCTGGAAATTCAAAGCTTAAAGGAGTTAATGGTTCTAAAGTAATTGCTGTTGTTAAATTAGTTGAAACTATGATTGTTAATCATGGATCTACAATTTTCTATCAAGGCGAAACTAGTCAATATCAAGTTATCTTATTAGATAATAATGGTAAACCATTAGCTGATAAAGATATAATATTCACTATTAATGGTGTTGATTATACTAGAACAACTGATTCAAATGGTATTGGTTCAATAAATATCAACTTAGCAACAGGATTTTATAATGTTGCTTATAAATTCGAGCAATCTGGCGGATATCTATTTTCTTCTGGTTCTACAGCTATTGAAGTAATTGCAAGACCTGATACTTTAAATACAAATGCAAATGGTTATTGGGTATTTGGTAGAGACATGTACAATGTAAATCTTGCAACTATGAAAGCTAATGGAATTGGAAACATTTTCTTGAATTTTGCTGCAATTAGTTCACATGGAAAAGCTAATGTTGAATCTTGGATTGCTTCTGCAGCTTCATATGGTATTAATGTACATATTTGGATGCAAGCATTTTATGAAAGTGGTTGGATTTATCCTGTGGATATTGATGGCAATGTTAATACTGATTTACTTAATAAAAAAATAGCTGAAGCTGTTTCTTATGCTAATATTAATGGTGTTGCAGGTATTCACTTAGATTATCTTAGATATCCTGGTGGTGCTAATAAATATCCTTCAGCTACACAAGTTATTAGTAACTTTGTTAGAGATCTTACTACTCAAGTAAAAGCTGTTAATTCTAATTTAATATTATCTGCAGCTATAATGCCTGAGACTACTTCAAATCCTTCTGTTTATGGTCAAGATGTACTAACATTAAGTAAATATTTGGATGTAATTGTTCCGATGATTTATAAAGGTAATTATAATGCTGGAACCTCATGGATTGCTTCAACCACTAATTGGTTTGTGCAAAATTCAGGTGGTGCAAAAGTTTGGGTAGGTTTACAAGGTTATGTTTCAGATGATGATTTAACATTATTATCTGCTGCAGAATTATCTAATGATGCCCAAATTGCATTAAATGCTGGTGCTGCAGGATCTATTATATTCAGATTTGGTGTAAGTAATATTATAAATTTTAATAATTTAGATGATAGTTCTGCATCTGGTGGTGAAAATGTTGGAGAAACTGTTTCTTTAAATGACATCACTTCAGCTGCTGCTTCATTAAAAACTTTTATTGAAAGTAATGGAATATTACCTACACACATTTCAGTTGGAGGTAAAGATATTTCAGTTTCACAATTTTTGTATTTAATGTCTAATGCAATTTATAATTATAATTCAGCTAGTACTTTCACTATTATTGAAGTATCTAATAATGGAGCTTCAACTGGTGATGTATTAAATGAATTATTATATTCAGCTGACTTTTTAGTTACTGCAAATGATTGTGTTAATTACATTGCTTCTAATAAAGTTGCACCAACTAATTTAAATAGTGCTATCGGATTAATTCAATACAATACTTTAGTTTATACTTTTGCAAAAGTATTAAATTTTGCTAATAATAATTTTGTGCTTCCTAATTATGTATATGCTTCTAATTTATTAGATCATTATACATACACTGTTACAATGCTTCCAAGTGTTGCTGATTCAGGTTATCAATATATTTATTATACTTCAACTTGGTTAAATTATTGTCCTCATTGTAATTATTATGGTTCTTTACTTGTTAACCCTAAAAATACTCCTGAAGGAGAATTAACTTGTGGTTATTGTGATGCTGATTACTGTGGAGTATCTGGACTTGAAAAAGATGGTTCAAAAAGCACTATTTTAACTAAAGTTAGTTTTGAAGGAAGTAATGAAACTGGAAGTTCTGGAGATTCTATATCTCTTAACAATATTATTGCTGCTGCTGTTTATTTGAAAAATTACTATTCTGCTAATGAAGCATTACCAGATTCTGTAACTATTAATGATAAATTGTATTCAGTAGCTCAAGTTTTATACTTAATGTCTGTTGCAACTAGTAATATTAATAAAGGTGACTTTTCTAATATTGCTGTTTTAAATGTTGCTGTTGCTCCAAATCCTACTGGTGTATTATTAAATACTCACCTTACTAAAGATCAATATGTGGATGTTTTCACTCGTGTTGCATCATTTATTGTATCTAATGGATATGCTCCTAATTATGCAAGCAGTGCTGTAGGTAACATTATTTATTATGAATTGGTGGATTCTGTTTCAAGAATTTTATCTTATTATGATGAAAATGGTGGATTGCCTAGTCAAGTATCTATTGTTTATTCAGGTGGTTCAAGTGCAACTATTAAAGCTTTAGCTGAATCTTTAACTGCAGGTCTCACTTCTGAACGTGAAATAGCTACTGTATTATTTAATTATGTAAGAGATAATATTAATTATCAATCTTATTATGATACAATTAAAGGAGCTGAAGGTGCTTTGAGTTCAGGTGGTGCAAATTGTTGTGATCAAACTCATTTATTAATTGCACTTCTTAGAGAATCAGGGTTAACTGCTAGATATGTTCATGGAAATTGTTATTTCTCAAGTGGATGGATTGGGCACGTTTGGGCTGAAATTAATATCGATGGTTCATGGGTAACTGCTGATACAACTAGTTCTAGAAATTCCTTAGGTGTTATTAATAACTGGAATACTGGATCTGTTGTTATCAAAGGACGCTATGAAATATTACCATTCTAATTTTCTTTTTTTTCTTTTTTTTTATTTTAAAAATTTAATTCTTTTGTAAAATTTTTTCTACCATAAATATTTTTAGGTATGGCAAACTTTTTATATAAGTTAATATAAATAATTATATATTCTTAGAGGAAATATTATGAAAAAAGAATTAAGTGAAAATATTGAAGAATATTTAGAAGTTCTTTATAGAAATGGGAGTAATGGAGAAAAAGTTTCTACAACTACCATATCTAAAAATTTAGGTATAGCTCCAGGTAGCGTTACTCAAATGCTTAAAAAATTAGAATCTTTAGGATATATTGAATATATTCCTTATAAAGGAGCAATTTTAACTACTGAAGGTATGAAATTAGCTCAAAAAATTACTAGAAAACATAGAATTTTAGAAAAATTTTTATCTGAAGTATTAAATATTAATCCAGAAAATATTCACAAACAGGCATGTGAAATGGAGCATTCTCTTTCTGATGAAGCTGAAAGAGCATTATGTCATTTATTACAACATCCTGATTTATGTCCGACTGATAACATCATTCCTGCATGTGATTTAGATTTTAAAAACTGTGATGAATGTGATTCTACTCATAATTTTGAAGATATAGATAATAGAAATGTAACATTATTATCTTTAACTGAATTAAATGAAAATGCTAATGGAGAAGTTTTCTTTATAAGAGGTAGAAATGATTCAATTAGTAAAGTCCATGAATTAGGAATTGATATTGGAACTGATTTAACTTCAAAAACTTCTAATACTTCTAGATCTTCTACTATCAGAGTCTTAAAAGATGATTCTGATGAAATTAAAATTCCTTTAGAGTTAGCTCACAACATTTTTATAAAAGTTGTAGACTAATTATTTTTTTTACTTTTTTTTCAATTAAATTTATAAATTATTAAAATAAATTATTATTAATTACATTATTTTATTTTTAGGTGTTTTAATGAGAGGTAATTTAAACGATGGCATTGTTTCAGTTATTATAGAAGAAGGTAGTAAAAAACCTATTGCTTTAAATCAAAAAAGTTTTTTTGGTAAGTTAGAGGGAGATATTTTAGAACTTTCTTTAATCGAAGCTTGTTATTTAATGGAAAAGGGAAGATTAAACATCTTTGAAAATGATAAAAAATGTGAATTTAATTATATTCTTGATTTAATAAAAGAAAAAGATAGCTATGGTAATTATATTGTTTATAGGGATTTAAAAGATAGAGGATATATTATTAGAACCGGTTTTAAATATGGGGCTGAATTCCGTTTATATGATAGAGGAAGTCAACCAGGCCAGGGACATTCAGAATATTTGGTAAAAATATTCTTTGAAAATGATAATATTCCAGCTATGAACTTTGCAAGCTATGTTAGAGTTTCTCATGGTGTTAATAAAAATTTTTTAATGGCTATTGTTGATGATGATTTAGATATAACATATTATGATGTAGAATGGACTCGTCCATAACTTCTTTTTAATTAATTATATGGTTAATAATTTTAATAGTAATATAATTTTAATAGAAAATTATTCAATGAATATTTCAATATTTTAATTTTTAATAAAAAAAGGTGATTTCTTGATAGACCCATGGGCATCTTCAACCGTAGATTATGATAAGTTAGTAAATCAATTTGGAATAAAAAGTTTTTCTGAGGTCTTACCAGATATAAAAAATCCTGGAAGATTGATGAGAAGAGGTGTTATTTTTGGACATCGTGACTTTGATAAAATAAACAAACTCATTAATGAAAATAAAGATTTTGCAGTTGTTACTGGTATGATGCCTAGTGGTCAGATGCATATTGGTCATAAGATGGTTGTTGATCAATTGAAATGGTATCTTGATAATGGAGCTAAATTATCTCTTCCAATAGCTGATATGGAATCTTATGCTGCACGAGGAATTGATTTTAAAACAGCAAGAGACATAGCTGTTGATGAATATTTAACTAATTATATTGCTTTAGGACTTGATTTAACAAATAAAAATGTTAATGTTTATTTGCAGTCTGAAAATGAACTTCTAAAGGATTTAACATTTAAATTATCTAAAAAGACTAATTTTAATGAACTTAAAGCTATTTATGGTTTTAGTCCTTCAACAAATTTTGCTCATTTGTATGCACCACTTGTTCAAGTAGGAGATATTTTACTTCCACAAATTGAAGAATATGGTGGTCCAAAAAGAGTTGTAGTTCCAGTTGGTGTAGATCAAGATCCTCATATTAGGCTTACAAGAGATATTGCAGATAAATTCAATTTAGAACTTGGTTTTATTCCTCCTTCATCTACATATCACAGGTTTTTAACAGGTTTAACTGGAGATAAAATGTCTAGTAGTAAACCAAAAACTGCGATTTATTTAAATGATTCTCCTAAATCTGCAATTAAAAAAGTTAAAAGTGCAAAAACTGGTGGTAGAGAAAGTTTAGAAGAACAAAAAGAATTAGGTGGAAGACCTGATGAATGTGTAATTTATGAAATGTATGTTTACCATTTAATAGATGATGATTCTAAACTTAAAAAAATTTATGATTCTTGTAAAGATGGTAGTTTACTATGTGGTGAATGTAAAGCATGTGCTAGTGAACTTATGGGAGAATTTATTGGAGATTTAGCTACTAAACAAGTTGATTCAAGAGAAATAGCTAAAAATTTAGTGTGATGGAATGGATTATTATAAAATAATTAAAAATGAAATAAAAGAAGCTTTCATAGAAAATAAAATAATAATAACTATTAGCTTTTTAATCTTTTTTATTCCATTAATTATTGCTTATATTTTTGTAAATGATATTTCCCATATATTTCAACCAGTTGTAAGTGAATTATCTGAAGATATTAAACAAGGTGTTATTCAAATTAACTTTGAAACAATTTTTTTAAATAATGTTTCTATTTTGATTAAAGAATATTTTATGGGAGTATTTTTATTTGTTTTTTCTGCCTTTTTACTTGGATATAATGGTTTATTTTTAGGTTATTATTTAGGTGTAAGTGATAATTTAGCTAGATCACTTATTTTTATTATTCCTCATGGAATTTTTGAATTTTTTGCAATTATAATAAGTGCTAGTGGTGGCTTTTTATTATGCATATTTATATTAAATTTAATTTATAATATAATATATCAAGAAAATAAAAACTTATCTTTAAAAGATAGAATTTATAATTCTATCGAGAAAAATTATTTAAAATTTAAACATTCTTTAATCCTTTTTGGAATATCATTAATAGCTATGGCTATAGCTGGATTAATTGAAGTTTATATTACTCCAATATTAGGAGAATTAATATTAGTTTATTTAATGTGATTATATGATACGTTGTGTTAGTTGTGGAGAAAAATACAATAATGATGAAATTATTTATACCTGTGGTAATTGTGGAAGTGTTTTAGAACTTGTTAATGATTTAAACATTCCCAAGGAAACTTTTGAAAATAGAAAAGATACTTTATGGAAATATAAAGAATTAATACCTGTTAGGGAAGATAAAATTGTTACAATTGGAGAAGGTGGAACTCCATTTTGTAAATGTGATAAACTTGGTGATGAATTAGATATAGATTTATATGTAAAAGTTGAAGGATCTAATCCAACAGGAAGTTTTAAAGATAGAGGAATGACTGTAGGAATGACAAAAGCTATGGAACTTGGTGTTGATACTGTAGGTTGTGCTTCAACTGGAAATACATCAGCATCATTAGCCGCATATGCTGCAAGAGCTGGTTTAAGATGTGTTGTGTTTTTACCATCAGGTAAAGTAGCTTTAGGAAAACTTGCACAAGCTATGTTTCATGGCGCAGAAGTTATTTCAATAAATGGAAACTTCGATGAAGCATTAGAAGCTATGACCAGTTTAGCACTTGAGAAATACTTATATTTATTAAATTCAATTAATCCATATAGATTAGAAGGACAAAAAACTATAGGTTATGAAATAGTTCAGGATTTAGGATGGTCTTCTCCTGATAGAATTATTTTACCTGTTGGAAATGCAGGAAATATTTCAGCTATTTGGAAAGGTATTAGTGAATTTTATGAAATGGGATATATGGATTCTAAAGCAATGATGACTGGAATCCAAGCAGAAGGAGCATGCCCTATTACTAAAGCATTTAGAAAAAAAGCTATGGATATTGTACCATTTGAAAATCCTGAAACAGTAGCTACAGCTATTAGAATTGGATCACCTGTTAGCTATACTAAAGCATTAAATGCAATTTATGATTCTAATGGGTATTCTGAAACTGTAAGTGATGATGAAATATTAGCTGCTCAAAAACTTCTAGCTCAAAAAGAAGGTATAGGTGTAGAACCTGCCTCAGCTGCATCAATTGCAGGTCTTATGAAATTAAGAGAAGAAGGAATAGTTGATAAAGGAGAACAAGTGGTATGTGTTGTAACTGGACATGTATTAAAGGATCCTAATACAGCTATTGAAGCATGCACAGAACCTGTAGAAGTAGATGCAAATATTAAGAAACTAAAAGAATTATTATTAAATAAATAATTTTTTTATTTTTATTTTATTTTTTCTTTAATATCAAAATATTATGATGCAACTATATATTTTTTAAAATGATTGATAATGTGTAACATATTTTATATTATAAAATTTCATTAGTGATGATAAAAACATACATTATCAAAGTGTATAACTTATCTAAAATTAAGGTTATAAAATCAATATATTTATATATAATAAAAAATACATTTAGTATTACAAAATACGAGGTGTTAATTATGGAATTACCAATCGCTCCTGTAGGGAGAATTTTAAAAAATGCTGGTGCTAAAAGAATCAGCGATGATGCTAAAATTGCATTAGCAGAAGCTATCGAAGAATGTGGAGAAAAAATGGCTACTAAAGCTGTTGGATTTGCACGTCATGCTGGTAGAAAAACCGTTAAAGCTGAAGATATTAAATTAGCAACTAAAACTTGCTAAATTAATATTTTTTCTTTTTTAAATTTTAAGTAAAGCTCATATAGTTTTACTATTGCTTATTTTTTAATTTTTTTAATACTAATTTTCAATACCTTTATAAATAATAAAATATATATCAATTATTGTCTAGTTCTCTAGAATTATTTCATTAATTACTAAATTTTATTTTTAGCATAGCTAATAATCAAAATTCAGAAATATTTATATTGAAAGTTTAATCCCGTCTTTTTTCAAATTAATTGGGATTATATTTAGTGATATATGATTATATTCAAGAATTAGTAGATTTAACTAATTATTAAACTAATAATTAGTGTAATTACTATTGTAATTACTTTTTGGTATTATAGCTATATTATAGTTGTAATATTTGCCGATGGATGGCATAGCCAGATGAAAAAGGAGGTAAATAAAATGGCAAAAGTTTATGTAAAATTTGACACACCTGAAGAAATTGCAAATCAGGCAGAAGAAGCATTAGAAATCGCAAAAAATACTGGTAAAGTAGCAAAAGGAACCAACGAGGTTACCAAATTTATTGAAAGAGGAGACGCAGCTCTTGTTGTAATAGCTGAAGATGTTGATCCTGAAGAAATTGTAGCTCATATTCCTGTTTTAGCTGAAGAAAAGGAAATTCCTTTCGTATATTTAGCTACTAAAGAAAAAGTTGGTGGAGCTGCTGGTTTAAGCGTTGGTACTGCTTCTGCTTGTATCGTAAATGCTGGGGATGCTGAAGAGTCAGTAAAAGAAATCGTTGAAAAAGTCGCAGAACTTAAAGAATAATCTTTTTTGATTGTCTTAAGGTGATTTAGATGGAAGAAGGAACTCCAGCTGAAGTCATTGAAGTTCTTAAAAGAACTGGAATGACTGGTGAGGTTATGCAAATTAAATGCAGAATCTTAGATGGAAGAGATAAAGGTAGAATTTTAACAAGAAACATTATGGGTCCTGTAAGAGAAGGAGACATTTTAATGTTGCTTGATACAATTAGGGAAGCTAAGGAAATTAGGACTCCTTAATCTACTATAGAAGGTGTATGTAAATGAGAACTTGTTCATTCTGTAATAAAGAAATAGATGAAGGTACTGGAAAGATGTATGTCAAGAAAGACGGTTCTATTTATTTTTTTTGTGGCAGTAAATGCGAAAAAAACATGATTCAACTTGGTAGAGTACCAAGAAAAGTCAAATGGGTTAAAGAATGATTGAAAAAAGTTTTGTAATGATGAAACCAGATGCTGTTGCAAGACGCCTTATGGGCAAAGTCTTGACCAGATTTGAAGAAAAAGGTCTTAAAATTGTAGCTATGAAGTTAATTCATATTAATGAAGATTTAGCTAAAACTCATTATGGAGAACATAGTGATAAACCGTTTTTCAATGATTTAGTTTCATATATTATATCATCTCCATCACTTGCTATGGTTATTGAAGGTGATGATGCAATTAGTTTAATTAGGAAAATTGTAGGTGCTACAAATCCTAAAGAAGCTGATCTTGGAACAATTCGTGGAGATTATGCAATGGATATGGGAAGAAATATCATCCATGCTTCAGATGCTCCAGAATCTGCAAAACGCGAAATCAATCTCTTTTTCAATGAAGAAGAAATTTGTGACTACGAAATAACAGACAATATTTGGCTTTATGAATAATTATGAAAATTAGATCCCCTATTGTATCAGTTTTGGGTCATGTAGACCATGGTAAAACATCTTTATTAGATTTTATTAGAGGAAGTACTATAGCTGATAGAGAAGCTGGTGGTATTACTCAACATATTGGTGCTACTGAAATACCGATTGATACAATTGATGCTATTTGCGGAGATTTTATTCAAAAATTGACTATTAAAGATACAATTCCAGGATTATTTTTTATAGACACTCCAGGACATGCAGCATTCACTACTTTAAGAAAACGTGGTGGAGCTCTTGCTGATTTAGCTATTTTAATAGTAGATATTAATGAAGGATTCAAACCTCAAACTCTTGAAGCATTAAATATTTTGAAAATGTATAAAACTCCATTTATTGTTGCAGCTAATAAAGTTGATAGAATATTTGGATGGGATTCAAAAGAAAATGCTTCTTTTAGTGAAACTTTTCCTCATCAAGCTCAAAGTGTTAAACAAGAATTAGATAATAAAATCTATGAACTTGTAGGAACTCTTCATAAAGAAGGTTTCCAATCTGAGAGATTTGATAGGATAAGTAATTTTGCTTCTCAAATTAGTATAATACCTATTAGTGCTAAAACTGGTGAAGGAATTATAGAATTAATAGCTATGCTTCTTGGTTTAGCTCAAGAATATTTGACTGAACAATTACAAATTCAAGAAGATGCTCCTGCTAAAGGAACTGTTTTGGAAATTAAAGAAGAAACAGGATTAGGTATTACTATTGATTCAATAATTTATGATGGTGTCTTAAGGAAAAATGATGAAATTGGTCTTATGGTATCTTCTAATGATGTTTTAATAACTAATATTAGATCATTATTAAAACCATTACCTTTAGAAGAAATGAGGGATTCTAAAAAGAAATTTAAAAAAGTCGATGAAGTTGTTGCAGCTGCAGGAATTAAAATAGCTGCTCCTAACTTAGATGATGTTGTTTCTGGTTCACCACTTAGAGTTTTAAGTGATAAAGACGATGCTGAAACTGAAATATTAAAAGAAGTGGAAGACATTGCTATTGATACTGAAAGTGAAGGAATATTAATTAAAGCAGATACCTTAGGTTCTCTAGAAGCTATGGTAAAGCTATTCCGTGATTTAAATGTTCCAATTCGTTCAGCAGAAATTGGTGATGTTAATCGTCGTGATATTATAAACTCATCTATAGCTCAAAAAGAAAACGAACTGCATGGAGCAATCGTTGCTTTTAATGTAAAAGTTTTAACAAATTGTGAAGAAGATTTAGATGCATCAGACATTCAACTATTCTCTGGTGATGTTATTTATAAGATCATTGAAGAATATGAAGAATGGATTAATGATAAAGAAGAAGAAAAGCGTAAAAATGTTTATGATAACATTGTTAAGCCTGGAAAGTTTATGTCTTTGCCTAAGTTAACTTTCCGTCAAAGTAAACCTGCAATTGTTGGTATTGAAGTAATTAGTGGTACTGTTAAACAAAATCAAAAAGTTATTAATGCTGATGATGAAGTTGTTGGTACTATTTTAAGTATGGAAGATAAGGGTGATACCTTACCATCAATATCAAAAGGTGATAGGGTTGCTATGGCTATTAAAGATGCTATTGTAGGTAAACATTTTGATGAAGGCGATGAACTTTATATTGATATTCCTGAAAAACATTATAAATATGTTGAAAGAGAATTTGCAGATAAATTATCTGAAGATGAAATTCAAACGCTTCAAGAATTTGTTGAAATTAAACGTAAACAAGACCCTGATTGGGGAGCTTTTGGGCTTTTTGAATAATTATAATTAATAATAAACAAATTAAAGGAGGAAAATACCATGGTATTTAAAGTTGTTGTCTCTGATAAAAACGAAAGCTATCAAGTAGAATTTGATGATACTAATAAAGATCTCATTGGTTTGACTATTGGTGATGATTTTGATGGTGGAGTCTTAGGCTTAGATGGTTATGACTTAAAAATCACTGGTGGCAGTGATAAAAACGGTTTTACTATGAAAAATGATGTTCCTGGTTCTAGGAGAATTAAAAGTTTATTATCTGGCGGCATAGGTTATAAACCTAAAGCTAAAGGAGTTAAAAGAAGAAAAACCGTTAGAGGTAATACTATATCTGATGATATAGTTCAAATTAATACTATTGTTGTATCAGCAGGTAAGAAAAAAATTGCTGATATATTAAATGCTGATGATGAAGCAGAAGAATAGATTAGCTATTTTTCTACTTTAATCAGAATTAAAATAAAAAGGTGTAATCTGTGAAAGTACAATCTGATGTAAACATTGGTTTAGTAGGTCATGTAGACCATGGTAAGACAACTCTTACTAAAGCTTTATCAGGAATCTGGACAGATACCCATAGTGAAGAAACAAAAAGAGGAATTTCCATTCGTTTAGGTTATGCTGATATCGAATTTAGGAAATGTGAGGATTGTGAAGAACCTTTATGTTATACTACATCTGAAATTTGTGAAAACTGTGGTAAAAAAACTGAATTATTAAGAAAGGTTTCTTTTGTTGATGCTCCAGGGCATGAAACTCTAATGGCAACTATGTTGTCTGGAGCTGCTATAATGGACGGTGCAGTTTTAGTTATAGCTGCAAATGAATATTGTCCGCAACCTCAAACTAAAGAACATTTAATGGCTCTTGATGTTATTGGTGTTAAAGACGTTATTGTTGTTCAAAATAAAATAGACATTGTTTCTAAAGAAAGAGCTATTGAAAGCTATGATGAAATCAAAGAATTTGTTAAAGGTACATGTGCTGAAGATGCACCTATCATTCCAGTTTCAGCACAACAAGGTGCAAATATTGATATATTAATTGATACAATTAATAAAAAAATCAAAACACCAAAAAGAAGTTCCAGAAAATCTCCTTTAATGCATGTTGCAAGATCTTTTGATATTAACAAACCAGGTTCTAGACCTGATGCTATCAAAGGGGGAGTAATTGGAGGAACTTTAATTCAAGGTACTCTTAAAGTTGGTGGTGAAATCGAAATTCGCCCAGGTATTAATAACAATAATGAATGGATAAGTTTAACTTCTGAAATTATTGGATTAAATGCTAATGGTGAAGATGTAGAAAAAATTGGTCCTGGTGGATTAATTGGTGTAGCTACTAAATTAGATCCTTCACTAACAAAAGCTGATTCATTATCTGGTTCAGTAGCTGGAAAAGTAGGTTCCTTACCTGATGTTCTCCATAGTTTTGATATGGAAGCTCATTTACTTGATCGTGTTGTAGGTACTAAAGAAGAAAAGGACGTTGCTCCTATTAAACTTAAAGAACCTTTAATGATTAATTGTGGAACTACTACTACTGTTGGTGTTGTTACTTCAACTAAAAAAAATAAAATTAATGTATCTCTTAAATTACCAGTTTGTGCAAGCAAAGGGGATAGAGTTGCATTAAGTCGTAGAGTTGGAGCTCGTTGGAGATTAATAGGATATGGAATTATTCAATAATTTAAAGGGATAATATGGAGATTAAAGAAGTAGTAATTGATACAAATTTTTCATGATTCCCTTTCAGTTCAATATTGATATAATAGATGAACTTGAAAAAGCTTTACCTGGTTATGATTTAATTACTCCTCAATTTGTCATTGATGAATTGATTGGGTTAAAAAATAATAAGAAAAGCAAAATTAGGGTAAATGCAAATTTGGCTTTAAAAATTACTAATTCGCCTTCTATTAAAATAAAAGATATTCCTTTAAAAGACAATGAATCTGTTGATGATGCTTTAATTAGAATTTCAAAAATCTTAGCTACTAATGATATTGAACTTAGAAAACGTGCAAAAGCAAAAGGAATTGTAGTTGCATATTTAAGACAAAAAAGATATATAAGTATTGATGGAAAGCTATGATTTATTATAATAATTTATTAAAAATATATTTGGTGAAAAAATGAATCTATGGAAAGATCTTGAACCTGGTACTAATATACCAGATGTTGTTACAGCTGTTATTGAGGTTCCTAAAGGTTCTAGAAACAAATATGAATATGATAAAGACAAAGAATCATTTATATTAGATAGAGTTTTATATTCTCCTGTCCATTATCCTGCTGATTATGGTTTTATTCCAAAATCAACTTACTTTGATGGAGATCCAATGGACATTCTTGTTTTAATGGAACAAGAAACTTTTCCAGGATGTGTTATTGAAGCAAGACCTATTGGAATTATGGGTATGATTGATGGTGGAGATAAAGATTATAAGATTTTATCTGTGCCTGTAGATGATCCTAGATTTGCTGATGTAAACGACATTAGTGATGTTCCTAAACATTTATTAAGGGAAATTGAACATTTCTTCAGTATTTATAAAAATCTTGAAGGAAAAGAAGTAGAAGTTTTAGGATGGGAAGATGCTAAAGCTGCTAAAGAAGAATTAATTCTTTCTTTAGAAATGTATAAAGAAAAATTTTAAATTTGAGGGATTAACTTGTATTACATGACTACAATTGAGGACACAGTAAGAATTCCGCCATCTAGATTCGAAGATCCTCTTGAAGAAGTAGCTATTCAAACATTAAATGAAGCTTATAATGGTTCTTTAGATAAGAACTTAGGTTTACTTGTTAATGTTAATGAAATAGATGAAATTGGTGAAGGGAAACTCATTATGGGTGATGGTGCTTCTTATCATAGTGTTGTTTTTAAAGCTATATTTTTTAAGCCTGAACAACAAGAAATTATTGATGGAGAAGTTATTGAAATAGCTGAATTTGGAGCTTTTGTTAGAATAGGTCCTATGGATGGTTTAGTTCATGTTTCTCAAGTAACTGATGATTATATTAATTATGATGCTAAAAGAGGAGCATTAATAGCTAAAGAATCTAATAAAACATTAGATGAAGGGGATCTTGTCAGATCTAGAATTGTTGCTATTAGTCTTAAAGATAACTCTACTAAGAACACTAAAATCGGTCTTACTATGAGACAAAATGGATTAGGTAGATTTGAATGGATAGAAGAAGCTAAAAGGAAGGCTAAAAAATGAATGCATGTACTTCTTGTAAATTAATTAGCTCAAAAGAACGCTGTCCAGTTTGTAATAATCCTACTAGTTCTAATTGGAGCGGACTTTTAATTATAACTGATCCTGACCAATCTGATGTTGCTAAAGAACTTGGAATTACTTTAGCTGGGGAATATTGCCTAAGGGTAAGATAAATTAAAGAGGTATAATTTTGTATAAAATTAATAATGAAGTGATTGATGAGCTTAAAGCCCCTATGGGTAAGCTATATCCATCTTTTGAAGATGCAATTCCAGAAATTAAAAAATCAGAATTTTTTATATCAGTTGGTGATGCAACTTTAAATAATTTAATTCAAAATAATATATACCCAAATTTGAGTATTATTGATAATCTTATTCAAAGAAAAAATCATGATTATAAAATTATAAAATCAGAGCTACTTTATAATGCAAAAAACCCGTCTGGATTTATTACTGAAAATTTATGGGAAACCATAGATACTGCTATAAATTCAGCAATTAATAATGATAATCATCATTTGATTGTTGTTGATGGTGAAGAAGATCTTGCTGTTTTACCATGTATTTTAATTGCACCAGATGAAACTACTATTGCTTATGGACAACCTAATGAAGGTTTAGTTCTATTAAAAGTTTCTGATGTCAAAAATAAAGCAGAAAATATTTTAAATAATTTTACAAAACTTTAAAGAGGTTTTAAATATGGAAATTGATATTATTAATCAAAAAGATAACAAGGTTTTAAATAGAAATGAAGTAAAATTCGTTTGTGATTATGAAGGAGAAGCTACTCCTAAAATATTAGATGTTAAAAGTAAATTAATAGCTTTATTAAATACTAAAAAAAATTTGATTGTTATTGATTCACTTCAACCTCACTTTGGTGAAGCTAAAGCTTTAGGTTATGCAAAAGTTTATAATACTAAAGATGATTTAGATTATATTGAAACTGAAAGTGTAATTGCAAAAAATGCTGAACCAGAAGAAGAACCTGTTGAAGAAGAAGCTGAAGAAGCTCCTGTCGAAGAAGAGACAGAAGCTGAAGAATAAGGAGTTTTTAATATGAAAGTATCTAATCTTTACAAAGTAGATGGAGATAAAATCGAAAGAAAAAACCAAATTTGCCCACGTTGTTCTGATGGTGTTTTTATGGCAGACCATAAAGATAGAGTTGCTTGTGGTAAATGCGGTTATACTGAAATGAAAAAGAAATAATATTGCTAGGTGAGTTGTGTGAATTTAAGAAGTGGTAGACTAAATCAAGAGATGAGTAGTGAAGCAGCAGACTACACTTCTTCTTTAACTTCTGATAAAGTTATTTTTTATGCTGATATTAAATGTAATTTTGCTCATGTTTTAATGCTTAAGCATGAAAAAATTATTGATGCAGATATAGCTGATAAAATTTTAGAAGCTTTAGATAAATTAAAAGAGGAAGGTTATGAAGCTTTAACTTTTGATAATTCAGTTGAAGATGTTCACATGGCTATTGAAAATTATGTTACAAATATTGTTGGTCCTGATGGAGGATTTATGCATACTGCAAAATCTCGTAATGATCAAGTAGCTACTGATATCAGATTAGTTTTAAGAGATAAAATTACTGAAATTCAAATAGCTATTTTAGATTTTATTGAAGGATTAACTTTACTAGCATCAGAACACTTAGAAACAGTTATGGTTGGTTATACCCATCTTCAACATGCTCAACCTATAACTATTGCTCATCATTTAATGGCATATGCTCAATCTTTAAAAAGAGATTATGAACGTTTAGACGATACATATAAACGTGTTAATTTAAATCCTTTAGGTTCAGCTGCTATGACTACTACAAGTTTTCCTATTAATAGGGAGCTTACAACAAAATTACTTGGATTTTCTAAGTTCTTAGAAAACTCAATGGATGGAGTCTCATCAAGAGATTTCATTAGTGAAACTGTTTTTGATTTATCTTCACTTATGACTACCTTATCTAAAATATGTGAAGAACTTATTTTATGGAGTTCTTATGAATTTGGTGTTGTTAAAATAGCTGATGAATATTCATCTACTTCTTCAATAATGCCACAAAAAAAGAACCCTGATGTTGCTGAACTTGCAAGATCTAAAGCTACTATTGTAAATGGTGAACTTATAACTATATTAACTATTTTAAAAGCTATTCCTTATACATATAATAGAGATTTACAAGAAATTACTCCTCATTTATGGAATGCAGTTACTGTTAGTGAAGATACATTAAATATTGTTACTAAAATGCTTTTATCTGCAGAATTTAATAAAAAAAGATGTCTTGAACTTGCAGGAAGTAATTTTGCAACTGTTACAGATTTAGCAGACTTAATGGTCAGAGAAAGAAAAATACCATTTAGAACTGCTCATAAAATTGTAGGACGTGTTGTAAATGAGGCTATTGATCAAAATAAATCTACAAATGATATTGATTCTGAGTTTATTGATAATATAGCTATTGAATTAGATTTTAAACCTTTAAATTTAGGGGATGAATTAGTTCAAAAAGTTCTAGATCCTTTAGAAAATGTTAAGATAAGATCTGTTCCAGGTGGACCTTCTCCTGAAATGGTAAATTTAGCTATTAGTAATTTAACTGAATTTTTAAACGAAGAGTTTGAAAAGAAAGGAATTTAATCTTTATTTTTTTTTAAATATTCCCAATCTTCTTTAATTTCATCTGATAGTTCTTTATCTCCTTCTATAATTGGACCAGTATATGAACAATTTTTACATTCCCACATTGACCAAATTTGTGGTATAACCCAATCTACATCAGTTGAACCACATCTTGGACATATTTTTAAACTTCTTTTAATCATTTATAAAAACTCCAAATTAAATCTAATGCTTCTCCAGATTCTAAAGCTGATGCTCTAGTTTCTCTTAAGATTCTTCCTATAGAAAATTTTTTCATATGAGGATATTTTTTATGTACTTCATATAATAATGGACATCCAAAACCTTCAATTTTTTCAATTCCATAATCACTAACAAGTTCTTTTATTTCATATTTAGATGTAAGTAAAATAGCTGGAAGATTTAATCTTGTGATATTACCGTCCACTTTTATTGATTGATTACCTGTTGATATCATATCGCCATAAATTACTAAAGGTATATCCATGCTACGTGCAACTTTATTAATTTCTTCTTCAATTTGTTTAGAACAATTTCCACAAGGATGTTTTTTTCCACTTAATGATTCTTCAATAATTGTAGTATAATCTGATTTAACATATTTATGAGGAACATTTAACTTTTCAGTTAAATTTTCAATATTTCTTTTAAAATGATTTGGTAGTATTATTGAACCAGGATCAATTGAAATAGCTATTACATCAAATCCTAAAGCTTTTGCAATAATTAATGAAAAACTACTATCTACTCCTCCAGATAAAGCAACAATAGCTTTTTGTGAGGTGTTAAAATCATTATTTTTAAAAAATTCTTTATAATTAAATGAATAAATATTATTAATTTTATTTTCAATTAATGTTTTTAAATTTAAAAAAGGCTCTTTATTTAATTTAGTTTCATTTATAAACTTATTTAAATATTTTAAGGATAATTCTAATTTGTATTTTTTTAAAATAAATTCTTCATAACTTTCAACATGGATATTATCTAAAGATAGGTCTTCTTTTAATCTTCCTACAACCCAGCCACCTTTTCCAATTATGGCTGATTTATCAACTCTATCTTCTCCAATAATCCATAAATCTTTATTTTTTAGAAAAATTTCTTTGATATTAATATCAACTTTATCATGATCAATATCTTTTCTTATTTTATTGATTTTCTCTATTATTGAATTTTTATCATACAAACTATCATCCTTATAAATAAATTTTAAAACAATAAATAATATATATTAAGTAAACTATATTAATTTATATAAAAAATCTAAAGTGATAATATGGTAAAGTTTTTAGGAATAATAGGCGAAGATGAGAATAAATCTGAAGATATGCCTATGTTTAAAGAAGAGGACAATATTCAGTTCGGAGTATCTTATAAACGATTTTCTAAAGCTCCAGTTATTGGGAAAAACTTTACTATTCGTTCTAACTCAATAATATATGATGATGTTGTTATTGGTGATGATTTTAGAACAGGACACAATGTTGTAATACGTGAAAATACTAATATTGGTGATGATGTTTTAATTGGTACTAATACTATTATTGAAGGAGATTGTGTTATTGGAAATAATGTAAGTATACAATCAAATGTATATATTCCTACAAATAGTATTATAGAAGACAATGTTTTCATTGGACCTTGTGCTTGTTTTACAAATGATAGATATCCTGTCAGAGTAGACTATGGATTACAAGGCCCTCAAATTAGAAGAGGTGCATCAATTGGAGGAAATACTACATTTCTTTCAAATTTAGAAGTTGGGGAAGGTTCTATGGTAGCTGCAGGAGCAGTTGTTACTCGAAGTGTTCCTCCTTATTATTTAGCTATTGGAACTCCAGCTAGAATTAAACCTTTACCTGATAAATTCAGAGTACCAAATATGATTTAATTGGAGGAGATTAATTTGACTAAATATAAATGTTCAATTTGTGGTTATGTTTATGATAGCGAAATAGGTGATCCTAATCGTGGAATTGAAGCAGGTACTGCTTTTGAAGATTTACCAGATAATTTTAAATGCCCAGTATGTGGGGCTGGTAAAACTTTTTTCAAAGAAATTAAAAATTAAAAGGTGATAATTATGGATAAATATGAATGTAAAGTTTGTGGTTATGTATATGATCCTGAGAAGGGAGATACTGCAAACGGAATTGAAGCAGGAACTGCTTTTGAAGATTTACCAGATGATTGGACTTGCCCACTATGTGGTGTAGGTAAAGATCAATTTGAAAAAACAGATTAAATTTTTTCTAAAGCTTTTTTACATTTAAAATTAATTTCAGAAATTAATTTTAACTTTTCTTTTATTTTTTTAATATTTTCACTTTCTTTTGAGATGATATCATAGCTAACTTTATCTTCAAAACTTTTAGCTATTATATGAATTTGATATTTTCTAAGTTCTTGTTCAATTTGTTTTAAATCATTATAATTAAAAATTATTTGATAAATATCATAATGCTCTATTTCAATTATTTCACTTTCACTAATGGCTTCTAAAACAGATTTATTATATGCTCTAACAAGTCCACCAGCTCCAAGTTTTATACCACCAAAATATCTTGTAACAATAGCTACAATATTATGTAAATCATTTTTTCTTAAGGCATTTAGCATTGGTTTACCTGCTGTTCCACTTGGTTCTCCATCATCATCAAAACCTTCACCATCATCTACAATATAAGCTGTACAATTATGAGTAGCATCACTATATTTATTTGAAATTTTATTAATAATCTCTTTGCTGTCACTTTGTGTTTTAGCAGGATATAATCTACAAATGAATTGTGATTTTTTAATTTTTATTTCACTTTTTATAGGTTTTTTTATTGTTTTCATTTTTAATGCCTTAGAAAAAATTTATATATTTTGAATTATATAATTATTATTAACTTTTTTTAAAATGAGGTTAATTATGAATAAGAGAACTGCAAATGTTTTAGTTATTTTTACAATTTCAATTATTGCTTTAAGTTGTGCTAATATCTTTGCATTTATGAGCGATGGTATATTAATTCCAGATAGTAATAATCAGTTTATAAATAGCTCAGTTTTTGATAATAATAATTCTAGTGATGATTCAACATATTCTGGAGATGTTGCATCAGAATCAAATAACTATGAATCAACTTATTCTAATTATGAAAGTTCTAATAACTATTATGAAGAACCAGTTTCAGATGAAAGTGGTGGTAGTTCTGAAGGAGAACATTCTGCTGAAAGTACTGGAGATTCTGGACATACAGATGAAACAAGTAATTAAAAATCTAATAACTTCTCAACATCTAATAAAACAGAATTTATAGCTAAATTAAATAATTGTTCACCATAAGTTTCATCAATATAAACTCCATTTTCTTCTATATCTTTTGCTCCTTCTTCTATATTAATATCATTTTCTCGAGCTTTTTTAAATCCATGAAGACCAACTTCATTATAAATTCTAACATCTGCTTGTTTATCGATTTCATCTTCATTAACAATATTTAATACTTTTCCCATTGAAAGCTCACCGCTACCTCCGTGAGGCCCTTCATTTTCAATTATAGTATTATTTAATGTTATTATAAGTGATGTTTCATCTTCAATATCATTTAATTCATTAATTAATGGAATATTTCCTCCATGAGCATTAACAATTATTATCTTCTCAAGATTTAAGAATTTTCTAGCTGAATTTAAAGTAGCTATAATATTTTCTTTTAAAATATCTAAACTTACATGTTGGCCATGATCTATTTCATCAAGCTCATAAGCTGGATAGATTACTCCTAAAAATTTTGCTCCACTTTCAAGTGACGCTTTAAAAGCAATATTTGTAGCAATTTTTGCATCTGTATCTATAGGTAAAGCTGGGCCATGATTTTCAAGATGTGAACCTAAAGCTATTATTCCAATTTTATGGACATTTTCATTAGCTATTTTACCTGCATTATATCTTAAATCAGCCATAATAATCACTAAATTTCAAAGTTCCAGATATTATCTCCAACAAAGTGTTTTGTTTCAATAGCTTTACCAGAATCATTATCTATCATTTCTTGACCAGTTAATAAGCTAACTCCAATAGCTAATGGTTTTTTATGATTTTCATCAACAATCAATACAGTATCTCCTGGTTTAATGTTATCTGTTGCATCAACTATTCCAGGACTCATTATATCTGCACCATTTGTAACAAATTTAATAGCTCCCATATCTACAGTAACAGTTTTCCAATTAAAATCTATTGATAGAGCTGCTTTTAATGTTGGAAATGGTTTATCCTCTATTAATATAACATTTGGTTTATTATCTACAAGGATAAATGAATTAGGATCTATTTCTAAATATTCGACTTTACTATTATCTGG
Organism: Methanobrevibacter sp. DSM 116169; assembly: GCF_046197865.1. Lineage (GTDB taxonomy): Archaea > Methanobacteriota > Methanobacteria > Methanobacteriales > Methanobacteriaceae > JAHKLT01. The sequence goes on along the minus strand of NZ_CP166990.1, from coordinate 1,144,118 downwards.
AATAATATCACTATATTCACCTAAGTCTTTTTTTAACTCCTTAATTTTTTTCTTTTTTAAAAAATTTCTTTTTTTAATTTTCAATATTAACACCTGTTATGTTATTAACTTATGTATTTTGTCTTAAAAATATTTGATTGTTTTATATTGAACTTTATTATCTTTTTTTAAATGTAGTTTATATCATTTTATAAGAAAATCTAAAAACATTTATATACAAGTTTTTCCAAACTATTTATATTAATTATTATTAGCTTTAAAATAATATTAATAATAAAACTTAGCTTATAGAATTAATTTTATAATTTATTTGTATATATTAATGCATTTAAATTTATGTCTATTAAATAAAAAAATATTTTAAATTAAATGGTGATATCGTGAGCGGACAACAAAATGTTCAAAGACCCCTAGATGCTTTAGGAAAATCAGTAAATTCTCCTGTTTTAATCAAACTTAAAGGAGATCGTGAATTCAGAGGAATACTTAAAAGCTTTGATTTACACATGAATCTAGTTTTAAATGATGCAGAAGAATTACAAGATGGAGAAATCACTAGAAAACTTGGTATTGTCTTGATTAGAGGAGACAATATTGTTTACATATCTCCATAAGGGTTTAATTTTAATATTTTTAACGCACTAAATAAAAAGGAGGTTTGTCAATGAAAGGTACTCCCTCAATGGGTAAGAAGAATAAAAAAACCCATATAAGATGTAGAAGATGTGGAAGAAACACTTATCACAAACGTAAAAAAGCTTGTGCTTCTTGTGGATTTGGAAAATCTAAAAAGATTAGAAGATACAGCTGGCAAAACAAAAAACCTACTACAGGTCAAAGATTAGTTTAAATTTTTCACAATTTTTTTTTACTTTTTTTAATTATTTTTTTTTTAATTTTTCAGTAATTTATATAAATATTAATGCTAAATATATAAGTAACAAAATTATATTTACTTTATTGAGGTTTTTTATGAAGATATTACAAGAATTAAACATAGTTCCTAATAACAGAAGATTATATGATATTGCTTTAATTCATGGTTCTTGTTCTATTAAATTCGGTACTGATGAAGATTATGAACGTTTGGAGTATTTAGGGGATTCTGTTTTAAATTTAATTGTATCTGAATATTTATATAATGAGTATCCTGATAAAGGTGAAGGCTTTCTTACAAAATTAAGAGCTAATTATGTATGTCAAAATGCATTAATTTATTATTGTAAAGATATGGGATTACATGATTATCTAACAATATGTATTAATGAAAATCAGATTAGTGAAAATGAAGTATTATCTATATATGCAGATATTGTAGAAGCATTTTTAGGTGCAATATTTTTAGATCAAGGACTTTTAAAAGCAAAAGAACTTGCAACTAAATACATTTTTAAACATATTGATGATAAGAAAATATTTTTTATGGATTACAAGTCTGAAATAAAAGAATATGCAGATGCAAACAATCATGTGATAAAATATGAGTTAATTGATGAACAAGGATTTCCACATAATAAAACATTCACAATTAAAATATTAATTGATGGTATTGAATATGGTGTTGGTATTGGGAAAAATAAAAAAGAATCTGAACAAGTTGCTGCTCAACAAGCTATTGATAAATTAGGAATTGAAATTAATTAATTTACTGGTGTTTTAATGAATAAAAAATCTGTAGGAATTGTAGAAACAAAATATTATGATATTGAAGAAGAAATCAAACTAGCATCTGGTAAATCATTAAAAAACATTACAGTTGCTTATGAAACATATGGTAAATTAAATAAAGAAAAAAATAATGGAATTTTAGTTTGTCATGCCTTATCAGGTGATGCACATGCTGCAGGTTGGCATAAAGGAGATTCAAAACCAGGATGGTGGGAAATTTTAATAGGTCCTGGTAAAGCACTAGATACAACAAAATACTTTATAATATGTTCTAATGTTTTAGGTGGATGTAAAGGAACTACAGGACCTTCATCAATAAATCCTACCAATGGTAAAGAATATGGTACTGATTTTCCAGTAATAACAATTAAAGATATGGTAAATGTTCAAGAAAAGCTAATAAAACATTTAGGTATCGCTAAATTAATTGTTATTGGTGGATCAATGGGAGGAATGCAAACATTACAATGGTTAACATCATATCCTCATATGGTTAAAAAAGCTATTCCAATAGCTACTACTTCAAGATCAACTCCTCAACAAATTGCTTTTAATGAAGTAGGTAGGCAATCTATAGTAGCTGATCCTAATTGGAATGGTGGAAAATATTATGAAACAGGTAAAATTCCTCAAAATGGATTATCTGTAGCTCGTATGATTGCACATATTACTTATTTAAGTGATGAATCAATGTATCTTAAATTTGGACGTGACCTGCAAGATAAAGATGAAATTACTTATGATTTATCAATGGATTTTCAAGTAGAAAGCTATCTTCACTATCAGGGAGAATCATTTGTTAAGAGATTTGATGCAAATAGCTATTTATATATTACAAAAGCAATCGATTACTTTGATTTATCTAAAAACGGATCATTAGTTGATGGACTTAAAGGAATTGATTCTAAAATAGAATTAATTTCAGTAGATTCAGATTGGTTATATCCAACTGAGCAAACAATGGATTTAGTTTCAGCTCTTGCAGCTAATAATGTGGAAGTATCTTTTTCTGAGTTAAAATCACCTTATGGTCATGATGCATTTCTTTTAGAAGAAGGTCAATTAAATTATATTTTAACAAAGTTTCTAGAAGATCATGTTGTTGGAGATTTAATGAAAGAAGATGTTCCAACAATTAAAGAAAATGCAAAAATAGAAGAAGCAGCTATGTTAATGTTAGATAAGAAGGTAACACATTTACCAGTTATAACAGATGATAATAAATTAATAGGAATTGTAACTAGTTGGGATTTATCTAAATCAATAGCTACAAACTGTAATCAACTTAAAGAAGTAATGACAAAAAATGTAAAATATTGTAAAGCTTCTGATGATATAGAATTAATTGCAAGTATGATGAGGGAATTTAACATTTCATCATTACCTGTTGTAGATGATTCTTTAAAATTAAAAGGAATAATAACTGTAGATCAAATTAGTCATTTAATATAATTAATTTTTTACAGTTTTTAAAAAGGAATAATAACTGAGATTAAATTAGTTATTTAATATAACTAATTTTTCACAGCTTTTTTTAATGCTTTGTCTATATCTTCAATGATATCTTCGGCGTCTTCAATACCAACAGATACTCTAATGAAATCGGGGGTCACTCCAGATGCAATTTGTTCTTCTTCTGTTAATGTAGAATGAGTTGTACTTGCAGGATGTATAACTAAACTTTTTGAATCTGCAATATTAGCAAGATGAGATAACAATTCAACACTTTCAATGAATTTTTTACCTTCTTCAATTCCACCTTTAATTCCAAAACCAATAATTCCGCCATATTTTCCATTTAAATATTTTTTAGCTAATGTATGTGCTTCATTATCTTTTAAACCAGGATAATTAACCCAACTAACAGCTTCATGATTTTCAAGGAATTTAGCTACTTTTAAAGCATTTGCACAATGTTCGTTTACTCTTAAAGATAGTGTTTCAAGACTTTGTAAAAGCAAAAATGAATTGAAAGGACTAATAATTGAACCAATATCTCTCATAAGTTGGACTCTAGCTTTAACAATATAAGCAGAATCTCCAAAGCTATCCCTAAAGTTTAAACCATGATAAGAAGGATCAGGATTTGTAAAATCAGGAAACTTACCTCTTGTCCAATCAAACTTTCCAGAATCAATAATTACTCCACCTAATGCAGTACCATGACCAGATATATATTTAGTTGCTGAATGAACAATAATATCAGCACCATGTTCAATTGGCCTAACCATTGTAATAGCAGAAGTATTATCAACAATTAAAGGAATTTCATTATCATGGGCTATTTTAGAAAGCTTTTCAAAATCAGGAATGTCTAATTTTGGATTTCCTAAAGATTCACAAAAAATTGCTTTAGTTTTATCAGTTATAGCTTCTTCATATTCAGCTATATTTTGAGAATCAACAAATTTAACATTAATTCCAAACTTTTTAAATGTATATTTAAATAAATTAAATGTTCCTCCATAAAGATTATCAGCAGATACAATTTCATCACCAGAACTAGCTATATTTAAAATAGCTAATGTAATTGCAGATAAACCAGATGATTGAGCAAGTGCACCTATTCCTCCTTCAATAGCAGCCATTCTTTTTTCAAAAACATCTGTTGTAGGATTCATCATTCTAGTATAAATATTCCCTTCTTCTTTAAGTGCAAAAAGATTAGCAGCTTGTTCTGTACTTTCAAAAACATAAGAACTTGTCATATAAATAGGAACAGCTCTTGCACCAGTTGCAGGATCAGGATTTTCTTGACCAGCATGGACTTCAAGTGTTCTTTCTTTGTATTTTTTATTATTTTTCATTTTTAACCTCCAATTTTTTAATTTTCCTTATTTATTTTTATGATTTTCATAATATTTAATATTTTTATATTAATTTAATTATTCTATAATCTTAATTTATTCTAATTTTTAAGTAAAAATATTAAAATATAATAAAAGATATATTTATTTTTATGAAAAATAATAGGGGCTTTGTAATTGGAAGAATGCAACCAGTTCATAATGGTCATATTGAAGTTATTAAAAAAACTTTAGAAGAAGTTGATGAGATTGTTATTGGAATTGGAAGTGCACAACTCAGTCATACTTTAAAAGATCCATTTACTGCTGGTGAACGAGTTATGATGCTTACTAAAGCTTTAGCAGATAATGATATTAATTCTGAAAGGTATTATATTATTCCAATGGAAGATATTCAAATGAATGCTGTTTGGGTAGCTCATGTTAGGATGATGACTCCTCCTTTTTTAAAGGTTTTCAGTGGAAATTCTTTAGTTAGACAATTATTTGAAGAGGAAAATTTCAAAACATCTACTCCTCCTTTATTTAATAGGGAAGAATTATCTGGAACTGAAGTTCGACGTAGAATGTTAACAGATGAAAATTGGCAAGATCTTGTTCCTGAAGCTACTGCTGATATTATTTGTGAAGTTGATGGTTTAAAAAGACTTAAAAATCTTTCTAGAAAAGAAATTAGTGAATTATAGACAGGTTATATTATGGTTATTAGAATTATTGAAAAAGATGAAGATTATGTTAAAATAGCTGACTTGATTGAAGAGGCTAAAAAAAATAATAGGATTGATGAAGCTGGAGCTATTTTCACATTTGAAGGAATTGTTAGGGGAGAAGAAGATAATAATAAAATTAAGAAATTAACTTTAACTACTCCTGATATTGATAAAAGTTTAAAAGAGATTCATGAAATTGTAGAAAGTGTTAAAACTAAATTTGGTGTTTTTGATGTTTCTGTAATTCATTATGTTGGTGAATTTTATACAGGAGATAGTTTATTTTTAGTTTGTGTTTTAGGTAACCATAGGGGAGAAACATTAGATGCATTAACAGATGTTATTGAAAGAGTTAAATTTGATATTGACTTTAAAAAAGAAGAAATTTCTGATAATGAAACTAAAATAATAATGTCTGGAGGATAAAAATGGATTTTTACATTATAATGGGTATTCGATTACTTATTATATTTTTAATCGTTTATGCAGTAATTAAAAACTTAAAATTATTATTATTTATAGGATTAATATTATTAGCTTTATTGTTTTTACAAGATTATTATGGACTTGATTTAGCTCAACTAGCAAATCAAGTAATATATTCTACAAAATAAATTAAAAAAAGAAAAAAATTAGATAGTATTTAAAATTTTAACTGATTTATTAAAAGCAGGTGCACCTGATGTTAAAAGAACAATTTTTAATACATCTAAGATTTCTTGTTTTGTAATGCCCAATTCTTGCATAGCACTTTCCATTTGTTTTTTAGTAGATCTATCATCTGCTTTTGAAGCTTCAATTCCAATAGCTACTAATTTTTGGGTTTTATAATCTAAAGCTTTACCAGTGTATACTTGATTATTTAACTCAACATATGCTTCATAAAGCTCAGGGTCTTCATCTTTAATAAAATTAATACCTTTTCCATAAAAAACTTCATTTTTCATAATATCATCTCTATTATAATATTGTTTTTTGAGTGATAAATAGTTTTTGTTTTAAATTATTGTTAAATTTATTAAAAAAACTTTTTATAATTAAATTAACATAATTAATATTAAAAATAAAGGTTTTTATACAATGTGTGCAAATTATGATGATATATGTTTAACTTATGGATGTAATAATAAAACACATTTTGGACATACTTATTGTACTAGTTGTGAGTTAAAAAACCGTAAAAAAATAGCTGATGAGATTAAAAATGAACCTATAAAAGCACCTGAAATGGAAGTTTTACCTATACAAAAATTTTGTTGTGGAGGACTTGTAATTTTTTTTATTTTAGCTTTAATATTAGATTTTTTAAATATAATTTGATAATATGGATTACATGAAATTAATTTGTCATAGGATGCCTGAAAGAAGTTTTTTTATTGGTAAATATCAATTTCCAGTATGTAGCAGATGTACTGGATTTTATATAGGAGTAATAGCTTATTTAATATATTCAAACTTTAATATTATTAATTATTCTATTGGATTATTTATATTCGGATTGTTATTACTATTACCTGCTTATGTTGATGGTGTATCTCAATACAATGGATATAGAATGAGTAATAATTCATTAAGATTAATTACTGGTTTACTTGGTGGAGTAGGACTTGGAATTATAATAAAAAACATCACATATTTTATTTTAGGATTTTAGAATTTGTAAAAATTATTAAATATTTTGAAAAATATAATAGTATTGTATTTTAATCGTGTTTATATGTTAAGTAAAGCTAGTTTAAAAGAAAGACGACAGTATTATAGAGAAGAATGGTCTGTAGATGACTTACCTAAGTTTATTACTGAAGGGATTACTCAAAGAGAATTCGGTTTCGACCATTTGGGCCAAGGACCTAATGATAGGTATAAAGTTTTTAAAGGTTCAGATGCTTTAAAGAAATTTTTAAGACAAAGAAGTCCTTTTGCAGCTTATATTTCAGTTGCCTTTTATAATAATCCTCGTAGAAGAGGAGATTGGCAAAAAGCAGAATATATTTTTGATGTTGATGCAAAAGATATTCCAATTAGATCTTGTAATTGTGAAGGTGTATGTGAGACTTGTTTAGGTGAAGCATTAGAAATTGTTAATAGCTTAATTGATACATTATCTGAAAATTTATCATTAAAAAATCTCCATCTAGTATATTCTGGTAGAGGGTATCATATAAGAATTTTAGATGAAGACATGATGTTATCTGGCAGTGATTTAAGAGGAGAAGTACTAAAATATGTTGCAGGAGCTGAAGTTCCAAAAACTCAATATTCTAATTTAGATTCAACAAATAAAGCATATAATTTTGAACACTTTACTATTCCAGTTGGATATCATAAAATATTTACATCTAAAGTTAAATATAATATTTTACATTTAACTGGTGAAGAATCTTTTGATGGAATCAATCCAAAGTTAATGAAAGATATCCTTAAATATAGAGATTATTTAAATGATAATGAGTGGGGTTTATTTAAAAGTAAAATAGGCCCAATTAGATATAAAAATTTAATTGAAGCTATGGCTCAAATTAATTTAGCAACAATTGATGCGAAAGTTTCAATAGATTTAAAAAGAATTTTAAGATTACCTTCATCACTTCATTCTAAAGTTAGCATGAAATGTATGGAAGTTAAAAATAGAGAAAATTTTGATCCTTTTAAAGAGGCTGTTCCTAAATTTGTTTGGGAGCGTAAGGAGGGCTTAGATGAATAATAATATTAAAGAAGCTTTAAGTAATAGTGAATTTTTTGAAGAAGCAGAAAATAATGTATTTATTCCAAAATATTTAGGAATTATTTTAAATGGTGTAGTAATTTTTAATATTAATTGGATTGTTGTAAATGATGAAGAAAAAGAATTATTTTTAGTTAGTGAATCTAATGATGATCATCCAATAGCTTCAATAACTTATGAAAACCTAGAATCACTTTTAATTGTAACTGAAGATGATATTAAAAAAATAATTTAAATTTCATCTTCTTTGATATTGACCTGGATTTAAAAAATCATCTAAAAAGATTAAAAAATCTTTATTTTCATTAAATTCATCCATATTATCAATTAATAAAGAAATATTATAAGTTTCAAGTAATGAATCTTTAAGATTTTTACCAATTTTTATTTTATGAGAATGTTCATTAGTTAAAATATGATTAATATAACTTTCACATGTTTTAAATTCTCTTTCAGTGTTTTTAACTAGAAAATCATTTAAGGTATAACAGTTTTCTCTTCCATGAATTTTTTGAAAGTTTAAACATGCTTTTTTTGCAAATATTTTAGGCCCATAATGAACTTTAATATTACTAAGTTTAAAAACCTCCATTTCTAAGATGAAAATAGCTATATTTTCCTCATCACTCCAATAATCACTTTTAAAAACTTTAAATTCATTATCTTCAAGTTTTTCACATATGGATTCTAAAGTTTTTTTAAGTTGAGGATGTAGAGCATCATGAACTATTTCAGGTATTTTAAAACTAATAATATAGCTAGTGTTTCCTCTATCATTAAATTGATTTTTTAATTTATTTATTGAAAGAGTTTTATCTAAGTTATAAAAATATTTTAGTTTAATATCATCTGAACTTTCAAGATAGTTTCTAGCACTGTTTATAAATTCACTATATGTATCAAGTCTTAAAGATGCAGCAACATTTCTATTTTTATCAGTAGGGTCAATTACAATTAAAGGATCATTAAATTGTTTTGAAGTTCCATAACCTTCTAAGTCAATAGATGTTCCATACTTCCAATTGGTAGCTGAAAGTAAAAGATTTTCAAAAGTTTGATATTTTAAAATTAATAGCTCACATAAATAACCTGCAAAACCGCCTACTTTATTTTCAGATCCATAAGTTTTAGTTTCACTCATAAATCTTTTAAGAAGTAAAATCTCATCTTTATTAATTTTATTAGTTTTAATATAATTTGTATGTAAGATTGTTCTATCTACTGCAGATTTAATGTTATCTCCTTTATCTATTTTATAACAAGGGACAAAATCAACTTTAAATCCATCAATTTCACTAATAAGATATGGGTGAGATGCATAATTTTTATAAGAATTTCCATTAAACTTATCACTTGCCTTATATCCAAGTAACAATCCTTTCTCTTCTAAATAATCCATAGATACATCTAATGGAAAAGAAATGAAAATATCAATATCAGATTTTCCAGATAAAAATGTTTCTTTTGCAACTGAACCAACTAAAAAAGCTTCTGCATTAATACCTTCTTTTTTTGCAGAATCATTTAAAAAATCAATAAGTTCATTAGCTATTTTAAGGCACTTATTAATCTCTTCTTTTTTAGGTTTAATTTCTTTTAAAATATTATCGTATTTCATTTAGTCACATCAAATACTTTTAAATCTTCATAAATTGGTCCATTAGGTGTTAATGTACTCTTTTTTAAATGAATTTTACTTACTTTCATCTTTCCAATAGTAATATTTTTATTATTTTCTAATGTTTTTTTAATTAAATCTCTATTTTTAGAACCTTTTACTCTTGCAATAGTTAAATGACTTTTATAATCTCTTTCTTTTTTAAAACCTAATTTAAAAAACTCATTATCTAAGTCTTTTTGAAGATTAGTTAATATATCATTATTTTTAAAACCAATCCAAAGTACTTTTATATGATTATTATTGGGAAAAGCACCAGTAGATTTTAACTCTAAATCAAAAGAATTATAGCTATTTAATGTATTTTGAATTAATGAACTAATCTTATCAGCACAATTTAAATCAATATCACCAAAAAACTTTAATGTTAGATGAAAATTATTAGGATTTACAAATTTAATATTTGAATCAAATTTCTTAAATTCATTTTGAACTTTGATAATATCTTCTTTTAAAGTGTTATCAAGCTCTATAGCTAAAAAACTTCTAATTTTAGATGTCATTTAAATCAGTTATTGTTCTATAATGTTTTCTTCAATACTCATTCCAAAATGTCTTGCTTGATCATCAATAAAAACTTTAACTTTATCTCCTTTTTTTAAAGAAGATACTGAAACAGCATTATTTTTAGAATCTACTAATCTTATTGTTTCAGCATTTTGAAGTAATGTTTTAATTTTAAAACCATCATATTCAGCTTCAATTAAAATTAAAGGTCTTTTTTCAATTTTGCTACGGCCTACAATGGATTTACGAGTTTCACCAGATGAGTTTACTATTAAAACTTCATCTCCAGTTTTAAGTTCTGATAAATACCTTGTTTTATTACCTGGAACCATTACATAAGCTTGAACAGGTCCTGCATTAACTCTAAAAGGGCGAGATGCAACATATTCGCTTTCTAAAGATTCACTATGAACAAAAAATAAAGCTTTTGAATAGCTACCAATTAACATTCCTTCACCAGGTTCCATAATAGAAGCAGTATCAATGCAAACTCTATCTCCTGATGATAATGATTTAATATTTGTTATAGTAGCTTCTTTTAAAGCATATTTTTCATTTGATGCAGAATCAACAAGTTCAGAAATTTCTTTTATTTGATTAATATCATTAGGCTCAAAAATTACACCATCAGTTCCAACTTCTAGTGTTTCAATAGCTACTTGTGCTTCATCTGCATCTTTAACTGCAGCTATTATTTTAACATCTTCTTTTTGAAGATCTGCAATAATATTCTCAAGAGGAATTACAGTCCAATCAGTTCCAACAAGTATTATATAATCTACTACTTTGCCAATTGTAACAGCTAATTGTTCATGAGCTTTATCAGTAATTTTAATAAATGCACAAACAGTTTTTCCATTTGATTTTGCATCTTTTGCAATAGTTAAATCTTTTGATTTTTTTAATGATTCATTTAAAGGAAATGTTCCATCACCTTCTCCACCTATTCCTACTAAAAAAATATCAGAAGATTCATCATTAGATAAAACATTCATATTTCCTATTTTATGAATATTATCTAAATCTTCTAAATCTAAGACAGCATCTATGCCAGATTCTAAAGATGCAGTAATTAAATCTTTTTTATCATCCCAATTTTTATTAGGACTCATAATCCATGCAAATTTATTTTTCAAAAAAATTACCTCTATTTTAAGATTTTTAAAGCTTCATCAATTTCCATATCGTGATGAACAACTTCAGAAATAGCTTTTGTAATTTTACCTGGATTTTTAGCTTGGAAAAGATTACGTCCAAATGCTACACCAGCACCACCAACTTCTAAAGAATCTTTAACCATATTTAAAAGATCTTCATCAGTATCTACTTTTGGCCCACCAGCTATTACAACAGGAACTAATGCTCCTTCAACAACTTCTTTAAATGAATCAGGATCCCCAGTATAATTAGTTTTAACTATATCTACACCAAGTTCTGAACCTACTCTTGCAGCATGTTTAACCATTTCAACATCATGTTCATTTTCAACTTTTTGGCCTCTAGGATACATCATAGCAAGTAGTGGAATTCCCCAATAACTACAAGTTTCAGCTACTTCACCAAGTTCTTCTAACATATCGCTTTCAGTTTCAGAACCAATATTAGTATGTATTGAAACAGCATCTGCTCCTAATTGAATTGCTTTTTCTACACTTGTAACTAAAACTTTATTATTTGGATCAGGACTAAGTGATGTACTAGCAGATAAATGGATAATAAGACCAATATCTTTACCATAGCCTCTGTGACCTTGTTCTACAATACCTTTATGCATTAAAACAGCATCTGCTCCACCTTGAGATATGCTTTCAATAGTTTTATCCATGTCGATTATACCTTTAATAGGCCCAATTGAAACTCCATGATCCATAGGTGCGATAACAGTTCTTTTAGTATCTCTGTTAATGATTCTTTCTAATCGAATCTTTTTTCCTATCATTTTATCACCTAATTTTATACAAAAAATAAATTCATTTATGAATTAACATAAATATCTATGTTTTTTTAAATATAAAAAGTTTTAAAATGTTATATGAAAAATAGCTATTCTAACTTAGAAGTCCATAAATTAAATTCTTTAATTTGAGGTGGAATACCTTGATCTTCATATGATTCTAAATAGCCTGATTCACTTATAAAATTTTCTTCTATTTTTGAAGAATTTATAAACTCTACTAAACCTCTGTTTCTAATTAATGTTGTTTTAGGTTTTAGTGTGGAAGACCAAATATAATAAACTTTAAAAACAGTATCAGGATGATAACCACCACCTAAATCAATTAAAAGTAAATCACATTTACTAACTTTTTTATAAACTTCTTCTAAAGTTTCATGAAGTCTAACATCTGCTTTAATAAATTCCAAATTATTAAAATTATTTTTTAATTTATTTATTTCATTAAAGGATTCTGGACTTTTATCAATAGCTATTAATTTACCATTTTTTAATTTTTTAGTAATAATTTCAGTTGTCTTACCTACATGACAACCAATTTCAATAACTGTATCATCTGGATTTATTGATTCAATTAATTGGTTTCTATAAACTTCAATATCATATGAAACTTTAATCAATTTTTATACCTTCTTTATTAATTTGATATGTAGTAAAACCTTCTAGATTATCTAAAATATCTTTATTTTTTGAAAATGTAAAAATAGTATTTCCAAGCATGGCCATAGAAGAACCTAAAATATCTTTATGAGAATTTAACTCATTAGATAAATCTAAAATTTCTGAACTTATTAAATTTGTATCTTTTGAAAACTTTAAAGAATAATTTAAGAAATTTTCTAAGTTTGGATTTAAATTAAATTCATTTAATAGCTTTTTTCCTATTTCATTAATTTTATTTTTATAATAATCATTGGAAATAACTTCATTAGTATTTATAGAGCTGAATGTCTTACAAGCTACAAATAACTCATCTTTAAATGGAATTTCTATAAGTTGTCCATAACCTGGTGCACCTGGTGTGATACGTTGAATAATTCCTTTAGACATTTCAGCTATTACATCACCTAAACCAGAACCTAAATTAATTTCAGCTAAATGTGCAATTTGACCAGATTTAGTTAAATCATGACTTAAATTTAAAAGTTCTGATGTTCCAATAGCTACTCCAAGAGCAGATGCAGCAGATGTTCCAAAACCAGATCCAATAGGAACTTCAATTTTTTGATTAATTTCTAATCCTGAATCAATTTCTAATAATCTCAATGTTTCTTTTATGATTGTTTCATTGAATTTATCTTCCTGTCCATTAATTTTTATAGAAACTTCATCACTAGAACTTTCTTTAAATTCTGTTATTACTCCTTTATTAAGTAAAAAACCAATACCTAATGAACCTTTTTTTAATGGATTTGAATCTTCTTTAATATTAAAAATTCCAGTTATATGAGATGGAACATAAACAGTTGTTTTCATAACTAATCAGTTAATATCTAATGTATTTTTAAAGAGTTTTTCAACATTTGCTTTGTGTTTATCATCTTTAAAATCATCACATTTTTCAAGTGTAAACATAGCTAATTCATAAATAACCTTATTTAATGCTAATCCTTTTTCTGTTAATGAATATTCTGTATAGTTACCATTTTCTAAAATAGTTTTATTAATTAATTCCTTATTTTCTAAATCTTTTAGACAATTTGATAAAACTTTATTACTTAAATTAGGCTTATCTTCTTTAAACTCTTTAAAATGTTTTTTGCCAAAAAATAAATCTTTAATTATTTGAATATGCCATTTTTTATTTAATAAATCCATAGCTCTATCTACTGGACATTTACTTGCAAAATCATTTTTATTATTCATAATAATCTTTTATTGGTTACTTAATGGTTACTAGTTACCAAACAGTTACAAAATCTATTTAAATATTATAAAACACATTTTAGAACATGGTTTGATAACTTTAAACCTTATACCTTATCTATATTTTTATTAAAATATAACTTTTTAGGTATTTTTAAAATAATTTAAAAGAGGTAAAAAATATGAATGATGTAATAAATTTCTTAAAAGAAAATCCAATTCAATACTTAGCAACACTTGGATTAGATAATAATCCAAAAGTTAGGCCTGTACAATTTATGTGTGAAGATGAGGGTAAATTATACTTTTGTACAAGTAATGAAAAAATTATGTATAAAGAACTCATTAAAACTAATGATTTAGAGCTAACATCAGCTAGTCCAGAATTTGTATGGATAAGAATTTCAGGAAAAGCTAATTTTACTAATAATTTAAAAATTAAAGAAAAAGTAATTAATAGTAGTGAATTAGTTAAAGGTCTTTATGAAAAAGCTGATAATCCAGTATTTGAAGTTTATTCTATTGAAGGAAAAGCTACTATAGCTGATTTTTCTGGAAATCCACCGAAAGAATATAAAATTTAATTATATTAAGAAAAATTATAAAATTAAAAAATTTGTGTTGCAAGATTTATAAAAGCTAATAATAAATCTATGCAACTAAAATACTACAAATTTTGCCGAATGAAAATTTGAAGAATCTCCCACATTTCAATTATAACATATGATTTAATAATATATAAAATTTTTCTTTTATTTTAACTAAATAATATTATTTTACTTAATTTTTCATAAATAAAGACAATATGATATTAAAATTAAAAAATAAATATATTAATAGAATATTTCCTTAAAAAGATATTATTGTATTCATTATGAAACTTATAATATTAGTTATAAAATACCAATAAATACTAATTTGTAAAATTAATTATGTTTTTTTTAAATAAAAAAAAATTCTGTTGCAAGATTTATAAATAATATATAAACTATTGCAACAGAATACTACAAATTTTGTTGAATGAAAATTTGAAATAAATACCACGTCTAATTTAAAATATGATTTAATATTATATAAAATTTTTCTTTTATATCTTATAAATATTATTTTATGATGTAATTTTTCTTGTTTGACTTTAATTTTCTCTGTTTGGAACTTTTTAGGGTAAGATCTTCTTTAACATATGAGAAAATAATAATGGTATAACATACTCAAAATGTCCAAAAAAACTCTATTTAACTATATTTAAGATTATATTAAATAATATAATCCAATAAGAATATAATAAATTCCTATTATGATATAGGTTAAACCCATATTCTCACCTCCTTTTAAAAAGATGAAAGACGTGGTATAGTCTTTCATATCAGTCAACTTATGTTATAATTATATTATTTTTTTAATTTTTGAATATGAAAGAAGATTAAATACTCTGTATTATAATTAATATTCATTAAATTTAAATATTTCTCATAAATAAAGCCAATATAATATTAAAATTAAAAAATAAATCTATTAATGGAATGTTTTAGTAAAATAAGATTATTGTACTTACTATATAATTTATAAAATTACAAGAGAATATCTTATTATTCTTAAAATACTTAATATTTAATAAGATAAAAAACAGATTTTTAAATAACTATATTATAAGGAGATTAATTTTGGAGAAAAAAAGAATTGATTTACATATGCATAGTATTTTTAGTGATGGAGAGCTACTTCCTTCAGAACTTGCAAGAAGAGCTATTGTATTAAATCATGAAGCAATAGCTATTACAGATCATATTGATTATTCTAATGTTGAAGATATAGCAGATATTCAAGAAGCTATTGATGATGTAAATAAAAATTGGGATATTCAAGTAATATTGGGTGCAGAAATTACACATGTTCCAACTGAATCAATTGATCCTTTAGCAAAAAAAGCAAAAGAATTAGGTGCAAAAATAGTTGTTGTTCATGGTGAAACATTAAATGAACCAGTTTTGGAAGGAACAAATCTTGCAGCTGTTAAATCTGAACATGTTGATGTTTTAGCTCATCCTGGTCTTATAACACATGATGAAGCTAAAATAGCTAAAGAAAATGGAATCTACTTGGAAATTAGTGGTAGAAAAGGTCATTGTTTAGCTAATGGTCATGTAGCTAAAATAGCTAAAGAGTTAGATTGTAATTTACTTATTAATTCTGATTCACATGCTCCTGGAGATTTAATGGATTTTGATAAAGCTTATAAAGTTGGTATTGGTGCAGGTTTAACTAATGAGGAAACTTTAAAAGCATTAACTCAAAACCCTAAAGATTTAATTAAAAGATCTTTATGAACTCTTTAGAAGATAGTATTTCTAATTCTTTAGACAGTCAAAATTCAGATATTCTCCCTTTTATTTCTTATTTATTACAAGATTTTTGGCAAATAGGAACTCCTTTTGATGATATTTATAAATTAATTAAAAATAATATTAAAGATCCATCAAACATTAAAGTTTTAGATTTAGGATGTGGAAAAGGCGCAATATCAATTCAACTTGCTCAAAAATTTAATTGTAAGTGTCATGGAATTGATGGTTTAGAAGATTTTATTGAATTTTCTAAAATGAAATCTAAAAAACTAAAAGTAGATCATTTAACAACATTTACAACTGGGGATATTAGAGAAGAAATTAAAAAATTACCAAAATTTGATTTAATTATCTTAGGAGCTACAGGGCCTATTTTTGAAAATTATTTAATAGCTATTTCTAAACTATCTTCAATTTTAAATGAAAATGGTTTTATAATTATTTCGGATGCTTATAGTAATGATAATTTTAAATATATAAGTAAAAATGAATTATTTAATCAGGTAAATAAAGCTGATTTTAAAGTTATTGATGAAATAATGGATAATAATGAAATTTTTATAGAAGATTTTAATAAAGAATATGCATTAATTGAAAAACGTTCTTTAGAATTAATTAATAAATATCCAGATAAAAAAGATCTTTTTATAGATTTTTTAAATGGTCAAAAAGAAGAATATGATGATTTAAAAGATTTAACAGGAATAACTTTTATAATAGCTAGAAATTGAGATTATTTAAGAACTTTATAATGTAATATTAGATCTTCATCTAAATTATAAGAGTCAGTTAATTCTAATTTAACTGCATCTTCCATATCTTTTATACCTTCACCACCAAAAAGACTAATGGCATTTACACCACCTACAACCATTGGAGCTATACAGATTCTAATCTCATCAATTAATCCTTCTTTTATCATTGAAAAATTTAATGTAGAACCGCCTTCTAGCATAATTGTTTTAATTCCTTTCTCATATAAATAATGCATTAAATCTTTTAGATCAACTTGTTTTTCTCCATTAAAGTAAAATTCTGCCATATTTTTAAGCATTTCCCATCTATCTGTTAAAATTAGGTCATCTTTATAATTATTAGCTATAGCTATTATGGTATTTGCATCTGGCTTTAATACTTTTGAAGCTAGTGGAGTTCTTCCTTTACTATCTACAATGATTCTTAAAGGATTATCTTCTTTTGTTGATTCAATTTTATGTGCTGTTAAACGAGGATTATCTTGAATTACAGTATTAATTCCAACCATTATTCCATCAACTTCTTTTCTAAGTTCATGAACTCTAATTAAGTCTTTTTGATTAGATATTTTGGAACTTCCTGTTTCAGTAGCTATTTTTCCATCTAATGTCATAGCTGCATTAAGTATTACATATGGTTTCATTTTATCACTTATTATTATATTATTATCTTAAAATATTAGTAATTTATTATGTGAAAAGTGAAATTTAAAAAAAGGGTTTTGATAAAATTAATTATCAGTTTTTTCAACAATATAAAGATTCAAATAATTCATTACTATTTAAAATATATTCTGGTTTAATAGTAATAATATCTTTATTAAGTATTTTTGTTTTATTAGAATCAACGATTATATTGCTTTCTTTGTTATTAAAGTGTATTTTATCGTCTTTTTGAATTAAATATTCGTTTTTATTAGTTGTTATTTTTAGTTGTGTGTCTTTTGATTTATTGAATTTTTTAACGTATTCTTTTGTAATTTTGTTTATCATGTAAAAAAAGTTTTTTTTAACTATTAAATGTATATTCTAGACATTAATAGTGTAGTTATTGTAAGTTAAAAATAAGAAATAGAATGTATTTTAGCTAAATTAATAGCTAAAAATATTTTAATTTTAAATATTATTCTACAACTTCGCCAAAAGCAAAGTTTCTGCGTGTAGTGTTGATTTTTACAGTCACTTCTTGACCTTCTTCAACACCAGGAATGAATATAACAAAGCCTTCGACTTTAGCTATTCCATCGCCAGAATTACCTTTACCTTCAATTTTAACATCGTATTCGCTTCCTACTTCAACAGGGCAGGAAGAACTATTATCATTGTAATTATCTTCAAACATATTATTTGTTCCTTTAATAATAATCTAAAATAAGATTATTTTTCTTAGTAATGCATAATGAATAATTTTTAATAAAAATTTAAGAATTAAAAAAGTTATAATGAAAAAAAATATTTACTACAAAATAAATTAATAATTTAAATAAATAATTGAATCATAAGTAATCTTTAATTTATGCACTATCTATTATTTTATTGTTTAATTTATATAAAGGTTTTGTTTTATTGTAATTTTTAATTAATTTTTTTGGGTAATTGTTTAATATCTATATTATTTTTATATTCTAAAATCTTAATATAATATTAAGTGATAAAATGGAAGATAGATTTAAAAAAGGTATGGATCTTTTAAAAAATATTAATGAAGAAAATATTGAAAATCTTTTTGAAAGCTTAGAAGATATTGCTCCAGATCTTGGAAGATTTGTAGTTGAATATCCTTATTCTGAAATTTATACAAGGGAAACTGTTGATTTAAAAACTAGAGAACTATGTACAATAGCTGCTCTTACAACTTTAGGATTTCCTCAAGGACAATTAAAAAGTCATATTGAAGCTGCTTTAAATGTTGGTGTAAAGGCAGAGGAAATTGTTGAGATTATTATGCAAATGTCTGCTTATGCTGGTTTTCCTGCAGCTATTAATGCAATGGGAACTGCTAAAGAAATTTTTAAAGAAAAAGGATTACTTCCTTTAAAATAATTTAATTTTTTTATATAATTTAATTTAGACATACCTAAACTTTTTTTAAAGAAGAAAAACATAATTTATAATTAGTAGATATTATGATAGAAACTGATGTTTTAATAATTGGTGGAGGCCCAGCAGGCCTTGAAGCAGGTAAAACAATCGCCTTAGAAAATTTAAATGTAGTAATATTAAATAAAAACTTTAAAAATAAACAAACTCAACTAGTTTATAAATCTGGATTAGAGGATTTAGATCTTTTTGTTGGAAATTCTTTATTAAATGAAGTTCAAGAATTAGCTATGGTCTCACCAAATAAAAATAAAGTAACATTATCGAATGATAATATCAATTCAAGTGAAAAAGGATATTTAATCGATTCAGAAAAATTTATTCAAAAATTAAAAAAAGAAACTATTGATTTAGGTTGTGAAATTAAAAATGAAACTAAAGCAGTATCTTTAGAGAAAACTAAAGAAGGTTATAAAGTTAAATGTCAAAGTAATGATACTGATTATGAAATTAATTGTAAAATTTTAATTATAGCTGATGGGTATCCTTCAAATGTATCAAAAGCATTTAATATAAAATCACCTTCAAAATATGCAAATATTTGCCAATGTTTAGTTAATGGAATTGATATGGATAAAATTGAGTTTCACTTTGGTTCTATTTCTCCAAATGGGTATATTTGGATTTATCCACTTAAAGATTCTAAAGTAGAAGTAGGTATTTCTATTGAAGGAGATGGACATAAAAAATATTTGCTTAAGTTTATTAATAGCTATTTTAATTTAAATTTAAAAGATATTGATGTTGTTGAAGCTAAAGTTCCAATTAGTGGAGTAATTAATAATCCTATAAGGGATAATATTTTAGTTTGTGGAGATGCAGCAGGTCAATATAATCCTTTTATTGGTGGAGGAATTATATCTTCAATTAAAGGAGCTAGATATACAGGTAAAGTTGCTGCTGGTGCAATAAAAAATAATGATTGTTCTAGAGATTTTTTAAAAAGATATAGAAAATTAGTTATGGATGATTTTGGTGAAGACTTTAATAAACTTGTAAAAGTTAGAAATTATGCCTTCTCATTAAATGATAAAGAAATTGATTCAATAGCTATTAGTTTTGAAGGTGTATCTTTTTATAATATGAATTTATTGGATGTTTTAAAAAGATTAGTTAGTATTTCACCAAAAGCTATTTTAAAATTAGGTAAATTATTATAATGGTTTTATTTTTTTGAATACTAAATCTATTTACTATTTTCATTAAATATTCTTCTTTTTTCTAATAACATCTTCTTAAATCAATATTGAGACGATATAAAACTGAATGATTTATTTAATACTAAATTAAACTAATTATATGTATTTTTAATGAGTATATTTCACTAATTTAAAAAATAATAAACTCTTTAAATATGGATATTGGTAATCATTTAAAACATTATTTTTCATGATTTGTTTCATATAGTTTACTAATATTACTAAGTAAAGGGGGTGATAATATGTATGATTACATAATATTATTCGCCCAAATGCTCTTATTATTTGGAGCATTACTTAAAATATTCGGTTAATTTATTGGAGATAAGCTTTTTTATTATTTTTCGAGCTTAAATATATGAAAAAATACATTCTCCATTAAACATTACTAGTTGATATAAGATGATTTTAGATTTGAATAATTTTATATATTATAAAAAACATAATTTTTAAATAGACTATGTGTAAACATTGTCCAATTTAAAGAGAAAAAAACCATTTTATGGTTTATTGGTATAGCTATTCTTTAACTGAATAGCTTTCCAATTTTTAAAACTTATTTTAATTTTTTCATAATTCATTATTATTAATAATTATGCTTTTTCATTAAATGATAAAGAAATTGATTCGATAGCTATTAGTTTTGAAGGTGTATCTTTTTATAATATGAATTTATTGGATGTTTTAAAAAGATTAGTTAATATTTCACCTAAAGCTATTTTAAAATTAGGTAAATTATTATAATGGTTTTATTTTGAA
Organism: Methanobrevibacter sp. DSM 116169; assembly: GCF_046197865.1. Taxonomy (GTDB): domain Archaea; phylum Methanobacteriota; class Methanobacteria; order Methanobacteriales; family Methanobacteriaceae; genus JAHKLT01. Next base: position 1,123,045 of record NZ_CP166990.1, on the reverse strand, counting down.
AACAATTTTACAATATTGCTTCAACAAGCTTTTTATATTATTAAATTATAGTTTCAATTGGTTAGTTTTAAAAATTACAAAAACTAATCTTAAAAAAGCATGTGATAAGAATATAATTATTCATATCACCTTCTTGTAGCAATTAGTATATTGTTCATGTGAATAAATGAAAAAACCATTTTGTGGTTTATTGGTATAGCTATTCTTAAATTGAATAGCTTTCCAATTTTTAAAACATATTTAATAATAAAAATAATATAATAAATGTGTTAATATGGATAGAAAAAAGTTAGCTATTGAGTTTGCAAAATCTTTAAATTATCCAGAAATTAAAAAAATTATACTATTTGGATCTGTTGCTCGTGGTGATGATACTAAAGATTCTGATATAGATATTCTTATTTTAACTACTGATGAAGATAAAATTGAAGATGATGTTTTTGAGATTGTTTTTAAACTATTAATAGAAAAAGATGAATATATTTCTCCTAAGATTATTTCTATAGAGCATTATGATGAATATAAAGATAGTTCATTTTATGATACAGTAAATAAAGAAGGGATTGTAATTGGATGATTATAAAATTTATTTAATAGATTATTTAAAACATTTAACCTTAAAACTTATTTTATATTAAAAACTTTCTTAGCATTACTTGTAGTTACTTTATCAACTTCACTAAAATTAATGCCTTGAATTTCAGAAATCTTTTCACCAGCTTTTATAACATTTGCTGGTTCATTTCTCTCATCACGAGTCATAGCTAAATAAGGACTATCTGTTTCTGTTAGGATATTTTCAAGTGGAATTTCACTAGCTAATTGTTGATGATGAGTTGAATAACAAATCATTGTAGAAAATGATATAAAATAATCTTCATCTAAAATCTTACAAGCTGTCTTTAAACTACCACTATAACAATGAAATATAACATTAGGAATACCATCATATTCTTTAACAATATTATATGCTTTCTTTTCACAATCTCGTGCATGTATAAGTAGAGGAACTTCGTACTCATCAGCTATTTTAACAAAAGATGTGAAAATTTCATTTTGTTTTGCTCTTAATGATTTATCTTTTGTATAAAAATAATCCATTCCTACTTCTCCAATAGCTACAATATTTTCAATGTTTTCAATTAAGTGTTTTTGAGCATTTATTAAATCATCAGCTGATTTATCTTGGGATGTTACAGGATGATAGCCAAAACTAGGATACAGGAATCCTTCATATTTTTTAGATAATTCTAAAACATTTTTATTTCCATCTAAACTTGTTCCAGAATTTATAATTGCATCTAAATTATCTTTAGCTCTTTTTATAACCTCTTCTCTATCTTCATTAAATGCATCAAAATCAACATGACAATGAGTATCAATCATATTTAAACTCCAAATCTTCTCTCACGTTCTTGATATGATCTTATAGCTCTTAGAAAATCAACTTTTCTAAGTTCTGGCCATAAACTATCACAGAAATATAGTTCAGAGTAAGATGATTGCCAAAGTAGGAATCCACTTAAACGTTCTTCTCCACTTGTTCTTATAATTAGGTTAGGATCATCAATTCCCTTTGTATAAAGATTTTTACTTACCATATCTTCATCTATATCATCAATAGCTATTTTATTTTCTTTAACATTTTCTGCAATCTTTTTAATAGCTTCAACAATTTCTAATCTTCCATCATAACCAATAGCTATATTTAAAAACCTTTCATTGTAATCTTCTGTTGCCCTTTCAGCTTCTTTAATAGCTTCACGAACATCATCTGGCATGAGTTCAAGTTTTCCAACAGCTTTAACTCGAACTTTATTTTTATGGATTCTTTCATTACTTACAATCTTTTTAAAGCTTTCAACAAATAGTCTCATTAGTCCATCAACTTCTTTTTGAGATCTTTTGAAATTTTCTGTTGAGAAGGCATAAGCTGTAATGATTTCAATACCTAAATCAATACTCCAATCTAAAACCTTTTCTAGAGTATCAACACCTAATTCATGGCCTTTACTGACATCCATATTTTTTTGGACTTTAGAATACCTTCTATTACCATCCATAATGAGGGCAATGTGTTTTGGCATATTTTCTTTAGTTAAATCCTTTGAAATATACCATTCATAAAGTCTGTAAATGAAATTTTCTGACATTTTATCAATTATTTATTTTTGTTTAATCTATCTATTAAAATATTATGTCCTAAATTTATTGATCTTAAGTAGCCATCAACTGATTGAGAACGACTAGTATCAATATAAATTTTATCTAATCCAAAAGTTATAGCACCACAACTTGGCCAAGAATCTATTAAAACCAATGTTCTAAATAAATAATTACCTATTATTCCATTTGGAGTTATTATGATGTTGTTTTTCTCTTTTATTGCATCTTCAATTAAAATATAATAATTTTTAATATCTACTTTTAAATTATCATTAATGATGTTGTAAAGTTCTTCACTTTCTTTAAGGGATTTATCTATATCTTTGCATCTTCCATAGTCATCTTTTCGACCATTTGATAGGATAGCTATTTTAGGAGTTTTACCTAAATCATTTAAAAATTTTATGGAGTTTTTTACTATTTCAAACTTTTCACCTATTGAATTACCTTCATCTATTCCAACAGGACTTAGTAAAAACTCATTAGATTCACTTTTAATATATGTAGCTCTTGAAATGTTTGGATTTTTAGATTTAAGTGTTTTAAGTATATTATATGAGTTTAAAGAACCTCTAATAACAATATCTGTGTTTTTATCATAAATACTATTTATAAGTTCATTTTCGTCATGAATAGCTATTATTTTACAATCATTATCTTTTTTAAAGATATCTATAGCTTTTAATATATTTTTATTTTCTCCAACACCAATAGCAATTGTAATCATTAAAATTATTTATTAAATTTCATGATATATGTATTTTGAAATTTTAATTTGGTTTTGAATATTTATTCAATAATCTTGTTCTATTAAAATATTCTTTTTAAAGATATTATTTAGTTAATATCTGTCAAATTATTTGAAAATAATAAATTAATACATAAATAACTAATTGATTTAAAATTATAAAAAATTATATCATAATTAATTTTTGGTTTTTACTAATTGACATAATTTTTAAGAAAAATTTATATAGTATTTATGCCAAAGTATTATTATAAACATTTAGTGGTATATTTATAAAAAGGGTGAAAAAATGAGTAAAATAGGAGAGAAGTTAAAAAAATTAAGAGAAGATAATAATTATACTCAACAACAAATTGCTAATTATCTAAAAGTAGATCAAGGACAAATTTCTAAGATAGAAAATGAAGAAAGATCTTTAAATTTAGATTTATTAGATAAAATATCTATGTTGTATGATTGCTCTCATGAATATATTTTAGATGAATCTAATGATTATTCTCCTAATAAATTTGCTTTTAGATTAAATAATAATAATCCTAATTTAGAAGCAGTTTCTAAAATGAATCAAATAATTAACAATTTAAAATTTCTAAGAAAGTTAGATAATGAGGAATAATTATGAAATCTCAATTAGAAACAGATAGATTAGCTGAAGATTTAAGAAGAACTTGGGGTATTGATCCTTATTCTCCAATAAATATTTTTTCTATTATTACAGATAAGATGGATAATTTGACTATTATTTTTATGCCTTTAGATGATGAAATTAGTGGTTGTTGTGGTAAAGAAGATATTGATTATTTAATTTTAATTAATTCCTCACATTCTAAAGGTAGGCAAAATTTTACTTTAGCTCATGAATTATATCATTTATTATATGAAGATAATGATGAATGGTTAATTTGTAGTGATGATGAATATGATGATAGTGAAAAAGAAGCAGATAATTTTGCATCTTCTTTATTAATGCCCAATGGAGCATTAAATGATTATATAAATCGAAATAAAATTGAAAATTGGACAGTAAGTTATGTTATTAATTGTGAACAATACTATCAAATAAGTCATATTTCAATGTTATGTAGATTAAGAAAAGAGAAATTAATTAGTTATGATGATTTTATTAAATTTAAACCAGATGTAAAAAATAATTCTTGTGCACTAGGTTTTAGTACAGATTTATATGAGTCTTCACCAGAAGAAAGGAAATATTATTCTTTAGGAAAATATATTCCTTTAATTGAAAAAGTTTTTATAGAAGATAAAATTTCTATTGGTAAAAAAGAAGAATTATTGCTACAAGGATACAGATCAGATATTGTATATAATTTAGATGAGGATGATTAATTTGGATAAAAATAAGCCAATTTTTTATGATACTGATTGTTTATCTTGTTTTTTAATTATTGGTGAAACTTTTATATTGGAATCTTTATTTTCTAAAATTATCTTACCTATTCAATCTTATAGAGAAATTTCTAATGATAGTAGTCCATATATAATTAAAAAAAATTTAGAGTTTTTGGAAAAGAAAGGATTCATTGAAATTAGAAATATTAGTTCTGAAAGTGAAGAATATAAAAGATATATTTTATTTACTGAGGGTAGATGGGGTAGGAAGAAAATTGGAGAAGGTGAAGCATCGGCAATTTCACTTGCTATTGAAAATAATGGAATTGTTGCAAGTAATAACCTTAAAGATGTTAAATCGTATGCTGATGAATATAATTTCCCTATTTTAACTACTGCTATTATTTTATCAAAAGCTGTTGATAAGAGGATTATTAGTGAAAATAAAGCTAATGATATGTGGGAAAAAATGTTGAAAAGAAATAGAAGATTGCAAACAGCTCATTTTCAGATTATTATTTAAACCAGTATCAAAAAGATTTGAGTGATTTTTTTAATATTTGATTTACATTGATAATTAAACTTAACTTGATTTTTATTAAAATTAGTTTTAATTAATTCATTATTTTTTTAATAAAATAAAAAATTTATAATAAAACAAAAAAATTTTATAAAAAATTTATTTTGGATAAAATTAAGTTCAAAATGTTCGAAATAGTTAGTGTTTGTTTAAACATTTAAATTTAAATTTAAATTTAATAAAAAATATTATTCAATCAGATTTAAATATAAGATTTTAGATAAGAATTAAATAATACGAAATTTAGTAAAGATTTTTATAAAACACAATTTTAGTTAATTATTAAAGAGAAAGATATCTATGTATAAGGATGAAATGATACAAGTCCACCAATTTTTGGTATATATGTTAAAGTACTTAATTGATGATGAAGAAATTGAAAAAAACTGCAAAGATTATATATCTCTTAAAATAAATCCTCACCACATACATAGAACGAAAGCAGAACACAAAAAAGCTATTTTTGTTTTATGTAAAACTATTTCTGAAGTTGTTGCAAATAAAGATCCTGGATCAATTCCACCTAATGTTTCTAATACATTAGATGATTTGATTAAAAGAACTGAAAAAGAAATTAATTATGCTTAAAATATAGGTTATTTTTATGTCAACTAAAACATTATGTTTAATTGATGGAGAACATTATATTCCTGTAACTAAAAATGCTATTGATACATTAAATTCACTTGAACACATTGATGTTGTAGCAGCTGTTTTTATTGGTGGAACTGAAAAATTAAGAGAAGATAATGAAGATTACTACTCTGAATTACTTGGAATACCAGTATTTTTTGGACCATTAAAAAATGAAGTTCCATATGAAATTATTCAAACTATTGCAAAAGATTTTAAAGTAGACAGAGTCATGGATTTAAGTGATGAACCAGTTCTTGATTATTCTAAAAGATTTAAAATTGCATGTAATGTAATAGCAGATGATATAATATATGAAGGGCCTGATTTTAAATTTGAACCTGTATCTCAATATGATATACCTTTAAAACCTTCAATTAAAATTTTAGGAACAGGTAAAAGAATAGGAAAAACAGCAGTTTCTGGATTTGTATCTAGATTACTTGATAAAAATAACTATGATCCTTGTGTTGTAGCTATGGGTAGAGGTGGACCTGAAGAACCAGAAATAGTTAGAGGAGATGAACTTAAAATCACACCAGAATTTCTCTTAGAACAATCAAATAAAGGAATTCATGCAGCTAGTGATCATTGGGAAGATGCACTTATGAGTAGAATCTTAACAATAGGTTGTAGACGTTGTGGTGGAGGAATGGCAGGTGAAGTCTTTTTAACTAATATGAAAAAAGGTGCTGAAATTGCAAATGAAGTAGATAGTAAATTTATCATCTTTGAAGGTAGTGGTGCAGCTATTCCACCTATTAAAACCAATAAAAATATTGTACTTATAGGTGCAAACCAACCATTAAATAATATTAAAGATTATTTCGGTCCTTATAGAATTGCAATGGGAGACCTTGTAATTATTACAATGTGTGAAGAACCAATTGCAAATAAAGAAAAAATTGATTACATTGTAAAATTAGTACACGAAATTAATCCTAATGCTAAGGTAATAGCCACTGTTTTTAGACCAAAACCATTAGGAGATATTAAAGATAAAAAAGTATTATTTGCTACAACTGCACCAGATGAAATAAAAGAAGTCTTATCATTTTATTTAGAATCTGAATATGGATGTAAAGTTATTGCAACAACATCTCATTTATCAGATAGGCCTTTACTTAAGAAGGACTTAAATGAATATATTGATGATGTTGATATTGTTTTAACAGAGCTTAAAGCAGCTGCAGTTGATGTAGTTACAAAAGAATCTATTGAAATGGGTCTTGATGTAGTTTATTGTGATAATATACCAATTGTTTGTGATTTTACTTTCCCTGATTTAGAAAATGCAGTTTTAGAACTTGTTGATAAAACTATTGAAGACTTTGATAATAGTTAATTTTTTTTAATTTAAATCATTGTTTTGATTTTTAATTATTGTTTTACTATTGTATATTTGTTATTTAATAAAACATAGCATTTTATATAGGGAAATACTTATATTTGATTTTTAGGAGGAATTATATGCAACCTATGAATTTTGATTTTAATGAAAATCAAATTATTAAAAGCATAAACTCATTTTTAAAATACATGGAAACATTATTAAATGGAAGTCATTCTTGTGCAAAAAGAATTTTTGTTAATGATCCTTTAGAAATTAATATTGAAAAAGAAGAAACTTCAAATTTAGAAAATTATTCAATTATTACTTCAGAAAAATCATCAAATGAAACACAAAATATTCAAGCTAATGAAATATTAAAATGGATGATGGATAGGCTTGTTGAAGGATTAAATGTATTAAAACATTTATTAAATCAAATTTCAGATAAATTTAGTGATGAATTAAATACTCTTATTGATATTGAATATATAACTAATTATATCTTGCAAAAACAAAATAAAAATCAAATCTTTTCTAAAAAAGAAATAGATTTATTATTGGATATTAATCTTAATTTTCTAGAAATTGTTTTAAATAAAATGGAATTTATTTCTAATGATAAAACTGAAAAAGAATACTTAAAAAAATTCAAGCAACTTGAAATAGATTTTTTTGAATTTCAAGAAAAATATTATCTTGAAGTTTTTGATGAAGATTTCTCAAAGTATGAAGATGCTGCAATTAAATTATCTAATACTTTAAGAATTTGATTTTTAGGCATTACTTTTTTGATACTAGGATAATGTTAGGTTTTATTTTTAAATGAGATTATTTTATTTTCATGTAATGATTTAGATAATAAATATAAATGATATTCATCTAAAGAGTTAATATCAATTATGAAGATCTCCTAAATACTATTTTACAATTATAAAAGTTCTTAATAAAGTATCATATATTTCTTTTTCTTTACAAAAACTTTCTATTTCTCTAACAATTTTATCCCATTTGTCATGTTTTTCATCAATGCTCAATGTGTTAGGAGCATAAATATAAAATACTTCATCTATTTCATCATCATCTACTTCGTATTTAAGTTCAATATCAGTCATACCATATTTTTTACTAATCATTTTCAATTCATTTTCAATAAAATCAATTGTTTCCATGTATTTATCTCCTAAAATTAATATATCATTTTTTATAAGTATGATTTATTTATATTATTTTCATTTTGCATTTTAATCGACTCTAAATTTTAGATTTGTTTTAAAAAACATTTTATAAAAAAAACTTATCTATTTTTTTATATTTTAATTTTTTGCTTGCTGTATTTGATGTTTTTGTGAATTATCACTAAATCATAAAGTCAATTGATAAATAAAGATATTTTTGAACTCACAATAAAAAATTGACGGTAAATAATAAAATTAATGTCTAATAATTTTTTTTGATATGAAGTTAAAAATTTATAATCATAATGGTTTTGAATTTTCTCCATATATGCTCATGTATAATTAATAATGTCTTAAATAAATAGAACTTATATAAATGATTAAAAATATATTAGTAATAATTAAATTTTTTATTAATTATTTTATAATTTGGAGGAAATAATTTGCTTCTATTAATAAGTCCTATAAATCATGAAGAAGCTCTAGAAGCTATTGAAGGCGATGCAGACATTGTCGATGTAAAAAATCCTAAAGAAGGATCACTTGGTGCTAATTTTCCATGGGTTATTGAAGAAATCCGTGAAATAACACCTGAAGATAAATTAGTTAGTGCTACATTAGGAGATGTACCTTATAAACCAGGTACAGTTTCACTTGCAGCTATGGGAGCTCAAGTTTCTGGTGCTGATTATATTAAAGTTGGTTTATATGGAACTAAAAACTACGATGAGGCATGTGATGTCATGAGCAATGTAGTTAAAACAATAAAATCTAAAAATCCAGATAATATTGTTGTAGCTTCAGGATATGCTGATGCTCATAGAATTGGGGCAGTTGCTCCTCAAGAGATTCCTAAAATAGCTAAAGATACAGGATGTGATCTTGCAATGCTTGATACAGCTATTAAAGATGGTCATACATTATTTGATTATTTATCTTTAGAAGATTTAGAGAATTTTACTGTTGAAGCTCACGACATGGGATTAAAAGTAGCTCTTGCAGGTTCAGTTAAAAAAGATCAACTAAAAGATTTAAATGATATTGGTTGTGATGTTGTAGGAGTTCGTGGAGCTGCATGTGTTGGTGGAGATAGAAATACTGGTAAGATTCATCACAGTGCAGTAAAAGAATTAAAAGAACTATGTGATTCTTTTTAAATTATAAAATTTTATTTATTGGTGATATGAAATGTTTTCAAAAAAAATACAAGAGGCTAAAGTAGGATATACATATGATGATTTTTTATTATCTCCTAATGCAAGTTATGTGGAGTCTAAACACGTTAATACAAAAGTTAACTTGTCAAAAGATATAAAACTTAATATTCCTATTGTTAGTGCAGCTATGGATACTGTTACTGAATCAGAATTAGCTATTGCTCTTGCTCGTGAAGGAGGAATAGGAGTAATTCACAGAAACATTACTTTAGAAGAACAAGTTAAAGAAGTAAAAAAAGTTAAAAGTGCAGAAGAAGTTACAATTAGAGATGTTGTAACTATTACTCCAGATTCCACTATTGAAAATGTTCAAAATGTCATGGAAAATGAATCAATAAGTGGACTTCCTGTAATGGAAGGAGATAAAATTGTTGGAATCATTTCAAAAAGAGATGTTAGTCCTGTTTTAAAAACTGCCAGTGCAAAAACAGTTAAAGAAATAATGACATCTGATGTTGTAACAATTGAAGAACCGATAACACCTGATGAAGCATTAGATATTGCATATGAAAATAAAGTTGAAAGATTACCAGTTTTAAGAGATGGTAAATTAGTTGGAATTGTAACAATTAAAGATATTTTAAATCACTCACAATATCCAAATGCTGCAAGAGATAAAAAAGGACGTTATGTTGTTGGGGCAGCTACTGGACCATTTGATCTTGATAGGGCTATGGCATTAGATGATGCAGGTGCAGATATGATTTCTGTAGATTGTGCACATGCTCATAATATGAATGTAGTTGATTTTGCTGAAACGATAAAAGAAAATATTGATGCAAAGCTATGTGTTGGAAATATTGCAACAGCTGAAGCAGCAGAAGATTTAATATCAAAAGGTGCTGATAGTTTAAAAGTTGGAATTGGTCCAGGATCAATGTGTACAACTAGAATTGTAGCAGGTGTTGGAGTACCACAACTTACAGCTATATCAGAAGTTGCAGATGTAGCAAATGAATACGATGTACCTGTCATTGCTGATGGTGGTCTTAGATATTCAGGAGATATTGCAAAAGCTATTGGTGCTGGTGCAGATGCAGTAATGTTAGGAAATTTACTTGCAGGTTCATATGAATCTCCAGGAGATGTTGTTGTAATGAATGGTAAAAAATACAAACAATATCGTGGAATGGGATCAATGGGAGCTATGACTGGTGGTTTTGGTGGAGGAGCTGATAGATACTTCCAAGAAATCAAAGGACATATGAAACACTCTAAATTAGTTCCAGAAGGAGTAGAAGGAGCAGTACCTTATAAAGGAACTGTTAATGAAATTGTTTTCCAATTAGTTGGTGGTCTTAAAGCTTCAATGGGTTATTGTGGAGCTAAAGATATTAATGATATGAAGAAAAAAGCAGAATTTGTTAGAATCACATCTAGTGGTATTAAAGAATCACATCCACATGATTTATTAATTACAAATGAAAGTCCTAATTATCCAATATTGGATTAAACTTTTTTTTTTAAGAACCCATATTATATATTAATCCTATTGCTCTACCATTACATAATATATATGCAGGGATTATGAAATAGGAAATAATTATTAAATATAAAAGCATTACTATATTTCCTGGAATTAAAAATCCTAAATTTGCTGATAGATTAATTAAAACTTGTCCTATTAAAATTATTAAAATTAAAATTCCTATTAATGTTATTATTAAAAGTAGTATAAACTTAAGATAGTTTATAATTTCTACATTTTTTATAATTTTTATAATTTCTTTTATTTTAAAAGCTGATTTTATTGATCCTTTATCTTGTATCATGTTTGGAATTGCAACACTTATAAATAAAAAACAAATAAATGATATAATTGCAATAATCACTATAAATTCTAGATTAAATTCAAGAGTTGACATGTTAAATGCTTTAACAACTCTAATAATAAAATCTATTGAGTTTAGAATGTATGTTATTAAAATTATTGGTATTGAGTAAATTAATGTGACTATTAATAACTTTATTCCTTGGATTAACATTAGTTTTATGTTTTTAAAGTCTGGTTTTTTATTATTTTTATTAACCATACTGTTTAATCCGACTTGGGTTGTTCTATATGAATAACCTGATAATATTATTATAGGTATTATTAAAAAACTTAAAACAGAAATTATTCCTAATTTTAAAATTTCTTTATCCTTTATGATGTAATCGATTGAATCTCTATAAATTTCAAAAATCATAATTATTAACAACTCTACTTATTCTTCTTCTAAATCCTCTTTTTCAAATGTAAATAGATCATGAATATTATCTAAACCCAATATAGAGGTTATTTTATAAGCTAGTATTAGTGATGGATTATATTTTCCATTTTCTAAGGAGTTTATGGTTTGTCTTGCAACTCCTGCTTTATCGCCAAGTTCTTGTTGTGTTATTTCTAATTTTTGACGATATTCTTTTACTTTACTTTTCATATTAATCTTAAATGTCCTTTTTTTTGGATTTGAAATAATGACTATTGTGCTTTTTGATTAGATGTTATGTTATAAAATTGATTTTTATGAAAACATTTATATACTATGTCACATATTTATAACATATAGAAGTCATGTATTTATAACATTTAATGTTGTAACTTAAATATGTTTCTATAATGATAAATAGTTTTCTTTAAGAAGATGGTTTTTAAAGAAAAAAATTTCGTATTAGTGGTTGATGATTACTATAATGGGTAGATTTTTATTAATGAGAGGAAAATTGTTTATTGAATAATTTTGTTCTGATTAATAAAGAAGAACTGATTTAGTTTTTATGAATTATTAATCTGTGGGTGATAAAAGACTGGTAATCTTAGTATAGTTTTAATGACTTTAAGATAAATATATTTTTTGAAGTTCTTGAATAATATTTAGGATCCACGATTGTATATTTTGTCACAAAAAACTTTTTAGATTAAATTTTTTTATATGAAGGAGGTAAACTTTAAAATGCAATCGAAAAAAATTACAATATTTGCAATATTAGCTGCATTTATATTGTTAATAAGTATATCTTCCATTTCAGCTATTGGTATAGATAACACGACTGGAGGAGGGATAAAACAAGGTATTGATAATACTGCCGAAAATGATATCCTCACTCTAGATCCTGGAGTCTATAATAAAGATGGCTTTGATTATGGAATAACTATAGATAAAAACATAACTATTCAAGGAAACGGTCCTGCTGAAGATGTTATTATTGATGCAAAAGGACTTGATAGAATATTTACAATAAGTTCTAAAGTAACAGTAACTTTTATTAACATAACCTTTTTAAATGGAATTGCTAATGAAGATCACGGTGGTGCAATTTATAATATTGGAAATGGTACTCTAACAGTTAAAAATTCTATTTTCATTAATAATACTGCTACTAATTCATTAACTATTAATGATAATGGAGGGTTTGGTGGTGCAATTTATAATAATGGAGAATATTCAAGCATAGAATTTTCTACTTTCACTAATAATGGTGCTGAATGGGGTGGAGGAATTCATAATGTCGCAAGTAATTTTAATGTAATCAATTCTTTTTTCAATGATAATTATGCCTCTAATTCTAGTGATAATGGAGGTTATGGTGGTGCAATTCGTAATTATGGTGATTATTTTACTGTAATTAATTCCATATTTATTAATAATAGTGCAATTAATGCTGGTGGAGCTATATGGACTGAAAGTAAGAATTCTAAAGTAGTTAATACGACTTTTAAAGATAATAGTGCATTACATGCTGGTGGAGCTATTAATATCCATATTCTTTCTGATAATTTCACAATAAAGAATTCAACATTTATTGATAATGATGGAAGAGATGGCGGAGCTATTAGTAATTATATGGGAAATGATTTTTTTGTAATTGATTCTATATTTAATAATAATACTGCAATATTCAATGGTGGAGCTATTTATACTAATGTTAATAATAGTCAAGTATTTAATTCTACATTTACTAATAATGGTGCTGAATTTGGTGGTGCAATTTATAGTCTTGGAGATTTTTTTGTTGTGAACAATAATTCTCAATTTATTGAAAATGATGCATATAATGGTGGAGCTATTGTTAATGACGGTAGTAATTCTATTATAAATAACTCTTTTTTCAAAGATAATTTTGCGACAAATGCTGGTGGAGCTATTACTAATGCATATGTTTTAAAGTCTGCAAAAGATCTTATAATTAGTAATTCTGATTTTATTAATAATAAAGCGAATTATGGTGCAGTTATATATAATATGGGCTTAAATTTAAATGTAATTGATTCTAATTTCACTAAAAATGAAGCTTTTTTTAATGGTGGAGTTATTCGTAATTTGGGAAATGATTTAAATGTAATTAATTCCACTTTTGATAGCAATAATGCAACTACTGGTGGAGCTATTCATAATAGTGCTAATAATACACAAATATCTATTTCAAATTTTATAAATAATAACGCAAGTAATCAAGGTGGAAGTATTTATAATGCTGGAAACATGTCAGTTTCTAAAAATTTTATGTTAGGTAACTCAGCACGTTCAGGTCAAATGATTTATAACACAGGCAATATGGGTATTTTAAATTTGACTTATATTAATAACTCTACTTTACCTGTTAAAAAAGGAGATAAAATTACTTTAAATGCTACTTTGACTGATGATATGGGTAATACTGTGACTGGTCAAAACATTGCTTTTAATGTAAACGGTACTTTTATTAAAAACGTAACTGTTATTGAAGGTGTTGCAGAATTTGAATACACTGTTGATTTAAATGCTCCTGCTATTGTCCCTGTTACTGGAGATTATGCTGGACACAAAAATTATGAAATTGTACTTAATCCTGGTGCTTTAAATCTTACTAAAGATCCTACTAATAATGTTGTAAATATTCCACAAGAAGTTAATGTAGGAGAAATTGTTACTATTGAAAGTATTTTAACCGATAAAGAAGGTAAACCTTTAAAAGATAAAACTATAGACTTCTATGTAAATGGTACAAAGATTGGTTCTGCAATCACTGATAGTAATGGTGTTGCAAAATTAAATCACACATTCACAACAGAAGGAAAATACGACATATACACAGAATTCGTAGGAGACGATCACTACTATGGAAGCAATGCAACTAATAATACTGTAGCTAAAAAACAACCTACAAAAAATGTTGTAAACATTCCACAAGAAGTTAATGTAGGACAAACTGTAACTATTGAAAGTATTTTAACAGATGAAAAAGGTAATCCATTAGCAAATAAAACTATAGACTTCTATTTAGATGGTAAAAAAATCGGTTCCAATATCACTAATGATAAAGGAATAGCAACACTTGAATACACATTCGAAGATGAAGGAAAATACAATGTTACAACTGAATTTACAGGCGACAACCTATACTATGGAAGCGAAGCAGTAAATCAAACAGTAGTAGCAAAAATACCAACCATCACTACTGTTGAAGTACCTGAAAAGATCATTCCTGGTGCAACTGAAGAAATAACAATAACCTTAACTGATGAAGATGGCAATCCATTAGCAAATAAAACTTTAGATGTATATGTTGATAATGAAAAAATCGGTACTGTAACTACTGATGAAAACGGTAAAGCTAAAATCAATCATACTTTTGATAAAGAAGACGAGTTTGTTATTACTGCAGAATTTGCTGGGGATAAAGTATACGAAGAAAGTACTGGAAAAAACACTACCAACGTAGCAAAAATTCCAACAACTACTACTGTAACTGTCCCAGACGAAATCACAGTCGGTGAAACAGTAGAAATCGAAATAACCTTAACTGATGAAGATGGTAATCCATTAGCAAATAAAACTTTAGATGTATATGTTGATAATGAAAAAATCGGTACTGTAACTACTGATAAAGATGGTAAAGGATATATTAATCATACTTTCGATAAAGAGAGTAAACCTGTTGTAGAAGCTAAATTCTCTGGTGATGAACTTTACAAAGAAAGTGAAGGAAAAGACAATACTAATGTTATTAAAATTCCAACTATCACTACAATTGAAGTTGATGGAGATACTATTACTGTAACTGTTACTGATAAAGATGGTAATCCTTTAGAAGGTAAAGAAGTTACTTTAACTATTGGTAATACTGTTATTGGTGTTGGAATTACAGATAAAGATGGTAAAGTCACATTTACTTACAAAGATGCTTATAAACATACTATTACTGCAACTTTTGCTGGTGATGATAAATATTACGACTCAACAGCTACTTATAAACCTGCTGTTAATCCTGTAGATCCTGTTAATCCTACTAATCCAACTGAAGATTCTAATTTAGAAGTTGGATTAAATACTGCAAATGCAAGTCAAATGGCTAAAACAGGTAATCCTATAGCTCTTGTACTTTTAGTATTATTAGCTATGTTTAGTGCATTAGGATTTAGAAAAAGAGAATAATTGAACTATAAATATAATAGCTGTAATGGTTATTATATTACTTTTTATTTTTTTAAAAAATAGAAAGTAAAAAGGAAATAATAACTAGATAATAGCCTTTATGGTTATTATCTATTTATTAATAGTTTTGTTAAAATATTTTTCATATATTTTAATAAACCTCCCTTTAAACTGGTAAAATAGATTAAAATAACATCATGTTATCTATCTATTACCTTAAAAGTTTTTATATATCAACCACATAAACAGAACTTTTAAAACATGAGATAATAGCTAGAAATAGCTATTATCTTACTGATAAAAAGATGCTTATAAAATTTACAGTAACATTTCGATAAAAATCAATTAGTATCAGGATTATTAGATTCATATAAACCTTCCAACTTTAAAAAATTTATTAATCCTGTAAAATTCATTTGCAATAAAAAATAACTTAGATTATTTAAAACTTTGTACTAACTATAAACATGCAATTGAAAAAACTGTAAAAATCCAATGACATTATTTATACTACTAATTTCAAGCATCTTTTTAATCAGTAAAATAAATTGTTTTTAAAAAATTTTATGAAAACTTTAAAAATAATAAAACCTTAATTTTATTCAAAAACTTATTTTATACATTAAAAAATCATTATATTTAAATACTTTAAAAAAATATATTATTATATTAGATTATATAGAGTTTTTTTAACTTTAATATTATACTGTAATTATTATTAATTACATTTATTTTGGAGAGATATTAAATGGCAAGAACAAAAAAAGTAGGAATCACAGGAAGATTCGGTGCTAGATACGGAAGAAAAGCTAAAAGATCAGTTAAACATATTGAAGAAAACTTAAAAAAGAAACATGTTTGTCCTAAATGTGATAGACCTTATGTTAAAAGAGAAGCTGCAGGAATTTGGAAATGCAGAAAATGTGGAGTAGTTTTCACTGGTGGAGCATTTACTCCTGAAACCCCTATGGTTAAATCAGCTGCTCGTAATATTAGAAATACTAATGCTGGAGGGGACTAATTGTATAGATGTCCTAAATGCGGAACTGAAATAGACCACAAAAGTTATATGGAAAATAAATGTACTAAGTGTAGATATAGAATTCTATTTAAAAACGTTCCAGAAGTAACTAGAATTGTTAAAGCAAGATAATTATATTGATTATATGATTATCACAACTTCAAGAAAACCTTCATCTAGAACTCGTAAATTCTGTAAGAATTTTTCTCATTCCACAGGTTTTGATTATATTAACCGTGGAAAAAGTAATATGAGAGAAGTTCTTCTAAAAGCTTTAGAATTAGATGAAGATTATATAGCTATTGTAAATGAAATTAAAGGTAACCCTAGTAAAATTACTTTTTATACATCGAAGGGCGAAATAATAATAGCTATTTTAATTTCTGCAAGTTTATCTAATACAAGATTACATATTAATCCTAAAGACTTAAAAATTAAGGCAGATTTTGAGGAACTTAATCCATTAAATGATATTTTAGGTTTTAGTATTGCTCAAGACATTAAAGAAAATTATATTCATATTTTACCATATGATAATCCAGAAGATTTTAAAATTGGTAAAATCAATTTCTATAATAAATTTGGAGATTTAACTGATTTTCAAATTATTATTAAAAAAATACTATACAATGATTAAATGAATTGTGTAAAAACTATTAATAGTGAGATTTGTATTGATTTGGATGATATAAATCAAGCAAAAGTTGTTTATGATTCTGTATCACTTGAGATAAATACTGCTCCTGATTACAGATCATCTATGGATATTGAACTTAATGGTAAAAAAATTATTATTAATATTCATGCTAATGATTCAACATCTTTTAGAGCTTCAATAAATTCAGCTATTAAATGGATAAATTTATCTTTAGAAATAAATAAATTAATTAAATAATCAAAATTTTTAAATATTTTAAAATACATATTATATTATAATAAATTAAGGTGATAAAATGGAAATTCCAGAAAATATACAACATCAATTAAATCAATTTCAACAATTACAACAGCAAGCTCAAGCTGTAACTGTTCAAAAACAAAATGTAGATGTTCAAATTCAAGAAACTAAAAAATCTATTGAAGAACTTGAAAAAACTGATTCTAATAGTGAAGTCTTCAAAAGTGCTGGTAGTTTACTTATTAAAGTAGATAGAGATGAAGTTTTTGATGAAATGAAAGAAACTTTAGAAACTCTTGAACTTAGAGAACAAACTATGGCTCGCCAAGAAGAAAGAGTAATGAAAAAACTTGAAGAAATGCAAACCAATATTCAAAATGCTATGCAAGGTACTCTTTCAAAAGACGAAGATGAAGAATAATTAACTTATTTTAATATGTCAAAATTAAAAACATTATCAAAAGAAGATTTAAATACCATCTCTGAGTATTTCCTATCTTCTATTGATAATCATTTATTTAATAAAATCAACTCTAAAGAAATAAATGATCTTACTTTAGATATTATTTTAAATTATGATGATAATCAACTTGATGTTGATTTGGATTTTAATATGGATTTAGATTTATTATCTGATGTTGATTCTGATAAGTTAGAATTAGCTATTGATAAATCTTATGATGATTTAGATTCTTTTATTGAAGATAATTATAAAGAATAACTTTTTTTTATTTTTCCTAAGTAGTACTTTTTTATTTTTTTATATTATATAAGTAATACTTTTTACTAGAAAAGTATTTATATATTGATTACTAATATTAAATTGTTTGAAGTTTGTAATATAATTGCTCAGCATAAATTTTCCCCTCTTAAATATGCTTCAAACTTAAAGTAAATATTAGATACTTTCTAATATTTATCATCTCATTTTATATAATTTAGTTATTATTGGAAAATTGTTTTAAAAATCGAATAATTACTTAATAAAGATTTATAAAACCTTAGATTTATAAATAAAAAGATTTAATATAATATTAAAACTTATTAATAATAGTGATTAAAATGACAGAAATGGAAAAAGTGTTTTCTGATGAAAGAATTAAAAAAATTAATAAATCATTAAGGGAAAAACAAGAATTTCTTGAAAATAATCCAGATGAAATGGATAAATTTATTAAATCAAAAGCTAAATCTGATGCTGAAGGTTTTGAAAAATATTTAAAAGAAGCATATCCTAGAAAATCATTTCAAACACATAATCACGATTATAAAAATGATGTTTTTAAAATAAGTAATGAAAAATATGAAATAGATTTCAATTTAAAAATCGATGAAAATATTTTTTTAGATTTTAATGAATATGGTGTTCCAGTTTCTATACGAATATTAAATGCTTCTGAGGTTTTTGGAATTAAAAAAGTTCAAATGAAAAATTTACTAAGGTTCCATATGCATTTATTCATTAATGAAAAAATTATTGGAATTAATGGTTTATTTGAGTTTAATTTTCATAATAAAAAAGAATCTTTTGAATTAACTCCATTAATAACCAATGATATGAATTTACCTAATTATAATAGATCATTTGATTTAGCTAATGCATAATTTTTTTTTATAAATTTGATACTTTTCTTGTAATGGTTTATAATTAATTAAATAACATTTTTATCGAATTTTATTTTTTCAAGGAAATTTTAATTTTTATAAAGTAACATTTATATATAATAAAATTTAACTATTAATTGTGAAAAGAAATTAGTTTAAAAAAATTAATTTTTTTCACCTAAAATTTTATTAAATATATGATTTATAGCTATAAATTATTAAAAAATTAACCATATATGTTAATTCACTTAGCATAATCTAAAATAAGTTAAAGTTTAATAGGTAACCTTATATCCTCCTTAATATTCGACTAAACACATTATTAAACTTTAACTTAACTACTATTTTTTAGAAAATTATTTATTCTATTATTTAAACAATTATATTAAAAGGAGTTGTTTATATAATAAATAAAATTAGAGAAAGTAATTTAATCCAGTTTGCTTTAACACTTATTGTATTATTCATTATCTTTGATGTAATTGGTTTAATATTAATTAGTATTTTCCCAGTTCGAGATAGTACTTTAACAAATTTCTTAAATTTAGACTTTTTTATATCTACAATTGTTATAATATTTATTATATTAAATAGCTTTATTTTAAAAAAATCAAATATACATGAAGAGAAATACTTTTTAATTTTTTTACTTTTACTTCTACCTTATGATGTGCTTTTAATTAAAGTATTTGATTTTCAAGAATCAATATTTATTTATATAATACATTTTATTCATTTAATCGCATTAATAATCAGTTTAAAATTTTTAGGTTCTAAATTTATTGATTTTACTCAAAAAAATAATTTAAATTATGGGATTATAACAATAATAGCTATTTTTATTTTCTCTTCTCTAACTTTTTTTATTGTTGAAGGAAATATTAATCCAACAGTAAACTATTTTGATGATGCTATTTGGTTTAGCTTAGCTTCTGTTACATCAACTGGTTATGGTGATGTTGTACCAATAACAGATTATGGTAGATTAATTGGATCATTTTTAATGATTTCAGGTATTGGTTTTGCATCATTTTTAACTGCATCTGCTTCAAGTACTTTTATTGAAAATTATAATAAAGAAAAAGAAAGTAAGAAAGTTTTATATGAGAAGATTTTAGAAAATCAAAATAATATTAAAGAAGAACTTAAACTATTAAAAGATTCAATAGATGAATTAAATAATAAAAAATAATTGTGTTACTATGATTGAAATTATACCTGTATTAGATTTAAAAGATTCAATGGCAGTTAGTGGTAAATCTGGACTAAGAGATACATATCAAATACTTAATTCTATTTATGGTCAAGGAGAAAATCCACTTATGATAGCTAATTCTCTAAAATTAAATGGTGCAGATGAAATTTATATAGCTGATTTAGACTTACTTGAAAAAGATGGCCATAACATAAACTTAATTAAAATGATTAGTCAAAATAACAAAGTTATATTAGATGCAGGAGTTAAAAATTACGAATCATTTAAGTTTTTCCTAGATTTTGCATATAAAATAATTATTCCAACAGAAACACTAGAATCTTTAGAAGATCTTTATAAGATTTTTAATACTTTTCCAAAAGAGAGAATTGTAATTAGTGTTGATATTAAAGATAATAAAATATTTTCTAAAAATTTAGACATGTCAATTGATGAGTTTAAAGATGTATTAAATGATTTAAATCCTAATGAAATAATCTTACTTGATATATCTAATGTAGGAACTCAAAATAAATTCAATAAAGAATTATTAAATAATTTTACTGAATTTAAAGATAAATTAATTTTAGGTGGAGGAATCACAGCAGATGAATTAGATGATTTAGAATCTAAAGGTATTAAAAAAGTATTAATTGGAACTTCACTTCATAGTGGAGAAATTACATTAAGGTGATATAAAATGGCTAATATAGAAATATCAGATGATTTTATAGATAAAATTAATTTAATTAGAAATGAGAATGAATCATTTGAGCAATGTTTAAAAAGATTAATTCCAGGATATGAAAAGAATTTTAATAATATTAATCGAGATCAAGAAGCATTTACTTTAACTTTTGAAGAATTTAATGATGAAGAAGAAATAATAGCTAGTGACTATTTAGTTATTACATATCAACAATTAAAAGAATCTAATAAAGATGATATTTTTGAAATTGAAAAAATTGACTTAAATTATTTTATTAATCAAAAAGCAAAAGTAATTTATAAAGACGAAGATAGTGTATTAATTAAGTTTATAGATGTTATTAATACAGCATCAAAAAAATTAGAAGATTTTGAAATAGTAGCATATCATTTTATATAAAAAAGCTATTATACTATTGTTCTTAAGATGATAAATGGTGAAACACAAGCTGTTATAAATAAAATAATTCCAATAACTAATAATTCTTTTTTATCGTCCATTATTCCAGTACTTATTAAAAATACTCCTGAGAAACCAAGAAGTACAGGGATAATGTGTGAAAATATCATTGTTCCAGTCATAGCCATTTATATCACTTATTTTATTATGAAATTTTTATATAATTTCTTATCTAATGATTTTATAAATTTTAAAGTATTTAAATTTTTGTTTTGCTTTTTTTTTAAATTAAATTTTAAATTCAGATTTTATCTTGTAATGTGAATAATTAAAATATTTTTTTTAAAAAATTTCTATCAATTGATTTATTTTTAAGTTTTTTATAGAACTAATACAAAAGCTTTATTTATTTAAAAAAATATAGAAATAATATAACATATGTTATAGAGGGTTGAAAATGGCAAATTTAATAAATCAATTAAAAAAAATATTAGGATTTGGAGATGATTCTAATGATGATGATAACAGTGATAAAAAAGTAGAGACTAAAACATCTATTTCAGTTACTGAAATGAAAACTGAAGGAATCACTAAATTTAAAAAAGACGAAGTAAAAGAGAAAACTGAAAGTTCTAAACCTAAAACTTCTGATTCTAAAGATAAAAAAGAAACTAAACCTAAAACTTCTGATTCTAAAGATAAAAAAGAAACTAAACCTAAAACTTCTGATTCTAAGCCTAAAAAGGAAAGTAAAAAAGTAGAATCTAAAGCTAAGACATCTTCTTCTAAGCCTAAAAAGGAAAGTAAAAAAGTAGAATCTAAGCCTAAGACTTCATCTAAAGCTAAAAAAGAAGATGATTTTAAAGCTAAAGTTGAAAAATCTAAAGAAAGTAAAGTTAGGGAAATTAAACCTAAAAGTTCTAAAGCTAAAAAAGAAGTTAAACCTAAGAAGGAAGAGCCTAAAAAAGAAGAACCTAAAAAAGCTGACTCATCTGAATTTGTAGATCCTTATCTTGACAATGAACATAATGATATTGTTAATACTGTTAGAAAAGGGGCTCCAGACATTGTTCCTAAAAGTGTTATAGGTACTGCTAAGTTTGGTCTTCAAGCTATGAATGTTATGCAAGGTATAAAATACAAAACTAAAAAATAATTTAATTTTTCCATTGATTTATTAAAATATTTTTTTTCTTTTTTTCTTTATTTACTAATTTTTATTAAAAACTAATTGATTTTTAAATAATTTTATAAGCTATTAAATGTATATTTTTACTTGATTGATTTTTATGGAGAATACTATGAAAAAAGGTACTGATGTTTTAAAAGAAGGATTTGCTAAAATGACTAAAGGTGGAGTCATTATGGATGTTGTTAATGCTGAACAAGCTGCTATTGCTGAAGATGCTGGTGCTGTTGCTGTAATGGCTTTAGAAAAAGTTCCTGCAGATATAAGAGCTAGTGGTGGAGTTGCACGTATGGCAGATCCTACAATTGTTCAAGGAGTTGTTGATTCAGTTTCAATTCCTGTAATGGCAAAAGCTAGAATTGGCCATATTGCTGAGGCACAAATTTTAGAAACATTAGGTGTAGACATGATTGATGAAAGTGAAGTACTTACACCTGCAGATGATGAATATCATATTAATAAGAAAGAATTTACTATACCATTTGTATGTGGTGCACGTAATTTAGGGGAAGCTTTAAGAAGAATTGATGAAGGGGCAGCTATGATTCGTACTAAAGGTGAACCTGGAACAGGAAATATTGTTGAAGCAGTAAGACATATGAGAATGGTTATGGGTGAGATAAGAAACATTCAAAAACTAGAAGAAGAAGAACTTTGGAAATATGCAAGACTTATTGAAGCACCACTAGATTTACTTAAAAAAACTGCTCAGGATGGACAATTACCTGTTGTTAACTTTGCTGCTGGTGGAATAGCTACTCCTGCAGATGCAGCTTTAATGATGCAACTTGGAGCAGATGGTATTTTCGTAGGTTCTGGAATTTTTAAATCAAACAATCCTTCAACATTTGCAGAAGCTATTGTAGAAGCGACTGCTAATTATGATAAACCTGATAAATTAGCTGATATTTCAAAAGGCCTTGGTAAGGCGATGGTAGGTATTGAAATGTCTACTTTATCAGAATCTGATAGAATGCAAGATAGAGGAATCTAATAATTCCATGTCTTCATTTTTACTTATTGGCCCAACAACAAAAGATTTAATTATTGAAAAAAATACAGAACATTCTTCTGTTGGTGGAGCAGTATATTATCAATCTTTTATTTTTAACTCTTTTAATCAGGATTATTCAATTTTAACAAGTTTAGGTAAATGTGATAAAGATTTTATAAATGATTTTCCTGTTAAATCTAAAATTAAATGTATTTTAAGGAGTGAAAGTCTTTTTTTTAAAAATAATTACTATGATGATAATCCAAATCATAGAAAACAAAGCTCTAATTTTATAAATAATCCTATATTAGATAAGGACTTTAAAAACATTAATTTAAATAGCTATGATTGTATTATATTAAATCCATTAGTAAGTACTGATATTCCTCTTGATACAATAGAATTTTTAAAAAATTTTAATATTCCTATAGCTCTAGCTATTCAAGGATTTCTAAGATGTGATTTAAATGGTGAAGTTATTTTAAAAGAATTTAATGATTTAGAAAAATTATTAAATTATATTGATATGGTCTTTTTAGATATTAATGAAGCTGGAATAATTTTTAAAAATAATTTAGGCCTTTATGATGTTATGGAAAAAATAGCTAGCTATGGTCCAAATGAAGTTATTGTAACTTGCGGAAATAATGGCTCTTTAATATATTCTAAAAAATTAAATAAACACTTTAAAATTCCTGCATATATTCCACCTATTATTAAAAATCCAACAGGTGCAGGAGATACATATATGGCATCATATCTTATTAAAAGGTTTTCTGGATGTGATATTGAATTTTCTGGAAAATTTGCAGCTATGACATCATCAATAAAAATAAGTAATTTAAATAATTTTGATAAAAAACAAGAATATGTTTTAAATAATATGAAACTTAATAAATTACTTTAATGATTAATATTGCTTCTATTAGAGAAAAATCTAATAAAGAAAAAATTGGAATTTTATTTTGTGCAATTGGGTTATTATATTTATTTATAATGACTTATATTGGATTAACAAAATTTGGACTGTGGTATGATGAAATATTTTCATTGATTATGATCGAATTACCATTTGGAGCCTCCATTGACAGAGCTATAATTGATGTTCATCCTCCTTTGTATTATGTAATTTATAAAGTGTTTTATAAGCTTTTTGTTTTTATTGGATTTAGTGATGTAGCTATTGTTGGAAAGATTGTTTCTTTAACTCCATTTTATTTATTGGTTGCATTAGCTTTTACAAAAATTAAAAAGAATTTTGGATTATTGGTTGCTGGCTTATTTACTTTATGTATAACAACTATGCCTCAATTAATGTTTTATGGTGTAGAATTAAGAATGTATGGTTGGGGTTTATTCTTTTTAACAGCAAGCTTTGTTTATTTTTATGAATGTATAAAATCACCTAATTTAAAAAATTGGGCTATACTAACTATTTTAACAATTTGTTCAGCTTATACTCATTATTTTTCAACTATTGGTGCGTTTTTGTTATATTTATTATTTTTAATTTATATTTTATTTAATAATAAATCATTAATTAAAAATTGGTTGATATCTAGTATTATAGCGGTTTTATCTTTTATTCCATGGTCATTTGTTTTATTAAATCAATTTTCGACAATACATGGTGATTATTGGATTTATCCTATAACACATGAAACAATAATTCATTATGTTTATTTTGTACTATCGCCTAATGATATTTTTATAAAAAATAATCAATTATTAACTCCTACGATTTTAGGGACTTTATTTTTTATAGCTATTTTAATTTTACTTATTAAATCTTTTATGGATAGAAAAGAAATGGAAGATAATGATAAATTTAAATATTATTTTTCATTTATGGGTATTTTATCTTTAATTTTGCTTATAAGTTCTGGAGTTATCATATCACTAATTTCATCACCAATTTTTCATTCAAGATATATGGTGCCTATGTTGGGATGTTTTTGGTTAGGAATTTGTATTTTATTATCTAGATTTTACAGTAAAAAAGAAATATTCATTCCTATTGTTGCTTTAATATTAATTATTGGATTAGTGGGAACTATTAATTTTATTAATATTGAAGAAAACGAACATCAAGAGACAATTGAAACAAACAAAGTTCTTAATAATTTTTTCAAAGGCGGAGATGTTATATTACATGATAATACTAAATTTGTAGAACATAGTGGATTTTATATAAAAAATAATCATCATCTTAATTGGCATCTAGATATTGGAGAAAATGTTAAAAATGCTTTAGAAGATCCTGGAATTCGTGGAGAAATAAATAGTGGATCAAAAGTTTATTTCGTCACCACAAAACAACCAAATTATGAAGATTGTATTAATCATGGAATAAAATTAAAAAGAGTAGATGTTGATTTTGAAAAAGCTCAAGAATGTTATATATATGAAGTAATAATTGATTAAAAAATTAATTATTACTTTCTCTTTTTTTAAGAAGTTCTAAACCAAGATCTGCAAGTTTATATTTTTGAATTTTACCACTTGTTGTAAGTGGGAATTCATCAACAAAGAAAACATATTTTGGAACTTTATATCTAGCTATTTCACCAACAGCATAATCTCTTATATCTTCTTCTGTTAAATCTGAGTTTTCTTCTTTTATAACAAAAGCACCAACGATTTCTCCATATTTTTCATCTGGAATTCCAGCTACTTGAACATCTTGAATACCATCCATTGTATGTAGGAACTCTTCAACTTCACGAGGATAAATATTTTCTCCTCCACGAATAATCATATCTTTGATTCTTCCAACAATTGAATAAAAACCATCCTCATCAACAGTAGCTAAATCACCAGTATGTAACCATCCATCTTCTTCAATAGTTTCTTTTGTCTTTTCAGGATTTTTATAATATCCTTTCATAACATTGAAACCTCTACACATTATTTCTCCTTTATCACCTTTAGGAACTTCTAATCCTGTATCAGGATCTATAATTTTAACTTCAATGTTTGGAAAAGGTCTTCCAACTGTATTAACTTTCTTTTCAAATGTATCAGCAGCATTTGTTTGTGTTATTCCAGGAGATGCCTCAGTAAGGCCATAAACACTAGTAACTTCGCCCATATTCATTTTTTCAATTACAGCTTTCATTGTCTCAACTGGACAAGTTGAACCTGCCATAATTCCAGTTCTAAGTGTTGACATATCAAACATATCAAACATTGGATGTGTAAGTTCAGCTATAAACATTGTTGGAACTCCATATAAAGCTGTACATTTTTCTTTTTGAACTGCAGATAATGCAAGTAATGGATCAAATTCTTCAAGCATAACAACTGTTGAACCATGAGTAATTATAGCCATCATTCCTAAAACTGTACCAAAACAATGGAATAAAGGAACTGGAAGACATACTCTATCTTCTGGAGTATAATTCATATTTTCTCCAATATAAAAACCATCATTTAATATATTTCGACTTGTAAGCATAACTCCTTTTGGAAATCCTTCAGTTCCACTAGTATATTGCATATTTATAACATCATCATTATCAAATAGTGTTTTTGCATGTTTTAAATCTTCATCACTTTGATTATGACCTAATAACAAAAGTTCATTAGTATTATACATTCCTCTATGTTTATCTTGACCAACATGTATAACATGTTCAAGATATGGGAATTTTTCTGATTTTAAATTTCCTCTTTGACATGTTTTAAGTTCTGGAACAAGTTCATAAATAGTTTCAATATAATTAATATCTCTAAACCTATCAGTTAAAGCTAATGCTTTCATATCTGATTGTTGTAATACATATTCTAATTCATGGCTTTTATAAGCAGTATTAACAGTAACAAGCACGGCACCAATCTTAGCAGTTGCAAATAAAAAAGTTAACCAATCTGGAACATTTTTAGCCCAAATTCCAACATGATCTCCTTTTTCAATTCCAATAGCTAATAATCCTTTAGCTAATTGATCTGCTCTTTCATTAAATTCTGAATATGTAAATCTTAAATTTCTATCAGGATATATTAAAAATTCATGATTTGGTAGTTTTTCGACTTGGCTTTCAAAAAAATCAGCTAATGTTTTTTCACTAAATAGCATTTAAATCCCTTCTTCAATTAAGTGTTCATTTAATTTTTCTTTAATATCATTTGGTATTGGAACTGATTCTTGTTTAATAAAATTATAATGAACTACTATGGATTTACCTTTAGCTTTAAGTTCATCATTTTGATAAGCTTCATGATATGTTGTAAATGAGCTATTACCAACTTTATAAACATAAGTTCTAATTTCTACTTTCTCACCATAATAAATTTGTCCTAAAAAGTCATATTCAGTTCTAAGCATTATTAACTTCCAATTTTCATAATCTAAATTTAAATCAGGTGTAAAAAATCTAAATAAATCATTTCTTCCAAGTTCAAACCACTTTCCAATAACATTGTTATTTACATGTTTTAATCCATCAGTATCTCCAAATGAAGGTTCAACAATTTTTTTAAACATTTATATCATCTATTTAATAAGGTGTGTATATTACAGCTAAAATCTTAGATCCTTTATCATCATAGCTATGTAAATGATGAGGAACAATTGAATCATAATAAATACTATCTCCTGTTTCTAGAATATAGTTATCTTGCCCATATAATATTTCAATTGATCCTTCTAAAACATAAATAAATTCTTCTCCTTCATGTGAACTTAATTCATGGCCAGATTCAGTGTCAACTTTAATATCAATTATAAAAGGTTCCATATTTCTGTCTGTTTTGCCTGAAGCAAGTGAAAAGAATTCTAAATTACTATCATCTGTTTTATTTTCATCACCAGAGAAGTAAACTACTTCATCACTTTTACCTTTTTTTACAATTAATGGGCCTGTTTGTGGAGTATCATCAATGAAAGTTCCAATTCTAACTCCTAAAGATCTAGCTATTTTTGTCAAAGGAGTAAGAGAAGGAATTACTTCACCATTCAAGATTTTTTCAACCAATTCTTCATTAACTCCACTATTTAAAGCTATTTCTTCACTAGTTAAATTACGAATTTCCATTAAATTTTTAATTTTTTCTCCAATCTTATTCTTTTCTGGCATTTTATGCACCGTTCAAATTATTAGTAAAAAAAAGTTTGTTTTTAATTGTTTATATATTTTTAAGAATTTTTATAAATTAAGTTTTATGTTTTAGTTAGATTTATTTATCATTATTATAAAAATTATTAATATTTGATAAAAACATTGTGTGGTTGTATTTTATTAAGATGTTTTTTTTTCAAATGCTTATAAAAATTTTTGAAAATTGGGAGGTTTTCACGTGTTTTTAAAAAATAAAACTTTAAGTGTATTAACATT
Source organism: Methanobrevibacter sp. DSM 116169 (assembly GCF_046197865.1). Taxonomy (GTDB): domain Archaea; phylum Methanobacteriota; class Methanobacteria; order Methanobacteriales; family Methanobacteriaceae; genus JAHKLT01. The sequence goes on along the minus strand of NZ_CP166990.1, from coordinate 1,094,099 downwards.
AGTTTTTTTAATGTTAATATTATCTTTAGCTAGTGTTTCAGCTAGTGAAGATATAGAAATAAATGATTTAAATGATAATTCTGTAAAAAATGGAATTTCTGGTTCATTTCAGGACTTACAAAATGCTATCACTGGAGATAACATTATCATTGAATTAAATGGTAATGTTACAGTTCAAACTGGTGAAGTAAGTGTTTTTGAATCAGGAATTAAAATAGAATATGATAATGTTACAATTGATGGTAAAGGTTATACTGTTAATGGTAAAAATCTTGTAAGAATTTTTAATATCACTGGCCATAATGTAATATTAACCAATATTGTATTAGTTGGTGGGAATTCTATTGAAGGCGGAGCTATTTATAATACTGGAAATAATTTAACAATTAATGATTCGGTATTAGATAATAATAATGCTATATTTGAGACTAATGGTATTTCTAATGATATTGTAGTTGCTGGTGGAGCTATTTATAATACTGGAAACAATTTAAATATTGTTGATTCATTTATTACTAATAATACTGCTAAACTCGTTGACATTGGTAACTCAATAAATACTAATTATGATGTGCTTGTTTTAGGTGGGGCAATTTATAATGTTGGGAATAATTTAAATATAAATAGTTCAACTATTAGTAATAATTCTGCATCTATGATTGGTTTAAGTAGTGTTAGAAATAAGCATGCTTTAGGTGGTGCAATATATAATAAAGGAAATAATACTCAAATAGAAAAATTAATAGCTGAAAATAATTATGTATATTCTAATTCATATTTTGCTTCTACATATTATATGTTTGCAGGAGCTGTTTTTTACAATGATTATATAAATAATTTTACAGTATCTTCTTCATATTTTTTTAATAATTCTGTTTTAATAGATAGTAAAAATACTTTATTTTTTACAGATACAAATGGTGGAGGAGTATTTTCTAATAACTATGTAGATAACTTTTTAATTAAAGATGGGAACATTTTTGAAAATAATAATGCTCCAACAGGTGGAGTAATATTAAATAATTATGCTAATAATTTTGTAATTGAAGGTAATAATTCTTTTATTGATAATAATGCATTGGGTGGCGGAGTAATGACTAATTATTTCAGTAATATTTCAATTAGGGGAATTAATTCTTTTAAAAATAATTATGCTATAAGTTTAGGGATACAAGGAACTAATAGTGGAGTTATATATGGACTTTCTTCAAATGTACTAATTGAAGGTAATAATTCTTTTGAAAAAAATTACGCTGAGTATGGTGGCGTCATTTATGTTACATCTGGAAATATAAATATTCATGGATCTAATGTTTTTTATAATAATTCTGCTATGTCTGGTGGAGTTATTGTTGGGACTGTAAATATTCATGGATCTAATGTTTTTTATAATAATTCTGCTATGTCTGGCGGAGTTATTGCTGGAATTTCTAATATAAACGGTTTTAATATATTTCATGATAATTTTGCAAATAATGGAGGAGTTATTAGTGGCCCAACAACAATCAATGGATCAAATAGGTTTTTTAATAATTCTGCTGTGAATGGAGGAGTTATTTATTCTTTTCATGGAAATTCATTAATAAATGGAACTAATTCTTTTACTGAAAATAATGCTACCAATGGTGCTGTAATATATAATGGTGGAAGTTTACCTCCTGAAAGTTATGACACATATGGAAACTTTTCTATAATTGGTAATAATATTTTTGATAATAATAGTGCTACATCTAATGGTGGTGTAATAGCTAATTATGCTATTTTAAAAATTAAAGGGCAAAATACATTTAATTATAATAATGCATCTAATGGTGGAGTTATTTATAATATATTTGACAATGGATATTATATAATATTAAATAATATTCCTGGAGGAATTATTGGAATTCACGGTAATTATATAAATTTAAATATTTCTGGTGAAAATTCATTTAATAACAATTTTGCTAATAATAATGGTGGAGCAATATATAATCGTGCTTTTAATGTATCTATAACTGGTGAAAATTCATTTAAAGATAATTTAGCAAATAATTTAGGAGGAGTCATTTTCAACATTAACTCTAATTCTTTTAATAATGGTGAAAATTTTACTATAATTGGAGCTATTTTTGAAAATAACGATGCATTAATTAATGGTTCTGTTATTTATAATGAAAAAGCTCATAATTTTACTATTGGTGATGTATCATCAAACAGTGAATCAGATGTATATGGTATTTTTAATGATAATGGATTTGACTTTTTAATTTATGAATCTGATTTTAAAAACACTAATTTTTATAACAATGGATCTGCTTCTGTATTATTAAGTAATTTTACAAAATTAAATTCTAAATATGGTATTTTTAATGATATGTTATTATTTTTAAATAAAAATAATATGTCTTCTGATATTGAAGAGAAAATCTATAATAATGGTACTATTACTAGTTTAGTTTATGTTGTTATGTTAGATAATGAAACTAAAATAGCTTTAGTTGATGAAAACTTTGTTTTGACTGGTAATTTGTATGATGATAATTGGAATGTTATTGTAGGTCAAGAACTTCACTTTTTGATGGATGATGATATTATTGATGAATGGTCTGACTATTTCAAAAATGGTACATATCCAAAAGATATTGTTATTGATTTTGGACCTGGTCTTTTCCCATTAACTGGAAATTATGTTGGTGGAACCAATTTAGAAATTTTACCTGGTGCAATTTTAGTTAAAAATAGTTTAGAAACTTTTACTACTATTAACAATGTTACTGATTATGTAGGCGAAACTGTTACTATTACAGGTACAGTTGTTGATGAAAGAGGATTAAATGTAAATGGTACTATTTTATTAACTTTACCTGATAAATCCGTTGTAAATGTTAATGTAACTGATGGCAAATTCAGCTATAATTGGACAATTCCTAAAAATTATGAAACTAAAGATTACCCAACATTTGCTTTATTTAATGGAACTAAAACTTTAACAAGTTCCAATGCTACTGGTAAGGTCACTGTTTTAAGATTAAAAACAGTTACTACAATTACTGATGTTGAAGGTTATCCTGGAGATAGCGTAACTATTACTGGAACTGTTGTTGATGAATTGGGTAAAAATATTAATGGTAATATATTATTAACTTTACCTGATGGATCTATTGTCACTGTTGAAGTCATTAATGGTAAATTCGGTTATGATTGGACCATTCCTGATGATTTTAAAGCTGGTGAATATCCAACATTTGCATTATATGATGGAAATTATCTTTACTATGGCTCCAATGCAACTGGAAAAGCTATTGTTAAAGTCAAAGATACACCAACACCTGGACCTACACCTAATCCTAACCCTGAACCAAAACCAGATGTTGAGGATAATACAGATTCAATACTTGAAAATAAAATTGTAGAAGCTACAATGGAAAAAACAGGTAATCCAATATTTGTATTACTATTAGTTTTAATAGCTTCATTAGTAGTTCCTTTAAGAAGAAGAAAATAATTTCATTTTCTTTTTCTATTTTTTTTAATTTAAATCATTAATTTCTTATTTTAAATATATTAAAAATAGTATTTATTTTCCATCTAAACTTTCTGCTTCTAATCTTGCTTTTTCTCTAAGATATTCTCTTGCAGCTTCAGGATTAGATTTAAGATGTTTTCTTTTTTTATCAAAATATTCTTCTAGTTCTTCTAGTTCTTTTTCAGTAAATTGTTCTGTTAAACTTTTCATAAAAATCAATTTTAATTACTAATAATTTTGTTTTTATTATTATAAATATTTTTTATAAAAACTTTTATTATATTATTTTTAATTTTAAAAATTTCAAAAATAATATTTTTTGGAAGTAAAAATTCTAATTCTTTATCATAAATAGAATATTGTTCTGTAAAACATCCTATTGTATTTTTAGAAGCATAGATTTCAACTAACCAATTATTATCTAAATCGTTATCAATATAATTCAATGCAACTTCTTTATCAAAACTTGTTGAACAAAATCCATTTTCAATTATTGTATTGTTTTTAATCCATTCTTCAATAAATTTTCCATGGTTTAAACCTCTAAATAAAATAGTATTTTCATTTAATCGATTAATTTTAGTAATTTCATTTAAAATATATATCACAGTTTTAAATTTTTCTTTGTCAATCATTTTATTATTTACAATAAGTGGTTTAATCGGATAATTGTGTCTTAAAAAATTATTAATAATTTTTGAAGCCTTCGGATAGGTATATATTTCTATAGCTAATTTTTGATTATCATTTGCATTCCAATAATATTTTTCAAGTTCTTTAAAAGTATTTTTATTAAATATTTTATACATATTTTTTACTCTCACAAATTAATTCTTAAAAAATATTCATACTTCATTGTTTATCAATTTAATTCAAAATTAATTGAATATATTAATATAACAAGCTTCTAATATTTGTTTAACTTATTAAAAAGATATTAAGTTAAATAATTGATTTTAAAGTGAAAATTAATAATAAAATTATTATTGTATTTATAGGGATTTTTAAATATATATTAATTGGAAATATTTATTAATTTATAAATACAATATAATTATTAAAGGTAATATTATGAAAATTAGTGCAAGAAATCAATTAAATGGAAAAATAGAAAATGTAGAACTTGGAGCTGTTATGGCTAGTATTAAAATTCAAGTTGATGAACCTGGATTAATTACTGCTTTGATTACTAAAGAATCTGCTGAAAAACTCGGTCTTAAAAAAGGAGATGATGTTGCAGCTATTATTAAATCTACTGAAATTATTGTTGGTAAAGAATAATAACTACTTTTTTTATATACTTTTTTTATTTATTTCTTTTAGATGAAATTTATTTTTTTTATTCTATCAATTTCAATGTTAATTTTTAAAAACATTTAATAATAATATTAAACATAATTTTAAATATATAACTAATATAGGTGAATTAATGAAAATAAAAAATATTATAGCTATTATTGTTATAGCTGTTGTGGTTATAGCTGGTGGAATACTTGCTTTTGACTATTTTACTGAGGATTTAGGAATTGTAAATCCTAAACCAACAACAGATTTTGACAATAATTTTATGTCTGGTAAAATTGTAGGTAATGCTAAAAGAGTTGAAATGAATGAATCTGAAGATAGCATTAATAAATGGTTAGATAGTTACAAAGACAGTGAGAATAATATTGAATATAATATGTCTACTTGTAAAAACGCAACCTTTTTAATTGATTATCTTTCTTTACAAGGTATGGGAAAAGCAGAAGTCAGAGAATACGGTGGAAATGAATGGAATATTTATTTCTCACAAGGTGTACCTAATCAAGGAGAAGGATCTAATAATACTACTAATGTAACATTCGATATTTACATTTGTGAATCAAATATTAACAACCAAAGCTACTTAGTTTACATTATTGAAACTAAAACTGATGGAATTGCACCTAAAGTGGAATCTGATGGATCTTTATATTGTGAGTTATTTACAGATTATGCTCAACCATTACTTGAAAATGCTGAATTTAAACATAATGATGATGCGCCTGAAGTTTATGAACTTTTAGGTATTTCAGAATCTGATTATACTCAGCTTGCAGAATATATTAGACAATATAAAGCTGGAGAAATTGATGCAAATGGAAATGCTATTTCCCAATAATTTCTCTTTTTTCTTTTTTTGGTGATTTTTTTTGAAAATAGCTATTTTTCATGCAAATGAATGTGATAAAAAAAAATGTACTTCTTTTAAATTAGAAAAACTTAATAAAGCTTACTTATTTTATAACTTAAATAAAATTCCAAAAGGAGCAATTGTTTTAAATCCTTATTCTGAAAAGGCAGTTTCTTTAGAAGATAGAAATGCTGTAGAATTTAAAGGAATTGTTGGACTAGATTGTTCTTGGAATGAAGTTTCAGAATCTAAAAAATTTTTTTCTCTTTCTAAATATCATAGATCTCTACCTTTTTTAATAGCTACTAATCCTGTTAATTATGGTAAAGTTTGTACTTTATCAACAGTTGAAGCAATAGCTGCAACACTTTATATTACTAATTTTAAAGATGAAGCTCGTGATATGTTAGATGGATTTAAATGGGGTCATACCTTTATAGAATTAAATTATGAACTTTTAGAAAGTTATTCTGAGGCTAAAACAAGTTCAGAAGTTGTTAAAATTCAAAATGATTTTTTAGAAAGTCATTAAAGGTGTTTTTATGTGTGGAATTGCAGGTTTGGAAGGTAATTTTAAAGGTAATGATTTACTGGATTTATTAAAATCTATTAAACATAGAGGACCAGATTCAACAGGTATTTATTTAAAAGAAGAAGGAATTAAAAATGATATTGATTTAGATAATTTAGATTTAAATAATAATTATACATTAGCTAAAGGCCATAATTTATTATCAATTTATAACCAAGATGATTTTAAAAAAGGATTTCAACCAATATCATATAAAAACCTTACATTAGTATATAATGGTGAAATTTATAATACTAATGAGATTTCTGATTTTTTAAACCTTCCAAATGATACTTCTGATGATTATATTTTAATTAAATTAATTTATTTTTTCTATTATAAACATAGTAGCTTATTAACTGCTATGGAATATATTTTTGAATTTTTAGATGGAGATTATGCTTTTGCAGTTTATGATGGGGAAAATTTAGCTGTTTTAAGAGATCCATTAGGAATGAGACCATTATTTTATTCTATATCTGGAGAAAACAAAGCTTTTGCATCTGAGAAGATTGCTTTAAAAAATCTTGATTATAAAGATATTAAATCATTAAAACCTGGTTGTGTATTATATAATTGGAAAGAATTTTATTTTGAAAATGATATTTGGGATGAAAAAATTGATATAGGCCATGATTATTTAAATGATTTAGAAAGCTTACTTACAAGTTCTATATTAAAAAGAATTAAAAATATTGATGAAATCGGATTAATCTTTTCTGGTGGAGTAGATAGTACAATCATTGCATATATATTAAAAGAAATTCAAAAAGAAAGAGATTTAACTGTTAAGCTATATGTAGTAGGAGATGAAAATTCTCAAGATATTGTTTATTCAAAAAAAATAGCTAAAATATTAGGTTTTGATTTAAAAATCCAAAATATTAATGAAAAAATTGTTAAAGATAATTTAAATACTGTTCTTGATTTTCTCGGTGAAAATAATCTAATGAAAATTGGAGTAGCTATGACAGTTTATCTTGCATCAAATTTAATTAGAGATGATGGTTTACGTGTTGGATTAACAGGTCAAGGTGCGGATGAACTTTTTGCAGGTTATAATAGATATTTAAAAACATATAAAAAAGGATTAAAAGAACTTGATTATGAGCTAAGATATGATATATCTAATATGTATAATGTAAATCTTGAAAGAGATGATGCAGCTTGTATGAAATCATCAATTGAACTTAGATCTCCTTATCTAGATAAAAATTTTGTTAAATATTCACTAAACATTCCTGTTAATTTAAAGATTTCATCTGAAGATGATAAACTTAGAAAAAATATTTTAAGAAAATTAGCTATTAAATTAAATATTCCTAAAGAGTTTGCTAATAGACCTAAAAAAGCAGCTCAATATGGTTCAGGAATTGATAAAATTTTAAGAAAAAAGTGTTTAGATGATATTAATGACTATTTTCTAATGTAATCTATGAATAGTCTCTACTTTATCAAAATCACTATCAAATGATGCAATTTGATTAATTTTTAATTCATTTATAATATTTATTGAAATAGAATCTACTAAAGATAAAGTACCATCATATTTAATTAAAGTATTCATGCCTCTATCTAAATCTTTTAAGTTTGTTTCGTATATTGTGTAATTGTCTTTAATGAAACTATATAATGTTTTTGATGTTTTCCCTCCTTTTAGTTTACCTATTATTGCCATAGTTTCGGTAATTATTAAGTCAGAAGTTATTAAATCTTCCTCTGATATTTCATCAAGTATTTTAATTGTTTCACTGTGCCATTGGTCTTTTTCAGATATCATAGCTATAATAAAACTAGCATCTATAAAAATCATTTTAATCGAGGTATTTTTGATGTGTTTGGAGCCATTTTCTTTAATTCAACAGAATTATATGGAATTTCTTCTTTAATCATTCCTAATACATCTTTTAATTCAATTTTTTTTCTAAATTTCACTTGAAGTTCTCCATTATCGTCAATTATCCATTCCACAATATCTTTAGGTTTAACATTGTATTTTTTTCTTATTTCAGAAGGAATGGATGTTTGATTACCTTCATAAACAGTTGTTGTAATAGTCATTTTTTACCACCTTGCTAATATTTATATTGCTTGTTATATTTAAAATATTAGTTATTTATTTGATACTAGGTACTTGAATTAATATTGTAAAATTTAATTTTTAATCCATAATTGATCTTAAATCAATATTGTTAAATATTATTAAAAACATAATTAAATTCATTAAGATAGGTGATAAAATGGATAAGACAAAAGTAATTTCTATATTGGCTATTTTAGCAGGATTAATTGTAATTATTTTCCCAGTAATTTTAGCTTGGGTAGTTGGAATATTTTTAATCTTGTATGGTTTATTAAATTTTATTGATTAATTGGTGATTATATTGAATATGGACGATTTTATTGGAATGGAAGTAATAGATGATGAAGGAAAATCTATTGGTAAAATTGATGGTGTTGAATTTGATGAAGAAGAAGCTTTAATTACAAAAGTTATTGTTAAACTTGATAAAGGAATCTTCTCAAGAGAAAAAGAAAAAATTAATTATGATAAAATTAGCAAAATCAAAGATGTTGTTTTACTTAAAGACTCTATTGATATTGATTAATTAATTTTTTTTATTTTACTTTTTTTAAATATTTTTAATATAAAATGCTATGAAATTATAATCATAGTAAGTTTTAAATACTTTTTTTACAAAAATATTAGTATTAATGAGTATTTGATATAATATTTAAATTTTAAAATACTTTTTTTATATTACTTAATTATTATTAAATAAGGAGATTTACTAATGAAAATTGAAAAAGATGCAGAAAAAATATTAGAATCATTTTCTAAGACTTTAGAATCTGTTCCAGAATTAGAAGAAACTTGGTATATCATTGACAATATAAATCTCGCACGTAAAGACGAAGCTCACGCAAAAAATCCAGAAAAAATTAAAAGAAATGCTAAATTAGATAAAGATGGAAATCTTATTGTTAAAAAAGCAGACTGGATTAATTAAATAATTTATTGGGGAATTATTATGAGAATGGATTTAGTATTAGAACTTAAAGATGTTCCAGGTCAATTAGTTTCAGTACTTGACCCTATAAGTGGTCTTGGAACTAATCTTGTCACTGTTATTCATCAAAGAGACATGAAAAACAAAAGAGGAATGATTCCAGTTCAAATAACTTTAGAAGGCGAAAGAGAAAATTTAAATAAAGTTATTGAAAAATTCAAACAGCAAAGTATTTCAATATTAGAAATGGATGGTAATGTTCAAAAAGAGAAAATTAGCACGATTTTAATTGGACATATTGTTGATAATGATATTAGAGATACCATGGATAAAATTAATGAATTAGATGGTGCTCTTGTAAGTGGTTTTGATATTAAATTAGATGGGGAAGATAAATCTTCAGCTCTTATAAATATTGAAGCTGATTTTGGTAAAAAAGGTTTAATATTTGATAGAGTTAAGCAGATAGCATCTGAGAAAGATTTGCTCATGATTAATGAGGTATAGGGATTTTTATGAAAGAATATAAAATCTGCATTATAGGATTTGGGGCAGTAGGAAAAGGGGTAGCTAAAGCTATTTCTTTAAAAAAAGATAATATAAAAGAAAAATATAATGCTAATTTAAAAATTGTAGCTGCAGCTGATTCATCATCATCAGCTATTTCATCTGATGGTTTAGATGAAGAATTATTATTAAAAACTAAAGAAGAAACTGGGAAATTAGAATCTTATCCTAACTTTGGTGGTAATTTAAATGGTATGGAAATATTAAATGAAGTTGATTATGATATTTTAATTGATGTTACACCTACCAATATAGAAACTGGTGAACCTGCATTATCTCTTACATTAAAAGCATTTGAAGATGGTAAAGATGTTATAACTTCAAATAAAGGTCATTTAGCTATTAAATTTAAAGAATTAATAGCTACTGCTCGTGAAAATAATGTACAATTTAAATATGAATCAACTGTTGGAGGAGCTATGCCAATAATCAACTTTGTACAAGAAACACTAAACAGTTGTGAAGTTGAATCAATTATAGGTATTTTAAATGGTACTACAAATTATATTTTATCTAGAATGACTACTGAAGGATCATCTTATATTAATACTTTAAATGAATCTCAAGAATTAGGAATAGCTGAAACTGACCCAACTCAAGATGTTGAAGGTATAGATGCAGCTTGTAAAACTGTAATTTTAGCTAATTCTATTTTAGGGGTTGATGCAGTCTATTCAGATGTTGATGTAACTGGTATTTCACAAATTACTTCTGAAGCTATTAGTCTTGCAAAAAAGGATGGATATTTAATTAAATTAATTGGTGAAGTTTCAAAAGAAGAGTTAAAAGTTTCTCCTAGACTTGTAAAACAAGGAAGTCAATATGATTTAAATGGAACTTTAAATATGGCTACTGTTAAAACTGATCTTGCAGGAGATGTTACTGTTGTAGGTAAAGGTGCTGGATCTCTTGAGACTGCTTCTGCAATTTTGACTGATTTAATTAATGTAATAAAAATGAAATAATAATCCTCTGTGATAAATATGAAATATTTGATTTTAATAGGGGATGGAATGAGTGATTTACCACTAAATGAGTTAGATGGTAAAACTCCTTTAGAAGTCTGTAATAAACCTAATATTGATAAATTAACTAAAAATGGTCGTTCAGGACTTATTCAAAATGTCCCTGAAGGTTATACTCCTGGTTCTGATGTAGCTAATATGAGTATTTTTGGTTATGATCCTAGTAAATACTATACTGGTAGAGGCCCTTTAGAAGCTGGCAGTATGGGTATTGAAACTAATGATAATCAAGTAATTTTTCGCTGTAATTTAATTTATGAAAAAGATGGTAAAATTGAAGATTTTACTGCAGGCCATATTTCATCTAGTGAAGCTAGTACATTAATGGAAGATTTAAATAAACATTTTAATAAAAATAAATTTTATCCTGGAGTTAGCTATAGACATATTATGGTATATAATTCAAATAATCCTAGTGAAACTTCTGCTTTTAAAACAATGCCACCTCATGATATTATAGGTGAAAATATCAATGAACATATGGAATGGTCAAGTGAGGAAGGTAAAGATATTAAAAATATCATCTTAGAATCAAAAAAAGTTCTAGAAAATCATCCTGTTAATTTAAAAAGAATTGAACAAGGAAAAAAACCTGCAAATATGATTTGGCTTTGGGGTCAAGGTTTAAAACCTTCAATGGATAATTTTGAAAAAATATATTCTAAAAAAGCAGGAATTATTACTGGTGTTGATCTTTTAAAAGGTATAGGGGTTTATTCTGGTATAAAAGTTATTAATGTTCCAGGTGCTACTGGTTATTTTGATACTGATTATAAAGCTAAAGGAAAATATACTTTAGATAATTTTAAAGATTTAGATATAATAATTGTTCATGTAGAAGCTCCAGATGAAGCTGGTCATGAAGGTAATATTGAAGAGAAAATAAAAGCTATAGAAAATATTGATAAATATGTATTAGGTACTATTTTAGATAAAATTGGAGAATATGGAGATTATAAAATTGCAATCTTACCTGATCATCCAACACCTATTGATTTAAGAACTCATACAAATGATGAAGTACCAATAGCTATTTATTCATCTTTAGAAGATAATATTGATAATGTTGAAAAATATGATGAAGAGAATGTTAAAAATGGTTCTCTTGGCCACATGATTGGTCATAATTTAATAAATTTCTTAATTAATGATAAATAAGGAGTGGGTTTTACTGACTAAATATATTATAATAACTGGGGGAGTTGTTAGTTCTGTAGGAAAAGGCATAACTTCAGCTTCTTTAGGAAGAATTTTAAGATCTTATGGATTAAAAGTTGCAGCTATTAAGATAGATCCTTACTTAAATTGGGATTCTGGAACTTTAAATCCTTATCAGCATGGGGAAGTTTTTGTTACTTTTGATGGAATGGAAACTGATTTAGATTTAGGCCATTATGAAAGATTTTTAGATGTTGAACTTCCAGGTAATTCTAATATTACTACTGGAAAAGTTTATGAATCTGTTATTGATAAAGAAAGAAAAGGTGAATTCTTAGGTGCTTGTGTCCAAGTTATTCCTCATATCACTGATGAAATTAAACATAGAATTAGGGATATTTCTGAAAGTGGAGATTATGATATTGTCTTAATTGAACTTGGTGGTACTGTTGGTGATATTGAAAGTCAACCTTTCTTAGAAGCTTTAAGGCAACTTAGAAATGAAGAAGGTTTATCTAATGTAATGTTTGTTCATGTTACTTTCATTCCTTATTTAAATGCGGCAGGTGAGTTTAAAACTAAACCTACTCAACATTCTACTAAAGAACTTAGAAGTACAGGTATAAATCCAGATATTATTGTTTGTAGATCTCAAGAACCAATTGATAAAGATTTAAAGCAAAAAATAGCTCATTTTTGTGATGTAGATTCTAAAGCTGTTGTTAATACTCCTGATGCTGGTTCTATTTATGAAGTTCCACTTGTTTTAGATGAAAATAATGTAGGTAATTTAATTGCTGATAGATTAAGTTTAGATGTTGATGCAAATAGCTCTAAATTAGATTCTTGGAGAGAAATTGTAGATTTAATAAAAATTGATAAACCTAATGTTAATATAGCTATTGTTGGTAAATATGTAGAACTTGAAGATGCATATACTAGTATTAGGGAAGCATTAATTCATGCAGGAGCAGATATTCCTGTTAATGTAAATATAGAATTTATTAGTTCTGATGTTGATAATTTAGATACAAACCTTTTAAAAGATTTAGATGGTATTTTAATTCCTGGAGGCTTTGGAGAAAGGGGAGTTGAAGGTAAATTAGATGCTATTGATTATGCTATTGAAAATAAAATTCCTATTTTTGGAATTTGCTTAGGTATGCATTCTATGGTTATTCAATTTGCAAGAAGAAATGGTTATCCTAATGCAAATAGTGCTGAAATTGATGAGGATAATAAATATCCAGTTATTGATTTAATGGAAGAACAAAAGAAAATCAATAATATGGGCGGTACAATGCGTTTAGGTTCTTATGATTGTAAACTTAATAAAGATACAAAGTCATTTGAAGCTTATGGTGAGGAAAACATTTCTGAGCGACACAGACATAGATTTGAATTTAATAATGAATTTAGGAAAGATTTAGAAAGTAAAGGCCTTACTGTTGCAGGAACTTCTCCTGATGATTTTTTAGTTGAAATTGTTGAAATTAAAGATCATCCTTGGTTTGTAGGTTGTCAATTCCATCCTGAATTTAAATCAAGACCTAATAGGGCTCATCCTTTATTTGTCTCTTTTGTTAAAGCTGCATTTGATAATTCTAAAAATAAATAATTTAATAATTTCATTTAAATTTTATTTTCTTAAATCAATTTAATAGCTTTAATTTCTACCTATTTAATATATAATTAATTTTAATAGTTAATTATGTATTATAATAGTGTTTTTATTTTTCCAACAATTATATCATTTCTATTTATTTTAATAGCTTCATATAATGATTTTAAAAAAGGAATTATTCCTAATAAATTAAATTTTTCATTCTTATTTTGTGGATTATTTATAAACTTAATTTTTTCAATTTTTTTCAATGATGTTATATTCATAGCTTCTTCTATAATTTTTACATTTATCACCTTTTGTGTATCTTATATTGCATGGAAATTCAAAATTTGGGGAGGGGGTGATGTAAAATTATTTACTGCAATCTCATCAGCTATTCCATTTCCTATTAATTTATCTTTTTTAACAGGTTTTTCACCAGAAATTGGAATTTTCCCATTTTTCATAATTGTTATGTTAAATAGCATTTTATGTTCTTTTCCAATATTGATTATAATATTAATTTATAATTTAAATGAAGATTCAAATTTTTATATAAGTAAAAATAACATAGCTATTTTTTTAAATTTTAAATATTTACATTTTTTAATAAAAGAAAGCTTTAATAAAACAATTAATATTAAAGATTTATCAGAAGGTATGGTATTAAATAATTATTATTTTAATGATTCTAGAATTAATGAGATTATTAATGAAAATTCTGGAAATTTAAGTTCATATACTGATAATAACAATGATAAATTTAAATATTATTTAAAATCAAACTCAATAGCTGGAATAGACTCTTCAGATTTAGTTATTTTAAAGATTTTGCATGATAAAAAATTAATCAATAATAATTTTTCAATTAAACAATCTTTTCCTTTTGCTCCATCTATTTTAGCTGGTTTTACAATTGCAATTATTTTTGGTGATTTAACTTTAATTATAACAAAATCTATAAAAATGGTTTTAAATGTGATAATATGAATGATAATAAAGGTCAACTTGCAATTGAGTTTTTAATGTTATTTTCTTTAATATTATTATTTTTAATTACATTTACTCTACCACTTACAGATTTAACGATACAAAATAATATGGATTTAGATAAATCATTATCTACAAAACATGAATTATTTAAAATAGCTGATTCTATAAATCAAGTATATTCTCAAGGTTCTGGATCTAAAAAAACTATAATATTAAACCTTAAGGAAAATATTATTGTTAATATTAATGATGATAAATTAAAAGCAGATATTTTATTATCTAATAATAAAAGTAAAAAATTCGAAATAGATGTTAATTTTAATGGAATTTCAAGTGATATTATATTAAATAAAGGAAAAAATACTATTTTTATTTCATGGAATGAAAATTCTAATAAAATGGAAATTTCAAAACTTTGAATAAATAAATTATCTTATCATAAATTTTAATATACAAGATAGTTAAACTATAATTATTATAATTTTTATGAGGGAAATTAATGCATTTTTTAGGTAGTATTTTATTTATTGTTTTGTTTATAATATTGATGATAGTCGTCTTTTCGATGGGAATGCTTATTAAACTTGTTGAAAGAAAAGAAATAATTTTAGTTATTATTTCTAGTTTCATTATTGGATCATTAGGAGGAATGTTCTTTTTATATCCAGTTTATGAAGAATTACCTTCTTTTGTAAGTACAATGGAAGCTATTAATTTTAATAATGAGGAAACTTTATATTTAGATGTTTCTTCAATTAAATTAGAAAATCTAGAAAAAAATTTAACACAAACTAAAGGTGTTAATTCTTTTAAAGTTACAGGAATCACATTTAATTTATGGCGATTGACAGATTCGGAGATGGAGTCGATAGATTCTCGTTTAGGAAATGTAAATCCAAATTATACTTCATGGGAAGTTACTAAATCAGGAAATGTTCATATTGAAATTGAAAATGGATCAGACCCTAATAAAGCATTAAAATCTTTTTCTGATTGGTTTAAATATTCTTATGGTGAAACTATTACTTATGGTCAGGTTCATATAGTTCTTGAAGTCCAATCTTCAGAAGTTCAAAATGTTAAAGACTACCTTTTAGATCAAAATATTGTACCAGTGGATTCTTCAGGTCCTGTTGAAGATTCTATTGAAAAAACTAAAAGTTCAATGTTATCTTATAATGAATTTGTTATAGGTGTGGGAATATTTAGTATTTTAATATCTGTTTTAGGAATTTATTTTGATACTATTGTAGTTACATATAGAAAACTTAATAGATTTTTACATAAAAAGTTTAATAGATAAAATGAAAGTCGCTGTCTTATTTTCTGGTGGAAAAGATAGTGTTATGGCATTATATAATGCTATTAATAATAAAGAAGATGTTCTTTATCTTTTATCTATTAAATCTCGTAACGACGAATCATATATGTTTCATGTTCCAAATATTCATATGACTGATTTAATTTCAAAAGCTGTTGAAATTCCACTAATGACAGTTGAAACAGATGGAATTAAAGAAGAAGAACTTAATGATTTAGAAGATGCTTTTTTGAAACTCAAAAACTATGGTGTTGAAGCAATATATACTGGTGCATTGTATTCTACTTATCAAAAATCTAGAATAGAGAAATTAGGTGCAAAGATTGGTTTAAAAGTTATTTCTCCTTTTTGGCATGTTGATGAAGTCGAATATATGAATTACATTATAAAAGAAGGTTTTAAATTTATTATTTGTGGTGTTTTTGCAGAAGGATTAGATGAATCTTGGCTTGGACGTACAATTGACTTAAAAGCTATAGATGAACTTAAAAAAATTAATAAAAAATATCATGTTAATCTTGCTTTTGAAGGTGGAGAAGCTGAAACTTTAGTTTTAGATGGACCTATATTTAAAAGGAAAATAGAAATTATTGAAGCTGATAAAAAATGGAACTTTGATAATGGATTATATATAGTTAAAAAAGCAGAACTTATTTTAAAATAATTGTATCTAAGTAATTATTAAGTTCTTTTTTAAAAGAATCTAAATTATCTTCATTAATAAAAATTTTATCAGATTCAGCTATGACTTGACCGATTCCAAAATTTAATTCTCTTTCATCTCTTTTTAAAAATTCTTCATATTCTGATGAATCATCAGCTCTTTTTCTATTTTGTAATCTTTCAAATCTTGTTACACGATTTGCAAAAATAGATATTAGTTTGAAAGTAGGGAAATTATCTTTAAATAGCTTTACCTCATAAGGACTTCTAATTCCTTCAACAACAATTAATTTAGTATCATTAATAGTTTTTATTTTCTCTATTGTCATCTCAGCTACAATGTATTGACCAAATTCTTCTCTTAATTTAACTGCAGTTGTTTGAGAATCTTCATCTCGTTTTATAGCTTCTTCTCGTATTATATCTCCCATACTAACTATTGTTCCACCTTTTTCAATAGCTAAATCTGAGACTAAACTTTTTCCTGATCCTGGTAAACCTGAAACACCAATTATATTCATTATTTTTCCTCTTTAATTTTAAATGAACCTATAGAATCTTTTAAATTATCTTCATTTGAATAATCAATTAAAATATCTTTTAAAACACTAATATTTTGAACTTTTAAATCTTTAGCTATTTTATTCATAAAAGGTATAGCTCTTATAATATTATCAACAATTGAAATATTAGACTTCATAGAAGTTCTAGATAACGGATTTAAATCTATTGTTATTGTTTTTTTATCTGTTTTTGATAATAATTCTGCTCTATCTCCATCTTCTAAAGGTATTAAAACAACATCAGCACTATAAATTCCACTTGAACTTGCACTAGCACGTGGATTTTCAATGGAATTAATATACTTTATATCGTCATCATTTGTTCCTAAAATTTCTGTAAATCCTTTTGATTTAAATAATTCAGCTATTTTATCTACTCTCTCATCGCTTCTATAGAATAAATTAATTTCAATTTTTGCATTTAATGTATTTGCAAGATCAATAATATCATCTATTGCAAGTGCAACTGTATTTCCATTAACAGAAATTACAGGATTTTTTGAAAGTAATAATAATGATACTGCAGCATAAATTGCACGTTTTGCAGGATAGCTAGTTTGTTCTCCTAATAAATAATCAAATGCTTCTCCTCTACCATGAGCAATCATAGCAGTTTCAGCTAAATAACCTTCTTTATATGCATTTTTAATTTTTTCCCTAAGTAATAATGATTCATAACGTGGATGGTTCTTATTTATCAATTTAACACCTAATTTAATTCAACTTTCATTTGAGCTAAATAACCAAGTAATGTAGTGATTAATGGAAATATAATTAACATACTTATAATGTGAATTGGTGAATTATCAATATTTATTGTTTTTCCAAAAAAACTTATAAAAACATTATCTAATATTAAATCACAAACAAATAACATTATTCCAAAATAAAAACCTTCTTTAACTTCGTTTGTGTTAATTTCACGAATATATAATATTCCAAATATTGTAGTTACAATAATAATTGAAATTGGAGCTAAAATATTAATGTATGGAACACCATCAATATGGAAAGGAGATAATATAAAAGATAATATATAAATACAAATCCATGTTAAAATTCCATATAAAATAGCTAATCTAAATTTCATAAAATCACTCTTAATTAATAATATTATTTGATTTATTTAATATATATTTATTTTTTATTATTTTTTTCTAAATCTAATAATTTCTTTTTAATTTCAACACCACCAGTATAATTACCAATACTTCCATCACGTTTTAAAGTTCTGTGACATGGAATAACTATAGGATATGGGTTTTTACCTAAAGCAGTTCCAACAGCTCTTGATGCTTTAGGATTATTAATTTTAGAAGCAAGTTCACTATAAGAATTAGTAGAACCATATTCGCTATTAAATTCTTCAATTAAAACAGATTTATGAAAATCACTAAATTTATCCATATTTAAATCATCTAATGAAAACTTAAAAAGATTTCCTTTTAAATAATCTTGTAATTTTTTAAGGAATCTTTCAGGCTTTTCTTCTTCAAGATTTCCATATCTATCAATAGCTATTTGATTAGAATCATTATTTGATGAAACGATGATTTCTTCAATTAATCCTGTTTCATTTGAAAAAATTAAAGTAATATTACCTAATAAATCATCTTCATAAGTGTATTTTTTTAAGTTTTTCATATTTTTTATTTTATAAATACCTTCATATATTATTTTATAAAATTCTTTAAATGTTTTAATAATTCATGTAATGATGATTAAATTATTATATTATAAAAAATAAAAATAATAATGTTGGGGAGGAAGAATGTAAAATTCTTAACTATTTTAGATGTAAATATTTTTAAAATAGATAAAATATAAAACTATCTTCCTTATATTTAACTTAATAAGTTAATTATGTAAGATATTGTTAATATTATGTATGCAATTAAAGGGATTATGTCGCGCATAATATCAATCCTCCCCTTTTTAGTAACAACTATGAAAACATATTTGTTCTTAAAATTTTCTATTTTTAATATTTTGAAATAATTTCATAGAATCTTACACAATCATATATTAATAACAATCATTAATAAAGCTTGTTTAAATTAAATTAGTAAATTGATTTGAAAAAAAAGTAATTAAATGTTGAATATGTTCTTAAAATTAATTAAGAACAATTTTATCATCCAACAAAAAAATTCCATATAATATTTCCCTTAAAATAAAATATGAAATTTTAGTTATTTTTAGAACAACTATGTAACATAGTCAATTCTTATTTTATGAATCCCAGTATTTATATTTTTTTATTGTGTGTAAATGTGCATTTGTGCTTTTTAATAATTGCACTTATCATACTTTTCACAAGCTACCAATAATTTTTTATATTAATATTACGATATCTTAATCAATAGATTTTTAATTATAATAAAGGTTAAACATGAAAAACAATAAATTAAATGAATTTTTAGAAAGCCAACTATCAAATTCACTTGGTTCAAGTACTTATGTGGGTGATGGTTCATATGCTTATTTTAAACAACTAAAAGAATCTTTAATTGAAAAACATCAAGATCAATCATTAGAAGATATTAAGGGATTATCTAAAATTGATACAGATTATGGTGAAACTTTAAAAATTATAAGTAAGGAAAAAATTGATTTTAATTTAGAAAATTGCAATTTTAAAGATAATTTAAATCATAATTTAAAATTAATTCCACGTATTGGTCCAAATAAAGAAATTTCATTAAAAGAAAAAGGATTTAATACAATTGAAGATTTAACTTCTCATGAAAAATATTCTAAATCAGCAAAAGAAGTTTTAGATACTTTAGAGAATAAATCATTTTTAGATATTTACAACCTACTACAATGTAATAAATATTCTAAAGAATGCAAAGATAATATAATTAAATCTACATCAATAGTTGATTCAGAAAAATTTAAATTCATGGATATAGAAACATTAGGTCTTTCAAATTGCCCAATTATTTTAATTGGTGTAGCTGAAATTGAAGGTAATACTATTACAACTAGTCAATACTTTTTAGAAAATAAAACACAAGAAAAAGCTGTAATTGATTCTTATTTAGCTCATATAAATGATGATTCAATTCATGTAACTTTTAATGGAGCTAGTTTTGATATACCTTTTATAAAAAATAGATCTAATTATTATAATATAAGTAAAGACTTAAACCAATGTCATTTTGATTTAATTTATTTTGCAAGAAATTTATGGAAAAATCAATTGCCTAATTGCAGATTAACTACTATTGAAGAAGAAATTTTTGATATTAAACGTATAGATGATGTTCCAGGTTCTGAAATTCCAGATTATTATGATACATATTTAAAAACAAATAATATAGGGCCTATAATTCCTATTATTGAACATAATCGTCAAGATATTGTTTCACTAGCTAGTTTTCTAATGAAAATGTATTCTGAGACTTTAAATAATTATTAATTAGTTGATTAAATTCTTTAAAATGCCTAACATTCCATAAATTTGTAGCTTTTTCTATTTTTAAAATTTTAGCATTTTTAAATACTTTTTTAATTTCATAAACAGATGATTTACACCAAATAGTATCATATGATCCAAAACAAACTAAAAGATCTTTATTTGGATCTTTAGGATTAGAATCAATTGAATAGTTTAAAGATTCATAGCTAATTTTTTTAAGGTTTTCATAATCTTGATTTTTAAAAGTATTAGATATATCTTTGATATACTCTTTACCTATTCCAAAATATCTAAGATATGCTCTTATGAGAAAGTTATCATCTTTACTATCTAAAATAGCTTTGGTTTCATCTAAAACATTAACAATAGATTTATCATAGGAAACTTTATCTTTTTCATCTATTAATTCAACTCCACTAATAATTACTTTATTTATTAGTTCAGGATATTTAGAAAGTATATCAAGTGAAATTTGACCACCTAAATCAATGCCAATTAGATTCACTTCTTCTTTATTTAATTTTATAATAAAATCTTTTAGAAGATCAGTTACTTCAGAAATTGAAAAATTTGACAGATTAAAACTATCTCCGTGGTTAGGTAAATCTATAAAAATAAGATTATAATCATTAAATTGATTAAATTGTTTATCAAAAATCCAATTAGCTATATTTTTAGGATGAAGAAATATTATAGCTTTATTTTTATTAGAATTTTCTTCTATAAAATTAATTTTTTTCATAATTAAGTAATATTTATGTAAAAATAGCTATATTAATTTTATTAATTTATTTATCTTTTTTGGTATGAAAAATAATTTTAAAAAAAATAAGAATAACTCTTAATTAAAAGAGTTATTTTTTAGTTCGGCGAATGCTTACAATACTTAATAAAACCAAAATAAGCAACAATATTGGATTTCCTGTGCTTTTCATTTCAGTTTCAGCAAGTTTTTCATTTAATTCATCTATATCTTCTACAGGTTCATTTGGAATTTCAGGAATCTCTGGTTCATCAGGGTCATCAACTAAAAATTCTATTGTTTGTTCTTTATCATTTATATCTTCATGAACAGCAATTTCAGTACCATTTTGATATAATTTCTCAAAAACAACAATAATTTTTCCTTGTAAAGAACTAGCATCAAAAGTAAATTCTAAATCAATAGTTCCATTAGCAGAGGTAGCTGTAAAAGTTTTATTTGCTATAATTGTCTTACCATTAATAAGTAAAGCTTTACCAGTTGATTTATCCATTAAAATACCACTAACTGTATAGACTTTTCCAACAATTAAGTTAGTGTATGTTACTGTATCAACAATTGTAACTATACCTTTTGCTACAATAGTTTTATCTCCTGTAATTTTATCTTTTGCACTAGTGCCAATAGATGGGATGTCAGGTTTAGGAGGTTCTTCAAAAGTTACTGTTTGATTAGTATCATTAATATCTTTATGTTCAGCAATTAAAGTGCCATTAATATCAAATAATTCTTCAAAAACAACAACAGAAATATTACCTAAATCAGTAGCATCAAAAGTGAAATAAATTAAAACACTACCATTAACTGTTTTAACAGTAAAAGTTTTAGAACTTGTAACATTTTTACCATTAATTAAAATAGGTTTTCCACTGGTTTTATTCATTAAAACTCCTGTAACAGTATAATTTTCACCAGCAACTAAATTCCAATAAACAACATTATCTACAATAGTAATAATTCCATCAGAAACAATGGTCTTATTACCAGTAGCATTATTGGAAGCACTTGTACCAATTGATGGGATGTCAGGTTTAGGAGGCTCTTTTAAAGTCACTGTTTGATTAGGATCATTAATGTCGGTGTGATTTGCAACATGAGTATTGTTATCATAATATAAATATTCAAAAACAACAACAGACACATTACCAAAATCAGTTGCATCAAAAACAAAGGTTAATTGAACAGTACCATTTTTAAAAATTGGTGTGAATCTATATGTATCATTAACTTTATGGCCATTATAGATTACATGGCTACCATTTTGATACATTAAAAATCCATTTATTACATAAATTTGACTAGTATTTAAATTCCAATAATTAACAGTATCAACAATAGTAATAATTCCATCAGAAATACCAGTTCTATCTCCTGTATTATTATTAATTGCACTAGTACCAATTTTTGGAAGAGTTTCATTTAAAAAGTTTCTTTGGAAAGTTTCATTTAAAACAAATCCAACAATTTTACCATCTCTTACTACCATATATCCTAAAAAGTTTAAATATCCTTCTGTTAAATTAAGATAATTAGTAATATAATAATCAGTAAAGTTTCCGATGGTAATGCTTGTTTTATTTAAAGTATTATCACCATAAAAATCATGATATTTATCACTATAATTATCTGGCACCATAGCATATTCAATGTTCAATGAAAAACCTTCAAACAAATTATTAAATTTATAATTTTCATTTTGAATGTCTTCTGAACTTGGTTTAAATGATATATTCATTTTATAAGAATTATTTTCATCAATAACAGTTGCTGTCCACATATACCAATTTGTAAAATTAATATTTTTTGAAGCACTATTATCTAAAACAGCATCATTAGGATTATTTTTACCCCACCAATTCATATTAACATTATTGTTATCACCGAAATTTATTAAATTTTTAACTCCTGCTGCTTGACGAATTAAAATGCCATTATAATTCATGGTTATATTATTTCCATACAAATTAATAAGACCCATTGCACTCATGAAAAATATAGAACCTTCAATTAATGAATTATTTCCATAAATATTTATATTATAATCTGTATAAAAATATGTTTTATTAATTTCTAATTCATCAACATCAAAATTTGTATATTGTGATTGAATATATCCATCTTTTAAAGTTAAATTTCTTCCTTTTAAATTCAAATTTTTAGTTAAAATAGTGTAAGAATCAATAAATAAATTTTCCCCAATAATTGTAATGTTTTCTGATCGTTGACCATCAGTAAGAAGTACATCTATAACCTTACTATTATTTAAGTTTAAATTTATTATATCTGCAGCAAAAGAACTATCTTGGATTATAACATTTGTTCCAGAAATATCTGCTGAAATAGAACCTTCTACTTGAAAATTATTTAATATTAAATTTGAACCATTGCTCATTATAGAATTATTAAATCTATACAACAGAATGTTTGAAATATTTACATTATCTGCTGTAATAATAAAACCAGTTGAAATATCTAAATCATTTGCACGAATCCAACTTTTAGCTGTATCATTTATACCTTTTATATTAATAGATTTATTAATAGTTATTTCATCAACTTTAAAACTAGAACCAGAACTATTTATAATAATTGTACTTCCTTCTTCTGCAGAATCTATTGTGCTTTGAAGATCATCTCCAGAGCTAACTATATAATCTGTTGAAGATACGGAAGTCATACCCATTAACATAATAAATGTTAACGCCATAAATACTATTTTTTTATTAATATTATTCACTCCCTTAAATAAAATTTTTAAAACAATAGAATATATAATATGAAATTATTAGTATATTTTATTAAAATAACACTGTTTCTTTTCATAATAATATAATATTTACAAAATATTTTATGTGAAATCGCATCTCTTTAAATGAATTTTATATATCCTAGCTACTACATTTGTTTTAATGTTTTAAATAAATTATGATTTATTTTAATAATTAGATATGGAATTATTTTTTATTGAAAAATATTTAGATTAAAAAAAATTATATAAACATTAATAAAAAAATTTTGAAATAGTATTTTATTAAATTATTTTATAAATTAAAGAAATTTTATGATTATATTTACATTTTATTAATTTTAAAAGTTTAAAAAAAGAAAAAATTAGGAATTTTAATAATTCCTAAGCAAGTACAACACTAACAATATTTGAAGTTGAAAATTCTTTCCAAGTTGCTGTTGCAATATAGCTACCTGGATCTAAATTAATATTTAATTTAGCTACTCCATAAATATCAGTAGTTCGATTATATAATACGCCGTTAATATTTATAGTAACATTAACTCCAGGTACAGGTGCACCAGTTGCATTTAAAGCTTTAACTTCATATGCTTTACGTGAATCAGTTGTCATGTTAGTATCATTACCAATAAGAATAGGTAATACAGTGATTTTATTACTATATCCTAAATTATAATCAGGATGATTTACAGTAATAATATATTCGCCTTGATCTAAGTTAATGTTTAATCTAACTGTACCATTTTCATTAGTTTGACGTGTATACATTACACCATTAATATTCATAGTAACATTACGATTAGCTAATGGAGTACCATTTGTATTGACAAGTGTAGCATAATATTGGGTACCATTTTGGAACATTTTGGTAATGTCTGAACCATTAATTAAAGATATAACTTTGATATTATTACTAATGCTTAAATCATCATAAGTTGCAGTAATTATGTATTGACCTGGGTCTAAGTTAATGTTTAATCTTGCAGTACCGTTTTCATTAGTTTCACGATAATATATTGCACCATTAATGTTGAATGTTACATTAACATTTTTAAGTGCAGTACCATTTTTATCTGTGAGGTTTACATAGTATTGAGTATCATTTCTATATAATTTAGTAATATCTTCACCAGTTAATGTGGATTCAACATCAATAAAAGTGTTAACAGATGCATTTGAGTAAATTTCATTTCCATCATAATATGTAGTGACATTATAAACTTTAGGATCTAAATTTATAGTTAAACGAACTTTTCCTTCACTATCAGTAGTTCTATTATATGTTACACCATTAATAGTAATAAAAATAAGCTGACCTACAAGAGCAGTTCCATTAATATTTTTTAATATAGCTATATATTGAGTACCATCTTTATAAAACATGAAAATATCACTAGCGGTTAAATTAACATAACTTCTAACTAAAACTGTTAAATCTTGTGTGAAATTATTATAATTATCATCTCCAGTATAGAAAATAGTTATGTTATGATTTCCACCACTTAAATTTAAATTTTTAAAAATTACAGTTCCATTTTGAACAGGAATACTTATGATTTGATTATTGTGGATATAAGTAACATTACCTGAAGCTCCAGGATTAACATTTACAATAATGCTTTGATTTTTATCAGAGAACATATCATCATATGTGAGATTTAAAGTGATGTTATTTTTTGGAACAATTAATGTTCCTGGTCTTGAAGATAAGTTATTTGTTCCTTCATATTCAGTTGCATTAAAGTGGAATATTCCTGTAGCATTTGGTTTAAAGAAAATTTCGTATTGTTCATTATTGATATTATCATTACTAAGTATAAAATTTCCTAAAATAGGATTAGATAAGGTTATATTTCCTCCAACAACAACATTACCAAAATCATCAGATATAGTAGCAAATAATTTAGTATCTTTACCATATGTTCCATTGTAAGTGGTATTACTATAAATAACTATCCAAACTTCAGTAATAATCATTCCATCATTGTAGATTTTTTGAAGATTATTTAAATACATATAATTTTTTTCTAAAGATAAAGTTCCATTAACATCATTATAAACTAAAGGAACATTATTAGTTGTATTAATTCTATTATTGATTAAATAAGCTATATCATTATTATATATGTCATTAGCTATATGTTCTGCAGTATTATTTATAAAAGTACAATTTTGAGCTGTAATAATACCTATGTCATTAAAAATAGCTGCACCAACAGATGCTTCATTATATGTGAAATTAGAAAAGAATATTCCTATATTACCTTCATAATTAGCAATAGCTGCTCCACCTTTTTCTCTTTGATCAATAACTTGTTTATTATATTCAAATAAAGAATCATTAATAGTTATGTTTCCACCTTCAAAATTAGCAATAGCACCTCCACCAAAATCAGCCTCATTTTCAGTGAATATACAATTAACAACAGTTAAACTAGCATTTCTATTATTTATTCCTGCACCATAATCATTTGCTCGATTATTTGTAAAATTACAATTAACTAATCTTAATGATGAATATTGGTTTATAATTGCAGCTCCACTTCCACCATAAGCTATTCCATCAGAAAAGACAGAATTAGTAATAATACCTTCGGAATTTTCCATATAAATAGCTGCACCACCAACTTCACCAAAATTATCAGTAAATGTTGTATCTGTAATTGTAAAAGTTCCATTCATAGAATAGATTGCAGCTCCAGTTATTGCTTTACTATTACTAATAGTAGCATTTATTATAGTAAAATTTCCAGTATTATGTATTGCTGCACCATCTACATTTCCTTCAATAGCCATAGCATTAATTAAAATAATGTTTTTAAGTGTAACATTATTTCCTGTAATGTTAAAAATCTTTGATTGATGATTAGCATCAATAGTACTACCATTACCATTAATAATAAAGTTATCTCTACTAATTACGATTCCATTTGTTAAATTTTCATCAGTCTCTTCATTAAAAGTATAATCTTGATTTAAAACAAGTTCATTAGAAAGTTCATTTTCTATAACTCCTTCTAAATCAGTAAAATTACCTTCTGCCGATACGAAATTTAATGAAAAAATTAAAACTAAAAAAATTAAAAATATTTTCAATATTTTCATTGAATACCTCCTTTATATAAACTAAAAAACATAATTTTTAGTCACTTTAATTATTTATTTCTAATATTTTTTAAAGGTTTTTAAAATTTAATAGCTATTTTGCGATTAATTAAATAAAATTTAAATATTTAAATAGTTTAACCGATAATATTAAAATAATTATATTCATTCAGTGATAGATTATGTTTGATAAATTAGCTATTTCAGATAAAACTCAAAAAATTTTAGAAAAATCTATAGATGAAACTATTTCTAAAGAAGAAGCAAATCATTTAATTAATGTTCAAGGAACTGATTTGTTTGCATTAGTAGCTACAGCTGATTGCTTAAGACAAGACATTGTTGGTGATGATGTTACATTTATTAATAATTGTAATATTAATTTTACAAATGTCTGTACAGTTAAATGTGGTTTTTGTGCTTTTGCAAGAAATAAAGATGATAGTGATGCTTATATTTTAAATGATGAAGAGATTTTAAATAAAGCTTCAACTGCAGTTTCAAATGGTGCTCGTGAGTTTTGTTTAATGGGTGGTGTCTTAGAAAATGCTGATATTGAATATTATGAAGGTTTACTTAAGCTATTAAAAGATGAATTTCCAAAAGTTTCAATTCATGGATTTTCACCAACAATGATTTATGATGCAGCAGCTAATTCTGAAATGGGGATTGATGAATCTTTTAAAGTATTAAAAAAAGCAGGTTTAGATACATTACCTGGAACAGCTGCTGAGATTTTAACTGATAGATCTAGAAATTTAATTTGTCCTTCAAAAGTAGATGTAGCTATGTGGATTGATATTATTAAAACTGCTCATAAAAACGGAATTCCAAGTTCTGCTACAATGATGTATGGTCATGTAGAAGATTTATCAGAAAGAATAGAACATTTAGATATTTTAAGAAATATTCAAAAAGAAACTAATGGTTTTACAGAGTTTATTCCAATGACTTTTATGTATGAAAACTCTCCAATTTATAATGCTGGGCGTAAAAATTTGGGAGCAACTGGTACAGAGGATTTAAAGCTATATGCAGTATCTAGATTAATGTTAAGGGATTTAATCCCTAATATTCAAGTTTCATGGGTAAAAATGGGTTTTAGATTTGCACAAATTTCTTTAACAGCAGGTGCTAATGATCTTGGGGGAACTTTAGGTGGAGATGAATTATCTGAAGCTTCTGGTGCACCAGATGGAGTTGACACATCTATTGATAATTTGTGTGATATAATTCAAGATTTAAATAGGGTACCTTTAGAGAGAGATTCAAAATATATGGAATTTTACCCAAATATTTAAAGTGAAAAAATGGAATCTATTGATATTTTATTATTAGGATTTGTATATTTTTATGTTATTTTAATTTTTATAATCTCTGAGAAGGTATTAAATAGTAAAGACAATATTAGTCGTAAATTTATTCATATTATGGTTGGAAACATGATTTTTATCATGCCTTTTTTTACAGATCCAACTATAATGGTATATTATCTAACATTACCTATTACAATAGGAGCTTTTTTAATTTCAGATTATTCTCCAATTAAAATTAATAATGCAGTTTCTAATGCTGGGCATGGTTTAGGTCTTGTTTATTATGCTGGTGTTTGGACACTTTTAATATTTGTTTTTGGCCATAATTTATGGATTGTTGCATTAGCTATGGCTCCAATGGTTTATGGAGATGGTTTTGCATCTTTAATAGGTGAAAAATATGGTAAACATAAGTTCAGCCTAACAAAAGATATTAAATCACTTGAAGGATCTTTAGGAATGTTAATTATAACTATTTTAACAAGTTCTTTAATTTGGATTTTCTACTCATTTTTAAATTATCCAATTGGTGCATTTAATATAGCTATTATTTTAGTAATTAGTTTAATTGCAACAATTTCAGAAGCTTTAAGTTCTAAGGGATTAGATAATTTAATTGTACCTTTAATTTGTTCTTGTTTGTATTATTTAGCTACTGTGGTATTATGAAGTTTATTGTAATTGATGGGTTAGATGGAGCAGGAAAAGATACTCAAGCTCAATTAATTTATGAAGATTATAAAAATAAAGGATATAATGTTGTTTTAAGGTCTCATCCATCAATTGATACAAATTATGGTCGTAAATCTAAAGAAGCTTTACTTAAAACAGGAAAAATTAATCACTTAAAAGCTACTGTTTTTTATGGATTAGATGTAATATCATCAGTAAAAAAATATTTTAAAAAAGATGATATAGATATTTTAATCTTCTCAAGATATACACTAGCTGTTGTGTATTTACCTAATATAATTAATCTTATAATTTATAAAATTGTGTCAATTGCATTACCTGTATCTAATTATATGTTCTTCTTAGATGTTTCACCTGATGAATCTTTAAAAAGACTGTCTACAAGAGATGAAGCTGAAGAAATGTTTGAAAATAAAAAGGCACTCGTAAAAGCTCGAAATAAATCTTTAAATGTAATATATAATTGGAATATAATTGATGCTAATAGAGATCCACTTACAATAAATGAAGAAATTAAAAAATTAATTAAAGATTAAAAGGTTATTTTTATGAATTTAGATGAAGCTATAAAAAATAGACATTCCGTAAGAGAATATACTGATAAAAAAATTGAAGGTAATGTTAAAGAAGACCTTTTAAATATAATTGATGAGTGTAACAGAGAAAGTGGATTAAATATTCAACTTTGTTTAAATGAAAAAGATGCATTTAATAATGGTCTTTTTGCAAAATTTGGAATGTTTAAAAATGTTAATAATTATATAGCTATTGTAGGACGTAAAACTAAAAATTTAGATGAGCTATCAGGATATTATGGTCAGAAGATTGTTTTAAAAGCAACACAATTAGGACTTGATAGTTGTTGGGTAGCATTAACATATAGTAAAAGTAATGTTAATGCAGAAATTAAAGATAAAGA
This sequence comes from Methanobrevibacter sp. DSM 116169, assembly GCF_046197865.1. GTDB lineage: Archaea > Methanobacteriota > Methanobacteria > Methanobacteriales > Methanobacteriaceae > JAHKLT01. The sequence goes on along the minus strand of NZ_CP166990.1, from coordinate 1,063,989 downwards.
AAAACTTGTAATTGTAATAGCTATTGGTTATGGTGTTACTCATGGAAATCCTCGTAAATCAAAAGCTATTAGTGAATTAACTGATTTTAAAGGTGAAATGCCTTCATGGTTTAAAGAAGGTTTAATAGCTGCACAACTTGCACCTACAGCTACAAATCAACAAAAATTCAAATTAAATTTAATTGATGATGATAAAGTTAAAATAAGTACTTCTTTTGGATTTTATAATAAAATTGATCTTGGAATAGTTAAATATCACTTTGAAATAGGTGCAAAAGAAAAAGATTTTTCATGGATTTAAAGTTTTTTAATAAGAAAATACATATAATAAATTTAAGTAAAGTAGTAGGTTTTTTTAATGATAAAATTAGAGAATGTTTATAAATCTTATACATTAGATGATGGTAATGAAATTCAAGCTATTAAAGATATTAATCTTGAAGTAAAAGGAGGAGAAATTTTAGGAATCATTGGTAAAAGTGGTTCTGGTAAATCTACATTACTTAGAGTTTTAAGAGGAGTTGAACAAATTGATAGTGGTACGATTACTATTGATGATATTTCTGTAAAAGGAGATTCAACTCAACTTTATTATAATATGTTAAAAAAGAAAACAGCTATTCATCTTCAAAGATCATTTGGTCTTTGGCCAGAGACAGTTCGTGAAAACATTTTAAGAAAACTCTATGGTACAATGTATAATGATGAAGCTATGACTGATTTTGATGAAGCAGAAAGTATGTTTGGATCTGAAGTTGATAAGATTTTAGAACTTGTATCATTAACAGATAAATCTGACCATTATGCTCCTGTATTAAGTGGAGGAGAAAAACAAAGACTTATTATGGCAAGACAACTTGCTAAAAAACCAAAAGTTCTACTTCTTGATGAACCTGCAACAATGGCATGTCCAAAAACAAAACAAGAAATTTTAAATGCAGTAAAAAAGATTAATAAAGAACTTAATATTACTGTTGTTATTGTATCACATTTACCTGAAGTTCACAGATATTTAGCAGATAGAGTTTTACTAATGGAAGATGGTGAAATTACTAAAGAAGGAAATGCTAATGAAATTACTGATGAATTTTTATCTGAAATGGATGATATTGTTGATATTGAAAATATAGCTACAGATAAAGATTTAATTGATATTAAAGATGTTAATAAAAGATTTTTCCTTTTAACTGGGGGAGAAGTTTTACAAATTGAAGATATTAATTTTAAAGTTAAAAAAGAAAATATTTTATCTTTAATAGGTCCTAGTGGTGCAGGTAAAACTGTTTTACTTCGTTTAATGGCAGGTCTAGATTATCCAGATAGTGGTGAAATTACCTATAAACTTAATGATGAATGGATAGGTATTGATTTACCTGGGATTAATAGGATGAAAATCAGATCAAAATTAGGTTTCATGCATCAAGAATTTGCACTATCTCACTATGCAACAGTACTTGATCAATTATCTGTTAAATTAGGTTATAAAAATCAAGATATAGTTAAAAATGCACGTAAAAAAGCAGAAGAAATTGGTCTAAAAGATGAATTACTTGATTCATTATATTTACTTATTGATTTACCAGAAAGTGAAGCAAGAGCTCGCTTGGAACAAATTGGTTTAATGCCAGATATACTTGATGAACTTTTCCCTAAGTTTCCAGAATCAGCTACAAAAGAAGCAGTTAAAGATATTTTTGAAAAGTTAAATTTACCAATGGAGATTTTAAATCGTAAATCATATGAGCTATCAGGCGGACAAAAAGTTCGTGTAATGCTTGCATTAATTTTAGTTTCTAATCCAAATATTTTACTTTTAGATGAACCATTTGGAGATTTAGATCCAATAACATTAAGAACTGTTACTAATTCTTTAAAAACTATTTCTTCTGAATATGAAATTACAACAGTGATGGTTTCACATAATACTGAATTTATAAAAGAATTAAGTAATAGATGCATCTTCATGGATGATGGAGTAATAATAGAAGATGGTGAAACTGAAGAAATCGTAAATAACTTTATAGAATTTTGTAAAGCAGATTATTTAATTGAGGATTAATATGTTTGAAAATATTATGGTTCCTGTTGATGGATCAGAATATAATGATAAAGCTATTGAAGTAGCTATTGAAATGGCTTCTAAATTCTATTCTAAAATAATAGCTGTACATATTTTAAGTGATAATTCTATAAACTCATATTTTGATGAAGAAGACAAAGGTAATGAAATATTAGCTAATGTGACTTTAAAAGCTAAAGAGAAAAATATTGATGTAATAGAACATCTTATTACTGGAGATCCTTTAAGAGATATGAGAACAGTTATTCGTAAATCTAATGCTGATTTGGTTGTTATTAGCTCTCATGGAAGTGATGGATCTAAATCAGAAAACATTTTAGGAAGTGTTGTTGAGAGAGTCTTAAAAAGTTCTGAAATTCCAGTACTTCTTATAAAATAATTTTTTTTAATTTTCTTATTTTTTTAAAAATAAATTTTACTTAAACAATTAACTAGGAACTTTTAACTAGTTTTTTACATAGTTTTAAATAATATAAAAACAAATTTCTTTATATTATTATTGTTTAATTAAGGAGATAATATGATAGTTAAAGATTGGTGTTCATATTGTGGCGAATGTGCTGGTGTTTGCCCAAAAAATTTAATTGAAGTAAAAGAATATTCTTTGGTTATTAATGGCGAAGAATGTGCTAGTTGTGAAATTTGCTTAAAAGCTTGTCCTTTAAAGGCATTAGAGAAGGAATAAATCATGATAGAAACAGATATTTTAGTTATTGGAGCAGGACCTGCTGGTTCTACAGCTGCAAAACATGCAGCTATGGGTGGAGCAAAAGTTATTTTAATGGATAAAAAGTCTGAAATTGGATCTCCTAAAAGATGTGCTGAAGGAGTTTCAAATAATGGATTAGAAAACCTTGGTATTACACCAGATCCTAGATTTGTTGCAAAAGAAATTGATGGTTGTAGATTAGTTTCACCTGATGGAACTGATGTATGGCTTACAAAAGAAGAAATTGATCTTCCAGAAGCAGGATATTGCCTTGAAAGAAAAGTTTTTGATAAATTTATGGCTATGGATGCAGCACGTGAAGGTGCAGAAATTAAAATCAAAACATTAGCTAAAGATGTTAAAAAAACTGATGATGGTTTTATTGTTACATGTGAAAGCATGGGTAAATTATTTGATATTAAAGCTAAAATTATCATCGCTGCTGATGGACCAGAATCTCATGTTGCTCGTTGGGCTGGACTTAAAGCTTCCACTAAAGCAAAAGATATGGAATCAGGTATTCAGTTTGAAATGTGTGGAGTAGAATTTGAAAGAGAAAACATCATTGAATTTTATTTTGGTTCATGTGCACCTGGTGGTTATGCATGGATTTTCCCTAAAGGTGATGATATAGCTAATGTTGGTTTAGCTGTAATTGCTCCAGAAACAGATAAAACAGCTTATGAACACTTAGAAGAATTTGTAGCTAATTGTCCTGCTACTCAAAATGCTCAAGCAGTTGAGCTTAATGTTGGTGGAGATCCTGTAGGTGGAATTGTTAAAGAAATTTATGGAGATAATATCTTAGTTTGTGGAGATGCAGCAGGTCAAGTAAATCCATTAACTGGTGGAGGAATTATTAGTGGTATGAATGGTGGAATGCATGCTGGTAAGGTAGCTGCTCAAGCTGTTAAATCTGGTGATTGTTCTAAAAAATCTTTAAAAGAATATGAAACAATTGTTCAAAAAGAAATTGGTAAAGATATTGATAAATATTTAAAAGTTAAAGATTATGCACAATCTTTATCTGATAAAGAATTAGATGAAGTAGCTCATGCTTTCCAAAATGTCAGCTTTGAAGAATTATCTACAACTGAAATTGTTAAAAATTTAGTTAAAGTATCTCCTAAAGCATTACTTAAACTTGGAAAATTAATTTAAGGTGTTAATTAGATGATATTGGTAACTGGTGGAGCCGGCTATATAGGTTCTCACACTAATAAAGCTTTAAATAAAGCAGGTTATGATACAGTTGTATTAGATAATCTAGCTAAAGGTTATGAAAGCTTTGTTAAATGGGGAGAATTTGTTAATGGTGATATTGGTAGCTATGATGATTTAAAAAACCTCTTTAATTTATATGATATTGAAGGAGTTATTCATTTTGCTGCCTTCTCTTCAGTTGCAGAATCAGTCGAACATCCAGCAATGTATTTAAAAAATAATTATAAAAACACCTTAAATCTTTTAAAAGTTATGAGAGAGTTTTCAATAGAAAATTTTATCTTCTCATCAACTGCAGCGGTTTATGGTAATCCTAAGAAGACACCAATTTCTGAAAACCACGAATTAAAACCAATTAATCCTTATGGTCAATCTAAATTTATTGTTGAGCAGGCATTAGAGCGTGAAAAAGCTAAAGAAAATTTTAACTATGTTTCTTTAAGATATTTTAATGCTGCAGGTGCTGATTTTGATTTAGAAATTGGGGAGTTACATGAACCTGAAACTCATTTAATTCCATTAATTTTAGATGCAGCTATTGGTAAAAGAAATAGTATCTCTATTTATGGAGATGATTATAATACTCCAGATGGAACATGTATTAGAGATTATATACATGTAAATGATTTAGCAGATGCACATATAAAATCTTATGAATATTTACTTAAAAATAAAGAATCCAATATCTTTAATTTAGGTAATGGTAATGGTTTTTCTGTTAAAGAAGTTATTGATACATGTAAACGTATTACAAATGTTGATTTTAATGTTGAAATTGCTCCAAGACGTGATGGAGATCCTGATACATTAATAGCTGATTTTAAAAAGATCAATGATACTTTAAATTGGCAAACAGAATATGATCTTGATACTATAGTTGAATCTGCATGGAATTGGCATAAAAAAATTAATCGTGATTAACATGGATGAAAATCCTGATAAAAAAATAGATCTTAGGATAATTGTTGAAAATTTAGAAATTGCAGAGACAATAGCTAAATCTATTACTCATTTTGATTATGAAGAAAAATATAATATTATTATTTCTTCTATTATTCCAACATATAATATTGAAATTGTTAAAAATGCTGCAAATGGTGCAGATATTATATTGATTGGATCATATGGTTATAATAATAATTATACTTTACTTTTTAATGAATTAAATAATGATTTTAATAATGTTGAGATTTTAAATTTTGAAAATATTGATTTTAATAATTTAGAAATTATAGAAAGTGAAATAAAAAATTCTATTATAAAAGTAGGATTATCATTTTCATTAAATAATTTAAAAATTGATTCAATTAAAAAGAGTCTTGAAGATGTAAGTATTAAAAATAATGATCTTTTAAGTGAAAATGAGAAACTCTTACAAGAAAATCATAAATTTAAATCAGACAATATAGATTTAACAGGTCAAATTTCTAAACTTCATTCTGATTTAGATGAGATAAAATCTGAATTTTCAAATTTTAAATCTAGATTTAATGATATAAGAAATAAATATATTTTAGAAATTTATAATTTAGATGATTTATCAATGGAACTTTTTGATGGAGAGACAATTGATAATGAAAAAATTGTTATAGCTACAAATAAATTTAAACCAGAAGATATTATTGTAGGTCAAGGTTTTATTGGAGCAAAATCAAAAGAAATAGCTATTGATTGGTTAAAAATTGTAAAAACAGCTTTGATATTTTTAGAAGATTCTGAAGATGAACTTAAAAATGAATTAGGATCTAATAGTTCTAATATAATTGAAACAGATGATGAATCTCAAGATAATGATAGCTATGATATTCCTGAAACATTTGGTAATTTTTGGAAATGAAATAATTTAATTTTTTTTATATATTTGAAGGGTAAATTTATTAATAATTTGAAACTTAATATTTAATTAATGCTTATTAAAAAAGTATTATATTTTTAAAATGGAGCTTAAAAATTGAAAGATAAATGCGGTATTGTAGGAATTCATTCAAAAGATAAGTCTAATGATATTTCTTCAAAAATTTATTATTGTTTATATGCTTTACAGCATAGAGGTCAAGAATCAGCAGGAATTGCAACTCATAATCAATTAAAAGGCATAAATTATTATTGTGGTATGGGTTTAATTACTGATGTTTTTAAAAATTATGAAATAAATAAACTTGATGGTAGTGTTGGAATAGGTCATGTAAGATATTCCACTACAGGTGAATCTAAACTTGAAAACTGCCAACCTTTTGTTACTAGTTTTAATAATGGTTTTATAGCTGTTGCTCATAATGGAGATATTATTAATGCTCATTTAATAAGAGAACAATTAATTAATGAAGGTTGTGAGTTTAAATCTGATGCTGAAAGTGCAGATTCTGAAGTTGTCTGTACATTACTTAAAAAAGAATTTAATAAAAATAGAGATATTATTGAATCTTTAAAATCAGTAACAGATGTTTTAATGGGTTCATATTCTTTAGTTATTTTAATTAATGGAGATTTATATGTTGTAAGGGATCCTGCTGGAATGAAACCATTAGCTATTGCTCAAAAAGATGATGAATATATTGTTGCATCAGAAACAGTTGCATTTGATGTAATAAATGCAAAATTCATAAGAGATGTTGAACCTGGTGAAATAATCTTCTTTAAAGATGATAAAATTAATAGTGTAATGTTAGATTCAGCTAATAACACTAAAAAATCTCATTGTATGTTTGAATATGTTTATTTTGCAAGACCTGATAGTACAATTGATGGTAAAAATGTATACCAAACAAGAGTAAATATGGGTAAAGCTTTATTTGATGAATTTCCAATCGATGCTGATTTAGTTGTACCTGTTCCAGATTCATCTATTCCTGCGGCTATTGGTTATTCAAGAGCATCTGGTATTCCATATGGTGAAGGATTAATTAAAAATAGGTATGTAGGGCGAACATTTATTATGCCTACTCAAGAAGAAAGAGAACTTGCAGTTAAACTTAAAATTAATCCAATGAAAGAAGTCTTAAAAGATAAAAGGATTGTTTTAATAGATGATAGTATTGTAAGAGGTACAACATCAGAATCATTAATTCAAGTTGTAAAAGAAGCAGGTCCTAAAGAAATTCATTTTTTAGTCGCTTGTCCACCAGTTATCGCTCCATGTTATTATGGTGTAGCTATGGCATCTAAAAATGAATTAATAGCTGCTAATAATACTACTGAAGAGATTAAAGAAAAATTAGGAGTTAATTCTCTTCATTATATCTCAGAAGATGCACTGATTAAATCTATTGGTATAGATAAAAATGATCTATGTTTAGGTTGTATTAATGAGGAATATCCAACAGAAATTCCAGATAACCTTGATCCTGAAACATATTACAAATTTTAATTGATTTAAATGGTAGAATTACTTGCTCCATCAGGAAATTTTATTTCACTAAGAGCTGTTTTAGAAAATGGTGCAGATTCTACATACATTGGCCTAAATGATTTTAATATGAGGGCTAATGCAAATAATTTTTCTATTTTTGATTTAAAAAAAGTCACTTCAATAGCTCGTGAATATTCATCTAAAGTATATCTATGTTCTAATGTGATTATGAAAGAAGAAGATGTTAAAACTTTTTTAAAATTACTACCTGAAATTGCATCATCTGATATAAATGGAATCATATTAGCTGATATTGGTTTAATTGAAGATGTAGTATCCCACGGCATGGAAGCTCATATTAGTGTACAAGAGAATGTATCAAACTCATTAACACTTAAATCATTAAAAAAACTTGGTGCAAAAAGAGCTATTTTATCTAGGGAATTATCATTAAATGAAATTAAAGAAATAGCTAGTAAATCTCCAATTGAAACAGAGATTTTTATTCATGGTGCAATGTGTATGGCTATATCAGGTAGATGTTTTTTGAGCTATGGATTATATAATAGAAGTGCAAATTGTGGAGATTGTCTACAACCATGCCGTAAAATGTGGACTTTGAAATTTGAGGAAAACTCTGAAGATCTAGTTAAAAATACTTCAAATATTACTAATGAAGAGTTTATTATTTCTGAGTCCTTTGATGATAGTTATAGAACTAATTTCTTCTCACCACAAGATATGGCAATGATTGAACACATTCCAGAATTGATTGATTCTAAAGTAGATGCTTTTAAAATTGAAGGAAGGTCACGTGCACCTGATTATTCAGCTACTGCAACTAAAATGTATAGAAAAGCTATTGATAGTTATTTAAAAAATCCTGAAAACTATAGCTATAATCCTAAATGGATGGATGAGCTATCTTCTGTATTTAATAGAGGTTTTGATACCGGATTTTACTTTTTTAAACCATATAAAACAAGTGAAAATAATCAATCTAAGTTTGTTAAAAAAGACATAGGTAAAGTAGTTAATTATTATTCTAAAATCAATGTAGCTGAGATAAAAATATGGGATGATTTAGTAATTGGTGATGAGATAATGATTCAAGGTGAGACAACAGGATCAATTAATCAAAAAATTAATTCTATAGAAATTGATAAAAAACAAGTTGAAAAAGCTTCAAAAGGTCAAAATATAGCTATTTTAATGGATAATAAAGTTAGAGAAAATGATTTTGTTTATAAGTTAATTAAAAGGAATGAGATTTAAAAAAATAAGAAAAGAAGATATTAATCTTCTGAATATTCATAGTCTTTAAAGTGTTCTTCTATAATATCCCCAATGAGTTTTTCAAGAATTGGACCTCTTACTTCAAGAATTGATTCTAAAAGTTCTTCATAAGTTTTATCTGGAAGAAAACTAATTTCTCTTTGGATTTGTTTAATTGTTTTAACTTGTCCCATGTTATTACCTATATTTTTGTTAAATATATTATTTAAATTTTTTTTTCTTTTAAAAAATTGGTGGTTAATTTCAGGATTAAAATATTGTTTCTTTTTTGTCCAAATAAAACCATCTTCTTTTGTAATAATTGCAACATCTATATCTCCACCTACAGTTTCTAAGCCTTCTTGAACTTTTCTTTTAAGAGAAGTTATATGGATTAATGATTCACAAAAATGACTTAATTCTTCTATAGGTAATGCACCTACATATGGCTTTAATTCATTATATGATTTCTCTTTTTCAAGTTGAAAATAAGTATCTATCATATGTTCTGAAACTGTTTCCTTATTTACAATGTCAGTTATGGTTTCTCTTATTTTAATTGTTAATTTATCATTTTTTATTGTTTTTTCTAAAGAATTTATTAATGCTTTAGAAAATATTTTTAACATTGATTTCATAAAAATTTTTATATTTTCATCTGTTTGATAATTATGTCCAGTTAAGAATGTATCTTTTTCATCTCTTTGTGCAAATGGAACTATTTCAACTTCACTTGGTTTTAGTTTGACTGTTTTTATTCTTTTAAATTCAAATTTCATATCATATAAATGCAATAAACTTAGTTCACAATATGAAGGCATTAATTCATCGACATTAAAACCTGCTATTACTATACCTGTTTCTGATGTTAGGTAGAAATCTATTAAAAATTTCTTTTCGAATAAATTAGATTGATTTTCATTATTAAAAAGTTCATTAGATAATTTTTTCATATAATTTTTAATAATCTGCTGTTTATCATTAAGATTATCATTAATAAATGAAGAGCAAATATCATTAGGAATTTCACTACTTTCTTCTTTAATTGATTTTAAAGCGCAATTAATAGTTTCATATTTAAAAAAATTAATCATATCTGTTTTAAAACACTCTAACTTATATTCAATAGATGTATTTTGTGGATTTTGCTTTTGAATTATACTTAAATAATCTTTAAATTCTTTTTCTATTTTTTTAATTGTATTTATTTTGTTAAAATCTGTTTTTTCTTTAAAATCACTAATCAATGATTCTAATGGAATTCCTATAAAATCTGATGTATTATATATCATCATTCCCATTGGTGGATTATTTGATATCATGAATAATTTATTTACACCTTGATATGTCTTGTTATTTTCTAGAGTTACTACACTGTCTGATGATAATGCTATTGCACTTGGGGTCATTATTAGTATTTCTGAAGTCATTTTATCACCAATTTTTAATATATTTTTTATTATTTAATAAGCTTTTTAATGAGCATTTGAAGATTATTATTTATTGTTTTCTTAAATAATTTATTTTTACTTAATTATTTAGTTCTAAATACTAAATTTATCTTTAATTAATAATTTTACTTGAATTCATCAATTTTATTTTTCTTAACTAACAACTGTTAGTTTTATATACTTTGAAGTAAATAAGTTATACTAACAAGTGTTAGTCAAAGGTTTAAAATGAAAGAAATTACTACAAAGATGAAAATATTCAATATTTCACTAGATTTATTCTCAGAATTTGGATATAATGAAGTTACAATTAGAAAAATAGCTTCCAATGTTGGGATTAAAGAAAGTTCAATTTATAATCATTATTCAAATAAAGAAGCTATTTTAGATGATATATTTGATTATTTTATAAGTAATATGAAAGAAACTGAAATCTCAAATGATGAGTTCAGTTATTTACTTAAAAAAGATCCAAGTAAGCTCTATAATATTGGTTCTGAAAATATTAAAAAACAATTTATGAAAGTTAAAATGCAAAAAATATTAAGATTAATCTTTATTGAAATGTTTAGAAATGAAAAAATCAAAAAATTCTTTAAATGTGAAATTATGGATGAACCAATTGAATTTTGGACATTATTTTATAAAACATTAATAGATGAAAAGGTTTTAATTGATACAGATCCTCGTCAACTTGCAAAATATTACTATGAATATGGATTATTTAAAATGTATAAGGTAGCTATAATTGATTATCCTAAGGAAAATGATTTTGAAGAAGTTTTTAATGATATTGAAAACTATTTTATATTTTTATTAAATGCTAATTTGAGGCAGGATTAAAATGAGTGTAAATATCACTTATAATATTCAAGATGAAAATTATCTAAAAGATTTAGATGAATTTACTAATTTAATTGTTGATGAATCTAAAGATTGTTTAAAAGATATAATTAATGATTATGAAAGATTTATAGATTTAAATAATTATATAAACCCTAATTATAAAGAATTTTTACTTGAAGCAATAAGTTTAGGAATATTATGGAAAAATTATTCTAAAAATGCAGTTAATTTAAATCCTGTAATATCATTTACATTATCTAAATTATCATATTTAAGAGATAATAATTTAAAAACTTTAGTTGATCCGGTTAAAGGTTATTTATTAACAAAATATTACTTTAATGAAAGTGATAAAGTTGAAATTTCTATTAAAAACTTAAATAAACTTATAGTATTTTTAAAATCTTCTGGTGAATATAATCAATCAATAAAACACTTAAATAATTGGTATAATTTTTTAAAATCATTAGATGATAATAAATTTAATAGCTATTTTAAAACAATTCAAGATTTTACAGATTTTTTTATTTTAAAATCAAATAGCTATTTTCATAAATACACTAAAAATATTAATGAGTTTTTAGATGAAAATGAAGATAGTCATATCAACAAGGAAGACATATTTTTTATTAAAAAAACTGAATCAGAATATCATTTAAACATCTTTGCATCTGAAATTATGAATCAAGTATATGAAACTAAGTTTATAGATTCTCACTATGTAGATATATTAGTTCCAACTTGCATGAAAATTAAAAATTCTAAATGTTTAGCTCAAAAAAATAAAACAGGTTTAAAATGCACATCATGTAATAAAAACTGTAATATTGGCAAAATTAATTTTAAAAATAAATACATAATATCTCATTCATCAAAAATACTTAAAAACTATTCTAAAAATGATAAAAAAAATTTAGGTATTGTTGGAATAAGTTGTATTAGCAATTTAATAGAAGGTGGATGGAAATTAAGTTCTGATAAGATCCCCTCACAATGTGTAGCACTAGATTATGCATCATGTAAAAACCATTGGGATTGTGATAGATTTGAAACTAATATTGATTTAAATAAATTAAATAAAATATTAAATAATAGAAATGACTAATGTGATTTAATGACAAAAAGAATAGCTATTTATGGAAAAGGAGGAATTGGAAAAAGTACAACTGTATCAAATATTGCAGCTATTTATGCAGATATAGGTAAAAAAGTACTTGTAATTGGATGTGATCCTAAAGCAGATACAACAAGAACACTAGTTCACAAAAGAATTCCAACAGTTGTAAAAACTCTAAGTAAAAATAAAAATCCTCAAATAGAAGACTTGATATTTTCTGGTTATAAAGACATTAAATGTGTTGAAAGTGGAGGACCAGAACCTGGAATAGGTTGTGCAGGCCGTGGTGTTATAGTAGCTATGAAAAGACTTGAAAATTTGGAAGTTTTAACTCAAAAATTTGATGTAATCATCTATGACGTCCTAGGAGATGTTGTATGTGGTGGATTTTCAGTTCCTCTAAGAGAAAAATATGCTGATGAAACATTTATTGTAACATCAGGAGAATTTATGTCATTATATGCAGCTAATAATATATCACGTGGAATTTTAAAATTAAAAAGCAAACTATCAGGTATTATTTTAAATTCTAAAGGAATTGAAAATGAGGAAGAAATTGTCTCAGAATTTTCTTCTTTAATTAATACTAATGTAATTGGTAAAATAAGTAGAAGTGATTTAATTCAAAAAAGTGAGATAGATGCAAAAACTGTTGTTGAAAAATTTCCAAATTCCACTGAAAGAGAAGAATATTACACTTTAGCTAGTGATATTTTAGAAAATGATAACTATTCTATCCCTAAACCTTTAGAAGACGAAGTTTTAGAAGATTTCTTTAAACAATTTATTTAATTTTTTCTTTTTTTAATTTTTTAACAAAAAGTATTTTAATATTAAAATACATAATTATTATTGATAATTTATCTTATAATTTAAAAATTTTTTAATTTTAATAATTATATCTTGTAATTATTCAAGTATTTTATTTTTTAACTAGTTACATTTTAGAGGTGATTTTATATCAGATAATAAGACAGCTATGGTTGGAACTCCTTGTCAAGTTTTAGCAGGAGAGAAGATTAATAGATATGAAAATGAAACTGGTGGATCTCCAATTGATGTTAAGATTGGTTTATTCTGCATGGAAAACTTTTCATATTCATATCTTGAGAAATTTTTAAAAGAAAATGATATTGCATTATTTGAAGTTAAGGATTTTAAAATTGAAAATGGATTTTTCATAGCTAATTTAATAGATGGAAATGTTTTTAAAGTTCCATTATCACAAACTGAACCTTTTACACGTAAAAATTGTGAAGTATGTACAGATTATACAGCTAATAGTGCAGATATTTCAGTTGGTTCTGTTGGATCTTCTAAAGGTTATTCAACAGTTATTGTTAGAACTAAAAAGGGTCAAGAGATTATTGAAGGATGTATTAAAAAAAGATATATTGAAATTGATAAACTTTCTGATAAAGGCCATGATTTACTTGAAAAGATTTCTAATAAGAAAATTTCAAAAAATCTTAAAAATATAGCTAAAAGAGAAAGTATTTCAAGACCAGTTTTATCTAAGCGAAATCTTAGTGAAGAAGAATTCTACAAAGAATCTGAGAACTGTCATTTTGATAATTTAGAAGCTGATGTAATTAGTGTTGGTTCTTGTGTTCTTTGTGGTGCTTGTGAATATGTATGTCCTGAAGATATTATAAAAATTGATGATAGAAAACCTGTTAAGAAAGGTGAATGTCTTGAAGAATGTCATGCATGTTATTTTGCTTGTCCTAGAACTTTTGTAAGTAATGAAATATATGATGATGATATTGATGAGAATCCTTTAGGAAATTATTTAAGGATATTTCAAGCTAAATCTAATGCTGTAATAGGCCAAGATGGTGGTGTTGTAAGTTCAATACTTATATATTTACTTGAAAATAATATAGTAGATGATGTTTCAATTGTAGGCCAAGATGTTAATAAATCATGGAAACCATACTCTTATCTTACTCCAAATGTAGAAGATGTTGTTGCAGCTAGTGGAACAAAATACAGTACTGTTCCTATAGGTTTTAAAGCTTTAAATGAAAAAGGTGATTAAATGAAATTAATGAAAGAATTATCTCTTACACCAGGAATTTCTGGTTTTGAAGGAGAAATAGCTAAAATTTTAAAAAGAGAATTAAAAGATTCTGCTGATAGTATTGAAGAAGATACTATGGGAAATGTAATAGCTACTAAAAAAGGAGAAAAAAAAGCTCCTTCTATTATGCTTGCATCTCACATGGATGAAATTGGTTTAATGGTTAGATTTATTGATAAAAAGGGATTTATTAAATTTTCTACAATTGGGGGAATTAATGATCAAATGTTAATGAATCAAGCTGTTACAATTCATACTGAAAAAGGAGAAATTAATGGAGTAATTGGTTCTAAACCTCCTCATATTACAAAACCATCTGAGAGAAATAAAGTTGTAAAAGCTGAAGATATGTTTATTGACATTGGTGCATCTAGTAATAAAGAAGCATTAGAAATGGTTTCAATTGGAGATCCAATTACATTTAAATCTTACTTTGAAGAGTATTCAAATGATTTAATAATGGGTAAAGCATTAGATAACCGTGTAGGATGCTATGTAATGATGGAAGTCTTTAAAAGAGTAGATACTCGAGCTACTGTATATGGTGTTGGAACAGTTCAAGAAGAAGTAGGGCTTAAAGGTGCTAAAACATCAGCTTATAAACTTAATCCAGATATGGCAATAGCACTTGATGTAACATTATCAGGTGACCATCCAGGAATTAAACCAGATGAGGCACCAGTAAAAGCAGGTGAAGGTCCAGCTATTGTACTTGTTGATGCAGGTGGACGTGGTATTATTACACCTAAAGTAATTAGGGATTTACTAACTAAAGCAGGCGATGATAACGATATTCCATATCAACTTGAAGTTAGTGATGGTGGAACAACTGATGGAACTGCAATACATTTAACAAAAGAAGGTATTCCAACAGGTGTCTTATCAGTTCCAACTAGATATATTCACACTCCTGTAAGTGTTTGTAGTTTTAAAGATATTGAAGCTACTATAAATTTAATTGTTGAAGCTATAAATTCTTTATAGCTATTTCATTTTTATTATTTTTATTTTTTTAAATAATATTTTAAATTATTAAAAACATATTATTCATAGTTAAAATATTATAAAAATATTTAACTAAATTAAGGAGGTTTTTGCTTGAATAATAATTTTAAGAAGTTTTTTATATTTTCATTATTTTTAATAATGTTTATATCAATGTCTTCAGTTTCAGCAGCTGAATGGCAAGTAGATAATAATAATTATACTTCAGTCATTGCTAATGATGCTAATGATGGGGATATAATAGAATTTTTATCAGGAAATTATGAAACTGATTCTACAATTAATATTAATAAAGAATTAACTTTAAAAGCGAATGGTGAAGTTAATTTAAGTGCAAAAGGAAATTTTAATGTTTTATCAATTTCTAAATCTAATGTTGAAATTAATGGATTTAACATTATAGGAGTAGAATCGCCTGTAGGTTATGCAGGAATTTATTTAGCTGGTACAAGTCCACTTTCAAATATTACAATTTATAATAATCATATTAGTAATATAGGGTTCTAGAAATTTTATAATTTTTCAGTACTTTTACTTTCTTATTTTTCCATATTGATTATAATTCTATGGTTCTTTTTTTATAGTACTCTTGAATTATTTTTTTTAATAAAAAAGGGTCTTTTATAACTATACAATTTAAATACTATGAGTAACAAATAATTATTTGGCGATAATAATGTTACCTAGTTTAAATGTAAGTAAAAAAGACCCTAAGTATAAGTTGTTGGCTAAAATATTTAAATATATCGATTCTGAAATTTCAATGCAAATTTATGCTCGAAATAATGTTAAAAACATTAAAATGATGATAATTTGTATAAAAATTATTTTTACAGGTTTATATTTTGATTATCCAGTTACTAAAGTTGTTGATGAGTTAAATAAGAATAATAAATTGAAAAATTTTTTAAGTATTGAAGATGAAATTCCTAGTTCTGATCAAGTTTTCGAATATGTTAGTCGATATTCTGATATACAATTCTGTAATATTGTAAACAGTATATTAAATAGGCTTAATAAACCAAACAGACGAATAAATAATAAATATATTGTTGATGCAACACCAGTAGAGTGTGATATTAACCATATTCGAAAATACATTAGTTTGGAAAAATTAGAAAAATTAAAATTAAAATGGGGTTATTCCACTACAAAAGGCAGTTTCATAGGATTTAAAGTAACAGTAGTCTTAAATGAAGAAACATTATGTCCTGTCTCCATTTTAATCCATCCAGGAGCACCACACGATTCTAAACTTTTCGAACCTATTTTAAAAGAACTCAAAAGAAGACGAATAATCAAACACAAAGACATAATATTATTCGACAGAGGATACTACTCATACAAAAACTATTTAATAGGAATTAACCAATACAAAATCATCCCAATGATATTTCCAAAAACTTACTTCAAAATCGAAAAACTAAACAACCTAATATCCTACCCACTAGACGTATTTAAACCAACAAAGAACAAAAATCAAACTAAAAAACTATTCCAAAGCATTAAAAACATATTAATACACATGCTAAGTAACTGGAAAAATTACAAACCCATACGTGGAAAAATAGAAGATTTTTTTAAAATAAGCAAAAATGCATTCGGATTAGGAAAATTACACAAATACACACAAAAATCAGTCAACAAAACAATATATTTATCCATATTATTAACAACAATAACCATACAAGAAGGATACAACACAAAAACAAAAATGCAACAAATAGCAGAAGGAAACCTAGAACAACAATCAAGAAAACAATACAAAAAGAAAGAAAAAAAAGATAAAACAGAAAATAACAAAAAAGAAAAAGTACCCTACCAATCACAACAAATACTACATATCAAAAAACCAAAAGAAGAACAAACAACACTCCAAAAATTATTCAAAATCTAGAACCCTATAGTAATAATTATAATGGTATACATTCTGATGGGAATCCATTTATTACTAATATTATAATTGATGCTAATACTATTTTTAATAATAAACATTATGGAATTTCTATTAATGGGGGAGGTACTAGTCTTTCAATTACTAATAATGAACTATTTTCTAATATTAGAAGTATTTTTTTAAAAACTGCTAGTAATAGTATTATTGATAATAATACTTGTAAAGATCAAGTGGATGCAGGAATAGAAGTTCAAAATTCTTTAAATCTTACAATTATAAATAATGTTATCAATACTACAACAAGAAATCAAGCGATGCTTATTTATAATTCAAATAAGATTAATATTTTAAAAAATAATATTTCAAATACTTTAGGAACTGTAACTGTAACTGCTAGTGAACCTTGTTTTGCAATTATTGTACAGAATTCTGATAATTTAATTATTAAAGATAATAGAATTGAAAATAGTACAAGTAAACAAAGTTCTGCTTGGTCTGGTGGAATTTATATAACTAGTACTAAATCTATTGTAAATTATACAATTTCAAATAATTTAATTGATGGTTTATATAGGAGTTCTTCATTTGCTATAGTAGCTTATGTAAATGGTGCTTATACATTTACAAATATTACAATTAATGATAATGACATATCAAATTACTATTATGGAATTCGTTTGTATGGTTATGGCTCTTATAAATTTAATAATTCTAATGTTTATGGTAATAATGTAAGTAATGTCCGCCAAGGATTTTATTTACAATATTCATACAATTTTAATGTTTCTGATAATAATATTAGTGGTTTAGAATATGCTTCATCTTATGGAATAATTAATTTCAACTCTGATAATTTTTATATTTCAAATAATGAAGTCAGTGATTTTGAAAGAGCTATAGCTGTCCAATCTACTAATTCAGTTACAGATAATAATTTTGTTTATAATAATGTTTATGGAATATATTCTCCTGGTGTAAATGGGATAATTGAAAATAATGCTATTTTTAATAATTCTTATGGATTGTATTTACCTTCAAGTAATGGTAATATAAGTAATAATGATGTATATGGTAATTCATATGGAATATATGTAACTGGACTAAATAATACTATTACAAACAACACTTTATTTAATAATACAAGAGCTTTCCATATAGCTGGTGATGATAATGTTATTGTAGGTTCAAATATCTATAATAATACGGAAGGAATTTATTTAAATAGGGATGCTATTGTAAATTATAATCGTATTTTTTCAAATACAAATGCTTTGATTTTAGGTCCATCATCAACTTCAAATGATTTAAACTATAATTGGTGGGGTTCTAATAATATTTCTGATATTTTAGCTATTGCTGAAATTAATAGCTATTTTGTTGCTAATGCAACTGCTTTAGTTAATAATGTTTTTGTTGGTGGAAATTGGTCTATTAATTATACTTTCTATTTAAATGGAACTAAAGATAATACTGGTGTTGAAAAATTACCTGATTTTAATGCTGATTTAGTTGATAGTTTAAATAATCTTTATAATTCTCAAATAGCTAAAAATACTGATGTTATGAATGTTAAAACAAACGAATCAGTTATTGATAATTTCTTTATTGTTGTTGATAATGAAATAATTCCTTTAGGTATTTTCCAAGCAAATAAAATTCTTGATTATAATTTGAATGTTTCTACTATAGTAAATGGTTCTAATGTTACTGTTAGTGTTGTTACAGAATCTGATATTAATGGATTTGTTAACCTTACTATTGGAAATGATAACTATACTATTGAGTTAATTAATGGTAGTGGTAGTTTAACTATTACTGATTTAGATGATGGTAATTATACTGCTAATGTTACATATTTAGGTAATAATAAGTATGGTCCTATGTCTAATTCTAGTAATTTTACTATTTTTTCTAATTATATTGTTTTAACTGGTAATAATATTACTTTGGTTTATTTAGATGGTACAAGATATGTTGTTTATTTATTAGATGCTTATGGTAATCCTATTATTGGCGTTAATGTTACTATTACTATTAATGGCGTTAGTTATAATCGTACTACTAATAGTTCTGGTGCTGCTAGTTTAGCTATTAATTTAAGACCTAATAATTATACTGCGGAGACTGTTTATGGTAATTTAACTGTTAATAATTCTGTTTTTGTTAGTCCTACTATTATTGCTGAGGATTTAGAGAAATTCTATAGAAATGGAACTGAGTTTGAAGCTGTATTTATTTATGCAAATGGTAGTGCATTAGCTAATAAAAATGTTACTTTTAATATTAATGGTGTATTTTATAACCGTACAACTAATAGTGATGGTAATGTTACATTAAATATCAATTTAGATCCTGGTGTGTATATTATTACTGCTATTAATTTTAATGATGGTTTGAATATGAGTTATATTATTAAAGTGTATGCTAATCTTTTTGCTGATAATTTAACTAAATATTATCGTAATGGTAGTCAGTATCATATTACTGTTTGGGGTAATACTGGTGAACTTTTAGTAGGTGCTAATGTTACAATTAATATTAATGGTGTATTTTATAACCGTACTACTAATGCTAGTGGTATAGCTACCTTAAATATTAATTTGGATCCTGGTAATTATATTGCTACTGTAACTCATCCTAATGGTTTAAATATTTCAAATATAATTATTGTTAAATCAATTTTAAATACTACAGATATTACAATGACCTCATCTAATAGAACTACTTATGATATTTTAGTTTTAAATGATGTAGGAGATCCTGTACCTGATGTTAATGTTACAATTAATATTAATGGTGTATTTTATAATAGAACTACTAATGCTAGTGGTGTAGCTATTTTAAATATTAATTTGGATCCTGGTCATTATATTGCAACAGTTTACTATGAAGATTATGAAACATCTAATAATATTATAGTTAAGCCATAAAAATTTTTCAATTAATTTTGAAAAATTATTTTTTTTATTTTTTTTCATAGTTTTTAGATTTTGTTTAATATTTTTTTCTTAGTTTTTTTTATTTTTTTATAAAATTAGCTATGTTTAAGTTTTTTGTATATAATTTATCATTATTTTATATGTTTTTTAAAATTCTATTGTATATGAAATTTCTAGTTCTTGTATATTTTTTTCTTGAATTTTATAATTAAAAAATATATTTGACATTTTAATAATATATATTAATTTCAAAATTTATTAAATGAAATGATTTATATTTTATATTTTTAAATGATTTTTCGCATTTTTTCATTAAATTTTATTAATAAATCAACTTTTGTAATATATAATTAATATTATAAAGGAATTTCATCTAACTATTATATGCTTTTTTATTGAATTTTAAAAAAGTATTATTGATATAAAAACGTTTACATTGTTTAAAACTGTTGTGGTTGTTTAAAACAATGTTTTTATTAAGGTGTGGGAGTAAAAAAAATATGCAAAAAACGAAAGCAGATTTTTTAAAAATCTTAATTTGTTTTGTTATTTTCTTGTTATCAGTAGGTATTGTATCAGCTGATGATATGGTTGATTTAGAAAATAATGATATAATTAATGATGATTTAGATTATTCTGTAAATACAAATGATAATAAGTTTAATAATAATATAGATGAAAATCAAACAGAAAATGGTTTATCAATTGATAAAAGTTCTGTTTTATATGAAGAAACTATACAATTAAACGAAATTAAATCAGATTCTGCTTCTTTGAAAGTAGAACAAATTGTTAGTTCTGACAGTGTTAATACTGGAGACGAACTTATATATACCATTGTTATAACAAACAATGGAACAGAAGATATTACAGGCCTTTATGTTTTAGATTTCATATCAGAAGGCTTAGATTTAAATGATGTAATTGGTGCACATTGGATACACGACGGTGATAAGTTTATCTACAATGCTACCTTACTTATTGGAGAAAATACAACATTAGCATTAGTATTCGGTGTTAATGGTAAAATAACAGGTTTAACAAATAATACAATTTATGTATACAGTGAAGAAACTGGTGGAAAGGAATATACAAGTGATAATACAGAATTTAAAGATGTTGTATTAACTATTTCTAAAAGTTCTGATGTAACAAATGCAAATGTAGGAGAATATGTAACTTACACAATTACTGTTACAAATACTGGTAAAAGTACAGCAACAGGTGTTAGTGTTTATGATTTGCTTCCTACAGGATTAGATTATGTTAATCATCTTGCTGATAAATGGACTAAAGATGGAAATTATTATAATTTAGATGATGATTTAGCTGCTGGTGAATCTGTAAACTTAACAATATATTGTTTGGTAGATGGAAATGCAGTAGGAAATATAGTTAATAATGCTAATGTTACAAGTAATGAATTTACAGAAGGTGTAATCACTGATAGTAATGTTGTTGATATAACTGATGTTAATATAATAGTTATAAAAACAACTGATGTTAAATCAGCAAATATTGGTGATGAAATTACATATACGATTACTATTACAAATGATGGTTCAACATCTGCATCTGGTATTACATTAAATGAAATTATTCCTAATGGATTAGATTTTATTGGTGGATCAGGCAATGGTTGGTCTTCAACACCTGATGGTGTTTTATGGACTTATGCAAATGAACTTGCTTCTAAAGGAACTACTACTTTAACTATTACTTTTAAAGTGAATGGTAAAGCTACTGGTGAGGTAAGCAATGAAGTAAGTGTTAGTAATAATCAAACTATTGCAGATACAAGTAATTCAAGTGAAAACACAGATTTAACCAATGTTACATTAGAAATAACTAAAACTTCTGATGTAAATTCAGTAAATATTGGTGAAACTGTAACATATACAATAACTGTTAGTAATTCTGGTTCAACTGGTGCTAATGGTGTTTATATTAGAGATGTAATTCCTGATGGTTTTACTTATGATAGCCATAATGATGCTGAATGGGATTATGATGGCATTTCTCTTTGGACTTTTAATGATATTTTAGCTGGTGGTGCAGATGCTGTTTTAACATTAGTTTTAAAAGCTAATGGTGCAGTTGCTGATGAGGTATCAAATACTGCATATGCTGGAAGTGATGAAATATCTTATGAAGTAAATGCTACAAGTGATGATGTACTTATTACAACAGCTATTTTAGATGTTACAAAAGATGTTGATGTAAATACAGCTAATGTTGGTGATGAAATTACTTATACAATTACTATTACAAATAATGGTAATGGGGCTGCAAGTAATATTGTTGTTTCAGAATATGATATTATAGGATTAGAATTAATAACTCAAAGTGTAAGTGGATGGACTAAAGAAGGTAATAATTGGATTTATTCTGGTTCATTAGCTGAAGGAGATGATGTTCAACTAAAACTTATTTATAAAGTAAATGGTAAATTCACAGGATCAGTTGAAAATTATATTGATGTAACAAGTGATGAAAGTAAAGATACAAATGCTACCAGTGATTCAACTGAATTAACTAATGTTTCTTTAACTATTAGTAAGACTGTTGATGTAGACTCAGCAAAAACTGGTGATTATGTAACTTATACAATTACAGTTACAAATACTGGATCTAGTGATGCTAAAAATGTTTATATTAATGATGTATTACCTAATGGATTAACATATTCTAGTCATAATAATGATAAATGGAATCGAGTAGATAATGATAGGTGGGAATTGATTGGAGATTTAACTCCTGAAACACCAGCCACTTTAACTATTGTTTGTTTAGTTGATGGAACTTCAATAGAAAATGCAATTAATACTGCATATGCTGGAAGTTCAGAAGTATCTGATGAAGTTTCTGATTTAAGTAATTCAACTGAATTAATTGATGTTCAATTAGATATTACTAAATCTGTTGATAAATTTAAGGTTCTTTTAAATGAAACTTTAACTTACACTATAACAGTTACTAATACTGGATTATCATCCGCTAGTAATATTGTAATTACTGATTATATTCCAAAACAATTAATTATAGATTATACTGGAGATTCTTCATTATGGGATTATGATGCTGTTTTAAATACTTGGACTTATAAAGGTACATTAGCTTCTGGTCGAAATGCTACATTGACTTTAACCTTTAAAATTAATACAGATCAAGTCGGTTTAGACTTTTATGTAGAGAATAAAGTAAATATTGATGCTGATGATATTACTGAAAGTAAAAATGCTACAAGCAATCAATCATATATTTCAATTAAAACTGCACAACTTAATAAAACTTTAAATGAAGAAAAAATTAAACAAGGAGAAGAATTTTCATTTACAATATCTTTTACAAACACTGGTAATGATAATATTACTGGATTATGGGTTCAAGAATATTTCCCTAATTCTAATGACATTGAGTATTTAGGATGGAACAATCTTGGTGATAATGCTTGGAATGATGTTAGAGAAGATTATTGGACATATGAAGGATTTATTTCTCCAGGACAAACTGTTTCTTTTATTGTGAACTTTAAAGCATTAACCAAAAATGGTGGGTCTAATCTAGTTAGAGCAGGATATGAAGATTTATTTGACTCAAATCTTCAAGCAAATGCACCAGTTACTATTTCTGATGATGATTTAGTACCTGATGTTACTATTACAAAAACAGCTAATGTCACTCATGCAAAAATAGGAGATATTATTGAATATACTATAACTGTTACTAGTACTGGACAAACAGCATTAACAGAATTAGTTTTAACAGATGAAACTCCAAATGGATTAAAATTCCTAGGTTCAGATCATGGTTCATGGACAATAAATGCTACTAGTGGAAAAACTGTTTGGACATTGAATGAATTAGCTACTTCTTCTACAATCAAAGTCAGATATGAAGTAATAGGTAATGTTACTGGTAGTATTTTAAATATAGCTACTATTGCAGCTAATCTTACTTCAAATAAAACTAATGTTTCTGTTCAAATTACTAATCCTTTATTAATTAATAAAACTGTTAATGTTAGTCAAGCACAAGTTGGAGATTTAATTTCTTATATTATTGATATTCGTAATAATGGTACTACAAATGTTTCAGATATTAAAATAACTGATAATTTCCCTCCAGGTTTAAAACTTGTTGATGTTATTGCCTCTACTGATTGGACAACTCTTGATAATATTACATGGACTTTTAATAAACATTTAAATCCTAATGAAGAAAGTATTTTACAATTTATCTTTGAAGTTGATGGATCTTATCTTGGTGTTATTAATAATACTGTAACAGTATTTGATAATGAAACTGTAAATGGTACTAATGCTACTAGTGAAAATACCACTTTAACAAATGTTTCTTTAGAAGTTACTAAAAAAGTTAATCAAACTAGTGCTAATAAAGGAGATTTAATTAATTATACCATAACTGTTACTAATGTAGGAACTACAAATGCTACAGAAGTATATGTTAGAGAATATTTAAATGAATTTTTAGAATTAGATTTAGGTAAAAGTAGTTATGATGATTGGAAATATCTTGGTAATGGTGTATGGTTATTAAAAGAAAATTTAGAATCAACAAAAAATGCTTCTTTGATTTTAGTATTTAGAATAGTTGGAAATGTTCCTGTTGTTAATAATACTATTAATACAACAACTAATCAAACTCCTGAAGGCAATAATACTACTAGTGATAATACTAATGTAACTTATGTTGATTTAGAAGTTATTAAATTAGTTAATGATACTAGAGTATATATGGGAGATTCTATTACCTATACTATTACAATTACTAATATTGGAAATGGAAATGCAACTGGTGTTACTGTTTATGATTATGGTCCTGGGAATGCTGTTTTAACTTCAAATACATTTGAAGCAGGTTGGACAAAAGTTTCTAATACTAAATGGACTTATGCTCCAATTTTAGAAGTGGGTGAAAGTGTTAATTTAACTCTTGTTTATAAATTAGATGATGATTTCTTTGGAACTGTGAATAATGAAGTTAATGTAACTACTGATCAAACTCCTAATGGAACTACTAATAAAAGTAATGACACTTCAGTTGTTTTAGTAAATTTAACTATTACAAAAACTACAACAGATTATTATGTATTAAATGGAGGAACTATGGTTTATACAGTTTATATTGAAAATAGTGGTAATGATGATTTAACAAATATTGTTATATCTGATTATTTCCCTGGAGAATTATCTTGTTACTTTATTCAAGGAACAAATAATTTCGACTATTCGTCTCAAACTATTGGTTCACATCCATACAGTGGTTATATTATACGTATTCCTTTATTAAAATCTGGTCAAAATGGAACATTTACTTTTCATATGATTGTTAATGCAAATTTTGTAGGAAATAATAATACTAAAATTATTAATAATACTTTAAATATAATTCATGATGAAGTTTCTGAAGAATATAATGTAACTAGTATAAATACAACCATATATAAAGAATTTTTTAACATTACAAAAACGGTTAATGCAACAAATGCTACAATTGGAGATTTAATTAAATATAATATTACTATTACTAATTTAGGCCCAGAATATCTTGGATATTCACAAGCAGTATATGATATTATTCATTCTGGATTAACTTTTGATAGCTGTAGCTGGGATAGTTGGCGTAGCGTTGGGAATTCATATACCTTTTATTATAATTATGGAATGTCTCCTGGAGAATCTATAAGTCTCATAGTTGTTTTCAGAGTTAATGGTAACTATTTTGGAAATATTACTAATACTGCAACATGGCAAGAAAAAAATGATACAACAAATAATACTCTCCTTTATGGTGTTAATTTAACTACTAGTAAAAAAGTTAATGCTACTAATGCTAAAGAAGGAGATACAATCCATTATAATATTACTATTACTAATAATGGTAATATAAATGCTACAAATGTAATTGTTAAAGATTATATTCCTGAAGGTTTAGATAGAAAAACTGATAATTATGGTCTTTGGAATTATAATAATGATGGAACTTGGACTTATCTTGGAAATATAACTCCAGGGCAAACTG
Organism: Methanobrevibacter sp. DSM 116169; assembly: GCF_046197865.1. GTDB lineage: Archaea > Methanobacteriota > Methanobacteria > Methanobacteriales > Methanobacteriaceae > JAHKLT01. The sequence goes on along the minus strand of NZ_CP166990.1, from coordinate 1,037,969 downwards.
TTCTTTTACAATTAGAATTTTTAGTTAATGGTAAAACATCAGGTATTTTAAATAATACTGTAAATGTAACTACTACTGAAACTCCTAATGGAACTAATACTACAAGTGATAATACTTTCATTGAAAATGTTACATTGGATGTTATAAAAACTACTACAACTAAGGTAGCTGCTGTTGGAGATGTTATTGAATATACTATAACTGTTACTAATATTGGTTCTACTGATGCACATAATGTTAAAATTATAGAATACTTCCCAGAAGGTTTAGATTTCATTAATGATGATCATTGGATTGCTCAAGGTTGGATTTTTAATGGCATTGATACATTCACATATGGTGATTTATCTGCATATGATGGAATAGCTACTTTAGTTTTAAAATTCACTGTTAATGGTAAACAAACAGGTTCTATAAATAACACTGTTAATACTACAAGTGATGAAACTCCTGAAGGTAAAAATGCTACAAGTGAGAACACTATTTTAACTAATGTATCTTTTGATATTACTAAAATAGCTAATGTTACAACAGCTAATGTTGGCGAATTAGTTAGTTATAATATCACTATTACTAATACTGGTTCTCAAGAAGCTACTTTAATTAGAGTTTCTGATTCTTTACCTGATGGTTTAAAACTTCAAACTGATTTAATGAATAATCCTAATTGGCAACGTGTTGGAGATACTAATGTATGGGAATATATTGGTACTTTAAAACAAGGGGAATCTGCTTCTTTAATTTTAATATTTAAAGTAGTTGGTAATGTTACTACTAATGTTACTAATATAGCTACAGTTAAAAGTAATGAAACTCCTAATGGTAAAAATGATTCTGAGGATGTCAATTTAACCAGTGTTGTTTTAGAAATTAATAAAACTGTTAATATGACTGAAGCTCGTCTTAATGATTTGATTTCATATACTGTTAATATTAAAAATACTGGTAATTCTTCTGCAACTAATGTTACTATTATTGAATATGTTCCTAATGGTTTAACATTTGTTGAAGTTGCTGATGATGATTATTGGAGTGATAATCAAGATGGAACTTGGACATATACTAGATCACTTGCTAAAGATGAAATCATTAATTTAACTTTAATATTTAAAGTAACTAGTTTAGTTGAAGAAGATATTAATAATACTGTAAATATTACTTCAGATCAGACTCCTGATGGTAATAATACTACAAGTGAAAATACTTCTATTAAAACTGTAACTTTATCATATGCTAAAGAAGTTAATGTAACTGAAGCTGTAATTGGTGATTATATTGAATATAAAGTTTATGTTAAAAACATTGGTTCTATAACTGCTAGTAATATTGTTATTATGGAATATCTTCCTGAAGGTTTAGATTTAATTAATCATACTGTTCATGGTTGGAATGTTGAATTTGATGATGTTGCAACTTGGACTTATAGAGGATCTTTACGTTCTAATCAAACAATCGTTTTAACTTTAGTTTTCCGTGTAAATGGAGATGTTATTGGAAATATCAATAATACAGTAAATGTAACTACTCAACAAACTCCTGAAGGTAATAATACTACAAGTGAAAACACTACAATTACTGGTGAATACTTAAATGTAAGTAAAAAAGTTAATACTAGTTCAGCAGTATTTGGTGATTTAATAGCTTACAATATTACTATTAAAAACACTGGTAATGCAAATTCAACTAATATAACTTTAAAAGATTATTTCCCGACTGGTTTAACTTATTTAGACTATTTAGGTGATGAATGGATAGATAATGAAGATGGGTCTTGGACATTTAATGGAACATTAGCTATTAATCAAAGCACAACTTTAATTGTTTACTTTAAAGTAAATGATGAAAAGGTTGGAATTATTAATAATACAGTAAATGTTACCACTAATCAAACTCCAGATGGTAGAAACACTACAAGTGATAATACTACAATTTATGGAGTTATTATTAATACTACAAAATCTGTAAATACTACTACAGCTCGTTTTGGAGATTATATTAGTTATAATATTACTATTACTAATTTAGGAAATATTGATGCAACTAATATTACTATTGAAGATTTCTTCCCAGAAGGTCTTACATTAAATGAAACTAATTATCTTAATTGGACTCATATTGCTGGATCTAGTATTTGGAAATATGATGGAAACTTATCTGCAGGTGAAAGTGTTAGTTTAATTTTAGTATTCTTAGTTAATGGTGAAAAACAAGGTATTGTTAATAATACTGTAAATGTCACTACAACTGAGACTCCTAATGGAACTAATACTACAAGTAATGATACTAATATTTTAAATGTTAATTTAACTATTACTAAAACTCCTGGAGCTAATTCTGTTAATATTGGAGAAATTATAAACTATACAATAGTTATTACTAATATTGGTAATGATAATGCTACTAATGTTACTGTAATTGATTATATTCCAAACACTTTAGATTGTGTTGGATTTGTTGGTGATTGGACTTATAATAATCTTACAGGTACTTGGATTTATAATAATGTTTTAAATGCTGGTGAAACTGTTGAGTTAATTTTAATATTTAGAGTAAATACTAATGCAACTACCTTTATCAATAATACTGTTAATGTTACAAGTAATCAAACTCCTGATGGTAAAAATGCATCTAGTAATAATACTACAATTACAAATGTTAGCTTAGCTATTATTAAAAATACTAATGTTACAAAAGTTAATGTTAATGAAATGATTAACTATACTGTTACTGTTACAAATGTAGGTACAAGTATTGCAAATACTGTTACTATATTTGATCATATTCCTGCAGGCTTAACTTATGTTAGCTATTTAGGTGATGAATGGGATTATAATAATGCTACTGGTATTTGGACTTATAATGGATCTTTAGGTATTAATGAAAGTGTTAGTATTGTTTTATTCTTTAGAGTTAATGCTAATGCAACAGGATTCTTAAATAATAGTGTTACTATTAAAACTAATGAAACTCCTGGTGGTCATACTAATACTAGTGATGATATTAATATTACTGGTGTTATCTTTGACATTACTAAAATTCCAAGTTTAGAAGCAGTTAAAATCGGCGATATGATCAATTACACAATATCTATTTATAATATTGGTTTTGATGATGCAACCGAAGTTGTTTTAACTGATTTCATACCTGAAGGATTAACTTATGTGGACTTTGTTGGTGATAATTGGACTTACAATAAAACTACTGGTAAATGGTATTATGCAAATACATTATATGTTGGAGAAATGATTGAAATTGTATTATTCTTCACTGTTAATTCTAATGCATCTGGTGTGTTAAATAATACTGTAAATGTAGCAAGTAATGAAACTCCAACTGGATCAAATGCAACTAGTAATAATACTAATGTAAGTAAAATTGAAACTATTACAACAGTAAATAATGTTACTGGTAAACCTGGTGATAATGTAACTATTAATGGAACAGTTACAGATGAATTTGACAATCCATTAAATGGTACTGTAATTATTACTTTACCTGATGGTTCAAATGTTACTGTTAATGTTACTGATGGTGAATATAGTTATAATTGGACTATTCCTGATGATTTTAAACCTGGAACTTATGATGTTGAAGTAGTATTTAATGGTGATGATACTTATGAATCATCTGATGCTACTGGTATTGCTGATGTTCTTAAATTATCTACTGTCACTACTGTTAGTGATGCAGAAGGTAAACCAGGTGAAATTGTATTAATTACTGGAACTGTTCATGATGAGCGAGGTAATCCATTAACTGGTAATGTTAGTTTAATTTTACCTGATGGAACTGTAGTTATTGTTGAGGTTATTGATGGTGTATTTGAATATCTTTGGATGATTCCTAAATCATTTAAAGCTGGTAGCTATCCTGTATTTGCAGAATTTATTGGAGATGATTTCTACTTATCTTCTAATGCTACTGGTACTATAACTGTAATAGTCGATCCAACACCTGGACCAACACCTGGACCTAGTCCAAAACCTACAGATGGTGAAAACTTAATTGATGAAGGTAATATGCAAAAAACTGGAAATCCTATAGCTATTTTATTATTAGTTTTGATTTCTGCTTTAGTTTTATTACCTTTAAAAAGAAGATTTTAATTAATCTTCTTATTTTTTCTTTTTTAAATTACTTAGTGTGGGATAGGCTGAATCATTTTTATAATTTTTGTCTTTGAATTTTTTTAAATGAAAAAATTCTTATTTTATGTTTAATGTTAATATGATAAGTTGTTGTTTAATTAACTGATTTTTTATTTTAATTAATAGTAATTTTTATTAAATTTTCTTAGTTTTAAAAAGAATTTGTTTTATTATGTGAAATTTATTTATTTGTTTTTAAAATGAATTTAAATGATTAAATTTAGTTTTTTTAATTAAAAACAATCTTGTTGTGTTTTTTCATATAAATGTTTTAGCCATCTATTTTTTTAATTAAAATTAAATGATTTTGTGTTCTTATTTTTATCAGTATTTATGTATTTTCTGTTTGTATTTTAAAAATACATTTTTATAATTTTTTAAAATTAGTTTAAAGGGTTGTTCAGTCCATAATTATATATAAGATGAGTTACAAAGTATAATTGGCGATTATAATGAAACATCACCTTAATTATGTAAAGAACGACCCAAATTATATTTTATTAGATAAAATATTTAAAATTATCGATTGCACAAATAGTCAGAAAATAATGGCTTCATATGGTATTAAAAACATTAATTTGTTCATTTTATGTTTAAAAATTATTTTTACAGGTTTATTTTTTGATTTAGATATTAATTTCATTGTTAATGATTTAAATAATAGTTTAGAACTCAGACAATTCTTTAATATTAGTAGTGTTCCTAAAACAAGTCAGATTTATAACTTTTTTGGAAAAATTTCTGAGGATCAAATTCTTGAAATTACAAATAGGATATTAAAAACATTTAAATTACATCGTAGAAATAGAAAAATGACTTATATTATTGATGCAACTCCCGTAGACTTAAATTTTAATGTTAAAAGAAAAAAAAGAAGTAAAGAACATTTAAAATCACTTGATCTGAAATGGAGTTATTCAAGCTCGCAAGGTTTTTATATTGGATTTAAAGCAACAGTAGTGATAGAATATGAATCTGCAATACCTGTTGCTATTTTAATACATTCTGGAGCAAAACACGATACAAAAATATTTGATGAAATATTACAAGAACTAAAAAGAAGACGTTTATTAAAAAAAGAAGATACAATAATATTTGATAAAGGATATTACAGCTACAATAATTATATTCATGGAATTGCAAAGTACAACATTGTCCCTTTCATTTTTCCAAAAGGAAACATTAAAATAGAAAAATTAGAAGGGTTATTATCCTATCCATTAGACATCTATTCAAAAAATAAAGACACAAAAAAGCTCAAAAAGTCTTACAAAAACAATGCCAAAAAATTAATCCAATTAATCAAAAAATGGAAACAATATAAACCAATAAGAGGAAAAATCGAAGATTTTTTTAAATTATGCAAACAAGGATTACATTTAAAGAAAATAAACAAATATACACCAAAATCAGTGAAAAAAATCACAATCTTAGGAGTATTTTTAGCAGGACTAATTACAACAATCGGTTATAACAAAAAAACAGACCTACAAACTCTTTCAGAATCATAAAAAAAATAGACCCCTAAAATGTTTATTAATTAAAAATTTTCCTATATTTTTTATAATTTTAAACTTAATATGAATAATTTTGTTTTATTTTGAAAAATCGTTAATGATATATAATTAAAAGTATATAATATTTTATATTAGTGGTTGAAAATTAAAATTATATTTAATTTAAAAATAATTTCAAGTGAAAATTATTTTTTTAAGTATATAATAAAATTTTTTTAATTATATAAATAATTAAATATGATTCTTTCTTTAATAGATGTGTTTTAAATCAACTATTAATAGATTTTTTAAAAAAAATGTGGTTTAAAATTTTAATATGGGAGAATTAATATGATTAATAAAACGAGAAGATTAATTACTATTGCATTAATTATTAGTGTTTTATTATTATCTCTATCGATTATTTCTGCAGAGGAGATAATCAATGATGATAATGTAATAGATAATGATATAAATCTTCAAAATAATTTAATAGAAGAAATTTCTCAAGAAGCAAACACTAAAAATTCAGTGCAAAATGCCTCTGGAAATTTTTCTAACTTACAAAAAGCTATTAATGATGCAGGAGAAAATGGTACTGTTAATTTAGAAGGTAATATTACTCTTGCAAATGGTGAAGAAACAACATTTCTTAATGGTGTTGAAATTAATTGGAATAATATTACTATTTTAGGTAATGGATATACAATAGATGGAAAAAATTTAGTTAGAATATTTACAATAGAATCAGATAATGTAACAATTAAAAATTTAACATTAATTAATGGAATTAATGAAAACTGGGGCCATGGTGGTGCAATTTATAGTAATGGTGACTATTTACAATTAATCAACATGACTTTTATTGGTAATGTTGCTATTTCTGGTGGAGCATTAGGTCTTTTTGGAAATTATGGGAGAATTGTAGATTCAAAATTTTATTATAATAATGCATATATGGATTATTATGTTGAGATGTATGGTTCTGGCGGAGCTATTTTTAATAATGGGAACAATTTAGAAATTATAAACTCAATATTAATGTATAATAATGCATCAGAAGGTGGAGCTATTTATAATGAAGGTCACAACATTTCAATATATAATACAACCCTCTCTTATAATAATGTATCAAAAATAGGTGCATCAAATAGAGGTGGAGCTATTTTTAATATAGGTAATGCTGTGACAATCAGTGATTCAATTTTAAATAATAATGAAGCAGGTGATGGTGGGGCTATTTTTAATTATGGTGGTAATGATATTAGTAATAATCCTGGAAATAATTTTACAATTGATGGAAATACTATTATAGCTAATAATATTGCACATGGCGATGGTGGTGGAATTTATAATCATCATGGAAATAATTTTTTAATATATGGAAACAATTTAATAAATAACAATAGTGCTGTAAATGGTGGTGGAATTTATGTCTATCTTTATTTCGGTCCTCAGCAAAATAGAATGGCTTCAAGTAGAATAGAAGTTATTAATAACTCTTTTACAATATTTGGTAATAATACGATATCTGAAAATACAGCTTTAGAAAATGGTGGAGGAATATATTTTTCTTCTTCTATATATGATGGTTATAATTATACTTTTTTAATGAGTGGAAATAATACAATTACTTTAAACAAAGCAGAAAATGGTGGAGGAATATATTATATTAATAATGTAAGAGAAAATGGAATTTTAAATTTAACTATAACTGGAAGTAATAATATATCTAAAAACAATGCTTCTTATGGTGGAGGAGCTTTATATTATTCTTATGAAAATAATAGAGATGGAATTATAAATGTTTTAATTAATGGTTCAAATAATATTGATTATAATAATGCATATGATTTTGCTGGTGGAATTTATAATAATGGTTATAGGAATATTTTAATTAATGGTTCAAATAGTATTAGCTATAATAATGCATCAGAAGGTGGTGCAATTATTAATGATGGAGGTTTTATTTTCATTATTGGGTCTAATACAATTAATAATAATTTTGCTGATTACGGTGGTGCAATTATTAATGGCTATGGTATGATGTTTTTAAATGGAACAACTTTAAATAATAATATTGCTAATAATTTAGGTGGTGCAATAGCTAATTATGGATTTGAAGGAAATACTCCAGGAATCTTCTCACGGATGGTTATTATTAATTCTACATTTATAAATAATAATGCAATTAATGGTTCAGCTATTTATAATAGCCCAGAATCACTGATAGTTATTCTTAATTCTTCCTTTAATGGATCTTCTTATTTAATATTTAATGATGAAGAGTATGATGAGCATTATGGAGCATATAATGGATATTTATATTTAAAAAACAATACAATGAGGTCTGATTCAGTTGAAAAGATCTATAATTTAGGTTTTATTTTATCAGAAACTCATGCTATCTTTTTAGATAATGCAACTAGAATTGTTGAAGTGGGATCTGTTGTTAAAATCTATGGTCAAATTACTGATGATAATGGAAATATTATTGTAGGTCAAAATCTTACATTTAATTTAACTGGTCCAAATGGAGTTAATATAATTGCTGATATTTCAGATTTTGAAAATGGCCATTATTATTTAGGTCAATCACTTATTATTGGGGATGTAGGTCAATATAAAGTTGAAGGATACTATGATTGGGCAGATTTAGATTATCAATATAACGATTATGGTATTTTAAATTCTGTTGAATATTTATTAAATATTTCTAAAAGCACTGATGTAGATTCTGTTAATATTGGAGAGTTAATTTATTATAATGTTACTATAACTAATGATGGTAGTGAAAATGCAACTAATGTTACAGTTCGTGAATATTTACCTAATAGCTTAAGTTATTATAATTATATTGGTGATAACTGGAATTATAATAATCTTACTGGTTTATGGACTTATGCTCTTAATTTAGCTCCTGGTGAGACAATTATTTTAACTTTAATTTTCATAGTTAATGAAAATGCTCTAAATTCAATAAATAATACTGTAAATATTACTAGTGATCAGTATCCATTTGGTAGAAATGCTACAAGTAATAATACTAATCTTACTTTTGTAAATTTACAAATTAATAAAACAACTAATGTTAAAATTGCTAATGTTGGAGATATTATTAGTTATACAATTTCAATCGCTAATAATGGCTTAGATAATGCAACTGGTGTAGTTTTATCTGATTATATTCCTGATGGATTAACTTATGTTGGCTTTGAAGGTAGTGGATGGAATTATACTAATGGTATATGGTATTATAATAATACTTTAGCTACTGGAGATATAGCTGAAATAACATTATTCTTCTTAATTACTTCTCAAGCTAATAGAGTATTTAATAATACTGCAAATATAGCTAGTAATGAAACACCAAGAGGTAAAAATGCTACAAGTAATAATACTAATGTTACTTTTGTTGAGTTAGAAGCTTCAAAAACAACTGAGTCTAAAATAGTTACTATTGGTGAATTGATTGAATATCTTATTACAATTACTAATATTGGTTTAGATGATGCTACAAATATTATTGTAACTGATTATATTCCTGAAGGATTAACTTATGTTGATTTTGATGGTGATGGATGGAGTTATACTAATGGTAAATGGATTTATAATGGAACTTTATCTGGTAATGATACAGTTATTTTAACTTTAATTTTTAAAGTTAATGAAAAAGCATTTAATAAAACCTTTAATAATACTGTAAATATAGCTAGCAATGAAATTCCTAATGGTATAAATGTTACAAGTAATAATACAGATGTTACTAGTGTTGATACTAAAATAACTGTGAATGATGTTACTGGTAAACCTGGTGAAGAAGTTATAATTATTGGAACTTTAGTTACAGACAATGGAGATTATATTAATGGTGAAGTTATTTTAACATTGCCTGATGGATCAAAAGTTACTGTTGATGTAATTAATGGGGAATTTGAATATCCTTGGACTATTCCTGAAGATTTTAAAGAAGGAACTTATTCTATCTTTGCAGAATTTTTAGGAAATGAATTATATAATCCATCTAATGGAACTGGTGTTTTAACTGTAATAGTTGATCCTACTCCAGGCCCTACCCCTGGACCTACTCCTAGTCCAATTAATAATGATAAGGATATTGTTGATGCAAAAACATTAAACACAAGTAATATGCAAAAAACAGCTAATCCTATAGCTATTTTAATTTTAGCTTTAATCATTAGCTTAATCATATTACCATTAAAAAGAAGATTTTAATTAATCTTCTTATTTTTTCTTTTTTTAAATTAGTGTGGATAGCTTGAATCATTTTTATAATTTTTGTCTTTGAATTTTTTTAAATGAAAAATTTCTTAATTTATTTTTAATGTTAATATGATGAGTTATTGTTTAATGAACTGATTTTTTATTTTAATTAATAGTAATTTATATTAATTTTTTCATTATTATATTGTATGTATTAAAACGAACTGTTCATAAACTATAAACTTTATATATGATGAGGATTATAATAATATTAAGTTTAAAATCTTTTAATAAATAAATTAAAAGGAGTCTTTTAAAATGATTATTAATAAAGCAAAAATCAACTTTGTAACATTTTTTGTAATAGGATTAATTTCAATGGCAATACCTTATGTGTAAATAATAGCTATTAATCCATATATTAGAATTTTGACTATTTATCCCCATACTTATAAAAGGTAAATCTATTATTTACCTTTTAAATAACTTTTTTTTAAATTATTAGCTATTTTTTAACTAAATCATGATTTATTTTGTTTATAATTAATTCATAAAATAATGAAAATTAAATAAATAAATTTAATTTTATTGAATTTAATTAGTTTTTTTTAAGTTTAACCTAATTTTAAATCATAAAAATTATATATTATTAAAACTAAATACTTTTCCATATAAAGAAAATTGTATTTGTATTGGAATTATTTCTATAATGAAAATAGTTTTCTTGTAACTGTATATTAAAAAAATCTTTAATAATTACAGTATCTAAATATAATTTCTTCATTGGGGGTGTAATTAAATAATTATTAAGTTTTTAATTAAAAAATCGTGGTTGAATAATTAAAATTTTAATGGGGGATTTTATGATTAATAAAAAAAGATTTTTATCTTTATTTATAATTATATTGTTATTTTCAATATCGTCTATTTCTGCAGAAGAAATTGATTCAATTGATATAGAAAACAATGAATATATTGATGATGTTGATGAAATAAATGAAAATAGTGAAACATTTGACAGTGCCATTGTAGGGGAAGGTAATTTTAGCTTATTACATCGTGTTATTGTTCATGTGGGAGATAATGGTGTAATATATATGGAGGGTAATATTACTCTTGATGATGGTGAGGAAAGTACTTATTATAATGGACTTGAAATTCAATTTGATAATCTTACAATAATTGGTAATGGACATACAATTAATGGATTAGAAAAGGTTAGAATATTTCATATAACTGGAAATAATGTAACTCTTATAAATTTAACTTTAACTAATGGTTTTACACCATATATTGAGGACTATGATTATAGTGGTGGAGCTATTTTTAATGAAGGAGATTATTTACAGTTAATTTATACTACTTTAACTTATAATTCTGCATATTATGGTGGAGCTATTTTTAATACAGGTAATAATGTAATAATTAATAATTCAAAATTTAATGATAATAAAGCATATGATGGTGGTGCAATATATAATTTAGGTGGTACTACTATTGGAAATAATAATGGAAATAATTTTACAATCTGTGAAAATACTAATATAAGTTTTAACACTGCAAAAAGAAATGGTGGAGGAATTTATAATTATAATGGCAATAATTTTTTAATATATAAAAATAATGTAATAGTTGAAAATTTAGCTGAGGCAAATGGTGGAGGAATTTATAATGGATTTGCTACACAACAAGATCAATACTTTTTTAGTTTTTCTACCAACATAAATACAGAAAATAATGCTTTAACAATTTATGATAATAATGTTATATCAAACAATATAGCTTATGAAGATGGTGGAGGAATATATTTAGACTCTCGTGTAACTGAAAGTGATAAAAAATATAATGTTTTAATAAGTAAAAATAATGAAATCAGTTTTAATTCTGCATCTAATGGTGCAGGAATTTATTCTACAATAAATCTTTATAGAGCTTCTTTTAATTTAACAATTGATAATGGTAATAATATATCTAATAATAATGCTAGTGATAATGGTGGGGGAATTTATTTCCAGTATTCTGCTTATGAAGATATAACAGACTTTAATATAAAAATTAGCAATAATAATATAATTAATTCAAATAATGCAAGTTATGGTGGAGGATTATATTTTACTGGAACTATATCTCAAAATTCAAATTTAAATATATCAATTATAAATGGTAATGATTTATCTGATAATAATGCTTTTGATGGCGGTGCAATATATTATAATTATGAATCAAGTAATGATGAAGGATATATTAATTATTTAATTAGCAATTCTAATAGCTTTAATAATAATTATGCAGAAAATAATGGTGGAGCTATTTATAATAATATTAGAAGTTATGGGGACTATTTACTAATTGATTATTTAATTAATGGTTCTAATGTTTTCACTAATAATATTGCTGATGAGAATGGTGGAGCTATTTATAATAATATAGATTATGAATTTGTGAATTTTTTAATTAATGGAACTAATTTATTTAGTGAAAATTTTGCTAATAATGGTGGAGCTATTTATAATTTTTATAGTGATATTGAAATAATTAATGGAATTTTTGAAAGTAATAATGCATTTGAAAATGGTGGAGCTATTTATAATGATTATGGAGATGTAGGTTTAATTGATGTAAACTTTAATGATAATTTCGCTTTAAATGGTGGAGCTATTTATAATTTAGGATATTATGATCGTTATGATGATGATTATCTTGGAAAAATATTCATCTTAAATTCTAATTTCACTAATAATATTGCTGATGAGAATGGTGGAGCTATTTTTAATAATGGATTTATGGAAATAGATAATATCTTATTTGAAGATAATTTAGCTAATTTAAATGGTGGAGCTATTTATAATAATGGCTTTGAAGATCAATATAATGATCATTACAGTGAATTGTATATTTATGAATCTAAATTTTTAAATAATAATGCAATTAATGGTTCAGCTATTTATAATAATGATTTTTGTGATCTTTTAATATATGATTCAATTTTTAATGGAACATCTTATTTAATTTATAATAATGGTAATAATGATACTGGTGATTATGCTTGGTTATATTTAGAAAATAATACAATGAGTTCTGATTCAGTTGCAAAAATATATAATTTAGGTTTAATTGAATCTGAAACTCATGTTATTATGATAAATAATAGGACTAAAATTGTTGAATTAGGTTCTGAAAATAAGATTTATGGACAAATTACAGATGATAATGGTAATATAATTGTTGGTCAAGGACTTGAAATTTGGATAGAAAATCCTAATGGATCTAATTATAATTATGACTTTGTAACTGATTTTATTGATGGTTATTATTATGCAGAAAACCTATTTATACCATCTGAAGAAGGAGCATATATTATTGATGGAATATATTTTGGATCTAATAGTAATTATCAAATTAATGATTTTGCTATTTTAAATTCAGTAGAATATAAATTAAATATTTCTAAAGAAGTTAATACTGAACTTGTAAATATTGGTGATTATATTACTTATAATGTTACCATTACTAATGATGGTGTTGAAAATGCTACTAATATTACAGTTTATGATTATTATACTGATGATTTGATTTTTGTTAATATTTTAGAAGATTATTGGGTAGAAACTTCTAAAGGTGTATTTGTTTATTATGGTACTTTAGAACCTGGTGAGACTATTTTTTTAACTTTGATTTTTAAAGTTAGTGAAACTGCAAATCCTGTAATAAATAACACTGTAAATGTTACAAGTAAACAATTCCCATTTGGTAGGAATGCTACAAGTAATAATACTAATGTTACATATGTTGATTTAGAAATTACAAAATCAACTGATATTAAATCTGTTAATATTGGAGATACTATTAGTTATACAATAATTGTTTCTAATGTTGGTAGTGATAATGCTACTGGTGTTGTTATAACTGATTATATTCCTGAAGGTTTAACTTATATTGGTTTTGAAGGATTTGGTTGGAAATATGATATTGATATTAAAAATTGGTATTATAATGATACATTAGCTAGTGGTGAATCTACAGAATTAGTTTTAAAATTTATAGTAAATAGAAATGCTACAAGACTTTTAAATAATACTGCAAATGTTGCTAGTAATGAATCAAAAACTGGTAAAAATGTTACAAGCAATAATACAAATGTTACATTTGTAGAATTTAATATAACTAAAATCACTGATTCTAAAGTTGTAAATATTGGTGAATATATTAATTATACAATTTTTATTACAAATATTGGATTAGATAATGCTACTAGTATAATTTTAACTGAATATATTCCAAAAGGCCTGACACTTGTTTACTTTGATGGTAGAGGTTGGACATATGATCTTGACACTTTAAAATGGTATTATAATGATACATTAGCTAGTGGTGAAAGTGTTAATATTACTTTATTCTTCTTAGTTAATGGCAATGCTACAAGATTTTTAAATAATACTGTAAATGTTGCTAGTAATGAATCAAAAACTGGTAAAAATGCTACAAGTAATAATACAAACATTACTTTTGTAGAATTTAATATTACTAAAATTACAACAAGTGAAAATGTTAAAGTAGGAGATTCAATTAATTATACAATTTCAATAACTAATATTGGGTCTGATAATGCAACTGGTGTGATTTTATCTGATTATATTCCTAATGGATTAATTTATGTTGATTTTGAAGGGTCAGATTGGTCTTATAATAATATTACTGGTAAATGGTATTATAATGGAACATTAGCTATAGGTGATACAACTGAAATAATATTATTATTTACTATAAATAATAAAGCTAGTCCTATTTTAAATAATACTGTTAATGTTGCAAGTTATGAGAGACCTACTGGTCAAGAAGCTACAAGTAATAATGTAAATGTAACTGGTATTAAAACTGAAATTACAGTTGAAAATGTCACTGGTAAACCTGGTGAGACTGTAACCATTGAAGGTACTGTAACAAATGAAAATGGTGATCTTATTAATGGTAAAGTTACAATCACATTACCAGATGGAACTGAAGTTATAACTGACTTAATTGATGGAGAATATTCTTATAATTGGACTATTCCTGAAGATATGGCTCCTGGAGAAAAAGATTTCAAAGTTGAATTTAAAGGTGATGATAACTATGAACCATCTGATGTTAATGGTATTGCAACAATTGAAAAACTTGAAACAACTATTATATTAGATGATGTTAGTGGTAAACCTGGTGAAACTGTTCCTATTACTGGTCAAGTTATTGATGAGAATGGTAATCCTGTAAAGGAAGGTAAAATAACTTTAACTTTACCTGATGGATCTCAAGTTACAGTTGATGTGATTGATGGTACTTTCATCTATTATTGGACAATACCTAAAGACTTTAAAAAAGGCGATTATTATATTTATGCTGAATTTAGCAGTGATTTATATGAACCTTCAAATGCTACAGGTATTTTAAGTGTTATTTCAGATCCTACACCAGGACCAACACCTACTCCAGTAGATGATGATACAGATAGTGAAATTTTAATTGATGAAACACTAGATAAAACAGGAAATCCAATAGCTATTTTAATTTTAGCTTTAATTTTCTGTTTAATCCTACCTTTAAAAAGAAGATTTTAATTAATCTTCTTCTTTTTTTATTTTTAATCAATTTTTTAAGATATTTTTATTTGACACATCTAATTAGTTCGTTTGTATAAAAACTTATATAAAATAAATATATAATTATTAATGAGGGTTGAGTTTTTAAATATTATTCACAAATAAAAATATCTTAAAAAGGAGAGGTATTATTAAAATGATATTTAAAAAAGCGAATTTAGTTATTTTTATATCATTATTAAGTATTGTACTATTAATGTCTTTATCTTCAGTTTCTGCTGATGATCAGAATGCATCTGATACATATGCAAGTATATATAATGCGATTCAAAATGTTGGTGTTGGAGAAACTGTTTATTTAACAGAAAATGTGCAATATGAAGGTAGTGGTTATGATAATGGCATTTTTATAACTAAAGGTGATTTTACACTTGATGGAAATGGATATACTATTAATGGAACATCTAGTAATGGAATTCGAAATAGTGTATTTTCTTTTGGTGGTAGTAATATAATAATTAAAAATCTCCATATAACTAGTGCAGGTCGTACTGATATAAATGGTGGAGCTATTCGTAATTATGGAATAAATAATACATTGACCGATGTAAATATTTCTTATTGTATTGGTCGTAATGGTGGTGCAATTTATAATAGTGGAAGTAATTTTACTATAAGTGGTAATTGTAACTTTTATAATAATACAGCAAGTAGTTATGGTGGAGCTATAAATAATTTTAAAGGAGATTATTTTAAAATTATAGGTAATAATATTATAGAAAATAATTCAGCATCATTTTATGGTGGAGGAATTTATAATAATATAGGAAGTAACTTTTTAATTGATGGAAATAATATAATAAGAAATAATAGAGCAACTAATGGTGCGGGAATTACTAATGATGGTACTGCTTTTGAAAATCGTTTAAACATAAATTATCAATGCTATAATTTCACAATTAGAGGTTCTAATCAAATTGTTAATAATATAGCAACTTATAATGGTGGAGGAATTTATAATTTAGCTAGATTTTATGCTGATTACTACTCTGCTTCAAACTTCACAATTATTGGAAATAATAAAATTGCAAATAACTCTGCAGATAATAATGGTGGAGGAATTTATAATTACTATGGGCCTTATTTTGGAATTTATGGTAATAATGAAATAATTAATAACACTGCTAATGATAATGGTGGTGCAATTTATAATGACAATGGATTAAGATTTAATATAGCTAACTCTAATAATTTTAATAATAATAGTGCAAATATAGGTGGAGCTATCTATAATGATGGTGAAATTTTCATAAATGGTAATTATTTCATAGATAATGCTGGAAATGGAACAGCAATCTTTAATAATAAAAATTTAACTTTGAAAAATGGATATTTCCAACATCTTTTAACTGATAATGATCATTTTGTATATAATAATGGAATTTTATTTTTAGATAAAAATATAATGAATTCAAGTCATTATGAGAAAATATTTAATGCAGGAAATATAACAAGTGAAGTACTTGCTTATTATATTGAAGGAAAAGTTATTGTTACAAGTGCAGGACATATAGTTCCTTTAAATGTAACATTAACTGATGATAATGGAAATAACATTGTAGGTCAAGCAGTAACATTACAAGTAGAAGATTTACTTAATCATCATGAAATAGATGTATTTTTTGATGGATATCATCACAGTGTAAATTTAACTGTTACACATCCTGGCTCATTTATTGTAAATGGTACTTATTATAAAGGAGGAAATAATTTAACTATTATAAATGGAATAATCAAAGTTCTTCTTTTAACAGAAAGTCAAATAAATGGATTTATAGCAAAAATTGGCGATACTGTTACAATTACAGGTACAGTTATAGATCAAAATGGAAATTTAGTTAATGGAGATGGAATATTAACATTAGCAAATGGACAAAGTGTTAATGTAACTATTAAAGATGGTAAATTCAGCTATATATGGGCAATTCCATATGAAGCACAAATAGGTAATGGAACAGTATCTATTAAATATAATGGAAATGAAACCCATCATGCTTCATCTGCAACTAATACAACTTTAATTAATAAACTTGAAACAATTATAACTATAAATAATGTCACTGGTAAAATAGCTGATATTGTTACAATTACTGGTACAGTTGTAGATGAAAAAGGTAATAATATTACTGGTGAAGTAGTTTTAACTTTAGTTAATGGTGAAAAAGTAACTGTAAATGCTAAAGATGGTAAATTTACTTATGAATGGACAATTCCAAATGGAATTAAACCAGGAAATTATGATAATATAGCTAGTTATAATGGTGATAGAATTTATGAATCTTCATCTTCAAAAGGAATAGCTACTATTTTAAAATTAAAAACAACTACAACAATTAATGATGTAACAGGTAAAGCAGGTGAAAATGTTTTAATTACTGGTACAGTTGTAGATGAAAAAGGTAATAATGTAAATGGAAAAATAGATTTAACATTAGCAGACGGATCTAAAGTTATTGTTAATGTTATTGATGGTAAATTTGAATACTTCTGGACTATTCCTCAAGGTTTTAAAAATGATAGCTATCAAATTATAGCTGAATTTAATGAAAACGATTATTATTTCGAATCTAATGCAATTGGAAACTTAATTGTAGTTAGTGAGGATAATATAATTGAAAATGAAACCGATCCTGAAATTATTGAAGTTGAAACTCCTAATGAAAGTTTAAATAATTTTGATAATATTGCATTAAGTGCTTCAAAAATAGAGAAAACTGGAAATCCTATAGCTATTTTAATTTTAGCTTTAATTTTCTCTTTAATCCTACCTTTAAAAAGAAGATTTTAATTAATCTTCTTTTTTTTTTAAAAATTTAAGGTTTTATAAAACTATTTTATTCTTAAATAATTCTACTTTCAAGGACTACTAAGTAATTAAAAAACAATATATAAATAATCAAAACTACTTTTCAAAAGAACTATATACTATAACGAACATATATTTATTAACAATAATTGTGTGGTTGTTATAATTATTTTTTTTATTTTTTAAGCTGTAATTGCTATATATAGATAGTTGTAATATCAATTATTGTTATTGAAATCAATCAATTAAAAAGGAGTGCATTATATAAAGTAAAAATATTATAAATACAATATTTTTATAAAATTTTTAATTTTTTAATTATAAATGTTCAATAATTTTTATAAATGAAAATATATTTAAAGGATTATTATAGAAAAAATAGCCTTATGTTATTGAAAAATTAATTAAAAAATTAATTATTTGTGTTTTTATGATTAGCTATAAAATTTTTAATTGAATTGGAAAAAATTATTATTCGAACCGTTTAAAGAATTTTAGATGGCGAATAAGAATTAATGGAGGTATATTTGAACTAAAAGATGTTTAATTTGATATGTGTGGAATTTTTAATAAATAAAAATATTTTTTTAAATAATAAATGGAGGATTATATGCCAACTAATAAAAAAATAATTTTCATTTCTTTGATTTTATTGGTTTTTTCTATATTTGTAATATCAAATGTTTCAGCAACAGAATATGATAATAATACAAATTTGCAAAATATTGAAGATATAGAAATTTATGAAGAAAATATAGAAAATCAAAATATAAATATGGATGATTTATTGGAAAATCAGACATTAGATAATAATGAAGTGGTTGATAATACATTAGATGTTAAAAGTACAGGAAATTTGATGCTTTTTGCAACTAATAATGATTTAATTGAAGAAGAAGAGTTTGATATAGAACTTAAAGCTAATTATAATGGAAATACATTTACAGGTTTAGCAGATGCTATCACTGCTTTAGCCCCAGGAGATGAAGAAATTATTCTAGGAAGTGATATAAGTGCTTCATCATCAAATCCACCTATTACAATTAATAAAAATTTAATTATAAATGGAATGGGACATACAATAAATGGTAATTCTATACCTAAAATGTTTTTAATAATAAATAATGTAAATGTAACTTTTATAAACTTAACTTTTATGAATGCAGTTGGTTCAAACGATGGTACAAATAAAGCTTATGGTAGTGTAATTTTAATTGAAAATGCAAATCAAGTATTAATAATAAATTCGACTTTTTTAAATAATAGAGCTAATTATGGTGGAGCTATTTTTGGATATGCAAATAATTTAACAATAATAAATAGTAATTTTAATAATAACTTTGCCCGATATAATGGTGGAGCTATTTGTATTCAGGAATATGGTATTATGCATAGTCCAGGTAAATTAGGAATTATAAATATATTCGATTCTACATTTGATAATAATGATGCTAATCATGCAGCTACAGGGACTGCTGGTGGAGCTGGTGGAGCTATTTATTATCAACTTGAAAATCAGGGATCAAAATTATTTGTAAATAACTCAAATTTTACAAATAATTATGCAAATTTTACTGGTGGTGCAATTTATAGTAATGTAACAAATATGAATTTAACTATAACAAATTCATACTTTGAAAATAATGTTGGACGTAATGGAGGAGCTGTTTCAATACAGCAAGGAGAATATACTTTAATAAAAGATTCGAAATTCATAGAAAATAAAGCATATAAAATCACAACTCATGATGATGGTGGAGCTATTTTTAATCGTGTCCATAATGCAATTATAATGAATTCATTATTTGAAAGAAATAGTGTTCCTAATGCAGGTGGAGCTATTTATAATCTTGGTAATTATGTAACTTTAAATAACTTAACAATATTCAATAACTCTGCTATTTATGGTGGAGCTATTGCTAATGAAGGAAACAATTTTACTTTAATTGATTCTAATATTTCTAGTAATTATGCTACTAATAATATAATTTTTAATACTGCATCTGGAATAAATTTTAAAATTTTAGGATCAAATACTATAGAAAATAATACTGTAACATCTAATCGTGGTGTAATAAATAACTTAGCTAACAATTTTTTAATTGATGGGAAAAATAAAATAGATAATAATTATAATGGTGGCTCATATTCTGCAATTTATAATACAGGTAACAACTTTAAAATAAATGGTACAAATAGTATATCAAATAATAAACGAGGAATTTATAATAATGCTTCAAGTTTCACTATTTCAGGAAACAATACAATATCAAACAATAATAAAATGTCTGGTGGCGAAAACGGAGCTGGAATATATAATGCTGCAACTGGTATTAACTTTAAAATTATTGGAAGTAATATTATAGCTAATAATATTATTCCTCAAACAGGTGCAGGAATATATAATCTAGCTAATATTTTTACAATAACTGGTAGTAATATTATTGCAAATAATTCTGCTAATCAAAATGGTGGTGGAATATATAATACTGGTGGAAATTACTTCTTAATTATTGGAAATAATACTATAACAAATAATTCTGCTAATCAAAATGGTGGTGGAATCTATAATTATAATGGAAATTATTTTATAATATCTGGAAATAATGAAATAACTTTTAATGATGCATTAAGTTCTTCATCTAATGGTGGTGGAATCTATAATGGTGGAACTGGTGTTAATTTTACAATTACGGGTAGTAATATCATTGCAAATAATACTGCTGGTAGTCAAGGAGCTGGAATTTGGAATTCAGCTATTAATTTTTTAATTAATGATTCTAATATTATAGCAAACAATATTATTATTGCTAATAATAATGGTCTTGGTGCAGGAATTTTTAATTCAGCTAATAATTTTAGAATTATTAATAATAATAGTATAATAAACAATATTATCAATGCTTCTAGTCAAGCTGTGGGTGGAGGAATATATAATTCAGCTGCTAATTTTTTAATTAGTGGTGATAGTAATAATATTTCTAACAATATTCTCTATTCAATATCTTCTAGTTCTTATGGTGCAGGAATTTATAACATTGGTACTAATTTTAGAATATTGGGTAATGTATTCATAACAAATAATAAAATTACTAGTTTTTCAACTTCTACAGAATCAGAAGCATATGGAGGTGGAATTTTTAATTCAGCTAATGGTTTTTTAATTAATGGTACTAATAATATCATTTCTGATAATAGTATCAACTCTGCTTCTTCTAAATCTAAAGGTGGAGGAATTTTTAATTCAGCTTATAATTCCATAATATTAGGTACAATTACTATTGCAAATAATATTGTTCATTCAAATACTACTTCTAATGTTGCTGATGAAAGTAATGTTGCTGGAGGTGGAATTTATAATAGTGGAAGTCACTTCACAATTGATGGAACTAATATTATTATCGCTAATAATTCTGTTACAGCTCTTAATACTGTAGCTCATGGTGGTGGAATTTATAATTATAGAGTACAATATTTCTTAATTAATGGTACTAATAATATAATTGCTAATAATACTGCTAAAACTAATGGTGGTGGAATTTATAATATTAATGGAAATTTCTTTACAATTAGTGGAACAAACATTATATTTAATAACACAGCTACTAATGGTGGTGGAATCTATAATGTTGCTTTTAGTCCAGGTGAAAATGATATAGGCGAATGGCAGTTTATACAGCTTTCAAATAATTTTACAATTATTGGAAACAATCAAATTATTAACAACACTGCTTTGTCTGATGGTGGTGGAATATATAATAATGGTTTACTTCGTTATGATGTTCTATCTGCAGGATATTTTACAATTAATGGTAATAATTTAATTGCTTATAACAATGCAGGTAATAATGGTGGTGGAATCTATAATCTATATGGGTATAATTTTACAATTATTAAAAATAACACAATATCATATAACAATGCTATAAATGGTAGTGGAATTTACAATGATGTAGGTTTTAATTTCCAAATAATAGAAAATAATACTTTAAAAAACAATATAGCTAGTGAAAATGGTGGTGGAATTTATAATAACGGAGGATTAGCTATTATAGGTTCTAATTTAATGTATGATAATAAAGCTACTTTAGATGGTGGTGCATTATATTACTCATTTGACAATAGATTTATTAATAATTTTATTGAGCAAAAAGATTATGTAAATGGTATATTGGATTATGAAAATTATGAATATGAAATGCATAATTATATTTCAGGAAACAATTATTTATATAATAATACAGCTAGAAATGGTGGTGCTATTTGGACCAATACCTCAATTCTTTTAAATAAAACAAATAAAATATTTAACAACACTGCTACACAAAACGGTGGAGGAATATACAATATAGCACAAGGCTTTACAAATAATACTGTTGGAAATATTAATGATCAATCTGATATTATTACAATATTTTTAACTGCAATTATACAAGGTTTAGAACTTGTTGGAAATAATGAAATTTATAATAATAATGCAATAAATGGTGGAGGTATATGGACAAATGCCTCAATTTTCTTAAATGAAACAAATAAAATATTTAACAATATTGCTACACAAAACGGTGGAGGAATATATAACACAGCAAATGCTGAAACAAATAACACAATAAACAAATGGAATGACTCAGATAGAAATTATACAGTTTCTATTACAATTTCTACAAATACTTTAAAAATTATAGGAAACAATGAAATATACAATAACTCAGCTATTTTAGGTGGTGGACTTTATAATGAAGGTAATAAAACTACTATACAAGGAAATAATAAATTACATGACAATGAAGCTACTAATGGTGGAGCTATTTATAATCTAGGAATTAACTTTACTTTAAATGGAACTAACCATTTATATAATAATACAGCATTTGAAAATGGTGGAGCTATTTATAATTCATATCTTGGAACATTTTACAGTGAAGGTAATAGATTTATTAACAATTCTGCTTTAAATGGCACAGCTATATATAATGCTTATAATATGACTGTTTTAAATGGATTCTTTGAAGATGCTTTTACTGATAATAATCATTTTATTTATAATGCTCCAACAGGAACTTTATATTTAGATAATAATGTAATGAAAGCAGATCACATTGAAAAAATTTATAATTTAGGTCAAATTACAAGTGAAATTATGGTTTATTATATAAATAATAAAACTATTACTGCAAATATTGGTCAAATTATACCTTTAAATGTAACTTTAACTGATGATAATAATAATACTATAGTTGGTCAAAAAGTTACAATTTATGTTAATAATTCTTCATTGGTAGATGAAATAGAATTATTTAATAATGGATATTATAATTATATTAATTTTATTAGTTCAAAAATTGGGACTTATATTATTAATGGTACTACTTATGCTGGTGGATCTAATTTAACTAGAAAATATGGTATTATTACACTCAGAGGAATTGATAGCTATTTAGTTATTAATAAAACTGTTAATACTACTGAAGCTAATACTGGTGATTATATAGAGTATAATATTACTATAAAAAATAACCATACTACATTAAATGCTACAAATGTCACTATTTTGGATTATTTGCCTAATGGTTTGGATTTTAATAATTCTAAATTTAATGGATTTGACTGGGAATATGATGAGAATACTAGGACTTGGATTCTTAAAACATTATTAGCTCCTGGTGAAACGGTTGTTTTAACTCTAATTTTCCGTGTTAGTGGAGGTTATGATGGTGTTACTAATAATACTGCTAATGTGACTTATGAAGAAAATCCTGATGGTGAAAATGTTACTAGTCCTAATACTAATATAACAGATGTAGTTTTAAATGTTAGCAAGTTTGTTGATCTTCCATTTGTTCATAAAGGTGATATTTTTAATTATACAATCACCATAAAAAATATTGGAAGCTCTATTGCTAATGATGTTACTATAATTGATTATATTCCAGTTGGATTAACATATTATAGATATCAAAATGGTACTGGCTTGTGGAATCAAATTTCTGAAACATCATGGAAATTAAGTTCAGATCTTGGAGTTGGACAAGAAGTTACTTTGATTCTGTTTTTCAATGTTACAGGTTTTCCAGGATCAACTGTTGTTAATATAATTAATGTAACTACAAATCAAACTCCAAATGGTAATAATACAACAAGTAATGAGCTTTATATTGCTGATCATGCATTAGATGTTATAAAAAGTACTAATGTTACTCATGTAAAAGTTGGAGATTATGTTTATTATAATATTACTATTATTAATGGCGGTGCAGATGATTTAAATAATGTTACTGTTATTGAATATATTCCTGATGGTTTAGAGTATGTTCGTTATGAAAATACTACTGGGTATTGGAATAAAATAAACAATTATACTTGGGTATTAAATGAGACATTATATAATGAAAATGAGGTTATTTTAACACTAGTTTTCAGAGTTGTTGGTACAATTGGTCAAAATATTACAAATATTGTAAATGTAACTACAGATGAATTTCCTGAGGGGGAAAATTATACTAGTAATAATTTCACTGTTACAAATGCCATTTTAAATGTAGATAAGATTGGTGGTTCTACTATTGCTGTTATTGGTGATAGGATTTATTATAATATTACAATAAGTAATACAGGTACTGCAAATGCTACTGGTGTGGTTGTTAAGGAGTTGATTCCTTTTGGTTTGACTTATGATGGTTATGATGGTTATGGTAGAATTTGGACTTATAATGCTGTTGATAGTACTTGGACTCTTAATGGTGATCTTGGTAATAAGTCTTCTATTACTTTGACTTTGTATTTCATTGTTAATGTTAATGCTAGTGGTATTTTAGATAATACTGTTATTGTTTGGTCTAATGAGACTGGTGGTAATAGTTCTAATGATACTAATGACACTGATAATGAGACTTATATTAAGAATGCATCTTTAACTATTGTTAAAGAAGCTGGTTCTACAGTGGCTAATTATAATGATACAATCTACTATGATATTACTATTCGTAATATTGGTGTGGATGATGCTACTGGTGTAATTGTCAAAGAATTGATTCCTAAAGGTTTAACATACCTTAGATATGAATCTACAATGAACTGGGAGTATAATAATGTGACAGATACTTGGACATTAGAGGGTAGTATTGCTAATAATACTAGTATTGTACTTCGTTTGTTCTTCCGTGTTAATGGTAATGCTACAGGCATTATGAATAACACCGTTATTGTCTGGTCTAATGAAACTGGTGGTAATAACACCAACGAAACCAATGACACAGATAATGAAACAAATGTAACCAATGTTAATTTGTCTGTTGTTAAGGTTGCTAATAATGATTATGCTATTATTGGTCAAATGATTTCATATGATATTGTGATTTATAATCATGGTACTAGTACTGCAACTGATGTTGTTGTTAGTGAATATATCCCTATTGGCTTAGAATATGATCATTATGAAAATGTTACTGGTGGATGGACTGAGTCTAATGGTAAATGGGTTCTTAATGGTACTTTAGCTGGTGCTGGTGCTAATGTCACTATTCGTTTATTCTTCCGTGTAAATGAAAGTGCTGTTGGTTATTTAGAAAACATTGTTAATATTAAAACTAATCAAACTGGTGGTAATGAGTCTAATGGTACTAATGCTACTAATAATGAAACTGAAGTAGTTAATGCTACTTTAATCGTTAATAAAATTGGTGGTTCCACTATTGCTGTTATTGGCGATAGAATTTATTATAACATTACTATTACTAATAATGCTCAAATTAATGCTACTGGTGTGGTTGTTAAGGAGTTGATTCCTTTTGGTTTGACTTATGATGGTTATGATGGTTATGGTAGAATTTGGACTTATAATGCTGTTGATAGTACTTGGACTCTTAATGGTGATCTTGGTAATAAGTCTTCTATTACTTTGACTTTGTATTTCATTGTTAATGTTAATGCTAGTGGTATTTTAGATAATACTGTTATTGTTTGGTCTAATGAGACTGGTGGTAATAGTTCTAATGATACTAATGACACTGATAATGAGACTTATATTAAGAATGCATCTTTAACTATTGTTAAAGAAGCTGGTTCTACAGTGGCTAATTATAATGATACAATCTACTATGATATTACTATTCGTAATATTGGTGTGGATGATGCTACTGGTGTAATTGTCAAAGAATTGATTCCTAAAGGTTTAACATACCTTAGATATGAATCTACAATGAACTGGGAGTATAATAATGTGACAGATACTTGGACATTAGAGGGTAGTATTGCTAATAATACTAGTATTGTACTTCGTTTGTTCTTCCGTGTTAATGGTAATGCTACAGGCATTATGAATAACACCGTTATTGTCTGGTCTAATGAAACTGGTGGTAATAACACCAACGAAACCAATGACACAGATAATGAAACAAATGTAACCAATGTTAATTTGTCTGTTGTTAAGGTTGCTAATAATGATTATGCTATTATTGGTCAAATGATTTCATATGATATTGTGATTTATAATCATGGTACTAGTACTGCAACTGATGTTGTTGTTAGTGAATATATCCCTATTGGCTTAGAATATGATCATTATGAAAATGTTACTGGTGGATGGACTGAGTCTAATGGTAAATGGGTTCTTAATGGTACTTTAGCTGGTGCTGGTGCTAATGTCACTATTCGTTTATTCTTCCGTGTAAATGAAAGTGCTGTTGGTTATTTAGAAAACATTGTTAATATTAAAACTAATCAAACTGGTGGTAATGAGTCTAATGGTACTAATGCTACTAATAATGAAACTGAAGTAGTTAATGCTACTTTAATCGTTAATAAAATTGGTGGTTCCACTATTGCTGTTATTGGCGATAGAATTTATTATAACATTACTATTACTAATAATGCTCAAATTAATGCTACTGGTGTGGTTGTTAAGGAGTTGATTCCTTTTGGTTTGACTTATGATGGTTATGATGGTTATGGTAGAATTTGGACTTATAATGCTGTTGATAGTACTTGGACTCTTAATGGTGATCTTGGTAATAAGTCTTCTATTACTTTGACTTTGTATTTCATTGTTAATGTTAATGCTAGTGGTATTTTAGATAATACTGTTATTGTTTGGTCTAATGAGACTGGTGGTAATAGTTCTAATGATACTAATGACACTGATAATGAGACTTATATTAAGAATGCATCTTTAACTATTGTTAAAGAAGCTGGTTCTACAGTGGCTAATTATAATGATACAATCTACTATGATATTACTATTCGTAATATTGGTGTGGATGATGCTACTGGTGTAATTGTCAAAGAATTGATTCCTAAAGGTTTAACATACCTTAGATATGAATCTACAATGAACTGGGAGTATAATAATGTGACAGATACTTGGACATTAGAGGGTAGTATTGCTAATAATACTAGTATTGTACTTCGTTTGTTCTTCCGTGTTAATGGTAATGCTACAGGCATTATGAATAACACCGTTATTGTCTGGTCTAATGAAACTGGTGGTAATAACACCAACGAAACCAATGACACAGATAATGAAACAAATGTAACCAATGTTAATTTGTCTGTTGTTAAGGTTGCTAATAATGATTATGCTATTATTGGTCAAATGATTTCATATGATATTGTGATTTATAATCATGGTACTAGTACTGCAACTGATGTTGTTGTTAGTGAATATATCCCTATTGGCTTAGAATATGATCATTATGAAAATGTTACTGGTGGATGGACTGAGTCTAATGGTAAATGGGTTCTTAATGGTACTTTAGCTGGTGCTGGTGCTAATGTCACTATTCGTTTATTCTTCCGTGTAAATGAAAGTGCTGTTGGTTATTTAGAAAACATTGTTAATATTAAAACTAATCAAACTGGTGGTAATGAGTCTAATGGTACTAATGCTACTAATAATGAAACTGAAGTAGTTAATGCTACTTTAATCGTTAATAAAATTGGTGGTTCCACTATTGCTGTTATTGGCGATAGAATTTATTATAACATTACTATTACTAATAATGCTCAAATTAATGCTACTGGTGTGGTTGTTAAGGAGTTGATTCCTTTTGGTTTGACTTATGATGGTTATGATGGTTATGGTAGAATTTGGACTTATAATGCTGTTGATAGTACTTGGACTCT
This sequence comes from Methanobrevibacter sp. DSM 116169, assembly GCF_046197865.1. Lineage (GTDB taxonomy): Archaea > Methanobacteriota > Methanobacteria > Methanobacteriales > Methanobacteriaceae > JAHKLT01. The sequence goes on along the minus strand of NZ_CP166990.1, from coordinate 1,009,540 downwards.
TAATGGTGATCTTGGTAATAAGTCTTCTATTACTTTGACTTTGTATTTCATTGTTAATGTTAATGCTAGTGGTATTTTAGATAATACTGTTATTGTTTGGTCTAATGAGACTGGTGGTAATAGTTCTAATGATACTAATGACACTGATAATGAGACTTATATTAAGAATGCATCTTTAACTATTGTTAAAGAAGCTGGTTCTACAGTGGCTAATTATAATGATACAATCTACTATGATATTACTATTCGTAATATTGGTGTGGATGATGCTACTGGTGTAATTGTCAAAGAATTGATTCCTAAAGGTTTAACATACCTTAGATATGAATCTACAATGAACTGGGAGTATAATAATGTGACAGATACTTGGACATTAGAGGGTAGTATTGCTAATAATACTAGTATTGTACTTCGTTTGTTCTTCCGTGTTAATGGTAATGCTACAGGCATTATGAATAACACCGTTATTGTCTGGTCTAATGAAACTGGTGGTAATAACACCAACGAAACCAATGACACAGATAATGAAACAAATGTAACCAATGTTAATTTAATTATTAATAAATTAGTTAATAAAAATTCTGCTAATATCGGTGAAAATGTGACTTATACAATTACTATTGAAAATATTGGTACTTCTGATGCTACTAATGTTGTTATTCATGATCTTACTCCTTATGGTTTAGATCTGATTGATGATGGTACTAGTAGTGGTCTTTGGACTTATTATCCTAATAGTGATATTTGGGTTCTTAATAGTTCTCTTGCTAGCAATGCTAAAGTTACTTTAATTTTAGTCTTTAATGTTACTGGAGAGTTTGCGGGAATTGTTAATAATACTATTACTGTTGGATCTAATCAAACTAATGATACTAATATTACTAGTAATAATACTAATTTAACTAATGTAACCTTAGATATTCATAAAATAGCTGGGGCTACTGTTATTAATATCAATGAAATAATTTATTATGATATTATAATATTTAATACAGGTTCTACTCCCGCTAATGATATTATTGTTCGAGAATATATTCCAGAAGGTTTAAATTATTTATATTATGAAAATATTTATGGTAATTGGATTGAAGCTAATGCTAATACTTGGTATCTTAATGGTACTATTAATGGTGGTCATAATGCTACTATCCGTTTATTCTTTAAAGTTACTATGAATGCTACTGGTTTTATTAATAATACTGTTAATGTTTGGTCTAATCAAACAAATGGTACTGATCCTAATGGTACAAATGTTACTAATAATACAACTAATATAAGAAATGTTTCATTTAATATTAGCAAAATAGCTGGTTCTAATATTGCTAATATAGGAGATATTATATTTTATGATATAGTTATTGTTAATACAGGATCTGATAATGCTACTGATGTAGTTCTTAAAGAATATATTCCTAATGGTTTATCTTACTTGAATTATGATAATATTTATGGTTCTTGGAGAGAAATAAGTGATAATATATGGCTTCTTAATGGTTATATTGCTCCTGGTGCAAATGCTACTATTCGTTTGTTCTTTACTGTTAATGGTAATGTAACTGGTTTCATTAATAATACTGTTAATGTTAAATCTAATCAAACTGGTGGTAATGAATCTGAAGGAGAAAACTCTACTAATAATACTACAAATGTTTATAAATTAAATACTATTACTGAAATTGATGATGTTTCTGGTAAACCTGGTGAAACTGTTACTATTAATGGAATTGTTATTGATGAAAATGGCAATCCTGTAATTAGTGGTAATGTTACAATTATCTTACCTGATGGTTCTAATGTTATTGTTAATGTAGAAAATGGTACTTTCACCTATGATTGGACAATTCCTAATAGTTTTAAACCTGGTATTTATGATATTGTAGCTTATTATAATGGTAATGATAAATATGAACCTTCTGAAAACCAAAGTAAAGCATATATTCTAAAATTAAATACTGTAACATCTGTTGATGATATTACTGGTAAACCTGGTGAGGGTGTTATTATTACTGGTACAGTTGTAGATGAAAATGGTAATCTAGTTAAAAATGGCACTGTCATTTTGACTTTACCTGATGGTTCTAAAGTTTCTGTACCTGTTATTGATGGCCACTTTGAATATCCTTGGACTATTCCAAATAATTTCAAAGAAGGTTCATATATTATAATAGCTGATTTTATTGGTAATGAGTATTATGAATCTTCTATTGGTAATGGTACTTTAACTGTTCTTACTAGTTCTATTACTCCTCCTGTTCCAGGTCCAGGTATTGTAGAAGATAAGGAAGATATTGTTGATAAAAATGTAATGGAAAAAACTGGAAATCCAATAATTATTTTATTATTAGTTTTAATTTCTAGTTTAATTTTATTACCTTTAAAAAGAAGATTTTAATTAATCTTCTTATTTTTATTTTTTAATATATTAAATTAAAAGACATATATACATCTATATAAAATAAAACTAATTTTAAATTATTACATTTAATTTAATTAAAAGAATGATTAATTAAAATGAATATATTTTCATGACTTTGCTTTTAAATAATTTTTATTATATTAATATAATATGATTAATTTATCTTAAAATGAAATAAATTATTGTAAACTTTCTAATAAAATTATAATTTATATAAAAATAATTTCTATTGTATATTTTTTTAAAGTAAAATATCATTTAAAATTAATCATAAAATAATTTTTTAAAATATTTTAATTTTATTAATCTTTTAAAGGCACTGTCTAAAATTCAACTGATAAATTTTTTTTATTTTTATTGATCAGTTTATTGTTTTTAGGTATGGTTAAATTAAATAGTATATATTTTGTGTTTTTTGATTTAGATTATTTTAAAGTATTTTTTGCTTTAATTATACTTTATGGTTGATTCTTTAAATATGTGTTTTTAAGTTTTGTTTTTTATTTAACGAATCATTATTCTTATTTTCTTAGTTATCAATTTAAAAAAGTGTATTTTCATAATCAACATATTTATCAATCTATAATCGATTTATGTATGTTAATGAGTTTGTTTTAATTAAAATTAGTTAGTATAAAAGTTTTAAATAGTGGTAGTGACTTATTTATAGTTATGAGACAAAAAACAAGCACTACCAGTATTATATTGAATCTTGATATTAATAAATTTATCTTAAATTTAGAAAATGATACTTTAATTTTAAATGAATCAGTATCTCCAGATATTGCTATTTGCATTGATTATTATCTTCAAAATGATTTTAACACGTTAATTGTTAAAGAAAATCTTGTATGTGATGAATGTGGTTCTAAATTAAGTAAAAATGGGACGGATAAGTTAATATTAAATAAGAAAAAGAATATAAAATTGCAAAAATACAAATGTAGTAATAAAAAATGTCAAAAATATTATAAAGTTTCATTACTTGAATTTATTGACAAATCCTGCAATTATTCAAAGAATATAAGACAACAAGGACTGGAATTAGATTCAATTGATCATTCATCTTATGATAAAAAATCAGAAATAATTGAAAAACACACCAGTGTTAAAATACCTAGATCAACAATATATTACCATGAAAAATCATTAAGCAAACAATTTATCATCAACGAAGAAAACAAAATACAAGAAGAGGTTTTAAAATCAAAAATACAGCCCAGCGGAATATATCATTACGATGAACAATACGAATTCATCAACACAGAATTATATTTACGTATGACTATTTTAGACAATAAAAACAACTTAATAATAAATGAAAAACTAGTATCTCACAAAGAATTTAATAAAAAAACCATACAAAACTTTTTAGAAAAATCATTAGACAAACATCCCATAAAAGCAATTATAACAGATGGAAACAATTATTATCCTTCAATAATCGAATCATTAGGCGCCATTCGCCAAAACTGCGCATTTCACAAAATGCAAAATCTAATGACAGAAGTAATTAAAAAGCTCAACAAATACCAAAGACAAATAAAAAATGCTGAAATACAAATAGAAAAAAATACAACACGAATAAAAGAACTAAAAAAAGAAAACAAAGGCAAAACTGGAAGAATACACTTAAAAGACAAGAAAAAACAAAAAAGACAAGAAAAAATTAGAAAACTAGAAAAAGAAACCAGAACTTTAAAAGATACAAGATGGAAAAACAAAGCTAAAATCAAAGAATTAGAAAAATATGTTAAAAAAATATCACTAATATTCAAATCAAAAACAATAAAAACAGCAAAAAAAAGATTCCAAGAACTACAAAACAAAAAAGACGAACTACCAAAAGTAATAAGCTCATTTATCAAAAAACTATCAAAAAACATAGAAAAAACACTACAACACATAATTCATGAAGAAATACCAAAAACCAACAACAAAATAGAATGCTACTACAAAACAACAATGCCCAGATACATAAAAAAAATTTTCAGAACAAAAGAAGGATTCATAAGACAAATGAAACTACAACAAATACGATGGACAAAAAGAAACGTACTAAACACAAACCAAAAAAAAACATAAAAAAATCAGCAGGATTCTAAACAGTGCCTTTTAAATTATTTAAATTAAAAAATAAGTCTTTAAATTAAATTAATTTTTCTATTGTAGAAAATTTTTATATAAAAATAAATTATTATCTGGCGGCTATTGATAAAAGTCTTTTTGAGAAGATGATTAAAAATGGTGAAACAATTAAATCATATAATAAACTTATAATATATGAATTACTTAGAAGTTCAAGTAAAACAAAGCTTGAATAAAGGAAAAATTCTACTATCATATAAACAATATTTAAAACAATGATATTAATTAAACCTATTTTTATAAGTAATCGACTAAGATCTTTAATATTAAAAATAGCTTTTATTTTCCCATGATTTAATGCTAAATTAACTAAAGATACATTTAAAAGTAAAAATATAAAACTTGTACTTATCATAGCTATTAATATTATCAAAGGTAAAGATTCAGGATACAAGCTAGCAATTATTAAAAAAATAACTATTAAAATTACTATTATTAATCCATAAAATATATATGCCATTATATCTTTTATACCATGAACTAACATATCTTTAAAATTATTAAAGATTGGTGGCCTAATTGATCCATCTAATGATTCTTCTATAATTTTAAATGAATAACCCATTTCAAATAATGTTAGAATTAAAGTAAAGAGTATAATTATTGAAAAAATTATTAAATTATTTGAAAAATCAATACTTGTTAAAACATTTAATAAATTAATTATAATTCCTAAAATAATAACAGCTTTCCAATCTTTAAAGACATATTTTATAGAATCTTTAACCATATCAAATAATTTTAGTTTGTTTTTAGATGTCATAATATTTTTTTTCTATTAAAATGTATTTTTAGTATTAGACCATATATATTTGGTTATTGAAATATCATATTTTTAAATTTTTTCTATAAATAAGAAAATGTTAAAAGAGGAATATGTAGTATATCATCTTCAAAACTTATATTTGATTTTCTATTTGAAATTAAAATACCATAATCAGAATCATAGTTATTTATAGCTTTAGTTAATTGACTTTTAGTTTTTTTACCTATTCCTACTTCAATTGGTATAATTTTATCTAAATTTTTAATTAAAAAATCAACACCACCCTTATTTGCATCATAAAATAAGCCTAATGAATTATTAGATATTAATTTTAACTTATATAATGATGAAATAACTAAAGTTTCAGCTAGTGCACCTAAACATTTCTTATTAGCAATATCATATCTACCAATTTCATAATTAATTGATGCTTTAATGGATGGGCTTAAAAAGAAATATTGCCAAGGTTTTTTAACAATCTTAGAACCAGTACCATAAGGTGTTATAGGAAATATTAATTGAGTTTTCTCTAAAACATTTAAAATATCATTTACAGACTTTGGTGAGACTCCTAAAATTTGTGAAAGCTTAATATTTGATGTTGCACCAGGTTTTTGTAAAGCAAGATATGTAATAATATTTGATATTACTGTATTTGTTGATGTATTAAAGTTTTTAATAGATGGAATATCCTTTTCAACTATTCTATTTGTAATTTCAACAGTTTTTTTATGAATTTCATAATCTTCAAGATCTAATGCAAAAGGAAAACCATATGAAAATAAGAATTTTTCAAGTTCAATATTTGGATCATTATTTAAATCAAATAAAGATTTCTTAATTTCATTTTCTTTATTAATAGTTATTTCTAAATCTGTTCCTTTTAAAATTAGATTTTTTAATTCTTCTGATATTTTAGGGGAATTTAAATCATATTTTAGAAGCAAATATTCTGGAAAATTACATGGAAATATTGGCTCTTTAACTACTCTTCGAACTGTATCAACATTAAGCTCTAAATCTAGTGCAGAAGAACCAGTAAAAATCATGAAAATATTTTTACTCTTATCATAAATTAATTTACCAGCTAATGCCCAAGATTTATCAAAATGAGCCTCATCAATAAGTAAAAAAATCTTTTTATCAAGATCTACTAAAGTAGTTTGATGCATATCTTTTAAGAAAGTTTCAATGCAACTATAAATATCTCCTTTAAAGAAATTATTAAGCTCATTAATATCTAAATATAAAATATTTGAATTTGGAATGTTTTTTTGGCTTATAAGATATTCATAGATTTGTAATAAAATTGTTGTTTTACCTACTCCTCTTAAACCAGGCATAATAATGAATCTATTTTGATTTGAGCTTTCTAGATAGTTATCTACTCTATTTTTAATTCTATCATATTCAAATCTATGATTAAATGCTTTGTCATTTTCTTTTAAGTTATTTTTAGCTAGTAAAGAGATTTCTCTTTGTTTTGCAAAAATATAGTCTGTTAGTGTTTCTTCTAGAACCATTTTTTACACCATTTTTATATACATTTCTATATACATTTCTATATACATTTCTATATATTTAAATATATGCATACTTATAAAGAGTTATATATTTTTGTATATGTAGTTTTTAACAATTTTTTTATATATTTAAATATATGAATATTTATAAAGAGTTATATATTTTTGTATATGTAAAATTTAATTATTAGGTATTAATTAAAACCTAATATTTTTATACTACCTAAAATATAATAAATATTAGGTGTTTGTAATGATTTCAACAAAAGTTTATAAAGGATATCAAACTGTTATACCTGCCGAGATAAGGAAGGAATTTGATATTGAAAAAGGCGATATTTTAGAATGGAATACAAATAATAAAGATGAAATTTCATTTAAAGTTAGAAAAAAGAGACAATTTAAAGATATTCGAGGAATTATAAAATTAAATGAAACAACTAATGCAGTACAATTAAAAAAGGAGCTTTATTTATGAATATATTTTTGGATAGTTCTTTTTTAATTGCATATGCTATTGAAATTGATGCTCATTACAATCGAGCAATAGAATTAGATGATGAAGGAATTTTCATAAATGATTGTTATATTAGTAATTTAGTTATTAATGAAGTTATAACAGTTGTTGGTAATAAAAGTAGTTTTGATATAGCTATTCAATTATTTGATGTAATAAAAGATAACTGTACAATATTAAATGAATTCGAACTATCAAATTTTAATAATATTGTTATTAATGAATATTCGAAACATAATGGTAAGTTATCTTTTACAGATTCATCTATATCTGTTTTAATGAAAAATTATAATCTACAAAAAATTGTATCTTTTAACAAAGATTTTGATAGAATAGATCATATTTCTCGAATCTATTAGTTTTTATTAATTTTAAATTTTTTTAATTATTTTTCATGATTTTTTAAGCTATTCGAATTTTTCGAGTAACTGAATTTAAATTTTTATTTTTCAACTATTTGATTTTCTTCAATTGTTGAAATTTTATTTTTATTAATTTAATTAAAAAAAGTAATACAGTACTATTTCAAGTGTAAAATATTTATTTTTTTTATTTTTTAAAAAATTCTTCAAAACATAGCTAAATTGATTGTGTAGTCTATATGCAGTTGTGTCATTTTAGTGTTTTTAACAAGTTTTGATTTTGCTATTTTTATAAGTTCGTTAAACAGTAGAATAATGTAAATTCAATCCCAGTGATTGATAAATTTTATATATTTGAAATGATAAAAATATAATTATGAAAGTAAGAGATGAAACTGAAACAAGAGATCGAAAAATTGCACGTCTCAAAGATGAAGGTTATACTCTTAATGAAATTTATGACATGGGGTTTAAAAATTTATCTGGAAATGATTTAAGTCATAAATATATACAAGAATGTATTAAAAAATACTCTCAAGTTAACTATTATGGTACAATAACAGATTCTAAGCTATTAACTATTAGAGATCTAGAAAATATAATTAAAGAACCAGAATTGAAAGATAAAATACTTAAAAAAAGAATAAAAAATTATTATTCTTCAATAAATCAAAAATATTTAAACAAAAATCCACATAATAAAAGATATGAAAAAGGAAAAGTTCGTGCCAGTGTTTTAAAACGTGATAATTATGAATGTGTTAAATGTGGTTCTTTTTTAGGTTTAGAATGTCATCATGCAGTGTTTAAAGACGACTATGTTGATATTGATGAAGAGATTAATTGTTGCGAAACTCTTTGTTATGATTGTCATAGAAAAATTCATGATTAAATCAAAATTTAATTATTAAAATAAGAATTTTAAACAAATTATTATATTTTTATAACATTTTAATATTAATTATATAATAGAAAATTTAATTTTAGTTATATATTTATAATATTCAAATCCAGTAATACTAGTAAATCTAATGGTGAAATATATTATTAAAGGATTATTAACAGCAATAAATTTATTTAAAAATTCTTTTGGTGTAGGTAAATTGTTTTCAAATATTATATTACTAATTTTTCCTTCATGTATTTCTTTATCTTTTGGAATGTATAAATCCATTTCAAAGATTTTTTCTTCTTCTGATTCAATTAAATCAATTTGGATTTTATCATAAAGAAATATTTTAGCAATATTTTCTTCAAATATTTCCCAAAGTGCCGATTTTTCGTTGATAGTTCCAGATAAAGAAATGGCTTCTAATTCAATATTTTTAATAGGAAAATTTTTTTTATTAATTAGTTTTAATTGAATTTTATTATTTGTTCCACATTTTAAATTATGTGATTCAAATTCTTCTAAAATAACATTAGTTAATTTATATGAAGAAAAATAAAGATTTCTAACATCAATGTTATTATTTGTCAAAACGAAAATAAGAAATTCTTCATTATTTCTGCTTTCGTGGCATTTTGAACATAATAATTCATTCGAATGTAAAAAAACGGGCAAATGTTTATTTAAATCGTTTATAAAATGAGTACACATTTTTTTGTTTTCTAAAAATTCATTTTTTGGAATAATTATCCATCCTTCTTGTGATTTTCCTGCACCAAACATCGAATGATTAATTTCTTTTATTAATGTATCTCTTTTTTTCATAGATACTAAACCATCATGTTCAATATGATCATCACAACATCTTGTATGTAAAGTTAAACCGCATTCTTCGCAAAAATAAAAATATCCATTTTTTATAGAACCTTGACATTTATTGCACAATTCAAACATACATAGCACCTATTAGTAAAACAATTATGGATAATAAAATAACTATACATATTACTATTAATGTCATTGATTTTTTTAATTTTATAGCATTTTTATTATTAATTTTATTATTTATATTTATACATGTTATATATTTATCAATAATATCTTCTTTTTCACATTCGCAAAGTTCTTTTTCTAAAATATTTGAATCAACACTACCAATAGGATAGCAAAAATTTGAAACTTTTAAAATACTAATTGACAAATAAGATACAATACTTAATTTAATTATTAGAATAATCATTAAAAATGCGATTAATAAAATATACGTTGTAAACATTGCTTTGTTTAATAAGATATTAATTAATATTTCAAAAAAAATAGTAAAAATTAAAATTATTATTCCTAAAAGATATGAAGCTTTAGATTCCAGTGACTGTTTTCTATTTTCTTCTCTGGTAAAATGTGAAACAACTTCATTATAAATATCATTTTCATCCATAATTAAATATATTAACTTAATTTATATATATTTAACTAATCTTTTATATGAATGGCTTTGTTGAAATCCTAATATTTTTTTAGAAAATTTTTCTTAATTTTGAAATAAAGGTTTATTAATTCGTTAAATATTTATATTTTTATTTTAATTCAATGGTTTTAAAATTAAAAAAATATAATTATTAAAACGGAGAATATATGCCATATAAAACCTAAAAAAACACGTATTTCATTTGATAGTTTGATTTCAAAGCAATTAAATCTTTTGAATTTTGGCTTTAAGGCCAACAAAAAATATATTTAAAAATAAAAAATTGCCATAAATTGGTTTAAATGAAAATAAACTCTAAGTTTTATTATTTTAACAAACAATTATGCTAAAATTGGTTAAATAGATATGAGGATTATTTTTTCAAATGTTTATATTTACAACAATTCTATTCGCAATTTTAGCAGTGAAAATTTATTTAAAATTAACTAATCATGAAATAAGTTTCATAATAGACTTATTTAATAAATTGAATAAATTTTCGCATATAAAAAGAGCACTACAGTACACAAATTGCAAAAATTCTTTAAAAAAATACTAACAGAAGTTTTTAATAAAATAAACCATTAATTCTAATAGAAAATAAAATCAAACCAAAAATCATAGCTTTAGATGGAACACAATTTACTAATAATAATTCTGATAAGTATTATGTTCAAATACTGAGGACCGAAAAAGTTAAAATCATATTGTCATTGATGTTGAATTTCGTTTAATTTTAAATTATCAAACACAAAAGACCATTTTACGATACACAATTGCAATAAATTCAATTAAAACAATAAACCGCATTATATAGTTGCAGACAGAGCATATGATACATAACCAATAAGAAAATAGATAAATAAGAAATTGGTGCTTTCGACTAAATACCATTGAAAAAAAAGCTAAAATGGAAAATACGGACTAAATAGTTCAACAATATTTTGACATATAATTTACAGAAAAAGAAATAATGTAAAAAGCATTTTCAGCGTGATAAAAAGATTATTCAATGACATTATCAAAGTAGAAGCACAAAACTATCAAACAAAGAAACCAAACTTAAAAAAAAACAATTTATAACATATATAGACTAACTAAAAAAATGATTTCTACAAAGTCCTTATTTTTAAATTTCACATCACTTAAATTTAATTAAAGTAATATTATTAAAATTGTATGACTTTTGTTATAACAATAGTGTTAAAATCAATTATTTGTACGAGTTTTTCCATGTGTAGTCCAATTGTTATTTGTAAGTGGATTTATATTATAATCTTCATTTAACATATATAATATTTTTCTAATATTTTCTTTAGAATATCTAATTGAACCATCATCTTCTGTTTCAATTAAAACACCACATTCTTCATAATTCCTATCAATATATTCTTGTGTTAAATAGATATGATTTCCTATATTTAATATTTTAATCAATCTTTTCATTTGAGTGGTATTATTATTTATTTCTTCGAATATATTATTAAAGATAGCACGAGTTTCATCATCCAAATCAATTTGATTAATAATTTCTTGAACTTTATGAACAATAGTATATTTAATGTTAAACATTGATTCAAATCCAGATTTAGATATAATATATATTAATTGTTCTTGGTTAACTTGAAATTCATTTGGAATAAAACAAATTCCATCCATTTTATTATCAATTGTAATAATATTATCATTAGCTAAGTGAAAGTTTCCATCCATACCAAAAAAATTCATAATACCTGAATTAGTTAATAATTTTCTATTTTTCATTTTATGGAATGAGAAAATATTTCCCTGATTATTACGTTCAATTTTAATAATAAACCCCCAAATTAAGTGATTTTCATTTACTCGTTCAAGAGCAAAAATTAATGGGTCATGATTACAACCATTTATAAATTCATTGAAAAAAATTAACTCATCACTATTTATTTCTTCAACAAGATAGTCGATGGGAGGATTGACTGGATCATAATCTAATAATTGGTAATCTTCATGTTCATAAATTTCATTAAATGATGCAGATATATTATTCATCAATTCTATACAAACATCTTCATCCATATTAACTGAAAAAATATCATGTTCTGTTGATTTATTTTTATGTCTAGTTAATACAAATAATGAAATATTTTCAGCATCAATATTGTTTAATTCATTATAAATTTGATTCATAATATTATTATGTTATTGCATTATAAAATAGTATCTATTATTTAATTTTATACAATCCTTGAGTAATTTTATTTATTTTTATGACATTATTTTTTTTTATTGGCTTTTTAGACATGATAATTATTGTATTTTCAAATTCATCAATAATTTGATAAAATTTTATATGAAAAAATGTCAATAAAGGATTAAAATATAATAAATTAGAATTAATATGAACAGAATAAATAATTGACATAATAATAATAAAACATATTATTCCTTTAACCGTTAATAAATTAAATACATCTGTTGATAAAATAGCAATGACAAATGGTATTAAATAATTTAAAATATCTGATGTTTTGTTTTCAACTGAAATAACTGTACGAGTGTTTTTATTAAAAGTTGCAGATTTAAAATAAAACAGAATAAATATTATATTAGATAAAATTGAAATTAGCAGAAAAAATATTGAAATTAAATTTTCAATTGAGCAAAAAGATACATTAAAATTACAATATATTATTGATATAATAATAAAAAGAGGAGAATATGCACTTAAAAATAGCATAATTTTAGTTTTTTTATTCATAACACTCATTTTTTATTTTTCATTTTCATTCTATTTATTAATTGGGGTATGAAAATTATTTATGAATATTAATTTTGGGTAAAAAAATAATCTCCACATTTTTTATATTAAAAATTGTTAAGAATATTATTGAACAAGTTAGTTGTTATTTTTTAAATTTTTGTTATTAATTAAATTATTTTAATTTATATCCTAAATTACTAAATTAATCTTCAATTATTTTAAAAAATAAAGAAAAATCTCTATAATAAATTAGAATGCAAAAAATCATTTTATTAATTTTTAAATATCTGATTATCTATACTAATATTATGGATGAGGTAATAGAAAATTTACTTACTTTTCAAAAAGAAAGAAATTGGAAAAAATTTCATACACCAGAAAATCTTGCAAAATCAATAAACATAGAAGCGAGTGAATTATTAGAACATTTTCAATGGAATAATAACTATAATCTTAACGAAGTTAGTGAAGAATTAGCAGATGTATTAATTTACTCTTTTTTAATGGCTGAAACACTAAATTTGGATATTAAAAAAATAATACTTAATAAACTTCAAAAAAATAAAGAAAAATACCCTATTTCTAAATCAAAAGGAAATTCAACTAAATATACTAAATTTTAGAGGCTCCATCAATGCTGGTTTATAATGCTACTAAACATGATTTTATTAATTCTGTTGTAAATGATACAATTGTAGATGATATATATTCTAAATATCAAGAATTTATAGGAAGATCTAATAAATCTCAAATAAACTCTTGGAAAAATTCTATGGAATATATGTATAAAGTATTAAATTTAGAAGATATTCCATCTAATGCAGGTGTTGCTATTGAATTTACAATTCCTTCTACCTCTAAAAGAATTGATTTTATCATCTCAGGTTATGATAAAAATAAGAAGGATTCAGTTATTATTATAGAATTAAAACAATGGGAAGAAGCTGAAAAGGTTGAAGGTAAAGATGGAATTGTTAAAACATATGTTGGTAAAGGTTTAAGAGAAGTAACTCATCCTTCTTATCAAGCATGGTCATATGCATCTTTACTTGAAGATTTTAATCAAACAGTTCAAGAAAATTCTATTTCTCTTTATCCTTGTGCATATTTACATAATTATAATATTACAAGTAATGATCCTATTTCTGATGAAATTTATTTAGAATATCTTAATAAAGCACCTTTATATGGAAAAGGTGATGTTTTAAAATTAAGAGAATTTATTTTAAAATATATTAAATATGGAGATAATAAAAACATTCTTTGTGAGATAGAAAATGGTAAAATAAGACCATCTCAAAGATTACAAGATGTTTTATTAAGTATGCTTAAAGGAAATTCTCATTTTGTAATGATTGATGAGCAAAAAATTGCCTATGAGTTGGCAGTTGATATGGCTCATGAGTCCTTTTTAGATGAGAAAAAACGAGTTTTAATTATTGAAGGTGGACCTGGAACTGGTAAATCAGTAGTTGCAATAAATTTACTTGTAAATCTTATAAATGATGAATTATTAACATTTTATGTTACAAAAAACAGCGCTCCTCGTAATGTTTACTTTGAACAATTAAAAGGAACTTATACTCAAAAAGAAATTAAAAATTTATTTAGATCTTCTGGAATTTTTCATGAGTCTGATAAAAACGAATTTGACACTTTAATTATTGATGAAGCTCATAGATTAAATGAAAGGTCTGGTTTTTTTAAAAATATGGGTGAAAATCAAGTGAAAGAAATCATAAATGCATCCAAATGTTCTATATTTTTTATTGATAATAATCAAAAAGTTACCATCTCAGATATAGGTAGTGTTGAAGTTATTGAAGATTATGCTATTCGAGCAGGAGCGGAATTGCACCATATACAATTGGAATCTCAATTTAGATGTAATGGATCTGATGGATACTTATTATGGTTAGATGATGTTTTACAAATTCAAGAAACTGCAAATTATGATGGATTTGATTATGAATATGATTTTCAAGTAATTGATAATCCTGAAAAATTGAAAGAAATGATATTTGAGAAGAATAAAATTAATAATAATTCTAGAATGCTTGCAGGATATTGTTGGGATTGGTTAAAAGAAGAAAGAAATAATACTAAAAGTCCTGATGTTATAATTGATGATTTTTCAATGAGTTGGAATTTAGATAATACTGAAACATGGGCAATTGATGAAGATTCAATTCATGAAATAGGTTGTGTTCATACATCTCAAGGTTTAGAATTTGATTATGTTGGAGTTATTTTAGGTGAAGATATTAGCTATAAAGATGGTAAAATATTAACTGATTTTAACAAAAGAGCTAAAACAGATCAATCATTAAAAGGTATTAAAAAATTATATAAAAAAGACTCTAAAAAAGCTTTAGAAATTGCTGATGAAGTTATTAAAAATACATATAGGACTTTGATGACACGTGGAATGAAAGGATGTTATATTTATTGTGTTGATGAAGAATTACAAAAATATTTTAAAAATTGCATAATGAAATAATTAATTATAATAATAAAATTGTAATGTATTTGAAAAAATTTATTAGAAAAATACTTAAAATATTTAAGATAAAGAATATAGAAGAATAAATATGAGTGAAATAATGAAATCTAAATTAACAGTTATTGATTTATTTTGTGGAATAGGAGGATTTAGTAAAGGATTCGAAATGGCTGGTTTTGATGTTATATTGGGTATAGATAATTGGAATATAGCATTAGATACTTTTAAAAAAAATCATAATAATACTAAAATTATCGAAGCCGACTTAACAGAGATAGATGATAAAATTTTTTATGAATATGAAAATAAAATAGATGTTATAATTGCTGGTCCACCATGCCAAGGCTTTTCAATGTGTGGTAAAAGAGACACTGATGATGAAAGGAATGAATTATTTAATGAAGTTATAAAAGCAGTTAAAATAATTAAACCAGAATTTGTTATTATTGAAAATGTTGTTGGATTATTATCTATGGATAATGTGAATGGAGAATCCGTGAAAGATATTATTAAAAAAGAATTATGTGATTTAGGATATGATGTAGAATATTCTACCTTAAATGCAGCTGATTATGGTGTTCCCCAAAACAGAAAAAGAGTTTTTTTTATAGGATCAAAAAATAAAAAAGTAAATTTTCCTAAAAAGCTTGATAAAATAGTCACTGTAGGCGATGCTTTAAGTAATATTCCTGATGTTGATATTAATAAATATGATTCACCTAAAACAGAATTTCAGAAACTTATGAGTGAGGGTGAAAAAAATATTTATAATCATGATCCTATGAATCATAACAAAAATGTTTTAAATAGAATAAAACATGTACCTCCAGGAGGTAATTGGAAAGATATTCCTCCTGAAGTATATGATGTGAAAGGAAACCACAGTAATAACTACAAAAGATTGGATCCTAATAAACCTTCTATTACGATTAAACATGCAATAAAATCAATGATTATACATCCTAATTTTGATCGAGTTATAACTGCAAGAGAAGCAGCAAGGTTGCAATCATTTCCAGATTCTTTTGTTATTGAAGGCAATAAAACAGAACAACACCAACAATTAGCAAACGCAGTTCCTCCATTATTAGGCTATTCTATTGCAAACGAATTGATAAATGTTATAAATAATAAAAATATTGTACAAGAACAAAGTACACTATCAGATTTTTCGAATATTAAAAAAAATAAAAAGAAAATTAGATTCATTGATTTATTTTCGGGTATTGGAGGATTTAGAATTGCATTCACATCGATCGGAGGAGAATGTGTTTTTAGTTCCGATATAGATAAATGGGCAAATGAAACTTATTTTGAAAATTTTGGAATACATCCTGAAGGAGATATAGCAAAAATTAATGAGAAAAAAATTCCTGATCATGATATTTTATGCGCAGGATTTCCTTGTCAACCATTTAGTATTGGTGGATATCGAAAAGGTTTTTGTGATACAAGAGGAACTTTATTTTTTGAAATTGAAAGAATAATAAAAGAAAAAAAACCTGCTGCTTTTTTATTAGAAAATGTTAAAGGGTTAACTAATCATGATGATAAAAGAACTTTTGAAACAATTAAAAATAAATTAAGGGAACTGGGTTATATAATTTTTTATGATGTTTTGAATAGTAAAGATTATGGAATTCCTCAAAATAGAGAAAGAATATATATTGTTGGATTTAAAAATAAAAATGTTTCATTCAAATTTCCTGCACCAAAAATTTCAGATGTTAATGCATTTAATATTTTAGAAAAAAATGTTAAAAATCACGATATTTCTAATACTGCAACTAAACATTTAAAAAAACATTATGAGGAGTTATTATTAAAAAAACAAATAAATGAGAAATACCCATTATTTGCTTATGAAATAAGACCATCAAGGTGCTCATTTAGAAATGATGGATGTTCCCCATGCTTAACTGCAAAAATGGGTACTGGAGGCAATAATGTTCCTATTTTAGTTAAAGAAAACCGTAAGTTAACTACTAAAGAATGTTTGAGGTTACAAGGCTTTCCTGAAAATTTTAAAATAAAAGAAAATTATTCTCAAAGTTATAAACAAATTGGAAACAGTGTTTCAGTTCCTGTAATAAAGTTAATTGCTGAGGAAATTGTTAAATGTTTATAAAATCAATGTTTTTTTGGTTTTATTACTAAAGTATAATTTCCTCTGCTTCTTCCAGAACCTGTTGTTATATTAAAAGGAATATTACAATAGTTTTTTAATTTATCTTGTTCATATAAATAATAAACAGTATAAGGTTCTTTAAAATTACCTAATCCTTGAAAAATAAATTTTTGAATTTTTTCATTTTCATTTATGTATTTATTAATCATGCTTAAAGAATATTTCTTTATTATTTTTGAATTTTTTAAATCTAAATCAGCAATTAATTCCATATTTAATTTCAATTTATTATTGAAATATTTTTTAAAATTTTTCCAATTTGAATTCCAACCAATAATGACTGAATCATTTTTTTTCAAATCATTTTTGTTCAATGAATAAATAGATGCTCCTGCACCTAATTCATAAGATTTAAAAATTTTATTAAAAGTATTTGGAGTCATTTTTAATATTTGATAATTGTCGGATGTTTTTAACTTAACTGAAATTCCTGTTTTATCTACTGGAGTTAAATTATATTTAATTAAGTCATTTTCATCTAAACAATAATCTTTTTCTTTTAATAAATCATCATCAACATAGCCTTTTGAAATAAAAATATCTGCTTTTGGTTTAACTTTGCATTGACTAATTTCCCCAAATTGATGTGAAGTTACATGAATAGCATAATGATTATTGGAATCTAAATTTAATATATTCCACAAACTTAAATTCTTTTTTTTATTAAGAGTTTTTACAAAAGAAATTTCTTCTTTAGTTCCTTCCTCAGTACCTCTATTTGATCTCATAATATCATCTATTAAATCATTTCATCTAAATCTTTACCAATACTTCCCCATTTTAATTGAATTTCTCCTCGTTTTTGTTCTGATTTATTTCCTCCATTAATATTACGATTCCATGCTTGAAATGTCAATCTACCAACAGGAATTGGGGCTTTTTTTGATTCATTTATATCATCGCATAACCAATCTAATATGGTTTTAGAATCCACCACTTTTCCTGCATCAGGAGTCCCATAATAAATATAATCGGGCCTACTGTTGCTTTTAGCTCCTTTTATCACAAACCTTTCTATTAAATCTTTTTTATTTAAATAAAAAAATTTTTTAATGTTATCAACTACTTGAGGATATTTTTCTTTAATGGTGTTGGCTTTCATTCTGTCAGAGACTTTTCCAGATCCATTTAATGTTCCATCTCCCCAAATAAAAAATAAAATATCTTCGGATAATTGATTAGGAATATCATAATTGTCTTTTAAAAAGGTTATAAAATCATTAACTTTTTCTTGATGCACACTATTTCCTGATCCTTTTTTGACACTGATTCCATATTCTTGTTCGTTTATTTTAATAATCAAATCACTTTTATTAAAACCAGCTTTTTTAAAACATTCAATTTTTGTAGTGTCTTGAGGTTTATATTTAAAAACATTTTCAACAAAATTTTGAAGATTATTATTTAATGAACTGAATTTTTTATCATGTATATTGCTAATTAATAATTTTTCATTATTATTACCATCTTTTCCCATAATTATACCTCATTATATAAATATTAAATTTAATACTTTAAATTATTATATTTATACTATTTATTAACTTTAACATAATTATATTAATTGATAATTTATATTTATTTCATAAAATTACATAATAATCAAAGATTTTTACGCATTCTAATTTAATTGGATATCTTTTTAATTAAAATTTTTAAACACTTCATTTAATTATGGCATACAAATGCTTCTATTAAATGAGTAATAATTTCACATATACTCTAATTTTTCCCTTTATTATCGTTTATTTTTTCTGAATTATATTTTGATATAATTTTAAATAATAATTATAATTTAACAATTGGAGCAAAAGTCATTAAAGTGAAAATTAATGGTGGAAAATTTATAAAAACTAAAAATAATAATATTGCACAAGATAATTTAGAGAATTTACCTAGATTTTAGATTGATGATAAAAATAGTTAAAAAAAAATAATATGAAGACAATGAAAAATCAATTAAAATTTATTATCAAAATATTCCAAAAATATTTTATGAAAACTCAAAATATAATAAAATCTTTGAAAATTATGAAAATAATGCAAGTTTAAGACAACCTGATTTAGTTTTAGAATTTGAAAAATGTGGAAAAATTAGTTATAAAATTATGAAGTTAAAAAATAAAAAAGATAATTATATAAGAAATAGTGTTTATAATGTTTTAGGATATTTAAAAGATTTTGATGAAGTCCCATTTGCAAAAAATATCATTGGAGTAATATTGCTTGGAAAAGAAGGTAAATTAAACAAAAAGACTTTTTAAATAATTTAGATATTTATTAGAAAATTTTTGAAATAATTATGCATCGAGAATGCTATTCTTAAAGTAAATTTTGCTCGAGAATTTGTCTTAAAATGGGCAGCAACTGTTTTTAAAAAAATTTGAAAGTGATTTTTATAATAATAAATAAAAAAGATAGCTATAAAAAAAATAAAAATTATTTTATTTTCATAAAAATTAAAGTTAACATTATCATTATAAAAGTAAAACCCCAAAAAGCAATGTTAAGAGTAGCATGATTCACATAGTAAGTAGAACCTGCAATAATTTGAATAATAAAGAAAATTATAAAAACTACGATTCCAATAATAGTAGATTTATTATTTAAAAAATCCATTGAAAAATTAGATTGATTAACCCATTCTCCACAGTATTTGCATTTACTTACATTATTTGGAATTTCTGATTGACAGTAGGGACA
The DNA here is from genome assembly GCF_046197865.1 of Methanobrevibacter sp. DSM 116169. Lineage (GTDB taxonomy): Archaea > Methanobacteriota > Methanobacteria > Methanobacteriales > Methanobacteriaceae > JAHKLT01. The sequence goes on along the minus strand of NZ_CP166990.1, from coordinate 989,314 downwards.
ATGCATATTATTGATCGTATTATTATTATAACTTGAAGTTTCTTTGAATTTGGGGGGTTTTTCTTGATTTAAAGGATTTCCACACATATTGCAAAATTCTTTATCTCCTGATATTTTTTCCCCACAATTACCACAAAACTCTAATTTCTCATTATCACTCAAAAAATCACCTAATTTTTTTATTTATTTTAAATAATTGCAAATTAAAGATTTTTTTGGATTTTTTTAACTTTCTAAAATTAAATTTAAATCTTTAATAAACCCATTTAATACATTAATCAGTTGAATTATCATCTGTTACTGCTTTTTCACCACAACTGGAACAAAACTTCGCATCATTTGCCATTGAGGTATTACATTCAGGACAAATTAATAAAAGAGCAGCACCACAAGATGTACAGAACTTATCTGTTTTATTGTTTTTAGCTTTACATTTTGGACAAATTTCTTCATGATCTTTAAGTGAAGCCACATCGTTTAAATCTACAGTAGCTGATTGTCCTCCAGTCATGATAAAATTTTCAATTTTATTAAATATCTCTTCAGGTAATTTATTTTGCTTAAAAGCTCCTATTCCAGCTGTAATTGCTAAAGGAACAAAAACAAACAAACCAATTGTACCTGCAGCGATTTTATCTGACCATTTACCTTGACCAACACTAACTAGAATATTTTCGCTAGTTGGAATAATCCTAATTTGTATTGCCATATCCATTCCAGATACTTTCTTCCAACCATCACTCATTTGTCTTCCTTGAATAATAACTCCTTCAGTTGAATATATTGACTGAGTATCCATTTGTTTTTCCATTTTGAGGAATCCTTCAACATATTCTCCAATTTTTTTCATACTTACATCATTTAAAAGTTTAAACATTTTAGAAATTTCCATACTTAACACTCCATATATAATAGCAATCAATAATCTTAAATCTAATTGATTTAATATTTTATTTTTCGTCTATCCTACTTATTAATTCAAAAATCAATTTTCTTCTTATTTTAATTTTCATCGTTATGATTTCTTTTATTAAGATAAACAACATTACATTTTGTTAAATTATGACTTTTATATTATATATATTTGTTCGCATGATACTATGCATTGTATCAAAAACTTTTGCTATTTTTTAAAAATTCAAAATTATCACAAAATATTATACTAAAATATCCTAAATTACTTAACTAAAATTAAACTTCCTTTTTAGGAGGAACTTTTGTAATAAATTTAGTTGAAGATCTTTTCATTGTTTCATAATCTTCCTTTTTAGGACATTTATATTCTTCTAATAAAACTATTTTATGGTTAATATTTTCTATAGGATTCTTCTCCTTCCCATCAATCATTCCACGAAAGTTAACTCCAATGCTTCCTGTTCCGCCAATATTGAATTTCAATCTTTGAGATGCATTCACTTCATCAAAAAATTTTTCAAATTCAATAGTTTCATAAAGAGGAGCTTTATAGCTAACTGCCATTACTTTTTCTCTATTTTCTCTAATACTAACATATTTTTGTTCAATTTGAAGTTTTTCTCCACTATCAATTTTAGTTATTGTTATATATGGATTTATTTCAGAATCACTCATAAGTACCACCATGATTATTATAATTATATTTATTTTTAAAAGATTTAAATTTTAATAAATATAAATACTATAAAAAACAAGTTTTATACATGAAACTTTTTGTTTTTTTATAAAAATATCAATTATAAATGAAACTTTTTGTTTTTTTATAAAAATATCAGTTATAAGTTAAGTGATATAATGGTTAAAAGAGAACTTTACATGAAAAAAATCAGACCTTTAATAGACAAAGACATAATAAAAGTTATAACTGGAATTAGAAGGTGTGGAAAATCATTTATGTTAAATTTAATAATAGATGAATTAATCCAAAATAATATCAATAAAAATAACATTGTTTTAATTAATTTAGAGTCTAATAAATATTCTAACATTGAAGATAATAAAGATTTAAATAAATTAATTTATAAATTAACAGAAAATATTGAAGGTAAAATTTACCTTTTTTTTGATGAGATTCAAAACATTGAAAACTGGGAAAAAAGCATCAATGGTTTTAGAGTAGATTTAAACTGTGATATATACATTACTGGATCAAATAGTGAACTTTTATCAGGGGAACTATCAAGTCTTTTAACAGGACGATTTATGGAAATAGAAATGTATCCCTTTTCATATAAAGAAGCATTACTTTTAGAAAAAGATTTAAGAAAAAATACAAATGAGAAGGAAATATTTGATGATTATCTTAAATATGGAGGAATGCCTTTTATATTTCAATTAAATAATGATGAAAAAATTAAATATTTAAATGATATTTTAAATTCTATAATTTATAAGGACATTATTAAAAGAAATGAAATTAGAGATGTAGATTTATTTGATAAATTAATAAAATACATTATATCTAATATAGGACATACCTTCTCAGCAAGAAGAATATCAAAATATTTTAAAAATGAAAGCAGAACAGTATCAAGTGAAACAATCTATAATTATCTATTATACTGTGTTAATGCATTTTTACTTTTTAAAGTACAAAGAAAAGATTTACAAGGTAAAAAAATATTAAAAATTTCAGAAAAATACTATTTATCTGATCATGGATTTAATCAAGTATCATATAATGGTGATAATAACATAGCTCAAATTTTAGAAAATATAGTTTATTTAGAATTTAAAAGAAGAGATTATGATGTGTATATTGGTAAAATAAATGGTTTAGAAGTTGATTTTGTATGTGAAAAGAAAGGCAGTAGAATATATGTCCAAGTTTCATATATACTTGCAAATGAAGATATAATAAAAAGAGAATTTAAACCATTAAGTAAAATTAAAGATAATTATCCAAAATATGTTTTAAGCCTTGATGAATATGATTTTTCAAAAGATGGTATAACACATTTAAATATAAGAGAATTTTTAAAATCAGATATTTAATTAGAGTTTAATAGATGTTTTAGGTAGAATTTATTTATTGAACAATCATAAATAATTTATAGTTAACGACATTGAAAATTTAATATAAGAATTTTTTTACCCATTTTTCATAGAATGTTGTATTATCAATAATTTCTTCATAATAACTTTTAAATGTGTTAATCAGTGATTTTTTATCTTTTATATTTAATATTGATAGTTTTCTTTTTATAACTCTCCAAATTTGTTCTATGGGATTATATTTTGGAGAATAGGGAGGTAATGGTATGAGTTCTATGTTTAATATCTTGCATGCTTTTTCTACTAGTTTAGCTTCATGTACTTTAGCATTATCTAAAATAATTACTATGCGTTTTTCATTTTTTAAATCGTCGATAATATTCTCTTTATTTATATTGGAATATAGGTTATTTCTTTTTAAGCTGTCTAATAGTCTTTTATTTTTGCTGTTTTCTTTATTAATGTTTAGTTGTAATTTTTTTGTTAGTTGTTCTTTGTTTAAATCTGTTCTATAGATTTGTTTTTCTATAGTGTTTATAAAATCTTCTTTGGTTGATTGTGTATCTTTTAAATGTGTAATTAAATGATTATCATCAATATTTTTATTATTTAATGCGTTTTTTAGTGGAAAAGTGTTTATGAAGTTTTCCATGTTTTGTAATCTGATTTCTATTAAGAATTTAATAAAATCAAAAGTTTTCATGGATTTAGGAAAGTTAATTGTTGAATTACCATTAATTGATTGGAATCCTATTCCAGTAATTGATATTTTTTCTGGATTTTTAATTAAATTATTTTTTAAACCTTTTTTAAACCATATACGAGCAGAATTTGTGGTATTTTGACAAGAAGTTTCATCAACAAAACCAATTATATCATTTTCTAAATCTACATTTTGTAGTTTTTTTTAAGTTGATCTTCAGCATTATCAGGCATTTTTGAATATAGAACATATGGTTTACCATAATTAAAATTTAAATCTTTTAAAATTCTTTCAACTTGCCTAATACTATATTCAACTCCAAACTCATCGATAATAAATTGCCTGACTTCTTTTGTAGATTTAAATTTATTTTTCAAAATTTTTTCATCCAAATATTCCTTTTCACTAATACTTAGCTTACTTTGACCACCACTACCTTTTTTACGTTCTAAACCATCAAATCCTTTTTTATTCCAAGTTTTTAACCATTTCAAACCAGTAGGATTTGTAATACCCAACTTTTCACAAGTTTCAGAAACAGAATAATCATGATAAATATCATTAATAAAATATAACTTATTTAAAACCTTAATATCTTGTTCTAAACGCTTAATCCTATTTTGAATCTCTTCCACACTAGCATGATCCTTATTTAAAAAAGCTTTACGACTCATAATAAAATATTTATAAAAAATAATATATAAATATTTCCATGTCGTTAACTATAAATAATAAAATTTGGAGGTATTTAAATTGACATGTAACTGTGCTTTTTGTGGTTCAAAAAAAGTAGAATATGAATTTGCAGGTGATGATGAATTTGCAGGTGTAGATTTTTACAATGTTAAATGTCTTGAATGTGGTTTAATTTTTAAGAGCTGGAAAAATAAGAAAAATCCCTCTAAAATAAGTCAAAAGATATTAGAAAAATCAATATTAAACGATTGTAATGATTTTAATGAAATAAGAGCGGTTGAAATCACTACTGAAGAAGGTGATACCCATATAAACATTTTTGGAATTTATAATTCTTTAAAAAATCATGATGAATTATATAAACAACTTAAAGATTCTTGTACTAAGCATATTAAAAATATTGAATTTAGAATAAAAATTTCAAAAAATAGTAATTAACTATTAATTTTATAATTCAATTATTTCATCAATCATCCCTTCATATTCTGGAAATTTTTTAATAAAGTCTATATCTTCTAAAAACATCTTTTCAAAAGCTTTATCTTGTGATAATTCGCGAAGTTCAACTTTTTTTCTAAGATAGGAATCTTTAAGATCACTTTCATTATAAATTCTACTAGAAAAATCTTTACTAAAGTTAGGAGTAGAACTAACTAAGCAAAACCGTATATCTAAAGGCAATATTCCATCATAGTTTAACAGATGGTTATAGTATTTATCAGATAATTTTTCAAAAAAAGAATAATTCCATTTTATAGCTTTAACCATATTATCACTCACTGTCTAATATCCATAAATAGCATCCATTTTTCGGTTCAATAAACTTTAATTTACCATCTAATGGCAATAATAATTCCATATCTTCAGGAAAAAAAGATATATCTTCAATATAATTAATTTTAGTTCCTTTAGGTACTAATATTCCATGAAGATATTCACCATATGCAAAATTATTATTTACAATAGTAGCAGATAATGCTAAATCATAAGTGTAAGTATCACCTTCTAAATGTTCTATCATATAATTATCTTTTTCTCGTCTATAAAAAATAAAATCTCCTTCAGTTTCATTTGCAGATTCCATAAGAAGACCCATATAAAATATAAAATCTTGAAATGAAAATGATGTACCATAATAATTTCTAAAAAGTTTTAATCGTTTAATAAGTTTATCAAAGTCTTCAGTAACATCTTTAAAATTAAGTACATGATCTTTTAAGAGTTTATCTCCTCCCATTGTGTATACTTGAGCACAAGCACGAAGATTATTTAAAACTTCTTCTTCAGTAATTAATTTGTCTTCATTATTTAAATCCATAATTATCTCCCAGTATTTAATATAAAAACTCTTCTTTAAAGCAAATTTTAAAAATTTCATATATAAAATAATATAATTCTTCTAATCCTCTCTCAGGAGTATTATCAATTGCCCCAATATTAAAACTCATATTAAAAGTTCCTTTTCAAATAGTTATTTTAGTTTAAATTTTTTTATTCTTTAAAATTTCTACAAATTCCTATTAAAAATTAAACTTCTTTTTTAGGAGAAACTTTTGTAATAAATTTAGTAGAAGATCTTTTCATTGTTTCAAAATTTTCATTTTCAAGTAAATTCATAGCTTCATCAAAAATTTCTTCAGATGAAGTTATTTTTTGACTATTATTAGACATTTTAACTTCCATTATTTCTTAAATCTTTTAAAATGTCAATAGCTTCTGTATCTTCCATCCAAGATTCAATCGCTAAATAAAAATAATTAATAGCTTCATTTTCATCACCTAAACTATAAAATTCAGCTGGATGATTAGGAGTTTCTTTTGTACCTATTAAAAAAGGAACAATATATTTATTTAAATTATTAGCTTCATTATATAATTTTTTAATAGTTTCATCATCATCTTTATTTTTTATAGACAACAATAACTTAGAAAAATACCAAATTGAAGAATATTCCTCATCAAAATAATCTATTAAATCTTCAGCTTCTTTTAATCTATTTAATTCAAGCAAATTATTAATTAATATATATCTCACACCAGTATTATCATCAGGATTTAATTTTAAAATATATTTTAACTGATCAATAGCTCTTTCTTTTTGATTATCTTCCCATAATAATATACTTTGATTTAATAAATCAATAATAAATGGACGAGTCTCGAGCATTCCCCAAAAATAACCTTCATTTTCTTTAAAATATTCTTCACCTTTTGTAGTACGAAATAGTTCAATAGCTCTTTCATAATCTTCAATTGTTTCTAAAGGGTTATTTTCATCAATAACATAATCTTCAAATAATTCAATATCATCATTGTCTAAATTTGAAAAAAGTGAAATATTTTCATCAAAATTTTCATTGAAAATATCATCTAAAAATTTATTTCCTTCATCTCTTGAAATCGGGTTTGATAACATAGCTAAAAATATTTCTGATTCATTATCATTATTATTTTCAATAAAATCATTTAAATAAGATTCTTTTAGATTTTCTTCATCAGTTCCCAATCTTTCAGCCATTAAAGTCATTAAAGTTACAGAATTTTCACTATCTATCATTGATTTTGGTATAATAAGTCCATTATCTAGTTGAACCATACCATCATCTTCCATTCTTTTTATAGAAAATTCTTCATCAAAATGCCCTATATTAAGTATTTCTCGAATTTGTCTAGCTTTATCAGATACAGTTGATTTTTTAGTATTAAAATAATCACATATATCATCAGGAGTTAAATATGGATCAAATGATTTATCAAAGAGAAAATTTATTTGGCCCAAAGCATATATAACTGCACTTGCCCAAATTTCAAGTTTTCCTCTTTTAAAAGGAACATTATGTTTACGACCTAGTTTTTTAATAAGTTTAATAGAAAGCTCTTCATATTCTTCATCAAGTTTTTTTTTAGAAAATAAAGAAACCATTTCTAATAATTTTTTTTCTTTAACTGCAATTTCTTCTTTAGACATATTTTACCATATTAATTAGTTATTATTAATATTTAATACAAATAAACTCATTTAATTTTCTTTCGAAAATAATTAATTTTTAATATGTATATAATAGCTATTAAATAATTGTATTAAAAGATAAAAAGCTATAAAAAATACATCTCAATACTAAAACACAATCTTTTTTTAATTAAAATATCTCAATTTAAATAGAAAAAAGTAATAGCTATTAATAAAATAATATTAATCATAGTAAAAGGTTGATTTTATAAAAAATTTTACTATAAGAGGGATAAAAATGAATAAAGTATTGAAAATATTTGCATTTGTTTTGATTTTAGTATTTTCACTGTCTATAGTTTCAGCTGAAAATATTGAATTAAATACAGATGATTTAAATCAAGAAACGCGTCTTGATGAAAGTAATCAGTATGATTATAGTTGGTTAAATAAAACTATATATGAAAACGAACCTATTATTGATTTAGAAGGTAAAAAAGTAAGTTATAATAGCTCAAATGATGAAAACTTTACAAATGGTATAATAATTGAAAGTAATATTACAATTAAAAATGGAATTATTAATGGAGATAATTTAAATAAAATATTTTATATTCCAAAATATGCTTTTTTAACTTTAGATAATATTACATTAGAAAATGGAAATAGTATTATGGGAGGAGCTATTCATTTATTTGAAGGTAATCTAACAATAAGAAATAGTTTTTTAATTAATAACAATGCTACTTATGGTGGAGCAATTTATGCAGAATATGGAAATCTTATTATAGATAATGTAACTTTTAATAATAACTCTGCATATCAAGAAGGCGGAGCAATATATAGCAAAGAAAGTAATATCATTATAAATAACAGTATTTTTTCTTCAAATATTGCTGAAGATAATGCTGGAGCTATTGGAAATAATAATGGAATATTAAAAGTTTATAATAGTATTTTTAATAATAATCATGGAAGAGTTGGTATAATAGATAATTGGGGTGGTAATACTACTATTACAAGTAGTGGATTTTACAATAATATTGCAGATACTCATGCAGGAGCAATTTACAGTACAGCCAATAATAATCTAAATGTTTCATATAGTGTTTTTTATAATAATACAGCTAGTAATGGAAAAGATATTTATGTAAAATCTAATAATGCAGATTTATCTAATAATTTCTGGGCAAATAACACTCCTGATTTTAGTTTATTAATAATGAATGAATCATCATATATTTTAAATGATTTTATAGTTATTAATTTATTGCTTGATAATAATAAAACTGATATTGGAGGAAATATTTTATATCGTGTAAAATTACTTAATAATGATACATTAGAAGAAATTGATGGGGATTTATTAGCTAAAATTACTTTAAATATTGGTAATTTAAGTGATTCATTTATAGCTCAAGATTTTATAGATAATCCAAGAAACTTAAAAACAAATTCAAGTGGTAATTTTACTTTAAACTTATATTATTTTGATGAACTATTAGATTCTAAAAAATATGAAGTTATGGCTATTAATAAAGTTAATTTAACTAGTTATGATATTGAAATGATACATTTAAATGGAACTCAATATATTGCTTATTTAAAAGATCTTTTAGGTAATGCAATTGTTGGTGAGCTAATATTTATTGAAGTAAATGGTGTAATATATAATAGAACAACAGATAGCAAAGGTGCAGTTTACCTAAACATTAATTTAGATCCAAAAACTTATAATGTTACATCTTATTATAATGGCAGTAAAATATATGAAAATGCATCAATTACTACATTATTAGTTGTTAAACCTTTAATAGAAACAAAAGATTTAGTTAAATATTATCTTAATGGAACTCAATTTAATGCAAAAATTAATGGTGAATTATTAAACGGAACTAATATAACATTGTCTATAAATGGTAGATCATATAATAGAACTATTAATGATGATGGAATAGCTACATTAAATATTAACTTATATCCTGGAAATTATACTATTACAACAAGCTATAGTGGATTTAATGTAACAAATAAGATAGAAGTTTTACCAACTATATTGACTAATGATTTAGTTAAATATTACCTTAATGAAACTCAATTTAATGCTAAGATTCTTGCAGGAGACGGTAAACCATTAAATGGAACTAATGTTACATTTACTGTAAACACTATAACATATATAAAAACTACAAATGATGATGGAATAGCTAAATTAAACATTAACTTATATCCTGGAAATTATACTATTACAACAAGATATAATGGATGGGCAGTAACAAATAATATTGAAGTAAAATCAACATTAGAAGCAGAAAATTTAACAAAAACATTTGATACTCCAGATCAATTTGTTGCTAAAGTTTTAGATAGTCAAGGAAATCCATTAAATGCTACTACTGTTAAAATTCATATTAATGGTATAGCATATACAAAAACTTCCGATGAAAATGGTTTAGTTAAATTGAATATAAATTTAGATCCGGGTAGCTATATTGCAACAACAGGATTTAATGGATATTATATTTCTAATTGGGTAAATGTTATCATATAAGGGATTAATTCCCTTTTTTCTTTTTTTAAAATTTAAATCAATAAAAAATTTTGTAAATAATATTTTATTACCTTGGGATTAATATTAATATAAAATAATTTAATAAAATATTATAAATTTCTTTTGAAATATTCAAATTATTATTATTTTTGAAACCTTATTTAAAAAATTAGAGATAATAATTTATAATAGAATAAATAAATTTATTTTTAAATAATATTAATCGAATATTATTTATTTAAGTATTAAGTTATAGGAGGTTATAACATAGAAACTAGAAATTTTCTAATAATACTTATTGTTGCTTGTCTTGTTATTTTAGGTATAACATTTGTAGCTTTCAGTGGAGATGCTGGAAATGAAACACTTGCTAATGAAACAAATACAACAATAAATAATACTAATACATCTAATATTAGTGATTCATCAAATAGTGGAAGTTCAGCTTCTGATAGTTCTTCTCAAAGTGAATCAAGTCAGTCTAATAACTATGAATCTAGTGGTCCTTCTACTAGTCAAGATACCGACTCAGGTTCAAGTGACACTGGTGATTCAGGATCTAGTGAATCTGGTTCTGATGATGATACTGGTATTATTGGTATTGAATAAATAAAAACATAGGTAAATATATTTTTACCTTACATACTTCTTTTTTTAAATTATTACTATTTTAAATTGCTTTTTAATGAAAAATAATGATATTATAATCAAAAATTTAAAAAAATAAAAAAAAGTAGTTAAAAAATAAATTTTAACTATAATTAATTGTTTCAATTGATTTAATTAATAAATCAATATAGCTAGTTGTAATTGATGAGGATTCAAACTTATAAGCTTCATAAATTACAGTAGGTATTCCAGCTTGTGCAATTGGAATTGTAACAAATGGAGGACTAGTTTGTGATTCAGGGAAATACTGAACAAGTCCAGGATTATCAGCTATGATTTTATCAGAATATTTTACAGAAACATTATCTTTTAAAGGTGCAAATACAAAATTTGTCTCAAGATAATCTCCTCCAACAGTTCCTTCATTTGAATGAATATCTATTACAAAATCATATCCTGTTGATATGATTGCAGGAACTACAAATTCCTGACCAATTAATTGGCCTCTCATTCTATCTCTTGAATATTCCTCTACTTGATTAACATTTATTTTATAAATATCATAACAAAGATTTAATTTACTTGCTTGTGCTAGAAGTCTATCATATAAAGCTTGATGAACTGCATTTTCTGTTGGATGAACACCAATAATAAAAGCTATTCTAACAGCAGAATTCTTATTTCCAATTGATTTAAAAACACTAGCTCCACCATATTCATTAGCTCCTAAATTAATTCTTTGAATTCCATCAGTAACCCTATATACTTCCAAAACATTTGATACAGTATAACCATTGTAGCTTGTTAATACTTCATAAGTACCAGATTTTGCGGTAATATTAAACATAGCTGTACCATTTTCATCAGCTACTTTTGTAAGTGAATGCCCACCAACAGAAACTGAAACAGTTCCATTAGTTCCTTTACCTTCACCATCTAAAACTTTTACATAAAATGATTTAGTATAATTTAATTCATATTTTAAATCTTGAGTAATTAAAGTAGGTAAAACTTCAACTAATCTACCTAATTCTAATCCAGTTTCTGGATGTTTAGCTGTAATAACATAAGTATTAGGATCTAAGTTGATATTTAATCTAGCTGTACCATTTTCATTAGTGGTTCTATTATAGAAAACACCATTAATATTCATTGAAACATTTTTATTTATAATTGGGTTTCCTTTACCATCTATAACAGTTACATAAAATTGAGTATCATTACGATAATATTTTTCAATATCTTCAGCAAAAATTGTAGGTTTAACTATAATCGTATAACCCATTTTTAATCCACTAACAGGATGTTCAGCAGTTATAATGTAAGTATTAGGATCTAAATTGATATTTAATCTTGCAAGACCATTTTCATTTGTATCTCTTTTATAGAAAACACCATTAATATTAAAGTAAACAGTTTTGTTTTTTAAAGGATTTCCTTGACCATCATAAAAACTTGCATAAAACTGACTATCATTACGATAATATTTTTCAACATCTGTTCCATTTACTGTAGTTAAAACACTAATTATTCCAGTAGATGTAAGATTATTAGAACTTCCATAATAAGTTGATGTACATGTATAATTTCCAGGATCTAAATTAATAGCTAATTCAGCTATGCCTTGAGTATTTGTAGATCTATTATAGAAATTACCATTAATAGAAAATTCAATAGTTTTATTATAAAGACCTGTACCATTTCCATCAGTTAACTTAGCACTATATTTAGTTCCATTTCTAAAATACAATGAAAGATTACCTGATTCTAAAACATAATCATCATCTTTAACAATTTCATCGTCTAATACGATTGCATCATCATTATATTCTGCAATATCATCTATTAACAAATCATAAGATTCTTCATTATTATTTAAAATAAGATTATCCTCTGCACTTACAGATGAAATACTTATAATTAAAATAAAAATTGAGATTAAGATTGCTAATTCTTTTTTAAATATAAAATTTTTAATCAAAATATATCTCTCCTTTAATAATAATATTTAAGTTAAAATATAAATAATTAGTGAATTAAGAAGATTATATTTAAAAATTTAATTTTTAATACTTTTTTATAAAAGTAATGTATATCATAAGATTTTAATATTATGAAATTATTATTAAGTTAATTTAAATAAATAAAATTAGTAAATAAATTTAAAATATTTCTATAAGCTATCGTTTAAATGATGCTAAAATTGATTATTTGCTATAGAAAAATCTAAAAGATTTTTAAAAAAAAAGAATGGATAAAAAATAATATTTTATCCATAAAAAATACATTCTATTTGTTTCGTATAACTATTCCGCAAATACTGAATAATACTAATATTATAATAAATATTGGGTTTCCAGTATTTTTCATTGAATTTTGTATTGTTGATATATCTTCTTTTTGAACTTGATGAGTTTCGGTTTTATTTGGATCTACAGGTTCAGGTTTGGGAGTAGGAATAGATATTACAGTTAATAAGCTAGTGTTATTTGAAGATAAGTATGCTTCGTCTCCTTCAAATATAACGAAAATTGTGAAAGTGCCTGCTTTATTTGTAATATAATTGAGAATTGCTATTCCTTTAGAATTTGTGTGGTTGGAACCTATATATTCTCCATCAATATAGAATTTTATGAGTTTTCCTTCTAATGGATTACCGGATTCATCTAATAGTTCTGCTTTTAATTCAATACTTTTATTTACTTCACTTGTAATATCGTAAGATTCAATAGTGGTAGGTTTCTTCTCAGGAATAGGTTTATGGGTAATTGACAATATTGCTGTATTATTTGAAGATAAGTATGTTTCATCTCCTTCAAATTCAACAAATATTGTGTAATTTCCTGTTTTATTTTTTATGTGGTTGAATATTGCTATTCCTTTTGAATTTGTGTGGTTGGAACCTATATATTCACCACCTATGTAGAATTTTACAAGTTTTCCTTCTAATGGATTACCAGATTCATCTAATAATTCTGCTTTTAATTCGACTGTCTTATTAACTTCACCAGTAACATTATTTGTTTCTATTGTAGTAGGTTTCTTATCAGGAACCGAGGTTATTGACAATATGCCTGTATTATTTGAAGCAAGGTATGTTTCATCTCCTTCAAATTCAACAAATATTGTGAAATTCCCAGTTTTATTAGAAATATAATTAAATATCGCAATTCCTTCTGAATTTGTGTGGTTAGAACCTATATATTCACCATCTATGTAGAATTTTACAAGTTTTCCTTCTAATGGATTACCAGATTCATCTAATAATTCTGCTTTTAATTCGACTGTCTTATTAACTTCACCAGTAACATTATCTGTTTCTATTGTAGTAGGTTTCTTATCAGGAATAGGAGTAGGAGTTATTGACAATATGCCTGTATTATTTGAAGGTAAATATTTTTCGTATCCTTCGAATTCGACAAATATTGTGAAATTCCCAGTTTTATTAGAAATATAATTAAATATTGCTATTCCTTCTGAGTTGGTATAATTTGAACCAATAAGTTCTCCATCAATATAGAATTTTACAAGTTTTCCTTCTAATGGATTACCTAATTCATCTAATAATTCTGATTTTAGCTCAACTGTTTTATTAACTTCACTAGTAGCATTATCAACTTCAATAGTTGTTGGTTCCATATTATATTTAACATTAATGGATAATACTACGTGTTCATTGTCTGAAAGACCACTGATTGAATAATTACCTGCGGTTTCACCTACAGTATAAGTTAACGTTTCTAATTTATGTATTTTCATATTGCTGATATTACCATTTGGTCCAATAATCGTTAAATTGAAATTAGGTAATAACATTATATCATGATCTGAGCCATCATTGATTGTAAAAGCATATGTTAGGTTGATAATTTCTCCTTCCATAATACTAATTGTATCATTTTTGATTGTTGAGAAATTATTTGCAAATAGTTTAATTACATACCAATTTGTCATATTGATATTAGTATATATAATTGGAGTATTATTGCCCCACCAATTAAGGTTAGCATTAATATTATTATTTAAAATACCATTATATTCAATATTTTTATTATTTATAATTCTATTATTGTTTATAGTAATATAATCTGAATAATCATCAATAGAAATCCCTATCGTATTATTGATTATATTAGAGCTTAATACTGAACTGTAAAAATTATATAAGAATTTTATTCCTATTCCATTATAATCTGAAATATTAGAATTTATTATTTGATTATTATCCCAAGTTATAATTATACCATTGATATTATCATTGAATGAATTTATGAACGTATAATTGCTTGCTGATCCACTAATAGCTATTGCATAATCATTATCAGCAAATGTACCACCATTAACTAAATCAGTTATAATAATATTTTTATTATCTAAAACAAATTGAATTCCATATCCATTTTCTATAATGTCATTGTTGTTTAATTCGTAATCTAATGTTGCTAAAGTTATACCATGCGTATTATTTTCTATTAAAGAATTATTTATTATAATAGACCCTTCAGTATAAATACCTCCACCTAAAGGATTATCACCATAAGTAACAACATTTCCAGTTATCCTGGAATCAATAATCAACAAAGTATCCCTATTATTATAAATTCCACCACCATAATTATCAGCAGCATTATTTGTTATATTACTTGATTTAATGGTCAAATCAAAAGCTTGATTATATATTGCTCCACCACCATAAATAGCAGAATTAGAATCTAACTTACAATTTTCAACAGTAATATTAAAAGTATCAGGGTATCCAGTATTAGCATAACTATAAATTACTCCTCCAAAATATATTGCATCGTTATTATTAAATTCTGAATTGTTTAAAATTGTATTAATTGTATTATATATAAATAATACTCCTCCAGAAGATGCATTATTGTATTCAAAAATAGAGTTATCTAAAGTTGTGCTTTTTGCACCAGATAAATAAAATACTCCACCATTTGGTGCAGAATTATTTAAAAATTCGGAAGTTTTAATTACTAAATTTATAGTTCCTAAAGCATATATTACTCCTGCATAATTTCCAGTATTTTTTTTAAATATTGACTCATCTATATTGATATTTTCTGATTTAGTGATATATATAGCTCCAGCATGACTTCGCCCATTATTTTTTTCAAAAGTTGAATTATAAATATTATAATCACTTCCTCCTGAAATAAAAATAGCTCCACCATATGTATTAGCTATATTATTAACGAAAGTAGAATTTGCAATATTAATATTATTTATTTCACTAAGATATATTGCTCCACCGTCAATCGCTCTATTACCATTAAAGTAACAATCATCAATGATTATATCATCAGAATTAAATATAGTGATTGCTCCACCTTTATTACCACTTCCAACATAATTTTCAATGAATGATGAATTATTTATATATGCATCATTAATTTCTCTAAAGTATATAGCTCCACCGTTATTAGCATTAAATGAAATATTATTAATCAATATATTGTTAGAATAATAAGATGCTATTGCTCCTCCATTAACTGCATAATTTTCAGAAAATGTGGAATTATTTATATTTACATCACTAATTTCTTCAAAGTATATTGCTCCACCTTGAGCTCCTCTATTAAAATCAAAAGTAGAATTTGTTACATATAATAATCCACCATAAGCATATATAGCTCCACCTTTCATACCATTATTTGTGGTAAAAGTTGTGTTGTATACTGTTAAATCAGAATCATTGGATGCAATTGCCCCACCATGAGAAGTTCCATAGGCATGGTTTTTATCAAATAAACTATTATTAATAATTATTTTAGAGTTTATTCCATATACTGCACCATATTTAACAGTGTTAAATTCAGCATCGCCATTTATAAAACTGGAATTATCGATTATTAAAACTCCATTTTTAAAAAATATACTTGATCCTGCTATATTTGAAGTTCCATTAATGAAATTACAATTAGTAATATTAACATTGTATCCATCACTATATATTCCAGCTCCGTGTGAACAATGTGAATTTGTAAAATTACAATTATTAATAGTCATGTCACTTCCAATGTTGTAAATATCTCCTCCACCACTTCTATCATAATCACCCGCTCGACCATAAATGAATTCTGAGTTATATATTTTTAAGCCAGTGCCATTATGATAAATTGCACCACCATGCATAATTGCTTGTGTATCGTTAAATATGGAATTATTAATAATTAATAGTCCATTTTCATTGTAAATGAACCCACCATTACCTTCATAATTTTCTGCACGACCATCACCAAAATAAGTGTTATTAATAAATAATTTTTCACCTAAAAAGTAAATTGAACCTCCGCTGAAATATGCTTTAGTATCATTAAATTTAGAATCATTAATTACCATGTTTCCAGAATCACAATAAATTGCACCACCATATCCCTCACTTAAAAATTCACTAAAATCAGTACCTTCTATATAAAGTTCATTACAATTACTTGCATATATTGCTCCACCACCAATGTCAGAATAATGATATATTTTTCCAATAAAACTAGAATTCTTTAATATTAAATTTGTATTTTCTATATTAATATATCCAGTTTTCGCATTATTATGTTCTGAGAAATAAGAATTTTCAATAGTCAAATTTCCATTAACCATTGCAATAGCTTGTCCATAAAAAGCAAAATTATCTATAAATTCAGAATTATAAATTTTTAAATCAGAATTTTCAGCATATATTGCTCCAGCTACAGAATCAATACGACCAATACCATTATTTTTAAATTTAGTATTGTTAATAGTAACTTTTGAATCAATAGCGTAAATAGCACCACCGTATTCAACATCCTGCGAATAACAACTAATAAACTCACAATTATTAAAATTTATTATGCTCCCACTAGTATATATTGCTCCACCACCAATGTCATTTCTACCATTAACAAATCTAATATTTTCAAATGTTACAATTGTATCAGGTGCAATATTAAACATCCAATTATTAACATCAATTGTAACTGATCCTTTAGTTTCACCAATTATCGTGACATTTTTTGAAATATGATTTTTTACATCGGTATTTTTATTATAAACACCATTTTTTAATGTGATTGTATTATCAGTATCACTAGAACTGTCTAATTCAATAACTGCATCATTAATATTATCATAGTCTGTACCAATACCATCAGTAGAAACAGATATATCCACAGCATTTATATCCGATATTGAAAAAATCATTAATAAAACTGCTAATAATAAAATAAATGATTTAATATTAATAGCTTTATTTTTTCCCATATTATTAATTTTTATACCTCCCATTATCCAATTCAATTCGTTATATTTTTGTTTAAAGAATTATGAAATTCATTTGAATTAAAATACTTATGTTATATTAATAAAAATTATCATTATTAATTAACTATATATAAACTATTTTCATGTTTTATTATTTTTTATTCATTTTTATATTATTTTTTATATCAAGACTATTATTTCTGATTAAAAGATAGTGATTATTATAATTCTAAAAATAAGTTATTATTAATACTTTTTTCATTTTTAATTAAATTTAATAGCTAATTATAAATATTTGAGTTAAATACATTCTTTTCTATTAAATAATTATTACTCATATGAAAAGTTAAAAAAGTGCGAAAAAATTGAAAAAATCATGATTAGTAATATTTTTATATAAGAATATACATATGAATTCATACTAATATTACAATTTGTTTCACTCTGAAACTTATTTTATATTAGTGGTTATACAAAAATATAACGAATTTTGATATTTTTTTAAAAATAAGTCAATTCATATTGATACTTACAATTTAGACAATATATATGAGAAAAATAATTAACATTAATTTTAAATAATCTTTGAAATAGTAACTTTTTTTAAAATAATTTATATAATATTCAATTAGATTTTTTAAAATAGTATTACATTTTAATTATTTAAAATTTAAAAGTTTTATTAAAAAATAAAAAAAGAAGAAAGTTATAATCTTCTTTTTAAAGGTAAAATTAAACTACAAATCAAAGCTAAAAGTAAAATAGCTATAGGATTTCCAGTTTTCTCTAAACTAATTTCTAAATCGACATCACTTGAATCATCATCTACATCAATAGGATTTGGTGTAGGGGTAGGAGTTGGACCAGGAGTTGGATCAACTACAACAAGCAAAATACCACTTGCATTAGCTGCATTATAATAATCATTAGCTAAAAATTCTGCGCTAATTAAATATTCACCAGCTTTGAAATCTGTAGGTATTGTCCACCCATAAGCAAATACTCCATCTTCAACAAAAACATCAACAATAGTTCCATCAGGTAATGTAATAGCTATTTGACCATTGAAATGATTTCCAAATTCATCTGATACTGTACCAGTAATTAAAACATTTTCACCAGCTTTACCTTTAATATCATCAAATACTATATTAATATCAGCTTTTAAAAGATTTGTAATATTACTTGAGTTAGAACCTTCATAAAATGCAGTACCATTAAATTTAGCTGAAACATTTCCTAAATTAGTGTTTAAAGGAATAGTCCAGAAATATCTAAAGCTACCAGAAACATTAACAATAACTTCGGTTCCATCAGGTAAAATTATAATAACTTTACCAAAGAAAGCATTTCCATCTTCACCTTTAACAACACCTTTAATCTCAACTGTTTCACCATATTTACCATTAATTTCATCAATAGTAATAGTAGTTGAAAGTTTAGAAACATTTAAAATATTAGAAGCAGAAGATGCTTCATAATTATCAGTTTCTTTGAAATTAACAGATACATTAGTTAAACTTGCATTAAATGGAATTACCCACTCATATGTAAATGTGCCATTTACTACATCAACTGTAACATTAGATCCATCAGGTAAACTTATAACAACATTACCTGTTATATTATTTCCAAATTCATCTACAACTGTACCAGTAATTGTAACATTTTCTCCAAACTTACCATTAATTTCTTCAATTGAACTAATAGTATAAGCTTTAAAAGCATAAGTATTAGCACTAGTTGTCTTCTCACCAGTAGGAGTTAAATCACTTGTTACAATAATAGTATTATTAATAATGCCAGTAGATAAAACTCTAAAGAATAATATTATTTTAGTTGATTCACCACCAGATAAAGTACCATTAAAATACCATTTATCATCTTTATAAGTCCAATTATTACCTATAAAATGAGAATATTTTAAGCTATCTGGAATTAAATCTGTTAAAACAAATCCATTAACATCTTCAAAACCATTAGTAATGATTATTGTATAATTTAAAATATCTCCAACTTTAGTAGAATTAGTTCCATGAATTTTACTAATAGAATAAGTAACATGAGTAATATTAGTAATACCACTAGATGCATTAACACCATCAGGAACTTCTCTAGATTTAACAATAACTTCATTAGTTACATTATATCCTGCAGATTCTTTAACTTTAAAGAATAATATTAATTCAACTACTTCACCTGGAGCTAAAGTTTCATTATAGTACCAATTTTCATTTTTATAAGACCAACCAGATCCAGTATGTTTTATATATTCTAATTGACTAGGAACTCCATCATTAAGATAGATACCGCTAGTGTTTTCAGTTCCATTGTTTTTAATAGTTATTGTATAATTTAAAATTTCATTAACATTTACAGAGTTTGCACCAGGAGTTTTATTAACTTCTAAATCAGCATCAGAAATTTTCAATGTACCATTTCTAATTGAAAGGTTTAATAAATAATAAGTTGATTCATATCCTGTAACTGGATTAACTTTATATGGTAAATCAAGAGGTTCAGAAACATGATAAGTACCATTATCTAATGGATTAGGATTAGGAGATACAGAACCTCCATAAATTAGATAAATATGAGATCCAATAATTAAATTACCCATATCATCAGAAATTTCAGCTGTTAAATTAATATATGTATTATTTTTAACATAATGAGTTGTATTTCCTAAGATAGTTAATGTTGTATTACTTATAATTTTACCTATATTATGAATTGGAGCTTTTACAGACTGCATTGTATTATTTTCTAAGTATAATTCTGATCCTCCCCCATTATAAATTCCAGAACCATAATCAGCATCATTACCTATAAATTTATTATTAGTTAAATTAGCTTCCATACCTACCCAAGAATCTAAATATAATGCACCACCATATAATGATGCAGAATTATTATAAAATATATTATTATCTAAAAAAATACTAATTGGTGCATAATTCGTAGCTATAGCTCCACCACTTATTGCAAAGTTATCTTCAAAATTATTATTAATAATTTTTAAAATATTATATGATCCAAATAAAAAAATAGATCCACCATATCCATCATAAGCATTATTATTTCTAAAAGTGTTTCCAATTAATTGAAAATCCTCATAGGGATGTCTATCATCTTTGCCTATATAGCAAATAGCTCCACCTGCTTCAAAATTATTTAAAGCAGAATTATTCTCAAAAGTATTATTTCCTCGAATATATGTAGTTGCATTACCACTATTAGTTGTAAGAATATTGATTGCTCCACCTTGATAAATTGCAGTATTATTTATAAAAAGGTTTGAACCCACTATGTCTAATAAATCATGCCCAGATATGTAAAGTGCGCCACCACTATATGCAGAATTATTTAAAAAAGTATTAGTTCCATAAATTTCTAAATTTCTACCATGAATTGCACCACCAAATCCTCGTTGATTAGCCCTATTATTTATAAATGAATTATTTCCACTAATATTAATTAAATTACCACCATTAATTGCTCCTCCAGTAGTTGCATAATTATTTATAAAATAATTAGTTCCAATAATATTTAAAATAGCAAAAGTAGCTGTGGTAGGGCTTGCACTAATAACTCCACCTCTACTAGAAGCAGAATTATTCTCAAAAATATTTGGTGATGTAGTACCATCTATTGTTATATTTCCTTGATTTATACCAATAGCTCCACCAGATTGTCCAGCACTATTATTAAAGAAGTTTACATTTCCAGAAATTATGATATTTCCTTCATTATAGATAGCTCCTCCTCCAATATTATGCCATCCATTTTTTAAAGTTATATTTTTTAAAATTAAATTAGAATTTGAACTAACATTAAAAATCCTTGCACTATTTTTTGCATCAATCCAATTTCCATTTCCATTTATTGTTATGTTTTTATCAATCAAAATTCCATCTGTAAAATTTACAATCCATGAAACATTATTAGGTAAAATTAATTCATCATTTTCATTAGTATTAGCTATAGCATATTCTAAATCATTAAAATTCCATTCACCATTTGCTAAAATTTTATTTTCCCCTATATCATCTATTGCAGAAACACATGAAATAGACAATATTAATGTCAATATTAGTATCAGCCACAATTTAATTTTCATTTTCCCCTCCTGAAAAATATTTCAATAACATTTTTCATGTGGATAATTTGTTCATTATATAATATAATTGTTTTTATTAATTTATTAGTATAAATAAAAATATTTGAAAAAGTAAAAATGATTTTAGATGATGATTTTATTAAAATATTAAAAAGTATTTATTTATAATATGCACAAAAATAGTTAAATTTAAATATAATAAATGTTTTATTCTTCTAGAAAAACTTCTAAATCAATTTTTAACCATTCATCATGAAAGTTTTTAGATTTTATAATTCCATATATTAATTTACCAGCATCCATAAGATTAGATAAAATTTCATTATTTTGCATTGGAAAATAACCAATTTTATTACCCTTATGGCGAACTAAAATAGCATTATCATCATAGGGATTATTCATTTCTCTTATAAAATCTAGTTTATCACCAATAGCTAGTTTTGGCTCAAGTTCAATAATATCTTCAATATAGCTAGTTCCAGCTACTGTATCAGATGTTAAAAAAATTGTTTCAATAAAAGAACTTTTAATTTCACCAGAATGAATTAAATTAACGATATTTTTAGATTTTTCATCAATTTCAATAAGATCATTCTTATCATTCATAAATAGTCGCCTTTAAGTTCTAATAACTTATCAACATATTCATCAAAAATCTCATTTTTCTCAAATAGCTGGTCTTCTAATTCTCTTTTAGTTTTTAAAAGAAGATCATCATCTTCTAAGATGTCTTTTTTAATATAAGGATATTTCAATTTAATTCTATCAATACTTCCTTGAATTACATCAATTCTAATTTTTAAAAGTTTAATTCTTTCTTTTAAAGCTTCAATTGAATCTTCAACTATATCTTCACTTAAATTATCATAATGCAATTCAAAAATTAAATTTAAAATATTAATATCTCCAGCTTCATAAGCATGAAGTATTTTAAAGAAAAGCTCTTTTTCTTCGTCTGTTAGATTGTTATTTAAATCTGGGTGGAACTTAAGAATTAGCTTTTTATACATATTTTTAAGCTTTTCATTCTCATCATCACTTAATTGGTCATTTTTACTATATCTAATTAATGCACCAAATTCAGATGCCTTCTTATCAAGTTCAAATAAATAATCATCATATTCCATAGCTATTTTCTTTTTAATAGCTTTAGTATCAACTTCTGCATCTTGATTAATAGCTTTTTGAATTAAAGCTATTTCTCTTTGAAGCATTTTAATTTCAACTTCCCTTTCAAATATATTATATTCTATATAACCTAATCTGATCATATAGTCTGCTTCAATGTTTTTACATATATGAAAATATAATTCATGTTCTTCTAAAATCTTCTTAGTTAGTTTATCTTTCATCTCGTCTAATTCTAAACTAAGTTTTTCATATTCAGGATGAATTTCTATTGAACTTGTCATAATATCTAATTATTTTTAAAAAATAATTCTTCTAATTAATATATTATATTAATTAATAGCTATTAAATTTATCTAAATAATAATCATCAAGTGAAAAATCATTTAATCATCAAGTAAAATTATTTATAAAAAACTTATTAAAATTAGTTAAATTAATATAATAATCATTTTAAAGAATTTTTAAAAATTAATCATCAAGTAAAAATTAAGATAATCATCAAGTAAATTATATATTTAATGAAGATATAATATAAAGTAAGTAATTGAATTTTTGTGATTTGATGTATAAACCTAACTTTAAATATACTAATGAAATAGTTAATAATCTAATTAAAATAGAATCTGCAAGGGAAATAATTAATAATTCTAAAATAATTCCCTCATATGATTTATTACTTAAAAATAAAGCTATTATTGAATCATCTTATAATTCTACTTCTATCGAAGGGAATCCTTTAGATTTTAAAGAAGTTGAAAGTTTATTTAATTCAAATGATTTAATAAATTCAAAAATTTCCAAATCAGAGCAAGAAGTTATAAATTATTTTAATGTATTAAAAAATTTTGATAATTATCAAGAGGAATATCCTAATTTTTCAAAAGATTTTATATTATCAATTCATTATGAGTTAACTAAAGGCCTATTAAAAAATCCAGGACAATTTAGAAAAACACAAGTTATAATAGGAAATCTTAAAACTGGAAAATTAAATTTTATTCCTCCAAAAGAAGAAAAAATCATTCCATTAATCAATAATTTTATTGATTGGTTAAATAAATCTAGTGAAATTTCACCAGTATTAATAAGCGGAATAAGTCATTATGAATTAGTTAGAATTCATCCATTTGTTGATGGAAATGGTAGAACTAGTAGAGCATTATCTACATATATCCTTTCATTTAAAGGGTTCGATTTTAAAAAATACTTTACTCTAGATGAATTTTACAATAAAAATAGAGAAAATTATTATAATGCTTTACGATCTGCAGATAAAACAAATGATTTAACAGAATGGTTGGAATATTTTACATTTGGGTTTTTACAATCAATTAATAAAGTCAAAGAAGAAGTTATTAATTTATCTAAATTTTCTAATAAATACAATGATATTTTAGAGTTAAATGAAAAAGAAATTAAAATTCTACATTTTATAGAAGAAAATCAATATGTTAAAAATAAAGATATACAAGAACTATTGAATGTTTCATCACAATCTGCTTATACATATTTAAATAATTTAGTTAAAAAGAACTTAATTAGTTCTTCAGGTGAAGGTCGAAGCACCCATTATATTATAAATAAGTAATTTCATAAAGTAAAAATTAAGCTAATCATCAAGTGAAATTATTTATAAAAAACTTATTAAAATTAGTTTAATTAACAAAATAAGTATTTTAAAGAATTTTTAAAAATTAATCATCAAGTAAAAATTAAGCTAATCATCAACTAGATTTCATCACTTGTTAAAAAATCAACTATGTTTAAATGTTTTATTCCATTTTTTGAAAAATCAAAATCATCAAGACTTAAAACATATTTAGGATAATTATCTTGAATTTTATTTAAAGAATCAAATTCTCGCTTAATAATTTCATCACTAGCTAATAAATAGCTAACTTGAATGTAAATTCTATCATCTCCTTTTCTGCAAACAAAATCAATTTCTTTATTTTTACATATACCTATTTTAATATCATGATCTCTTCTAAGTAATTCTATAAAAACTAAGTTTTCTAAGCTTTGACCTATATCTTTATGATTATTTCCATATGTTGATTGTCTAAATCCTAAATCAGTTAAATAAAACTTCTCAGGGAAGTTTAATATTTTTTTACCTATTAAATCTTCTCTTTTAACTTTATTAATAAAACAAGCTTCTTCTAAATATGATAAATAATTATAGATTGTGTTAACTGATACTTTTACTTTATCTTTTTTTAAATATTTAGAAATATTGTTTGCAGAAACTGATTGACCAATATTACTCATTAAAAATTGTATTATTCTATCAAGTAAATCAATATCTCTAATTTCATTTCTTTTAACAACATCTTTTAATATTATAGAATTATAAAGGTCTGTTAAATATTGATTTTTTTCATTATCATCAAATTTTAATATAAAAGGCATTCCACCAAATTTAATATATTCATTAAATAAATTTTTGTCATGTTTTGAATTGGTATATTCTAAAAATTCTTGATATGAAAAAGGATAAACTTTAATTTCTACATATCTACCAGTTAAATAGCTAGCTAATTCTCTGGATAATAATTTAGCATTAGAACCTGTAATATAAATATCAAATCTTCCTTCTGCAAGATATGAATTTATAAGTTTTTCCCAACCATTTACTTCTTGAATCTCATCAAATAATAAATAAATTTTATCTTTTTTATTTTTAATTAATTTATTAACTAAATTATCTAATTGATCAATGTTTTCTATATTAAAATATTCTTTCAGTTCAAAATTTATTAAAATAATATTTTCTTTATTAACTCCATTATCAATAAATTCTGCACTTAGTTGTTTTAATATTGTTGATTTACCGCAACGTCTAATTCCTGTAATAACCTTAATTATATCTTTATTAATATATGGATTGATTTTATTTAAATAAAGTTCTCTTTTAATCATTTAACACCTCCTTTAAATTTCATCTATAACTGAAAAAATCTTATAAATTAAAGAAAGTTTTCAACATAATGAAAAAATCTTATAAATTAAAGAAAGTTTTCAGTATACTGAATAAATAATTATATATTTGATATTAATAGTATTTAAATTTAATTTTAAAAATATAAAAATTAATTAATCCCAATCTTCATTACTTAATTTTTCACTTAAATCTTTTAAATTATTTCTATAAACTTTATAATCAGGAATAACACTTTCAACTATATTCCAAAAATCTTGGGAATGATTAAGCTCTTTTATATGAGACAATTCATGAACAATAACATAATCAATTGTTTTTAAATCAGCCATAATTAATCTCCAAGAAAAATTTAAAGAATGTTTATAACTACAACTTCCCCAACGAGTTTTAGCACTATTTACTTTAACATTAGAAGGTGTAACATCTAAAATCTCTTTAAAATAATTAACTCTAGATATGAAGTGTTTTTTAGCTATTATTTTATAAAATGATATGATAATTTCTTTAATATCATAAGAGGTAGCAGTTTCTGGAATATAAAATACTTTAACTTTATCATCATAGCTAGCTATTGAAGATGAGGTAGGTAAAACTTCACATAGCTCACCTTTTAAAAGAATTTTACTATTAAAATCTATTTTAAAATTACGCTTTAAATCATTTTTCTTTTTAATAATTTCAGATTTTTTAGCTATTTCATCACTACGTGCTTCAATAATTTTATCAATTTCTACTTTAGGAAAATTAATAGGTGATCTAACCTCAAGTGAACCATCTTTACATATTTTAATAGAAAGAGTTTTGCGATTAGTTCTAATAAGATTATAGGATATCATTTTTAATTTATAATATTATTATAATCATTAATAAATTTATTAAAAAATAAGAAAATATTCCATATGATTTTATAATAGTTCTATACAAAAATTATTTTATGAATGAAAAAGCATCTAATTTGAAAAATTTTTTTCAAAGTTTTTTAAGTGAGCGAAAAAAGTATATATTAATCTATCTAGTTTGTTTATTGTTTTTTACTTTTACTTTTTTTAGTGTAGATGATTATTTACATCCAAAAATTGAATTTTTAACTTTATTTGGTTTATTTATAGCTGGAATGATTGTATTATCATATTCATTTAAAAATAGATGTGAAACTCATAAAATTGCATTTGTTATAATAATATTATTTGGTTTATTTCTTGTATTTTTATCACCTACACTTGGTGGTCATGATGAATTGGAACATTTTGCCAGAGCAGAGCTTACATCAACAGGAGTTATATTTCCAGAATATATTGATGGGGAAGGTTATTCTATTTCTAACTATATTAGTAATTTTTATGGAGATGATGCAAAAACATTTGCAAATACAAATCATTATAATGAAAAAATTGACTATTCAAAGGGAATGATGTCTTCGGTTTTCTCGCAAAACCCATTTTATGGTTATATTGTACAAGCCATTGGAATATTAATAGCTAAATTATTTGATTTAGGGATTATTTGGACAGTATGGCTTGGAAGATTAGCTAATTTAATCTTTTACGGAGTAATTGTATCATTAGCTATTAAAAAAGCACCTATTTATAAAGTTCCATTACTTGTTTTATCTTGTATGCCAATATGTATTTTCCAAGCAGCTTCAATTAGTATTGATGCATTTATTTATGCCTTTGGAATTTTAGCTATAGGATATTTTATCTATATGTATAAATCAAAAGAGAAAGTAAAAAGAAAAGACTTATTAATCTTTTTTATATCATGTTTATTAATTGGAATTATTAAAATACCATTTATATTACTTGTCTTTTTAATATTACTTATTCCTAAAAGTAAATTTAATTCAATTAATGATTATAATCTTTCAAGAATAGGTATTATAATAGCTATTTTAATTACAATAATGTATACATTAATCTTTTCAATGGGGCAATTAGATAAATCATCAAGAGCTATATATTATATTGAAAATAATGTTAGTGCATCAGGACAAGTTAAATTCATGTTAAATAATCCTTTAGAAGGAATTGTACCATTTTTACAAATTGCAAACAGTATTCCTGATTTATTTATATCATTGAATTTATTACATTTTTTCCAAATTCCAAATGTACAAATATTTAATTTATTGTTTTTTACATATTTTGTAATATTTTCAATCTTTTATCCAAATAAATTAAATTTATCTAATAAAAAAAGAATAATTCCATTAGGAATTTTTATATTAGTATATTTTGGAACGATGTTTATCCAATATTTAACATGGACTCCTGTAGGCCATCCTCAAATTTTAGGAGTATCTGCAAGGTATTTTATTCCAATAATACCATTATTACCAATGATTTTAAATATTAATAAAATTGAAAATAGTAAAAATTTAGATCTTATTATATTAAGTATGACAATAGCATTTTTAGCTGGATTTGTTCTTTTAATTGTAGCTCCACTTTACTAAAATATTTAAAAAAGCATTACAGAACTGCACCTAATATGGTGTTAGTCCTGTATATTTTTTTCCACACATTGGACAAAACTTTTCATCAGCTTTTAATTCTGTCTCATCACACATAATTAAAACCCTATTAATTTTAATAAAAACTAATTATTATATTATAATTCTATTTTATAAATAATTTATTTAATATACTAATAGCTATAAATTATAAAGTAATTTAAATTGATATTAGGTTAAAAGAGAGGATATATATGGATTTAGAAGAGTTCAAAAATTGTTTAAAATTAGAAAATAAAATATTATCAGTTATATTATCTAATGACTATGATGCAAGCTGTGTAGAACCTAAACATCGGTGCATAATAAGCGATATTGATAATTTAGATAGTAATGATACATTAAAAATTAGTAAAGATAATTTAAAATGTCCTGGTGCTAATTGTGGTGCTGGTTTTTATGACGGCAATCCTCAAATTCCAGGAGGTTTTGAATACTTCTTATCTTATGGAAAAGGAGAAAATTATCCTACTGGTGAAAGAGTTAAAAAAACACCTGAAATTGCAAGTGAAATGTTTGAAAATCAACCAAAAGATATTATAAATAATAATAAATATATTTTAATTAAACATTTTAAAGAAGATGACGAAGCTCAATCAGTTATTTTAAAAGTAAACCTTGATCAATTATCTGTATTAATTTACCTTTTTAACTTTGAATCATCGATTTATGATCCAGTTTATACTGCAACATCTGCAGGTTGTGCTTCAGTTTTTAGAATACCGTTATATGAATCATTATCCGGTCAAAATAAAGGAGTGATTTCTAATTTAGATATATCTTCTAGAATATATACTGATAAAGATGAAGTTTATTTTACTGTTCCTGGTGTAAAATTTAAAAAAATGCTTGAAAATGCAGGAGAAAGTCTTTTAATTACTAAAGAATGGGAAAAAATTAGAAAAAGAATAAAAAATTAAGATTTAAAAGATGTATATGAATCAATCATTTTAACATTTAATGATTTAAAAATCAAAAATATATCTTTTCCTTTTTCAATAGCTAATGATTCATAAGAATTTCTAGTTAAAATACCTTTAAATATTACATTATCAATTTCTGTATGAACATTTACAATTGGGCCAAGTTCTTCAGTTTTAATAACTTTTCCTTTTAATCTATTTCTTGCAGATGATTTAAAGCATTCATTAGAGAAAATAATATTCTCAGGCCTTATAGCTATTGTAACCTTTTCACCATTATGAACTATAGAACATTTCTCATAATCAGAGCTATATAAAGCTAAATTATCAGAAATTTTAACCTTAACACAATTTGTATCAGATTTTTCTATTATACCATCAAAAACATTACCTATACCAACAAATTTAGCTACAAATTCATTTTCAGGTTTAGAAAAAACTTCAGAAACTGTATTAATTTGATGAATTACTCCATTTTCCATAACTCCAACTTTATCAGCTAAATTCCAAATATCATTAAAATTATGTGTAACATGTATAAATGTAGTATTAAGCTTTAAACCAATTTGTTTAATAAGATTTGTTAAAGTTTCTTGAGTAGATACATCTAATGCACTAAAAGGTTCATCCATTAAAATAATCTCAGGTTCTACAATTAAAGCTCTAGCTAGTGCTGTTCTTTGAGCTTCTCCTCCACTTAATGTATCAACAGATCTATTTAAAATATGGTCAATTTTTAAAATTTTACTAATTTCATCAATTTTTAATTTAATCTCATCATTTGTAAAACCTTTATTTTTAAGTCCATATGCAATATTATCATATACATTCATATTAGGAAATAAAACATTATCTTGATAGACAATTCCAATATTACGTTTTTCAGGAGCTAAATTCTTAATTGATTTACCTTTAAATAAAATATCTCCTTTATCTTCTGTATAAAAACCAATAATTGTCTCAAGTAAAACAGATTTACCAGATCCTGTTGGACCAATTAAAACTAAATATTCGCCTTTATCAATAGAAAAATTAATATTTTTAAGTTTAAATTCTCCTAAATCAACAGATAAATCTTTAACTTCTAAAAACATTATATCGTAACCTTCAAATTATCTTTGGTATATTTTTCCATCACAGCTATTGTAATAAATGAGATAATAACTAAAATAATACCTGCAGTAATAGACATATCAATATCTCCTGTAGATAAATGCAGATACATTGAAACAGCTAATGTTTCTGTTTTCATTAAAATTCCACCACCAACAAATAAAACAGCAGCAAAAGTACCAATACAACGAGATAATGTAATAATTATTGTTGCAAATAAACCTTCTTTAGCTAAAGGTAAAGTTATATTAAAAAAAGTATCACTTTGAGAATAACCTAAACTTCTAGATACAAATTCATACCTTGTATCAATATAATTAAATGTAGAATGCAATGTTTTAATTGCAAAAGGTAAAGCTACAAAAAATTGAGCTATTATAATACCAGTACTATTAAAAACAAGTTTTATTCCATATTCATCTAATAAACTACCAATTCCATAATTACCTAAAAACATTAAAAGAGCAATACCAATAACAATTTCAGGAAAAGCCATAGGTAAATCTAGAATAATTTTAAATAAACTTTTAAAAGGAAAATTAAATCTAGAAATTGTATAACTCATAGGAATAGCTAAAAGAACAACAATAGTAGCTGATATTATTGATGTGTATAAAGTTATTCCCATAGCAAATAACATCTGATTTGAAGTTAAAGCATTTAAGAAACCTTCAAAGGAAGGAATTAAAAACATACTTCCAATAACAATGAAAAAAATCAAAGTTATAAAGCATGTAATTCCTATAAATAATAATTCAAATTTAGAACGCATAAGATTCACTATTTAATTTCAAAACCCCATTTTTCCCAAATTTCTTTACCTTCATCAGAAGTTAAAAATTCTTGGAATTTACGAGCAGAATCTTCATCTTTAGTAAAATTAGTAACACCAACAGGAATAGAACTAGGAGTATTATCTTCTTCAGGAATCTCAACAACATCAATTTTATCTTTACCTTCTTCCCAAACAGTCATATCTTTCCAAATAATAGTAGCATCAATATCACCAGCTATCATATAAGTTAAAAGTTGATTAACTGTAGTAGTAGTTACAATAGGTGTAACAGTAACATTATTTTTCTCTAAAAGTTTCTCAGAAGTTTTACCAATAGCTGGTCCATCAGGTTCACCTAAACCAACTTCAACATCATCTCTTGCAAGATCATCTAATGAAGTAATATTTTTAGGATTTCCTTTTTGAACAACAATAACAGGAACATTTTCAGTAATATTAACTACTGTATCATTTTCCATATAACCATTTTCCATCGCTTCACCCATATACTTATAAGCAGCAGGTAAAAAGACATCTCCAGCTTTTTGAGTTTCTAAAGTAGCAAATAATTCGCCGCTACCACCATACTTAACATTCACTTCGATGTTAGGGTATTTTTCATTGAATTTTTCAACTAATTCTGGGCCAACTTTACTAAAACCAGCACCAGCTAAAACTTCAATTGAACCTTCTTGTGAAGAACCACCTGAGAAGGCACCGCTAAAATATGAACCAATAGCTATTGCTAAAATAGCTACTATTACAATTATTATAAAAATTTTCTTATTATCCATAATTATCAACCTTAAAAATAATATTAATTTTTTACATAAAATACTTTGTGACTTGATTTTCATATCGATTAAAAAATTAAAATTGTGATAATGATTATTTTTTAAACTAATTAATAAAAAATAGCTATTTTTTTCTAAAATAAATAAACAATTTAAATAATATAAAATATTAATGTTATAATATGCAAACTATATGAAATTAATATATAGTTATGTGTATATTTTATGAGGTGTGAATATCGTTTTGAATGAAAATAAAAAAATTTTTATGATAATGATATTATCCACAGTATTCGCTTTATGTCTAGGAATATCAAGCGTTAGTGCTGATGGAAATATAACTATAAATGAAGGAGATTCTATCAATGATGCATTTAACGATGCTACTCAATATGATACAATCATTTTAAACCCTGGAACTTATACTGGGGCGGGTGAGAATACAGGGATTACTTTTGATAGAAATATAACTATTATTGGTAATGGCCCAAGAGAAAGTGTAATTATAGATGCTGAAAATAGTGGAAATATATTTACTATTAATAATGGTGCAACTTTAACTTTAATTAATATTACATTTATTAATGGTAATATCACTGGCTCTGGTGGTGTTATATTAGCAAATAAAGGGTTACTTGATATTGATAATTGTGTTTTTGTAAATAATAGTGCTACAACTAACGGCGGTGCAATTTATTCATCAAACAATGATGGAACAATTAAAATAACAAATACATTATTTGAAAATAATAAAGCAAATGCTCGTGGAGGAGCTATTTATAACCAGTTCCAATTAAATTCTAATATTGCAAATGGAAAATTAATTATTGATAATTGTGAATTTATTAATAACACTGCTTCAAGTGAAGGAGGAGCTATTAATAATAATATTCAAAATTCTGGGAACAATGTATATGGAGAATCAATTATAAGTAATTCTAATTTTACAAATAATAGTGCTAGTCGTGGTGGAGCATATTATAGTGAAATTACTACCAGTGGTTTTTCTGATAATATATATTATGAGAATTTATTCAATTCTAGCAATTTTAATGGAAACAAAGGTAATTATCAAGGTGGAGCAATATATATTAGTTCTATGACCAGCGCATATCATTATGGTAGTTTAAATATTGTTGATTCAAATTTTACTAATAATTCTTTAACTTCCCTTACTAGTACAGGTGGGGCTATTTATTCCCAACATAGAGGAAGAAGTGGTGGAAATAGTAGTTTAAATATCAATGGATCAAGATTCTACCAAAATAATGCATATCAAGGTGGAGCAATATTTAGTTATCATAGAATTGACAATGGATTAAGCACATCAACAGTTACCAAATCATTATTTGACAATAATACTGCATCAACAGGATCAGCTTTTTACTCAGAATATGGTAATATTGATATGCAATACAATATACTTTTAAATAATATAGAAAATGCAACTATTTATCAAGAAACTAGTAGATATTATTCTGAAGCTAACCATAATTGGTGGGGAAATAATAATCCTTTTGAAACTAATGCATTAACAAATTTCGATGTAGATGACTATTATGTTATGATTTTAAATTCTACACAAAATGGTACTGACATTGAAGTTGGTAGTGAGTTCAATTATGATTATTACTTTGTATTAAATGGCACTACTGATAATGATGGTGCTGATACTGGATTTTTACCTTTTAATACTACTTTAACATTAGCTGATGGAACTTTTATTGCAAATATTGATGGTAGAAAAAATCAAAATCTTAACTATACACCAACTAGTGCAAATACTTATACTATTAAAGCTACTTTAGATGATGCTACCGATTCAGTTACTTTCAATGCATTTGGAGTTGCTAATTCAACTACAACTAAAAAAGCAGATAAAAACTCAGCAAATACTGGTGATAATGTAACTTATACTATTACTGTCAATAATACAGGTAGTTTAGATTTAAATAATGTAACTATAACTGAAACATTACCTGAAGGTATGGAATTAATTGATTATACTAGAAACTGGATTAAAAATGGTAATATATGGACTTTAAATGGAACTTTAAGTGTAAACCAAGTTGCAGTTTTAACTTTAATCTTTAAAGTTACTGGAACTGTTGTTGGACCTGTTAATAATACTGTTAGTGTTAAATCTGATGAAACTAATGAAACTAATGTAACTAGTAATAATGTTAATTTAACTGATTTCAATGTAACTATTGATCAAACTGTTTCAGAAAGAGAAGTTATTATTGGTTCTGAAATTACTTTTGAGATTACTGTAACTAATAATGGTTTAAGTAATGTTACTGATGTATCTGTTTTAGATAATTTACCAGAAGGATTTATTTTTGTATCTTCAAATGCAACTTTAGGTTATTACAATGAAACTACTGGTATTTGGACTATTGATGCATTAGCTACAGGCCAAAATGCTACTTTAAAAATTACTGTAAAAACTAATAAAACTGGTAATTTTACTAATATTGCTAATTTAACTTACAATGAATCAGATGATGAATTAACTGCTAGTGTAACTGTTACTGTAAATGAAACTCCAAAAACTTTTAAATTAACAATTAATCACACAATATCAGATTCCAAAGTTGAAGTTGGTAAAGAAGTAACCTTTAAAATTACTATAACTAATAAAGGTACTGGAACTGCAACTAATGTAATTGTTCTTGATAAATTACCTGAAGGTTTAACTTATATAAGTTCAGATTATAATGCAGGATCTTATGATGCTGAAACTGGTTTATGGACTATTGGTACATTAAAGCCTGATGAGTCTGTTACTTTAATTATTGTTGTTAAAGCTAATCTTATTGGTAATTTTACTAATAAGGCTGATTTAACTTACAATGAATCAGATATTGGTATTAGTACTGTAACATTTTTAGAAGTTGTTAATAAAACTGGACCTACTCCGGGACCAACCCCAGGCCCAACACCTGGACCTACTCCGGGACCTACACCTAATCCTGTTAACCCAGAAAATGGTGATGTATCTAGTGATATTGCAAATGCAGAAAACACATTAAATAAAACTGGTAATCCAATACTTATGGCATTACTTGTATTATTATCTAGTTTTGGTTTTATTTTAAGAAGAAAAGATTAATTAATTTTAATCTTTTTCTTTTATTTTTTTTATTTTTAATAACAATTTCATAATTAAAGAAATATTTTTATAGTATTGTCAATTTAAATATATAATATTGATAATAATTTCAATTTTTAAGGGAAAAATAATTATGAATAAATCAAATGAAGAAAAATCTAAATTTTGTATTAACTGCGGTAGTGAACTTGTTAATAATAGCTGCCCCAAATGCGATGTTAATGAAGATGAGAAATATTGTGTTAGTTGCGGTACATTATTAAGTGGAGAATTTTGCTCAAAATGTGGAAATAAATCTTCAAAAAAGGATAAGATAACAATTTCAAAAGGATTACTTAATTCACCTTCTTCAATTATTGCAGTTATAGCTACAATTTTAGGACTATCTATTGGAATAATATGTTACTTATTTTTTATAGTTATTAATACCCCTTCATCAGCATTAATTGCATCACAAATAACATTACAATCAGTAATTATTATAATTGCAAGTTTGTTTGGTTTTTGTGGAGTTATTATTTCAGATAAATATCATGAAATTGCGGCAGTACAATATTTAATAAGTGCTATTTCATTGTTTTTTGGTGGAATTCTATTACTTTTAATACCTATGGTATTATTTATTGTAGCAGCATTTTTAGAATATAAATTAGGAGATAATTAATATGAATAAATTATGGGCAATACCTGTTTTAACCTTAATTATGGTTGCAGGAATGTTTTATGGTGGTCAAACACTACTTCCAGATCAAGTTAGTGCAGCCAATGATAATAACGAAATAACTCTTGAAAAAGTAGGTTATTCAAATAATAAAGGAAGTTCTGGAGATATAAATATTTTTGCTTTCTTATTTTACTTTCAATATATAGGAATAAGTAGTAATAATGTTGTTATAGCTGAATATAATAATTATATAAGTGAAAGTTCAGCTGAATTAAATGTATTTAATTATGATAATTTTAATAATGAAGGAGATATCATTATTGGTAATGGTTCTAATTCAGAGAATATAGGAACTGGAGATAATTCTAATAATATTGGAAATTCTAGTGAAGATGAAAATATTACTGAAAGTGAAGCTAAATCAATAGCTGAGAATGAATTAATAGGTGAAGATGATTTAACTATTGGATCTGCATCTTTAATTGATGATACTTGGGTTGTAGAGGTTATTGATGAGAATAATACAGCTGTTGGAACTATAACTATTGATATTAAAACAGGAAACGCTATAAAAGATATAAATCCTGTTGAAGATATTGAAGATTTTGATGAAGATATGGAAAATTATTTTTATTAAAATCTTATTTTTTAATTTTTATTTAATATTAAATCATTAACTTATTTTTATCCATTAAAATATCTAATTTTTAAGAATAAACTTAAATATTCCTATTCTAAATATCTATAATATTGAATAGTTTTTGAAGTTTCAATAATTTCTAAAAATAATTCAATAAATAAGAGGTAAAAATATGAATAAAAAAATATTAATAGCAATTATAGCTATAATAGCTGTAGTTATTATTGCTGCTGGAGCTTTTTTCATGTTACAAGAAGAACCTGTTCCAGATTTTAAAGTAAATGGGGAAGAAATAGAAGTTAATGATACATATCAACTTGCTGATAATGTTACACAAATTGCATTACAAGGTCAAAATTTTACTGTTCCTGCTGATTATGAGGGTAATTTAACATATCAAGCAGGTTTTCCTAAAGCTGATTTTAAAAATGAAGATAAATATTTAACAATCACTGCACAAGGAGAAGGTAATGTTACAGATCTTGTAAATCAATATATAGATATGAATAAAGGTTTATCTATTGGTAATGAGACAAAAGAAGGTAATATTACTATTATTGAAATCAACCAAGGATCAGATGTTATAAGTCATTTTTATTATCTTCAAATTGGTGATAATGTATATGAAATTAACTTATATGGTTTAGAACTTAATGATGTATTAAGCTCTTAACTTTTTCTTTTTTTTAATTTATTAAATCTTTTTAAGTGAATCAATAGCTATAATTAACTTATTTATATAATCATGAGTAATATCTCTACTTTCATACATATATGTTTCATAAATTATAGCAGGAGTTCCAGATTCAATTATAGGTAAAGTTACATACTGAGGACTTGTTTGAGATTCAGGAAAATAATAATCTAAATGAGGAGATGAATTTAAAATTTCATCATTTATTTCAACTGATTTAGAATCATTTAATGATGGAGAAAATACAAAATTAGTTTTCTCATAACTACCGCCATTTAAACCTTGATTTGAATGAATATCAACAACAAGATTGTAATCTTTATTTATTATATCACTTACAACATATTCATTTGCAAGTAATTGTCCATTCATTCGTCCAATTTCATAATCTTGAGGATTATCAGTTACATTAATTTTATAAATATAATAACAATAGTTTAGTGAATCAGATTTTGATTTTAAAGTTTCAACTAATTCATCATGAACAACACTCTCAAGTGGGTGAACTCCAACAATATATGCAATTTTAACATTAGAACTTGTATTTCCAATTGGACCAATTACATCAACAGAACCTAATTCATTAGATTTTAAATTGGATTCATCATTAACTATTCCATAAAATCCATATAAACTAATAATTAAAATAACAGTTAAAATTAAAATTAAAGAAATAGTTTTTTTAAGATTCATTTTTAAATCCGATTTATTTAATAAAAAAAATAAGAATAATATTCTTAAAAATGAATATTATTGAAAAAAGAATTTATATCGTTTTCTGGAGGATTATCAAGAATAATATATTGGCGAGTAACACCATCTTTATTGAAAAATCCACTTTCAACTACGGAATTTCCTTCAGAATATTTTACTCCATAATAAGATACTCCATTATAAGTTCTATTAACTAAACTAGGGTTTTTTCCTGATTCAGCATTAGATTCATATATTGATTTTTGCATATCTTCTGGAGAAACAGTATATTCTTGGTAAGAAATACAAAAAGATCCCTCTGGAGAGTAAACAAATTGTCCTGTTGAATAATTAGATGAAAGTTCATAATTTGATGGATAATCATATAATTCACCATTTACCATATAAGTATTTTCTATAGTATTAACATCTGAAATTATTGTTGGAACAGATAAAATGCTTAAAACAACAATTATTACAATCCACAATAAAACAATCTTAATCCATTGAGGTTTTTTACCTTCTGGAGTTTTTTTAAAGAATTTTGAAGAGACTTTAGCATCATATTCTTGAAATGTTTCTTTAAATCCCATAATTATATCTCCTTAGTTTTAATATTTTCATTAAAGAAATAATTTCCATTATTTTTATTAATAAGTTTTGAATTTTTATAAGCATCATACATCATGAAAATCCAAAATATTAAAGAAAAAATTCCTGAAATTAAGCCTAAAATAAAACTAATTAACATAAACAAAATTCCTTTTAAAATTTGCCCATTATAAAATTGACCAAAAGGAGGTATTAATATAGTTAAAAGTAAAGATACGCCAATAGACTTTTTATATGTTACTAAAGGGCCTCTCTTTTCTTTATCAATTTCATATTGTTTATCAATCTTTTTAGTTTCTTCTTCACCAATATCTGTGATTAAATCACGAATATCTTTATCTTCATCATTATCTAAATGAGGTTCATCTTTTTCCATAATAACTTACTCCTAATTATAAGTTAATAATGTTTTTATTTTATCATATAATTATATTTTTCTATTTAATTTTTAAAAATAAGTATAAGGCATCATTTAAATTGTTTTAATAAATATGAACATTCTTTTAGAAAAAAATATATTAGGAAAAGAACTAAATTTAATTGAGGTGATAAAAGTGAATAGAAATAGTAAAATTGCCATTATAATAATTTTAATTGTAATAATTATAGGATTGGCATTAATTGTACCAAGCATAACAAATGATGATTCAAAAATAGCTACAAATCTAAGTACTGTAAGTGTAAATGGAATTTATGGAAATAATGTTGAACTAGAAGCATTTTTATCTGATGAAAATGGAACAGGAATTCCAGATAAAGACTTAAGCCTATATGTAAATGGTGAAAAGATAGCTACTGTTAAAACCGATTCAAAAGGAAATGCAAATTATAATTACGAGTTAAAAAATGCACAAGATACTAGTTGGTACGCTGAATTTAAAGGCGATGATAAATATTCAGGATCCATATCTCAAAAAGATACCATTAATGCACACAAGAAAAATACAAACATTAATTTTGAAATTACAGGTGATGAGAAAGTTGGAAGCACTTTAACCTTAAAATCAACTTTAACTGATGAAGGAAACCCATTAGAAGGAAAAATTGTAATATTTGAATTAAATGGGCAATTTATTGGAACTAGTAAAACTAATGTAAACGGAGAAGCTACATTTAACTATAAAATTCCTAATGCAGGAGTTTATACTTTTACATCAGAATTTAAAGGAGATTCAAATTATTTAGCTAATAGAGCAGGACATACAACAATATATATTGTAAGTGATGATGATTCTTCTAAAAAAACTACAGATATTCATCTTTCAACTAATGGAGATAATTCCGTAGGTTCACAAATTCAAATAAAAGCAGCACTAACTAGTGAAGGTAAAACTGTAAGTGGTCAAGAAGTAACATTTTATATAAATGGTGAAAAATTAGGTTCTTCAACAACAGATTCAAATGGAATAGCTACCTTTGATTATAATATTCCAAATGCTGGTGTTTTTACCTTTTCATCAACATTTAAAGGAAACACAGAATATTCTACATCATCAGGAAAAGCTCCTACAATCTATGTTGTAGATAATAATTCAGGAAATGAAAATGGAACTTATTAAAAGTTCCAATCAAATCCTATCTTTTTTTAAACGTGTTTAATATCCGTATAATCAGAAATTTCAGCTTTAAATGTCCCTAAATCATCAACATTTAAATCATGAACATCGCTGTGGCCTGTAATTTTTGCAAAACTTTTAAGTTCATTAAGTGAAACAGTTAAATAATTTTCTAATCTTTTAATAGCTTTATCACTATCAAATCTTTCACGTAAATCTTCTTCTTGAGTTGTAACACCCATAGGGCATTGCCCAATATGACATTGTTTATATTGTTGACATGCAACTGACATTAAAGCAGCTGTAGCAATAGCTATTGCATCTGCACCCATAGCTAATGCTTTTGCAAAATCTGATGAAATTCTAAGACCACCAGTAATTACAAGATCAATATCTAAGTTATGTTCATCTAAAAATTTACGAGTTCTACTTAATGCATAAATTGTTGGAATTGAAGTTGAATCTTTAATAACTTGTGGACTAGATGCAGTAGCTCCTCCTCTTCCATCAATAGTAATAAAATCAGGTTCAGCAAATGAAATAAATTCTAAATCTCTTTCAAGTTTTCCAGGAGCTATTTTAACACCAATTGGACGACCTTCAGATTTATCTCGTAACATATCAACCATAGCTTTTAAGTCTTCTTTGGAGTTAATTTCTTTAAATTTAGATGGACTTTGAATATCATGACCTACAGGCATACCACGTAATTTAGCTATTTCTTCTGTAACCTTTTCAGCAGGTAAGTGTCCTCCAAGTCCTGGTTTTGTTCCTTGACCAATTTTAATTTCAATTGCATCTGCATTTTTAAGATTTTCATCAGTAACTGAGTATTTATTTGGGACATATTCAAAAATATATTTATAAGCAGCTTCCATCTCTTCTGGTAAAACTCCACCTTCACCACTAGCCATAGCTGTTTTAAGATTTGCACTTCCTTTAGCTAAAGCTACTTTCACCTCACGAGATAATGCACCAAAAGACATATGTGAAATATAAATAGGACTTTCAATTACCATGGGTTTTTGAGCATTTTTACCTATAACAGTCCTTGTTGAAACTTCATCTTCAAGATTTAATGGAAATGGATCTAATTGATTACCAAAAATTAAAATATCATCCCAATTAGGCATTGGCATTTCAGTTGCCATAGCTGAATCAATTGTCTCACCAGTTTTACTAATTTTATGAATCATTTCCATAGCTCTTTCAGATTCATCTTTACGAGCAGTTGATTTAGGATATGCAAGTTCACTATTATCACTTACATTATCATTTTCATCTATTGCAAAAAAATCATCACAAGACTGCTGGCAAACTGGACAACAATCTAAGTCATTTAAAGATTTACCTTCAGCTTCTTCATCATAAACATGACCACAATGTTTACATTTATAAACATTAGAATTATTAGAAGGTTTATATTTTACATTATCAAAATCTTCAATAGGGTTGCGGCAAACAGGACAATGTTTATAATCACTTAATTTTTTATGTTCCATTGTTTCATCAAATATATGGCCACAATGTTCACATTTAAAGATTTTAGTATCTTCATTAACTATAACAAAATCATCTTTATCTATTTCATCAAAATCCTCAATTGGGTTTCCACAAACAGGACAAGAATCGTTATCACTTAATTTTTTTCCTTCCATATCCTCATCATAAATATGGCCACAATGTTCACATTTATATATCATATTCTCACCTGAAAAATTTTAAATTATAAAAATAAACTTAATATATTATATGTTTTAACTAATAAATAAAATTTTTTATTAAAAAAGTAGCTATTTTACATAATAAAAATTTTAAGTAACATTTCATAGAATTCATTATTTTTACAAAAATTTTCTAGATATAATTTTTTAATAATTTTAAATAAGAACATTATTTTAAAATAAAAGTAAAATATAAAAAATCATAAAGATAATCTAACTGCACCATTAGGTTTAGTTGTAGAATTTTCTTTAATAACTTTGCCATCT
The DNA here is from genome assembly GCF_046197865.1 of Methanobrevibacter sp. DSM 116169. Lineage (GTDB taxonomy): Archaea > Methanobacteriota > Methanobacteria > Methanobacteriales > Methanobacteriaceae > JAHKLT01. The sequence goes on along the minus strand of NZ_CP166990.1, from coordinate 947,304 downwards.
TGTAATAGCTGAATAGTTAAATTTTTATCACTTGCATCGTTTTTATAAACAACTGCATTAACATTGTCCCATGGGGCACCATCAATAAAAATTAATTCATTACCATATCCACTTCTTGAAATTGGTAAATCTGCAATACCAACATCTCCAGACCAACTTCCATTGTAGATAACTCTTACTTGATATGGATTTGAAGATTTAATTACAGGACTTTCATTTGTTGTAATAATTTCAGAACTAGGTTTATCAGCTTCTGTTGATGTATAAATTAAATTAAAAGTCAATATTAATAAAGCTACAATTGCAATAACCAAAATAACTTTTTTTCCCATTGAAAAATTACTCCAACGAGATTTTCTTTCATTTTCGCTGAATTTTTTATTAATATTAAGAGGATACTTACAATTTGAACAATAACTTTCATCATCATTGTTTTCATAAGAACATCTTGGACATTTAACCATAATTTACCTCATGTAAAATAACAATTTAATAATATTATAATCTAATGAGTATATAAAACTACCTATAACTAGTGAAAATAATTATAAACATCCTCAGATGATTTTTTATTCATTCCTTTAACTTTAGTAATTTCTTCAATTTCAGCATTTTTTATATTATCAATATTTTGAAAATGTTTTAATAAATTCATTTTACGTACTTTACCAATTCCTTTAATATCATCTAAAGGAGATTCCTTAATCTTATCAGATCTAAGCTTTCTATGATATGTAACAGCAAATCTATGAGCTTCATCACGAACTTGTTGCAAGAGATGCAGAGCTTTATTTCTTTGAGGAATTATAATTGGTTTTGAAGAATTTGGAATAAATATTTCTTCAAATTCTTTAGCAAGACCAATAATTGGAATATCATTTAAACCATAATCATCTAAAACTTCACAAGCTATTTTTAACTGACCTTTACCACCATCAATTAATATTAAATCAGGTTTTGGATCATCTTCAATAGATTTTAATCTTCTAGATAATAATTCTCTCATCATTTCATAATCATTAGGTCCAGGTGTTTCTAATTTAAAACGTTTATATCTTTTTTTATTAGGTTTTCCATCTTTAAAAGATACTTTAGAACCAACAGCTAGTTTACCTGAAATATTACTTACATCATATCCTTCAATTACATGAGGAATATTATCTAATTTAAGATATTTTTTAAGTTCAATTAATGAATTTTCAAGTTTATTTTTCTGATTTTTAATAATATCAGCATTTTTTTGAGCCATTCGAATTAATCTATATTTAGTACCCTTTTCTGGAATTTTAATAGAAACTTTAGATCCTTTTAAATCACTTAACCAATCAATAATTAAACTTTCATCTTTTACTTTATCTTCAAGTAAAATTTGCTTCGGAATATGTCTATTATAGCCATAATATTGCTGTATAAATGCATATAAAACTTCACTTAAATCCTGATTAGAAGTACCTGCCATTAAAAAGTCATCTTTACCTAATATTTTACCATTACGAACAGATAAAACAATTATAATAACATTATCTTTATCTTTTGCACTAGCTATTATATCTTGATCAAGCTCATCATCAGTAAGTTCAACAAATTGTTTTTCCATAATCTCTTCAATAGCTAGAATTTGATCTCTTAAAACCGCTGCTTTTTCATAATTTTGATTATTCGAAGCTTCTTTCATTTCTTTTTTAAGATTTTTAACAATTAAAGAATATTTACCTTGGAAAAATAAATCAATTTTATTAATAATCTCATTATAACCTTCTTTAGATATTTCTCCATCACATGGTGCATAACATAAATCAATTTGACTATTTAAACATGGCCCATCCATATTTTTACAAGTTCTAATTTTAAACAATGCTTTTAAGAACTTAACAGTTTTACGAACTGATGTAACATCTGTAAAAGGACCATAATATGTACCATTTTTTGAAATATTACGAGTAATTAAAAGACGAGGAAATTGTTCATTTGTAATTTTAACATAAGGATATCTTTTATCATCTTTCAGGCGAATATTATATTTAGGTCTGTGTTTTTTAATTAAATTAGCTTCTAATATAAGAGCTTCCTTTTCAGAGTCTGTAATAATATATTCTAAACTATTAAAGTTTTTCATTAAAACTTGAGTTTTTGGAGAATCAAGTTTATCTTTAAAATATGATTTTACTCTTTTAATTAATGATTTTGCTTTACCAATGTAAATTATTTTATCATTAATATCCTTCATTATATAAATACCAGGTTTATCTGGTAAATTATCTGGTGAATTTACTTTTAAGGACATAATATCTATTTAAGTTCTATTCTATCTCCTGAAGCAATAATCTTCTCATCAGCTAACATCATATCTAAAACTTTGCTGACTCTTGTAGATGTCTTTTTAGATGTTGATTTAAATCCAAAATTACGAGAAACTTCTTTTATTAAAGATTTACTATCTAAAGATTGTTTAAATTTTAATGTTGTTTCAATGTTCTTTTCAATTTCTTCTTGTGATATGAAATCTATATTTGGTTTTTCCCTTCTTCTAATAGCTATATTATGATTATTTGCATCATAAATAAAATCATCCACAAAAATAAGTTTTCCTAAACTTTCTGCATATTTAATACCCTCATTAATAGCGGATTTAAACTTAGCAGTGCTCCTATTAGTATTTGATAAATCTTTAATTCTTTTAATTAATTCATCTTTATGAATAGGGCCTTCTACTTCAACAATTTTGCTAATAGAACTTGATAAACTATCATCAGATAGAGAATAAATATCATTGTTTTCTAAACCAACTGTAGTAGCATATTTATAATTTTCAATTTCATTATCTAGAGAATCTCCTTTATCTAAAATAATACTATCATCAAGTTGTTTAAATTTATTATCTTTTTTAAGTCTTTCTTTTTCTAGTGCTTTATAATTTTCACTAATAGATTCAATCATATTTTCGAGATTATTAGATTTTTCCATTTTATTTGATGGTGAACTTATAATATTATTTTCTAAAATATCTTTTGCACTTTTAGAAACATTATTATCAATAATATCTTCTTCTGTTCTATCTATAATTTGAACATATTCTGCAGGAGTAGGATTTTCAATTTCATTTAATGATTTATTTAAATATTCAATATTTTCTAAAAATGATCTTTTTTGCTTAGTTTTAAAGATGGTATTTTTCTTTAAAGGATTTTCAATACCACTAACTCCTTCATAAGTTTCATTATCTTGATTTTTAGATTCTATATATTCATCACGAATATGATTATCATCTTGAGAATCTTTATCTTCTTTAATAATTTCATTAGCTATTTCATTTGAATAATTATCTTCTTCAATAATTTTATCTGTGAAATCTTTTTCATTATTTTTAGGAGAAATGCCTTCATTTAAATCTGGAGATATATATTTATCAGATACATATTCATCTTGAATTTCATCTTTATCATTTAATGAAACATCTTCCTCATAATTTTCATCATCATTTATTAACTCATCATCATTATCGACTGTAATTTCATTATCCTCAATAGAAATTTCATTATCTAAATCATTATTTTTAGAATTATTATCTTCATCTTTAGAATCTTCATAAGTTGAACTACTAGCTATTGAATGTAGATCATTATTTTTATTTAAATTCAAACTTGATTTAAATTTAACTTTAGAGAAAATTGAATCTTCATCTTTTTCTTCTTCTTTGTCCTCTTCATTATTAGATTGAGTTAAACTTTTAATAATATTATTAAAAATACCTTTATCTTCTTCACCAGATTCCTCTTCAAGTTCATCATGAATTGGTTCGATAACATCCACTGATGAATCATTAACTGTATTTACAGATTCAACAGTTGAAATATCATCATGAATTGGTTCAATAACAGAAATTTCATCTGTTTTAGTTAAATCTTCTTTAATAGCGGGTATTTCATCTGGTTTTATGAAATCTTTAACATTATTAACAGGTTCTAAATAATCATCCTCTTCAGTAGATGTACTAATTTCAACATAATCATTTTCATCTACAACTACATCTCTATTAGTTTCACTTAATGCATGAATAATACTAGATGTTTCATCTTTTGAAGAATTATCTTTAGCTTTAGATTCTTTATAATTTGAAAAACTATTTCCAATAGCTGTATCAATTTCAACTATTTCATCATAGCTATCTTCTTTATTATCTGATCCAATATAAGTATCAATTTCAATTATTTCATCATTGTCTAAATCATCTTTAATTGGAATATTTTCAACAGAATTTTCTTCATTTTCCCTAACTAATTTTTCTTCTTCTTGTTTTTTAAGTTCAAGAGCTCTTTTTTCTGCTTCTTTTTTAAGTTTTTCAGATAATTTTTTAGCTTCTTCTGATTTTTTAGTTTCTTCTTCAATAGCTATCTTTTTAGCACTATTAATAGCTTCAAGAAGTTTTTCTTGTGTTAAATCCCTATTTCTATACCAATCAGTAGACCATAACCTATATAATTTCCATCCTAAACCTTCAAGAACTTGTTCTCTAAGACGATCTCTATCACGAGCTACTTTACTACTAGAATACATCTTACCATCAGTTAATATACCTAACATATATTGTCCATAAGATTCTTCATCTGAAATAGCTAAATTTACTCTAAAACCAGCACAACCAACTTGTTTTTCAACTACATAACCTTTTTCAGTTAAAAAATTAGCTATTGCATCTTCAAATGGTTCATCTGAAATATTATCATTAATAATATTACCTGAGTCGATATTCTCAGCATATTGTAAAAATTCTTTTAAAGATTTTACACCAAATGGAGGATTAGCAGATAATTTAATATCATATGACTTAAAATTAGAAAATACAACACATTTTTCCCTAGCTCTTGTTACAAGAACATTTAAACGTCTTTCTCCACCATCTTGATTTAATGGGCCGAAATTTAAGGACATATTTCGATTAGCATCAAAACCATATCCAATACTAATTAAAATAACATCTCTTTCATCTCCTTGAATTGTTTCAAGGTTTTTAACAAAGAATTTCTCATCAAGTTTATCTGAGAATAATGGTTCAAGTTCAGGTCTGTTTTTACGTTCAAGTTCTAGTTCTTCTAAAATTGCATTTTTTTGTGCAACTGAAAATGTTCCAACACCTAATGATTTAGTATCTCCAAATTTATCAAAGTGGTTAAATATTTCACGAACCACGTCACGAGCTTCTTGTTTATTTACAGAACCAGAACCTCTATCATATACTGTATCTCCATTATAATGGAATTTTAAACCTAAATCAGGATTATTATTTGAAGGCGATGGATAAACAAGTAATTCATCATCATAAAATTCTTTATTTGAAACAGCTATTAAAGATTCATGTCTACTTCTATAATGCCATTTAAGCATTTTAACAGGAAACGAAAGCTTACAAAGATGTAAGATACTTTCCATATCTAATGCTCCAGCTACTTCTTCACCACTTTCACCAGCAGCTATTTGATCAAAAAATGATGTTGGAGGTAATTGTTGAGTATCTCCCATAACTACAGCAGTTTTACCTCTCATAAATGCACCTAATGCATCTTCAGGTTTTACTTGACTAGCTTCATCAAAAATAACAACATCAAATTGTAATTTTTCATTAGTTGGATCAAGATATTGTGCAATAGATAATGGACTCATCATAAAACAAGGTTTAATTTGTTTAATCATACCTCCAGTCTTCTCAAGTAATGACCTAACAGGTAAATGCCCACTTTTTCTTGTAAATTCTCCAGCTAATATTTTAGCTTCAGGATTATTAGTAGCTCCAAAAATTTGAGGAATATTACTATTTAGTCTTTGGAATATTCTTTTTCTATTTAACTCAATAATCTTCTTATCAAGACCTTTAAAATCTTTAATTCTATTTTCATGAAGCTCACCAATAAAAGTAGCTAGTTCCTGATTTTCTGTAAAGACCAAATTTAAAAGAGAATCTGCAAAATTACCTAAAACTAGGTGTCTTACATCATCAATTCTAATACCTCTTTTTTCAATTATATCAATAAATTCTTCAGATAATGTTCCTTTTAAAGAATTTTTAGTATTTAAATATTGACTCCATAAATGAAGACTAGATAATTGACCTTTCCAATTATTTAATTGGTTTTTCCACTCTTCAAGTGTAACATCACTACTATCTTTTTTAAATATTAATTTACTTCTAGGATTAAGTTTAGATTCTAATTTAGATAAATCTTTTTTAAATTCATCTCCTGATGAAATATAATCATCTAAATCACGTCTTGGATCTACATTAAAGAGATCTTTTGAAAGTAAGTCAATTGTGCTATTTGTAAAAATACCTTCTTTTAAAAGATGGGAAAATTTATTCATCCAAGTTGAAATATTTTTTAAATCATCAATTGAAGCATTTAAATGCCAATAATTACCAAAATAAGAAATAGCTAAATTATTATTAGATTCTAATTCTGATTTTAAATGAGATAATTTTTGAACCATCTCAAGATCATTAATTATAGATTCATTAGAAGGTACACTAGTTTTATAATACATTTCAACAATTTCTGCACCTTGTTTATTTTTAAATAAACTAAACTTTTTATTAGATACTTTTTTAATATCTTGAATAAGCTCGTTTAAATTAATATTTAAAATTTGACTATGAAATTTATCTAAAATCTTTGAAAGCGATTGATATTCTTCTAACTTTTTAATTAAAGTTTCTGCATCAGTTGAATTAGACCAAGCATTAGATTTTAAAATATTACTATCAATAAATTCAAAAGTATTATCTTCAAATAAATTAAATGTATTTAATGTATTATCAAAATCAGCTAGTGAATTAGGTTGTTTAATTCCATAAACATCATATATTTTTTCTCGCTCAAGTAAAAAATTATCTAATGAAGCTAAAGTATCATTAATTAATAATTCAATTTCTCTTAAATCTGCTGGAAGTAAACTTTTAGGAGAACATTTACTCCAAGGATTTTCATTAGAAATTGTTTGATATAGCTCAGCTAAATTTTCAAGAGATATAATAACATCATCTAAATCTTTTAAAGTAATATTTTCAGGATTAGAAAAACGTACTAAAGGTATGATTGTATTTTTTTTAGAAAAATAATCATCAGCTGATTCTTTCATACCATATAAATCAAAAGCAGATAGCTGAACTGCATATTCTTTTTTGTGAATAATTTCAGCATAATCATCTAATTGAAATTTAAGTTTTTCTAATTTTCTTAAAGTCTGATCAATATTTATAGGATTTTCAGATCGAACATTAGTGGCCTTTTCAAGTTCTTTTAAGAATTTTTTACGACGTGTTTTATGAGAATGTAACTCAAGAACAAATTTTCCAAGACCTACTTTAGTTAATCTATCTTTAACCACATCTAAAGCAGCCATCTTTTCACTTACAAATAAAACAGATCTACCTTCAGCTAATAATTCAGCTATTAAATTTACAATTGTCTGAGATTTACCAGTACCTGGAGGACCTTCTACAACTAAATTTCTACCAGCTTTAACATCTTCAATAGCTGCAATTTGTGATGAATCTGCATCTAAAACTTGATACATATCCTTATAATTTAATTTAGTATCAATATCTTCTTCTCTAAAAGCTTCTTGAGTATTTTTACTTGGATTAAAAATAGCTTCAATTAATTCATTTTTAGTTAAATCAACATTATCATCCCAACTTTCAGGATTTAAATCATTATACATTACAAATTTTGTAAAAGAGAAAAATCCTAAAGCTATATTAGAGTTAACATTCCAATTAGGCATTCTTGAAACAGCTTGTTTAACTTCTTTAATATAATGATCAACTACTTCAAGGTAGTTTTTCTTTTCAAATTCAGGTAATTTAATACCCTCTTCTTTCAACTTAGCTTTTAAAGATATATTAGTTTGTAAATCTTCACCAGTCCATGAAAGTTCAAAAGATTTACCTACTTTTTTCCTTTCCATTGTTACTGGAATTAAGATTAATGGGGCATAATTTTTATCCTTAGGTTTTAATCTATCAACCCATTCTAAAAAACCAATAGCTAAGTATAAAATATTATAACCTTGCTCATCAATCATTGTTTTAGCTTGTTGATTAATATAGAAAAGTCTTTTTTGTAATTCTTTTGGAGAAAGATTTGTTTGAAGTGTTTTATCTCCATCTTTAAATCTAGATAAATCAATTGGTGAATGATCCCATATAGAAAATTTTGAACTTTCTTTTTCATCCTTTTTACTAGTTGTAAAATACATCTTTTTATCTTGTAAAATCAGAGATTGATAAACATTTGATGGAGATTGATTTACAACTGTAAGTGTTTTAGCTCTCGGTTTAAAGTTTAATAGCTGATTTTTTAAAGTTAAATCTAGAAGATTCTTTCTTAAGTCTTTAAACTCTTTTTCAATGTTTTTAGAACTTGTGTTATCCATATATATCAATATTATTTAATTTCATCAATGTTATAGATTCAAATATTTAAAAGTAAAAAATAATGAAATTTAAAACTATTAATAAATATGTTTAAAAATGATTATTAAAGTTTGTGGTGATAAATTTTTTAATGAAAAAGAGCTATAATAAATAAATTTAAAAAAAATAAAAAATTTATTCTCAAAAAAGAGAATAAATACGTGTTTAATTTAACTAGTTACAACAATTGTAGTAGATAATGAATAATCATTATAAGTCATTGTTGCATAATAGCTACCTGGGTTCAAGTTAATATCTAATCTTATTTTACCATCACTTTCAGTTGTTCTTTCATATATTTGGCCATTAAGATTAATTACAACCTTTTGATTTGGATAAGGATTTCCTTGCCCATCTAATACTAAAATTACATAAGGTACTTTATTACTATTGCTAATAACAGTATTATTAGCAAGTAATGTTGGTAAAACTATAACCCTACTACTTGTAACATATCCATTTAAAGGAATAATAGCACTAATAATGTATTGACCTGGAGCTAAATTAATATTTAAAGTAGCTATTCCATCACTATTAGTAGTCCTCATGTAAAAAACACCATTAATATTAAAAGTGACATTTTTATTTGCATAAGGATTTCCTTGATTATCATAGAACTTAGCATGGAATTGTGAATCATTTAAATAATATTTAGTAAGATCTGAAATCTCAATATTAGATAATACTTCTACAGAATAAGACCTAGCTAAACCATCATTAGGATTAGTAGTAGTTAATATATAATATCCTGGAATAAGATTAATATTAAGTGTTGCATATCCATTAATATCAGTTGTACGGCTATAGAAAATACCATTAATATTAAAAGTAACTACTTGATTAGAAAGAGGATTACCATTACTATCAACATATCTTGCAACAAATTGTGTTCCATTTTTATAATATTTAACAACATCTTTACCTATTATAGTTGATTTGACAGTGACTGAACTTGTAGTATTTTGATTGACATATGTTCCATTGCCAACATATCCAACATCTACATGATATTCACCAGGAGCTAAATTAATTGTTAAACTAGCTATACCCTTAGAATCTGTAATTCTATAATAAGTTCTAGTATTAATTGTAATAGAAATATTTGCATTAGCTATAGGATTATTAAATGCATCATACAAATAAACTAAAAATTTACTACCATCTAAATATATTAGATTAATAGATGGAGCTTTTAAAATAACATCTTTATTAGCAACAGTTATATTAGCAGAAGCAGAGCTAGAATTAAAGTACTCATCACCATAATAATAAGCAGTAATATTATAATTGCCATTTTTTAATCCTGAATAAACAACAATACCAGAACCATCATTTAATGTAATATTTTTAACAATACCGTCTATCTCAACAGTTACAATACCTGTAGCCCCAGATGTAGTTTGAACTTGAACAATAACATCACCATTTGCATCTACTATTGGAGCAATAATTAAGTTAGTATTAGTTTTATTAATTGTAAATAAAAAGCTTACTGAAGTACCTTCAAATATATCATTACCTTGATAATAAGCAGTAACATTGTATACACCTGAAGCTAAGTTATTTAAGTATAATGATCCATAACCATCATTAACATTAATAGTACTTATCATATAATCAGTAATTAATATACTAAAAATGGAGTTAATTCTACTATCGGTAACATAATTAAGAACTATATTTTTATTTTCAATACCATGAATAGGGTATACTGATATGATTGGAGTTAATTTTTTAACTATAAATGTAGTATAGCTAGTTGCATTATAATAATTATTTTCCAGTGCATGATAAACTTCAACAGTATATATGCCAGGCCTAAGATCAGATAAAGTAAATTGTAAATTGCCACCAACAATATCAACATTAACATATTTCATATAATATCCATTATCACCAGTAACTGTAATATTAAGCATACAAGTAAGTATATTATTATAAGCATCAGATAAGAATATATCTAATATAATAAAATCACCATATAATATTACATCAGGATTTGCTGTAACATTTAAAATAACATTAATTCTTTCAATCTCAACAATACCTATGAAAACAGTTAAATTATCTCCACCACTATATGAACCAGTTACATTAAAAATTCCTGCAGTAAATAATTCAATTATAGTAAAAAATATTCCTTCATCCGAATAATCACTAGTGGACAAATATCTTATACCAGTAAAGAAAGTTACTGTTCCACCTACAATAATATTACCTACATCATCAGTTAAGGTACCAGTCATATTAAAATGGTCCAAGTAATTAGGATATTTTGTTTCATTATCTAAAACTTCAAATATAATTTCACTTGTAATTGTTCCAGTATTATATATTTTCTTTATTTCAGTTGAATCCATTATGTTATTTTCTAAAAATAAAGTTCCAACATTATAAATAAAAAATCCTTCAATATCTCCACTATAAGAATTTGTATCAATTAAACTAGCTTCACTAGAAAAATAATTATATAAAAGATTTCCAAGAGAAGCAGAATTATTTATAAAATAATTACCTTCAATTTCTAAATAAGATTCTGTATTATAAATTACTCCACCATATAAATTAGCATTATTATTAGAAAATATGTTAGAGCCTTCAATATAAAATTCTTCAATTCCAGAAATATAAAAAACCGCTCCATTATCAGCTAAATTTTGCTTAAATTCATTTGTTTCATTTATATAAACAGAACCACTAAATTCATTGTAGAAAACTCCTCCCAAAGGAGCATAATTTTCTTCAAAAATATTAGAACCCTCAACAACTAAATCAAAAAGTTCATATGATGATATAACTCCTCCTTCTGAAGAAGCATTATTTTTTATAAATTCATTTGCACCATAAATAGTGAAATTTTCTCCTACATCCACATAAACAACAGCACCGTGCATACCTGAATTATTGAAAAATCTATTATTTCCAGAAATTAAGAAATTCGAAGGATCGTATGCATAAATTACCCCACCATAAGTGGTTGCAATATTATTTTCAAATATATTAGTTCCATTTATCCAAAATCCATCATCTAAAGAAGTATAAATTACTCCTCCTTCACCATCAACAAAGTTATTGGAAATTATATTATTTCCATGAATTTCAAACCTATCACCAGAATTATATATAACTCCTCCAGTAATTTCACCACCATTAAAAGTAAATTCGTTATTTCCCATTATAGTAAAATCATTCCCACCTAAATTATAAATGACTCCACCAACACCAGTAGCTTCATTATATTGGAAATTATTAAACCCATAAATGAAGAAATAAGCACTTCCATAATTAAATATCACACCTGCTTCCTCAGCAGTGTTATATTCAAATGAATTATTTCCCATGATAATAAAAGATTCACCGTCGTCGTTATAGATTGTTCCCCCCTGATATATAGCAGAATTATTTCTAAAAATATTTTCTCCATTAATTAAAAAATGGAACCCATATTCGTTTTGAATAGCTCCACCATATGCAGCAGAATTATTTTCAAAAAGATTATTTCCCTGAATTCTAAACCAATCACTTCCATGATTATATAATACACCACCATATTCATTAAGAGCTTGATTTCCAATAAATTGATTAGAACCCATTATATAAAACGAATCTCCAGTATTATATAAAACTCCTCCTCTAAATTTAACTGCAGAATTATTTATAAAAATATTTGAGCCTGTAATATTAAAATAAGAACCAGCATTATAAATAACCCCACCTTCTTTATAAGCAGTATTATTAATAAAGCTATTTGTTCCATTAATTGAATAAGTATTACCTTCTAAGTTATATAACACCCCACCACTTTGATTTGCATAATTAAATGAGAAAGAATTATTTTTTTCAATAACAAAATTATCTCCATCATTGTATAATGCTCCTCCATTAAGTTCAGCATGATTATATTCAAATACGTTTTCACCATGAATAGTTAAATCATCAATCGAATTGTATATAGCACCACCACTTCTTCCAGCATGATTTGATGCAAAAATATTTTCTCCATAAATACCTATTAGTTCACCACCATCACTATATATAGCACCACCATATCCTAAAGCCTCATTAAAGTAAAATGTGTTATTTCCAGTAATATTTAAATTAATAAGAACTTGAGAATAAATAGCACCACCACTAGCACTAGCAGTATTATTTAAAAATTGATTATAATTTTGAATAATTAAATTCTTTGAAATACCAACATAAATTCCACCACCATCACGATTAGCAGAATTATTTACAATAATATTTTTATCTATAAAATCAATGTCATAAGTTCTAAATATATAAATTGCACCACCATATCCACTAATTTCTGTTCCAATAGCTTTATTATAACCCATATAATTATTTAAAAATTGTATGTCATTTGAAAAGAATAAATATAGTGCTCCGCCATCTTCACCCTTATTATAATTTATAGTATTGTTTTTAAAATCAAGTTTATTAGAATTAATAGTATATATTGCACCACCCAAAGATATAGCAGTATTATTTATTATGTTATTTCCCTCAAAATATATATTTTCTGAATTTTCAATGCTCAAAGCTCCTCCAGAGTTATAAGCTAAATTATCTTCAAATACTGATTTTATTGAATTAAAATTTTTTGAATTTGTTAGATAAATAGCTCCACCATCATCTGCACTATTATTTATAAAAGAATTGTATTTATCACCATCATTTACAATATTTATATCATTACCTCTCAAAAATATAGCTCCACCATAGCTAAGAGAATCATCTGTTGAAATTGCAATATTATTAATAAAGCTATTTGACCCTTGTAATTCTAAATTATTGAAAGGATAATATATAGCTCCGCCATGATAAGCAGAGTTATTTTCAAAGGTATTATTATCTAATATTTTTAATGCAATAATATTTGAATATACAGCTCCACCATATTTAGCAGTATTATTAATAAATTTGTTATTTCCAGAAATTGTATTATAATCCATCTGAGTAGAACTAGAACTTAATAAATATACAGCTCCACCATAATTTGTTGCAAAATTATTATAAAATGAGTTATTACCTAAAATTATTGTAGTTAAAGTATTAGATGCAATAGCTCCACCTTGAGAAGCGGTGTTTTTATCAAATTTATTATTTCCTTCAATACAAAGATTATCTCCGTAGTTAGAATAGATAGCTCCACCACTACTGCCTGCTGAATTTGAAATAAAGTGAAGGTTGTCTTTTAAAAATGACATTTTAGAACCTATAGTTAATCCAATATTAAGACCTCCTCCATTTCCTGCAGCAGTATTATTTTCAAATAAGAAATTTCCATTTATTTCAAAATTCATAATTTCAATATAAATTGCACCACCATGATAAGCCTTATTATTAGTAAAATTTCCTTTTCCAGATATATTAAATAATTCATTACTATTTACAACACGAATAGCTCCACCATTAGCACGAGTATCATCAATACTAAAACCAGCATAATTTTCATCAAAAATAGAGCTACCATTTATTGTTACATTACTATCAGTTGCATAAATAGCTCCACCTTCTCTTTTTGCAGCATTTTTATAAAAAGAACAATCTTCAATAATAATAGTTGAACTTTTAATTTTAATAGCACCACCATTTGCATCAGTTAGTGAAGAATGATCTGCAATATTATTTTCGAAGGTTATATTTAATAAATGGACATTAGAATTTAGAATATCAATAGCTGCTCCCCCATATTCTTTTCCATTAATTAACTTTAGATTTTTTAAAGTAACACTACCTGCAGAAATTTCAAAAATTCTGCTAACTCCCGCTGCATCAATAGTAAAACCTTTACCATCAATTGTTAGGGATTTAGAAATGGTTATTTGAGATTCTGTTCCTGTGTTTGTAATATTTTGTGTCAATTCAATAATATCATTAGGATCAGTATTACTATCTATCTCTTGTTGCAAATCAGAAAACGTATTACCAGTCACTGCACCCCTAATTTCAAAATCATTTTCATTATTTTCACTGATTTCATCAATAAAAGTATCATCCGCAGATACTGCAGAAATAGATATTAATGATATCAATAAAACAAAAAATGATAGTTTTATTAATTTATTTTTATTATTACTCATAATATCACCAAATAATTATTAATTTTTATTAAAATTTTTTATTATTACCTCATTTATTTTAAAAAAATTAAAGGAGAAAATTATTTTTTTCTCCTAAATGGAATTATTAAAGTAGAAATCATCAATATTAATAAAATTAATATTGAATTTCCTGTTTTTTCCATAGCATTCATATTGTTTAAATCTTCAATTCCATCATGTGTTTTTGAAGAAGGATCAGGCATTGGTCCTGGTTTTGGACCAGGAGTAGGATTTTTATAAACAATTATAGAAACATTATCACTAGATTTAAATTCATATGAATAATCTGAATATACTTCAACCATATGAATAAGATTTCCAGTTACCATTGTATTAACAAACATGTATAAAATACATGATTCTCCAGCTTTTAAGTTTCCAATAAACCATTTATTATTTTCTATATCATATACTCCTTTTTCTGCTAGATAAGATATATATTTTAATCCTCCATCCAAGTAATTTAATACATAAACATTTTCTGCATCAAATAAACCATTATTTTTAACAATAATAGTATATATGACATTTGAACCAACTTCAACAGAAGATTTATCGACAACAATGTTTACACTAATATCACTTGAATTTTTAATTGAAATAGAAACATTATCCTTAGGATTACCCATATATCTATCATAATATCCAGTAGTAACTTCAACAAAATTGTCTATGGTTGATTTAGTAGTATTAACTACTACATCTATAGTTAACCTATAACTACCAATATTTGGAACATAAAATATATGCCATTTAATTTCACGAGTTTTCTCATTATAACTGACATAACCATAATCAGTATAAGAGTTAACATAAATTAAGCCTTCAGGCAAAATATCTGTAGAAATTACAAGATCTCCAAATACAGGACCATTTGATAATATTGTTATATAATAACTAATTAATTCTCCATTATATGGATTAGAATTACTAACAGATTTAACAACAGTAATATTAGTAATACTTTCGATTTTTGCCTCATCAGTGTTAACAGTACTATATGGAACATGATTACCTAAAACAACATAACTTGTACTATCTTCTAATGTATCAACATAAGTATATACATTTAAAATAATGTCAGAATTTGCTTTAATTGAAACATCTTTCCATACAATTTTATAGTGAGTACTATTATATTCAAATACTTCATAATCCTCTGTTGCATTAACTAATTTTAAACCAATAGGATAATAATCAACAACATAGTCTAAGAAAACATCGAAATCGCCTAAATTTGAAACTGTATTAATCCATAAAATAGTATTACCTAAATTGGGTGTAGGATTATCAATTTCCTTAGAAATAAGGATATTTAATAATAGAATATTATCACAGATCACTTCTTTAGGTTTTGGTGTTTCAAATGTAGTAACATTTATTTTATTACTAACATTACCTATATATTCTCCATTAACCTCAAAAATAACTAATAATGAAACAGAACTATTAGCTGCTAAAGGATTATTTAAATACCAGATTCCATCATAATCATATGTCCAATTATCATTAGACTCATAATTGAAATAAGTTAATCCTTTTGGGAAATAATCTACAATTTTTAAATCATGAGCATCTGAAGAACCATAATTAGTTATATTAATATAATAATACAGGAATTCACCTTTATATGCTAATGTAACATTACTAGTTTTAGAAATATTCAATTTTACATCAGTCAAATTAACATTTTCTGAAACAGCAATGTTATTTTTTGATTCATTTGTATTTACAATAATTGTATTATTTACATTTCCAATATATTCACCAGTAACTTTAAATATTAAAGTCAAAGTAACACGACTGCCATTTAGTAATGAATCTTTTAAAGTCCAAACATTACCATCACGATCCCACAAATCAGTCTCAACAAAACTAACAAAAATCATTCCATATGGGATTATTTCTGTCAATGATACATTATTAGCTATTGTAGAGCCACTATTATAAACATTAATTTCATACTTAATTAATTCATTATAATTAGCACGACTTACATTTGCATTTTTAGTGATATCTAAAGTAACATTTGTTAAAAGAGTTTCATCACTAATATTATTTATTGTTTTATATTGATCATTATCAACTGTTACATTATTAAAGATATATCCAATATGTTTACCAGTTACATTAAATATTAAAGTTAAAGTAACATTAGAATAACCTTTTAAATCGTCATTTAAAATCCACGTATTAGTCAAAGAATAGAAAGACCATAAATCTTTTTCAACAAAATCAATGAAATTTAATCCCTCAGGGAACATATCTGTTAAAATAACATTTGATGCATTAGTAGATCCAACATTAAAAACTATAATTTTATATTCAATTAAATCACCAATATTAGCAAGTGAAGCATTAACATCCTTTGTAACATATAAGGTAACATTAGTTAAATTAATATCATCACTAGTATTTTTATTATTTTTAGTTTCAGTAGTATTTACAATAACAGTATTATTTACCATTCCAGTAAAATTACCTTTAACTTTAAATAAAATAGTCAAACTAACAGAACTACTATTAGCAATACTACCTTTTAAAGTCCAAACATTACCATTACGATCCCACAAATCAGTCTCAACAAAACTATCAACAACCATACCAGCAGGAACCAAATCCTCCAAAACAACACCAGTAGCAACAGTAGAACCAACATTAGTAACATTAATCTTATACTCAACAATATCCCCAACATTAGCTGTAGAAACATTCACATCTTTTGTAATAGTTAAAGTTACATTAGTTAAATTAATATTATCACTAGTATTTTTATTATTTTTAGTTTCAGTAGTATTTACAATAACAGTATTATTTACCATTCCAGTAAAATTACCTTTAACTTTAAATAAAATAGTCAAACTAACAGAACTACTATTAGCAATACTACCTTTTAAAGTCCAAACATTACCATTACGATCCCACAAATCAGTCTCAACAAAACTATCAACAACCATACCAGCAGGAACCAAATCCTCCAAAACAACACCAGTAGCAACAGTAGAACCAACATTAGTAACATTAATCTTATACTCAACAATATCCCCAACATTAGCTGTAGAAACATTCACATCTTTTGTAATAGTTAAGGTAACATTAGTTAAATTAATATCATCACTAGTATTTTTATTATTTTTAGTTTCAGTAGTGTTTACAATAACAGTATTATTTACCATTCCAGTAAAATTACCTTTAACTTTAAATAAAATAGTCAAACTAACAGAACTACTATTAGCAATACTACCTTTTAAAGTCCAAACATTACCATTACGATCCCACAAATCAGTCTCAACAAAACTATCAACAACCATACCAGCAGGAACCAAATCCTCCAAAACAACACCAGTAGCAACAGTAGAACCAACATTAGTAACATTAATCTTATACTCAACAATATCCCCAACATTAGCACGACTAACATTAACACCCTTAGTAACCACCAAAGTAACATTAGTTAAATTTGTAAAAATACTAGAAGTATCATTAGAGGTTTGAGTACTGTTAACTAGTACATAATTGCTAACATTTCCAGTATAATTACCTTTTACTTTAAATATCAAAGTTAATGTAATATTTGTGCCGTTTTCTAAAGATTCATATAATTTCCAAGTATTTTGGCCAGTTCGATTCCATAGATCTGTTTCAACAAAGTAATCTAATTCCATACCCAAAGGGAAATTGTCAATTATGAAAACATTAGTAGCAGTAGTTGTACCAGTATTATTTATATAAATTGTGTATTTAACATAATCTCCAATATTAGCACGAGTAGTATTAACTTCTTTAGTTATAGTTAAAGTAACATTAGTTAAATTAGTATTATCACTAATATTATTGATTTGATTATATTCTGTAGAATTAACAAATACAGTATTATTAGTCACACCAGTATCAATAACTTTGAAAATCAACTTCAAAATAGCATCCTGACTTGCAGTCAAATTACCAACCAAATACCAATGTTTATAATCAGTAGTAGTCCAAGAATAAGTACCATTCGCATAACCTACAAACTCAAGACCATAAATACCACGAACATCATCAATAACAACAACACCAGAAGCATCAGAACTACCTTTATTAGAAACAATAACTTCATAATAGAGATAATCATCAACTTGAACACTAGACTCATTAACAAACTTAGTAACATTCAAAGTAACATTATGAGAACGAACATCATCACTTTCATTAACTTGACCATCAGGAGTTTGGAAAGAACTAGTATTCAAAGAATTATTAAAAATACCAACATTCAAAACAGTAAAAGTCAAATTAATACTAACAGAATCACCACTAGCTAAAATACCATTCAATACCCAAGTTTTATTATCAGAAGACCATATCCTACCATCATTAGAAATAGAACTTAAAAACTTAAGATAATAACTTAAATACAACTCAGAGAATGTAACATTATAAGCATCAGTAGTACCAACATTCTCAATGACAATAGTAAAAGTAATACTTTCCCCAACTTTAACCAAATAAACATTAGGAGTCTTAGTAACCTTCAAACTAACATTAGTTAAATTAGTATTATCACTAATATTATTGATTTGATTATATTCTGTAGAATTAACAAATACAGTATTATTAGTCACACCAGTATCAATAACTTTGAAAATCAACTTCAAAATAGCATCCTGACTTGCAGTCAAATTACCAACCAAATACCAATGTTTATAATCAGTAGTAGTCCAAGAATAAGTACCATTCGCATAACCTACAAACTCAAGACCATAAATACCACGAACATCATCAATAACAACAACACCAGAAGCATCAGAACTACCTTTATTAGAAACAATAACTTCATAATAGAGATAATCATCAACTTGAACACTAGACTCATTAACAAACTTAGTAACATTCAAAGTAACATTATGAGAACGAACATCATCACTTTCATTAACTTGACCATCAGGAGTTTGGAAAGAACTAGTATTCAAAGAATTATTAAAAATACCAACATTCAAAACAGTAAAAGTCAAATTAATACTAACAGAATCACCACTAGCTAAAATACCATTCAATACCCAAGTTTTATTATCAGAAGACCATATCCTACCATCATTAGAAATAGAACTTAAAAACTTAAGATAATAACTTAAATACAACTCAGAGAATGTAACATTATAAGCATCAGTAGTACCAACATTCTCAATGACAATAGTAAAAGTAATACTTTCCCCAACTTTAACCAAATAAACATTAGGAGTCTTAGTAACCTTCAAACTAACATTAGTTAAATTAGTATTATCACTAATATTATTGATTTGATTATATTCTGTAGAATTAACAAATACAGTATTATTAGTCACACCAGTATCAATAACTTTGAAAATCAACTTCAAAATAGCATCCTGACTTGCAGTCAAATTACCAACCAAATACCAATGTTTATAATCAGTAGTAGTCCAAGAATAAGTACCATTCGCATAACCTACAAACTCAAGACCATAAATACCACGAACATCATCAATAACAACAACACCAGAAGCATCAGAACTACCTTTATTAGAAACAATAACTTCATAATAGAGATAATCATCAACTTGAACACTAGACTCATTAACAAACTTAGTAACATTCAAAGTAACATTATGTCCACGCACAGTAGATTTAGCTATTACACCTTTTGGAGTTTCATTTGAAGTAACATTAATAATATTTTCAAATAATCCAATTTGAGTAGCTTCAAAAGTCAAGACTAATAAAATAGATTCATTAGAATCAAGTTCCCCATTATAAAACCAAGTTTTATTATCATAAGTAACCCAACCAGAAGTTAAATTAGTATATCCTCTATAAATAAGAGATCCATACTCATCTGTGAAAGTAATATTATGAGCAGTAGTATTACCCACATTAGTAATATTGATTGTATAATTAATCAATTGGCCCACTTTAATAATATCTGTATTAGCTATTTTAGTAACAGTTAAGTTAACATCAGTTAGAACTGTTTCTTCACTTGTAACTTGTTTATCATTAGTTTCACTACTATTTACTTTAACAGTATTGCTCACAGTAGCATTTCCAACAACTTTGAAAGTTAAAATTAAAGTAGCTGTTTCATTTATTGTTAGGCCTCTTTTTAAAACCCATGTTTTAGTAGTTTCATTATATGTCCATTCATTTTCATTTGAATAACCTATAAATTTTAATCCATAAATATCAACATTATCATATATAGTTACATCATATGAAGTTGAATTCCCAGTATTTTTAATAGTAATCGTATAATAAATTATATCTCCAGTATTAGCAATGTTAGTGTTAACTGTTTTATTAACATCTAATGTAACATTATGTGATCTAACTTCTGAAGAGTTTTTAGTATAATTAATTTGATCAGTTGTTATGTTAATTGTATTATTAAATAAACCTATACCTTCAACAATAAATTCAAAAATTAAACTTACTTCATCATTAAAACCTAAATCAGTTAAGAGTGTCCAAGTTATATTATCATCAGTATACCAAATAGATGGATCATAATATGCTTTTACATATTTAAGATATTCTGTAGGGATAATTTCTGTTAAAATTAGATTTGTTGCATTAGTTGAACCAACATTTTTAATAGTAATAGTATAATTAATTGGTAAACCTACTCTGATAACATCTAGTGAAGGTTTTTTAATAATAGTTAAATTAACATTAGTTAAAATAGTTTCACCACTAGTTGTAGATATATCTTCCTGAATAGATTCAGCATTTACAATATTTTTAACAGTTCCAGTACCATTAACTTCAAATATTAAAGTTAAAGTAGTATTGGAATTTGCTCCTAATGAATCCCAGTAAACAAATTCACCATTACCCCTATAAGTCCAAAGATTTGTTTCCTTAATACCCTTATATTCTAAATTTGAAAAATTTTCAACATAATCATAAATTCTAAAACCTGTAGTTCCAGTAGTTCCAGTATTATAAATAGTAATAGTATAATATATTATATCTCCAACTTGCGCTTTATTAACACTTTCTATTTTAGTAATACTCAAAGTTACATTATGAGCTTCAATTTCTTGAGCAACAACTGATTTATTTTGTTGATTAGATGTGACATTTACTTTATTAATTATTGATCCTGTGCCAATTACTTTAAATATCAAAGTTATACTAACTTCTTCTTGTGAATTTAATGGATTTAATAAATACCAAGTTTTAGTTGTTAAATTATAATGCCAAATACCAGGCAAAGCATCAAAATCAACATATTTTAAAATTTCCTCAGGGAATAAATCTGTAAAACTTACATTAGTAGCCTCAGTAGTACCATTATTTTTAATATTAATAGTATAATTAAGAGTTTCATTCCATTTAATTAAATTAACATGAGGTATTTTAGAAACAATTAAAGAAACATTTGTTAATGTGATTTCATCGGAGAAAATTGTAATATTTGTATTATTTTCCCAAAAAGAAACATTAACAGAATTTATAGCTTTTCCAGTATCGTTAACTCTAAAAATAAAGGTAATAGATTCAGATTCCAATGCTTTTAATCCATTTATTAAAAACCATTCATTGTTATTACCAATAGTAACTTGTTGCCATTTTCCACCAATTGCACGAATGAATTCCAAATTTTCAAATCCATTAACAAGATCATTTAAATAAACTATTTGAGAATCAGACGTTCCTATATTAGTTACATTTATAGTAAAACTAATATATTCTCCATAATTAGCTTGTGTGACATTTACTGATTTAGTAATATTAAGTATAACATCATGAACATTAATTGCAGCACTAGTATTTACTGGTTTAGGAGTTTGATCAGATATAACACTAGCATTATTTTGAATACCTTGACCAGTTTTTAAAGTCTTAAATATCAAGACTATTTCTACATAATCATTTCCATTTAATGTTTCATTTAAAACCCAAGTTTTTGATGTACTATTATAATACCAATTACCTTTATTTGAAGTGAAATTTAGATATTCTAAATATTCAGCAGGGAACATATCTATTAAAGTAACATTAGTAGCTTCAGTAGTACCAGAATTTTCAATTCTAATTGTATAAGTAACATTTTCACCTAATTTATTGAAATAAGGAGGTGCAATATGAGCTTCTTTTTGAATAGATAAAACAACATGATGTAAAGTAGTATTATCACTAGTAACATTTAAATTAGGATTAATATCCCTATTGATTTCTAAGTTAGCTGTATTATTAACAACTCTATCACTAGCACTTATAACTTTAAAGTCAAAAATTAAAGATACAGAAGAACCGTTATTTAAAAGACCTCTAAATACAAATGTAGTATTTTCATTATAAACATTCCATAAATCACTATCAAACAATAAATCAATGAGTTTAAGTCCGTTTATATTATTTATATAATCGGTTAATTGTAAAAGAATATCATATTTATCTATCATTTCAGTAGTTAAAGGTGAAGTTCCAATATTTGAAATAGTAATATTATAACGTATTACATCTCCAACATTAGCATTTGAAGCATTAACAGATTTTGAAATATTCAATGTAATATTATGAGCTTCAACAATATCATATCTAATTTTACCTTCAGGTTCTTGATCAGATGTTATATTAACAGTGTTATTGAAAATTCCTGCTTTTTTAACAATAAATTGAAGATATAATATAGTTGTAGCATTTGGAGCTAAACTACCAGAATAAAACCAAGTTATATTATCATTAGTAAACCATCCGCTGCCACTTGAATTAATAAATTCTAAAAAATCATAATCATAAAATTCTGTGATTTTTAAACCAGTAGCAGGTGTTTCACCAGTATTATTTATAACAACATGAAAAGTAATAACTTCTCCAACTTTAATAAAAGGATAACGATATATATGATTGCTTTTATAAGTTGTTACGTTTACACGAGTTAAATTAGTTCCATTAGTTATTGTGGAAGCATTGTCTTCACGAGCAATTACAGTTACATTATTAAATATAGGTTCAGTTTCATTTACAGGAATACCTGCTGAGCGAACGTAGAATCTTAATGTCAATATAACAGTTTCATTTGCTCTTATAACTTCACCACCGGGCAAACTAAAAATTAAATATCCATTTTCATCATATGAATAAAGCCAATTTCTATCAGATCTCCAATATCCTTCATAAACTAAATGAGTAGTATTGAAATATTCACGTAATACAATATTAGTGGCATTTGTAGTACCATTATTTTTAATAGTAATAGTATAATAAATATACCCTCCTATATTAGCTGTTGGAGGAGCAGTTTTATTAATTAATAATGTTACATTATGAATTTCAAGAGGATTAGAATTAAATTGTTGACCATCCGGATTTTCATTATAAGTAATATTTAAAGTGTTTAAAATATTTTTACCTGTTTCTTTAGCTATGAAACTAATATATACAGTAACCTGATTATTTTTAGCTAAGTCAAACTTCAATGTCCAATCATTACCATTATCAATCCAATTATTATCAGGATCATAAAATTCGTAAAATTCCATATATGTATCAGGAAGAAGATCTCTTAAAGTAAGATTAGTAGCATTAGTACTGCCAGTATTCACAATAGTAATAGTGTAATTAATAATTTCGCCTACTTTTACTAATTCTGGTCCAATTTTATTTATTATAAGATGGATATCGATTATAGTAGTATTATTACTAATAGCTATATTATTAAAAGATTGTGTACTGTTGATAATAGCAGTATTATTTATAATTCCTGGAGAACCATCAGTAGTACCAGTTCCAGTAACAGTAAATATTAATGTTAAATATTCACTTTGACCAGCTTCTAATATGCCATTTAAATTCCATCTATTGAAATTACCTATTTGATATTGATACCATCTTCCAGACTGATTTGAAGAAGCATAGAATTCAAGTTCATTAGGGAACATATCATAAATATATACGTTTGTAGCATTAGTAGTTCCAGTATTAGTTATTTTAATTGTATATGAAATTTGTTGACCAATTGTGGCAATTTCAGTAGTAGTAATTTTTTCAAATTCCAAAGTAACATTATGAGAATGTACTAAATCACTAGTTTTATTTGCTGATGTTTGATTTGTATTAACTATAATAGTATTAACAAAATCTCCTGATTCAATAACTTTAAAATTTAAAACAATATTTATTGTTTGTCCTGGTTCTAAAATCTTTTTATAATACCAAACTTTAGTAATATTATCATATTCCCAATCAGGATTTACATTAAAATCGATATAATCTAAATAATCTGGAATAATATCAATTAAAGTTAAATTTGTAGCATTAGTAGTACCATAATTTCTAATAGCTATATTATATGAAAGAGTTTCTCCCCATTTAATAACATCAGTATTAGCTTCTTTTTTAATTTCAAGTTTAACATCAGTTAATAAAGTATTATTAGATGTTGCATTTATAGTAGAAACTTCAGAACTATCAACAAAAGCAGTATTATTAACATTACCTGCTTCAATAACTGTATATATTAATGTTAATGTATCTGATTTAGTTGAATTTAATATGCCTTTATATCTAAATAAAACACGATTACCAATTTGTGCAAAATCCCATTTATCTTTTTCAATATAATCTGAATATCTAATAAGATTATCAATATTATAAGTATCTTCTATAATAATTTCATAAGAATCTGTTTCACCATCATTTGTAACAATGATTGTGTAAGAAATTTCATCTCCAACCTGAACCTGACTTTTATCAACAGTTTTATTAATAGCTAAAGATACATTATGGATTCTAACTGAATTACTTTCAACACTTCCATTAATTTGATCTGTTGTTACATTAATCCAATTAGTAACATTACCTGTAATTATTGTATCAAATATTAAAACAAGACTTACAGTTTTACCAGGTAATAAATCAGCTTTTAATTTCCAAACTTTATTGGTATTATCATAATCCCATACATCATCCACATTTACAAAATTAAAATAACGTAAATAATAAGGGAAAAATTCATCACTTACAATAAGATTTGTAGCTTCTGTTGTACCAGTATTTTTAATAGTAATAGTATAATTTAATTTTTCTCCGATTTTAATAACTTCAGCACTAGGTTCTTTAGTAATAACAAGGCTAACATTAGTTAAAACAGTATTACCAGATTGAACTGAAATATTTTCAAATTCCCTAGAAGTTATAATAGCTGAATTGTTAACAATGCCTATTCCTATAACTTTAAAACGTAATGTTAAATTTACAGATTGATTTGGAGCTAATGGGGAATTTAATTTCCATGCATTAGGTCCATATGAAGACCAAAGAGAATTTTCTAAAATTTCAACAAAACTTAGTTTACTAATATCAAAATCATCATAAACTATAATATTTGTAGCATTTGATGTACCTGTATTTGTGACAGTTATAGTATATGTAATATAATCATCCACTTGTGCAATTGCATTATTTTCAACTTTTTGAGATTCTAAAGTTACATTATGAACAATAACTTCTTCACTTGTAAAGTTAAAACTAACATCAAAATTATTATAATCTACATTAATAATATTAACATATTCTCCTGATTCACGACCGTAAAAGTTCAAAATTAAAGTTGCACTTTCACCAATACTTAAGTTTCCATTATATTTCCAAACATTAGAACCAATTTGATTCCAACTCTCATTATTAAAAGTTTTAATAAAATCTAATCCTTCTAAGAAATAATCAGTTAAAAATATATCTGAAACTACATCATTTCCTTCATTTACAATGGTTATAGTATAATTTACATACTCTCCTTGCCTAATTACATTTGCACTTGGTTGTTTGACAACATTAAGATATGCTGATGAAGAAGTCACATTTTGACTTGTTGCATATATGCTATTAGGAGTTTCTTTTGATATTACTCCTGCAGTATTATTAAAAATACCAAATTCTAGAACTTCAAAAATTAAAATTAAATCTACTGAATCTCCATTACTATAAAATGGTCCAACTAAATCCCATTCAAACGTATTTCCATTTCTATTCCACAGACCTGTTGAATTTTCATATCCAACATACCTAAGGAATTCTATAGGGAAATAATCTGTTACTTTTACATTTGTTGCACTTGAATTACCATGATTTGTTACAGTGATTGTAAATTTAATTTGTTCTCCTACTTTTGTTAAGGGTGTTGAAGCGACTTTTTTAATATCTAAAACAACACTTGTTAAATTTATTTCATTACTTGTTTCATTTTGATTTGTATGATTTGATATAATATTTATAGTATTATTTGCAGATCCAGGAAATGCACCATTTACACGGAATGTAAAAGTTAATGTTGTGATTTCACCAGGTTGCAATAATCTATTATAAAACCATGTTTTGTTTAAATCATCATTTGTCCATCCAATACCATTGGATGATACATATTGTAATCCAAGAGGTATATATTCAGTTATATTAATACTATCTTCAGCTAAGTTACCATTATTTTTTATAACAATTGTATAATTTACTAATTCACCAACATTTGCAGAATTAACATTTGTTGATTTGTTTACCTCTAAAATTACTTCATATACAATTAAGATTCCTTGAGTAATTGTAGGATTTCCACCATCATATGATCCAGTTATAGCGAAAGTTCCTCTTTCGTTTGTTTTAAATTCTATTGTATAAATTCCATCTATAAAATTATCAGTTTCTATTACATGTCCGCCAAAATTAAAAGTAACATTTTGACCAACAATTATATTTCCCATATCATCAGTTAATATAGCTGTTAGATTAACTATATCGCCAATATAACAGTTTAAAGTTTCCCCATTTAAGAATTTTAAATTTGTTTGTCCAGTCAATGTACCATTATTAAATATTTTTTCATTAATATTAGAATTCATTGTGTTTCTTGATAATTCTAATGTATTTTGATTACCGTTATAAATCAATATTTCGTTACTTCCAGATATAGTAGATCTGCTTAATGTAGTGGACCTACCAGTATCTTCTTTATTACTTAAAAATATAAAAGAACCTAAAGTAGCATTATTATTTTCAGCAATAATATTGCTTAATACATTTAAATAATTACTTGAATATATTGCTCCACCAAAAACATTAGCATTATTATTTGTAAAGTTTGAATTTTCCATCAATAACCTTACACCATCCATAACATAGATTGCACCACCGTTTTCATCTGCAATATTATTTTCAAATAAACTGTTCATTATTCTAGTATTTGAACTACCCATCAAATATAATGCTCCACCATTATTTGCTTCATTACCTTTAAAATTACAATTTTCCACAATAATTATATTTTCTGTGTAAATAGCTCCACCTAATAAAGCTTTATTATTTGTAAAATTAACATACTCAAATTTTACATTAGTACCTGAGTTATATATTGCACCACCATATTTATTCGGAACATTACTCCCCACTAAAGCTAGATTTTTAAAAGTGACTGTGTCTGCATTAGAAGTTATATTAAAAATTCTATTATCAGTACCATAAATTGTATACCCATTACCATCGATTGTTAATGTTTTATGATCAATTACAAATTCATTTTCAGTTTGGAAATATATATGATTTGTCAATACTATTGTATCTCCTATTTCTGCACTATTTAAAGCATTGATCATACTTATATAATCATTCACCTCAATATAATCAAATAAATCATTGCCTCTTCCATTATTTTCATCAATCGAGCCTATATTTTTTAATTTATTATTGTTTATACTACTAATTTCTTCTTCATAAATTACATTCGAAAAATCGAAATTAATCGAATTTGAATTATCTTCTTCAATAAAATCATTCGTTGAGTTTAATTCTATATTTTCATTAGCTGTAACACACGTCAATGACATCGTGAGAATAGCTAGTATACAAAATATCAAATACCATGATATTTTATGATTAAATCTCATAATTACCTCCCAATTTTATTCAATTTTTAATTAGATTTTATCTAATTAATTCATATATCAACAACAATAGAATAGTTACATCCAATAAATCAGGTGAAAATATATTCATTTAATATTTTCATAACTATTTATTTTAAAATAACTATTTTCTATTGAAATATATTATATTAATTGAAATATTTATATTTATTGGAAAATATTTAATTTTTAGGCATTTATAATCTTTTTTTAAGTAATATAATAGTTTCAACAAGAATATTATTCAAAAAGTATGAAATGTTCTATAATATACGAATAAAATAAATTCTAAAAATAGTGAAATATAAACAATAACACCTATATGTAATTAATTAAAAATAAGAAAGTTAAAAAAAATAAAGATAAATAATATTATAAATCATAGATTTCTTCAGGAGAAACCATAACAACATTATTATTTTCTAAAACATTTATTAAATTATCTATATTATCTGTATGTAATAATAAAATAGCTTTCTCAGATCTTTCATGAGTAAAAGCATACAAATATTCAAGATTGATATTGTTTTGATCTAAAACTCTTAAAACTGAAGATAAACCACCTGGTGTATCATCTAATTCAATAGCTATAATTTTAGTAATTTTAACAACAAAATTATTTTTTTTAAGAATTTCTTCTCCTTTTGATGGATTATCTACAACAATTCTTAAAATTCCAAATTCTGAAGTATCTGCAAGAGATAATGCTCGAATATTAATATTATTTTCAGATAAAACATTTAAAGCTTTATATAATTTCCCTTTTTTATTTTCTAAAAATATTGATAATTGATTTACTTTCATTTTAACACCTTTATTTTAAATTTCTTTTATCAATAACTCTAACAGCCTTTCCTTCACTTCTGGGAATAGATTTAGGTTCTACTAATGTAACTTTAACTCTAATACCTATTTCATTTTCAATATAGCTAGCTATTTTATTTTGAAGAGCAACCATTTCTTTTACACCATCAAAGAAAAGTTCATTTGATGCTTCAACTTTAACTTCAATTTCATCCATTAAATCTGGACGAGTTACAATAATTTGATAATGAGGAGCTACACCGCTAACTTTTAAAAGTGCTTTTTCTATTTGAGATGGGAAAACAGCTACTCCTTTAACTTTAAGCATATCATCAGTACGACCAGTAACACGATCCATTCTAATTAAAGTTCTACCACAAGAACATTTTTCATGATTTAAAGCAGTTATATCTTTAGTTCTAAATCTTATAACCGGCATTCCTTCTCTATAAATATTTGTAAGTACTAGTTCTCCTTTTTGACCATCTTTTAAAGATTCTTTAGTTTTAGGATTAATTATTTCAGGATAATAAATATCTTCTGATATATGAAGGCCATTTTGAGCAGAACATTCAACACCAACACCAGGACCCATAAGTTCTGTAAGTCCATAAATATTATAAGCTTTACAATTAAATGTTTCTTCTATTTTTTCTCTCATTTCCTCAGTCCACATTTCAGATCCAAAACCAATAGCTTTAAGACCAATATTTTTAGGATCAATATTTTCTTCTCTTGCAACTTCCCCTAAATACATTCCATAAGAAGGAGTAAAAATTAAACCAGTAGTTCCAAAATCTTTCATTATTTCAATTTGACGTCTTGTTTGTCCTGTAGAAATAGGGATAACAGTTGCTCCAATTTTTTGAGCACCATAATGTATACCAAAACCACCAGTAAATAATCCATAACCATGAGTATTTTGAATTATATCTTCATCATCAATTCCCATCATAGTTAAACCACGAGCCATAGTTTCACTCCAAGTATTTAAATCTTGTTCAGTGTATCCTGATACAACAGGTTTTCCAGTAGTTCCAGAAGAACTATGAACTTCTACAATATCCTTTTTATCAACTGCAAAAAGACCAAATGGGTAGCTTTCTCTTAAATCATCTTTAGTAATAAAAGGTAATTTTTCAATATCTTCTAAAGAATTAATATCCTCTGGATAAACATTAGCATCACTATATTTTTTATTATAATAAGGAATCTTATTAAAAGCTGTTTTAACAGTACTCATAAGTCGCTTAAGTTGCAATTCTTCTAAATCCTCTCGAGGCATACACTCAGTTTTTTCATCCCAAAACATTTTAAAACCTTATAATTATATTAATAAAAATTGTTTTTTAAAATAATTAAATGTTATGATTTAAAAAAAGTTAATATTAAATATATTTTAATACATATAGTAAAATAATAATTAAAAACGGTGATTGTATGTGTACAGTTGGCGGCCCTATGGCTGATGTAGATATGAAAAAATTAAAAACTAAAAGATATCGTTGCTTAGATTGTTCTAATGAATTTAAAGGTCTTGGAAAACGTGTTGTTTGCCCATCATGTCAAAGTGATAATGTTGAATCTTTAGAATAATGTGAGGAATACATTGAATATTAATTTTAGTGAAGATGAAATTTTATATCTAAAAGGAGATAAAGGTCTTGTTGGAATTGTTAAAATAGCTATATCCAACAAGATAATTTATATTGGAACTCCAGATAATGAAGAAATAGCTATGTTTCTAGAAGAAAATGACTTAATAGCTATTTCATCATTTGATAATAATGAAAAAGCAGTTAAATCCCTAGCATATTTAACACGAGAAACAGATGCTCCAATTATAGTTTTAGATAAGAATCATCCTTCATCTAAACGACTACCATTAGTTTTATCTGTTGGTGAACGAGTAAAATTAGATTGTAATATTAAACCTGGTACCCATCCAGAACAAGATATTTTATGTAGTTGTGATTCACTTTCAGGATTAATAATTGAAAAAACTGAAAATGGTGTTAAATTAAACAAAGATTTTAAAAATTATGAAATTAAGGAATTTTAGGTAATTATATGGTTATTGAATCATTATATCAATTATTAGGACAAAGTTTAATATTATTTATAATATTACTTGTTATATTGTCTATTGCAACATTAATTCTTGGTAAGGTACTTATTAAAAAAGATATTCTAATATTTCCACAATTAATAATATTTGTTTTAGATATGTTCTACTCACCTCTTAAAAAAATAGCTAAAGCTTTAAAATTTGATGAATCTTTAGTAGATCATATGGGTGTTGAAGTTAGAAACAATGTAAATAGAGCTAAATTTTTAAAAATTCCTCCTGAGAAGAAAATTATATTTTTACCACATTGTCTTAGACATAAAGATTGTGAAGCAGTATTAAATGAAACAGGCCTTGTATGTACAAAATGTAATAAATGTTCCATAGGATTTATAATGGATAAAGCTGAACCAATGGGTTATAGACTATTTATTGTTCCTGGATCAAGTTTTGTTAAAAAAATAGCTAAAGAAAATAAATTTGAATCAGTTGTTGGAATAGCTTGTTATGAAGATTTAAATCAAATAATGATGGTTTTATCAGACTTTTACCCACAAGGTGCAGTATTATCAAGAACAGGCTGTTATAATACAAAAGTAGATGTGAAATCTGTTTTAGATGTTATAGGATATGTTGAACCTACAAAAGAAGAAATTAAAATTGATGAAAATTTATGTACTGATAAAAGTAAAAATACTTAATCATCATAATATTCCATAAGCTCTATTGATTCTGGAGCTTCATCAAATTCTTTTATTAAATTATTTAAATCTTTAAAAAATTCTTTTTTTCTTAAATTTATATCATCAATTTTAGAATAATCTCTTTTAATAGTAAATGTCATTAAAAGTTCATCACTTTCTATTTCAATTTCAGGATATAGTGACATTTATTCTCTTCCTAATTCTTTATGAGCACGAGCTAGATGACCTGCAGATAAAGCTGATACTAATGACAATTCACCAGCTAAAACACATCCTGCAACAATTTCTGCAAATTCTAAAACTTTATTAGAACCAGAAACACCTAAAATTTGAAGGCCTTCATTAGCAGTCTCAAGTGATGTTCCGCCACCAACAGTAGCTATTGGTAAATCAGGTAAATTAACAGAAAAATACAAATCACCATTTCTATCTTCTGCTGTTGTAATACCCAGTGATCCTTCAACAACATGAGCAACATCCTGACCAGTAGCTAAAAAGATTGCACCAATCATGTTTGCATAATGAGCATTAAAAGCCATACTACCAGCTGAAGCAGAACCAATAAGATTTTTTGCAATATTAACCTCAACAATAGAGCTTGCAGTAGTTTTAAGTTTAGTTTTTACAATATCTTCTGGAATTATAATATCTGCTGTAACAGATTTACCTCTTCCTTCAATCATATTAATAGAAGCAGGTTTTTTATCAACACAAACATTACCACTTAAAGCTATATGAATTGCATCATTTTCATTTTCTAATTTTTCTAAAATCTTTTCAGTAGCTATTGTAACCATATTCATACCCATACTGTCACCAGTTGAATAAACAAAACGAGGATAAACATAACTACCTACAATTAAAATAGGATCTATTTTTATAAGTTTTCCATGGTTGGTTGTAGTCTCAGCAAGTGATTTAAGCTCATCAAAATTATTTTCTATCCAATTTTTAACTTCAATAGCTCCAGATGCAGATTTAGCTTTAATAACAGGAGCTCTAGTCATTTTATCAGAAATAATATTAGTATTAACACCGCCAGCTAATGTAATAGATGAACAACCCCTATTAATTGAAGCAACTAATGCACCTTCTGAGGTTGCAAGAGGCAAATAAACTTCCCTATTACAGTATTTACCATTAACTTTTAAAGGACCTGCAACACCAATAGGAATCTGAATAGTACCAATAGGATTTTCAATATTTTTTTTAGAAGCTTTTTCCATATCTAAAGTATAATCAGCTATTTTATCTAAAGAAGAAGAAGAAAATTTTTCAATAAATTCACGCCTAATATCAACAGCCTCATTAGCAGATGAAGTATATTTTTCAACTTGATATAGCTTAATTTTACCTTCAATTAAACCATTTACAATTTCTTCACGATTCATATTCTCACTTAAATAGATCTTTTAATTTGTTCTACTATTTCAGATGGCATTTTAGCAATCTTAACACCAACATCAGACAACGCATTAATTTTACTTTGAGCAGTTCCAGAATTTCCCTGAATAATTGCACCTGCATGACCCATTCTTTTACCTGGAGGAGCAGTCATTCCTGCAATATAAGATACAACAGGTTTTGAAATATTATCTTCAATATATTTAGCAGCTACCTCCTCAGCATTACCACCAATTTCACCAATTAATACAATTGCATCAGTATCAGGATCATCTTCAAATCTTTGTAAAATATTAGAATAATTTGTTCCAATTACAGGATCTCCACCAATTCCAACACAAGTACTTTGACCAATACCTGACATAGTAAGTTGACTAGCTACTTCATAAGTTAATGTTCCACTACGTGATATAACACCAACATTTCCTTCTTTAAAAATATGAGTAGGCATAATTCCAAGTTTTCCAACACCTGGTGATATAATTCCCGGAGTATTTGGACCAATTACAGTAGTATTATTTTCTTTTGCATATTCCATTATTTCCATTGCATCATGAACAGGAACATGTTCTGTAATAATAATTACTAAATCTAAATGTTTAATTGATTCAAAAGCAGCATCTTTTGCAAAGGGAGCAGGTACAAAAATAATTGAAGAATTTATATCTTTATTTTCTTTAGCTTCTTCTATTGAATTGAAAATAGGAACTCCTTCTAAAGATTGTCCTCCTTTACCAGGAGTAACACCAGCTACAATATTAGTATTATATTTTAACATTTCTGATGTATGAAATGAACCTTGAGTTCCAGTAATTCCTTGAACTAAACATTTAGTATCTTTATTTAATAATATCATTTTAAAAATAACCTCCAATTATTTTAATATCCTTGTTTTATTTTCAAATGGAATAGATAAATCCATTATATTACCATTCATAAAAGCAGTAGCTGAAAATATAACACTTCCAGGTAATACATTACAAGCAGTATGTCTTTTAACTAAATAAGTATTTTTATTACCTAATGCTGCTCCAATCATTGCACTAGCTATTACTCCTACAGAATTTAAATCTTCAACTGTTGTGACAATAACAGGATCATCAGTTTCAGATGAAACATAACCCACACCAGGAATATGTTTAGTTGAATCTTTAAGAGGAGTTGAAAAATCAGTTAAACCCTCCATTCCAGAAGCAGCTTTTAAAGATGAATTAGCAACATCTTTAACAAATGGTTCTCCACCATAAGTATCAAAAGCTAAGATGATCGCATCAGGATAATATTCATCTCTAAAATTAGCTTCAGCATAAGAAATACCTTCTCCAGCACCTTCTTTTGTATCAGATATTCCATTTAAATCACCTAAATCTTCTGCATTATCTCTTAAAATATTAACAATTTCTAAGTTAATTTTTTCAATTAAATCATCTTCATAAACTGCAGAAATAGCTACATCATCACCAGTAACATTAGTTAATCCTACATGAGAAGCTCCTAAATCTGTGATTCTGTATAAATCATTTTCAATATTATCAACTAATGATTGACTACATGAAACATCATTTTTTGAAATATCTGCTCCTATAACTGAAACTTTCAATATTACACCTAATTTAAAATTAATTATAATTAAATATTAGATTTTTATTTATTAATAGTTTTTGTATAAGTTTATTTTAAAAATGAAAAAGAACTATTTAAAAAAAAGTAATAATTTATTTATAAAACTAAAATAAATATAAATTATTAAGTTAAATTATATGGAGAAAAAATGTATTCACAAACAAAAATAGCTATACCAATATTTGAAAAAAATAAGGAAAAAGCTATTGAAGTAGCTAATGATTGTATAAAAAAAGGAGCTGACATTTTAGAACTTAGAATTGATGGTTTAAAAGATCCTACATCTAAAATAGTTAATGAAATCATTGATGAAATTGATTTCCCTTTAATAGCTACAAATAGAATTAAAAGTGAAGGCGGATCATTTAAAAAAACAGAACAAGAAAGAATCGAATTACTTTTATCTTGCAGTGAAAATGTAGAATTTATTGATATTGAACTTCAAAGTAATGATAAATATATTCAACAAATTAAAGATACTGGAGTTAGAACTATTATTTCTTATCATGATTTTGAAAAAACACCTAACTTAGATGAAATTTTCTATATTGTTAAAAAAGAGAAAGAATTAGGTGATATTGCTAAAGTTGCTTTTATGCCTAATGATTTAGATGATACATTAAAAATTTTAGCTATTTTATCACATTGTAAAGATACAATTGCAATTTCTATGGGAGAACTAGGTTCATATACTCGAGTAATGGCATCTAAATTTAACTCACCAATAACATTTGCAGCAGGTAGAGATCCTACAGCTCCTGGACAAATTGATATTGAAACTATGAAGTCATTATTTAATATGAATCTTGAAATTTAGGTTTAAATTATGTTTAAAAGTTTAAAATCTAAAATAGCTATTTTATTAATTTTAATAATTTTAATTTGTGGTTTTTTAACATTATCAAATAGTGGCTATGTTGATATTTACCTTGATGGTGAAAATGTAACAACAAGCTTTATAACTATCCCTTTTTTATATGATAATAATGAAATTATTGATGAAATTAATGATTATGCTTTAAACAATAGCTATGATAACTTTGATTCTAATGTAAGCGATTTAAAAAATGGTATTGGAAAAATTACTCATAAACATGGAATAGATAATACTATTGTTAAAATCGACTCATCATATGGTGAAAATCAAATCCCTATAATATTTCTTGTAAATGGAACATCAATGGAACCTACTTTAAAAGATGGTCAAGATATTGTAATTTTAAAAACAAAAAACATTAATGTTGGAGATATAGTTGTATGTGATAGTCCAGAATATGGAATTATTGTAAAAAGAGTTAGTGAAATAAATGGAGATAGAGTATATTTAACAAGCGATAATAAAAATAGTGAAATAACTAATATTAATGGTGTTGAATATGTTTCCCAAGGAATTACCACATGGGAAAACATATCAAATATTATGGGTGTTGTAGAAAAATATTAAATAGCTTTAGACCCTTTTTCACCAGTTCTAATTCTAATTACTTCTTCAACATCAGAAATAAATATTTTTCCATCTCCAACTTCACCAGTTCTTGCAGATTCAATAATTACATCAGTAATTTTAGATAAATCCTCTTGTTTTACAATTAATTCAATTCTAGTTTTTGGAATAAGATCAATACAATAATTTGATCCTCTATAACTTTCTTTAATTCCTACTTGACGACCTCTTCCTTTTACATTAGAAACATTCATTCCTTCACAACCAATTTCTAGAAGTGCATTTTTAACATCTTGAAATTTTTCTTCCCTTATAACTGCTACAATTCTTTTCATTTAAACACCTTAAAAATTATATCCAGATTCTTCATGCATTGCACTATCCAATCCTTCAACTTCTGTTTTTTCATTGACTCTAATACCAATTGTCATATCAAGAGCTTTTGCAATTATTATTGTAATAATAAAAGAATATGCAATTGTTGCTAGAACACTTATAATTTGAATTAATACTTGTTCTGGATTTCCATATAATAATCCTGCTGCTCCACCAATTGCAGGTACAGCAAATATACCTGTAGCTATTGCACCCCATATTCCAGATAAACCATGAATTCCAAATACATCTAATGCATCATCATATCCTAATTTTTCTTTTAAGTAATAAATACCGAAATATGATACAAATGGAGCTATAAATCCAATACAAATTGCACCACCTACATCAACAAATCCTGCAGCAGGAGTAATAGCTACAAGACCGGATACAGCACCTGAAATTGCACCAAGCATTGTTGGTTTTCCAATTTTTATTGTATCTAAAATTACCCAAACAATTAATGCTACTGCTGTTGCAATATTAGTTACTAAAATAGCTGATGCAGCAAGACCATCAGCAGCTAATGCAGATCCACCATTAAAACCCATCCATCCAAACCATAAAAATCCTGCACCTAAAATAGAATATCCTAAGTTATGAGGAAGTAATGATATATCTTTACGTTTTTTAAGAATGATAGCTAATGCTAAAGCACTTATACCTGAATTAATATGAACAACATTTCCTCCAGCAAAGTCTAATGCTCCTAATTGCATTAACCATCCTCCACCCCATACCCAATGAGCTATTGGAATATAGACTAAAGAAACCCATAAAGCTATAAATATAATCCATGCAGAAAATTTCATTCTACCAACTATTGCTCCAGATATTAGAGCTGCAGTTAAACCTGCAAATGTTAGTTGAAATGCAATAAATAATAATGTTGGAATAGAACCTGATAAAGAATCTATACCTATACCATTTAATAATAAATTTGTTGGAATTCCTATAAATCCAGCAAATGATGCATCTGCAAATGTAAATTGATATCCATATACAACCCATATTATACTTGTAATTGCAAATGCAATAAATGTTAAAAACATTGTATTTAAAACATTTTTCTTTTTACTTAAACCACCATAAAAAAACGCTATACCTGGAATACTCATTAATAATACCAATATAGTTGATATTAATATCCAAGCAGTGTCACCTGTATTTAATATATCCATACATATCTTTTCTCATTATATTTAATTAATAAAATTTATAATATTTTAGTCGGAAGTATGCTTCCGATAATAATAATTTATTTTCAGAGTATATAAAATTAATGAATTTTATAAAAATCACAACAAAATTAAATAAAATAAGTTATATTTAAAATATATTAATTATATAATTATATATTAATAAAAAAATATTTATTTTCAATAAAGGAGAATTTGTGAAATTATGAGAGAAAAAAAGCAAGCAAATTTAATTATTTTTTCAATAGTTGCAATAATAGCTTTAGTATGTAGTTCATTAGTTTTTTCCATAACCGCAGAATTTGTACCATCTTTAACAACTGAAAACACACAAAAATTAATTCCAGTAGAAAATGATGGTTTTACACCGGTACAAATTAATTCCGTAGAAGAAGAAAAAAACATAATCGAAGAAATATTTAATTTCACATCAGAAGAAAATAATACAACTGAAGCAGAAACAATAACAACGGAAAATTATACAGATGATAATACTGATAGTATTTGGGAGCAATGGACTTAATGAATAATAATTATCACTTTATAAGAGATAGTGTTCATGGAAATCTTAAAGTGACAGATTTTGAAATGCATATTATTGATACTAAAGAATTTCAAAGACTTCGAAGAATAAAACAATTAGGTTTAATAAATTTAATTTATCCTGGAGCAAATCACACAAGATTTGAACATTCCATTGGAACAATGCATCTATCTTCAAAATTAGCTAATCAATTAGAGCTTTCAGAATATGATAGTGAACTTGTAAGAATTTCTGCACTATTACATGATATAGGTCATGGCCCATTTTCTCATGTATCTGAAGGAGTATTAGAGTTTCCTCATGAACAATTAACCGAAAAAGTAATCAAAACAAGTGCAATAAAAGATAAACTATCTGAAAGATTTAATATCAATGATATTGCAGATATTATAAATGGAAAAGGAAAATATGGGCCTATAGTATCTGGTGAATTGGATGTTGATAGAATGGATTATTTAATAAGAGATTCACATTATACTGGAGTTTCTTATGGAGTAATTGATACTGAGAGAATAATTTCAAATTTAAAATTAGAAAAATATTTAGTTTTAGATATTAAAGGAGTTCAAGCTGCAGAAGCAACACTAGTATCAAGATATTTTATGTATCCTAGTGTTTATCAACACCATACTACAAGAATCGTAAATGCAATGTTTAGAAGAATTCTTAGAATGGGTATTGATGAAGATATTATTAAAGCAAACGAGATTTATAAATTCGATGATGCTGATTTAACAAGTATTTTTAGAAACAGTGATGGATTTATTAAAGACATAATGACTAAAATAGATAATAGAGAATTATTTAAAAGAGTTCATACAACTAAATTAAATGATTTTAAAAATCCAGAACAATTCTATAATATAAGTAAAGAAGAATTAAGAAAAGCTGAAGAGAGAATTTCAATTGCATATGGAATAGAAAAAGAATATGTTATTTTAAATATAGCTGAATATCCTAAATTTGATGAAATGAAAACACAAGTTTCAACAAATGGAAAATTGTACCATTTAAATGATATTTCAAGTATTGTGAAAGGATTAAGTGAAGCTAGATTTAATATGCCAGATATTAGTTTATATGTTCCAAAAGAATATAGATCTAAAATGAAAAAATTCAAATTAGAAGAATATATTGATTTACCAGAGAAATCTGAAAATGAAATTAATAGAATTCATTATGATCAAATAAAGTTATTTTAAGTGATAAAATGATTGTTGTTGCAATAACCGGAGCTAGTGGAGTCATTTATGGAGTTAAACTACTTGAAGTATTAAATGATTTGAATATTAAAAATAGTTTAGTAATAAGCGATGCAGCTAAAACTGTAATGAAAAACGAATTATCAATGCCTATAGAAGATGTTATAAATTTAGCTGATAATTATTATGAATTTGATGATTTAGCAGCTTCAATAAACAGTGGTTCTTTTAAATTTGAAGCTCTTGTAATAGTACCATGTTCTATGAAAACATTATCTTCAATAGCTAATTCATATGGATCAAATACAATAACACGCGTAGCAGATGTAGCTTTAAAAGAAAGACGAAAAATTATACTAGTTCCAAGAGAAACACCTCTTAGAAGTGGACACATAGAAAATATGTTAAAAATTTCAAGAGAAGGTGGGATAATACTTCCTGCAATGCCAGGATTTTATCAAAATCCAAAATCAGTAGATGAACAAGTAAATTTTATAGTTGGAAAAATATTAGATTCATTACATATTGATAATAATTTATTTAAAAGATGGGGAGAAAAATGATAGAAGATAATGATTTCATCACATCTTGTGAAGTTCCAGGACCAAGTAAAGAAAATATAAGGGCAATATTACTTTATAAATCTATGGTTTCATCTAATGATATAGTTGTCGATATTGGATGTGGAACTGGTGGCATTACAGTAGAATTTGCAAAGAAAGCTAAAAAAGTAATCAGTATTGATAAAAATCCTGAAGCTATTAAATTAACTAAAAAAAATCTTGAAAAATTTAATATTAAAAATGTTGAATTAATCGAAAACGATGGATTAACTGGTCTTAATAATATAGAAAATATAGATATAGCTATTGTTGGTGGAAGTGGAAATCAACTAGATGAAATATTAAAAAAAGTAGATAGTAAGTTAAATTCCAATGGTAGAATATTTATTACAGCTATATTACTTGATACTAAACTTGAAGCAATAGATTATCTTAAAAACTTAGGATATAATCCAAAAATTGTTGAAGTTAATATTTCTAATGGAAGAGTACTTGATCGTGGTGTGATGATGATTAGTGAAAATCCTATTGGAATTATTAGTGCTAAAAAGAGATAAAATGTCTAATAATTTTCGTTCCTGTATATTATTATGTGGAGGAATGAGTAGAAGAATGGGTGAAGATAAAGGATCTATGATTATTTATGATAAACCCATGATTATTCATATACTTGATACATTAAATCATAATATTGATGAAGTAATTATTGTTTTAAATAATAGTTTAAGAATTGAAAAATATCAAGAAATAATTAATCAACAAATTTATTCTTTTTCAATAAAATTTGTAGAAGATGAAATTAAAGATAAAGGACCGTTATCTGGAATAATGACAGGACTTAAAAATTCTATAAGTGATTATTCTCTTATTTTACCTTGTGATAGTCCTAAAATTTCTGAACAGTTTTTAAATTATATTTATGATAGTGTTAAAGACCTTAATAAAGATGCATTAATATTATATCATGATCCAAAAGATAAAATTAAAACAAGTGAACCATTGCATTCTGTTTATTCAAAATCAAACTATAAGCAAATAGAAAAATTAATAAATGAAAATAAATTAGATGTTAAAAGCTTAATTAAAGAAATAGATTGTGAATTTATAAAAATAGACAATAAAAATATATTAAAAAAAGATATAAAAAATTTTAATAGTAAAAAAGATATTGAAATGATTTAAAGTTATTTAAATTATTTATCTAAGATTTAAGAATTTTTTTTAGAAATTTATTCATTGATTCTTTAGATTTTCTTCTTCCTCTG
This sequence comes from Methanobrevibacter sp. DSM 116169, assembly GCF_046197865.1. Lineage (GTDB taxonomy): Archaea > Methanobacteriota > Methanobacteria > Methanobacteriales > Methanobacteriaceae > JAHKLT01. Next base: position 905,637 of record NZ_CP166990.1, on the reverse strand, counting down.
TCTTGTGGAGTTTCGTCTTCTAAAATAGTTGAAATAGGTTTTTTCTTATAATTTAATAAGAGTTCTGCAGAATCCATATTAACACCATAATTATATTATTAAATATTTATAAACTCTTTTTAATTTAAATCTTTTGATTTTCTTTAAAAAAATGATAATTTAGCTTTAAATCAAAATAATGTTTTCTTTTTGTCCAAATAAATCCATAACTTTTTGTTATTATTGCAACATCAACATCTCCCCCAACACTTTCAATAGTATTATCTATTTTTCTTTTTAAAGAAGTAATATGAATTAATGATTCACATAGATTACTTAGTTCTTCAATTGGTAATGATTTTATAGATGATATTATAGGATTTAGATTTTCTTGTTTAATATTAATTATTGATTTTCTGAAATTTCCAATTAATAAACGATTATTCATTCTCATTTTATCAATTTCAATAAAAACTTGTTGTTCTGCTTTCCCATTAATTTTATTATTTTTATTAATCAATAATTCTAAATTATCCAAATAACTACTAATCATATCATCTATATAACTAATAATTTCTAATTCTGTCCCTTCATCAATACTCGTTAGAAATGTTTTTATAACATCATCTTGAGCAAATGATTTAATAATAACAGAATTAGATTCATCAAGAGAATAACTTATCTCGTTAATTTCAATATCAATGAAATCAAATTTATCATCAAACAAATATATTATTTTAAAATCAGCAGATATTGGAAATACATTTTTGTTTTCAAAACCTGCAATAACAATACCTGTGCCTTCAAAAATTAGAGATTTAATAAATAATTTTTTTAATTTATCTAAAAAATAAAATTCATTTTTTTTTATTAACTAAATCTAATAATTCATTAAAAATATTTTCATAATCTTTAAAGCCACTTTCTTCAATAGAAAATAAATCATTATTTTCTTTAAGAAAATTTTCAACATTATCATCAAAATCTGTGCTAATAATTGTTTTTAAAAACTGTTCTTTCCCATTTTCTTTAATATATTGTTTTAAATTATTAACAAATAATTTCAATTGTTTTTTAGAAGAAACTGATCTTTGTATTTTTTGTTCTTTAATAGTTTTTTTTAGATGATTTTTAAATTTTAAACTAATTTTTTCTATTGTTATGTTATTATCAGATTTCATTGATTTAGAAAAATCATTTATAATAGTTTCTAAAGGAATTCCAAAAAAATCTGCTGTGTTATATATCATTATGCCCATTGGAGGATTATTAGATAACATGAATAATTTATTAACACCTTGATATGTTTTCAATCCACCTATTGTTACTGTACTATCTGCTGCTAATGCTATTGCACTTGGAGTCATTATTAATATTTCTGATGTCATATAATCGCACCTTTAATAAAATAATTATATTTAATAGTTTATTTAGTTTTTGGAAGTGCGAGAATGAATTTATTCATTTTTGTGTAAATGTGAAAAATAATATTAATAAAAAAATGAGTAGAATAAATAAAATAATTTAAAAAAAATATAGAAAATATTAAAAAGTTTAAATAAAGCTTAAAAGATCTTTACTTTTAGAAATAGCTATATTTACACAATTTAAAACATCACTTTTAGTTAAAGGTTCAGCTCCGCCTTTTTGCATAGCACAAACTATTCCTTCCTCAGAAATACCAATGTTTAAACGAGCTCCAGCAACTTGTTCTTCTATTAATGTAGGATCAATAACCATTTCAGATCCAATTTTAACAAAAGTACACATAGCTACTTTATCTTTTAAAGGTAAATCTATAGTGTCTTCTTTATCAAGTTGAACTTCACCATCAACTAGTGTAGCCTTAGGTAATTTAGCAGAACTTAAAGCAGCCATAACAGCAAGTTCACATGCATCAAAAAGATTTCCACAATTATCTAATATATGTAAATCAATGAAAATCATTCTAACATATTTACCTTCCTCAATACAAAGCTTTTCTAAATCTATCATTCCACTTTCTCTAATGCCTCTATCTACAACACGAGCAAGTTCTATAGAAAATTCATTAGGAGGGCCAGGTTCAAATTCTGGATCAGCTATTGGAAGCATCTCACAATTTGTCATTAAAACACCAAGATTTGGTGTATCTGGGAATGGTTCTCCAATTTGAGATTTAATACCAGCTATAACTTTAGTACCACCAAGTTTAACTTTAGCAGAACCTTCAGCTTTAGAAATAAGATCAGTTTCAATAGTTATATCCCTATATTGATCAATAGTTCTTCCATCTTCTCTTTGATTATTATCAACAAGGTTTTTTATATTGTTTTTTGTAATTACAGGTACAATTTTCATATAATCATCCCATATCAGCAGTATATTTAGCTTTTAAAGCTTCTTTTTGAACTTCACTAACTTGCATACATCCTTCAATAGCTAAATCTAAAGCTTTTGCAAATTCTTCTTCAGTTAAATTTCCATCACTTTGAAGTAAAGTTATTTCTCCAGTTCTTGGCATAATAGCTACAGGTAAATCTGCTTCACCTTCTTTATCTTCATCTTCAGATAAATCTAAAACTATTTCTCCATCAACTTTACCAGCTGCACAACCAACAACAATATCTTTCATTGGAATACCTGCATCTGCTAATGCAACAGAAGCAGCTGTAATTCCTGCACAACGAGTTCCACCTTCTGCTTCTATAATTTCAATAGAAATATCAACCATAGATCTAGGATAATTTTCTAACATTAAAGCAGGTCTTAAAGCATCAGCAGTAATTTTTGAAATCTCAGAAGATCTTCTATCAGGTCCTGGTCTTTTTCTATCACCTACAGAAAAAGGAGCCATATTATATCTGCATCTTATAACACCAGTATTAGGTTCCAATAAACGTCTAATATATGATTCACGAGGACCATAAACACCAGCTAAGATTTTATTTCCTCCAACTTCTAAATAAGCTGAACCATCAGCTCGCTCTAGTACTCCAACTTCAATTTTAATAGGACGTAACTCATCTGCTTTACGGCCATCTCCTCTTACACCATCAGTCATTATAATAACTCCTAAGCTATAAAAATAAATTTAAAATAAAAAAGAATTCTCCTTATCCTTAGATTTTTCATCATTAGAAATTTCTTCTTCTTCAAATTCTAATTCTTCTTTAAAATTTTGAAGTTTAGGTTTTTCTAATTCACCAGATTCATCATCAAAAAAATCATAGTCATATTCATCATCATCTTCATCATCTATAATATTAGATAATTTTTTATTGATTCTATCAGTCAAACCAGATGTATGAGCTTCAGCCTCAATTAAATGGATAATATTTTTTGTAATTTGTTCCATTTCTTCATCACCTTTAACCCAAACAAGACCATTTTGTCCAACGACAATATTACATTTGGTCTTATCTTTAATCATGTTAATCATGGAACCTTTTTTACCAATTAATCTAGGAACTTTAGTTGGAGTAATATTAACAATTATTCCTCCTTTAAATTTACCCATTCCTCTTCCTTTTAATCCCAGCTTGACTTTTTTAACTTCATCAACATCGATAACTTTTAAAAATAAAACATCTCCAACAGTGAAGACTTTGTCTAAATCTTTTTTCTCTCTTTTAAACACTTCGAATGCAGGTAAAAATGCAGAATATGGTGAATTAATATCAACTTCCCACATTGAAAACTTGACATCTGTAATCTTTCCAATAACTACTTCTCCTTTTTTAGGAACATATTTACTTTTAAGAGGAATAACTCTAATTTTTTTATTTCTTAAAGATACAAGACCAATTAAAGAAGAACAAATTTTTCCACTTTCTTTAAATGTGCCTCTATCAGAATAAAAATCATCATCAGCTAATACCTGTCCAGGTATAACAAAATCTTTATTGTCCACATAAATCATTAAATCACCAAAAAATTATTTAATAGGTTTTGTCTCAGCGTCTCCACCAGAAATCTCTGCCATTTTTGAGGCAAATTCATTTTGCATACCACCAGCTATTTCAACGACACCTATCCATGAACCATCTTGTTGCCATTCTTCATTTAAAATTTCACCAAATGGTTTAATAGCATTATAAGCATTTCCTGCAGCGGATCCTGGAAGACGAACAGCTATTTTAACCCTTTCAATACGAATAGGAATTAATGGTTTAATAAATTTCAAAGCAGTTTTTACTTGCTCATCAACGGAAATAAATGGATCAACTTTCATCTTAGTTTCATCAATTGCATTTTCAATTCTTTGAACTGGATGAGGAAGTCCATTTTGAGGATTGATTGCTTCTTTAGCAATTTTATTAATAATAAGTTTTTTCTTATCCTCTTGCATTTTCCTTTTTTGGTCTGCAGTTAACTGCACTGTTCCCTTTTCTAAAATTTGTTTAGAAACTTCAATAGGATCTGTGGTTTCAAATATTTTTTCCATAGCTTCATCAGAAGCTTTGTCACCCTTTTTAGAGTCTTTAAAAATTTCTTCAATAGCTAAAAGGTCTTCAATAGCCACATCATTGCCATCTGGATTTCTAAATTCAGCAGCTAAATCTGGATCAACTAATATTTCAAAATGTTCACCAAATGATTCATATTTTGCAATTATAGCATCATCTATATTAACCATTGAAAACCCTCTATTTAACTATTCTTCACTTTCAGTTTCTTCTTCATCATTAGATTTTTTTTCAACTAATTGATCAATGTAAGAGGAAACTTCTTCTTGAGATAATTTTCTGTATTTTTCAGTATCTTTTTCAATAACAGCTATTTCGACACTTTCAGCACTTGTTTTTCCTTCAGTAGCTTCATACACAGCATCAAGTGCTAAATCAATAGCAGCATCTAAAGACATACCTTCTTCATATTTATCTTCAAATACATCCATAGCATCGCTTCTACCAGATCCAATAGCTGTTGCTTTATATTCGATTAAAGCTCCACTAGGGTCTGTTTCAAATAACTTGGATTCTCCTTCGAAAATTCCACCAATAATTAAAGCAGATCCAAATGGTCTTACTCCACCATTTTGAGTATATAATTGTTTCATATCACAAATCTTTTTAGCAAGATTATCTACTCTAATTGGTTCATTATAAGTAATTTTGTAAACTTGAGATTCAATTCTAGCTCTTTCAATTAAGGACCTTGCATCTGCAACAAGTCCAGAAGTAGCTGCTCCAATATGATCATCAATTTGGAATATTTTTTCAATTGATTTAGTTTCAACTAGTTTAGAACTAGTTCTTTTATCAACTACTAAAACAATTCCCTCATCAGATTTGACACCTAATGATGTAGTTCCTCTTTTTACAGCTTCTCTAGCATATTCTACTTGAAAAAGTCTTCCATCTGGGCTAAAGACAGTAATAGCCCTATCATATCCAGCGTTTTGTAAAGGTTGCATAGTTAATACCTCACTATTATTTATTAAAATTCAATAAGTATTCTTTTTATTTATAAATTATAAAAATAATCCAACTCTCCGTGAATTGGTTTTTTACTTTAAAATAAAAAATTTTAAAATAATTTACTCTTTATTCCATAATCTCCATATAATAATATCTCCAATTATGTTTATATACTTTTCTATTTTTAAGTAACAAAAAGTAATTTTAAAAAATTTATTTGTTTTTTACTTTTTCTGCTTCATCAAAATTCACTTCATAAACATGGGCACTAATAGAGTGAATTGTAATTGGACCTAATGAAACATCTCCTATTTCACTTGAAACATATTTAGATAAATAAGCAAGACCTACTGCATTTGGAAACCATGCACCATAAATATCATGAGATCTCCATAAAGCTGTAGTATATAATGTATCATCTCTAATTTTAAAATCAACTAAAATCATGCAAGGAACTTCATCACTATCTGCATCAATAGTAGGATCCCAGGTAAGAGAAATAGCTCTTCTAGATTCCCTACAAGTTTTAAGTCGTTCAATTGATTTACCTATTTGATCTATTCTATCAAAATGAGCTCTTAATCGATTACCATAAGTATATACAAAACCTTGTTTATCATCACTAATAAATTGCTCAGAATAAACTTTTAGTTTATCCCCTTCCCAGAAATAATCATCAGGAATTCTAATATTATCAAGTTTTTCTAAAGATTTGCTCATACCAAAGAAATCTCCATCTTTGATACCAAATGGATCATTAATACATGTTACAACATTTAAAAGTTCTTTTGTTAAAGATCCTCTCTCATCATTTACCAAATGACCTTCATTCATGATTTCTTTTACAATTTTTTCCCAACAATCAGCAATCTCATTACCTTCAATTTCATGAACCATTTAAAACACCTTAATTAAATTCCTTTTTAATATTACTTAATAATTCTAATTTTTTAATAGCTATATCTTTATCCATTTTACGAAGGCCACAATCAGGATCCAAAATTAAATTATCAGGACCTACTACATCAATAGCTTTTTTAACTAAAGATTTAACTTTATCATAATCATCTACTTTATTTAAAGTAGTATCTAAACAACCAAATCCAATAGTTTTATTTTTTAAATTTTTACCATTATCTTCTAGTAACTTTAAGTTATAATCATTACCTGCAAATTCACAGTCAATAATATCCACTTTAAAATTAATAAGTTTTTCAAATATTTCAGTTAAATTTCCACAAACATGAATAGCTATTGGAGTTTTAATACCACTAGATAAAATTTTAATAGCTTTAGAAGCAGTAGCTAAATTAACCATTCCTGTTGATAAAAATGGTTCATCAATTTGAATATATTTAACTCCTAATTTATCAATAGCTTCAATTTCTAAGCGTAAACTTTTTGCAAGATCAATAATAGCATCATCTTTATTTTTATAAAAAGATTCTATTCTAGAAGAATAAACTAGAGTTGAAGGACCAGTAATAATTCCTTTAATACCTTTATCATCATTTTCATTAATATGATTATTTAAAACATTTTTAGCAAATTTAATATCATTAGTTGTTATCTCGTATGGTGCAGGTTTAATTTTTGATACAATTACTGATGAATTTTGCTCATAAATAAAACCTGGAATGTTTTTGGTAAAAGTTGCAACCATATCATCTCTTACTTGACCATCAGATACAATATCTATGCCTGCATTGAGTTGTGATATAACAATATCTTTAATAGCTAATTTATAAGGATCATATTTACCAATGATATTTAAAAACTTATCTTTAGCATGTTCTGGTGATTTTATCTCAAATGGAAAACTTCCGACAACTGATGTATACATTTAAAACCTCAAATTATAAATTAAAATTTATTAAAATAACATTAAATAATTTTCTATTTAAGAAAAATCAATTTTCAATAAACTTAGAAATAGCTGATGAAATAGTTCCAGATAAACCTAAGGAATTAATAGCAATAGAATTATTTTTATATTTTGTTAAAACACATAATGATGCTCTTATTTGATTTTCAAATCCTCTTTGACACTTAATAACTGCTTTATAATGATAATAATCTTCACTATCATTAATATCATAAAACCTCATAAGCCATAAATTAAAATTACTTGTTTCTAATTCTCCTTTAAATCTTATACAAGCATCCCAAATAGCTATAACTAAATCATCTTTTGTTAATGGACTTTCTGATATGACATCAATAGCTATATATCTTTTATTTTTTCTCAAAGTAGGAGGCAATATTTTAAGTTTCATCATTAAAACCCTCTATCTTTTTAACACCTTTTAATATTAAATTATCTCTATTTTTATTAAAATCTAATATTTTTTTAGGGTTTATTTCAATAGCATTAGATATTTCATCATTAGTTAAACCTAATTCATTATAAAAAATAAAAATGTCTTTTGGATTTCTAATATCATAAATAGAATTTAAACCACTTGATAAAATTAATGAAAAATCATATTTTCTATGTAATGCTATTATATCTTTAAAATATGAGATATTTTTAGATCTATATGATAAATAGCTATTTAATATATCTTTAAAACATAATTCAATAGCAACATCGTTATCTCGAGCAGCTTTGGCTAAAACATGATTAATCCCACAATCTCTTCTTTTAAAATAAGGCCTAGATAATATATCTACTTTAATATTTTCACAAGCAAATCTATTAACTTTTAAATCCCCACCAAAAACAGAAATAAAATTAGATTTATTTCTAAATTTTTGAATATTTTTTTGTATTTGATTAGTGTTTCCCTGAATTTCACATCTTAAATCAAAATTATCATAATTAGAATCTTTTAAATAATTTATAGCTCCATCATAATTATTAGGATTATAAGTTAATCCAATATAATCCCATCCTAAAATAGATGCTTTCTTTAAAAGAGTTAAATCATTATTAAGATTGCTTCCTTTAATATTTAAATCAAAATACATTAAAATTCCTTAAAAATAGTTAAATAGTTAAATAGTTAAATAGCTAATTTTCTAATATTATTGATTTCATCTTCACCAATAGGTAATTCTACTACTGATGTACCATGACATGGTTTAGTGTAAGGTATTAAAACTTTACTTTCATGTTTTAAAATGCCAATAGGAATTGGAGGAATACCAATAATTCTAACCCCTAAAACTACATCTCCAGGTTTAACATTAATAACTTCATCAGCTTTATATCTAATAAGCATAGCACAATCTTTAAAACCTGCTTGATTTAATAAAATCTCATAATCATCTGATTGTTGTAAATATGTTTCTAAACAAAATGACATATAATCACCAAATTATAAATTATTTAAAACCTTATCAAGTTGAACCTTAACAGGATTTGGATTATGGAAAGCTTTAACAGCAATAATTTCAGCATCAGTTGACTCTTTTACCATTTCAGCATATTCTTCAACTAATTTTTCATCTTTTTCAAATACTAAAGCTATTGACTTTGTTTGTAATATTTGATAAAAAGTTACAAAAAAAGAAGCAGCTGCATCTTTATGAACAAAACCTAATAGTAAATCATATTCTTTTTCTTCTAGAGAATCTAAACATCTATCTAAATCAAGCATATTCTGAACATATTTATTTTCAGGATCAGAGATTTTTATAAGTTTAGATGCTGCAGGATTTGCAGTTATAGTAACATCATATCCTAATGATGATAATTTATTTGTAGCATAAATAGCTAAAGGAGTTTGAGAAGGAGATTCTGGACATCCTAATAAAATTAAAGCTTTTTTCATGTAATTACCTCTTTTTTAAAGTGACTATATGTGCAAGGATTAAACAAGCCAGCACAATAAATGTTAAAAGTGCCATACCATTAATTGTTCTATTAAAAATAAATAAACCAATTAAAGCTTGTGAAATAAATGCTGATAAAGAACCAATAAGTAAAACCTCTTTACCTAAGAATTTTTTATTATTTTTTTCTCTTTGAGTCCTATAGATTTTAAGGATTTTAAATCCAACAACAATGACTAAAAGGACAAATAACATTAATCCAACTAATCCTAAATAACCAAAATCAAATCCATAACCCATAATACCTGGAAGCATATAATCTACAGTATCTTTTTGATTAACAAGTACTCCGAAAAATAATGGGAAAGGTAATCCAAAGAATAATATTAATTGCATTGGAAGTGAAATATAACCTTCAGCAAATGCAGTTCCTTCAGTACCCCAGAAAGAAGCAGCACCATCATGACCGATTAGCTGAATATTATTTAAAACCATTTTAATACTAGTTAATGAGTTTTCTTCAATTCTTGAAATCCTTAAAAGTGGGCTGAAAATATTCATTCCAGTAATCATAGCGAGAATTTCTAAAAATGCAAAGGCCACACCACCAGCAGCTACAAACATTAAAAGTTTTCTTGCAGATAAAATAGATTTTTGTCTAAATGATTTAGAAATAATAAAGTAACCAATTAATAGACCAAGTAACCATAAAAGTAAAAATGATCTATGCATTAATCCTCCAGCTATTGTAATTAAAATCAAAATCAAAAATATGATTTTTTTAAGTCCTGCAACATTAACTCCCGAATCTTCCATCACTTTCAGCGAAGCTATTGCAGTAACTATAGCTAAAACAGCAATTGGACCAAATGGGTGAGTAAATTCATTTTGACCAAAGGATAAAACAAGCATTACTAAATCCCCTACAAATAAAAGTGCAAATCCTCCAGATAAAAATAGGGAAAGGAAAGTTACAACACTTAAAGACATAGGTATCATGTTTAGTGTAAAAATCATTGTACCTAATAACATTAATCCTATTTCAAGAATTAATTGCAGATGATTTTGAGCTATTAACATCATTTTTTTATCACTTAATAATTTTTATTATAAATATATTTTTAATTTATTAATTTTAAAGTTTTGTATAATGGACTGACCGGGATTTGAACCCGGGGCCTCCGCCATGCCAAGGCGACGATCTACCATCTGAGCTACCAGCCCCAATCGAACAAAGTTCATTTTTTTGAATTATCATATAAACTATAGATATTATCAATTATTATTTGGAACAAGTCATCAGTTACTAGTTCTTTTCTTTTATTAGGATGAATAATAAAGTTCAAAGCTGTTTGAATTATTTCACTAAGATCATTAGATCTATACATCAAACCTTGGTCAATATAAAATTGATCAACTGATAAAGTGGCTCCAGGATAACAAGAAATAACAGGAGTTTGTAAAATAGCTGCTTCCCTATTCATTGTTCCTCCAGCACCAATAACTAAATCACATTTTTTAATAAGACTAGAAGTATCAACAGGAGGGTTTATAATTGTAGTATTTTCTATTCCTTCAAATATTTTAGCTTGTTCTTTAAATCTAGGTAAAATTAAAATATTTGCATATTCTTTTAAAACTTCTACAATAGGAAGTAAAACAGATTTTTTACAATCTGCATCTAAATAAGAAGCAAGAGAAGGTTCTGGTCTCATAAGAATAGTTTTTGTTAATTTTAAATCTAAATTTAAATCATCAAAAATATTTTCATTATATTCAAAGCTTTTAAAATGTAATAACTCTGAAGTTCCATTATAAGATAAAATTTTATTAGGATCTGCTCCAAATTCCATTAATTTCCACATATCAATAATTTTTGGTGAGATTATTGTATCACAAAGTGGAAGAGTTAATTTATTAGCTGCAAGTGCATGTTCATTATCTAAAACATATAAACTTGGAATTCCTAAACCAAAAGCTATTCTAGGTAATTCAATAGAATGCTTTGAAACAGCTACATCAACCTTCTCAGGATAGATTACATCAACTAAATCATTTAAACGATTAGTATTTTCTTTAAGTTTATCATGCAGAGATACTCCATGTTTACCTAAAGAAATAAAATCTATATTATATAAATTTAGTAATTTATGAATATCTCCAAAATCACGTGCAGTGATTATTAAATCCTCTCCTTGATCTTCTAAATGTTTAATAATATCTTTAAAAAACCTAACATGAGGAGCATTTGATATATCTATCCAAATTTTCAAGTAGACACCTATTGATTATTTTTAAATTCATTAATTGCAGAGATGACTTCTTCAAAACCTTCATCATTTTTTAAACTAGTTTTAATGACTTTAACATCAGGATTAATTTTTTTAGCATCACTTACCATCTTATCAGCATCAGCACCAACTGCATCAGCTATATCTATTTTGTTAATAACTACTAAATCTGCAGATTCAAATATCATTGGGTGTTTTTCAACTGTATCATCACCTTCTGTAACACTAACAACCACAATCCTCATATTAGAACCTAAATCGAAATCTACTGGACAAATTAAATTACCAACATTTTCAATAATTAATAATTCAATATCATCTAAAGGTAAATCTCCAATAGCATGTTCAACTAAATGAGCATCTAAATGACATTCACGACCTGTATTTAAACCTACAACAGGAACTCCATGAGATTTAATTCTTCCAGCATCAAATTTACTAATGATATCTCCAGCTATTACACCGATATCTAAATCTGTTTCATCAATAAATTTTTCAATTAAAGAAGTTTTACCAGATCCAATAGCTCCAACCATGTCAATAGTAAAAATTCCATTATTTTCTAAAATTTCTTTGTTTTTATCTGCTAATTTTTTATTAGCTTTCATAATATTATGTTGAACTTCAATATCTGCTACTTTATGCATGTATATCCCCTATAATTTAATCAGGTTTTTCAATAATAATGTTTTTAACAATACAGTCTTTTCCATTTAAAATAGAGACTCTTTTATTTTCACATTTTGGACATTCCACAATAGGAGCATAATGATCTAATTCATCGGTATTCGCATTTCCTTTGAAATTACATTCTCCACATTCTATTTCCACAGGAATTTCATCAATTTTAAATTCAGCATTTTCAACTATAGTATTTTCTTTTAAAACATCTAACATAAAAGATAATTGCTCTGGATTTATTAAAGCAAGTTTTCCTATTTCAATAACAACTTCATTAACTTCAGTTGCATCATTTTCATTAGCTGTTTCAATAACAGAATTGATTATTCCTTGAGCCATAGATAATTCGTGCATTATTTATCTCCTATTAAAAAATAAAAATTTTAAATTATTTATCTTAATAAAATATTAGTGAAAAAAGTATTTAAAATTAACTAAAATAGTACTTAATAATATATTTATTTGAATAAAAAATTTTTAATAGCAATTTAGAACAATTTAGTTAATTTAATTTTTCAATTACAATACAATTTTTTTATTCGGCATAAATATTCAAATATAAAATAAACAGCTATTAAACCTTGAATTGAAAAAATAAGAAATTTTATATATTAATAAAGAGAAACTATTAATTGAAATTTTTTAGGGTGAATTTCTTCAAATATTTTATTTATCAAAAATATTTTTTTTTAGATTTAAAGTTGTGACTTTATTATCAATTATTTAATAATGTCACTATAATTTATTTTTATTACAATAAACTTACATATAAATGAAATTTTTCAATGTTTAATAAAATATTACCTAAATCTTATTTTTCAATTCAATATATAATTCATTAGCTTCTTCATTAGATGAATCTATTGATAATGCTTTTTTTATAAAATTCATAGCTCCATTAATATCATCTTGATAATTTAAAATACTTGCAAGTAATGTCCATGCATTAATATACCTTTTATCAATAGCTATTATTTCTACTAAAATATCTTTTGCATTAAGATAATCTTTTGCATTAAATAGCTCTAAAGCTTCATCATACATTTCATCTGGATCTTCTATAATAGTATTTTGTGAAATATTTTTAGGTTCTTTATCAATTTTTTCAGTCTTTTTAGAAACTTCTTCACACATATAATTTAAAATATATTCTGTAGCTTTTTTATTTAATGGTTTGTTATCATTTCCGCATTTAGGTGAATAAATACATGATGGACATCCATATTTACAATTACAATTTTCAAGTAAATGTTTAGTTGATTTTAAAATATCTGAGAAGACATCAATAGCTTTTTCACTTATTCCTATTCCTTCTTCATATGCATCATATATGAAAATTGTAGCTTCTTGAGTATCTTGATGATAGTTAATAGATAATCCTCCAATATCAAATCTATCACACATTACATGTAATGGGAAAAGACCTATAATTGCATGTTCAACTCCATGTAAACCTCCTGCAAATATATCATCTTCATCATATTCTTTTTCAAGATATTTTTTAACATCTTCTGGAATTGTAAACCAAATTCCTTTTGTTTCAAATTTTAAAGGAGGTAAATCTAGGAAAAATGTACCAATGGTTTTTGAAAATTGAATCTTTTTATATTTATAATAATCTTCTGATACTTCTAAAGCACCAAAATGTATTGATAAATTTCCAATTTTCTTTTTGTTTATCTTCTCAAGTATTTTAATATCAACATCTTTTAAAACAGTTGTATGATAATCTACGGCTTGTTTTGAAACATTTACAAATCCTTTTGCTAAATTTACATTATTTACAATAAAAGTTTCACCTTTATTAATTAAAACTGCACCTTCATGAGCTTCCCTATACATTTGACCTCTTTCCATCGTCTCAAGTAGCTGATTATTATTCATAATTTTGAAAAAATCACTTGATAGCTGATCTAGAGAATGAGTAAATGAAGGATTATCATCATAAGGATAAAGATATTGATTTTTAAGATTTTTTGCTAAATCTTTAGATTTCATTAAATTATCTAACAAACTTTCATCTGCTTTAAAATATTTAAAAGCATCTTCACTAGTTAAAGGTAATTCATTTGCAGCACATAAAATATGGGCTTTTTTAATAATACTATTATTTGTATCAATAATTGCATTTTCATGAGGTTTATCAAAGAAAAAATCAGGATTATTCATGAAATATTGATCTAGTTGATTTTCAAAAGCTATTAAAATTACTAATGATTTCTGCATTCCACGACCTGCACGACCACCTTGTTGCCATGTAGAAATCATTGTACCAGGATAACCTGAAATTATAACTGCATCTAAAGAACCAATATTTATTCCAAGTTCTAATGCATTAGTACATGTAACTCCTAAAAGTTTACGAGTTTTCAAACCTTCTTCAATTTCACGGCGTTCTTTAGCCAAATAACCTGCCCTATAAGCAGTAATTCTATGAGCTAATTTACCTTTTATTTGTTTCATATCTCTTTTTGCCCACATTGCAATAAGTTCTGCAATTTTACGAGATACTGTAAAGCATAATGTTTGAATATCTTTTAAGATTAAATATAGGAAAATTTGCTCAGTTTCTTGATGAATTGATGGAGCATTAGCACTATTAACCTTAGTTCTCCTATAATTTTTAAAAGGATTATATAAAATAAAGTCCTTCTCACCACTAGGAGATGTATCTTCGTCAATTAAAGTAAATTCCTCATCAGTTAATTTATTAGCTAATTCTAAGGGATTAGCTAAAGTTGCAGAAGATAAAATAAATTGAGGATTAGATCCATAAAAATTAGCTATTCTTTTAAGTCTTCGAATTAGAAAACTAACATTAGAACCAAATATTCCCTTATAATAATGAGCTTCATCAATTACAATGTATTTTAAATTTGAATAAAATCTTTTCCATTGATGATGCCATCCTAAAATATGATGTAGTTGATAAGGGTTAGTTAAAATAATTCTTGATTTTTGACGAATTTCATATCTTCTAGATTTATCTGTATCTCCATCATATGATTCTGGATTAACATTTAAATCTAATTCATCTTCTAATTTTTTTAAAACATCTAATTGATCATAAGATAAAGCTTTTGCAGGATAAATATATAATGCACAAGCATCTTCATCATCCATTAAAGTATCAAAAATTGGTAAATTAAAAGCTAAAGTTTTACCAGAAGCTGTTGGAGTAGTTAAAATAACATTATTTCCATCTTTAACCTCATCACATGTGTCAGTTTGATGAGAATATAATTTGATTTCATGTTTTGATAAATATTCTAATAATTTTTCATTTAAATTATTAATTTTTTTATATTTAGCTTTTTTAGATGGAATAGTCTTTACATAAGCTATTTTATCTTTAAACCTAATATCATTTTTAAATTTATCAATTTTTGAATTAGTCATTTAAATATATCTTCCTTATATCAATATATTATAATAAAATTAACATTATAAATTAATATTACGTTACAATATAATAAATAAGTACTAAATTAAAAATAAAAAAGAAAAGAAAAATTAATTTTAGAATTTTTTATATCCAACAACTAATATGATAATAAATAATGCTATAACAATTAAAATTTTTATATTATTATTTAAAGCATCTTTTTCAACTGTTTCTACTTTAAGCCAATCTTTATTTTCATCATTTTTATCAATTGAATTATCTATAGAAAAATAATCAGAGCTATTTGTAGAATATTTTGATAAAACACCTGTAGCACTCATGGAAGAATAATTATTTAATAAGTTATTAAAAATAGAAGAAGCATTATTATTTAAGTCAAATATATAATCTGTTTCTTGTGAAATTTCTTCTTTATTATTATCAACATCTTCATTTATCAAATCTTTTTTTATAATCCAATTACTAGGATTTTTCATAAAATCACTAGTATTAAAAAGACTGTTCCAATCAGGATCCTCTTCTCCCCAATCATTATTTTCAAAGTCAAATATTCTTGCAGAAGTTTTATCAATATAAATGACATCTCCAGTTGGAGCTGAATTATCAATTATAATATTATCATTAAAGATTGTATATGAAACAATTTTAGAAGTCATTTGAGTAACAAAAACTGCACCACCAGATATTCCAGCAGTATTATTAATAATTGTAGATCCTTTAACTGTAAATCTACCAGAATGAGCAAAAGCTCCACCATAAAATCCTGCACTATTATTAATAAATGTAGAATTAATTATATATCCATCACTAGTCCAAACATATACTGCTCCACCCCATTCTTGAGCATAATTATCAATAAAAGTACAATTGAAAATATTAGTTCTTGTATAAATTCCTCCCCTAATAGCTCCACCATCACGAATAGCATAATTATTGATGAAAACAGAATTATAAATTTCTGATGTACCATATAATGTTGTTATTGCTCCACCATCATGTCCTGCATAATTACCTATGAACAATGAATTATTTACAAATAAATATCCTGGAGTATGAGTTAATCCATGGGAAGTTCCAGAAGTATCAATTGCTCCACCATTATGATAAACAGCAGTATTATTAATAAAAATACAATTATCTACATAGACATTTGCATTTATACTACTTATTGCACCTCCAAAATCATATGTTTTACCATTAATAAAAGTAATGTTTATAAAAGTTACAGTAGTTTCTTCTTTAACAAAAAACATTGTATTTTTTTGATTTCCATCAACAACTACATTGTTTGTTGAAGAATTTCCAATAAATGTTAAATTCTTATTTACATTAATTCCCCATTCATTATATTTTCCAGGATTTAATAAAATAATATCATTATCATTAGCTTCATTAATAGTATTTTGAATTGATATTGAATTATCAATCGATATAATATTAGATGATTCATCAATATCATTAGCATTAATAGATGATATGCAAATACTTAAAATAAATATTGTGAAAAGTAATACAACAATTTTATTATTAAAATTCACTAAATTCACCTCCCTTTAACTAATTAAATGAAAATATAAATTTAATGATATATACATCTTTTCATATCAATAAAAAAAAATAAATTAATTTTAATATGTAATAAAAAAAGTAAAAAATACTTAAAAATTGCTCTTTTACCTAAAAATATATATTTAATATAAAATATATTATTTATAATTAATTTAAAATCAAATTGTGTGTTTAAAATGATAAGTAATGAAGAATTTGAAAAAATTATAGTAGAAATATTAGAACGAGATATTTCATCAAATAAAAATCAAAAAGAAGCTATTTTTTCAAATTCAAATGAATCATTATTTATTGTAGCAGGACCTGGTTCAGGTAAAACAACTGTTATGGTTTTAAAGATTTTAAAATTTATTTTTGTAGATGAAATTAATCCCACTGAAATATTATCAACTACATTTACTAAAAAAGCTGCAAATGAATTATATTCTCGAGTTTTAAGTTGGGGAGATAAGATAAAAGAATATCTAATTAAAAAAAATAGTAATGATATAGATGCATTAGAAAAAATCAGCAGAATCGACTTTAATCAATTAAATATCGGTACAATAGATGGTGTTGCAGAAGAATTACTGAGAGTTCATAGAGATCCTGGAACAAATTTACCAATAGTAATAGAAAATTTTGTTGCAAATTCAGCTATGATTCATTCTGGATTATTTAAAGATAATCGATATTTAAATAATGATCTTCAAGAATATTTAGGTCATTATAAAGGACAAACAAAAGTTTCAAATCCATCAAAAATGAGTGAAGATATTTTAAAATTAAAAGATAGAATATATTTTGATCAAATCGATTTTGATGAATTATATAAAAATTCTGTATCAAAAGGAGAAAGAGTAGCTTTAGATGCAATTCAAGATTATATTGAAGATTTAAAAAGTAGAAATATAATTGATTTTCCAATGCTAGAAGAAGAATTCCTTAAAAGACTTAATAATAACAAGCTTGATATTTTTTTAGACGAAATTAAAGTGCTACTTATTGATGAATATCAAGATACTAATCTCATTCAAGAAAACATCTACTTTACAATAGCTAAATCAGCATTAAAAAATAATGGCTCAATAACTGTTGTAGGTGATGATGATCAATCATTATATAGATTTAGAGGAGCAACAGTTGATTTATTTACTGATTTTAAAAAAAGAGCTAAAGATTCTTTAGGAATTAATATTAGAGAAATCAATTTAAGTACAAATTACAGATCTAGTGAAAATATTATTAATCATTGTAATCATTTTGTTGAGTTAGATACAAAATATCAAGTAGCTAGAGTAAAAGAAAAGCCAAAAATTATTGCATCTGATTCTAAAGGTAAAACAATTCCTGTTTTAGGATTATTTAGACAAAATCCTGAAATGCTTTCAATAGAATTATCAAGACTAATTAAAAAATTAGTTAATAATAAAGAAGTTACTTTAAAAGTGAATAAAGTGGTTAATACTCAAAAAACATTAACATATTCACAAGAAATAAATGAAGAAGATATTACTTTAAAACTTGATGATGAGAAAGGTTCACCAGCAGACATATCAATATTAACATATTCTCCAAAAGAAGTTAACAAAGGAAATCGTACATTTACTTATTTTTTAAGAAGACAACTTGAGAAAGGAAAAGATCCATTAAGTGTATTTAATCCGAGAGGACAAGTCTTAGAAGAAATTGAATATGTATGTGTATTTTGTGGTTTGATTTTAGAATGTATTGATCCTGAAGGAAGCCGTCAAAAAGAAATTAAAAAAATTCCAGGAATAGCTAAAAGAAATTTAAATAAATGGAGAGTAGCTGCAAGAGAGTTTATCAAAAGCTCTCCAGAACCACATCAACCTATTTCTTTAGAAGATTTTGTTAAACATTGGCAAATTAGACAAGCTATTGGTCATGAGGCATGGCCTGAAACTGCTAGTTTAATGGAACTTGCTTATAAATTAATTACATGGATAGAAGTTTTACAAGATGATGTTGAAGGAATTGTATATCTTGAAGCTATTACAAAAACTATAACTCAAACAGGATTTTTTAATAAATATTCAGCTAATATTCATTTTGATAAAAATGAAAAAGAGTCTATTGAAGAAGCATTATGGAATATATTTATTCCTATAGCTATGGGTGGTGTTGAAATAGATGAAAATCTTCTTGAAACATTACCAGAAGATAGAATAAATATTATGTCTATTCATCAATCTAAAGGATTAGAATTTCCTCTTGTTGTGGTAGATGTTGGATCTAAATTTGATAAAAATGAACATAAAACTAGATTTGAAAGATTTCCAAAATCTAAAAAAGATAATGAAACATTTGAAGATAGAATTAGAAGTTTTTCATCATTAGGTAAATCTAAAAGAACAAATGAAGATAAATCTTTTGATGATTTGACTAGATTATATTTTGTAGCCTTCTCAAGAGCCGAAGATGTTTTATTATTAATAGGTGTAAATAAAGCATTAGAAGGATATACAAAAAATAATAAACATCAAGATATTCCAAATGTTGCATTAGGATGGAGTAGAGATGAAGAATTTATTGGATTTGATGAAGTTTATATGATTTAGGTGTTAAAATGAAGTTATCAGCAAAATCAAAAGCATATATGATTCCAGAATATAGTTTAACTGGAGATTTATTATCATTTTTAACTTGTAATTTACAATATAGATATCAAAATAAAGGAACACTTCCTCCTTCAATGCCAATTCAGCTATGGTTTGGAGAATTTATACATGGAATAATGGAAGAAGCATATAATAAATGGATAAGTGAAAAGTTAGAATTTCCATGGGATTGGAAAAGTCAAATTCGACCCATAGAAGATATGATTGATTTACGCCTTCAAGTTAGAGGATTATATCCTCCTACAACACAATTTTATTCAACAGTAAATGAAAAAGATGTTGAAATAACTGATGAACACGAAAGAATAGCTAGTGGAAGAGCAAAGACTGCTATTAATACTTGGGGTAAACATTTATTTCCGTTAATAGATTCAGCAGAAGTTTTAATAAAAGGCATTAGAAATATGCCAAGTTATGATGAAGATAAAAGTAGATCAAATTATTATGGGATTAATGGAGTAATAGATGTTTTAAGCTCTATTAATATTAATGAAATACAAAATGATTCTAAATCTAATAATGAAATAATAAACTATTTAAAAGCTAATGAAGGATTTAATAAGAGAATTAAATCATTAAAAGGTGAAGAATATGAAATTATTATTGATTATAAAGGAATGAAAAGGCCTACATATGGTAGTGACAATTGGAATCACCATGAATGGCAGATTTTAACATATTCTTGGCTTAGATCAAAACAAGCAGATTCTAAAACAATAGTAGCAGGAATAATATTTTATTTAAATGAACTTGTACCATCATATGAAGATTTAAAATCTATTCAAGAAGATGTTAAAAATGGAAATAATGATGTTCCCATAAGTTCTAATGATTATGAACTTATTACTAATTGGAAAGATAAAAAGAAATATCCTGATTTATCAGATAAATTTAAAATGGATAGATCAATTAGAATTATTAATATTGATAAAAAAACAATTAATGAATCATTAGATAAATTTGATGCTGTTGTTGAAGACATAGAAGAGTCATTAATTAAAGAAACCAATGGTTGTAAAATCAAAGATGCATGGAAAGCAGAAGCAGATGAAAGAACATGTCTTGCATGTGATTTTAAAACATTTTGTAATAACAAACATTCTAAAACTAAAGAAATTAAGATTCCTTAATACAATCCATTTAATAACCACTATAAAAAACAGAAAATTAATAAAAAAGACCAGAACATCTGCATAACTTGGATAAAAATTAATAAAAAAAATGGAGTTTTAAAAAATGGTAGAAAAAAAATGTATTTTATGTGGCAAAATTAAAAAAGGAAGTATTGAGCATGTGATCCCTGAAACACTAGGAGGTTCATTCACTATTGATAATCTTTGCAAAGAATGTAATAATTTTTTTGCAGATAAAATAGATTTTAATGCAAAAAATCAATTCTCTGAAATATTATTCATTAAAAAAATTATTAATAAACAAGATAAAGAATCAATTTCTTCATTAAGTTATAGATCTAAAGATGGGTTTTATAATTTTGACATGAAACATAATGATGAAATTAATATATTGGATGGAAAAACTACAATAAAAATTATTAATAAAAGATTAAAAATTAGCTTTGATAATACAATAGATAGTTTTAATGATGTCAAAATCGATATTATTAAATCTATAAAAAAATTCAATAAAAAAAATAAAGAAGAATATAAAATTAATTTAATAAAAACATTAGAATTAGCTGAAACAATATTTAATAGTGATTACAATTCTGCTCCTAAAGATGAAGAAGAAATTATTTATGAAAAAAATTATAAAATTCCTTTACCTCTTTTTTTTAAAATCTCTTTTGAAATGGGATGTTATATATTAGAAGAAGAATATTTTAATGATAATACATACAAACAGTTAAAAAATATATTAAATGATAAAAATTTCTTAATGGATAATGGAAAAAAAGCAGATGATTATTTAAAAAATATGAGAGGAAATTGGAAATTCAAACATGTTTCATCAATTGAAGAATATAATGAAAGAATAAAAGATTTAATTGAAAATCCTCCATATATAAAAGATAATGATGTTATTCATAAAATATCAATTTCCAAAAAAAATAATTCTATTGTATTAAATCTAATAATATTAGATGAAATTGAATTCGAAATCCCAATATCTAAAAATCCTGAAAAATATCCTTTTTTTAAACCTATAATTATATCAATGTATAATCCAATAGATAAAGAAAAAAAAAATTATGATATCCATTCTATTTAAAATATCTTAATATGTATTTAATCTCTTTTTTCTTTAAATATTGCTATTTTTTTAGATCCATATTTATTATTTTGTTTTTTCGCCAATATAATGTGGTTTATTACTTAATCCTCCACTTCCTAATCTTTTTTTTACAGTATTTTGTATTTATTTTTCATTTTGATTTTATCTGTTTGTTCTCGTTTTGCATATTTACTACATTGTGGTTTGCAGTATTCTTGTCAGATGTGTTTTTTGTGGAATGGTTTTCCACAGTACATATAATCATCTTTTGATTGTTTGTTTTTAAGCCTATTTATTTTTTACTGTTTTGTCGTCTTTTTTTTACTAATTTAGATAGTATTTATGCCTATTACTTTGTGGTTCTATTGTGTTTTTACATTCTGATGTTGCACATTCAACAAGAATAGTATTATACTCCTTTTTAGTTTTTATTTTGTATTTTATTCCTTGTTTTACTCCATTATTCATTTTAAAACTCCATATTTCTAGTGGGTGTTTAGTTTCATATTTACTAATTAATCTCTCATAAACCTTAGCAGGCATAAATTACCTCCCAATAAAACAATTTTTATAACCAAAATAATTATTTTTGAGCATTAAATCTACTATTGGAGAATTCATATTTAATTCCACACCAAAATTATCATATTTTCCCTTAACAAATTTGTTAACCCATTCTCGAATTAAAATAGTAGCATACCCTTTTCTTCTAAAACTAGAAATAATAAATATTTGTCTTAAAATTATTTTTTCTTTTTCAGATCAAGAAATATAACCCATAGCTTCAGAATCATTATAAATTAACATTGCTTTCTGTGTTTCTTCATGAAAACTGTTAAATCCGGTTTTTTCACCTTTTACAATAATATTTAACAAATCTAATACACATTTACTTTTTTCATTATCAACCATAACTAATAATAAATCATCTGATATTTTTATTCCATTTTTAATATTGTTTTTATTAAAATTTGTAGATAAAACATGTTCAGGATTATTATTTTCATCATTATAAAAAATATTAACAATATTTTGACATTTTGGACACAAATAAATATTTTCCGAACACAAATTTTCTTCAGTAAAAATTAATTCTTCATCACAATTTTTACATATCCCTCCATCAACTTTTTTTGGTACAATTTTAAAAACATTAAAAATATTTTTACATTCAGGACAAACATTATTTCCATTTTCTCTTGCACACCAACTAAATTGATAGTTACATTTATCACATTGAAAATATCCTTTTTCCATTTCTTTAATTTCTGAATAACCACAAAATTTCATTTAAAACCCCCCCCCCCATATTAGGAATATTAAAATAATTCTGTAAATCATAATTCCACCGGAAAAAACTAGTAACTAAAGCAATAAAAGAATCTGTGGATATATCATCATCAATTTGAAAAATTTTTATTCTTTCACCTACTTTTCTAGCATTATCATCTTTAATAGTATATTCATACCGTTTTAAAAGACTTTCTTCATCATAAATTCTAATAGCTCCATCACAATGGATAATTTTCTTTTTGTTTTTATCATATTTTGCATGAAAATATTTACTTCCCCTACATTCTACATCATTTTGATCAGGCAATTCTTCACATGTAAAACTTAACACATCACCATCTGGTTTCCATACTAATTCAGTTATTTCACCATTTTTATCACTATGTGATTTATAAAATGAAGATTCTTTTAACTCATTTAACTTTTCCCAATCTAATTTAATATCAATATAAGCTGCTTTTTCACAAACAGGCACACAATTTTTAACTAAAGGGTCTATTCTAATTCTCATTGAATCATTATCCTTAAAATAATCAAATAAAACATCCATTAAATTATAATGAGAATTAAATTGTATAGATGGCAAACATAAAGTATAAGAATTATTATTAATTTTAAAACAATAAAAAAATTTATCTACTTCTGAAATAGGAATTAATCCATTATTATCTGGAATTAATCCTATCAATTCAGGATCACCATAAGGTTCTCCTTCCTTTAATGCAATTATCCTATCTTTAGCAATATCTCTTCTAATTAATTCTACTAATAAATGAATCCTAACAATAATATTTTCATCTAAATTATGTTTATTCAAATATCTAATCTTATCTTTAATTTTTTCATGAAAATCCATAACATCTTCGTTGTTTAAATTATTTATATCCTCTAATAAATTTTTATGTTCAGTATGAGATTCATCGAGATAAATTCTTTCAACCTCAAAAAAAGGTTCTATTAAATTCATAGCAAAAAATTGTTTTGTTTTAAAATTTTGCATAAAATCACCCCTAAAATTAATTTATACTTCTACATATATCTTTTTATATTTTTTATAAATATTTAACATCAATATTTTTCCCTTGGAATTAAACCACATTTATCATTATTACATTTAAAGTTTAATGAAGTGTTAATATCTTGGCTTATTATTTAACTTTACTTTTTAAATCTATTATATCATATTACTCTCATCAGATACAGATATTCCACTAAAGAATAATCTACATTCATCATTCAAATATAACTGAGGGAATTAGTTTCTACTTAATATTAGTTTTACAGTTTAGTAGTAGTTCTTTTAATTCTTTTATTAAAAAATGGAATTAGTTGTTGTTTTATATCTTTAAGTGTTGGTTCATCTGCCATAAATTATAATTATGATTATATTACATATTATATAATTAAATGTATGAACTAAAGAAATTAAAATTCCTTAAATTATTAATTTGTGAGATGATATTATGAAAAATGAGAAAATGAGTGAAATTTTATCAGAAAAGTTAGATTTAGATGGAGATGTAGTAGCTATTAAATTTATTAATAGTGTTGATGAAGTTCCAGATGATATTTCAAAAATAGCTGATAAAAAAAGACATTGCGAAATGGTTAAAGCTGCATCATTTGGAGAAAAGTTTTATGCTACTCCTGATGAACAAGCATGTAAAGGAGGTTCAGCTGCACTAGGTCTTGAAGATTTTCCAGAAAAATTAGTTAGTGGAGAAACTTATTTTAAACTTGGAAGATTTAAAGATCTTGAAACATCTAAAAAAACCATTGATGATTTGTATGTAGTTGATAAAAAACATTTTGGAATAGTTTACTCTCCATTAAAAGAAGCAAAATTTATTCCAGATGTTATTGTGATGTTTGCAAAACCTAAAGCTGGTATGAAAATAGCTC
Organism: Methanobrevibacter sp. DSM 116169; assembly: GCF_046197865.1. Taxonomy (GTDB): domain Archaea; phylum Methanobacteriota; class Methanobacteria; order Methanobacteriales; family Methanobacteriaceae; genus JAHKLT01. Next base: position 880,484 of record NZ_CP166990.1, on the reverse strand, counting down.
AAGCAAGTGCATATAGTGAAGGATCTAAATTTAAATCATCATTTGCAGGTATTCAATCAATATGTGGAGATGTTGTATCTGGACCATATATGACAGGTAAAAGCAATATATCTCTTGCTTGTGATGGATCTAGAAAACATGCAAAAGTAAAAGACGAAGAATTAATTATTGGAATTAATTTTAATGAAGCAGAAGAATTAGTAAGTAATTTAAATTCTATTTAATAAATATTGATAATCTTCATATGTATTAATATTTAAAAGTTCTAAATCATTTTCTTCTTTAATTGCATAAAATGTATATCCATCAGAATGCATTTTTCTTAAAATTGGGTTTAGATTATCATTAAACCCTTTAATATTTTTTATTAAATTTTCTCGAGGTCCTACAAAAGGCATACCTAATCCTTCAGCACAATCTAATAATCCAATATTAATTCTTCTTAAAACTGAAATTGTTTTTAAAGAATTATTAGAATTTAAAGAATTTTCAATTAAATTATTAAAGGTTTTAGAAGAAATAGTAGGTTGGTCACCAGAAACACATAAAGTTAAATCTGAACTAGAATTTTGAAGACCATGTAATAAAGAAGTAGATAAACCTACATCTACTGGATTATTTTCTATTATTTTTAATTGATCTTTAGAAAAATTAGAAAGACATTTTCTTATTTCATTAGAAAAATGTCCAAGTACTAAAATACAAGAGTCTACATTTGAGGAAAGTACATTCTCAATTGTAGATTCAATGACTGTTTTATTTTTAAAAGGTAAAGTTAATTTATTTTGAACTTTGATATCATTATTGATTTGACTTTCAATCATTCTGGAATTTTTTCCAGCTGCAGTAATTACAGCAGATACCATATAAATCTAATTAGCTATTTGGAATGAACTTTACTATTTTTGCATGTAGTGTTAAACCAGTACCTGAACCAGTATACCACATAATGACTTTAACAGGATAATCATGATCATTATATATTTTAATATCTTCACATGGACCATAACCATATAAAACAGCTTCATCAGCTCCAGTCATACCTACTGGCATACTAAAGCCTTCATTCAATGCTGCAGCTCTTAAAGTTCTAGCTGGAGGACAAACTCCATGTGCAGCTGCTCCAGAAGGTGCATCTCCATCACTAACAGTACCAAAATCAATATAACTTTTCCCTGAACCATAGCTATGAGGAGCTATTATGGTATTATTCCATCCTTCACAAAATTGAGCTGCATTATATGCCCTCATCTGATCATTATATTGAGGATAAGATCCAAGGCCTGTAAGAAAATCAGTAGATTCATTTTCAGTATAATTAGTCATATAAACCATAACAGGTGATCCTGTTGGATAATTTTCAGTAGTATTATAAACATCATTTCCAAAATATTCTTTAATCTGATTAGGTGATAAATCTGACCTATTATCTGAAAAGGTAGTGAGACCTTTTTCTAAAGTATAATTAGATCCTACTTTTGCATCATAATTATACCAACTAATTATATCATTAGTATTATAATTAGATGTGTTGAAATCTTGGTTTTTAATATCATCTTTAGAAATTGATTGTAATTTATTATTGCCTTCATATAAATCAACTCCTTCTTCTGTTTTCGTTAAATATTTATATGGTGTAGAAAATCCCCAAACAAAATTTGATGGTCCTTTAACAGCTAAATTTTCTCCATCTAAAGTTAAATAGCCAGGCCCTTCAAAACCAGATGCCTGACCATTAGCCGCAATTCCTTCAGAACAAATTGAATTTGCTGATATTGGAACCGCTCCTGTTGAAAGAGATATCAGTATTCCTTGTATATTTAAATCTAAAAATTGTTGACCCAAATAACCTAAATTAGAAATTACAGGTACTTTAATCATTTCATCATCTGAGAAAACACTATCTCCTGCATAAACTGTTTTACCCACAGGAATATCTGTATTTTCTACTAAATCCTTACCTGTTATTTTATCACTACTTACAAAAGAAAATGCAAATAATAAAATACAAACACAAAACAACCCTAAAACTATTTTAATTGAAAAGTTTCTCCAATCACCACTATTCATAACTACACCTAAAATATTACAATATAATATTATATATTTATATCAATATTTATATATTGCGAATGAGAGTTTTTAAAAAGAGTTCGATAATTCATAAGAAAAATAGTTAAAATATATAAATTCAGATGATGTAAAATAGTTTAAAAAAAATTTAAAGAAATATTAAAAATAATTAAAAAAAATAAAGAAAATTTAATTACAGCTATCAGATAATAACTTCAATCTTTCCTGAATTTCAATTATAGTATCTTGTCCATTTCCACCAATAAAAATAGCATCTTCATGTGAAAATTCAGCAAGTAAAAAGATTATATCATCGAGACAATTAGCAACTTCTATCCTACCACCATAGCTTAAATCATTTAGTCTTTCCATACCCATATCAATAGTATCATCAAGACCTGAAAATAAAACAATTACCTCAGGATTATGTATGACAACTTCATCTAAAATATCTAATCTTTCAAATTCATTAACTCTTGGAGTTCCAATAAAAGTTGCATAGAAGTTTCTCTCATCTAAGATAGATCTAGCTGCATCAACATTATCAGTTTTACCAATATAAATTGTAGCATCATTAAGTTTATAAGTATCCAATCGTCCCTCAACAGGTTTAAAATTAACTAAAGAATCTTTAATAATGTCTTTTGGTATTTTTAAATTTGTGGCTATTGCATAAGCTAATCCTGCATTAAGTTTATTAAATTTTCCAAATACATCTAAATCAAATTGATATTCAAAATATGGAATAGCTTCACAAGACGAATCTCTAAAATCGCTTTGAAAACTTTGATTATGAGATAATACAATTTTTTTACTTTTGAAAAAATCTACAAGTTTATTTTTATAATTAGCTATAGTTTTATGAACATTCATATGATCATTACCAACATTAGTTAATCCAATTAAATCAAAGTCAAAAAAATACTTGCAAAAGTCTAAAGTCATATCACAAACTTCAACAAGTAATATATCATAAGAAGACGTATTTGTCTCGAGTAATAAGTCATAATAACCATCAAAGCCACCACCACCATTACCACCAACTAATACTTTTTTACCTGCACTTTCTAAAATCTCTTTTAACATATGTACAGTAGTAGTTTTTCCATTAGTTCCTGTAATTCCAATTGTAAAAATATCTCTGTGTTTAGTTAATACATCACAAGCTAATTTACCTTCTTCTAAATATTTATTAGCTAAAGTACTTCCCCACATACTAGGACTAATAGCTATCACATCAGCAGAATCTATTTCATCATGACTTGAAAAACCAAGATCAATTTTTAAAGAATCTGCAACTACAGATATATTTTCGTTTTCTTGAATTAAATCAATCTCAGCAAATGGAATTTCTAAACTAGTCAAGTCAACATTATTATCTAAGTCAGTTGCATAAACATCCCAATCATATTTTAAAAAAGAAGTAGTAGCTTTTTTACCTTCTACTCCTAAACCAATTATTGCAGCTTTCATTTAAACACGTATAAAATTTATAATAAAAAAAATTAATATTTATATAAGTAAATTTAGATTATGTAATATAAAAAACTTACTTAAATAAAAGTGATTTTATGTTTGAAGAAGATAAGGATAATAAAATTTATAATTTAATTATAAGTAGTGGAAAAGATGAAAATAATGAATATAATCAATTTTTAGAAAAAATATATTCAAAAACAGATTTTTTATGGAAAGAATCTGTATCAAGTTCTTATTTAACAGCTAGTGATGAGTTTTTTAATAAAGTAGATCTTGTAATAATCTTATCAGGAATATATAAAGAAAATAGTGAAAAAATAGATGAATTAGTCAAAGCATCTTTAAAACACACCAAACCAATTTTACTTGTAAGGCCTTATGGAGAAGAAGAAGTTCCAGAAAACTTAGAAGAAGTAGCCACTGGAATTGTAGGATGGAATGCTAATTGTATTATTGGAGATATAAAAAATATAGTAAATAGCTAATTAATAGCTATTTAATTACTTGTTTTAATTTTTGAAATTCCATTTTCTTTTGTAACTTCAATAACATTATCTGCAGCTGATTCTAATTGATTTTCATGTGTTACAAGAATCATTTGAGGTAATATTCTTATTTCTTTTAAAAGATTAATAAGTTCATGACGTCTAAAACTATCTAAATGTATAGTTGGTTCATCAAGTAAGATAGTTTCAAGATTACCTTTAGACATTGCTTGAGTGATAGCTAGTCTAAGTGCAAGAGCAATAGCTATTTTTTCTCCACCACTAACCATATCTATATTTGATTCTCCTTCTGGACCAAATACTGAAATATTATAATCCTCATCTAAAATAAGGTCAGAATAGTTAAAGTTGAATTTTTCAAAGAATTCCTTAGTGTATTTTTGTATAATAGGTCTTGAATAATTTCTAAGATCTTTTTGAACACCATTTTTACTATATAATTCTCTGATTTCAGTGAGTAATGTTAATAATTCATTTATATTTTCTTGTTCTTTTTTAAACTTCTTATTATCATTAATTTTAATTGTTAAATCTTCAATATAACTTATAAGTTCTGTAGCTTGACCTTTAACATTAGCTAATTTAGAATTAAGTTCTTCAAATTTATTATTTGCAGTTTCATATGAAAAAAGAATTTTATCATATTTATCAGCGTCATAAGAAGATGTAGATATATCTTCTTTAATTTTTTCTATTTTATTTAGTCTCCATTCAAGATCTTCTTTTTTAGCTATAAATTGAGATTCAATAGTGCTTTTAAGTTGAACATGGCCTTTTAATTGATTATATTTTTCTTCTTTGGACTTTAACTCATTGATTTTTATTTTCAACTCTTCCTCAGCAATATCACTAGTTAAAAATGAATCTTGATCAATAGCTAATTTAATATTTTGAACCTGCATATCAATATTATTTCTTACTTGATTTAATTTTTGTAAAATTTCTACATCACTACCAATAATATCTAAAGCACCTTTAGATTGATTATAATTTTCATAAGATTGTTTATAATAATTCTTTTTAGATGTTTCTTCTTCAATAGAATTTGTAATTTCTTCAATAAGAGTAGCTACATCTCCTTTTGATTCAAGTTCTTTTTTAATATCAGCTAATTTATTAATATCTTTTGAAAGCTCATTATATCTATGATTATATTCTGAAGTTTGAGTAAAAAGTTTTTGGAACTTTTCAATTTTTTCTTCTGAATCTTCTCTTGATTTATTTAAAATATGAACATCAATTTTCTTATCATTAATAGCCTTCTCAGAAGATGTAATAGTATCATTATATAATTTTGTTAAATCATTTTTCTTATCAAAATCAATATCTGATTGACAAAGTGGACATTTATTATCAACACTTTCTAATTCTTTTAAAGGTTTTTTAGAAGATTTAATAGATTCTTCTAATGCAGCTATTTCTTGATTTTTAGATAAAACTTCTTTATCTGTTTCTTTAATTTTAACAGTTAGTGAATCAAGGATATTACTTATAACATAGTTTAAATCTTTAAAGTTTTCAATTTTGTCTAAATCTTCTTGAGGTGACTCTTCTCTTTTTACTTTATCAAAAGTTTTATTAAAGAATTTATCCAAATCTTCTTTTTCTTGTTTAATTTCATGAGATAAAATATTTTTATCTTTTTCTAGTTTAGTAACAACTTTTAAATCACCATCTAATTTGGATTTTTCTTCTTTTAATGCATCTATTGATTTATCTATAGTTAAAAATTTATCATGACCTTCAAGTTCTTTATCTAAAATTGCTTTTTGCTTTTTAAATGATTCTAAATCATCTAATACATCAAGCTCTTCAATTTTTAAATCATGGATTTTTAAAACTGATTTTTCAAATTCTAAATAAACTGGAAGTTTTTTAACATATTTTTCAAGTTTAGAAATCTCTTCTTCATTTTGAGTGATATCATCTAATTGTTTTTGTAATGATTTCTTTTCATTAGTTAAATTTTCAATAAAAGTATTTTCATTATTTAACTCATTAACTAAACTATCATATTTAGATTTATCTTCTTCCATTTTTAATTTTTCATCAGCTTTAGTAGATTTTAAAGTAGTAATTTCTTTAAGTTCTTCTTCTAAAGAATTACCATCATTTTTAAGTTGGTTTAAAGTATCAATTTTTGTTTTATAATCATTTTCAAGATCTGCAGATGAATGAAGTTTTCCTTTAAGTTCAGAATTCTTATTTTCATAAACATTGATAATTTGAAGTAAGTTTTTCCAAGCCTTCTCTAAAGAATCAATTCCTAATAGTTTACCAATTAATTGTTTCTTTTCTGCAGATTTTTTATCAATTAGTTGAGCAATTTCACCTTGTCTAATATAAATTGCATTTAAGAAAAGATTTCCATCCATATTTAAAAGAGATTCAATTTGAGAACTAACTTCCTTATCTCCAGAACATAAAATAGTATAATCTTCATTAGGATCATTTCTAATAGATAACATTGATTTTAAAGTAGAGTTTCCTTTTTCTCTTTTAACTTCATAATCTTTTCCATTAGAAGAAAACTCTAAAGATAAAGACATTCCTTTATCTTGTGAACCACTACGAACAAGATCTTCAATTTTTTTACCAGTATGTTGTTTAAATAATGCAAAACTTATAGCTTCAAGAATACTAGATTTACCTGCACCGTTTTCACCAACAACAACACTAATTCCCCGATTAAAATCTATTTCAGTATCTTCATAAGATTTAAAGTTTTTAAGTGTTAATTTATTAAATATCATCTTTGAACTCCTTTAAATCAGTTTGACTAGCATCTTTACTTAAATCAATATCCTCATCAGTAATATCAATTTTTTCAAAATAATCATCATAAAAATCTTCAATTAGTTTTTCAGATTCTTCAACATTATCATTAGATAATTTTTCATATAAATCAATAGCTAAATCACTAATATCTTCATTATCAAAAGATTTTAAATGTTCATGTAATAAACTCTTAGGTTCTAATGTATCAATATTACTAATATCAATACTTTCATCATCCTTTTCATCTACTTTAAAACTAGGTCTTATAAGAAGACATAAATCCCCTAACTCTTTATTAATCATGTCATAAATATCTGCACTACTTGATTTAGGATTTTCAATAGTAATATTTAAAATAGGTTTATTATCTAAAGCAGCTATTCTAGATTTCAAATTTAATATTTCTTGATTTAAATAAAACTCGTCTACAGTTATTGATATAAATTCTCTTGGAATATCAATAGAAATTCTTTTAACAGAAACATCAGACCCATCCATCTCAACAATACAAAAGCCTTTACCATTTTTATTATAATCAGAAAGTTCACTACTTTTCCAAATATCCATAGATCCTGGATAAACTAACTTACCTTCTCCATAATCATCTTCAATATAATTATGAATATGGCCTAAAGCATAATAATTAAAATTTTCTGGTATATCCCCAATTTCAAGTTCATATTCAAAAGGAAGATATTTATCAATTCCTTGATGTAAAACTAAAATCTTTTTATCATATTCTTCAGCTTTTTTAGATAATTTACCTAATTTTTCCTTTAAAAAAGTTTTTTTAGATTTTGGATAATATGGAACTCCACAAATAAAAGTACCATCTTCTTCAATATATTCAGAATTAATAGGGCTTATAACTTTTAGTCCATGTTTTTTATATAGAACTTGCGGAGGAATAGAATCTTTCCTTAGAGTTGTGTCATGATTTCCTGCTGTTGCATAAACAGGTATTCCAACACCTTTAAGTTTTAATAAAGCTTTTTGAAAAACTAATAAAGCTATCGGAGATGGTTTTGAACTTTCAAAAAGATCTCCACTATGAATTACAAAATCGACTTTTTCGTCGATTATTTTATTAATTGTTTTTTCAAACACTTCATAAAAGTCTTTTTCGCGGTCATGTAGACCAAATTGCCTATAACCTAAATGAGTGTCTGCTAAATGTGCAAATTTCATTATATTACCTTTTAAACTTATAACCAATAAACACTTATAGTTAAGTAAAATTTATATTATTATTTAATTTAATCGTTAAATTATTTATAGATTATTGAAAAAATAAGTTATATTTGAAAAAAAAGTTAAAAAAATAAAAAATAAAATTAATAATTATAACCTAAATCTTTAAGTTCTTTTTCATCTTTTTTAAGAGATTCATCTTTATTAGATTTATAGCTAGACCAAGAACTTATAATATCAATATCTCCACCATGAGAACGTCCTTTAAATTCATCAATTTTGACAAGTGTTGGAACTTTACTCATAAGGCCTAATACCATAGCTTCACCAATATTTAAAGATGGCAGTTGTTTTACTAAATCTTCACTAAGATTTTCACTTGCTGATTGGACATGGCGTTGATCTTGTGGTTCAACAAGACGTAAAATAATCATATTATTTACTTGTGATAATGCATCATGATCAATAGATTTTGGACTTTGACTAACTAAACATAAACCAAGACCAAATTTACGCCCTTCACGAGCTATTCTACTAATCCAAAATTTAGATGAAGGATTACGACTATTAGGAGCTAAAATGTGTGCTTCTTCTAAAATGAAAAATACAGGAAACTCTAAACCATTTTCATCTAATCCATGAACACTAGCTTTACGAGATTTTAATGCATTTCTTAAAATATGACTAACTAATACTTCAGCAGCAAATTCGTCTGAGTGACCTAAATCTAATACATTGACTTTTCCAAGTTCAATTTTACTTAAAATATTTCCAATATTAGTATTAAATAGCTGACCATATTTATCTTGTAAATCTTCAATTTTATTTATTACATCCATGATTTTATTCTTCTCAGATGATGGAATATCTTCATTATTAAATCTTTTATTTAATACATCATAGATAATTTGCAGAAAATCAGTTGTGTCTGCTTCACCATTTTTAACAATAGCTCTAGCTTGCTTAAATGCATTTCTAAAGTATCTTTCTTGAATATGAGCAGAACCTTTAATATTAGCTAATCCCTTAATTTCTTCAAAAGACATATAAATCGGATTAATTACAGGTTTAATTAAATTTACTTCACCATTTTGAAATTCACAGTTTGAATATTCTGAATGCATATCAAAAACAAAGATTGCACCGTTTACATCAAGCAATCCATCAATTAAAACTGATACAGTATTTGATTTACCAGCTCCAGTCATAGCTAAAATAGCTAAATGTCTTGATACCATTTTATTAATATCAACATTTACTTCAACATCACTTTGATTAATTAAATTACCTAATTTAAGAGAATTTTCGCTTTTAAAAATAACATCTAAAACATCTGATGACGCTATTTCAACTGGTGTACCTGGAGGTGCAGGAGTTCTAGGTAATCTTAAATTATCATCAAAATCTCCTAAAATCTTAATTTTCCCTTTAATATAATAATCATCGCCTTCTAAAGCTTTAATCATTTCAATAGTATCAGGATTATATATTTCACCATTTAAAGATACACTACCCCTTACAAGTGAGTCGATCATGCCTAAAACATTTTTACCATCATAGCTAAGACTAACATATTCACCAACTTTAGGCATTTTTTTTGATATAAAATTAACTTCACTTAAGGATGTCTCACCAACACATCTACCAATAATCATTTTAACATTTCCCTTCCTGATTTTTCATAAAAATTAACAATATTTGCAAGTTCATCTATATTTTTATTTGAAATAACAACATCTTTATGTGCTTTTTTAAGTAAATATGGATATCCTTCTGTTGAAAACTTTTTTAATTTTTCAATAATATCAATAACATCATTTTTACTAGCTTTAAAAGGTAATTCAACTTTTAAAATATTTTTATTATCTTCTAGCCTTAAATAAAAAATACTAAATTCTAAATTTTTAAAAAATTCATCTTCTATTGGAAAAAGATGCTTTACTTCATTAGATAATGTTTTAGGAATAATTTCAGAAAACCCTTCACCACTAGTATATTTATCAAAAATTGCTATATCTGGAATATTACTATTAAATAAATCATCTGATGTAGAAGATTTAGAAATAGCTATAATATTTTTATTAAAAGATAATAAATGTTTCATTACAATTAGTTTTTCTAAATTAGTTAAATATACTTTAAATTCAAAAGTATCTACATTACTTTTAAAATATTTTTTAATTATCTCATCCGAGAAAATTTTAACTTCTAAAGACTTAACCTTCTCTTCTAAATCATCTGTGCAGTTATCAATAACTTCTTTTTTATGTCGCTCAGATAAATCAGCACCAGCAGGATAGGGTCTAATTAAATCACCTAAAAGAGAACCATCATATAAATAATAATCTACATCAAATTCTTTTAAAGTTTTAAAAGCACTTTTAGCTTCATATAATCCCATATAAGATCTGATTAAATCTTCTGAAAATTTATTATGATTTAAAGTATCAATATTAACATTTTCAATAGCTTTAAGTTTTCCATCAAATACCAGAGATTCACAAGCTATTGCATAAAAATAAAAACTTAAAAACTTTTTTTTATTAAAACTTCCATCTCCAGCAGCTATTGAAAAATCATCAGTTGATTTTATGGTAATTTCAGTATTCCATTTATCTAGAACTCTAGGATCTCCTTCTGAGAACTCATCAATGATTTCATTTACAAGTCCCTTTTTTCTGACTGCCTCAGCATATAAAGAATCTAACATAATATCAAAATAGTATAATTAAAAAAATAAGTAATTTGTAAGAGTGTATGAAAAATAAAAATTAAAGGTTTTTAATAGAATTTGTAATTTCTGAAATTTTACCTTTAACATCATCAGTTTCTTCAACTATTGTACCAGTAACAATAATATCTGCACCTGATTTTGCAGCTTTTAAAGCAGTTTCACCATCTCTAATTCCACCACCAACAATTATCACCATATCATCAGTAGCTTTCTTAGAATAAGCTATCATTTCTTGTGGTATTGGTTTATCTGCACCAGAACCTGCTTCAAGATAGAAAAATCTCATGCCTAATAATTCAGCTGCCATTGCATAAGCTGCAGGAATTTTAGGTTTATTTCTTGGTACAAGCTTAGCATCTCCAACCCAACCAACAGTTCCACCAGGTTCAACAACCATATAACCCATAGGTAAAACATCAATTTGACTTTTTTTAACATTACCAGCTGCTAATGATTGAGCTCCTAAAATCCAATAAGGATTATCAGAGTTTAAATAAGTCATGAAAAATATAGCATCAGCATACCTACTTACACTATTTATATTTCCAGGAAATAGAATAATTGGAACATCAATATTTTCAGATAAAATCTTACAAGTAGCATTAACATCTTCATTATCTACAGTAGATCCCCCAATCATTATTCCATCAGTTCCTCCTTCAATAGCAGCACTAGCTATTTCAAGAGCACTTTCAGGACTTTGCTCATCAGGATCTAATAAAGTAAAATGAATTTTCCTTGTTTTTAAAATATCTTTAATTTGTTTTTCTACTATATTCATAAAAATCCCTAAAATAAATAAAAAAAATAATAAAATGAGAGGAGTCTATCCTCTAGGTTCTTTAGCTTTAAATCTTAATCCAGTATAACCGCATTTTCTACAAGTGTTAGCTGCAGCAGGATTACGGGCATTACATTTTAAGCAAATCTTAACATTGAACATTCTATTTTCAGCTTCTTCAAAACGTGCCATTAAAAGTCCTCCTTAATAAGTAAAAGTTAATTATAAAAATTTTTATAATAAATTTATATTAAATAATTGTTATGAAACAAAATAAGAATACTACTGTTCATAATTATTTAATAAAAATATCTAATTTATACTATTTAAAGGTTTAGAAAAATTATCATATCTATCAACTTAATGTTTTTTTATTAGTTGTTAGTATGTTTTAAGTTTTGTGTTAAAATAAATGCAGCTAATAGTTTTTCTGTGTGGTTGGAATTAATTATAATTGGGAGTAATTATAATATAAAAAATTTTTTTTTAGAGAAAATTTTCTTTATATGATTTAGATTTAAAAAAATGATTTAAAATTGTTTATTTTCCTTTTTTTACTATTAGCTGCAGTTATTCGTCTTAATTCTATTTAAAAAAATAATCTATTATATCCAAGAATAATAATGGTGTTTTCTTGGATATTAAATAGAATAATTTAATTTATTTTTGTTTTTATGGTACGATTACGATTGTTGATACATCAGTTGCACTGGAATATGCTGTTGCAAGGTAGTGTCCTGATTCTAAGCTAACGTCTAATCTTACAAATCCTAACATATCGGTGATTAAGTTGGATATCCATCCGTGAATGTTTATTCTTATGTTTTCACCTTGTACTGGAGTTCCTTGACCATCTACTACACGTACAACAAGATCAACCCCACCATCTGCACGAGAATAAGTGTATGCTTCTAATACTGGAATAACATAAACAATATTACTAGTTTTTAAACCATTAGGATGTTCTGCGGTTAATATATGATATCCTGGATCTAAATTAATGTTTAATTTTGCTACACCACTTCCATTAGTAGTTCTTTGATAAGTTACACCATTAATATTGATTGTTGCATTAGCACCAACTAATGGATTACCTTCACCATCTAATAAAGTTACATAGTATTCTGTACCATTTCTAAAGAATTTAAATACATCATCACCAAAAATAGTGGTTTTAACAACTACACTGTTATTAACACTACGTTGTGTGATGTTTTCTGTTCTTGTAGCAGTAGTAACTGCAGTATAAGTACCAGGATCCAATTTAATATTTAAATAAGCAGTACCATTTGCATCTGTGGTTTTAGTGTAAGTTACACCGTTGATTGTGATTTTAATTTCTTCACCTGCTGCTGGTCTACCTAATGAATCACCAAAGTAAATTTCCAATCTTTGAGAACCCATATAATACTTATCCACATCATTAGTTTCAAAGTAATATGTAAATGCTACAGATAACCTAGCAGTCCTAACAGTCAAATTATTACCACCAGCATATAAACCAGTAATCAATGACTCATCAGACCTCATAATAGTATATACACCTTCATAAGTACCATTAGCTAAAGAATCAGCAATAGGAATATCTTCGATATCTCCTATTTGGATTGTGATATTTTGACCAATAATAACGTTCCCATTATCATCAGTTAAAAATGCATCAAGTAAAAAATCATCTAACATATAACCAATATAAGAACCATTATTATTAATAGTCATAATAACTTCACTTAAGATTGTTCCATAATTATAGATTCCTGGAGCATCAGAATTAATAGTATTATTATTTAAATACATTTTTCCAAGGTCATTGTAGATTATTGTTCCTTCACCTGTAAATTCACTGATATCAATAATTGCTAAACCTCTTTCTAACCATACAGCAGTACCATCTTCAGCAACATTATTAATGAACTCGGATTCAGTAATAAACATATCATCAGAATATTCATTATTGATTGCTCCACCACGATAAGCACTATTAGCTTCAAAAATTACTCTGTTCATAATAAAATTAAATGAATCCATGGAATAGATTGCTCCACCAAAACGAGGAGCATTATTACCAGTAAAATTAACATCACCAAAAACCATATTATGAGCATCACGATTATAAACAGCACCACCACTAATACCAGCAGAATTATTAGCAAACTCAGAATCACCAACAACAAAAACATCTAATTCACGAATATAAATAGCACCACCATCTTCAACAGCAACATTACTTTCAAAATAAGCACCTTCAATAGTAAACCTATGACCATCACGAACATAAATCGCACCACCAGTACGATTAGCTTTATTATTAGTAAAAGAAGTAGTTCCCAAAATAGCAGCATCATTTCCTGTATTATATATTGCTCCTCCACTATAACCAGCTTCATTACCTACAAAAGAAGATTCACCAGAAATCTCAAAATTATCCCCACTACTATATATTGCTCCACCATCTTGGCCAGCCTTATTATTTTCAAAAGTATTAGTTCCTGTCATAGTGAAATCAGCACCAGAACTACGAATTGCACCATAATTATTTACAGCCACATTGTTTATAAAAGTATTAATTCCAATCATAGTAAAATTAACACCTGAACTAACCAATGCACCATAAGCATTAGCAAAATTATCCATGAAGATATTAGTACCATTCATAATAAAATTAATACCATTATTATAAAAAGCACCAGTTGATTGAGCAGAATTATTTATAAAAGAAGTACTTCCAACCATAGTGAAATTATCACCTGAATTACCAAAAGCACCATAAGATGATCCAGCAGAATTATCCATAAAAATATTAGTACCATTCATAATAAAATTATCACCTGAATTACCAAAAGCACCATAAGATGATCCAGCAGAATTATTAATGAAGTGATTTGTTCCAGTCATAGTAAAATTATCACCTGAATTACCAAAAGCACCATAAGATGATCCAGCAGAATTATCCATAAAAATATTAGTACCATTCATAATAAAATTATCACCTGAATTACCAAAAGCACCATAAGATGATCCAGCAGAATTATTTATAAAAGAAGTGGTTCCAACCATAGTGAAATTATCTCCCCTATTATGGACAGCAGCAGAACCACTAGCATAATTATTAGTAAAGACTGTTGTTCCATTCATTGTAACATAATTTGCCACATTAAATAATGATGATCCTATTGTTGCAACATTATTGTCAAATGTACAATCTACCATTGTTAAATTTTGAGCATTGTTATATGCATATATTGCTCCACCATATCCTAAACTACCACTACTAGTACTGTTTCCATTAATGAATAATATATTTATTAATGTTACTTCAGGCACATTAATATAAAATATTCTTCCTGTTGTTCCATCTGGTGATGTTCCTATTATAGAATATCCATTTCCATTAATAGTTAAATTTTTTTGATTAATATTTATTCCATTAACAAATCCTTCACCATCAGCCCTTTGTACATCTCCAGTTAAGTTCACCACTCCATTTTCACCTGCAAGTCCCATTGCAGTATTTAAATCAGTGAATGTCCCTTGAACATTTTCTGTTGCATATATTTGATTTTCTTCCCCTACTGTAATATCATCAATATTATCTGCTGCTACACCTACGATAGATACAAAGAATAATAATACAAAAACTAGTATAGAGAAAGCTTTTTTATTAAATATCATTTTCCCACATAAACCTCCAAATTTTATTTCAATTCTTAATTAAATAAAAAAAACAAAAATACTCGCAAAACTCAAAATAATATGAATATATAAAAAAATAAGAATTATAACAAAATATCATTATATAACTAAATTACTTTTAAATATTATAATATTCAAAATTAATCCCTATTTTTCAAGTAAACCACACATTATTTTAACAAAATACCCTGATTTTTACAAATACCCACATTGCTTTTTTTATTAAAAACCACAGCATATTTTCATACTGCGATATATTATATTAATATACACAAAATGAAATAAAATAAAATTACTTGAATACTTTCAAAAATTATTTTAAATAGCTATTTTTATAATATAAATCTAATAAATAAAATAAAAAGAACATATTATAAAAAAATATCTTTATTTTATAAAATAATGAATATTAAACTAAAAAAATAGCATAACTTTTGTTCGTAGCATACGAACTATCTTTTAAAAAGAACAATACAAATAAAAAATATAAAGAAAAAATATGAATAATATATAGTTATCAATATATTTTTATAGATAAATTAAAAAAAGTCATTCCAAAAATAAATAAAAATATATACTTTTTAAATTTAACTAAAAACAAATAGAAAACTTTATATTAGACTATATTAATATAATATAAAAAAATTTAATCTTAAAGATGTGAAAATTATAGAATTAAATAAACACTAAATATAAAAATATATAATTAAGTGAATGTATGAATAAAAAGAATTATTTTAATAAGCTTATTAATAATATCCTCTTTATCATAAGTTATAGCTACAGATATTAATGAAGGAACATTATTTAATTATAAAAAAAGAGATTTGCTTGAAAAAATGATACATTTCAAGCTATTTAAAATAGATTACTTGTTTTAATGAAATATGATGAAGATGAATCATATTGTGAAAAGTATTAGATGAACTTATTAATAATGATTCTCTGTTAAGATAACAAAAGATGCAGGCGAAATTACTGTAGATCCATCAGCTGATAAAGAAGTAGATTACGCATTTGTGATGATGATGGTTATAGAGAAACTAGATACTTTGAATATAATAATTACTTATACATTTATTAGATAAATTCACCTGAACCATCTACAACTGATTTTTACATATATAAAGTGAAATAGCTATTTTTAACTTTTTTTATTTTTAAAATCATAAAAAAGATTATACTTTTTTAATATCTTCAATAATATCTTTATATTCTGGATATTTAGTTATAAACTCTAATGCAAGATCATTTCGAAATTGAGCTGCAATAACAGGATCCATTTTTCTAGTTTTAGCCCTTTCTTCTCTTTCTAAATCTTCTAAATTTTCATCTAATACTTTTAACCTTTCATCTCTAAATGTAGGAATATTATCATTGAGCATGTTTTCAATTCTACTAGGAATTGCTTCAGGAAGCTTAACTAACTTTTCAATTTTATCTTTAGATAATTTTTTAATAAAATCATTATTTGGTTTTAAATATACTGTGTTTTCCATAAAAATAACCACTTAATTTTACTTAATATATAATATGTTAATAAAATAATATAAATTTTTCTTTAAATTAATTTCCAAAAATATTTAAATTCATTTTCTTTACATATAAATTTCAATTTAGTTCCAATATTAAAAAGAACCTCAAACTCATCAGTAGTTGAAGTTATTTTTTCAAGATATAAAATTTTTGTTCCTTTAGGGACAAAAATATAATTAAGAAAAGGCCCATATTCTTCTTTCTTTACATTTTCAGAAATACTTGTTGATAAAAATCCTTTAGATTCATAAATTCTCTTTTTACTATATTTAAATAATGCTGGTTCTGTTTCTCTCCTTACAACAATAATATTTTTTTCTAAAACTTTACCTTTTGTGAATAAATTATCAATAGTTAATGCATCATCAAAACTAATAGCAATTTTACCAAAGTCCATTGGAACAATTTTATTCCATTTAAGTTCCAATAATTCTTTATTTTCATTAGTTCTTAAATATTGATTTAAAAGACTTGCTCCATCACCAGTATAAGCTTTAATAAAATGTACTTCTTTTTTTGACAAATCTTCACTTATTATTCCATATTTATTTCCAAAAACAATTTTATCTTCTATATTTTCATGTATAATATTAATTTTATTTTCACCAAAAGTCATGTTCACATCTGTTAAAATCTATGCTTTGACTTTATGAGTTATTATATTTATTATTTTTTGTATTTATGAATACATTATTGTTAATATAGCATCATATTTATTTAATGAAAGAATTAGATTTAATCAATAAAAATTAATTCAAATAGTTTAATTTAAAGGAAGTGAAAATTTTGTTATTAAAAAAATTCAAAAATAGTAGTATAATAAGGAATTATGCATTTTATTTTTAATTATCCCTCATTTATAACAACAATAGAATTTATAATATCATATTTTTCATTACTAAAATTATAAAATTCATTAATTTTTAAATTAGAAACATATTTTATAAAATCCTCTATTTTAACTAATTTTTCTAAATCATTAATGAAATTATCCCATAAGTTTTGAATTTCTGCATTTTTATAAGAATCTTGTGGTAAACTTTCTGACCATTCACCTTTATCAAAATAAGTAATTTCAACATCATCATCAAAATAGCTAATATTCATCCTTATACTAAATTCCCCTTTAGTATTTTTCTGCTTTATAAAATAATTACATTCATCCATATTTTTTTAACCTAAAATTTTTTAATTAATTAAATATTTATTTTAATCACATTATATAATTAAAGTTTTAAAATAAAAAAACTTATATCAGCTCATTTTAACTAAATTAAAACATTTAAACAGCTTGATTTAAACAAATTTTATAAATAATTTAAATAAATCTATAATTATGAATAATAAAGGTTTTTTATCAATAGATTTTATTTTTTCAATAGCTTTTATATTAATAATAGCTATTATTTTTCTAAGTTTAGGATTAAATAATTTAGAAGTTTCAAAAAATATTAATGAAAACATCGAATCAAGACTTATTTTAGATAATATTGCTTCATCTATTAATCAGGTTATATCAAGCGGTAATGGTTATACTAAAGAAATCTCAACACCAGATAATATCAAAAATAAATCATATAAGATTACAATAAAAAGTAAAAACATCACATTAGATGTAAATAATAAAAAAGGACTTTCAACAATAATTCCAATTAATTTAGTAGATAATAATGATATTAGAATAAATGAAAAAGTTCTCTATAACAATAGAAGCTATTTAATAATCAATAAAGATAATAATATTAATATTAGGGAGATTTAGATGATATTAAAAGAAAATACTGGTCAAATTGCAATTGAATTTATTTTCCTAATAAGTTTAATAATTATTTTAAGTTTAATTTCAATTAATTTTATAGAAAGTGAAAATGAACTAAACATTGCATTACTTGCTGCAAAAGAAGGGATTGTTGAAGGTATAATGATTGATTCCTCTGCAATTTATCCAAAATCATCATATGATGATTATGAAGAAGATAAACCAAATTTACTTAAACCAAATTCAATACAATTAAATAAAATTATTATAAAAAGCTCAGAATATGATTCGAAATACAATAAAACTAAGATTCAACTGCAAGTTCATGTTACAAGTGAAACTGTTAATGAAAAAAAAGATCAAGATTCTTTAGGTGATAGAATTAATTTTAATTTAAGAAAAGCAATAAGTGAAACTTATAATACAAGTGATTTAACAAATTCATTATACAATCCCAGTCATTCAAATAAGTATATTTTTACAACTGCCAATGTAGTTTGGAGTTAAAATTGCCCAAATTGATATAAAAATTCCTTAAAATTCATAAAATTAGCTAAAGTCTGATCTTGAATTATACCTGGCATAACGATAGCTACTATAATACCACATAAACCAAAGAAAATTCCAATTGCCCATATCATACGAACTGCAGTTTTTTCACTAACTGGTTTTTTTAATACAAATCTAATTAATGATTTAAAACCTTGTTCTGGCCTGATTAATTTTCCTTCTTCATTTATTTGAGTTGGAGTGTGTTCTTGACGTTCCATTACTCCTGCGCTGTAAAACTTTAAAGCTGCATCAATAATATTTGGAAGCAAAATAATTAAAGCTATTAATTTTACACGTCCTATAAAAGCAATACACACAATAGCTGCACCAATAACTAATGTACCAGTGTCTCCAGGGAAAACTTTTGCAGGATGTTTATTGAAATATATAAATCCAAGTAATGATCCAAGCATACTCATACTAATAATTGTAACATCATATTTACCTAAAATAAGACATGAAATTGTAAGAGATGCTAAAGCTATTATGCCTAAACCTGATTCAATTCCATTTAAACCAGCTAACATATTTGTTAAATTAGATCCTATTGAAATAGCTATTGGAATAGAAATTAAATAAAATATTCCTACATTTGGAGGAGCAACCCATATTAAAGGAAGACCTGCTAAAAATAATAAAATTAATTTTTCTTTTGAAGATAAAACAACCAAATCATCCACAATACCAATTATACCCACAAGTAATATAACAATTAAAACAATAGCTAGTTCTAAAATTAGAATATTATGCAGGTAAATTCCAATAAAAATCCCTAAAATAAAACCAAATAAAATTCCAATTCCCCCCATTTCTGCGACAATTGGTTTTAGAGTTTTATGAATGTCTTTTCCGACAATATTTGCTTTTTCAAGTTTTTTTATTAGACGAGGCATTGAAAGCCAAGTTACTGAAAATGAAAGAATACCACAAATAATAGCTATTATATAAAGTGGTAAAGATTGTTCAAATAAAATCATCAAATAAATATTAACCTTTTTAATAAATATAGTTAATTATAGAATTATTAGAAGTAGAATTTAATTGTAATAAAATATTTTAATTTATTAATTGAAAGTTTTATATATTAGATAGAACATATTATTGATTAACCTAGCTCAAAGATTAAATTTTGAAGTCATAAGCAAATAAATTGCTTTATGCTCGTAAAATTGTTCTGTTATGAAAATAATTACATCACAGAACAGTATCTTTTTTTCAATTATATAAATGAATTTTCTAAAAATTTGAACTTTTTATTTATTTCTATATTCAAGTAATTATTACTTAGTAAAAGTATATTATTAAAATTATCATTTGAAATAAATATTATTTATCGGCATAAATAACTTATTCTCTCTTAAACAACATTTAAATTAATTAACATATAAGAAAATAAGTGAGGATTCTATTTCAATTATTTTGAGGTCATTTTCATTGCAAAAAATGATGAAAAAATGAAAAAAATTAAAAATATATTATTGCTATGGCTTCAAAATCTTTGAGCGGGTTTATTAGTCATAGACACATAGACAGGAGGTCTGGTATCTATGAGTGAATTAAGTAAAAAAGCCGTTTGGTATATTTTTACTGGAATTACATTATTAATACTAGAATTTCTTCTAAAATAATTGTTGAATGACTTATATAAGTTTTATAATTTTTCTTATAGTTAAAATTATTGATAAAAAGAATCCTCATAAAAATTAATAAAACAATACTTAATAACCTTTGAGTATATAATACACAGTTCTTATAGGAATATTTAACTTAGAAGATATATCTTTTGGACTTTTACCTTCATCATTTAATAACTTAACATCTCTTTTTGTATTTTCATCATACTTCCTTTTAAAATTATTGAACTTAATATTTTCCTTATTTTTACTTAGTAAATAATAAACTCTTTTAATAGGAATATCTAATTTTTTTGAAATTTCTTTTGCAGTTAAATTTTGCTTAGCTAAACTTAAAATCTCATCTTCTTCTTTAGAATATTTTGGTTTAGCACCTTGATTATATTCAATAGCTACTTCAATATCTAAATCATTTAAAGCTTCTAAATATTTTTTTGGAATTCTATCAAAAAGGCTTTTAGAACAAGTAATTGTCTCAAGATCTGGAAAATCTTCCATTAAATCAATAATCTTTTGAGAACTTAAAGCACTTGTAATATGAATTTTAGTGACATCACTCATATTATCAGCTATTTTTTAATCATTTCTAAGAATTTCTTAGATTTTTTTGATTTAGGTTTCTTGAGAGTTTCAATATTTTTAATTTCCTTTTTAATTTTAGAAACATTAATATTAAATACATTACCTATTTTTTCAATAGGAATATCAGAATTTAAATTAATTAAACTAGCACCTAAAGCAGGATAGTTAATTTTCATATTAGAATTTTTAATTAATTTTTCTAGTTTAAACTTTTCATATAAAATTAAATCCATATTATCAATAGCTAGAATTTTTTCATTGTTTTCTTCTTCTAACACTTCAATGACTTTTTTATAGCTATTTTGAAAGACACTTCTTTGTTGGCGATCAAGTTCGACCCTAATATATGGAAAAGGACTAGATACTTTTTTTCTTCTATTATTAGAACTAATAATATAATATTTAAAGATATCCCACATTATTAATGTTGGAGCAATATTTGTAAAAATAGTTTTTTCAATGTTTTCTTTAATACTTAAATCTCTTTTAAGGCCTCTATTTAAATTATCAAATTTATCCATAAATCCAACAGATTTCAACTTTTCATTAAGTTTTAAATTTCTCCAAGCTTCAAGATCATCTTCATTATCTATAAAATCTGGTTTTAAAAATTGAGTTTCATTGTAAATTTTTTCATATGTATTTATTCGTTTAAAATCAGATAAACGTTTTTTAAAAATAGAATCATTAATATTATTTGCAAGATTTTCTGAATATTGAACATAAGCTAGAGCGAGTGCATTTCTTCCATGTTTATCATTAATAATAGCTGGTTTAGACCTATGAAATCTTATTTTTTCAATTCTAACATCTTTGCCATAAGTTTTTCTAAGTTCTTCTTCATAATTTTCCATATAATCTGAATCTAGAGAAACATTTTTATGAATAGAACGATTATTTTTATCTTTAAATTTGATTGTAAGTGAAATATGTTTAACAACACCACGACGTTCTTGTTTTAAAATTTTTAATACTTTTTTAAAAGCACTTCGTCCCCAATTACTTAAATTAGTTGTTAAAACCATGTAATTACCAGAATAAGGTAAAAATGGCAAAATTTCTACTCTATGAGTTCTTTCATTATTAATTTTAAAAGAAAATTTTAATGAATTACATGAACATCTCTCATCCATATCTTTAAATTCATTAATTCTATAAGTTTTATAACAAGCTTCACATTTAATATTACCATATTCTTCTAAATTACCAATAGCAATTTTATGTGAATCAATAGCAGATGAAACTCTATCTAAAACATTCTTCTTAGCAGTAGCTTTATTTCTAAAATATTGATTATGGCGACTTATTTCTCCTCGCTCTTCTACTGTAACCTCATCAACAGTATTAACACCATATTTACTAAGTGATCTAAAAGGAGCAGTATAACCTTGTGCATCCATAACATCTTTCATATCCTCAAGGTGATTTAATCTTTCAGCTAAGCTAAAATAAACTAATTTGAAATTATCGAAATCTTCAAGATTATCAAAATCTAATTTTTCATTAGCTATATCAGTTAGATATTTTTCAGCTTTTGTAATAATAGCTGACTCTTCCATTAAATCACCTAAAAAATATTACATTAATTTTTCGCCGACATTACATTCATCAGGATGCAAGAGTGCAACACTTTCTTCAGTTGCAAGTAACATTCCTTCAGAATCTGTTCCAAATAATTTTGCAGGTTGTAAATTAACAACAACAGCAACTTTTTGATTAAGTAATTCATCAGTAGAATAATTTTGTGCAAGACCTGCAACAACTTGGATTGTTTTTTCACCAATATCTACTTGAAGCTTTAATAATTTATTAGATTTTTCAATCTTTTCTGCCTCTTTTATTTGACCTATTCTAATATCTACTTTTGCAAATTCATCAATTGTAATTAAATCACTCATATTATCACTAACTAAATTTTCATATAAATTTTCTTTTTCTTTTTCGATTACATCATCTTCAATTTTCTTAAACAAAGGTTTAGCTTTAGAAATTGAATGACCAGTTGGCATAAATACACTAGCATCTTTCCATTCATTTGAATTTTCTAAATTTAAAATAGAAGCTATTTCATCAGCTTTTTTAGGCAAATATGGTTTTAAACATATTGCTAAAATTTTAGATAATTGATTAGATAAATAAATAGTATTTGCAGCTTGCTCAGGATTTTCTTTAACAGCTTTCCAAGGCTCTTGATCATTAAAATATTTATTACCTATTTTAGCTATTTTAAATATTTCAATTAAAGCTTCTCTAAACTTTAAATCTTTAATTAAATCTCCAACCAAAGATGGAGTTTTATTTAAAGCATCTTCAAAATATTTATCTTCTCTAGATGGATTTATATAATCTGGAATTTCACCATTAAAATATTTATGTGTAAATGTAAAAGTTCTATGTAAGAAATTACCTATTACATCAGCTAATTCATCATTATTTCTTCTTTGAAAATCATCCCAAGAAAAATCAGTATCTTTATTTAAAGGAGCATTAATAGTTAAATAATATCTGAGTAAGTCTGAATCGAAACTTTTAACAAAATCACTAATCCAAACAACCCAATTTTTACTAGTTGACATCTTCTCTCCTTCTAAAGATAAAAATTCTCCTGCATAAATGTTATCAGGTAATTTACAACCATATCCTTTTAAAAGAGCTGGCCAAAAAATAGCATGATGATATATAATATCTTTACCTATGAAATGAATAACATCTTCATCCCAATACTCTTCCCATTTCTTATTAGATTTTTTAGACCACTGAGAAGCAGAAGAAATATAACCTAAAAATGCTTCACCCCATACATAGATAACTTTACCTTTAGCTTCATCTAAAGGAACTGGAATACCCCAATCCATATCACGTGTTAAAACCCAATCTTCTAATCCATCTTTTAACCAATTACTAGCATAATTTTTAACATTAGGAGGTAAGTTGTCATTATTAGAAATATAATTTTCAATATCCTTTTGAAAATTACTTAAAGCAAAGAAATATTGATAAGTATCTTTTATTACAGGAGTACTGGCGCAAGTTAAACATTTAGGATCATCAAGTTCAGTAGGTTCTAAATGTCTACCACAACTTTCACAATGATCTCCTCTTGCATCAGCACCACAAAAAGAACAAGTACCTTCAACATATCTATCAGGTAAAAATTTAGAACAATTTTCACAATATAATTGTCTGATATCCTTTTTATAAATTAATTCTTTATCATATAATTCTAAAAAGAAATCTTGAGCTATTTTATAATGAGCTTCATCTGTAGTACGAGTAAAATTATCTAATGAAATATTACAAGATTCAACATCACGAACAATCATATCATGATATCTTTTAGCTACTTCAATAGGTTTTTTATTTTCTTTATCAGCTTTAACAGCTATTGGTGTTCCATGTTCATCAGTTGCACAAACAAAAAGCACATCATTGCCTACCATACGATTATATCTTGCATAAATATCTGCTGGTAAGTAAGTAGACCTTAAATGCCCTAAATGACAAGGCCCATTTGCATATGGAAGTGCACATGAAATAAATATTTTAGACATTAATGTTTTTCTCCTAATAATTGATATATAAATAAATTTGTAATTTACCATATTTAAAAATTAAGATTGAGACTGTCCAATAATTATTTTTTTTATTTTATGTTTAAAATATTTTATTGGTTTTTCTTGTTTAGATGGTTCTTATGAACTATAGTAATGCAAGCTTGAATTCCCGTTTCTCCAACGGTACATATTTTTTTGTGTCCCTTTTTTAGGATGTTTTTAGCTGCATTGATGTCTCTGTCGTGTAGTGTTTTGCATTTGTCGCAGGTCCATATTCTGTCAGCTAGTTTTAGTTTTTGGTTGGTGTGTCCGCATTTGTGGCATTTTTTAGAAGTGTTTCTGGGATCGACTTCTATTATTTGTTTTCCATACCATTGTGCTTTGTATTTTAGTTGTTTTTTGATTTCATGCCATGCGGAGTGTCCAATGTTTTTGGATAGTGTGGATTTATTCTTCTCACCTAATGGTGTTCTTTTCATCAAATTCTGGGATTTAATGTTTTCGATTACAATTTCATCATATTTTTGTATAAGTTCTGTGGTTATTTTATGTATGTAATCTTTTCTAGTGTTTTTCATCTTCAAGTGAGCTTCTTGTATTCTTTTTTTATTTTTCATCCAATTGTTGCTGTTTTTTATTTTACGGGATAGTTTTCTTTGTTCTTTTTTTATTTTTTCTTCTAATTTTTTTAGTTGAAGTTTGGCTTTCACTTCACCATTAGATAATGTTAAAAGATTTTTAATCCCTAAATCCACACCAACACTTTTATTTGTTTTTTTAAATTCAGTACCAATCGAATTTTTATAATTAATACTTGCAAACCACTTATCACCCACATGTGATATGGTAACTGATAGTATTTTTCCTGTAATCTTACGTAAACCTTTACATTTTATCCATCCATATTTAGCAATCTTTAATTTATTTTTACTAGTTTTAACATTGTTATTGTTTATTATTCTAAATGATAATTTATCATCATTCTTTTTACTTTTAAAGTATGGAAAGTTAGTTCTGCCACTAAAATAGTTTTTCATAGCTTGAATAAGATTATTAAAAGCGGATTGCAAACTACTAGATTCCACATCATACAAAAAACCATAATTAACATTCCTCTTAAGATTAGTAAGCTTCATATTACAATACTTACGATTATTAAGATTAACAGGACCAGTATGATATTGTTTAGCAATTTTATAATCATAAATCATTTCACTAAGAATATGATTATAAACCAACCTTACACAACCAATATTCTGCTTAAATAAATCTTCTTGATTATCATCAGGATAAACACGCACTTTAACACCACGATTAACATCCTTAAAATTCAAAACGCCATCCAAACAAAACATTGAAAAAAAAACTCCTTTTTTATTATCACTTATTTTAATAGTAAAACCCATATAAACAAATTCATACTAATTAATTTAATCATTAACACCTATAAATACTTTGTTAAATAAAAAAACAATAATAAACTAATAAAACAATAATTCTAAATGAATACAATAATCAAAAATAAAAACAACACAATGAAACATTAAAAAAAAATAAACACTTATTATAATATATAAAATATGAAATAAAAATAAAAATTTTAATTATTGGACACTCTCAAATTAAAATTAAATTAATCTAAAAATTTTTATTAAATAAAAAACAATTAAATAATATGTTTAAAGTCTCATTTATAAATCCATTATCTAGTGAATCTCAAGAAATAGTTAGAGAAAAAGGAAATTTAGATAATGTTTTCAAAGAAAATGAGGATTTAATTAATACTATTTTTAAAATACCTAGTCAAAAGATTTCAGATGAAACTTTAATTCCAAAAAATCTTGGCCAATTAGCTATTAAAAGAATTAAATGGTATATTGAGCGAAAATATAATAAAAACTTTAATCTTTCTGATTATGAATATTTATTATCTCCTGAAATTACAGATTATGATGTTTTAGTTTTTCATTTACTTTCACAAGCAATAGCTATGAAATTTAATTTAACTTCAAGAGAAACACGTTTATTTATTGAATCAGAAGCTACTTTAGTTGAAGAAAGGTTAGCTAAAATACCTCCAAGTTCAAGAGGAGAAATTTTAGATAAATCTTTAAGTGAGCTGACTGATAATGTAGATATCAATTGGAAATCATTAAAAGATTTAATAGCTAGTAAAAAATTATCTTTAACAGAAATTGTAATTGATAATGGAGAAATTGTTTTAGAAAAAGAAGACTTTTTAGAAAAATTTGGTGATGAGTTTAAAGATAGATCACCAGATCGAATGTATGAGATTTTAATTGGAGATAAGGTAAAGGAACTTATATTATCTAGAATTATTATGCAACGCACTGAAGATTATATTAAAAAAATTAAAGATATGTCTTATGCTGTTGAAATTCATCCCTCAATTGAAAAAATAGGTGAAAATCTCGCTCAAATGATTCCAGAAGAAATAAATAGCTATAGTTCATTTTATGGATCTGGTGGTGGAGGTCTTTTAGGTTCTATGAAAATAGGTAAATTAATTAGAGAAGCTTTTCCACCATGCATATCTAATACTATGAATGGAGTTTCATCTGGAGGGCGTAATGATGCTATTGTTCTACTTTTAACATCTTTCCTATCTTATGCAAGATTATATCCTCAAATTTTTGCATCAGATGAAGTTATGAAAATTTCTGATATTGATAAAAATTTATCTATTACACAAAATGAGATTTTACCTTTAATATATGAAGCAGCAGATAACTGTTCTCCTCCATTATTTAGTGATCAACCTCAAGAAAAGTTAAATATTATTTCAAAACTTGGATTCGGTCTTAATGATGAAGTTCATATTGAAAATGAAGGAGATACAATATGGTATACTCCAATGAGTTGTGAGAAGATTAAAATACACTTACCTCAATTATGTAGGCCTGATAAAGATTGTAAAAATATTAATAATCCATTATCATGTTATGCGAGAAAAAGAAGCAAAATAAAAGAAGATAATGAAGAATAAAATTTATTTAAAAAAGTTGAAGGTTAATAATCAAAATAACCTTCAGAATCTTGAATAATATCTTGATATTGAGTTACAATACCACTTTCCCATTTATTATAATTAAAATATTCATCTTCTTCAAAAATATCAGCTAGCAGTGATATTTTCCTTTCATCCTCATCAATTCCTTCTTCTGTGCAAAAATGAGAAATAATATCTGGAGTATATTCAGATGGGTCATCACCTTTAAATTCTAAATATTTTTCATATTCTTCTTTTGAAAATAATGCTTCAGCCTTAATTGGATCTTCTCCAGATTCAATAGCATAAAGTTCTACAAAATGATAATTTTTTGAAGGTAATTGATTAACTTCCACCCCATAGCCAGATATAGCTCCATTTTCAAGGTCTAATATTGTATATCCGCTTCGCTCACAGGGACTCCATTTTTCATACGCATATTTAACAATATTTTTTGGACTTAAATTGGTTAATATAGTTTTAAGCTCTTCAATATCAATAAATTCCTTTTCATCTTCTACCATCTTTTCACCTAATTAATATATTTGTTTTTTAAACTATAATAAATTTACTTGAAAATTAAAATCCATCAATATCTGCATTAGCTAATTTATTATAAGAATCATCATTTAAATTTCCATTTGCATGTAAAATAGCAAGCATCTGTAATAATGATTCCTGAACTGATACATCATTAACTTGACCATGATTTGATAAAACTAAAGGAGTTACAGAAGGTATTCCCTGAATATTTGCTTCATCTTCAATAGCTCCATCATAACTAATACCTGCAACCATATAAGTCATAGTATCTTGATTAATATAACTATTCATTTCTGTGGCCAGTAAATAACTTTCATAACAAGGAGCTTGTGAACACATGATTGTAGTTTTACCTGGATTTTTTCCAGGTTCAGTTCCATGAAAATCCCCTAAAGCAGAAACATTATTTATTTTAGCAAAATTTAAAATATCATTAGAAATAGTTCCTGGTTCATCTGCAACTGTATTTAAATTTATACCATTAGATAATTTAGTATTAGCTGCTACAGCACTAGGAGATGCAAAAGGAATTACATAAACTGTTCCAGAAATTTTACGTCCTGAAAGATAGTCAATAATTTGCATACTAGCTACTTGAGAAGATAGCTGATCACCATGAACACCTGCTACAATTAAAGTAACAGGAGGAGTACCATCACCAATTTTAAAAACTGGAATTCCACTACCTGCTAAGTTGATCATTTGACCTACATTATCAGAATCTGGAATATTACTAGCTAGTGCAGGATTATTATAAATATTTCCAGAATCTTTTTGATTTAAATAACTTATTTCAACAGGAGATACATCAAAATAAATAATATAAGCTAAAGATGCCCCTGCAATAATTACAATAACTAATGTTATAATAGCTATAACTTTAAAGATAGAATTAGAGTTTTTACTTTCACTTAATTCATTTCCACATTTTTGACAAAACTTAGAATTACTACTATTATCACTACCACATTCACTACACTTTTTCATAAAATTAATTATTAAATTACTCTTTTAAATATTTATTTTAAATAAGATAATATCACATATAAATATAAAAAGTAATTTTGTGATATGATGAGTTCAAAAGTAATTTTTATTGGAGCAGGCCCAGGAGATCCTGAATTATTAACAGTAAAAGGTCAAAAAGTAATTGAAAAAGCAGATGTGATAATTTATGCTGGTTCACTCGTTAATAAACAAGTTTTAGATAGTAGAAAAAAAGATTGTGAAGTATATAATAGTGCATCACTTAATTTAAATGAAATTATTGATATAATTAAAAAAGCTATTAAAGAAAATAAACTTGTTGCAAGAGTACACACAGGAGATCCTTCAATATACGGAGCTATTGGAGAGCAAATTAGAGAACTTAAAAAATTAGATATTGAATATGAAATAATACCTGGTGTAAGCTCAGTATTTGGAACTGCATCAGTTTTAGAAGCAGAGCTAACATTACCTGAAATATCACAAACAGTAATTATAACTCGCCCAGAAGGTAGAACTCCAAAACCTCCAAAAGAAAGTTTAAAAAGCCTAGCAAGTCATGATGCAACAATGTGTATATTTTTAGGAATTGGAATGATTGAAAAAGTTGCAAATGAATTGATGGAAGAATACTCAGAAGACACACCAGTAGCTGTTGTTAAAAAGGCAACATGGCCAGATCAACTAATTATTAGAGGAACTTTAAAAGATATTGCATCAAAAGTAAAAGAAAATAATATAACAAAAACAGCTATGATTATTGTAGGAGATGTACTAGATCCAGGAGATTTTACACCTTCAAAACTATATGATAAAGATTTTAAGCACGAATATAGATAAATTTAATCTAATTCTTCTTTTATTTTTTTAATAGCTATTTCTTTTTTTGCAGGATAAGCTGCAATTTTAACTTTTAGATGAATGCAATTACCTGAATCTACAATAGTCCATTTTTCATCTATTGCATCTTCAATATCAAATCTTAAAAATAAGTTTCCATGTTCATCCATTTTTTTATCTAAATCTAAAATAAGTTTATTTAATTGATCTTTATCTAAATTTTTTAATGATTTAAAAAATTCTTTAGTATATCTTTTCTTATCAACTAAACCAGTTAAAATAGTAATATCATCTTCAAAAATTCCTTCAGCATCTTCTTTTTGAATAATAGCTTCAGGTAAAATATTTAAAAGAGCTTGAGATAAATCATCCTCATTTTCATTATTATAAACGAAAATTCGAAATCTAATATTATGTATCATAAAAATGTTAAAAAAAAAAAGTAAAAAAGTAAAAGGAGTTACTTTCTTCTAGCTTGTTCACTACCTTTACCTTTAAATCTGAGTCCACGACCTTTTGTTCCTGCACTAGTTAAGCCTCTTAAAGCTCTGTTAGTATGTTTATTAGAACAAATCCAGTTAATTTTCTTATCATTAATGATAGAAGGGCTTTGTGGATCAACTAAGATAACTTCATAAAATTTAAATTTACCATCAGACCATACCCAATATGAGTTTAAAACTTCTAAATTAGGATATCTTTTAGCAACACGTTCTTCAGCTATTCTTTGGATTGATTTTGCTGGAGTAATTTTATTTACACCCATTCTTTTAGGTCTACGACCTGCTGTAAAACGAGACTTTCTTCTTCCACCACGTCTTACTCTTGTTCTTACAACAATAAATCCTTTTTTAGCTCTGTAACCTAAAGTTCTTGCACGATCGATTCTAGTAGGTCTATCGATTCTTTGAATAACTTTTTCTCTTCTCCATTTAGGAGCTCTTTCCCACATGAGATCTCTTACATAAGATTCATCTGGATTTTTCCATGCATTTTTAATATATTTATACAAATTTACACCTCTTGTTCAGCTTAAAGCCACATCCAAGGGATTATTATCCCTAAAAGAGTATTTTTAAAAATAATCGTTAAAAATAGTTAATAAGATAACGATAATTAAATATTAGTCATATCTACTTATAAAGGTTATTATTTTAATAAAATAGCTATGGTTTCATAATTAGTTAATTGATTAAAATACTATTTTTTTTATGATTAATATTTTTATTGTTTTTATTTTAATTAATTGTAATTGTTTTAAATTAATGTTTTAATAATTAATAATTGTTTTTTGTTATAACTAAGCATTTTAAATAGTTTTAAATATTAAATACAATTGTTAATATCTTTAAAATGCATTGTAGAAATTTAATCTAATATCAATTCCAACAAAATATTGAGAGCTGAAAATTATAATGGCATCTAATATGAAAAATATCATATCCCATATAAAAAATACATCAAAGAAAATTAAAAATAGATTAACAAATAAACAACCTGCTAAGATGATTATTGATGGTAAAACAATTTATGGAGTTGGAGAAAATTTTAAAGATAGAAATAATTTTAAAAACAAATATGGAATATCTAAAAATAATTTAAGTAAAAAAGAATATGATTTTATTAAAATATATACTGGTGAAGGTTATTCTCCTTTAAATGAATATCTTAGAAAAAAGATTAAAAAAATATTTATGAATATAAATGGAATAAAGCATCTCAACTATTGTTTGGAGAAGTTACTGTTAGTTTCGATGAAGCATTAATCCTAAGAAAAACTATATTTGATAAAGCTATTACTTTAGAAAAAGATTTAGTTGTTATAAGAAGAGAAAAAACTGTTGCATTAACAAAATATAGTGAAAATGAAATTTATACTTCCGATAGTTTATTATCAGTTAGCATATCTAAAAATCTAGATGAAAACAAGTATGGTAAAAATCTAAATTTTATTAAACTTCCTAAAGGTACAAAAATATTATATATAGAAGAAATATCTTCAGCTATGGAAGAATTTGAAATTTTACTTGAAAGTGGAACAAGATTAAAAAAAATAAAAGAAAAAAGAAAAAATTTATATTATTGGGTATTTGTAGAGTAAAAAAGAATATTTATAATTTATTAAAAATAAAATATAATATAACAAAAAGATTTTAAAGGAGGACTATAATTTATGGTAATATATTTAAAACCTAATAATGAATTTATTAAAAATTTATCTGAAGATCAAATAAATAAATTAATACATTTAAAAGAACCTATTCCTAATAGGCTTGAAAATATGCTTACTGAAAATATTCCTGATTTTAGAAATAATAGATCTTTTAATATGTCTGCTAAATCTACAAGACTTCAACAAGCAGAAAGAGGCGATACTTTAAATATGAGTATTGAAGAATCTTCTGATTATACTGCAAACCTTGCCTTTGAATTTCTTAAGAAACACCCTGAATTTAAGCCTATGATTGAAGAAGTTGTTGAAATATAATATCAACTACCTTATTTTTTAAATATTAATAATTATCAATTAATTTATTTAATGTAGATTCAAATTTATCAGTAATTAAATTCCAATCATTATGCTTAACATATTCTCTTCCTGAACTTGAAATCCCATCATAGCTATTATTATCTAAAATACTAGATACTTTATCTAATACTTCATCTGCACTTTGGACATATTCAACACCATTATTATATCCAAATTCTTTTGAAATACCTGGAAGTTCTGTAGCTATTACTACTTTTTTCATAGCTAAGTATTCATATAATTTAATTGGTACAATATCTTGCATAATTTCTTCATCAATATATGCAGGTAAAAGACAAAAATCAGCAGAAGCTAAATATTCAGGAATTTTTGAATAAGGTTGTTTTCCAGTTAAAATTAACTGATTATATAGGTTATATTTTTCTTGTATTTTAAGAAGTTCATCATATGAGTCTCCATCTCCTACAATTAAAATTTTAATATTAGGATATTTTTCCTTATTTTCTCCTAATTTAATAGCTAATTCTTTCATGCCTGAGAAATCATAAATCCAACCCATAAAAAAAAGTATAATATCATCATCATTAAAATTACATTCTTTTTTAATGTTATCACAATTTAAATCTGGATTAAATTCTTTTAAATCAATGCCTGCATCAATTTTAAGAGTTTTATCAGTAGTTGAACCCATTTTTATAGCAAATTCAGATAGTTTATCATTAATTGTTAAAACTAAATCTGCATTTTTAATAGTTCTTTTATTTAGTTGTTCTCCTAAAGGTTGAAAAGCTTTCTCTGGTATTAATGCATATAAAACATCAATAATATAAAATACAAAAGGAATATTATGTTTTTTAGCTAGTCTTGATGCTGTATAAGCATTCATTATACCTAATGATAAAATAACATCTGGTTTAAATTTATTAATTTGCTTTTCAATTTCTTTTTTATGAGTAAAATAAAGTGAAGCATAATTCAAACCAGTAATTTTAATAAAACCTGGTCTTATAACTTCAATATTAGCACTATCATCTACTTTAGAAACTCCTTCATAAATTTCACTATGATAAATAAAACCATTAGATTCTTTATCTTTTGGCCAATCAATAGGATAATCTATAACAACAACTTCATGTCCTTTAATAGCCATTCTATCCATTAGATGATGCTGTTGGTGAGGATTTCTCTCTAACCAATCAGACTCTTGAACAAGTAATATCTTCATTTAAATCAATTAAAATTCAGCTGAGACTTCAATATCTTCCCAATTAGTAGAAAACCATTTATATGTTTTTTGAAGACCATCATCAAATGAAACTGTAGGTTTATAATTTAAAATATCTTTAGCTTTATCAATTGAAGATAATAATTTTGTTTTTGCATCCCAATTTCTACGAGCTGCATAAGCTATTCCTTCTGTGTTACCTGTTAAAGCATTAACTTTATTTGCCATATCAATAACTTTATGATCTTTACTTGAACCTAAATTAATAGCTTCTCCAATAGCTCGCTCTTCAATTCCCATAGCTACAAGACCATTTACAATATCTCCAACAAATGTCCAATCCCTTGTTTCAGATCCATCACCTGTAATTGGTAATGCTTGATTAGTCATAGACCAGTAAAAAAAGTTAGGTATGACATTTCTATATCTTCCTGGAACTTCACCAGGTCCAAAAACATTAAAAAATCTTGCATTTACAATAGGCATATCATATAAATTATTAAAATAATTAGTATAAAGCTCTCCTAAAAGTTTTGTAACTTGATAAGGAGTATGAAGAGAAATAGAAATATCATGTTCTTCAAAAGGCATTTTTGAATCAAGACCATATACACCACAACCAGAAGATGAATAAACAAATCTTTCAACACCAGTAAGTTGAGCATATTGAAGTACTTTTAAAATACCAATACCATTAACCATTAAATCTTTCTCAGGATTATCAACACTGTTTTGATTTGCAAAATGAGCTGCAAGGTGGAATACGTAATCAGGATTAGCTTTAAAAACTCTTTTTAAAACTCTATCATCTAAAATATCCCCTTCAATAAATTCAATATTTTCACCTTTAGGAATATTCCATTTATATGCAGAAGATAAATTATCTAAAATAATAACTTTCTCTGCATTCATTTCAGCAAGTTTACGTGATAAATTACTTCCAACGCAACCTGCACCACCAGTTACAACAATTGTTTTATCTTCATATTCAGTATAATCTTTCATATAATCCCTTAATTATTTTCTAGCTCTTCCTATTTTACGTGCAATAACTAATTCTCCCACAGCTATTAATCCTGCAAAGAATTTTTCAAGACCACCAGTAGCCCAAATAGCTTCACCAAATGTAGAATTTCTAATATTATGTTCATATTGTTCAGGAGTTATTTTAACACCTGTAGTTCTTCTTGATACAACTGCGGATGCTTCCATTAGTTCATTCCAAGTGACACCTTTTAATTGTTCTTCCATTGCTTCATAAATTTTAGATATTTTAATATCATATAAAGCAGATAAAAGTTCGACAATATCACAAGACCTTATAATTCCAACAACAACATTATCATCATTTACAACAGGTAATGTAACAAATTTAGTTTTGGAAGTTTCAATTACAGCTAATCTAGCAGGATCATTTTCATTAATTATAGAAATATCAGTTAAAGGAGTCATAATCTCAGAAATTTTTTCATTATTTTCTCTAAGTCCTTTAGTAATTTCAAAGGAAGTTATCCATGCTATTAATCTTTTATTTTCATCTAAAACCGGACAAGTAAATTTACGAACTTCTTCCATGATTTTAGAAACTTCTTTTACATTATCATCAGGATTTACATATACAAAATCCTTATCCATTAATTCTTTAGCTTTCATCAAATTCCTCCTTATCCAAATCAACAATTTTTAATGCACCAACAGGACATCTATCTGAGCAAGTGTTACACCTTATACATTTATCCCTATCAATTATAACTTTACCATCTTTTAATTTAATGGCTTCAACAGGACAATTATCCTCACATAAATAACAGTTTACACAGATATCTTGATTAAGAATTAATTCTTTAGTATTTATAATTGGTCCAGTAAATCTTTCAAGGTCAATTATATCTTCAGGACATAAATTAGCACAAGATCCACAACCAATACATATTTTTTTATTAATAGTTGGATATAGCTTTTCATCATCCAACACAATATCATCATCCAAATCTTTAAAAAATGAAGTAGGTTTTAGTGTAATAGCTCCAGTTGGACAATATTCCGTGCAATGTCCACAACTAGTACATCCTTTTAACTCAATAGAAATATCTCTAAGCCTAATAGTTCTATGAGGAATATTTTTTTTATTTAAAAAATAATCAATTCCTATTTCTTTTTGATTTGGTTCAATAATTGAAGAAGCATTAATTGAGTTAATACATGAAATTGGGCATGATTGAACACAAATTTCACATTTGACACAATTATCTTTAATATTAGCTTGTTTAAAAATATTTGAAGGATCGATTGCATCTACAGGACATACTTCATAACATAAATTACATCTAACACAAATTGGTGAAATAGATATAGTATTGTCTTTAGAATTAAATGATTCTACTTCAAATTTAAAATCCTCAATATCATCATCTAAATCAGCAGATTTTAAAAGAACTTCCCTTTCAAGTTTTTTCATCTGTTTTTTAAATGATACCTTCATATTTTATACAACCTATAAAAAATTTTTTAATATAATATTAATTTTATTATTAATGATTAATAAATTTAGTTAATTGATTTCAGTTTCAAATTCTTTTAATTCATCTAAACTAGGAAAACCTTCCATTCCAACAGATTGAACAGATTTTGAAGCAACCCAATTTCCAATGATACAGGACTTTGAAAGTGAAAATCCTTTAATATAAGAATATAAAAATCCTGAATTAAAAGAATCTCCTGCACCAGTCGTATCAATAGGCTTAACTTTAAAAGATTTTACATTAGATACATCATTTTTATTTAATGCAAATACACCATCAATACCTTTTTTAACTACAACAGTATCAATTCCTAATTTTAAAATGTGACGAGCCATATCACTAATAGTTATAGAATCATTATCTTCTACATTTGCTTTTTCCCTGTAATATTCTTCATAAAACAATCGAAATTCAGTTTCATTAGTTAAAAGAATATTAGTGCGTTTTAAAATTTTCATTAATTCATTAATACCTCGTCTTGCATAAATCATACCTGGATCAAAACTTAAAATGATGTCATCATTTAACTTATCAATTAAATCATTTTGTGCTTTAAAAGAATCTCCAACAAAAGAGGAAAAATGCATAATTTTAGTAGCATTTACATTATCCATATTAATTTCATCAATTATTATATCATCATTTACACCAGGATCTACATATAAAGCTCGTTCACCCTCAGTATCAACAAAATCAAAAACTTTACCAGTACTACCTGTTTCTGAGTAGATTAAATTATTAGAAAATACTTCATTATAAGCTAAATTTAATTCAATAACTTCACCATCATCATCTTCAGCTATTTTACCTATAAATGAAGTTTTAAGACCCAATCTAGATAATCCGATAATAGTGTTGGCTGCAGATCCTCCAGGGCTATTTTTCTTAGATTTAATAAAGCTTTCTTCATCATGATCAGCTATTTTATCTACAAAATAAAATTTATCAAGATTTAAAGCTCCAAAACCAATAACATCAACATTTACTTCATTAGATAAAAATTCCATAAAATCACCTTAAAATATCTAATAATTTATATGTTTTATCTCCAAGTTTTCCTTCAAAATTTCCTGCAGATATAATTTTAACTCCATCAATATCACAAATTGCATCAATAGATGATTTAACAGCTTTTTTCATTGAATCTTCATCAATTGCATTTATAACAATTTCAGGAATATATTTAATTCCTTCTGGAACTTTTGAGATATTTCCTAATTTATCTTTTAGTGAAGGGCAATAATAATGATTTGTAGATGGACCAATCCAAGGATAATTGGTTTCAGGTTTAGAAGCAGCTGAACAAATTCCAAAAGGAGCACAAGTTCCCTCAACAGTCAATATTTCTTCAATAGCTATTTTACCAGCATTTAATACAGCTTCTTCACTATCACACATATACCAAAAATTAGCACCCATAATCCCTTCAGAATAAGCTAATTTTTCTTCGATTTGAAAATCTGGAACAGCTATTGGAACATCAATCATAGTTTTATTAAATTCATTAACTTTCCATTCATAACCATCACCACAATTTCCGACTTGTTTTTCCATACCAATAAATCCTTCAGGATTATCATTATAATTAAAAACACGAGTAAAAGGTTTAACTAAAATATCTTGTCTAATCCTATAAGATAATTCTAATTCAAATTTTTCTAAATCATCACTACCAAACCAATATTGAACAATTGCACCATCTCTGCCATCAGGAGTTTGATTTTTATCTAAAAATCCCTCAACACCCCCTTCAACTCTACCAATAACAGCACCAGGAGTTGAAGTTGAATCATATGCAGCTTGTTTAACAATTTCTTTATTTGGACCAGTAATGATAGCTCTTACATATCTTCCTTTAAAAGCTTCAAAAAATGTATCTTCTACTTTATCATAATTCATTATAAAAACCTAACCTAAATTTCCAATATCATCGCCTCTAACATTTTTTCTCATTTCAATGCTACTCTCTAAAAGATCTTGGCGATTTTCATTTGTAATTACTTCAATTATTGGATATCTTTTATCATAAAATTTTTCAAAAAATATTTTAGAAACAAATGCATTATTTTTATATTTTTCAAATAATGATTCCATGTCATCTGTAATATTATATTCCTCAATAAATTTTAATACATGTTCTTTACCATAAGTTGAGAAAATATGTGCAATAACACCAGTAATTACCCCATTAGGAGAAATTATAGCAATTTCTGCTGCATCTAAAGCAAATTCATTTCCATTAAAAGAAATTGACAAACCATCATTTTCTTTGACAAATCTTAATGGATCAGCATCAGTTATACTATCTCCAATATAGAATAGCTGGTTTGGTTCAACATCCTCTATTTTAATTATTTTATCTACTGCAAGTTGTTTTCCACTTCCACCTACAGTAACTATTTTAGAATAATTCTCATAAAAATTCATTTTTGGAAATTCTTCAAAAAATATTTTATCTAATTTATCAATATCTTCAGACTTTTTCAAATCAGCTTTTAGAATAATTTCTTTAAATTTTTTAATTTTTTTGGTATCTTCTTCATTTAAAATAATTTCATCCATATCTATAAATGTATAAAATGTGTTTTCAAATGAAAAATCAAAATAATCACATACAGCTTCAATATATTGGCCATAACTTGTACTAACTATATAAGAATTCATGAACTTTTTAATATATTGAAATGAATTTTTAGTACAATTAAATTCTAAAATATTTTTTTTTGAAAAATTAATTAAATCTTGATTTGTTAAATTTTCTGCTTTTAAAAAAGGAATAATAAATTTTAATGTATTGCCAGCATTATATCCTTCTTTTTTAACTACATCAACTAAATAATCATCATATGCACTTAAAATTTTAAATAATTTATCTCCATCTGAAATAAAATTATCACATAACTCAAATGCATTATCATTTAAGGTTAATGGACCTTCACAATCTGTAATAAAAATTTTTCTAGACATTTTATCATCTCAATAAATCAACATTAATGTTAATAGCATCAACAGGACAAATCAATTCGCAATTTCTACAATAAATACATAAATTTTCACTGAAGTCTATTTTATTATTTTTTAACTTTAATGCTTTAGTAGGACATGTATTTACACAAATACCACATTTTTGACATTTAGTATTTGAAATATTGAATTTTCCTTCTCGTTCATCATGAATATATTTTCTACAATAAAATATTTCATTATCTCTATTTTGGTAAAAATCATCATATAATTCAATTGCATCAACAGGACAAGTAGCTACACATCTACCACAATGAATACAATCTTCATTAATAATGAGATTTGATGGTAATTCTAATTTTAAAGCATCGACAGGACAAGTTTCCAAACATGCACCGCATCCAATACATAAATCATCATTAACTTTAATAACACTATCAATTAAATAAGAATCAAATAAATCTTCTAGTTTTCCAATAGCTATATCATTACCAATAATTAAATTTAAATCCTTTTTAATTTTATTTGTAACATTAAATTCCGTGTCTTTATGAATATCTTCTTCATCAAATTTCGAAGACAAATAATTAGCAATATTTATATAAATATTATCTAATTTAGATAAATCTTTAGATAATAATTCCATATCTTTATCTGAAATTTCTGAGACAATTTTTAAAGATTTAATTTCACTATAGTTTGAATAAGCATCATCATGAGAAGTATAATCAATAGCTGTAGCTGGACAGGAATGCATACATTCTTCACATTTTGCACAATATGCAGGATTAATATAAGGTAATTTATTAGTTTTATTTACTTCAATAGCTCCTTCCGCGGGACAAATCCTAGAACAAGTCATACATCCAATACATTTGTCTGGATCAATTGTTATAAGTTCTCCTTCATCATTAGCTCTTGGGCGAATAGGACCATATTTAATTGCATCAGTTGGACATTCTCTAAAACAGTAGCCACAACTAACACATTTATCTTCATCAATTTCACTATAAGCTTCACCATCCGAAGTAGATTTTAAATGAATAGCTCCAATTTTACATGCATTAACACAAGCTCCACATGCTTTACATAGTTTTGTATTAATTTTAGGAATATTCTCCTTAATTGGTGGAGATAACTTGGTTTTCATAGAAATTGCATCATAAGGACAAGAATTTCTACAAAGAACACAACCAAAACAAGTATTTTTAATTTTAGTTTTAGAAGTTTTAGAATCTATATAAACTGCATCAATTGGACAAGAATTAAGACAAGGTTTCTCTTTACAATTTTTACATTTGTTTTGATCAATTTCATAATCAACCTCTACATCTCTTAAAGGTTTTGCAGTTTCTATAGAACCATTTTCCATTTTCTCACGTTTATTAATTATTAACTATTCTAAAAGTCTTGAAGAAATTTGAATAATATATTCCTCATTTTCATCATTATTTATTGAAAATTTAGAAATGAAATATTTTATAACTCCAAATGGACATGTTTGATAACAAATACTACATCTTAAACATTTATTAGAATCTCTAACAATTGTATCTTCCTCATCATCAAAAGATATAGCTCCAGTTGGACATTCATTAACACATAATTGGCATTTTTTACAAAGGTCACTATCCCAATCAATAATTCTTATTTTTAATCTATTTACAGCATTGAATATAATATCTTGTGCAATCTTCTCATCTGGAATTATTTTTAATGCCATATTTAAAAGATTATTTAATGGATATTCAAAAACAGCTATTCCATCACTTGGAAGAGCTCTTAATTGTTCCCCTTGGCTTTCTACATATTCTTCTAAAGTTTTAACAACAAGGGAAATTATTTGTTTTTGACCTTCCAAATTATCAATATAAAGACATTTCATTGCACCATTAACAGGACAAACATCCAAACATTTACCACAATAAATACATTTGTGTTTATCAACAAAGACATTTCCATCAACAACAGATATTGCATCAACAGGACATTCTTTAATACATTTTTTACATTTAATACATAAAAAATCATCAACAACAAATTCTTTTTTAGTTGGAACAATATTAAATTCTGGTAAAATTAAGTGATTTTCACCACATAATAATGTTTTAGGATCAGTTGGACAAACTTCAGCACAAAATCCACATCTTATACATGCACTTTTATTTATTACAGGAAATGTAATACCTTGTTTATCTTGATCATCAGTATCTCTAATAAGTTTTATAGCATTTGGAGAAGGACATGCTGCAGTACAAGCACCACATGCAATACATAATTCTTTTTTTACCTCAGGAAAATCTCTAAATCTACTTGGTTTTTCTACTATATCTTCTTTTGATTTAGCATCTGTAAAACCTTCAATCCATGCTCTTCTTGCAAAATCATATAAATACCACATTAAAGATGCCATAGCTTATACAACCTCATAAAAATCTTTAATTTGAGAATTACCCTTTTCATCCACAATAGCTACACGTTCAGCACATGCAATGCAAGGATCGGCTGATGCATAAGTTGAAATTGCATCAGAAACAGTTTCTACATTTTTAAGCATATATTTAGCACATGAATCAATATTCATTATACTAGGAGTTCTAACAGAAATATGTTTAATTAAATGAGAGCTAGTTTCAGTAATATATGTAACTTCTCCACGTGGAGCTTCATTTCTCCATTCAGAATAGCCTGATTTAATATCAGATATTGTTCTAACATCTCCTTTTGGAATATTTTCAATAGCTTGTTTGATTAAACTAATTGATTGAGGAATTTCATCGAATCTATTCATAGTACGAGCATAATTATCTCCTTCTTTTCTATGAATAACTTTAAAATCAAAATGATCTTGATAAATGTGATGGTCTTCTCTTAAATCATGTTTTAAGCCCGAAGCTCTACCGATTGGACCTACTGCTCTACCATCAATAGCTTCTTTTTTAGTCATTAAACCAACATTTTTTGAACGAAGAGCTACAAAAGGTCCTTCAGAGAATAATTCAGAAGTAGTTTGAAGTCTTTCATCTAATACAGCAATATTTTTTAAGATAGCATCAAAATGAGATTGATCAGCATCCATTCTAACACCGCCTACAACATTCCAACCCATATTAACCCTATTACCAGTTAATAATTCAATAGAATCCATTACATATTCCCTTAAATCTAGAGAATGCATAAATAATGTTTCATGATCTAGTGTTTTAAAAAATGTTGAATTAGCTAAAAGATGGCTTTGAATTCTATCTAATTCATTTGTTATAACTCTTAAATAATGAGCTCTTAGTGGAACATCAATTTCTGAAATTTGCTCTAATGTTTCTGCAAATGTTTGAGTATGTTCATAAGAACAAATTCCACAAATTCTCTCACATAAATAAATAGCTTTTTGCCATGTTTTTCCTTCGATTATTTTTTCAATTCCTCTGTGAACATAACCATAATCGATTTCTGCTTTAACAACCTTTTCTCCTTCTGTTTCAAGTTTAAGTCTTAAAGGTTCTTTGAGTCCTGGATGAATAGGACCAATTGGAAAAATCATTTTTGAGCCCTCCCTTTAGCTGCAAGTGCACCTGGTGCTACAGTTAAAATAGCTTCTAAAATTTCATTAGGTCTTGGAGGACATCCTGGAATTTCGGCATCTACAGGTACAAAATCTGAAGCAGGAGCATGTACTTTTCCTCCTTCTTGATTAAAAACATCACCTGATTGAGGACAATTACCTACAGCAACAACAATTTTAGGTTCAGGAGTTTTAGTATAAATTCTCCTTAAATTATCAATCCATTGATCTGTAACTGCACCAGTAAGTAATAAAACATCAGCTTCTCTTGGATTATTGTGTACATAAATTCCATATTGTTCTAAATCATATCTTGGAGATAATAATGCGACTAGTTCAACATCACAACCATTACATCCTCCACAATTTACTATACAAACATGAATAGAACTTTTTCTGACAATATCCTTTAATCCATCTAGCATTTTATGCCTCTCAATCTTCTCATTATATAGATATTATTAATATAATAAATAATATTTTCTACTTACAAATTCTTTAAAAAATTAAAAAGTTTTTCTCTTCCTTCTTTTAAAACTTCATTATATTCTTTTCCAGCATTAATTTCATTAACTAAATTTAATTTAAGATTATCAGAATCTTTTTTTGAAATAAGATTTAATGTATCTTCTATCCAACATAGATTTAAATCTATATGAAGTCTTTTTAATAAACATTTAACTGTAGCAGTTTCATAAGTTGCAAAAGTATTAGAAAGTGATGACATATCCATATCTTTAAATAAAACATTTTCAATTTCTTCTGTTGTAACATTAAAATCTTCAGATAATGGCACTATAACATCTCTTTTCCATGCATAGCTATCTAATATCCTATTTTTCATCATTTTAAGCTTTTCATTTTTATCCACTTTTATCACATCAGAAAATAAAATTATTTATAATATAAATTAAAATTGCAATTAATAAACCAATAAAAGTTTCTTTTCTACCATATCCAGGACGCATTCCTAAAATTAAGGCAATTAAAAATATACCAATAGAAACTAAATAAAAGTTGGAATAAAAATTAATAAATAAAACCCAACCTACAATAGAAATTATCAAAGATACAATATCGATACCATTAATAATATAAGGTTCACTATGCTTTTTATAGCTAAATAATAATCCAACTATGGATCCAATAATAAATACCAATATATAAATTAAAAATTCTAACATAATAACACCTAAAATGGTTTATAAACTAATATAAATGAACTTACTATAATTATTAAGGTCACAATAAACATGATTTTTTCTATATTTTCAATAAAATGTGAAAGATTCTTTTTATATGCCAATAATATGAAAATTATAAGAATTATTCCAATTAATAATAGTGGAAGAACAAACTGAGCATTTAAAAATCCAACAGTTCCAGCAATAATAGCTATTCCTAAAGCTACTAATGAAATTAAAAATATTATATCTTTTTCATTATTCATAATATCAACATTATAATTGTTCCAATAATACATATAACTGCTATAGTAATTTGAAGCATAACAGAATGGTTTGGATTAAGTAAAGGAGTAGTTGCATTAATAAATGCAGTAATAATTGTAATTAAAATCATACCAATTAAATAATAAATTGCAGATAATGGTCCAAAGAATACAGTTAAAAATATCCAAAGTAATAAATACCAAGCAATAGACTCAGAAAACATTGTAAATCCTCTTAAAAATCCAAAATGTTCTGTTTCAAAACCTGAAATTAATTCTTTACCTTTTGTAATAGCAAAAGGAGAATAAGGAGATTTTGTTAAAATTAAAACAAAAAACATTAAAGCTGCAAGAGGTATTTGATAAAATAATGGTCCATTAACTACTTGAAAACTTATAATTTCTGAAATATTTAAAGTTCCTGTTTTAAAGAATATTAAAGCTATAACTGCAAATAATGGAAGTTCAGAAGATGCAGAAAAAACTGCTCTTACACAACTCATTTTACCATAAGGAGAACCAGATGATGAACCCATATTATGTTCT
This sequence comes from Methanobrevibacter sp. DSM 116169, assembly GCF_046197865.1. Taxonomy (GTDB): domain Archaea; phylum Methanobacteriota; class Methanobacteria; order Methanobacteriales; family Methanobacteriaceae; genus JAHKLT01. Next base: position 835,492 of record NZ_CP166990.1, on the reverse strand, counting down.
ACAATTTTATAAACTGCATATATAGCAAAAATAATTAGTAAAGAACCTTGAGTAACAGGTCCAATGATAACACCAGTAATCCAAGCACCAGCTAAAATACATACAATAGCTATATAAAAAACTGGGGATGCAGTTTTTGGAAGTGCAGATTCTTTAAAGAAAAATTTCAATGAATGTAGGAAGTATTGAATAATTGGAGGGCCTGGCCTAAGCTGAATACGAGCCATGACTTTCCTATGTAATCCTAAAAGAAGACTTCCACCTAAAAAGGATATGAAAACATTGATTAAAATATTAGCCATCAAATTCATTGTATCATAAAAGATTAATAACCAATAAATGGTTCTTCATCTCTTTCCTCCTTCTCATCTTCAATAGGTTTAGCCATAGTTAAAACTCCAAATGAAGCAATAAACAAAGGTATAAATACAATAGCTATAGCATATACAATCCAACTAGGAGGATTAAATATTAACGCATATAAAATTGCTAAGATAGATATAACTAGCAATAGATATGAAATTATTTTGATTCTATTCATTTTTACACCTTAAATAACTTTTATAATAATTAATAATATTTCAATAGCTCTGATAATTACAAATAAAGAGCTTAAATGGATAATAACAATAAATGGAGATCCTGCAGTTCTAAACATTTCTGCTTTTGTAGCAAAAAATGGAGCAACACCTGATTCCCCCATAATACCAATTAACAATAAAATAGCTCCAAAAATCATCATTGGACTTGTGGTCGTTAAATTAGCTAATTCAAATAAACTTAAAGTACCAGTTGATGCAAGTATAATAGCTGCACCACCAAATAAAGGTAAGCTACACATCATAGCTATAAGACCATATTGATATGCTGCATTTAATACACTGGTTTGTTTAACAGCAGATACAATACCAATATTTACAATACCAATTAAAGCCATAAACAAAGTAAAGTTAAATAAATCCCCAGTAATCATAGCTCCTGTTGTAGCAATACCACAAATAATTGATAAAAATCTACGTTGTTTAAATTCAGATAAACCTACAGATACTTTTTTATCTTCAAGTGAACCAAATGAAGCTTCAACTTGTGTTTCTGTTTTACTAATGCTTATTAAAAATGTGAATAATAGCATTACAACAGCCATAAACAAGTGAAAAGGAGTTAAATATAATACAATATCCCCTAAAGGAATAACTCCAAATAAATCTCCGCCAAGGTTTGCAATATCCATTTTAATTCCTCACACTATTCCCTATTAAATTCTTCTCTCATTAAAATTCCAATTAAACCTAATTTAGATGCAACTTTTAACAATAATCCACAAGCTGCAAGTAATAAACTTAAAAGCCATAAATTAGGAGCTATGAAAAACAATGAAAATCCTATAATCCATAAACACCAAGATATACCTGATACTCCACTAAGAGAATCAAATACTACAATAGGCAATCCTCTTGATTTTCTTGTAATTACATATAAAAGAATTCCTCCACCTGCTACAGCTCCACCAGTAAATCCAGTTAAAAGAATTCCCATAGTTATTAAAGCTAAAGGTAAAAAATTAGAAGCAGTAGTCATAATTTCCATATCTAATACTAAAGGTAATGGAAATAGTGATGTATTAGGTTTTGGATTTCTTTTTTCAATTTTATGCATTTCTCTTGAAATTAAAATCTCAGAAATAGCTAAAATTTCAGCAAGTTCTACAACTAAACCAGGTAAGATTAAAGCTTCAGCTAAATCAGTCCCCACAGCACCAACAATAGCAAGCATTGCAAGACCAACAATATCTGTTAAAATTAAAATATGTATATCTCTTTTTTCCATTGCAATAGCTAAAAGACCAATAAATCCTACAACAAGCCCAGTATAAATTGCAGGTAAATACATTGAAATAAAAATTGATGGAACAAATTCAGGGACAAACATTAATCATCACCTTTATTTAATGTATTTTTCCATTTATTAGATTCAATTTCACTAGCCACAGTATTAGATTCATCAATAGCTTTTTTAAAACCTTTTTTTATATTTTTTGTTTCATTTTTTCTATTCATTGTAAAATTAATAGCTAACCATGAAGCAATTACAAAAGACATCATTAATATAGATGATTCTAAAATTGTATCAAAACCACGAGTGTAATATAATACTTCATCAATTAAACCACCCGGAGATGAATAAACTAAAGTTCCAAAATATGGAGATAAATCAGATATCAAATTAGGAATTGGAGATATATACGAAGTTATCATCCCTAGATATGGAGTAGTTGCAGGATATTGAGATTTAATTTCCCCTGGTGTTTTTAAAATCTCTCCACCACGTTCATAAGGAGCTAAACTTAATCCTTCATCTACTTGAGATTGAGGAGCAGGTCTTGGATATAATTGATCAGGATTTAACTCCATAGGTATTAAAAAACCAGCTATGAGACATGCTCCTAAAATAATAGCAAATAATCTTGGAACATTTTTAGGATTTGCTAAGCTATTCCATAAATCTCCAATTTTCATACATCTGCCCCCATTTCTTCAAGGCGAGTAATAGCTCTAAATAAAATTAAAGTAATTACAATAGTAGTAGCCATTAATGTTAAAAGAGCTAACATATGATTATAAGATAATAAAATTAAAGAAATTCCAATAGAAGCTACTTCAGTATTTAAAGTTCTAATTACAGGATCACGAACATTAGGACCCCATGCAGTAGCAATACTTCCAACAATAGCTAAGAAGATTCCTAAATAAAAGAATATATCAATTTCAATCATTAGTTATCCTCCTTAGGAATTTGTTTACTTCTAATTTCATTAATTTTTATAATAGGCAATAATAGTACAATTACAGATAAAGGTCCCAATAGTGCAATTATTAATGCAACATCTAAATATTTAAACTGTACAATAGCTAAAAAAAGCCCTCCTTCCATTATAGAAAACATTATTATTTTATCTAAAGGTTTTGAAAGTAAAATTACTCCAAAAGCCCCAATAAGTAATAAAAGAACTGAAACTATTGTCATTATAAATTCCATTATTAACACCTATTTTTCAACCAATATTTCGTCATTTAATCTATTTAAACTATAAGCAATAGCATTAGTACTTATAGTGGAACAAATAAAGAAAGTTGCAGCTATTATAAGAGCAAATGGAGTATTAATATACAATGCAATAATTGCTGATATTCCAAAATCTATAACATTAAGATATAGTAATCTTTCAGACCTATTTTTAGTTATTAATGCTCTTAAGGCCATTATTACAATAATAAAGCCGATAATCTCCAAATACATATAGTCACTCTTTAGCATGTCTATTAAACTTATAAGCTATTTTACCTAAAATTTTAGATGCTGTTGGATGATCAATTCCTTGAATAGTTGTAATAGCTATAACAATACCAACAATAAACATTTCAGGTTCAATTGATACAAATGAACATAAAAATATAATAATTGTCATAGCTAAAGCACCAATCGTACCAGCATATCCTGGATCAGCACATAATCTATTACCAATATAAACGAATAATACTGCAATAAATGCTCCTTCAATACCTAAAAGAAAATAACCAATAGCAGAAAGTAAAGTGCCTGCAGAAGCATCAGGAGAACATAAGATATTTCCTTGGAAGTAACCTCCAGCAATATCTCCTCCTCGTTTTTTAACTGCTCTTCCTACAGTTTTAGCACCTTGAACTCCTGGTTGCTCAGGTAATCCAAAATAAGTATCAATAATCACAAAGTTTAGCCAAGTAATTATTGTAGCTAAAATAATACCAATAATTATATTCATAATGCATCCCCTCCATTATCAGTTTCAGGAGGTCCTGGGAATAAAAAATCAAAAATATATTTAATAAAAAAACCTGTAAAAATTCCAATTAAAAGTCCTAACACATGAGTATCTAGAATATAATAAAAATCAAGTGCAAAACAAAATGATAAAAAGCCTAAAGCAAAAATAGGTGTTGGAAATAAAGCGCTCTTTTTAAATGAAAACCTATATGGCTTATCCGGCAATAATGGAACTTTTAATAAATAAGCTACAACAATAGATATGAAAATAGCTAAAAGATAATTTATTAAAATATCTACATTATTAATTCCCACAATCATGAGATAATATTTACTTATAAAAATATATAAATGTTATTACTTACTAATAAGACAAAAATAATAAAAGTAGTTTTTTAATTAAAAAAATTAGGTTCAAAAAAATAATCAAGGACTGAATTTAAGGCTTGTGAAAAAATACTTTAAAGCAGCTATTGAAAATTTAACTGTATCATTTTCTATTTCAGTAAGGTTCATAATCTGCTACTCTTCTATATTCTTTTAATGAACTTAATTTATTATATACTAATAGATTCTTACATTTTAATTCAAATAAAACTTGTTCATGTTCTGTAACATATTTTTCATCAAAATCAAAAGCTATTTTAGGTCTGATTCTAAAATTTGGATCAGTATCTTCTAACCATTCTTTACAATATAAAAATGAAGCATAATAAGCTCTATTAATAATAGTACTATCTATACAACGAGTTTCGCAATTTTTAGGAATTAATATATGCCCATTATTATATAAATGCATTGTAAAAATGCTAAGTTGATATTGAGGATAATTTTTAATATCTAAAGTAATAATATCCCTCCAATTTAAAAAATTAGAGTAGTGCAATTGTAATATTTCTAAATGAATCATAAATATTATGTTCAATAGAAAAATTTCTAGTTTCAATAATTAACTTATCCTAAATATCATTTACTTCATCAATAGAAAAATTTTCAGGAATCTCAATAAAGAAAAACTGTTTACAAATATCTTCATGATATTTTTTTCAAAAGATACATTCCCTAATCCGTATTTTTTAGATAAATACTTTAAATGATTTCCAATGTATTGAATAGAAGTAAGAAAATATTCTACAGTTTTATCATAACCTATACCTTTTTCAACCATATAATTCCCCAATATACCTAATAAAAAAATTTGATAATATACGTTAACTAAGTAATTAAGTTTTAATTGTTAATAGTATAAATAATATTCTAATTTATCGCATACAAAAAACAAATTTCAATCTAATTATATAATTTCACTACAATTTAATGATAATATATAATTTAAAGAAATATAATTAAATTAATAAAAAACTAAAAATAATTATTTATAAAAAATTTTCAACATTATCTAAAACAAATTTAGAGTCAATAAGACATTTGTTGGCCTCAAATTGCAAATTTGAAAAGGATTTTTGATAATCAACCATGTTTCTTTTATCTCTTAAACGATTTAATCTTTTAAAAATTTGTAATCCGAGATTTTTATCTCCTCTTTTACAATGAAAAGATAAATCTTTATATGTATTTTTAACTTCAGAATGAGCTTTTGATGTGGCACTATTAATAATTTCTTTATTATTTGCATCAACATAAGCACCATTATCAATTAACAAATCTCTAGCAACACAATATGCAGAGTAATAAGACCTATTTATTGATGTTCTTTTTTTAGCATCGCAATTAGAAGATTCTAATTCATCAGCAAGAATATGATAATCTTTCCAATCAAAAGCCATTTATTCAAACTCCACATTTAATAAAAAAGAATCTAATGTATCAATAGTTTCAATTTCAGAACTTAAATCATCAATTATATCTAATTTTTCTATTGCTTCAGTTGGAGAAACACTAGTATGAATATATGCTCTAAGTAATTTTTTATCAACATCTGGATCTTTAATTAATTCTAAAGAAATTATATCATTAGGAAACTCTTTTTTAACAAAAAATGGAATATTAGATATCAGTGATTTTAAATCATCTTCGTGTTCTGAAATAAATTTTTTAACATCTTCAGGATTTATAATATCATACATCAATGATATATATTGCCAATAACTAAGAACAATATTATAATTAGCAACAAAAACATTCTTAGGAAATTGAGAGTTAAAATGTAAATTTGGAAAAGTTATTGAATTTAATACATCATCAATAGTAAATTTAATACCATCATATTTAAAAACTAAATCTTCTTCACCATATTCCGGCATATTTTCACCTATTATTTAAATGAAACTGTCCAATAATTATTTTTTTAATTTGTGTTTAAAATGTTTATTGGTTTTTTTCTTGTTTAAATAACTTTTATAAACCATAGTAACACAAGCTTGAATTCTCGTTTCTTGCACAGTACATAATTGATTAAACTATTTATTTTTTAAAAGGTTTTTTCTTCAGATAGTTTCTTTTAAAATACTGTATTTGGCTTTCACATCAACATTATTGTAAAAAGAATTTTTTAATCAAATAATAAATCAAATCCCTCTAAAATATCATGAAAATATTCATTAATCAATTACAAATTATAATTTGTATTAAATAGTATATAAAATACTACGTTTTATTAAAAAACAATTATCCATTATTAAATCAATAATCAAAATAAAAACAATAATAAAACTAAAAAATAATTTTATTTAATACCATAAAATTATAATAAAAATCTGTGTTAAAAATAAAAATTAATAGAAAAAATAAATTTTCTATTTTTAAACATCTCTATCGAATTTTTTAACACCAACAATAAAGAAAAATAGTGTAAACAATAATAAAACTGCTAAATCTACCCATATATCACCTAAACTTTGACCTTTTAACATTATCCCTCTCATAGCATCATTTAAATATGTGAGTGGGAAAATATAAGCTATTTTTTGGAAAATCCACGGCATAGTCTCAACAGGATAGAAAACACCTGATACAAACATCATTGGCATACTAAAAGGCATGACCATTTGAGAATAATCTTCTTGATTTTGTGCTCTTGAACTCATCATAATACCAAAACCAACAAAACATAATGCTCCAATCATTAAAACCAAAATTGTTTGGAATATTCCGCCTTTTACTGTAGCACCAAATAATATAATAGCTGCAAACAATAATATCAAAGCCCTTATAAGTTCAACTGATAGCTTACCTACAATTTTACCTCCAATAACAGTTGCAACACTAGTAGGTGTCATGAATAATCTAGCTAGTTCTCCAGTTTCACGTTCTCCTGCAATTGATGCACCCATTCCCATCATACAAGACATCATTATAGTCATACCAAGTACAGCAGGAACTAAAAAGTCAATATATTTAATATCACCATATATTTTATTTATATGAACAGTAATTAATGATTTAAATGAATCAATTGAGTTACTAAGTGATGGTTGCATACTAGCACTTTCTGTTGTAAGAGCAGAAGACATTTCAGATGTTTGTTCTAATGCAATATTTTGGAAAATTGCTTGAGTAGAAGGTATTAATGTTTGACTTGCCATTTGATCTGAAGAATCCAAGTAAAATGTTACCGACTTTTGAAGATTCGTAGGATCATCATAATTCGATGGTAGAATAATAGCTCCTTTAACTTGACCCGAATCAACTAATTCTTTTCCATGATTAATATCTGATGTTACTTCTGTAACTTTATAGATTTTTGTAGATTCAAAAATATCAATAGTTGCATCAGTTAAATTTCCTTCACTTTGTGAGACAATTACAACAGGTAAATCAGTAAGTTCTCCACCCATACCATAACCAAAAAGTAGAATCATTATGATAGGAAATACTAAAATTGAAAATAGGCGAGCAGGATGTCTTTTTAAACTTAACCATTCTTTTTTAACCATCCACCAAATCTTTTTTGTTTCAACCATATTACCACCTAAGCTCTATCTCCTTTATTTGCTTCTGAAGTTACTTTAATAAAAACATCTTCAAGTGATGGTTCCTCAGAATCTATAGAAGAGATTATTCCTCCATTATCAATAACTGTTTTAATAATTTCATTAATAGCTAGTTCATTAAATTTATTTATATCTAAAGCTACTCTACCTTGCTTTGATATTTCTAAATCATGAACATATTCTAAGTTTTTAATTTTTGAAATCAACTCATCAGATGAATTATCTAATAAAAATGAAAGTTTTTTATAATAAAAACCATTATTAGATGAACTATCTCCTTCTTTATGAACATCAGATAATGAATTTTTAAGATTTGCACTTTCTTTTTCTTCACTAAGTAGAATATCTTTTAATCCTCTTGGACTATCATATGCAACTAAATTTCCAGTATTAATAATACCAACATAATCACACAACATATCAACTTCATGCATATCATGTGAACATAAGATTATAGTATGACCACTATTATTTAAATCTTCAATTAATTCCCATAAAATTCTTTTTGTAGTAGGATCAAGACCAATAGTAGGTTCATCTAAAAATAAAATATCTGGTCTGTGAACTAAACTAGCAACAAGTGATGCTTTTTGTTTTTGACCACCAGATAACTGTCCTACTCTTTTATCTTTTGCATATTTAATATCAACAAGTTCCATTAAATCATTTATCCTATCATCTTTAACATCTGGATTAACACCATAAAAATCAGCACATAATTGGGAATTTTCCATAACTGTTAAATCTTTATATAAACTAACATGTTGTGGAACCATACCTAATGTATCTCTTACTTCATTTGGATTATCCTTAATATCATAACCTGAAACTTTAGCTGTTCCAGATGTTGGATAAGCAAGACATGTAAGCATTTTTATAGTGGTTGTTTTACCTGCACCATTTGGTCCAAGCATTCCAAAAATTGATTTTCTTGGAATTTTCATATTTAATGAATTAACAGCAGTAAAATCACCATATTTTTTGGTTAAATCTTCTGTTTCAATAATATATTTCATTAATTTACCTCTTTAATTAATTTTATCTACTAAATCCCATTTCAGTTAAAAATTTAACCCATAAATCATTTTTCATAATTTTTTTATTTTTAAATTTAATATGGTTTAATAAATCTTCACCTTTTTTAGTAATAGTATAATATTTAACTTTCTTATTATTGTGAATATCCCAATCGCCAATTATTAATTCTTCATTTTCCATTTCATGTAAAATAGGATATATTTTACTTGAATTAAAATTAGAAATAATGTCTTTTTTTATAAATTCAGTAAAAAATTCATCAAGATATTTCATTATTTTATATCCATGGATTTTACCTTGACTTATAATCCACAAAATCAACATTCTAATTAATCCACTTGGAATATTTTTTATAAGCATTTTAAAATTACATTCTTCAAAATCATTTTCTTTGCAAAATGATTCATCTATTTTCATTTAAAAACTCCATTAATTTTATGTAAAAATTTGATATATGTAAAAAAATGATATATCTAAAATAGTATATAAAAGTAGTGGTGAATCGTTATGAATTATTGTTAGTAAATAATGAAAAGTAGCTATGATTAAACTATAATATTATTGGAAATTTTCTTATATTTTTGTTATTATTTTAAATATTTTATATTTTGTGGTTTTATTAGGAGAATTTATTATTGATATCATATGTAATGTTTATTAAAAAAAGAAAAAAGTGGTGTTTTAAAGTTTGTTTACAACAATGCTATTGGATGTGGAATAACCATTGTAAGTTGATGTAATAATGTAATGGTTAGGATCAAGGTTTATAGTTAATTTAGCTATTCCATTAACATCTGTTAGTCTGTTGTAGAAAACACCATTAATATTGAAAGTTATGTTCTTATTTGCTATTGGTTTACCTATACCATCAATTAATTTAACTGCATAGCTAGAACCATCCTTATTATTGAGTGTTAGATCATTACCAAATAAAGTTGGTAAAACTTTAATAGTATTGGAATATGTTTGATCATTATTAGGATGATAAACAGTTATAACATAATTACCAGGATCTAAATTAATACTCAAAGTAGCTATACCCTCATCATTAGTTTTACGAATATACATAACACCATTAATATTCATTTTGACATCTGTATTAGCTATTGGATTACCTTTACTATCTAAAATTTTAACATGATATTGAGAATCATTCCTATGATACTTTTCAAGATTGTATGCTTCAATCACAGATAATACATTTATAGTATAACTTACTTTTAAACCATTATTAGGATCCTCAGCAGTTAAAACATACTTACCAGGAATCAAATTAATACTCAAAGTAGCTATACCCTGATCATTAGTTGTTCTTGTATACATAACACCATTAATATTCATAGTAACATCAGTATTTTTAATGATATTACCTTTATTATCTAAAAGCTTAATTTCAAACTGACTAGCATTTCTAAAGTATTTAGTTAAATCAGCAGAATCTAAAGTTGGTAAAACAGTTATTTTTGATTTTTTAAATGTATTAGACTCACCATCATCAAAAATAGTTAAAATATCATACACTTTAGGATCTAAATTAATAGTAATCCTAGCAAAACCATCCTTATCAGTAGTCTTAGTATAATTATTACCATTAATATTAAATGTTATATTTTTAAAAGCTATTGCATTACCATCATTATCAGTCAACTGTATAATGTATTGTGAACCATTACGATAATACAAAGTCAAATCTTCACCTTTAATAATGATTAATCCACTAGAAATTGATACTAAATAAGTTTCTGTTGCTTTAGTATAATTACCCTCACCAGCAAAACTAACAAAAACCTTATAAATACTAGTATTCAATAAAACATCCAAATAAGCCCTACCACTAGAATCAGTTAAAACCTTATAATTATTATTGCCTATAGTAAAAGTAATTTCTTTATTTATTAATAAATTACCTTCAGCATCTGTTAAAGTAATAAAAAACTTAGAATTAGAATCAGAATAATTCAAAACAGTGTCTTGGCCTCTAATGATTGTTTTAATCTGATTAGCTGAAACATTAACAATCACATAATTAGTAGCATAACTTGCTAACTGCTGATTATTACCATTATAATAAGACTTAAAAATATAAGAACCAAAATCTAAGTCTAATTTAAAAACAACTTCACCATTAGAATTAGTAATAGCATGTAAAGTTTTAATAAAAGTACCATCAGTAGTTGTAATATCTAAATAAACAGTAGCAGCATTAATACCATTACCCAACAAACCAGACAAAATAACAGTAAAATTCAAAGTTTCACCATCCAAACCACTAACATCTTCACCAGTTAAAATTGTACTAGCCTTATCAGAATCCACAACCAAAATCTTAGAAGAACCATTAGAAGATAAATAATTAACATTACTAAAAGAATAAGAAACATCATACTCACCAGGATCCAAACTAATCATCAAACGTGCCAAACCATCAGCATTAGTAGTAATATTATAAAAAATCCCAGATATATTTACACTAATAATCATATTTTTTATTGGATTACCATTAATATCAATAAGTTTAAGATCATAATATCTTGCTTCACCTTTGTTGATAATCATATCTGATGTTAAAATACTTACAGGCATTCTGTAAACAATAATAGAATTAAAACCACTTGCATATAAATTATAAAAGGTATTTTTATAGCTATAAGTAATATTATAAGTTCCTGGATTCAATGTAATTTGCAATCTTGCAAATCCATAAACATCTGTTAAAATTTCATAACTTTGAGACCATGTTGATGAAGAAATAGTAACTAAAATAGTTTTACCATATAATGAAAAAGCATTAGGATCATCAAAAGAAATTACAAAATATCTATTTTCACCATAACATTGAACAAAATCAGTACCATTAATTGATACTTCTACTAAATCAATATCATTACTAACAACAATAGTTGCAGCCTCACTAGACTCAATATACCATATATTTCCATTATATTCAATTATAACAAAATAATTTCCCTCAGTTAAATCAATTTTAAAATTAACTTCCCCAAAACCATCAGTAACACCATATAATGACTTTATTAAATGACCTTTATAAATATTTAAACTTATATTTTCACCTGCAATTCTCCTACCATGCATATCAGTTAAAACAACAGAATAATAACCCCCAACAGGAATAATAGTATAAAAATAGGAAGATAATATAGTAAAAACCTTTTCAACAATTAATATTGCTTTGCCACTTGCAGAACCATAAACATTATCCCCAACAAATAATACAGAAATATCATATTTTCCTGGCAAAAGATTAATTGTAATACTAGCAATTCCATCATTATCAGTTAAAACATCAAATATAGAAGAATCATTACCCTGAGAAATAGTAATTTTAACATTTTCCCCAACAATAACTTTACCAAGACTATCTTTTAAAATAATACTATAAAGATTCCCAACACCATATAATGTTACATTAGGAACATAAATAGTAGAATTGACCGGTAAAACAAATACTATAGATTTAGAACTACTAAAACCATACCAATTATCTCCATCAAATATACAATCAATAGTATATTCACCAGTATCTAAATCTAAAAGTATTTCAGCACGACCATAAGAATTTGTAAAAGTGTTAACATTATTTGATTTACCTTTAAAATCAGTTATTTTAAAAGTGATACTTTGATTAACTAATCTTTTACCTGTAACATCAGTTAATGTAGCATAAAACTTATTATTTTTTCCATAAAATGTATAATTTATACTATTCATGTGAGTAATAGAACTTAAAACAGATATAATAGATGTATTATTACATGAGTTAAAATATCCATTTCCCCCATAAAATACATTTATAGTGTATTCCCCAATAGGATAATCTATTTTGAAATTAGTATTACCATATTCATCTGTTAATAATGTAAAAGATTCAAAAAGATTGTTATTTTTATAAATATTAACAAGTAAAGTTTGATTAAAAATTCTATGACCGTTGACGTTAATTAAAGATATATTATACTGATTATCATTCCCATAAAAACTAATATTATCTATTAAAATTTGAGTATTATTATTAAATATAGATAAGTCCAAAGTTTGATAATCAATTGTAGCATAAATATTAAAATCATTTGAAGTTTCATTAAAAATAATATATGTTATTGCTTTATTATTGGATAAATTCACAATATTTTGTGATAATTCACCAAAATCTGTTGAAAAATTAGCTATTCTAGAAGGAATAACAAAATTCAAAGGAACAATATTTAAATCATTGTCTACAAGATTATTTAAAGATGCAATAACCATATTGCCACCTAATTCTAATGTCATAATAATCCAATTATCAATAATTAATGTTCCATCAAATACAAAAATTCTATCATTATCAGGTTTTTGATTAAAACCCCACCAATTACTAGAACAATTCAACACATATGAATCTACAGTATAAATATCATTTCCCCAATAATATGCTGAATTATCTATAAAAACAGAATAATGAACATTTTTTACATTAAATAAAGCACCACCCATTGCAGCATGATTATTAATAAAAGAAGAATTTAAAATCGTATCTGCTGATAAAATCCCACTACCTACATAAGCACCATTATAATAAATAAAATTATCATTGTTTATAAAAGTAGAATTAAAAACAAAATCAGCATAAGAAACAGCTTTATTATTATTAATAAAAATAGAATTAATAATTTCATTAGCTGATACAAATTTTACATTTGGACTAGAACCTTCATTAGCATAAAAATAACATCCATCAATAATACTATAAGGATTTGATGAAATTCCTGACAGGCCACTGACACCATCATTAGTAACACCATTAATGTTCCTATACCAATAATTTTCAATAAAACTAGAATTAATAATTTTAATAACATCATTAGAATTAGAACTAGTGAAATAAATTCCACCAATGTCATTCTTATAAAATACAGTTCCTACAATAGTTATATTAGATTCTGAATTAATACAATAAAATTTATCCTCATTATTTCCATAATACCTAGAATTTTCACTAAACAATGAATCATAAATATTAACTTCTGCAGAACCTCTTATACTTGAACCTGCAATGTTAATAAAACTAGTATTAAAAATATTAAGAATACCATTAGACTCTTTATCTGCAGTTGATTGAATAATAGAATAATGATAATTCCAATTATTAATAGTTCCTGATGTAGTTATATCATAAAAATTAGAATTATAAATATTAACAATTCCTCCATTTAAAACAATTAAAGGATTAATATAATATTTAGAATTAACAGTAAAATTTATATTAAATAAATTTAATACACCCCATTCATAAACAATAAAGAAATTAAGGTTATCAGGCCGGATTAAAGTAACATTTCCCAAACCAACAAAAGTAACATTTTTATTAATTATTAAATTTGCATTCCATTCATATTTATAAGTTCCATTTAAAATATAGATAGTATTACCAGTTAAAGACTTAGATAAAGCAAATTCCAATGTTTTAAAAGGGTTTTCTTCACTACCGTCCCCAAAACCATTATGCCCATCATTTGAAACAAACCAATTATAATTAGAACTACCATTTCCAATAGCAAGACGTAGTTTTTGATTATCTACAGTAGCATAAACCATGATTTCTTCAGTATTATCAATTAAATTTGAAATTAATATTCCATTATTTAAATATTCACCATTATTTAAAAAATAACCACTTTCAGCTTCTAAAAATACTTTTAAATAATTTAAAAAAGAAGTATCAGTTAAATCAAAAAGATTATTTCCATCAGTGTATTTTGCTAAGCTTACAATAAAATCAGCATTTGTTCCAACATAAATAGGATTTTCATTACAATTAAAAACCATTACAATCCAATATTTTGCATCAATATTAGGGAAACTAAATTGGGGTCCTTTATTATCACCCCACCAATTATAATTCATATTACCATACGAATAAAAATTAGTATAAAAATAATAAATGATAGAATGAGAAATATTTAAAAAAGAATTAGGTGCCTTAATATTATTAAATGAAGAATTATAGCCTGAAATATTACATTCATAAACATCTAAAGAACATTTACTATTAAATATTGAAATATTAGAATAAGTAATAACTGCAGCTGCTTTTAAAATAGAATTATTTAAAACAATATTATCCACATTATAAACATTAAAATATTCTATTTCCAAATAATCAGCTTTGATATAATTATCACCATTTTTAATACCATTATTAAATTGATAATCTGAATCAAAAGAATTCAATTTAGAATTGTAAAAAGAAATATTGCCACAATTATAAATTGATCCAAGCAATAAAGAATTATAAAAATAAGATTCACCAACATTAGAAACTAAACTACCATAATTATCGCTAAAACAATTTGAAAAATTAGAATTATATATTTTTAATACTCCTTTATTTAAAATAGTACTTAAAAAGCTATTCATATTATTAAACACTGAATTATTGATAATAAGAGTACCTTCATTTAAAAAAATAGATTCTTGAGAATATAAAGAAGAATAACCATTCGTGAAAATTAAATTATCTAATTCAAAAACACAATTGCTATCTATTTTAAAAAAATAATTATTATTACCACCATCTAAAATAACATTGTTTGACAATCCAACAATCTTTAAAGAATCAAAAATAGGTAAATTAGAATTTTTTGAACCCGAATAAACTCCATCATATAAATATATATTAGATCCGTTTTCTGCAACTGAAATAGCTTTTTCTAAACTTTCAAACGGATAATATTCACTTCCATTATTATTATCGTTTCCATGATTAGCATCAACATATAAATTAGAATTTTGACTATTCATTATTATGAATTCATTTTCAATAGTATCATCGAATAAATAATCAATATTTTCATTGGAAAATGATTCATCTATTGATTCATTAGCATTAACATTACTTAAACAAAGTAAACATAAAACTACAAAAAGAAAAACTTTACTTTTATAATAAATAAACATCACCTCTAAATTTTAATAATAATTTAATTTAAAAATAGATTAGTTACAATTAATTAAAATTATAACAATCTACTTACCAAATAACAATTTTTTTTTTAAGAAAAGTAACTGTTAAATGATTAAATTCACTCCTTATTTTGGTGTTTAAATCCTATTATAAGTAATATAAATAACATTATTAAAACAATAATAATGGTATACATTGAATTTTCATTCTTTAAAATATTTTTTTCAATTTCTGAAATTTCATGTACAATACTTGAACTACTAGAACTACTACCAGCACCAGTGTCTTGACTAGAACTAGAAGTATCAACAGCATTAGGAATAAATCCAATACTCATCAAATTAGAATGAATATTTGAACTATTTGAATTACTTAGACTATTATAACTATAAATATCTCCTATAATATCTCCAGAACCATCAGTTTTTGAAGGTAATCCTCCAGGTGCAATATTTGATCCATTATTACCGCCATTAGGATTATTAGAACCTCCTTGATTACCACCATTATAACCAGGAATTCCTTGACCAGTACCAAAACCATTATTCCCTGTGCCATTGCCAGAATTTGTATTTCCGCCATTACCATTCTGAGAACCAGCACTATTACCCAAACTACCTAATGAAGAACCAGTCCCCACACTAGAACCTGTACCAAAATTTGGAATAGGAACAGGAATAGGATTAGGGTTATTAGGTCCTCCATTACCAGAACCATTATTATCATCAGGAATAGTGATAGGTTTCCAATTAACAGGGTCATTTAACCATGATTTGAATTCATTAGCATTATTCCAGACAGAATCATCTGGTCCTTTAGAAGAACCCCACCAATTACCAATTGCATATATATACCCATGAGAATTGACAAAAGTAGGATTTTTAGGAGCTAAATTTCCTTCAATATTAGAATTAGTAATAGAAACATTTCCACCGCTAACAACTAATGCTCCACCACTAACTAAACCAATATTATTTGAAATAGTACTATTAAATATATTTAAATTATTTAACATATGTCCATATTCATCATATGACTCATAATAAATTCCACCACCATCATATGCAGAATTATTGCTTATGATTGTATTTGTAACTAAAAAATTACCAAATAAATTTAAAGCTCCACCATAACCACTAGCAGAATTAAACATAAAAGTAGAATCATCAATAATACCATTTGGAGATTGAATATATAATGCTCCCCCATCTTTATCAGCACCATTATTAGTAAATACAGAATTCAAAATAGTACAATTGGTTAAAGTGCCATATATAGCTCCACCATTAACTGCTTGGATAACCATAAGTCGATTAATATTTTCAATTAATGTCAAATTACCATAATTAATATCTCGTGCTTCATTAAAATTAAATGTGGAATTAACTATTAACAAAGAAGCTGTAGGGACAAAAGTAGATTTTTCTCCAAAACTACAATATTGAGCAATTGCTCCGCCATTACTAGCCATATTAGCTTCGAATAAAGAATTGTATATGCTGATTGGAGAATTACTAAATATGGCTCCCCCTCTACCAATTCCATTATCACTCGCATCAAGTCCAATCATAACATATTTACAACATTCTGTAAAATAATTATAGTAATCTCCATGTTGTGCTGAACTGCCGACTTTTATAATATTCAAAACACAAAAATCTAAAGTTTTAAGTGCAGAATTATTATAAAACACCGAATTCATAATCATTAATTCATTTTCACTATCAGTAAATATAACTCCACCATTAGTAGCAGAATTATCATAAAATAATGAATTTTCAATTATAGTTTCTCCAAAATCAGCTAAGACCCCACCTTTATGTGCTAGATTCTTATAAAAATTACTACTATTAATTATTAAATCCCCATAGTTTAATATTACACCACCATATCCACAGTCATGACTATGGTCTATACAAAAAGCAGAATTGTCATAAAATATAGAATTATTAATAATTAATGTACCATTATTCATGAAAACAGAACCGCCACTTATAGAATGAGCATTGAAAATTTTTAAAGCATTAACTGTTAAAATAGCTCCAGATAATATTGTAAATAATTGTTTACCTTCAACATCAATGAAAACATCACCTTCAGTATTAATAGCAGTAATTGTAATGTTTTTATCAATCATTAAACTATTCTCATTATATGTACCTTTAAGCAAAATTATGACACATTTATTTAAAGCATTTTTTAAAGCAAAACTTATAGACTTATATGGATTAAATTCACTACCATCACCTTCTATATCACTACCTTTCTCAGAAACATAAATATAAAAAGGAGTATTATTAACAATAAAAGCGAAATGAGCAAATACTGCATAATCTGCCCTTAATAAACCATTATCACAAATCAAATAATTACCAATGATTTGATTAAATAAATTTTCTTTTTCTACTAAATAAATAGCATAATCTCCACCATTTATAGAATATGAAACAATATTATTTTCATAAATTTTATTACTGGAAGAAGAACCATAATAATAAATACCTGATTGATTAGTAATAGTATTTGTTCCATTTAAAACAATATCATTATATTTAATTAAATCATAATGAGCATCAAAGCCAAAATAAGCAAAAATTGAATATCCTTCTAATGTCATCATATTACTAAAAATATTATTATATTTTGACTTATTAGATTCTATAAAAATAATATTTTCTCCTATACCTTCAAAAACATTATTATAAATATTATTATCTAATGAATTGTCCATTAAAATCGCTTTAAAAGAATAACAATTATTTATTACAAAATAATTTTCATAAATTTGTGTATTACTTGAATCAACAATATGAATAAAAATATTATCTTTATCAAAGGCAGTGAAGTTATTAAAAGATAATGTTATATTTAAACAATCATTAATAATTATATTTGAAGATATAAACGAATTGTTATAGGTATATACATTATTAACATTTGATAATGATAAAATTCCACCATTAAAGTTTAGATTAGAAATATTAGAACCATTAGATCCACTTATTAATTTTAAAATACCATTGAAATCTTTATTTTTATATGATAAAATATTAATAGAAATGTCTATAATAAAAATAATTTCATTAGTAAAGTTATTAAATAAAATAACATCACCAGATGAAAGTATACCTTCTTTTAAATAATTTTCATTATTAAAATAATTCATATAATTAAAATTATCAATAATATGACTATTAGAATAAAAATTAACAGTTGGATTTAATTCACTGCCAATAATTTGCTTTGAGGCATTAGTATAAATTAAATTATTAAATACATCAATATTATTACTGGAACCCAAAATAATAATAGCAGCATTTCCACTGCCCATAATATCATCATTGGTTTCTATATTTAACAAATCACCCCCAAAAGCGAAAATTTCATTGTTGGATATTGTTACATTGCTCGATTTATAAGTACTTATTCCATAAATACCATTACCTTCTCCCCAAAGATAGTTATTCTTAATATTACAATTATCACTCATATGGAATTCAATTAAATAAACCATACTTTTTGAATGAATTATAATAATATTATCTGTAATATTTAATCCATATTGCCTACCAATTATATTAGCTGTTGCTATACCATAAGCAAAAGAATCAGATATAATATTAATTGTATTATTTGAAATATTACTATTTACTAATGAATCTGTATATAATCCTTCAGCTAAACCTGTAGCGAAAATATTAATATTATTATTTGAAATAATAAAATTCTTTGAAAATTCAAATTGATTATTATTTGCTAATATATTAATACCATACGCATTGTTAGATTTTGAATTAATATAGATATTATTATTTGAAATAATTATATCTTCACAAATTCCCTTAATCAAAATACCATAAACAATGTATTGATTAGAATTAGATAAAATAGTTAAATTATTATTTTTTAATAAAATTTCATCAACACTATCTAAAATAATGCCTGTTTTTCCATTATTATAAAATTTAAAATCTTGAACAATGGATCCACTAGAATCCCCAATAAAATGAATTGTAACATTTAATAAAAGATTTCCCATTTTATTGCTCATAATATTGACTTTATTATCAAAATAAATATTTTTATTTGTTAAAAATGTGAAAAATATTGTAGGTACTTTTCCTTCTTTAAAAGTATAACTTAAATAACCTTCGCTATTAAAATACAAATAAAAATTATTATCATCAATAATTAAAGCAGATGCATCATGAATAACTCCATTAATATTATTATCGGAATTATCATCAGTATTTTCATCAGGTATATTTTTATAAATTCCCTCACTACTATTAGTTTCAATAATATTATTAGAAATAACAGTATGATATACTAAACCATTTATAAAAATTCCATAACCATCGCTAAAAATAACATTATTATCTATAATATTATCATAACATTTACTATTTGGAGAATTAATAGAAATACCTCTTGCTTTAGTATAAATAAAATTATTTTCAATTACATTGTAACTACCTATTAATTCAATTCCATCATCTACAACAGAATAAATATAATTATTAGAAATTTTTGCTGAATTAGCATTAATTCCAATTCCTTTACCATAATATCCCATATTAATAGAATTATTATAAATATTTAAATAATTTCCATTTACATAAATTCCATAATAAGTACCATTATTAAAGTAAAGATTATTATTGAAAATATTAGCACCATATCCACTTACAATAATGCCTTGATGAGTATTATTAAAATAAAGACTATTGTTACATACGGATATATTATGATTAAAATTTCCTTCTAAACTATTAACATTTATTCCAGATATTGCATAATTAGCTAAAATAGTATTATTTGAAACAAGAATATTATCTCCAAATGAACCTATACTAACCACACTTTCAAGTATTGTATTTCCTTCAATTTTTATATTGCCACCATAAGCTGATATGCCTGTTGCTCCTAAAACAACAGTATTGTTAATAATAGTTGTGTTTTGAGAGTTACCTGCAACTGTTAACACAATACACCATTCACTAGTACTAGCACATTTTAAATAATTATTTGAAATAATATTATTATTACAAGTTGAGGGTCCACCATAATCAGCATGACCAAATTGATTATAATATATAACATTAGAAGTAGTTCCCTCTCTAACATCTAAGGTTTCCATAATATTATAAGAAATATTATTATTATGACATAATCCCATAGGCATTACAGTAGTAAAACTTGTTTTAATATCATTATAAACAATCGTATTATTACTAGACCATCCCATAGGCATTCCATAAACTCCCAAAGCTTTTCCTATACGTATATAATTATAAGAAATAACATTGTTATTAGAATTCATAATAGAAATACCATGTAATCTAGGTCCTTGAACACCATTATTTAAAATAGTTACATCAGTATTAATGATTCTTAATCCAGTAATAATAGATTCATCACTACCACTAACTAAATAAATAACTCCATTATTTATTGTATCATAATCAGATATTGAAGTAATAGTAAGTTTACGATCAATAACAAATGCTTTATTTGTGAAATTTCCAATTTTCAATATATCTCCACCAATAATATCTGCATTATCATTAATTACACCAGTGTATTTATTAAAATAATTTTCATAATTATCTTCTGTAATAAAAATAACTTGTGGTGAACGAATATATTGATCATAACAAATTGAATAATCATAAATATTAAAATCATCCAAATATTCATTGAAATCTTCTTGATTTTCATTGAAATATAAACTATCAAAATCATTTGATTGATTAACAATATCTAAATTAACATCAGTGAAATTATCAGCTGCTACTAGGTTTATCGAAAATAATAATAACATTACACATATTATCATGTTTAATTTTTTCATAACAAATTTCACCTCCTTTTACAATTAATTATGTGAAATATAGTCGAACATAAATCAAATTATAAAAAAATTGACTACATTTAATAATATTTATTAAAGTAATATTTATAATTATACAAAAAAGGTTTAAAAAAGAAAAAAGTATTTCTTTCCCATAAAAAATATAGGAAAGAAAAAATTCAAAAAGTTTTAATCTTATGTGTTTACTTTTACTATGTTGGATGTGTAGTATCCATCGTATTCTGCTGTTGCAATGTATGTGTTTGGATCTAAATTAATATTTAAACGAGCAACACCATTAGAATTGGTTTCACGTTCATAGAAAACACCATTAATATTAATTTTAATCATTTTATTTGCAATAGCTTTACCTGTACCATCAACAAGAGTAACCTCATATGGTTTACGATTGTTATTTTCCATTGTGATGTCTTGGCCTTTTAATGTTGGAAGTACTTTAATTATATTACTTATGTGGAGGCCGCTTGTAGGATGTTCTACGGTGATAATATATTCACCAGGGTCTAAGTTAATACTTAAAGTAACAATTCCTTCATTATTAGTAGATCTTTTATACATTACACCATTAATATTCATAGTAACTTCGGTATTTTTAACTAACTCATCTTTCTCATTAATAACTTTGACATTGTATTGGCTAGCATTACGATAGTACTTAGTAAGGTCTTCAGATATGAGTGTAGGTAAAACAGTGATTATATTACTTCTAGTTAAGTTATCTTTTGGATTTTTAACAGTAATAATATATTCACCTGGATCTAAATTAATAGATAAAGTAACAACACCATTAGAATCAGTTTTACGAGTATACATAACACCATTAATATTCATAGTAATATCAGTATTAGCAATAGGATTACCATCCTTATCTAAGATAGTAGCTTGATACTGACTACCATTACGATAAAGTTTAGTCAAATCAGAACCTTGAACAGTAGAATTAATGAAAACAGTATTATTAAGAGTTAAAATGGAACCATTACCATAAGTGTAGGTTGCAGAAGCATTAAAAGAACCAGGATCCAAATTCAAAGCAATACTAGCATGACCAGTACCATTAGTCAAACGAGAATAAGATTGACCATTAATAACTAAAACAACAGTTTGATTAACAATAGGATTACCTCGAGCATCAGTTAGAAGAGCAACTAAACGAGTACCATCCTGATAAAACATCACAACATTATCAAAAGATAAAGTAGGCTCAGAAATATCCTTAACAGTTAAAACACTAGTGAAAACATTAGAAGCATACTTACCATCCCCACTATAAGTAACAGTAACAGTATAAGAACCAGGATTCAAAACAGGCAAATCAACAACAACTTTACCATTAACTAAAGTACCAGGATAATTTTTATCATTAACAGTAACAATAACACTACCAGTAGCATCACTAGGACCACTAATCTCAACAGTACCATTTTCATCAGATAAAACACCAGGAACAGTAACATTAAAAGTAGCATTAGCCTTGGAAACAATTAAATTTGTTTTATCTTTAACACCATTATATTTATTACTACCAGCATAAGTTACAGTAATAGTATAAGTACCTACATTTAATTTAGGTAAAACATAAGTAGCAACACCATTAATAATAGATACCTCATAATTATTGTTATTAACATTAATAGCAATATTACCATCAACATCAGTTTCATTGAAAGTAACAATAACAGTACCATTTTCAGTAACATCAACAGAAGGAGCAACAACAACCATGCCCACATCAAACTTATTAACAGTTAAAGTAAAATTAGCAACATTGTTATTAAATACACTTTCGCCATCAAATAAAACAGTTAAATTATAATTACCAGGATTGCTTGGTATAACAATAGAAATATTAGCTAATCCATCAAAAACACTTGCATTATATTTTTTATCACCAATTGTAATATAAATAGTTCCATTATTAACAATAGTTCCATTAGCTGAAACATAAACAGGAATCACTATAGTTTCACCAGCATCTCCTGTAAAATTATCAACAACTATCTTAACATCAGAAGAATATAATATAAATTCAAAAGTAAGTGTGTATCCATCAACAGTTACATTGATTGTATTATTACCATAGCTATTACTTGTAAAAATACTTGAAATTTCTCCCATATTTCCTGAATTTGGAGTAATAGTACCATTATTAGTTTCTAGTATGAATTCCCTTTCAAATAAAAATCCATCATAACCATAAACATTAACTCCATCAGTATATTTGTTTAATGAAATTGTGATGTTTTTAGATAAATCATCAATCTTATCAATAATCACATCTAAAATTATCCAAGTATCAGGAGTATATTCAACACCACCTATTAAATAAGTTGGATTATTAGTACCCCACCAATTATAATTTAAATTGATATTATTAAAATCTTCTCTAAACTCTAAATTAGTCAAAATTATAGAATTAATAATAGTATTATTTTGATTTCCAGAAGTTGGCTGTAAAAAAGATATTTTAGATACATTATCAAATATACATGAATCAAAATATGATGAAATAAAAGTATTAATTGTTATATAATCTAAATTAATAAAAATACAATCATATGCTTCAAGAACATTAATATTCGCTCTACCCCAAGTATCTGAAGAAAAATAAACTTCATTATTAAAGCTTTCAACAGTAATATTATACATATAAACGTTATTTCCATTTATACTTACTCTTTTAGCTTGATTAGGTAAATAAAATCCATCTACAAAAATAAGTCCAGTAACATCAAAATCAGAGGTCCATATTTTAGAATTGGTAGTTGTCACATTTCCAGATCCTTCAAAAACAGCATATTCAGAACCACGATATACTAAACTATCTCGTATTTCAGAATTGAAGAAATTTAAAGTACCTTCATTCCATACAACTCCACCATAGCCTGCATAACTTAAGAAGAACTCAGAATTATCAATAGTTAAAAGACCTTTATTCCAAATTGATCCTCCTTTTTCGCCATTTCCATTTTTATAGAAATAAGAATCATTAATAATTAAATTACCATAATTTGTAATAGCTCCTCCGCGATATCCATGATTATCAATAAAATTAACGTTATTGAATATGACATTACTATTTTCAGAAATCCATATTGGTGAAAGTTGATCTACGGAGCTAGTGAATCCATTTTTAAAAGTTAAATTATAAAAATAAATGTTATTTTTAGAGGTTATAATAAAAAATTTATTAATATTTTCCCCATCAATAATTGTATTGTTAACATCTAAACCAATGAAAGTCAACATTACATTATTATTAAGTGATATTTCAGTATTTCCAATTCCATTATAGTTTCCTTCCATAATTTGAACAGTAATATTTCTAGACATTGTATAAGCATGTTCTAATGCTTTTTGTATTGTTTTAAATGGATTTTCATAAGATCCATTACCTGTAATATCATTTCCTCCATTATCAGATACCCACACAGTATAATTATTTAAAGGCATTATTAATTCAACAATAACTGTTCCATTTTGATATAAAATTGATCCATCATCATTAATATATTTTCCAGAGAATGTATATTCTCCATCAATCCAATCAGAATTTTGTAATTTAGCGATACCATTTTGTATAGAAGAAACTCCAATAAAATCATCATCGATATAAAATTGAATGTTTTGAGCACCAATAATTGCATTGTCTATATGATAAATGTTTGCTATTAAAAAATCACCAATATTTGTAATAAATGTATTATTAAAAACTATTGTAATATTATTAATCATTGAATTACCATATAAATAAATGTCATTTCCATTTGTATTAGCAGTATTATTTATAAAATCATTGCCTTTAATGGTTGCACTAGACATTAAATAAATTGCTCCACCAAAAGTTCCTGCTGTGTTATTTATAAAAGTACAATTAATTATTTCTTTAACATTATATAATGCTCCACCATTAGTAGCAGAATTATTAATAAATGTTCCATTTATAACAGAAGCACCACCATCAACAGAAGCAGCACCATTAATAGCTCCTCCAAAACCAGAAGTTGCATGAATAGCAGAATTATTAATAAATGTGTCTTTTATTGAATAGACAGTTCCAGCAGCAATAGCACCAGAGTTAGGTCCTTTATTATTTTCATAATGGTTATTTATACTGGTTAAAATTCCAACAGTGAATATTGCTCCTCCAAAATCATAAGAATAACCAGTGAAATAATTGTTAATTAAATAAGAATTATTAATATTAACATTGGCCCGAGAAGTTGAATATATTACCCTATTACTATTATCAGCAAAATAAGAATTATTAATATTAGCAATTCCTCCATTAGTAAATAAAAAAATAGGTCCGGAATTATTTATAAATGTTAGATTATTTGCATTAAAATTTGAAGCTTGAATTGTATTTCGATTGTTATAATTATCATTCATAATACAATCAATCATATTAAGATTATTTGCAGTTATAAGATTTGTATTATATACAAAACCATTTTTAAATGTTATATTTTTAAAAATCACATCAAGACTATTTCCAAAAGAGAAAAACCAACTATTGTCAGCTCCATTAATAATTGTATTATTGTATCCTTCACCAACTAATGTTAATATTCCAGCATTAGAAACAGATATATTTGTATTTTTATTTCCAGAATAAACTCCTTCCATTATATGAATCACTGGAGAAATAGTTTGTGTAAATCCATATGTTATAGCATGTTGAATAGTTTTAAATGGTTTTAAGAAACTACCATCACCTTCTTCATCACTTCCGTTTGTAGCAACATATATATCAACATTTTCTCTATTGATAGAAATAATTAATGTAGCAGATTCTACTGTTGAAATTTGATATTTTCTTAAATAGTCTCCAGTTAAATTATATATTCCATTATCTGGAATTCCAACATATGATAATATTGCTTCACCATTTAAAATTCTTGCAGAACCTAATAATGTATCATTAATATAAAATGAAATACCATTTGAAACAGAAGTAGGACCAGATATTAAATTTCCCATATCATCAGTTATTGTAGCTTTAAGTGTGAAAGAAGTAGAATCAACAGTATTATCTTCATAGGTTATATTAACATTCATATACCCTGCATTATATATATGTCCGATTGAACTTGAAGAATTTTTTATAGTATTGCCTTCAAGGAAATTATTGCCTGCGAGGTAAATCAAATCTTTTGATGTTCCAGTATTGGTACAATTAATAAATTGATTATTTTTTACAGTTCCCTTAACAGAAGAGCTTAAGTATAATCCAGAATATGTTCCAGAACTACTATTGATAAATTTATTTAATTCAATATATGATTCCTCAGATGGATAGATATATGCTGAACCACCAGTACCTCCTGTTACAATACTATTATCAATAAATGTATTATTAATTAAAGAAATACTTGAAACATAATTAGCATACAATGCTCCACCTTGACCAGCAGTCCTTACCTTATTATTAATAAAATCATTATTAGTTAAAATAACATTAGGAGAATATTGGTATACTGCTATTGCACCACCATAATAATTAGCTGAATTATTTTCAAAGGTGGAATTGTTTATAGTTAAAGAATTTTTAGAATTATGATATATTGCACCACCATAGTGACTTGTTGCATAATTATTTGAAAAAGTACAATTTTCTATAGTAAGAACACCTTGATTAGTTATTGCACCACCATATTGTGATTTACCATTGTTCAAAGTCATATTTATGAGATTTACTACAGATTGAGATCCAATACTTTTAAAGATTGAATTAGTTTCCCGGCCATCAATAGTAGCTATGTTATTTAAACCAATAAATGTAATACTACTTCCATAATCAATGTTAGCTAAATTTATTTCTAAATCAACATTACCGATTCCTAAAAAAGTTTCTCCTTTTAAATAAATAATGACATTATTTAAATTACTTGCAGATTGTATAGCTTTATTAATAGTTAAAAATGGACTATTTTCAGTTCCAGGATTATTATCATTACCAACATTAGATACCCAATATTCCACAGTTGTAATAATTGGAGCAGTGTAAGTTAAAGTACCTGATATTATTTCAGAATCTCCATATTTATTAACATAATCTCCTTTAAGTTCATATGTTCCAGTAGTTAATAATTTATTACCTGTCCAAGTAGTAATTCCATTATCAACAGTTCCAGAACCTATTAAAATATCATTTGCATAAAAATTGACAGATCCTCCTGTAATTTTATTATCATTATCATCAGTTACATTTGCAGTTAAAGTGAAAGTTGGACCTGTAACAATAGCATCATCATAATTAATTTTAACATTCATATTTCCAGCATTATAAAGATTACCTTTTGTATTAGAAGAGTTAATAAATTTATTATCTTTGAGATAATTGTTTCCAGAAAGATACACAATAGAATATGTTGTTCCAATATGTTGACAGTTTTCAAATGTATTATTAGTTAGATACCCATCAACTGAAATAAGATATAAAGCACCATCACGTGCAGTTAATCCAGAAGAATGATTAATAAATTTATTATTTGTGATATTTGCATTATCTGAATTTTGAATACAAACACCTGTTCCAATCATGGTTCCAGATGTGGCTTTAAAATAGTTGTTTTTAAAAATATTATTTATTAGATTTATTGTTGTTGCACTTTGTATATATAAAGCACCACCACGTGTATTTGCAGAGTTATTTTCAAAAATAGAATTTAAAATACTTATATCATTTCCAGAATGATAAATTGCACCACCATTACTTGCATCTGAATTATTAAGAAAAATACAGTTTTGAATTGTTAAACTTCCTTGATTATAAATTACAGAACCACCATACTGACCATTACCATTAATAAAAGTAATATCAATAAAAGTAATATTTGAATTATAATTAGGAATATAAAAAATATCTGAAATTCTTTGTGCATCTATTATTGTTTTATTTCCACTACCAATAAAAGTTAAACTACCACCATTTGATTGATGATCAATATTAATTGTTAGCCCAACATTTCCAGTACCATCAAATGTTCCTTCACTTAAATAAATAGCTACATCTTCAGAATCAGAAGCACTTGATATACCTTGATTAATAGTAGCATAAGGATTATCTTTACTACCAGAATTACCATCACTGCCAGTAGTGTTTACATAAATTTCTTTATCATAGCTAGCTGTAGTTTCAAATCCTACATCACTAACTTCTTCAATATTAGTGCTAATTTCTTCAGCACTAATTGAACTAATTGAGAATAATATTAACATTGTTAAACTTATTAATATTATTCCTTTTTTCAAATTAATTTTAAACGACCTCCATTTCGTTTTTTTTTAATTTTTTAAAAAATTATTTCATTCATCTAAAACAATTTCTCTTTATAAAAAATAAAAATTACTTTAGATATATAAAATATATTATTCAAGTAATATTTAAGAATTATGAATTGAACTTGAAAATAAAATCCCTCATATAAAATAAATAAATTTAATAAGTTTACAAAAACAAATATTAAATTAATTTAAAAATTAGGAAAATTATTATGAAAAATAAAAATATTGTTGTAACAGGAGGATTAGGATTTATTGGATCCCACATTGTTGATGAATTAGTAGATAATAATCAAATCACTATAATTGACAATGAATCTACTGGAAAAATAAATAATTTAAAAAATCCAGAACATAAAAATATGAGAATCATTAAAGGA
The DNA here is from genome assembly GCF_046197865.1 of Methanobrevibacter sp. DSM 116169. Lineage (GTDB taxonomy): Archaea > Methanobacteriota > Methanobacteria > Methanobacteriales > Methanobacteriaceae > JAHKLT01. The sequence goes on along the minus strand of NZ_CP166990.1, from coordinate 806,194 downwards.
AACTTAAATGATTTAGATTTAGATAAGATATTAGAAAATATTGATTATGTTTTTCACCTTGCAGCTATGGCAAGTGTACCATTAAGTGTAGATGAACCTTTAAAATCAAATGAAAATAATGTAGATGCAACAGTTAAATTGATTATAGCTTGTAAAAATCAAAATATTAAAAAAATTGTTTTCTCATCATCATCTGCAGTTTATGGGCAAAATCCTAATACTCCTTTAAAAGAAAGTGAACCTTTAATGCCAACTTCACCTTATGCTGCTTCTAAAGCTAGTTGTGAATTGTATTTAAAATCATTTACAGAAAGTTATGGATTAAATGCTGTTTCACTTAGATATTTTAATGTATTTGGACCAAAACAAGATGTTAACTCACAATATGCAGCAGTAATTCCTAATTTTATATTTGCTTTAGTAAACAATGAAAGGCCAATAATTTATGGTGATGGTGAGCAAACAAGAGATTTCATATTTGTAAAAGATATTGTTAAAGCTAATATAGCTGCATGTGAATCTGATTATAATGGAGTTTTAAATATAGCTTCTGGTAAGAAATTAACTATTAATGAACTTTTCAAAATAATAAAAAATGTTTTAAATTCAGATTTAGAACCAGAATATCTTGATGAGCGAAAAGGAGACATTAAACATTCATCAGCTGATGTATCTTTAATGAGTAAAATAAATTTTAAAGTAGATTCTAGTGCATTTGAAAAACAAATAGAAGAAACAGTAAAGTGGTTTAAAGATTAATGCAAACCACAATTACTACATGTATGTCCTTCTGTTTCATCTGGAAGAACTTTTTTAACTTCTTCTAAAATTACAGATATTAAATAATACTTAGTTCCATTATCATCATTTTCTATAACAGGTGATGTGCCTCTAAATAAACAATTTATATCACCAGTATTACCAATATCAAAAGAAATTGGTTCAGCAATTTGGAATTTTTTAAAATAATCAAGAACTTCATCTTTTAAATTTTCTGGAACTCTTAAATTAACTTTAAAGATATTATTTTCTGTAGTTTTAATTCCAACATATTTTTGATCGATTTCTAATTGTCTACCTAATTCTTTTTTGAAAATTACAATATTGTCTATGTTATTTGATGTCATATAAATCACTAATAAAAAATAAATTGTATCATAATGCTTTATGATATCATATTATAATATATATCTTTTATACTATTTAAAATTTCTCATTAATAGTCACTTCTGTCAACTTAAGGTTTTTTTTTAGAAATTTTTTCTGTTGTTGTATGGGTATTTTTTGGGTTGGTTTTTTGTGTTTCTTTTGTTTTCTTTTTGTGTGGGTACTTTGATTAGGTATCTGGTGGCTTTTTTGTACATTCTTTTGTCTATTTTTTCTTGTTCTTTTTTGTTTTTTGTAAATACCATTGTTATTAGGTAGTTTTTTAATTGTCCTGATAGTAGGTTTATGTTGACTTTGTATTCGCATTTGCAGTTTTTATATTTGGGATCTTCTTTTATTTTTTGGTTGTATTCTCTTTTTAGTGCTATTAGCATGTTGTACATGAGTATTTGTGCGTAAAAGTCTTGTTCGATGATTATTCGTCTTTTTCCACTGAAGTTTTCTATGTGTATTTTATTTTTCAGGGCATCGTATCCTTCTTCTATTTTCCATCTTTGGCCATATAATTGTTTTAATTCTTCTTTGTTGGCTGTTTCTGATGGTATATTGGTTATTAGTGTTTCTATTTCATCGTTTTCTAGTGGTATGTTTACTATTCTTAATTTTAATCGTCCTATTTTTTCTGCTTTTTCTTTTAATTCTTTATTTTTAATATTTTTAGTTCTAATGTTGTTTAAATTGATTTCGATGTATTCATCATCTGTTTTCATTCTTTTTCTTTCTTTTTTGTAGTCAATATTTCGTAGTCTGAATATGAAATTGCTTTTTTTAGATATTAGTTGTAAAAATAGTTCTATGGAAGCATAGTATCTGTCAAAAACTATTATTGATTTTTCTAAATCAATTATTTTGTCTGTTTTTTCAATATGATCATATGCATGTACTTCTTCACCTATACTCATTTCAGAAATGGATGAATCAATTATTAGTTCATTTTTAACATCAGATAAGATTGATATTCGTGCTTTTGGTGTTTTTGTTTCTTTTAAAGCTCTTAAAGCTACATTAAAATCTTTTCTTGTTTTATCAGTATTGGGCAATTCTACTTGTGATCCATCAATTGCAAAAACTTTATAACCTTTAAAATCATCTAAATCAAATTTAGGATTAGAATAAATATTTTTAATTGTTTTTGCATTAGAATCTTTAAAAATTCTACCGTCCAAATACGTTCTTTGCTTAGATAAATCCTGTTTGCTTATAGGCATCTCATCATCACCAAATTTATCCCAATAATAATCGTCAATCTCTAAAACACTTGTTTTACCTTTATTTCTTAATATATAATAAACGAAATCTTTAAACCCCATTTTACGATTTCTAGAAAACTTATTTTCTTCTAAAATATAACTTTCTGTTTCATAATTAATTAAACTTTTCAAATCTAAATCAAATGATCTAAACAACATAAAACAACCCCAAAAAATCTAAAATCCAATCAATTTTATAAAAACAAATCATCAACATCTAAAAACAAAATAAAAATAAAAAATAATGTTAATAATCCTATTAATAGTTATATAATAACCATTATTTAAAACTAACTATTATTACACTAATAAAACAAGAAAACAACATATTTAACGAATAAAATAAAGAAAATAAAGAAAAAAAATTCTAAAAAAAAACTTAAGTTGACAGAAGTGATTAATAGTCTTAAAATTTAGTTTTAAAATACATTTATAAGATAAATAATTAATTAAATAGCTAATATTAAATATTTTCAGCAAAATCAACACATTCATCAATAATTTTTAATAAATTATTTAATTTATCAATAAGTTCTACTTTAGATTCATTTGCTGAAATGTTCTTATCATTAATAATATCTATTGCATTATTTATTGTAAAAATTAATTTATCAAATATATGTACATTATCTAAACAAACTGGAATTAAATTTTTATAATCTTCATTGTCTTTATTATTTTTAATGACTTTTAAATCATCCATATATTGATTTAATTTATTTGTATTTTCATTTAATGAATTAATAAGATCATTATTACAATTAATAAAAAAAGAATCATCATTATCTGTTTTATAAGAATTTATAAATCTGATTATTTCATTATTTAAGCTATTCATTTTAATTCTAATGGACATTACATTAGTAGATACTTCACCAAGATTTTCCATTGACATTTTTTCACCTATTCATATTATAATTATATTATCTATATAATGTACATATTATATATAAATAGATAATAAAATTAATAAAATAATTAATTTAATTCTAATTAAAATTTTTTATTCAATATCAATACAATAAAAAGGACTTATTTTCATAAAATTAAGAAATTTATATATAATATATAAACATAAAAATATACTCTAAGGAAAGGTTATGTATTATTTAAAATTTTAATGTTTAAGATTTCTTTAAAAAGAAGATAAAAACACAAGATTTTGATATATATTGCCTCATATTATGTAGTAATTATTGTTTATTAATATACAATGAGCTATTTTATAAACATTTTAAGCAATCAAAAAAAGGTGTTAATTTGAACGAATTTAATAAAAATATTGGAAATCGGATAAGAGAATTAAGAGAACTTTCCGATAAAACTACCAAAGAATTTGCAGATGAATTAGATATTGAAGAAAATGTATATGAAAAATACGAAAGTGGAGAATTAGATATTCCTGCTAGTTTTTTAAATGAAATTGCTCATATTTTAAAAGTAGATTTAAGTTTATTATTAACTGGTGAAGAAACTAGAATGCATATATTTGATGTTACTAGAAAAGGAAAAGGAATTTCTGTTGATCGTAGGAAACAATACAAATATGAAAATTTATGTAATAAATTTATCCACAAAAAAGCAGAAATGTTTGTTATTACTGTAGATCCTAGAGAAGATGAACCAACTTTAAATGCTCATGCAGGTCAAGAGTTTAATTATATCTTAGAAGGGACTATGAAAATATACATTCATAATAATGAAATCATTTTAAATGAAGGAGATTCTATTTTCTTTGATTCAAGACATAAACATGGAATGAAAGCTATGAATAATGAAAAAGTTAAATTTTTAGCAGCTATAATGTAGAGAGGTTAATTTATGTCATCATTAATAAAAAATTTTGTTAAAAGAGTAGATTATGACTCTTATGAAGATTTTAAAGATAATTTCGAATTTAATATACCAGATAACTTTAATTTTGGTTTTGATGTAGTAGATAAATATGCTGAAATTGATCCTGAAAAAATTGCACTTAGATGGACAAATGGCGATGAAAAGCATGTTTTTACTTTTGAAGATATGAAAAAATATAGTAATAAAGTTGCTAATTTAATTAAAAGCTATGGAATTAAATCAGGAGATAAAGTAATGATTACCTTGAAAAATAGGTATGAATTTTGGTTTACTTTAGTAGCTCTTCATAAAATTGGAGCAGTAGCTATTCCTGCAACACACATGTTAAAACTTAAAGATATTAAGTTCAGGTTAGAAAAAGCTAATGTTAAGATGGTCATTTCAATTGATGAAGATGATTTAATAGCTGATTATACACAAGCTCAAAAAGATTTAGATATGGATATAACAAAAATTGTAATAGAAAAAGATATTGAAGATTGGCACAATTTTGATGAAGAAATGTCTAAAATGAGTGATGAATTTGAAAGAGAATATATTAATGATAATAATGATGCAATGATTATTTTCTTCAGCTCAGGAACTACAGGATTACCAAAAATGGTAGAACACAATTATTTATATCCATTTGGACACATTATCACAGCTAAATATTGGCATAATGTAGTTGAAAATGGAATTCATCATACTACAGCAGATACCGGTTGGGGAAAAGCTGTTTGGGGAAATATATATGGTCAATGGGTTGCAGGAAGCTCTGTCTTTATTTATGATTATGAAAGATTCCATGGAGATGATTTCTTAAGGAGACTAACAGAAGAAAAAGTCACAACATTTTGTGCACCTCCAACAATTTATAGATTATTAATTAATGAAGATTTAAGTAAGTATAATTTTGAAAATCTTACTTATGTTACAACAGCAGGAGAACCATTACCTGAAGAAGTTTCTAATAAATTTGAGAAAATCACAGGTCTAAGAATTAAAGAAGGTTTTGGACAAACAGAAACAACACTTGCAATAGCTACTTTCATTTGGTTAGATCCAAAACCAAATTCAGTAGGAAAACCTGCACCAATTTTTGATATTGAACTTTTAGATACAGAAGATAATATTGTTGATGTAGGAAATGAAGGAGAAATTACATTTAATGTATCAGATGGTATACCTCCAGGACTATTTAAAGAATACTACAAAGACAAAGAAAAAACAGATAAAGTCTGGTATGATAATCATTATCATTGTGGAGATACAGCATGGAAAGATGAAGATGGATATTTCCACTTTGTTGGTAGAAATGATGATATAATTAAAAGTTCAGGTTATAGAATTGGACCTTATGAAGTTGAAAATGCATTAATTTCTCACAAAGCTGTCCTAAATTGTGCAGTTACAGGATATCCTGATGAAATAAGAGGACAAATTGTTAAGGCGACAGTAATATTAACTGAAGAGTATGAAGCTTCAGAAGAATTAATAAAAGATATTCAAAACCATGTAAAACATGTAACAGCTCCTTATAAATATCCTAGAAAAATTGAATTTGTTGAAGAAATTCCAGAAACAATAAGTGGTAAAATAAGAAGGATAGAAATTAGAAATAAAGATGAGAATTTATGATTACTATGAAAAGACCAAGTTCATATCCAGTAATACATAAAAATGAGTGTAAAGCTTGTGAAAGATGTATTATGGATTGCCCCCTAAAAGTTTTAGAATTAAGTGAAGATTTAAATGATAATGGATATCAGTATGTTAAATACACTGGTGAAAATTGTAATGGCTGTGGAAATTGTTATTATGCATGTCCAGAACCATTAGCTATTGAAGTCCATAGTTATAAAAGAAAAAGAAAATAGTTATTGGAGGAAAATAATGAGTAATCAAATGATAAAAGGAAATACAGCAGTTATAATAGGTGCAATGTATGCAGGTTGTGATTGTTATTTTGGTTATCCTATTACACCAGCTAGTGAAATATTACATGAAGCTTCAAAATACTTTCCAATGGCTGGGCGAAAATTTGTACAAGCTGAAAGTGAAGAAGCATCTATAAATATGGTTTATGGTGGAGCAGGTGCAGGACATAGAGTAATGTCAGCATCTTCTGGTCCTGGAATGAGTTTGATGCAAGAAGGTATGACCTACTTAGCAGGAGCAGAACTTCCAGCAGTAATAGTTGATATAATGAGAGCAGGACCTGGACTTGGAAATATTGGTCCAGAACAAGGAGATTATAATCAAAATGTTAAAGGAGGAGGCCATGGTAATTATAAAACCATAGTATTAGCCCCTAATTCTGTTCAAGAAATGTGTGATTTAACAATAAAGGCATTTGAACTTGCAGATAAATATAGAACTCCTGTTGTTGTATTAGCTGATGGAATTTTAGGACAAATGGCAGAACCTTTAAATTTTCCTGAAGAAGCAATTGAGCCTAAAATAAATAATGATTTATCAGTAAGAGGAAATAAGCAAACAATGCACAATCTTGTTACATCAATTTCAAATGATTTTAAAGAACTTGAAAGATTTAATTACAGGCTACAAGAAAAATATGCTGAAATTGAAGATAAAGAAGTCGAATATGAAGATTATTATCTTGATGATGCAGAAATTGTTCTTATTTCATATGGAATTAGTAGCAGGTTATCTAGATCTGTTGTAGATATAGCTAGAGAAAAAGGTATAAAAATTGGACTTTTAAGACCAATAACATTATTCCCCTTTCCTAAAAAAGAGATTAAACAATTAGCTGATAAAAATGTTAAGTTTATTTCAGTTGAAATGAGTAATGGTCAATTACTTGAAGATATTCAATTAGCAGCTTTAAGAAAAGAAGACACTTATCTTGTAAATAGAATGGGTGGAAATTTAATTGAAATAAAAGATATACTTGAAAAAGTTTATGAAGTTGCAGATTTTAAGGATGTGTAAAAAATGGATAGTGAAAATATAAATGAAAATTACGAACTCAATGTGTTAAAACATCCAAAATCCATTTATGATAATTTTTCAAGAAAAGGAGAAGGTGAACAAAAAACAACTCATTATTGTGCAGGATGTGGACATGGAATTATACATAAACTTATTGGAGAAGTAATGGATGAATTGGACATCCAAGAGAGATGTGTAATGATATCTCCTGTAGGTTGTGCTGTATTTGCATATTATTATTTTAATTGCGGCAATATTCAAGTAGCTCATGGAAGAGCTCCTGCTGTTGGAACAGGAATTTCAAGAGCTGAAGATGATGCAATTGTAATGAGCTATCAAGGTGATGGAGATTTAGCATCTATTGGCTTAAATGAAACATTACAAGCAGCTAATCGTGGGGAAAAAATAGCTGTATTTTTTGTAAATAATACTGTTTATGGAATGACTGGAGGCCAAATGGCTCCAACAACATTAGTTGGTGAGGTAACTACAACATCACAAGATGGAAGAGATCCTGAAAATGCAGGTTATCCAGTACATATGAGTGAATTAATAGATAATCTTAAAGCTCCTGTTTATATAGAAAGAGTTTCTCTTTCAAATCCTAGAAATATTAAAATTGCAAAAAGAGCAATTAAAAAATCATTAGAAATTCAAAAAGAAGGAAAAGGTTACAGTTTTGTTGAAATCCTTGCACAATGTCCTACAAATTTAAAAATGGATAGTGCACAAATTAGAGATTTTGTTGAAAATCATATGGAAAAAGAATTTCCATTAGGACAACTTAGAGATAAAAGTTCAGAAACTAAAACTATTAAAAGAAGCGAAAGTGATTTTAGTAAAGAAACTTTAGATAAGATTTTTAATATTAATAGAGATGAAGTCATTGAACTTATTGATGATGAATCTATTGAACCCCTATCTATTAAAGTAGCAGGTTTTGGAGGCCAAGGAGTATTAAGTGCTGGTTTTACAATAGCTCAAGCAGCATGTCTTGAAGGAAAACATGTTACTTGGTATCCTAGCTATGGACCTGAACAAAGAGGTGGGACTTCAAACTGCTCTGTTGTTATATCAGGTAAAACTATTGGAACTCCTACAACTGATAATATAGATATTTTAATAGCTTTAAATAAAACTTCACTTGAAAAATTTGCAGATGATGTTAAAGAAGGTGGAATTATAATGTATGATTCACATATTACAGATTTTTCAACAGATAAAAATATTAAAATAGTTTCACTACCTTCAATTCAAATAGCTGAAGAACATGGAAATATTAAAACAGCTAATACTGTATTTCTTGGAGCTTTAATGGAATTAGATAAAACTATTCCAAAAGATGCTTATGTAAATGGAATAAAAGACATGTTTGCAGGAAAAGATAAAATTATTGATGTAAACATTAAAGTTTTAGAATCTGGAGCTCAATGGATTAAGGAAAACATTAATGGTGATTAAATGACATATAAATCAATTTGCAAACAATTTTTAGATAACTCTGGAGCTTCTATTGGAGATAGTATCACTATTACGAATCCAGATATGACTTATAATGGAATTTTACTAGATAGAAGTGAAGATAGTCCTGATGGATTTATTGTATTAAAAATGGATAGTGGATATAATATTGGAGTTAATATAGAAGATGCTACTCTTGAAGTTATTAAAAAAGGTGAAAAGCCTAAAATTAGCTATGATAATATAGAACTATCAAAAAATGATAATGATTTAGATATTTCTATTATTTCAACTGGAGGTACAGTATCATCAATTATAGATTATAAAACTGGAGCTGTTCATCCTGCATTTGCTGCATCAGATTTACTTAAAGCTAATCCTGAATTATTAGATATGGCAAATTATGAAGTTAAAGCATTATACAATATTTTAAGTGAAAATATGAAGCCTGAATATTGGATTGAAGCATCTAAATCTATTGCAGATGAAATATCTTCAGGTTCTGATGGAGTTGTAATAGCTCATGGAACAGATACTATGCATTATACATCAGCTGCATTAAGTTTTATGATTAAAAGTCCAGTTCCAATAGTTTTAACAGGTGCTCAAAAAAGTAGTGACAGACCATCAACTGATGCATATTTAAATTTAATTAGTTCTGTTGAAGTTGCTAAATCAGATATTAGTGATGTTACTGTTTGTATGCATGAAACATTAAATGATGATTATTGTTTAGTTCATAAGGGTACAAAAGTAAGAAAAATGCATACTAGTCGTAGAGACACATTTAGAAGCATTAATTCTAATCCCATAGCTAAAGTTAAAAAGAATGATTTGATTATTAAAAATCTTAATTATACTAAAAGAAATGAAAATGAATTAAAATTAGTTAATGATTTAGAAACTAAAGTAGGATATATTAAAACATTTCCTGGAATTTCAAATGATTTTATTGAATATCATATTGATAGTGGATATAAAGGAATATTAATTGAAGGTACTGGATTAGGTCATGTTCCAGATTATTTAGTTGATTCTTTAAAAAGAGCAAATGAAGAAAATATTCCAATAATAATGAGTTCTCAATGTTTATATGGTAGAGTAAATATGAATGTTTATAGTACTGGGCGACAATTAATTGATTCTGGTGTAATTTCTTGTGAAGATATGACTCCCGAGACTGCATATGTTAAGTTATGTTGGGTTTTAGGTCAAACTAATGAATTAAATGAAGTGAATAAATTAATGAAAACTAATATAGCTGGAGAAATTAATGATATTAGTTCTATTGAAACTTTCTTAAATTAGGTTGTGTTAATTTGGATTATGATAAATTAGGTCTTAAAATGGGTATTGAAATTCATCAGCAATTAAATACACTACATAAACTATTTTGTAAATGTAGTACTGAATTAATTGATAAAGAATATGATGAAATTTTTAAAAGAAATTTAAGACCTACACAAAGTGAGCTTGGAGAAATTGATAGAGCAGCTTATCAAGCATCAAAACAAAAATTGAATTTTAAATATGAATGTTTTAATGAAGAAACTTGTTTAGTTGAAATAGATGATGAACCACCTCATGAATTAGACAAAGAAGCTCTTGAAATATCAATTACTATAGCTGAACTATTAAATATGCAAGTAGTTGATGAATTCCATACCATGAGAAAACAAATTATTGATGGTAGTAATACTGGAGGATATCAAAGAACTGGATTAATAGCTATAAATGGCCATCTTGATACACCTTATGGAAAAGTAGTCATTGAAAGTTTAGGTTTAGAAGAAGATGCAGCTAGAAGAATTGAAACTGAAGATGAATATACTGAATTTAGATTAGATCGTTGCGGTATTCCATTAGCTGAGATAACAACTGATCCCTCAATGCACCATCCAGAACAAGTTAGAGAAATTGCATATATGATTGGTCAAATTTTAAGAAGTACTAATGTTAAAAGAGGTCTTGGAACAATTAGACAAGATTTAAATATTTCTATTAAAAAAGGTGCACGTGTAGAAATTAAAGGAGTTCAAAATCTTGATTTATTTGAAAAAATTATTAATGGAGAAATTCAAAGACAACTAGCATTAGTAGAAATAAAAGATGAACTTATAAAAAGAAATGCAGAAGTTATTGATGAAATTTATGATTTAGATGAAGTATTTAAACACACTGAATCAAAAATTTTAAAAGATGCAGAATCTATTAAAGGTGTTATATTAAAAGGTTTTAATGGATTAATAGGAAAAGAAGTCCAAACTGGTAGAAGATTTGGAACAGAAATAGCTAGCTATGCAAAAAAAAGAGGTGTTTCTGGAATCTTCCATACTGATGAACTTCCAGCATATGGAATTACTGAAGAAGAAGTTATCGCCTTAAAAAACTTTTTAAAAGTAGATAAAGAGGATGCTATAATAATTGTAGCTCATGATAATGATATAGCTATATCAGCACTTGAAGAAGTTAAAAGAAGAGCTACTTTAGCTTTTAATGGTGTAGTGGAAGAAACAAGAAAAGCATTAGAAGATGGGAATACTGACTATATGAGGCCATTACCAACTGCTAATCGTATGTATGTAGAAACTGATGTTCCATTATATAAAATTGATAAAAATCTTGTTCAAGAAATTAAAAATGATTTACCAGAACTTCCAGATGTTAAAAAAGAAAGAATTAGTAATGAATATAATCTAAGTGAAGATTTAGCTAGTCAATTAGTTAGAAGAGGAATTTGTGAAGATTTTGAAAATATAAAAACAATATCTGAACTTGATTCTACAACAATTGCATCTGTTTTAGCATATGATATTCAAGAAATCAAAAGAGAAGGCAGTGACACATCTATATTAAACCATGAAAAATTAATTGAAATATTTTCATTAGTAGAAACTGGTAAAGTTTCAAAAGATGTTATAAGAGATTTAATAGTTAAAGTTTGTAAAAATCCTGAAAATAATGTTGAAGATATAGCTAATGATAATAATTTAATGCTTTTAGATGATGAGGAAGTTATTAAGATTATTTCTGAACTTGTTAATTCTAATTCCAAAATGGTTGAAGAGAGAAACATGGGTGCAATGGGGCCATTAATGGGAATGAGTATGAAAAAACTTAAAGGAAAAGCAGATGGAAGTTTAGTAAATAGAATTGTTAAAGAAGAAATTCAAAAATTATTAAACTAATTTACTATTTTTAAAATTCCTTTTTTAATTTTTTATAAAACTGTAAATATTGGAAATAACATAAATAATAATAATTAAAAATTAAAGACGAAACTATGGAAAAATATGATATCATTATAATTGGTGCTGGACCTGCAGGATTAACAGCAGGATTATATGCAGGTAGACAAGGTAAAAAAACATTAGTCATTGATAAAAATATTTCAGGAGGAGCTGGACGTCAAGTCCCAGCAATGGAAAATTATCCTGGTTTTGAACTTATTGCTGGAGTTAGTTTAATTGAAAAAATGAAAGATCAATGTGTTAAAAACTCTGATTTGCATGAATTTGAAACAATAAAATCTATTGAGAAAATAGAAGATGACAATTATAATTTTAAAATAATAACAAATAAAGAAGATTATAATACTAAAGCACTTATTTTAGCTACAGGGTCTACTTTTAGACATTTAAATGTTGAAGGTGAAAAAGAATTCCTAGGTAAAGGAGTTGCATATTGTGCTACTTGTGATGGAATGTTTTTTAAAGGTAAAAAAGTAGCTATGGTGGGGGGAGGCAATAGTGCCTTACAAGAAGCTATTTATCTATATAATATTGGTTGTGATGTAACTATAATTCATAGACGAGATAAATTTAGAGGTGATGCATTCCTCCAGCAAAAAATTAAAGATAAAGGAATAAATGTCATCTATAATAGTAATGTTAAAAAAATTGAAGGAAAGAATGTTGTAGAATCAATAACAATTGTAGATAATGAAAATAATGAAACAAAATTAAATTTAAGTGCTGTATTTATAGCTATTGGATCTGTTCCCCAAACAGAATTAGCAGAAAGTTTGGATGTTGAACTTGATGAAGATAACTATATAAAAACAGATAAAAGTCAAAGAACTAATTTAAGAAATGTTTATGCCTCAGGAGATATAACTGGAGGAGTTAAACAATGGGTTGTTGCATGTAGTGAAGGTGCGATAGCTGCACTATCAGCATATGATGATTTAGAAAGATAAATAAAATTATCTCTCAGATAAGTAAATATATACAAAAAATGCAATTAATAAAACTACAACAACTGGTAAAAGCCACATAAATAATTGAAGAACTAGAACTCCAACTAAAATTGCTACTATAATATATACTAAATCTATAAGTTCCATAATCTAAATTATAATTTTTATATTATAAATCTTTTTTTAATTAAATTATTTTAAATATTATATTGATATAAAATATATATCATAAGGGAAGTTTAAAATGACAATTATTATTATTAATAATAAAGGACAATATAATCATAGAATACAAAGAGCACTTAGATATTTAAAAATACCTTGTGAACTTGTTTCAAATGAATTATCAATAGATGAAATCCAGGCAAAAAATCCAAAAGGTTTAATTCTTGGAGGTGGACCTTCAATTAATGAAGCTGGATTAAGCGAAGATTACATTAAACATTTTGATATTCCCATACTTGGCATATGTCTTGGCCATCAATTAATAGCTAAAGCATTTGGTGGAAAGATTAATAATTCTGAAAGTGAAAGTTATGCCAAGGTTAAAATTAATATTTTAAATCATGATAATTTATTTAGTGATATAGGTCCAAAAATGGAAGTTTGGTCATCACATAAAGATGAAGTCGAAAAGATTCCAGATGAATTTGAAATATTAGCAGATTCATCAGTATGTAATATTGAATCTTTTAAACATAAAGATTTAAACATCTATGGAATTCAATTTCATCCAGAAGTTCATCACACTCCTCAAGGATCTGTGATATTCAATAATTTTTATAAAATATGTAATCAATATTAAAGGTGAAAAAAAATGATAAACAATGCTGAAGATTTGAAAAGTAAAGCTATAGAAAATAAACCAGGACTTAGAAAAGAATATGTAAACATCATTGTTGGTGATGAAGAATATGGTTTTAGACTTTCAGGAATAGGGGAAAAAGCTATTAAAATTGAAAAATTCATTAAATACGATGATATTATTGATGCTGTTGAAAATGGTAATGATGATGGATTAGAAGCAATAATTAAAAAGATTATTGAAGATTACGAAGCTCCTGCTGAAGAAGAATAAATTTTGGTGGATATGATGTTTAATCCAGAAGAATTTATTACAGAAGCAATAGCTAAAATCAAAGATGAAATTGGTGATGAAAAGGCAGTAATTGCATTATCTGGTGGTGTAGATAGTTCAGTTTGTTCAGTTTTAATTCAAGAAGCTATTGGAGATAATTTAATAGCTATTTTTGTAAATCACGGATTACTTCGTGAAGGTGAAGTAGAAGAAGTAACTAATACTTTTAAAGATAAAATTAATTTTAAATATGTTGATGCTTCTGAAGAGTTTTTAACTGCATTAGATGGTGTTGAAGATCCAGAAGAAAAAAGAGAAATCATAGGTAAAGTTTTTATTGATGTTTTCCAAAGAGAAGCAGATAAAACTGATGCAAAATTTTTAGTTCAAGGAACAATAGCTCCCGATTGGATTGAAACTGAAGGTAAGATTAAATCTCATCATAATGTTAAATTACCTAGTGGAATGGTTTTAAAAGTTGTAGAACCAGTTCGTGATTTATATAAAGATGAAGTTCGCCAAATTGGTTTAGAATTAGGACTTGATAAGAAAATTGTTTATAGACAACCTTTCCCAGGACCAGGATTAGCTGTTAGAGTTATTGGTACATTATCTGATGAAAAATTAGCAGTTTGTAGAAAAGCTAATAAAATTGTTTCTGAAGAGATTGAAAAAGAAGGTTTAAATAAGGAATTATGGCAATATTTTGCTGTTTTAACCGATACTAAAGTTACTGGAGTTAAAGGTGATCAAAGAGATTTTGGTTATTTAGTAGTACTTAGATTAGTTAGTTCTGTTGATGCAATGACTGCATATATTCCAGAATTGCCATGGAATATTATTAGGACAATGTCTAAACGAATCACATCAGAAATTCCTGAGGTAACCCATGTTGCATTATCTATAAGCGATAAACCTCCTAGTACTATTGAGTTTGCATAAATAAAAAATGGTGGAAAAATGAAAGAATGCCCAATTTGTGGTGAAGAGAGTTCTTTTAATGATTATGAATGTGAAAATTGCTTTTATGATTTTGAAAATATAAATTTATCAAATCATGGTTCATATGATTATGAAATTAAGAATATTGAAAGTAACATCGATTTTAAAGATGAGAAAACAGTAAACATAGACACTAAAGAAACTCAATATTCTAAAGTATTTCCTATTAGAAGATTTTTACTTTTAATGATTTTTACATTAGGAATTTTTGAAATATATTGGTTTTATAAAAATTCAAAATTAACTTTTGAAGAATTAGAAAATAGTAAAAGTCCATTACTTAGAACTATTCTTTTTTTAATACCAATAGTAAATATCTTCGTTTATTATTACTTTTTAAAAGATGTTAAGTCACTTCTTAAAACTAATAATTTAGAAAGTTTTTCAACAGGATGGAATCTATTATATTTTTTCTTTTTCCCAATTTTACATATTTGGACTTTAGTAAATGTTCAAGAATCACTTAATGAATATTGGAGATTAAAAGAACCTAAATTACCAACTCTTAGAAGTTTAAAAAGTAGTGAAAAAGTTGTAATGATCATATTACCATTATTAGCATTACTTTTTAGTTTATTATCAATATTATTCATAGTTGCAATTATTTTTAGCTATTAAATTATTTATTTTTTGAAATTAACATGAAAGAAACAAAAAATGCATATTTAAAAAAATTAACAGATAAAATTCAAATGAAATCTGTTAAAGTCGGAAAAGATTTAGAAGGAAGTACACCACCTTCAGTTTTTATTGGTAGATGGAGTTATCCAAAAGTTTTTGCAGGTCCTATGATGGTTCCAGAACTTGGAGATACTTCTATAATGGATACTCCAGAACAATGGATTAATGAAAATAAAAGCCAAGAGGATATTATTAAATATCGTATGAATCTTGTAAGAGGAAAACAATTAATGAAAGTAGATGATTTAGAAAATCCTTTTGTTGAAAAATTACAAGATATTTCACTTGCATCTACATCTATTGATAGTGAAGCTAGTTTTCAAAGAAGACCCCAAGGATCACTATTAACAGAAGATAGTGCTCCTCATGGACCTAGTGGTTTAATTGAAAAATTTGATATTGATGCTGTTAAATGGGACAGACAACTAGAGAAAACATTTTATGATACTGATTTAAAAGCTACAGATGCAGTTATAAATTTACATGAAAAGGAAGTTCCCTTCTCAGCTATGCAAAAAGCATTTTCTGTTGGAGCTATTGGTACTAAAGGTAGGCGAAAATTAGTTCCAACTCGTTGGTCTATAACTGCATGTGATACAACACTAGCTAATATTCTTTTAAAAAGAGTAAGACAATACCCTATTATTGATACACATAGAGTTTATGAATTTTCAAGTTTAAACAACTATTATGCAGTTATCTTACTTCCAACTGAATGGCAATATGAATGGATGGAAGCTTTTATTAAAATAATAGGTAAAGAAGAGCTAATCTTTTCAGATTATGAAACAAATACTAATAAAAAAGAATATTCTTCTGTTGGTGGTTGTTTTTACACATGTAAAATGGGTCTCCTAGATTATTTATCTAAAAAGAAAGAACAAGCTGGAGCAATAGTTTTAAGAGAAGCATATCCAGGATATGTTCCATTAGGGGTTTTTAATGTTAGAGAAAACATTAAATATGCAATGAATAATGGTTATAAAGAATTTGAATCATTGAAAACTGCTGTAAATTATGTTTCATCAAATTTAAAAATTCCTATCCATAAATATATAAAACAAAGCGATTTATTGGAAGAATTACTTCACCATAAACAAACAACATTAGATATCTACTTTAAAAAAGGATTACAATGAAATTAGAGTTTAAAAAACCTTCAGATGAAACACTAAAAGTAAAATCCCAAATAGCTTCAGGAAAAATAGATTTTGATTCATCTATAACAGAAGATAAAATAAAAAACATTACTAATCATAGCTATTGTAATTTAACAAATAGTGGAAATAGCAGTATTTTACTTAGTTTATCTGCAATAGATGAAAAAATCATTATTCCTGATCAAGGCGGATGGAATGGTTTTAAACAATATGCAAAATTTTTAAATAAAGAAATTGAAATTTTAAAAACTGATGAAGGAATTATTAGTACTGACTTATTAAATGAATTAGATTTAAACAAATGTTCTGGTCTGATTTTAACTAGTTTTGCAGCATATAGTGGAGAACAAAACATTAAAGCTATTTCTAAATATTGCCATGAACATAACATTATTCTAATTGAAGATGCATCTGGTGGAATTTGTGATAATGAAAAAAAGCTGGGTAATGGAAAATATTCTGATATTATAATTGCATCAACTGGATCTCCGAAAATGATTAATGTTGAAAGTGGAGGTTTTATAAGTTATAATAATGAAAAATTTAAAGAAATATTTAAAATTCCTCTTAAAGCATTAAAATGCGATAATATAACTGCTGGTGGGATAAATACAGAATTAAATTATACTTCAAATAACTTTAAAAAAACTGTTGAAGCATGTAAATATCTTAAAAATAATTTAGATAATGTTATTCATCAAAATAAAAGAGGAATAAATGTTATAATTAAATGTGAAGACCCTAAAAAAACAAGCTATAATCTTCGAAATGAGCTACCAATAGATAAAAAAAGTTTCTTTACAAAATGTCCTAATTATAATCGTGTAAAAGAAAAAGCTGTAGCTATTGAAATAAAAAACTTAAATACATCTTCACTCACTAAAGAAAATTTAGATGAAATTATTGAAAAAGTTAAAATTTATCAATAATCTACATTTAATTTTGTAATTTTATCAATTAATATATCTTCAATATCCATGATTGATAATTCTTCACTTGAAATATCATAGACCTTTAATAATTTTGAAGAATCTTTTAATAAAACATTGTCATCTCTTTCATACATAGTAGATAATTGATCATATATTTCATTAGAACAGTTCATCATTACTATGCATAAATCCATTTTTCCTTTTTTCACACCAAGGATTTCAAATGCCTTAGAAATTTGTCTTTGAGCAGAAGATCTCAAAACAATTTCAACAGATAAATCATTAGCTATGTTTTCTTCACGATTAAAAGCATTAATAGCTTGAAATACACCATGGCGAATGTGTTTTTGACCTGCAATATGGTTTGCATCTAAAAATTGAATAATACAATCAGGATGAGAAGATTGAATGGTTTTAAGAAAGTCTAAAGTTTGATTAACATCTTCAATACTTCCTTTAAAGCCATAAATTTCTAAATTATCTAAATTCAAATTACCACATTAAATTAATCTATTAATACCACTAATATATGCTTCAACACTTGCATTTATAATATCTGGTCTTGCACTTCTAGCAGATAAAACTCTATCGCCTTTCTTAAGCCTTACAATAACATCAATGATAGCATCAGTACCACCAGTTATAGCATCTACGTGATATTCAACTAATTCTATATCATCAAAATCAGAAAGTGCTTTATTTACTGCATTAATAGCTGCATCTACAGGACCTATACCCACATCAGCTTCAATAATTTCATTCCCATCAATATCTAATTTAACAGATGCTGTAGGCATAACAGAATTACCAGATACAATTGTAACATCAATTAATTTTATTTTATTATCTGCATCAATATCAAGTATATTTTCTGCAATAGCTTGCAAATCAACATCACTAACAGTTTTACCTTTATCTGCTAATGATTTTACATCTTTAAAAATTTGTTTAAGTTGTTCATCATTAACTTTAAGATCTAAATCCAATAATTTAGTTTTAAGTCCTTTAGTGCCCACATGTTTACCTACAATGAATCTACGTTTATGACCAACAAGTTCTGGAGTCATTGGTTCATATGTTTTAGCATTTTTAATTATTCCATCAGAATGTATACCTGATTCATGTGCAAAAGCATTTTCTCCTACAATAGCTTTATTTGGTTGAAGATAAACACCAGTTAATCTTGCAGATAATTTAGAAATAGAATATAACTCATTCATTTTTATATCAGTTTCATATTCATCACCATATAAAACATATAATGCAGAAACCATTTCTTCAAAAGAAGTATTACCTGCCCTTTCACCTATACCATTAATAGTTGAATGAAATTCTGATGCTCCTCCCCTAATAGCTGCAAGAGTATTTGCAACAGCTAAACCGAAATCATTATGACAATGAACACTAAGTGGTGCATCAAGTTTAGAATATCTTGAGAAGATATCAAATGATTTTTTTGGAGTTAATACTCCTACAGTATCACAAAAACATAATCTATCTGCACCATGAGAAAGTCCTTGTTTAAAAACAGTTTCTAAAAAATCTAAATCTGATCTTGAAGCATCTTCTGCAGATAGCTCAACAACTAAACCATGATCTTTACAATATTCAATAGCATTATTAGACAATTGTAATAGTTTTTCATGAGTTGTTTTTAATTTATCTGTAATATGTAAATCAGAGGTTGGAACTACCAAATTTACTGCATCAACATTACATTCAATACAATAATCAATATCTTTAACAATAGGTCTTGAAAAGCTTAAAATATCAGCTTTAAAACCTTGAGCACAAATATTTTTAATAGCTTCTCTTTCTCCTTCAGATGTGACAGCCGCACCTGCTTCAATGAAATTTACACCAATTTCATCTAATTTTGAAGCTATTCTCAGTTTCTCATTTTTTGTTAAGGATACACCTGGAGTTTGTTCTCCATCTCTTAAAGTAGTATCCAGTACTTTTACTTTCATAAAATTACCTCCGAAAAGATATGTAATTATATGAAGTTTTTAATATAAATAATTTAGTAGCCATTAATTTTTAATTTTAATAACTGAAATAATTCTAGTTAAGCTTTTATGCATTTTTATTTCATATCTTTCAACTAATTCAAAACCAATTTTGTCCATCATAGGCTCTAAATCTAAATAATGAGGACTAGCCATACATAAATAAGCATCTTCTTTCATGTTTTTATAAATAGATTCAAAAAATTGGAAAAAAATTTCATCACTACTAACACCCATAGTAGATGTAGATATACCATAAGGAGGATCCGTTACAACTGCATCAACTTGTTCATACATTTTCAACTCACGAACATCAACATGAAATGTTTTATAATCTGAAATATTACAATGGTTTAAATTAGTTGCAGTTCCATTTTGCATTTTCCACTTTATATCAGAACCAACAAGTTTAGCACCAACTAATCCACCTTCAATTAAAATTCCTCCAGTACCACAAAAAGGATCTAAAAGTAGTTGGCCTTCTTTAATTCTAGATAAATTAACCATACATCTTGCAAGTTTTGGGCTCATAGATCCTGGATAAAAAAAAGGTCTTTTGTGAGGTTTCATATCTTGAAAATGTTTTTTATTTAATTTATGATTTTCAATAGCTATATAAAATGTACTTTCAAATGCAACCACTCTAATAAAAGAAGAAGGTTTTTCTAATTTAACTTTAACATTACTGTTTTTACTAAAAGATTTTAAAATTAATGAACCTATATCTTTTTCATATTGAACTGTATCAATATCACTATTAAAACGTTTTACTCTAACAGCAAAATTATCATCAATATATAAATCCCAATTTATTTTTAAAATATCCTCATTTAAATTATCAATATTGGATTTAAAAATAATTTTATCAATTTCATGAGTATAAGCAAGTCTTTTAACAAGTTTTTTATAATTCTTATCAAAATTATTATCTTCATTGAAATCTAGTAAAACTAATCCATCACAAATTGGATTTACTGATACTGGAATATTTTCACATTCAATAACTGCATTCAATTCAGCAATTGGTAATTTATCATGTTCTTGAGATTGTATTAATAAAAGTTCCATTAAATTACTCCTTAATAGTAGAATTCCACATATTGGAAAGTTTTTTCATGAAAAAAGAAGGTATTAATTTAAAAAATAAGCCTCTTTTTAAAAATTCTTTAATTAAAATAGATTGCTTATCCATATGACCATAATCTGATATTAAACTTTCACAACCATTTTCTTTTAGTTTTTTAAAGATATGGTCAAAATCTTCATTAGAAAACATCGCAAAAGTTTTTTGAAGTTTAAGTTGATAATTTAGCTCATCAAAATATTTATCATTAAATTTATTATCAAATTCATTTAAAATAGCTATGTTATTTTTTTCAGTAGCTTCAATTATATATTTTTCAGCTATTTTTGATAAATCAAAACCTATTACAAGACCTCCACCAGTAGTAGGTTTAATTTTAGAAGAAGAATCTCCTAAAAGAATAACCCTAGAAGAGGTTAATTTATTAGTTTGATTATATTTTGGAATAATTCCTTTAGTTTCCCTTAGAATTTCATGAGAATCTTTAAAATTCGCATTTAAAAATTCATTTAAAATATTTGTCTGATAATCAAAATCATTATCTGAGAATAAACCGATTCTATAAGAATCATCAGCATACGGAATAACCCATATAAACCCTGGTAAAATATCATCATTAATTTGAACATCAATATAATCATTAAATAAATTAGAATTATTTCTAAATTCTTTAATTTTCTCTTTATCGATTTTAACTAAAAATTGGGTTGCATTAATGTTTTCTAATTCATTACCTATTTTTTTAGATATAATAGAATTAAATCCATCTGAACCTACAATGATTTTACCTTTAATTAATTGACCATCAATACACTTAACTGTACCATTTATAGAATCTACATCAACAACTGTGTTTTTTAATAAAGTAACTCCTGAAGATATAGCTTTATCAAATAAATATTGATCAAATTTAATTCTATCAATAATAATAGCTACAGGATCTTCTTTATTTACTTTTAAAATATTATTTTGAGAATGTAGAAAAGCTCCTTTAACTTGATTTAAAATAATTTCTTGAGGAATATTAATATAATCTAAAATATGTTTGCTAACAATACCTGCACATTGTAAAGGAACACCTACAATATCTTTTTTTTCAATTAAACATATTGATAAATTACTCTTAGATAAATTACAAGCTAAATTAGAACCAATTGGCCCACCACCTACAATTACTACATCGAATTCCATTTATATAACCTAAATTATTTTTTAAACTTTCTAGAAAACCTTGTTAATACATCTTCATTTGGATCTTCATATTCAGAATAATCATTTTCTTCATTTTTATCAGAATAATTTTCTTTTAAATTTCTATTATCTTCTTCTTGATAATAATGTTTTTGAGTGTTATAATCTTCATTTTGATAAGGTCTATTATCATTGTGCCTAAACTGCCTATCATCACCATACTGACTCTGATTAAGCCTACTATCATTATGCCTAAACTGCCTATCATCACCATACTGACTCTGAGTAGACCTACCATCATTATGCCTAAACTGCCTATCATCATCATACTGACTCTGAGTAGACCTACCATCATTATGCCTAAACTGTCTATCATCATCATACTGACTCTGACCAGACCTATTATCATTATGCCTAAATTTCATATTATTTTTATCTATATTCATCATAGCTTCATTCATAGTATTATCAAAATCATCATCAAATAAATTATGAGCTTTATTATAATTTTCATTTTGCTCATTATAATAATTTACATCATTATTTTGAAAATTATCCTCAGGATAATATTCTTTTCTATTATAATTATCATGTGGATAATATTCTCCATTTTCATAAGGAGGATGATTTTCTTCATAAGAAACTCTTTCATTACCATATTGGTTGTTAGAAACATATGGATTTTGTGAAGATCTAAATCTTTTAAGTTGATTGAAAATAATATCTTCAACATTACTTGGTTTAGAGATATTATTTAATATAATTTGATTATTATCATAAGCACTATATGCAAAAACAGAACCTACTGAAAATAACCTACCTAAAATACTTTGTGAAGAACTAACATCCTGAATACTACTATAAGGCATGAAACTTTTATTTCTAAGTAAAACTCCTTTTTTAACAATAATTCTTTCACTTGTTAATGTATATTCAATAGAATACCAAGAAAGTATTTGCCAAACAATATAGAAAATTAAAATTAAAATTATAACTACGATAGCTATAACTACATAGCTTGTCAAAGGAAGTTTAACACGTTCTATAATATATACTTGAAGTCTTCCTATAGATTCAATAATTACAGAAGTAGAACCCATAATAAATGCTAATAAAAAGAAAACAATAATTGCTTTTTTAAGTGAAAAAAAGAAATTTGGTTTTGCTTTATAAATAATTTTTTCATTAGCTATTTTAGTATCTTCATTAGATAACATAAAAATATATATTTAAAAGGTTTTAAATAAGTTTTTTGTAAAAAGTGTAAAAATCCATAAAAAAAGTAAATTTAAAAAAAAATAGTAAGTAAAAATTAAGCCTCAGTTCGCCCATCATTCATCACATATCAGAGCTCATAGGGTTCATCATTGGCTTAAATTAATAAAAATTAACCGAACATTACTCCAGCTTCTTTTTTATATTCTTCATCATGCTCAACTTGCATGATTTTATCAACAGCATCCATAAAGTCAGCTACGAGAACTTTATCACGTTTTTCTCTTATAGCAAACATTCCTGCTTCAGTACAAATAGCTTTTAAATCTGCACCAGATGCACCATCAGTCAATGTTGCAAGTAAATCAATTTCAGCTTCATCAGCTAATGCCATATTTTTAGTATGGATTTTAAGAATTTCTTTTCTACCTTCTTCATTAGGAAGAGGAACTTCAATAAATCTATCAAATCTACCTGGTCTTAAAAGAGCAGGATCTAAGATATCAGGCCTATTAGTTGCAGCAACAATACCAATGTCCCCTCTTGATTCAAATCCATCAAGTTCAGCTAATAATTGCATTAAAGTTCTTTGAACTTCTCTATCTCCACTGGTTGAACTTTTAAGTCTTTTAGCAGCAACAGCATCAATTTCATCAATGAAAATAATAGCTGGAGCTTTTTCTTTAGCTAGTTCAAATACTTCCCTTACAAGTCTAGCTCCTTCACCAATATATTTTTTAACAAATTCTGATGCAACAATTTTAATAAAAGTTGCATTGGTTTCATGAGCGACAGCTTTTGCAAGTAAAGTTTTTCCAGTTCCTGGTGGTCCATAAAGTAAAATACCTTTTGGTGGTTCAATACCAATTTTTTCAAATAATTCAGGTTCTTTTAAAGGCAATTCTACTGTTTCTTTAATTTCCACTACTTGTTCTTCAAGACCGCCAATTCTATCATATGAAATTTCAGGTTTTTCTTCAACTTCCATACCAGATACATTTGGATCCTTCTCAGAAGGCAATAACTCTACAACACCAAATGTTTGTTGATTAAGAGCTACTCTTGAACCTGGAACAAGCAATTTCTCATCTAAAAATTTTGAATAATTTATCAAAAAATGTGGACCAGTACTACTTTTAACTGTCATTCTAGAATCATCTAAGACTTCAGTAATAGTTGCAAGAACTAATGGAGGTGATCTAAACCTTTCTACTTCTCCTCTTAATGATTTTGTTTCACGTTCTAATCGAATTTTTTCGTTTTCAGTTAGAACTTTATCTTTTTCAAGTTTTCTAACTTTCCACATTAAATTACGTTTAGTTTTGGAATTTTCTTCTTTAAGTAAGTTTAATTCTTCTTTTAGAGTTTCAATTTTACTTAATAATTGTTGTTGGGAAGAATTTTCCATATCGTTATTTTCCATTTCACATCATCCATTTTATGATATATTTTAAATAAATTCTTTTTTATTCCTATTATGTCTACAAATATCGTTAAATACAAAATAAAAAATATATTTAACTTATTTTTAATATTTCTATTTAATTAAATACAAAAAAATCATATAAAATCACAATAGTTTAATAGAAAAAATATGTATATAATTATAAATTAATTATTATTTAAGTTTTTTGGTGAAAAAAAGAGAAAATAAAAAAATAATTAAAATTAATTTAATAAATGGCTATTTTTTATTGGGATTTTTAGGAAACCAACCTTTCTCTACTCTTTTTTCTTGTTCAATAATTTCATGAATACTCCAAAGAAGAGAAAATCCTAAAACACTTATTAATGCTGAAAAAATTATTTCATCTAAAAATAATGATAATACTATGAAAAATATACCTCCAACAAGAAAAATAGGCCAAACCTTTTTACCAAAATAATACTCTGATTTTATAACAACAGGATGTAACAACCCAATAATTAAAAATGAACAAATTCCTATAATAATACCTTCGAAAAACATTTTTTATACCTTTTACTTTCTAATATTAAATTTAGTATTAAAAGTAATTAAATTTTAGTATTTTAGAAAAATATAAAAATTAAAAAAATAAATAATTAAATATGAATTGTGAAATATGTGGTAAAGAATTATCAGAGACTCCTTTAAAAGCAAAAATTGACGGAGTAGTTATGTCAGTTTGTAAAGATTGTTCTAAATTTGGTAAAATCCAAAAAGAACCTCCGAAGCCAAAATATAAAAAAACAGCGTCAAAATCACAAAAGTCTTCACAAAAACCAAATAAATATAGATCCCGAGATGAACCTGCAGAAGAATTAGTTGATGATTATGAAACTATAATAAGAAAAGCACGTGAATCTAAAAAATGGTCTAGAGAAGAATTAGCTGAAAAATTATATGAAAAAGCTTCTGTTGTTAATAGAGTAGAATCTGGTAAAATGACACCTGATACTAAATTAATAAAGAAATTAGAAAAAGTTTTGAATATAAAATTACTTGAAAAATACGACGATTTAGATATCGAAGAGTATAGACGAAAACCATCAGATGGTTTTACACTTGGAGATATGATTAAAATTAAAAAGAAATAGCTATTTATTAATAGCTACTTTTTGATTATTCATTTTTGAACCGTATGTTTTAGATTTATAATCTTTCATACCACTTTCTTTTGATTTATGAGAATAATAACCTGTTAATTCTTCAGCATTATTTAATTTATTCATCAAATCTTTATATCCTTCATATTCGTCACTTACAATAACGACGTGTGCAGGAGGATGAATTTTTTTAATTTGCATTATAGAAAAAGTAGTATCTTCTTTTGTCATAAAAGCAGTAGCTACATCAGATTTTGTTCTAAGTTTCGCATTTAATATTTTTTCTACTAAATTATCAGCAAAATCTGAATCAATGATTTTTGGTTTTGAAACCACATTTAAATTAGCGTGTCTTTCTATGTCTGCTATTGCGTTAAGTATTTTTGAATTGTTTTCTCCTCTTATTAATATTAATGCCATGATAATCCCTTATAATTGTAAAATTTATTTTTTATCTTTTTTGGAATGATTTTAATAACCTGTCTCTAAATATTACTAGAAGTATTAAAATAATACCAATTACTGTTTGTATACTACCTAAAATGTTTAATGAAAATGAATCTACAGGTAAATTCCATGAAGGTGATGATTTATCACCAGGTAATGTTGTGAAATAAACACCTACTGCTTTAGAATTTTCTTTTACATTAATGTCTTTTGGTTCCACATAGTTGACACCTACTAAAAGACCATTATTAATACCTTTATTTATAGATCCTGCGATTTTATTTGAATCATAACCATATTTAGCTACTGAAGCTTTTACGATTTCACTTGTTGTTGCTGCAAGACCTGGTTTTTCACTTCCATAAATGGAAACACTAACTGAATCTGAAGAAACGGTTATAGTTTTATCTAATGCTTCATAAGCATAAATTGTTGTTAATTCAGTATTACCACATACTGGACACGAATCATGATTTTCTGCTGAAGGAAAACCTAAAGCCCAACCACATTCATCACAACTTTTAGAATAAGCTTCATCCATTGGATAGCCTTTTTCATTTAACTCAGAAGGTGTAAACATATCACCTGAAGAAATTCCAGAAATAATGTTAACTCCACCACCACCGTATTTTTCACCAGAACCTTTTGCTACTTCACCCATAGCCTCAGCTAAAATAGTAGTTGCAGGATAACCATCCCTAATCATTTTACCAATATTCATAGCAGTTTCTTTTCTAACACCATCAGCAGTTCCATATTGAGGATTACCTGCAGTGTTTCTTAAGTGAATAATTGCTCCTTTTTCTCCAGGTTGCAATACTGCAAGTCCACCACTATATGGAGTTACAGAAATGGAATTGTCTGCTTCATTAACGACAATAACATATGCACTAAAAGAACCAGCTACTGCTGCTCCCATTTCAGGACCACCAACAACCAGACGAGATCCAGAATATTGACTTGCAACTGAAGCAGCCGTTGCAGCAGAAGCACCATTTTCTAAATCAGCTACTGCTAAAACAATACTGTCAAGCCTCATTTCTGAAGAACTAGAACCCCCAGATAATACTACAAATCCTTTTTCTTTAGACATTAGAAATGTTGATTGGAACATATTTTCTGCAAAGGACATACTTCCTGCAGCTGCACCATTAGGATCTTCACCAGAAGGATCTGTAATAACAATGATGTTACATGTTGCTGCAACACTATTCATTGTTATTAACATTAGTATGAAAGTTACAATAAATATTTTAGATTTTTTCAATATTTATCCTCCTAATTATCTAGTCGTAGTATTTTGTAATTCAACTGTTGAGAAGTCTTCAATAACTGTTACAGTTACAATACCAGTATCTCTATCTACTTGCACATCAGCAGCAGATATCGGTGTTATAGAAGTTCCGGGAATCGTCGATCGCGTAGCCATTTCTTGCGCCGTTATTATAGCATCATCTAAGGCCACCTCTTTTTTCGAAGTTTTCAGTATCTCCCCATCAATATAACTACCATCTCTTAAACCAGATTGCATAACATTAGCTCTAATAGTATCAATAGGAACAATATCGTTGCCTTTAATAATGATTCCTGAAATAGGAACTCCTTGTTCAATTTCCGGCGAAGAAGCATAAGCAACATATGTTATGAGTCTTCCAGAAACAATAAGAATAAACGCTAGTAATAAAATGATTAAAGTATCTCTTCTTATTTTAAAAAACATTATTTTCCTCGTAATTCATGTTAATATTTTATTTAAATAAAATACAAAGATATTTTTATTTAATATGATATTTAATGATTTCCTTTAAAAAATAAAAAATTAATTAAATAAAAATTTATATTTATAAAATATAATCATTAAAAATTATTTATTCTTAAAAATAATAATTAATTAAAATAATTAATAAGTTTTAAGATTAATGATTAGTTAAATTTAATAATAACTATTTTTGAAAAAATTTATTTGATAATTTTTTTTAATAATTCTTCTGCAGGATCCATTCCTTGAGCACCAATAAGTAATATAACATCTTCGGTAGAAGAATTTAAATAAGTTTCATTTAATGCATCAAATAGCTCATCATAATGAACATAATCAATATTTTTATCATTTAATACTTTTAAAAAAGTATTTTTCTCATTAACTTCAACAAAATTTAATTTATCTACGACATCATTACTTGAACTTAAAATTAAATGAAAATCATCTGTTACAACATCAGATATAGCTTCAGCATTAAATTTATTAAGTTCTTCTCCCCTAGAACCTCTAATAGCATTAATAATATAAAAATTACCATTTTCAGGAACTAATTTAGAAGTTTCAATAATCGTTGCTTTAATTCCATCAGGATTATGTGCAAAATCATCAATTATTAAAGGTTCATCAGATAATTTAGAAAATCTTCTATTTAAAGAATGATAATTTTTAATAGCTTTTGAAATTTGATTAATTGGAATATCTAAAGAAATACATGTAGCAATAGCTGTTAGAATATTTTGAATAAAATGATTACTTTGAAATGGAAGTTCTTCTTTATTTAAAACTAAATTATCATTATAAAAAATAGCTTCATTATCATAATATAAATTAATGTTCTTATTTTTATCCATAGAAAATGGAAAGCTATTTACAGATTTATTTTTATAATCTAATAATTTTAATACTAACTCATCATCTCCATTATATACAAAAGTTCCTTTATCTAATGCATTTACAAAACCTGAAATTTCATCAAATACTTCATCAATTGAATTTACAAGACCAATATGATCTAATGCAATGTTTGTAACAATACCAACATCAGGATTAATAGCATTTGCCATAATCCCCGCATGATTTTTCATTAAAGAACCTAACCATCCTTGAACTTCTGAAATTTCAATTACCAAAAAGTCTTGGTCTCCTTCAGAATTTATTTTATCTGAGATTAATTTAGAAACAATTGGATCAATTAAAGTATTAAATTCAGATTCCGAATCAGTATTGGTAAACACTTTAAAATTAGATTCTTTTAAGATATGATAAATCAAATGAGAAGAGGTAGATTTTCCATTTGTTCCAGTAATAGCTATATTTTTAGAATTAGGAGAATAAGTTTCAATTGTCCATTTAAGAGCAAAACCATTAGCTAATTCTATTTTATCTGTTACAATTAATGGAAAATTTAGTTTTTCTGCCACTTCAAGAGCATCTTCTTTAGGATTTTCTGTAATTAAACAAGAAATATTTTTCCCCTTAGCTATTTCAATACCTTTACCATTAATCCAATGCCTTATAACAATGTCACCTTTATTTGCATCGTTTAAAACTGTAAATCTACCAATAAAATTTTCATCATTGAAAAAATCATCTGACCCATAGATTTCACCTTGAATTGAATTAGCTAATTCTTTAAGAGAAAAGTTTCTAGTGTTTTCCATAATTCACCAAATCTATAAAATTGATGCAATTAAACCAATTATACATAAAATAGCTGTAATTAACCAATAACTATATACAATTGTGGTCTCAGACATTCCTTTATAATTTAAAGTGTGATGTAATGGTTCAACAGGTAAATTAATAATATGTGCTCTATGCATTAAACTAATAATAACTGAAGCTATTGGAACACCTAATGCTAATACACCAAAATAAGGAATATCACAAATCATTACAGCTGCAGCAAAACCTGCACCTAAAATAAATGATCCAGTATCTCCCATAAAAATAGAAGCAGGATGTTTATTAAATACTAAAAATCCTAAAGATAAACCTAAAATAATAGCAAAAGGAAGAATAATATCGAAATTTCCTGTAAGGTAACCTAATAGACATGATGCAAAAGATGCAATAGCTATAATTCCAGCAGCTAATCCATCCATACCATCAATCAAATTAACAGCATTAATTGCACCTAAAATAGCTATAACAACAATCGGATATGCTAAAAATCCTAAAGTAAAACCTCCTAAAGTTGAAACAGTACCAGTTAAAGCTAAAAATACACCAATAATAACTTGTGCTACGATTTTTTCAAGTTCTCCAGTTTCATATTTAATTGGAACTTCACCAATAAGTTCAAGTTTTCCTTGAGCTAAAAGTTGATTTACTTCTTCTTTTGCCTTTGGAGTTGCAGCTCTTGCTTCATCACCATGAGCAAGTGTTAGGCGACCTAATGAAATATTGTGATTTGAAATATTTTTAACAACTTTTTGAACTTCTTTAACTTTAAGACCAATCAAATCATCAATTAATCCCATAATCCCTGCAGCTACCATAATATAAGAGGTAATTAAAATTGGAATATTATTATAATAAATAGCTATGATTAATAAAAGTGTGAAAAGAAATGCAATTCCTCCCATAGTAGGAGTTCCCTTTTTATGCCTATGTTCACTTACAATAGGACTATCACCTATACTTGCATTTACTAATATTCTTTTTATATAGTATGTAAAAAATACTGATGAAAAGAAACTTATTAAAAATAGTATTAAAATATCCGTATTATTCATTAAATCACCTTATATAAACTAATAATATATTTTAAAAGTGATTATATATAAAGTTTTTAAAAAATAATAAGAAAATATTATTTATTTAATTTTAAAGAAGAAATTAAATTATTTAAATCTTTTTTTGAATTAGCTCTTAAAGTAATCCTTTCATAACCTTCAGGTCCATGAACAACATAAGTATTGTTTTTAAATGATTTTATAGGTTCATTAGGCCTAGTTCCATTAAAATTACCAATTGGAATCTCACAAGAATAATAATTTTTAATTTCATTTGCAGTTTTAGAAGTTGAAAAATCTCCACAAGCCATATCAACTAATTTTAATAATGTACTAATTCCACAAGTAGCAGTTGTTAAATAACGTGTACCATTAGGTCTTGAATTAACTTCAATTGCATATAATTTAGAGTTTTTAGGTGAGAAGATAAAATCAATTTCACAAATAGCTTCTGCAGATAAATTTTTAGCTATTTTAAAAGCTATTTCTTTTATTTCATCATTTGTAATTAGTTCAGATTCAAATGGACCATATTTAATTTTATTTAATGGATGAACTCCATCTAAAGTAGTTTCACCTTTATAAATTGGTGTTAAAGGAACATATTCTCCATTAAAACCTATTACTTCAACTGATACTTCAGATCCTTCAATAAATTCTTCACATATTGCTTTATCAAATTCATCCAAATATTGTTTAATGTCATCTAAATCATGACATATTTTTATATCTTTTCCACCTTGGCCTTCACCTTGTTTTAAAACTAAAGGATAAGTAAATGAATCATCTAAATTATTTTTTGTAATGATTTTATAAATTGGAGTTTCAATAGAATGTTTATTAAAAAAAGATTTAGTTTTTGCCTTATCAGATGTAATATCAATTACACTTGTAGCAGATGCAATAACAGGAATATTATGTTCACTTTCAAGTTTTTCTTTAAATATAGCTACATCCATTAAAGGAGGATCAATACCAATAAGTGGGACAACTGCATCAACATTTTCTGATACCGCTATATTATAAGGTTCATCCATTCCTCTTGATACAATATGATATTCATTAGCTAAATCTAAATGTGGTGCATCTTTATTAGATTCAGTTAAAATACTATAAACATTTTTTTCTTTTAAATAATAATAAACATCATCAAATAATCTTGAACCAATAAATAAAACTCTCATAAAATAATATTAATGTTACTTATATAAAAAAACTTTTTATTAAATCAACTAATTTTAGAGAACTTTTTTCAACATTTTCTGTTAGTTCAAATGAAAAATCTAAATTTTCAGGTTGAATACCAATAAATAATATTTTAAAATCAGAATATTGTTTTAAATACTTAATTAAATAAGATAAGCTCATTGCATGAGTGGACATATTAACATTTTTAAAATCATCTTCATGAAATGTTTGAATATGTCCTGGAGTCTTATCCATTAAGGTAGCATCAATTATAATAATATGACTTGGGTTTTCTCGTTTTATAAGACCTGTAAAGTTCTCAGGTGCAGTAGAACCATTAATTAAAACTAAGTTATTAGAAGTTAAATCACCTAACTTTTCTATAATATATGGACCTAAACCATCATCACTTTTTAAGGAATTTCCAACACCCATAATAATTAATTTATCAAAATCTTTTAAAAATAAAGTTAATTCTTCTTTAATAATAAAATCACCTTAAATTAGTTTTAATTGTTTCAAGTCCTTGACCCATAATATATTCTAAATCAATAGCTATTTTATCTCCTTTTAGAACATTAATCTCATCAATTGGAATAAATAATGGAGGATTAAGCATTGGAGTTGGTCCACAAATTATATTTTTAGAAAGTTTTGTAAAAGTTGTAATTTTAATTGAATTAATTTTAGAATTTTTACAAACAGTAAATTCTAGAGAACTTTGAAACTTTGGATTAATATTACTTGAAAAATTATAATTAGAATAATTAATAGCTTTTGATAATATTTCATAGCTATTTTTAATAGAATCATCTTCATTATGAATATATTCTCTGTTTGTATAAGCTAATTCAGCTATATTTATAATACCTTCTGGAATAATTTTAGAAGATTCTTTTAAATTTTCATGAATATGATTTAATGCAAGTACTTCCTCTTCATCAATTAAAGCAGTATCTAACATTTCACATATAATTAAATCAAATTTAACATCACTTTTAAAGTCTAAAATATCTAAGTTAAGTATTTCAATGTTTTTAAAGTTTTTAAGATTTTCTTTTGCAGTTTCATAAGTTTTTTTATCTTTTTCAATAGCTATTATATTAGAATTTGTATTACAAGCTATAAAATAAGATAATATTCCAGAACCACAACCAATATCTAAAATATTTAGGTCATCGGAATTATTTAATAAAAAAAAGTCATTGATTGCTTCATAAAAAGAAGAAAGTCTATCATTATCATTTAAAAGGTTAAAATGATAATGAGTAGTTAAAAATTTCATAGATTAAGATTCTCTTATATCCTCACCATTTGCAGTACTGGTGAGTTTTACATGTTCTACTCCTTTGAGTCTCATCATTTTTTCTGTTAATTCCCTAATATCATTGATGTCCCCATTAACTACAATAATTTCCATACAGTATTTTTTAGTCATATGAATGTGCATACTAGTGTTAATTTCATTTCTAAAGTTATGTTGGATTTCTGCTAAATTTTCCATAACTCCTGTATAGTGATGATCATAAATAATTGTGACAATACCTATTCTTTCTCCTTCCATTTCATTCATCCACTGATATCTTACAATGTAGTCTTGAAGAGCATCACGAATTCCTTTAGAACGTGATTGATATCCTCTTTCTTTTAAAACTTCATCAAAATCAGCTAATAATTTTTTTGGAAGAGACATACTTATTCTTATCATAATAAAAAAATCCTTTAAATAAAATTTAATATTTTAATATAAATCTTTTATAGATAATAATTTTAAATTTGAAATATATAAATGTTATTATTAATTTAAATATTATTAATACTTTAATAAAAAATGTAAGAATAAAAATATGATTTTTAAGTAAAAAAATTAGTATAAATTAAAGTAATAAATAATATTCTCCATCATTTTTACTAATCTTTTTTAATAATCCTTTATTTTCTAATGATAAAATAATATGATACATTCTAAAATTAGTTAATTTCAAATCTCCATAGAGTAAATTTCCTTCTAATATATATCTAGGAACGGTATTATCTTCATTGACTATTCCTTGAATAATTTCTAAAGAATCTTTTTCTTTTTTATCTAGTTCTGCATTTTTAACATCAAGTTGTGAGTCTACTGCATTAATAATAGCTTCATTATCCGATAATTTAACCCTATTCATTTCATATGAAATTAATTCTTTTTCTTTTAAAACATTTAATATTTCATTTAATTCATGTTCATATATTCCAAGTTCTTCTTTTAAAATATTTTCAGGAATACCATCATCAAATTCAAAATTAAATATTTTTATTTGATTTAAAACTAATTCTTCTTTTTTAGTAATTGTTATCATGAGAATCGAAAATAATTATATATTAAATTATTAATTTTAAGCTTTATTAAATATTATGATTTAAAAAAAAAATGGAAGTGTTTTAAAAAATCAACAAAATTTATATAATATTAATTATATAATTTTAATCTGTAATAGAATAAATAGAGGTTTCCCTCTATTTTCTATATGAGATTTCTGAGTATTTCAAGTGTCAGCTTTATTATACTCAGAATCTCTAACAGATTTTTTTTAATTATTTTTACACCTCCAAATTTTATAGAAACATATGTTTTCTACAATACTATATTTTACAAAGTGCTTATTTAAGTTTTCTATTTTTTATTGCAGTTATATTTAAAAATTTAGGTGAATTAATAAAATTAATTTAAAAAATAAGATAAATAATTGAACATAACCTAAATTTCTCCAATTGAAAAAATTTATTAAATTTAAAAAAGAACATATAATTTATGGTTAATGATGATGAAATTTTCACAGATCTTGAAAATTTAAGTAAAAAAAAATCTATCTTACAGGAAGATTTACTTAAAGTTTTAAAAAAATATTCTAAAACTATTTCTGTCTTTGATTTAATGAATGCTTCTACTCTTTTAAAGGAAGATGGAAAATATATTCAAGTACAATATCGTGACCAATTCTTAGAAGTATATATAAAATACTTCATCATGCGTGTAAAAGATATTAGTGAAAACAACAACATATACACTAACAGTATAAATCAAGAAGAATTTGAAGAATCTACAGATTTATTAAAAAAACAATTTAATAAAGATAAAAATGAAGAAAGAAAAAAAAGTAGATTTCCATTAATTTATGCATTATGCTCTTTTTATTCAACTTATATTTTAGAAGAACCTATACATCCTGTTGGAACTCCATTTCCTGGAAATTTAAAAGTAGAAGAAAAAAATGGAATTTATTATTGTCCTGTTAAAGATAATCAAAACGATAATCCTAATGCAGTATGTAAATTATGTTTAGCTATTCAAACAGAATAGCTATTAATCATGTCCTGCCATAGGAACACCAGTTAAAGCTGATGCTTCTAAAGATAAGGATCTTAAATTTTCTTTTTCGAATTTAGATACATGAGTATTACCCGCTTGTTGAACTAACATACAAGCTTCTTCACACATTGCATCAATATATCTTGAAACATTAACACCCATCTTTTTATAATCCATTCTATGTCTTAAAGAAATATCTTGAGTAGCTATTCCTTTTCTGCATTTTCCAGAATAACAAACTTGACAAACTCTACAACCAATAGCTGTAAGAGCAGAAGTTGCAATATAAACTGCATCTGCACCTAATGCTAAGGCTTTTGCAAGATCAGCACCAGATCTAATGCCTCCAGCAGCAACTAAAGATACATCTTCTCTTAAATTAACTTCTTTTAAAGCCATATCTGCTTCAACAATTGATGCAATAGTTGGAATACCAGAATGTTCCATAATTACATCAGGTCCTGCACCAGTTCCACCTTGCATACCATCTACAACAATTATATCTGCTCCACCTTTAGCAGCTATTTTAACATCAGATGAAACTCTTCCTGATGCAAACTTAACCATAATTGGTATTTTCCAATCTGTAATTTCCCTTAATTGAGAAATTTTCATACTTAAATCTTCAGGTCCTACAATATCCATGTGTCTTGCAGGAGATAATGCATCAGATCCTTCAGGAATCATTCTAATTTTAGATACTTCAGCTGTAACCTTTTCACCTAAAAGATGACCTCCCATACCTGATTTAGCTCCTTGACCTATTTTAATTTCAACTGCATCTGCTTTATTTAAAACATCAGCAGAAATTCCAAATCTTCCTGAAGCATATTGAGCAATTAATTTATCAGCTAAATCTCGCTCTTCTGGAAGCATTCCACCTTCACCAGTATTTGTAACAGTACCAGCTAAAGATGAACCTAAAGCTAAAGCCATTTTAGATTCTTTACTGATAGCTCCAAAAGACATAGCCCCAATCATTATAGGAACATCAAGTTTTAAAGGATTTTCAGCATACCTACTTCCTAAGACAACATCAGTTCCACAAGGTTCCCTATACATGTCTAACGGTGGTCTTGAAGCTTGAGCAGGAATTACAACCAAATCATCAAAATTAGGAACTTGTCTAAGTGCACCAGTACTTCTTATTTTATATGAACCAGTATTAGACTTTCTAACAATTTCTGAAATATCATTATAAGTCCATGCTTCACGAGGATCATCTGGTACAGCATTAATTTCAATTGCTTTATTTGGACACATTTCAAGACAAATTCTACATCCAACACAATTATTTTGATTTAAAGGTTGTGGTTCACCATAAACTATTTCATAAACATCATGAGGGCAATTATTATAACAAGAAAAACATTTTTGACATTGCTTTTCATCTATACTATCACATAAATACCAACAGCATCCTGGTCTGTCGAAATTTCTTTTACATAAGTCTGGATTTCTCTCAACTTTATATGGCATATTTTTCCCTCCTTTTAATGTCCATAAAATGGTCTTTTACTTTCTGGAACTATTTTTTTAAAATTATCATAATCTGAATCATCTAAATCGAAATCATATTTATTTAAGATTTCTTTTAGCTCATCAATATCTTCATTATCAATATCAACTTTTTTAGCATTTTTTCCTAAGCTGCCAATATCTCCTTTAACATAAATAACACCTCGGATAATTGATTCTGCTACATCATCACCAATATCACCAAGAATTATCATTTTACCACCCATCATGAAAATCCCTGTCATAAAACCTGAATTTCCACCAATGACAATGGTCCCACCTTTCATTATTTCTCCAGTTCTAGCACCTGCACTTTTTTTGACTACTAAAGTACCATCATATATCCCTTGGCCTGCACCATCACCAGCAGAACCATGAACAATGATTTCACCACCAGTCATATTATCTCCAACAAACCAACCAGCATTACCTTTAATATTTAAATGAGCTTTATCTATCATTGTACCTGCAAAATATCCAACAGATCCATCAAGTGTAATTTCACTATCCCCATTAAAACCTGCAACCATATAATGCATAGAATTTGGATTTTCAATAAGAATTTTCTCTTCTTTATTTGCTAGTTCTTTTATTTTTGAATTTAATTCACGTGGGGAAATAGAAGATGCATCAATTTTAGCTATTTTACTCATAAAATCACCTTAAATTTCATAAACCCTTACTTCTCCAGGATATATTTGTTCTACATTATGAGTATCAATAACTTTACTTAAAGATACTTCTTCTGATGCTATGGCAAACAATTCATCATTTTCAGCCATAACTCCTGGACGTAAACCTAATTTATCTTTAGCAATACCAATACCATTTGGAGTTCCAATAATATATGAAAATGGGCCATCTAAATCTTCTACAGATTGTTGTAATGCTTCTTCAAGAGAATATCCTGTATTTAATTTATCTGCAATATAATGAACAACACATTCAGTATCATTAAAGGTTTCAAAAACATGTCCTTTTCTTTCTAATGGATCTCTTACATGCCAATAATTAGTAATTTGGCCATTATGAACAACAGAAACATCAGGAATAATATAAGTTTGAAAAGGGTGTGCATGATATCTATCAACATTACTTTCTGTTGAAAACCTTGTATGACCAATACCATGTGTTCCTTTTATATCCCTAACATTATACCTATCAGCTATTTCTAAAACAGAACCCACATCTTTAACCATTTCAAAAGAATGACTACCATTTAATACAATAACTTCTTCAATTTCATCAACAGAAGATATTAATGGTTTTAACTGGGCAAATTCATCTAGTTTTATTTTACATTGATAAATATAAGAATCTCCAACGGTTGGAAGAATTTTATCATCAATAATAGGAGTTACAAAATTAATCGCATCTTGGACAGATCCTAAAAGTTTTTTTTGTTCTTTTACTTGGATTTTTAAAATGTATTCTCCCTCATTTAATCCAGTCCCACCATAGATTGCAAAACCTGCAGAATCTGGTCCTCTATGTTGAAGTGCATCGAGCATATCTGTCATACTACTTCCTACATCATGTAATTTTTTATCTTTATAAACAATTCCTGCTATTCCGCACATTTTAAAACTTCTCCAATAAAATATTCATGAATAAGAGTATCATCAGTTAATTCTGGATGAAAAGATATAGCTATATTTCTTCCTTGTTTAATAGCTATTATTTCATCATCATATACAGATAAAACCTCAATATCCTCTTTAGATTCATCATAACTTTTTAAACCAGGAGCTCTAATAAATACTCCTAAGAAATCTTTATCAAAAATATTTATATTTTTTTCAAAGGAATTTACTTGTCTACCATATGCATTTCTTTTAACTTCAATATCCATAAGGCCTAATAAGTCTTGTTTAAAATCAGTTTTTTTTGCAAGTAAAACCATTCCTGCACAAGTTCCTAAAACTGGAATTTTATTATCTATAATAGCTTTATCTATACCTCTTTTAGCTATTAATTTTCCAATAACAGTACTTTCACCACCAGAAATTATAATTCCATCACAACCTTTTACATCATCAGAATATCTAACTTCTTTAACTTCTCCAGAAATACCTAGTTTTTTTAAAGATTTTTCTGAAATGTCATAGTGTTCACTCACTGCTCCTTGTAGATTTAAAATTCCAATTACAACCATAAATTCACCGAAAATCCTTGTTTATTTAAGAAAAATATAAAATTCATCTATAAATATATATTAGTTAAAGATTTCATCAACATATTTTATATATTTTTATATATTTAAATATGTCGGAAGTATACTTCCATTAAATGATATTTCTAAAAAATTAATTAAAATTTTAGTAAAAAAAATATATTTGTATAAAAAATAGTAGTCAAAAAGATAAAAAATTGATTAATTATATAAATTAGAATACAAGAAAATTAATAATTTCATGTATTACATCTTTTAATTTATCAACAGTTTTTTTCTCCTACCAAAAAATCTATAATTATTTCAATTTTTAGATTATGTTTATCTAATAAATCCATAGTATCAACATTAGTAAATTTATTTAATAAATCTGAATTAGGATTATTAACAGCAGTTGAAGATATGTAGAATGAATTTATATAATGATTTTCATCTGATAAATCTGAAACTACTGTTTTTGAAATTAATCCAAACTTAGTCAATCAATTACAAGATAGGAGAGAAATCTTATTATAATATTAATCTATGATTTAGCAGCAGTTTTAATATGATTTATTGCATTGTTTGCACCAGTTTTTACAAAACCACTTTCATCATCTAATAATTTTTCAAGATAAGGAACAGCTTTTTCATCTTTAATATTACCTAAAGCCCATGCAGCAGCTCCACGAACTTTCCAATCAGGATCATCTAAAATTTTGATTAAAGGTTCTAATGCAGCTTCTCCCATATTACTTAAAGCAGTAGAAGCTTCTCTTCTTACAAGTTTATTATTATCACGTAAAGTATCAATTAAAGGATTAATAGCTTTAGGGTCATGAATATACCCTAAGATTTTAGCAGAATTTAATCTAATATTTTTATCTTCATCATTTAAAGAATCTATTAATAAATCAACAGATTGCTCTGCATTAATCTCTAAAAGACCAGAAACATCTAAAACCTCCAATTCATCAGCACTTTTTAAACCTTGAATAAGTTCTTCCATACTTCTTTCCATTTTAAAACCTCACTTTTATATGCTTATTACATATATATTTATACTAAATAGTATAAAAATATTTCGGTTAATTACGAACAAATGTGAGTTTATGTATAAAGTTACTTTAATAGCTGGAGACGGAATAGGAAAAGAAGTAATGGAAGGAGCTAAAATAGTTCTTGATAAATTAGATTTAAATTTATCCATAAGTGAAAAACATGCAGGTAATGATTGTTTTAAGAAAACTGGAACAACATTACCAAGTGAAACTTTAAATAGTGCAAAATCATCAGATGCTGTATTATTTGGAGCAACAACTTCTACACCTAATGAAAACAGTCCAATAATAACACTTCGAAAAGAACTAGAAACATATGGAAATTTAAGACCTATAAAATCATTTAAAGGAGTTAAATGCATTTATGATAATTTAGATTTTTTAATAGTTCGAGAAAATACAGAAGGGTTGTATTCACAACAAGAAACAATTTCAAAAGATAAAAGCGAAGCAGAAGCATTAAGAATTATTACAAAAAAAGCAAGTGAAAAAATCTCTGAGTTAGCTTTTAAACAATGTATCAAACATAATTATAAAAAAATTACATGTGCACATAAAAGTAATGTTTTAAAAAAAACAGATGGGATATTTAAAGAAAGTTTTTATAAAATAGCTCAAGAATATCCAAACATTAAAACTAATGATTATTATATAGATGCAACTGCAATGTATTTAATTACAAAACCCCAAGAATTTGATGTGATAGTTACAAGTAACTTATATGGAGACATACTATCTGATGAAGGAGCAGGATTAGTTGGAGGATTAGGTTTTGCACCATCAGCCAATATTGGAGATGAACATGGATTATTTGAACCAGTGCATGGATCTGCACCAGATATTGCAGGTAAAAATATGTCAAATCCAACAGCCATGTTATTATCATTATCTATGATGCTTGATTATTTAAATGAAATAGATTTAAGTATAAATTTAGAAAAAGCGATTGAAAAAACTTTAAAAGAAAAAAAAGTATTAACACCTGATTTAGGAGGAGTTAATACAACTATAGAAATGGCTAAAGCAATAGCAAATATATTATAAATTGGAGGAGTTAAAATATTAAACATAACAACATTTTTAGATGCTAATTCGTGTAGATTATCAAAAGATGTATTTTATGATATTGAAAATAATGTTAAATATAATTCCAATGAGATATTATCCATTGTATCAGAAATTGGAAGAAAATTATATGATTTTAATATTAAAAAAGGAGATAGAGTTTTAATATATTTAGATAATTCACCAGAATATCTTTTTTCATTACTAGCTATTTGGAGAATAGGAGCTATAGGAATTCCTGCAAATAGAGTTTTAACCTTACCTGAAATTAAATATATGTTAAATGATTCTGATTCTAAATTAATTATAACAGATGATGAAGCTCTTGAAAATTTAGAAGATATTAATATTTCAAAATATATAATTGAAAATATTGATGAGTTTAAAGATTGCGAAATTTTAAAGGCAGAGCCAACCGATTGGGATGATTTATGCCAATTACAATATACATCAGGTACAACAGGAAAACCTAAAGGATCTATGTTAACACATGGAAACTGGTTTTCAGCTATTTATAATGAATGTGATGTATTAACACTAAAACAAGATGATGTTTATTTAGGAATTTATCCAATGGCACATGTTGGAATATCTTGGGGAATATCAGCACTAAGATCTGGATCACTTTATATAATGATGAGAAAATTTGAATTAAATAGCTATTTAGAAATTTGTGATAAAGAAAAAGTTACAGTATTAACAGGAATGCCTCCTGTTATTCATTCATTAACTAGTTTAGAAGATTCGAAGATAGGTAAATTAAAAACAGTTCGAGAAATAATTAGTGGAGGAGGGCCATTACATAAGAAGATATGGAAAGAATTTTATCAAAAGTTTAATATTCCTATAATAAACTCTTATGGATTATCTGAAACGATTGTAATTGGAACAGGAACAGTAATACGTCCAGAAGATTATGTAAGTGCAGATAGATTTGAAAGTGTAGGTCATCCTGTTTGTTTTTCTGAGGTGAAAATTGTAGATGAAAAAGACCCTCAAAAAGAATTAGAAAAATATGAAAATGGAGAAATAGCTCTTCGAGGTCCAGCTATAGCTAAAGGTTATTGGAACATGGAAGAAGAAAGTAGGAAAACATTTTTAGAAGATGGATGGTTTTTAACTGGAGATATCGGCTATATTGATGATGATAATCGTTTATTTATAACAGATCGTAAAAAAGATATGATTGTAATGAGTGGATGGAAAAT
The DNA here is from genome assembly GCF_046197865.1 of Methanobrevibacter sp. DSM 116169. GTDB lineage: Archaea > Methanobacteriota > Methanobacteria > Methanobacteriales > Methanobacteriaceae > JAHKLT01. The sequence goes on along the minus strand of NZ_CP166990.1, from coordinate 763,913 downwards.
ATACCCTACAGAAGTAGAAGAAACATTAATCCATTACACAAAAGTTAAAGAAATAGCTATTTTTAGTATTAATGATTGTCATAGAGGAGAATTACCTGTTGCTGCAGTAGTTTGGAATGAAAAAGAAGACACAGAAGGTTTAATTAATTATGCAAGAGAAAACCTTGCAAGATATAAAGTTCCAAAAAAAATAATTAGTTTAGATGAACTTCCAAGAGTAAATGGTTGGAAATTACTTAGAAAAGATTTAAAAGAAAAATATAATGAAAGGATGTTTCATTAATCTATAACATCACATGTAATAATTAAATCATTAGATAAACCATATTCTTTTTTATCAAAAGTTATAGTTTCTCCTTCTTTAATTTCAGTTAAAAAATTAAATAATACATCTTCATCGGTTAATTTAGAAATATCCTTATCTAAATTATCATATTTCTTTTTTGTAGTAGCATTATCTAAATCCATAATAGGAAATCCGCCATAAGTTCCTAAGTCTGGATTATAAAATACTATTCTATCCATTTGACCATCTTCGACAGTGTAAAAAGCTTTAACTTCAACATCAGATTCTTTTAAAGTAATATCAATATCATTTTTCATTTTATAACCATATTTTAAAAAGTTTTATTATATTATATATGTAATTTATAGATATTAGTAGTTTTAGGAAAAATGATTATTTATAAATCATTGTTCCAATACCATTAGTTGTAAAAATTTCTAAAAGAAGTGCATGTTCTAATCTTCCATCAATAATATGAGCAGATTTTACTCCACCTTCAATAGCTTTAACACATGTTTCAATTTTAGGAATCATACCACCAGAAATAACTCCTTTTTCAATTAAATCATCTACCTCATCTATTTTTATTTTTTGTATTAAAGAACTCTCGTCATTTGGATCTTTTAAAACGCCTGGTACATCAGTTAAAATAATTAATTTTTCTGCATCAGTTTCTTTAGCTATTTCACCTGCTGCAGTATCAGCATTTAAATTTAAAGTGTTTCCGTCATCACTCATACCAATTGGAGATATAACTGGAATAAAGTCATTTTCTGTAAACATTTCTAAAATTGAAGAGTTTATAGAAACAATTTCCCCAACAAGACCTAAATCAATTTCCTCTTCAATTCCTGTTTCAGAATCTGTAATTTTATGAGTTGGTTTTTTAGAAGCTTTAATTAAACCAGAATCTTTACCTGATACACCAATACCTTGACCACCATGAAGGTTGATTTGAGATACAATATTTGTACTGATTTTTCCAACTAAAACCATTTTAACTATATCCATTGTTTCTTCATCAGTTACTCTAAGACCTTTAATAAATTTAGGTTCCTTTCCCAATTTATCCATTGATCTAGATATCTCTGGACCTCCACCATGAACTATAATAGGTTCCATTCCAACATATTTCAATAATACTGTATCACGGCTTGTTGATGCCATAGATTCCTTATCAATCATTGCATGGCCACCATATTTAATTAAAATTTTCTTTTTATGGAATTTTTTAATATATGGTAAAGCTTCAACTAAAATATTAACATCTTTCATAAAATCACTAATCAAATTTAAATTTATTAAAAAAAGTATTTAAAAATTTCTTTTAAATTAAATTTCCCATTTAATAATTGTTTTACCAAATTCTTTATTATTATCTGTTTTAAAAGCATTAGTTAAATCTAATAAACTTTTAACTTCAATGCAATCTGTTACTAAATTACTTAAGTATGACATCATTTTAGGATTAGATTTAATTAAATTAATAGCTTCAATGAAATCTTCTCTTTCACTCCTACTTATTCCTAGAAAAGTAAGGCCTTTTTCTAAAATTAAACGAGTATTTATAGCTACAGGAAATTCTGAAACTCCGAATAAAGAAATAATACCTTGAGGAGCAGATAATTCAATAATTTGATTAATTGCATTTTGTGATGAAAGAGATCCAACACATTCAAAACTATGATCAATAACTAAATCCTCTGGAATTTCATTTATTTTATAAGTTTTATCTGCAAATGAAAATAAATTTAAGTTTTCTCTGTGTTTACCAAAAACAATAACTTTAGACTTTGGAAAATATGTTTTTAAAACCAAAGATACAATAAAACCTAAGCTACCATCTCCCCATACACCTAAAACTTCATTTTTACCATGTGAAATTTCTTTAAATCTATTAATACCATGACATGCTACAGATACTAGTTCTAAAAATGATGCAACTTTAAAATCAATTTCTTCAGGTAATTTAATTAATCTATCTTTTTTAAAAGAAATTAAATCACTAGTAAAACCATCAAAATCACTTCCTCTAAATTTAGAAGATTCCAGATAATTAAGACTTAAATAATCATTTTTTTCATGAGGAATATTTGGAATAAGAGATACAATATCCCCTACATTAAATTCCCCAGTATTATCCTTTATAACCTCACCAATTCCTTCATGAATTAATGCCATTGGTAATTTTTCATCTAAAATAGCTGATTCTCTCTTTCCTTGATAATATCTTTGATCAGCTTTACAAATAGATAAATATTTAGGCCTTACAATAACATCACTATTTATATTCATCTCTGAATAGATTTTTTCAAAATATTTAGGAGATTTAAGTTTATAAATATTATTTATCATTGTTTAAAACCTTATTAGTTAAAATTACATTAGCTACTTGTAAATCATAAGGATAAGTGATTTTAATATTAGTTTCATCACCACAAACCAAAGCAACATCCTCGTTATTTAAAACAAATATTTTACATGCATCAGTTAAAGTATTTTTATCTTCTTTTGATAATTTATCATATAATGAAATAAATTTATTAATTTTAAAGCTTTGAGGAGTTTGACCTTGATATAAATTATCCCTATTAGGAATAGAAGTGATTTTTCCATCTTTTGCTTCAACAATCGTGTCTGTTGCAGGAATAACTGTATCACATACTCCAAAACTTTTAGCTATTTTAATATTATCTTCAATAACCTTATAAGTTACAAATGGACGAACAGCATCATGAGTTATAAGAATTGAATCATCATTTATTTTAAAATTATCATTAATATAATCAATTCCATTAATAATTGTGTCATTTCGAAGATTTCCACCTTCTAAAACAATTATTTTATCATTGTGTGGAAAATATTTATTTATTAAATCTTCTGTATGAGAAATATAAGATTTTGGAGTTAAAACGATAATTTTTTCAAATCCCTCAAATAAAGAAAATTTTTCAATTGTATGAATTAAAATAGGTTTATCACCAAGAAGTAAAAATTGTTTAGGTTTATCAATACTACCCATTCTAGATCCAATTCCACCAGCCAAAATAGCTGCAAAAATCATATTATGCACCTTTTTCAAAAATAATTAAAAAATGAGATTTACCTTCAGGAATATCTTCACCAATTTCATTATTTAAATAAGTCATGCTTAAATCATGTTTATTAAAGAATTCTTCAATTTCTTCTGGAGAACTTCTAACTACATAAGGAGGGCCATTTTTTACTTCTTGTTTTTTATAATCCATAATAGCTATCTTACCACCAGGTTTTATGATTCTTTTAAGTTCTTCAATAGCTTCATCTATTACGCGACGAGCTTTAAATCCATGAAAAACATTAACCATTAAAATTACATTTAATGTATCATCATCTAAATCAACATGCTCTGCAATATCAGATTGAATAGGAATTAAATTTTCAAGATTTTCTTTTTCTTTTAAAGCTATTAAATCATCCACTGATGGAGCATAAACATCAAGTGCAAAAACTTTACCTTGATTAATTAATTTTAGTGCTTCAATAGCTATGTGGCCATCTCCACATCCAGCATCCATAAAATATTCATCGCCTTTAAGATTTAATTCATTTAAAATAGAAGAAGTATCTAAAAAGCTTTCACTAGACATTCCTTGAATTCTATGACCATTTGCTGGTAACATATGTGCTTTTTTACTCATTTTAATTCTCCAAAAATATATTATTTATAAGATATGTTTTTACCTATTAAATAATTTTTTAAAAAAATAATGATAGAGTTGTTATGAAAATTTAAAAATAATATATTTAATTAATTAAAAATAGAAAAATAAAAGAAAATAATAATTATTTTCTTCTATATAAAACAAAAACACCAGAAAATAAAGCTAATACTAACATAGCAATAGGATTTCCAGTATTTTTCATATTTCCACTATCCAAATTATTACTCATATCATCTACTGCATCAGGAGATGGGACAAGAGCAAGAACATAATACACAGTCAAAGTAGCATTAGCAGAAGATGAATAATAATAATCATCACCAACAAATTCAGCTAAAATAACATAAGTACCAGCTTTAAAATGTTTAGGAATAGTCCACTTATATTCAAATTTACCATCAATAACAGGAACAGGTATTTTAGATCCATCAGGTAAAGTTAAAATAACAGTACCATTTTTAACAGGATAACCTCTTTCATCAATAACCTCACCAGTAATAATAACAGTATCACCAGGTTTACCTTTAACATCATTAACAGTAGTAACAGTATTTAATTTATCAACAAAAGCACTATTGTTACCAAATCCATTATTATAATAAGTATTATTATTATATTGGACAATTACGGTGTAATTACCTGGTTTAAAATCATCAGGAATAGTCCAATTAGTAGTATATGTACCATTAATTACAGGAACAGTAACAACAGTTCCATCAGGTAAAGTAATAGTAACATTACCTTTATTTACAGGATTACCTAATTCATCAATAACAGTACCATTAACAATAACAGTATCTCCAGGTTTACCAGTAATAGGATCAACAACAATAGTAACATTTAATTTTTCAATTGTAGCTATACCTTTACCATTACCATCATTATAATTATTATCTCCAATATACTCAAGAATAATAGGATATTCCCCAGATTCAAACTCATCAGGTACAATCCAAGTAATTTCAAAGGTACCATCTGTTATAAAAACTGTAGTTTCAGTTCCATCAGGTAAAGTAATTTTAAGAGTTCCATTTGTAACAATATTACCAAGTTCATCAATAACAGTTCCATTTATAGTAACAGTATCTCCAGGTTTAGCAGTAACATTTGTAACTTCAATAATAACATCAACTTTAGAAACAATAAAAGTACCATTATCATAAGATGGCGAATACAATGAAGTGCCATTATAATAACCATTAAATTCATAATAACCTGCAATTAAACCAGGAACAGTGAAATTACCAATACCATTAACAACATTGACAGTATAATCAGTACCATTAATATTAACTATAACATCTCCAGATATAGGATTACCAAACATATCAGTTAAAATAACTGAAATAACAGCATCTTCACCATATTTAATATCTGCAATTTCAATAGTTAAAATTGTTGGAATCATAACAGTAGTATTATTACTAGTAGAAGTGTTACCTTCAGGTGTTTGATTACTAGTTACATTAACAGTATTATTAACAACATCAGACGCATTTACATTAAGAATGAAAATCAAAGTTAAATTAACAGTTTCACCAGCAGCTATACTACCTGAATAATACCAAACATTAGAAATGTTAGACCAATTATCACCAACATATCCAACATAAGTTAAACCGTAGCTATAATAATCAGTAGCTACTACACCAGTAGCAGCAGTTGAGCCTACATTTTTAATTGTAATAGTATAACTAATCATATCACCAATATCAGCAACAGTAGTATTAGCAGTTTTTAAAACATGCAATGTAACATTAGTCAAATTAGTATTAGGACTAGTAGTATTATTACCCTCAGACTCATTACCACCAGTCTGATTAGTCTTAACATTAACAGTATTATTAACCAAACCAGTAACATTACCCAAAACCTGGAAAACCAAAGTAAAAGAAACACTAGCACCAGGAGCAATAGAACCAACTAAACTCCAACTATCAACACCAACAGGAACCCAACTACCACTAACCGGAACCATACCAACAAAACCCAAACCATCAGGGAAAAACTCACGAACAACAACATCAGTAGCAACAGTAGAACCAGTATTCTTAACAACAACAGTATAACCAATAAAATCATCAACATTAGCACTAGAAACATTAACACTCTTACTAAAATCCAAAGTAACATTAGTCAAATTAGTATTAGGACTAGTAGTATTATTACCCTCAGACTCATTACCACCAGTCTGATTAGTCTTAACATTAACAGTATTATTAACCAAACCAGTAACATTACCCAAAACCTGGAAAACCAAAGTAAAAGAAACACTAGCACCAGGAGCAATAGAACCAACTAAACTCCAACTATCAACACCAACAGGAACCCAACTACCACTAACCGGAACCATACCAACAAAACCCAAACCATCAGGGAAAAACTCACGAACAACAACATCAGTAGCAACAGTAGAACCAGTATTCTTAACAACAACAGTATAACCAATAAAATCATCAACATTAGCACTAGAAACATTAACACTCTTACTAAAATCCAAAGTAACATTAGTCAAATTAGTATTAGGACTAGTAGTATTATTACCCTCAGACTCATTACCACCAGTCTGATTAGTCTTAACATTAACAGTATTATTAACCAAACCAGTAACATTACCCAAAACCTGGAAAACCAAAGTAAAAGAAACACTAGCACCAGGAGCAATAGAACCAACTAAACTCCAACTATCAACACCAACAGGAACCCAACTACCACTAACCGGAACCATACCAACAAAACCCAAACCATCAGGGAAAAACTCACGAACAACAACATCAGTAGCAACAGTAGAACCAGTATTCTTAACAACAACAGTATAACCAATAAAATCATCAACATTAGCACTAGAAACATTAACACTCTTACTAAAATCCAAAGTAACATTAGTCAAATTAGTATTAGGACTAGTAGTATTATTACCCTCAGACTCATTACCACCAGTCTGATTAGTCTTAACATTAACAGTATTATTAACCAAACCAGTAACATTACCCAAAACCTGGAAAACCAAAGTAAAAGAAACACTAGCACCAGGAGCAATAGAACCAACTAAACTCCAACTATCAACACCAACAGGAACCCAACTACCACTAACCGGAACCATACCAACAAAACCCAAACCATCAGGGAAAAACTCACGAACAACAACATCAGTAGCAACAGTAGAACCAGTATTCTTAACAACAACAGTATAACCAATAAAATCATCAACATTAGCACTAGAAACATTAACACTCTTACTAAAATCCAAAGTAACATTAGTCAAATTAGTATTAGGACTAGTAGTATTATTACCCTCAGACTCATTACCACCAGTCTGATTAGTCTTAACATTAACAGTATTATTAACCAAACCAGTAACATTACCCAAAACCTGGAAAACCAAAGTAAAAGAAACACTAGCACCAGGAGCAATAGAACCAACTAAACTCCAACTATCAACACCAACAGGAACCCAACTACCACTAACCGGAACCATACCAACAAAACCCAAACCATCAGGGAAAAACTCACGAACAACAACATCAGTAGCAACAGTAGAACCAGTATTCTTAACAACAACAGTATAACCAATAAAATCATCAACATTAGCACTAGAAACATTAACACTCTTACTAAAATCCAAAGTAACATTAGTCAAATTAGTATTAGGACTAGTAGTATTATTACCCTCAGACTCATTACCACCAGTCTGATTAGTCTTAACATTAACAGTATTATTAACCAAACCAGTAACATTACCCAAAACCTGGAAAACCAAAGTAAAAGAAACACTAGCACCAGGAGCAATAGAACCAACTAAACTCCAACTATCAACACCAACAGGAACCCAACTACCACTAACCGGAACCATACCAACAAAACCCAAACCATCAGGGAAAAACTCACGAACAACAACATCAGTAGCAACAGTAGAACCAGTATTCTTAACAACAACAGTATAACCAATAAAATCATCAACATTAGCACTAGAAACATTAACACTCTTACTAAAATCCAAAGTAACATTAGTCAAATTAGTATTAGGACTAGTAGTATTATTACCCTCAGACTCATTACCACCAGTCTGATTAGTCTTAACATTAACAGTATTATTAACCAAACCAGTAACATTACCCAAAACCTGGAAAACCAAAGTAAAAGAAACACTAGCACCAGGAGCAATAGAACCAACTAAACTCCAACTATCAACACCAACAGGAACCCAACTACCACTAACCGGAACCATACCAACAAAACCCAAACCATCAGGGAAAAACTCACGAACAACAACATCAGTAGCAACAGTAGAACCAGTATTCTTAACAACAACAGTATAACCAATAAAATCATCAACATTAGCACTAGAAACATTAACACTCTTACTAAAATCCAAAGTAACATTAGTCAAATTAGTATTAGGACTAGTAGTATTATTACCCTCAGACTCATTACCACCAGTCTGATTAGTCTTAACATTAACAGTATTATTAACCAAACCAGTAACATTACCCAAAACCTGGAAAACCAAAGTAAAAGAAACACTAGCACCAGGAGCAATAGAACCAACTAAACTCCAACTATCAACACCAACAGGAACCCAACTACCACTAACCGGAACCATACCAACAAAACCCAAACCATCAGGGAAAAACTCACGAACAACAACATCAGTAATAGGAACCAATTCATTATTTACAATAGTAATAGTATAACCAATAAAATCATCAACATTAGCTTCAGTAACATTAACAGATTTAGTAATAGTTAATGAAGCATCATTAACTAAAATGATACCATTTCTAACAGTTAAGTTATTACCACCATTATATACACCATTAACAACAGAAACTCCAGTTTGAGTTACAACATAGTTCATATAATAAAAACCATTAGTAAAAGTAGAAATATTACCTTCATTAATGCCTTTAACATCAACAGTTACATTTTGACCAACAATAGTATTACCTACATCATCAGTTACAGTAACATTAATATTAATAACATCACTTAAATCTGCAGGAATAGTTTTATTATTCATATAAATAACAAAGACTTTACTTGTAATCATACCTAAATTAAAGATTTTTTCAACATTATTAGAAACCATATTATTATTATTTAAAAACATAGTTCCAGTATTGTAAATTAAGTGTTTAGAATCTGCAGAAGAATATCTAACATTAAGTGATTGTAAACTACCAGTATTATACAAAGCAGTGCCATTAACAGCAATATTATTTAATAAATAATTACCAGAAATAATTAAGTTATTAGCAGCATTATAAATACCACCACCATTAACAGCAACATTATTACTAATATTATTAGAACCAGTTATAATAGCATTATTTCCACCATTATAAATACCACCACCATTAACAGCAACATTATTACTAATATTATTAGTACCATTTAAAGTAAAACCTGAAGAACCACTATAAATACCACCACCATTATTATAAGCAGTATTTCTAATAATATCATTTTTACCATTAATATTTAAAGACCAACTACCAGTATTGTAAATACCACCACCATTAAATGCAGAATTATCAGCTATTAAATTATAATCAGTAAAATTAAGATGACGAGTATTATAAATACCTCCACCTAAACCATCAGTTGAATTAGCAGCATTATTACTAATATTGTTCATACCAGAAATAATTAATACTCCACCATTGTAAATACCACCACCATTATTAGCAATATTATCAACAACAGTAACATTTTTTAAAAGACCTACAGCAACCATTGCATTAGATCTACCATTAAAAATACCACCACCATTTCCACTAGCTTTACTATCAGAAATTGTGACATTTACAATTTCAAATTTTCGAGCATCATAATTTCCAGTAATATAAATTGCACCACCATCTGTTGCATTAGAATCATAAAAAATACAATTATAAATATAAAGTTCATTAGTAGATGAAAATATAGCACCACCAGAAGCAATTGCAGAAGTATTAGAAAATGTAACATTTTCAATAACAACTTTCTCATTACCAGTAGTATAAACAGACCCACCATTAGTAGCACGATTATTTTTAATATGAGTATCTTTAAGAATCATACCAAAATTATATGGATATAAATTAGAATAAGAATTAGTATGATAAATTACACCACCATTATTTGCAACATTATATTCAAAAGTATTACCAATAATAGTAAGATTTTTACTATTAGAATTATATATTACACCACCATTATCAGTTGCAATATTATCAGTGAAAATATTATTATCCTTAATTAATATATTTTTAGCATAATTATTAATATAAATAACCCCACCAGATCTAGCATCATTCATTAAAAACTCATTATCTCCTTCAATAACATACTCAGTATCATCATATGTTCTTCCATTAAAGTGAATAACCCCACCATATCTACCAGCAGTATTATTTCTAAAAACATTAGTACCATTAATATTCGCATATACAGACCTAATATCAAAAACACCGCCATCATTACTAGCAGTATTATTTTCAAACAAATTTGTACCATCAATCACAAAATTATCATTATTCATATATCCAACACCAGCAGCAGCACCTGCAGTATTATTAGCAAAAATATTAGTACCATAAATACCTACATTACCACTTCCAGCATTAATTACACCACCATTATTAGTAGCAGTATTATTTTTAAAAATATTAGTTCCAATAATATCGAATCTGCCCGAAGATCCTATAACTCCTCCATTACTAGCATAGTTATTTAAAAATTGATTTTCACCAAAAATAGTTAAATTATGGCCATTAATATTACCTATAACTCCACCAGCACCAGCACCATTATTTATAAACAAATTAGTACCAGTTATAATAGCATCAATTCCACCATACTGAATAGCTCCACCATTACTAGATGCATAATTATTTTCAAAAAGATTAGTACCTTCTACAGTGAAATTTTTACCAGAATTACCAAGAGCAATAGCTCCACCATCAGTAGCATTATTATTTCTAAATATATTAGTTCCATTTACAGTAAAATCATTGCCTAAAAAGTTAAAAACACCATAACCATCATAAGCAGTATTATTTGCAATAACATTTGTTCCATATATTGTACCACGATCACCAGATATTTGAATTCCAGATACAGACCCCATAGCAGTATTATTTGCAATAACATTTGTACCATTTAATAAGAAATCATTACCCCATATAACACCAACACCCCAGTTAGTGCTTACATTATTATATCTAAAATAATTAGTCCCATTTATTACAACATTATGGCATTGGAAATAAAAAATACCACCATGAATAGGATTATTATATTCAAAAATATTAGCTCCAGTAATAGTTAAATTCTTATTATTACCTAAAACATGACTATAAAATACACCACCAGACTTGGCAGTATTTTCAATAAATTTATTTGCACCAGAAATTACAGTGTTATTTGTATTTTCCATATATATAACACCACCATCAGTAGTGTTAACACCATTTTTTTCAAAAATATTAGTACCATTAATCAATACATTATTTGTTGAACCTAAAGCTAAAACAGCCCCAGATATAACAAGTACATTTAAACCATGAGGTTGAAGAGCAGTGTTATTGGTAAATAAATTATTACCATTAATTGTAATATTAGTACCTGCTGCAAAAATAGCTCCACCCATACCAGTTACTCTATTATTTTTAAATGCATTAGTTCCTTCAATTAAAAAATTATCACCATAATTAGCTATAGCTCCACCTTTCATAGAACGAATAGTTTCATCAAAATCTACTATATAATTAGAATCAAATACATTAGATCCTTCTATAGTAAAATAATCTCCAGTATTATAAATAGCTCCACCAGCAGTATCTTGAATTACAGAAAGACTATTATTTATAAAATAATTAGTACCAGAAATAGTAAAATAATCACCAGTATTATAAATAGCTCCACCATAAGTTGTACCAGTAGAATTAGCAATAGTAACTCCACCAACTAATTGAGTATTATTACCACTATTAATAATAGCAGATCCTGTATTAGTTGCATAAATTGAACCTGCATTAACTAATTTTATATTTTTAATAACAACATTATTGGCCTCTATATTAAATATAGAAACTAAATTATTAGCATTAATAACATTATTTTGACCATCAATTGTAATATCATCAGTAGTTACTTTAATTCCATCACGATATGCAGTAGCTTCAGAAAATTCAAGCTCTACATCATCTGTTAAATAAACAGTTCCACCAATATCAACATCCTGAATAGCTTTATCAAGATTAGTAAAATTACCTTCAGCATTCTCACTAAGAGCTGCAGAAACACTTGAAGCTGAAATCAGAATCGTTAAAAATAACATTACTAAAATAATAATGATATTTTGATTTTTAAATTTCAAATTTTTTCCTCCATTTAAATAAAAAAAAAATAAGGATGATTAAAAAATCATCACCCTCAAAAATATTATATTTTTCTCCTTAAGGAAATTCCCAAACAAGCTATTAATACTAATATTAATGAGAAAATAGGATTTCCTGTTTTAGTTACACTTAAACCAAAGTCAATACTAGAATTTTCTGAAAATAAACCATTGTCCCCAGTAGTTTTATTAGTATTGTTATTATCACTTGGAATATTTTTAACATTCACTACATAAAAAGCAGTAAAGTTTTCAAAATTAGTACCATAGACAAATATTGTATTATTAAATTCACCAACAACAGTAAATTTACCAGTAAAGATCATTGTAGCTATTTCACCAGGATTTAAATCCCCAATATGCCATAAACCGTTTTCATAATATCCATGAGATACAATAATATTTTTACTATCAAAACTTTCAGCTAGATTAATTTCAACAATAACATTTTCTGCAGCATAATTTCCTTTATTTTCAACAGAGATTACACCATTAGCATCTTCGCCAATAGCATATTCCTCTTTATCAAATGCAATATTACCTTCAAGATTAGTTAAAGCTTGTAAAACAGTTACTATATGGAAACTTGTTGAATTTTCGAAGTTCATACCATTAACAAAAATAGTAGCATTATAAACATTTTTAGAAGTAAAAGTACCACTATAATTCAATGAAGCTACTTCACCAGCATTCAAATCACCAATATACCAAATATTAGTATTTTCATCATAAGTTCCATGAGATACACCATCAACAATAAATCCTTTAGGCATTTCAACCACAACAGTAACATTTTCTGCAGTATAATTGCCATTATTAATAATAGAAGCTACACCATTTGCATCTTCATCAATAAAGTAAATTTCTTTTTCAAATTTAACCATACTTTCAACTATTGTATTTGCAGTTAAAACAGTTACTTCATAAGAATCAGTCGAATTTTCAAAGTTTAAACCATTCACAAAGATATTATTATTATAGTTACCTTTAGTAGTGAATTTACCAGTAAATGTCATAGTAGCTACTTCCATAGCATCTAATTCATCAATAAACCAAATGCCAGTAATAACATTGTAAGTTCCATGAGATACAATAACATCATTATTCATTTCAAAGCCTGCAGGTAAATTAACTATAATAGTAACATTTTCAGCAGTATAATTAACACTATGAGTATGATTTCCAAGATTTTCAATAGTTATAGTACCTTCAACATTTTCATCAGTTACATATAAGTCTTTATCGAATACTATTTCACCTATAACAGTTGTATTAGAAATTAATTGAAGAGCTCCTTCTTTTAAAATCAAATCAGAGATAATACCATCATAATAACCATTAACAATTAAAGATCCATATCTCTCAGTAACAGTATAAGAAATATTTGCATATCCCTCAATAGATTTAGCAAAACCTACATAAATACCATTTATATAGAAAGAAACATTTTGATAAGTAATTTCATTACCCATATCATCAGTAACAGTTGCAAAAATAATATAAGTATTGTCATAAACAACTAATTTAGTTTCATTATTTAAGAAAGTTAATGTAACAACATCAATAAAGCCCACATTATATATTTCATTACCAATAGCAGCATTGGTATTATTAATTAAATTATTTTTTAAAGTTAAATATCCTTCATTAAATATGGACCCTCCAAATTGAATACAAGAACTATCTGAAAAATTAGAATCAGTTATAGTTAAATTATAATCAACATTAAGAATATCTCCACCATATAATTCAGCTTTATTACCAACAAAGTTTGAATTAGATATAGTCATATTATATGAATCAGTGCGAATAGCCCCACCAGCAACTGCAGTATTGCCATTAAAAACAGAATTAATTATTTCAACAAGCCCATAAATAGCAGGACTATTTATTGCACCACCAACATGGCTTGCTTCATTTTCATTAAATGTTGATGAATTAATAGTTAAACCATCAACTCTTTCACCAACATTTATTGCACCACCATCAGTAGCATTATTATCTTCAAAAATACACTCATCTATTGTAATCTTACTTCCACTAAATACATATATAGCTCCACCATTAGGTGCACTATTATTTTTAAAGTTAGATTTTGAAATTGATATATTTTTTGTATTTCTTGATATAATAGCTCCTGCATTTAATACAGCAGTATTATTTATAAAATCGCAATTCTCTACTAAAATATTTTCACAATCTGTCCAAAAAGCTAATCCTGCTCCATGGTATTTTGCAAAATTATTTATAAAATCAACATTTCTTATTTCAATATTTGATGAATATCCATAAAATAAAGTTCCTGTAGTCCCAACGAGATTATCTTCAAAAAGACAATCAGATACTAAAGAATTCATTGTGAAATATATACTTAAAGGACCACTATCATCACCAAAATTATTAGTGAAGTTTGATCCCATTACAGTTAAATTTTCAGATGCAGTTACAAATATTGCAGATCCACCATAATCAGCAGTTTGTTGATTAGAATCAAATAAACAATCCATAATTAATAAATTATTACCTTCTAAATATAAAGCCCCACCAAAACTATCTTTAGCTTTATTTCCAGTGAAGTTTGAATTAGTTAAAGTAAAATGGTTTACACCTAAGTAAATTGCTCCACCTGCTCCATTTGCAGAATTACTTATGAAATTACAATTATCAATAAAAATATTTTCTGAATGCATACCATAAATAGCTCCACCATACTGAACACAATCATTATCAACAAAAGTAGAATCAACTATAGAAGCACCAGTAGCATCCATAAGTGTTATACCTCCGCTTTCAGCAGTACTTAAAGTTGTTCCAACACCATTTTCAAAATAACAATTAATTACAGTTATACTTGATTCTTCTACAAATATAGCACCAGGATTAGAATTGTAAAATTTAATATTAGTAAATGTTACTTCTATACCTGGCATTATTCTAAATAGTCCATTAATTCCATTTCCATCGATAACTACATTCCCAACACCAATTATATTAACATTTTTTGTAATGTTGTTATTAACATCATTAGATTTGTTATATAATCCCTCTTGAATATAAATATTGTTTGAATTATCAGATGACGAAGAAAGATCTATTACTGCATCATTAATATTATCATAAGCTCCTGAACCATCTTCAGCAACATCGAAATCTTGAGCAGAAATGCATCCTATGGATAATATCATTACTAAAAACAATAACAATATTTTAAATTTTTTCATAAAACACCTCAATTTATTTATTTTCGAATTGTTATAGTATTAGAAAAATAAAAAAAAATAGGATATATTTTTCTCTTAATTCTATGGATTGGATAAGGTTAAATTTAGGATTAGGATTAAAATTAAAAGCAAATTTAGAATTAATAATATCAAATATTGATTATTTAAAAATCATATTTAAAATCATAGAATGTTATTGCAATATAGAAATTTAAATTGATTATTAATATCACATCTAATTTAATTTCTACTATAATATGTCTGGGAGCAATATTATCCGTAATGTGTGGTTGATAATATTAGTTTTTTTTATAACAGAATTATTTCAATGGGAGGATTGCAATAATTACTATTAAATGAATTAATATCTTTATTTAAATCGTTAATATTTCATTTATCTACGAATTATTAATATATAAATTTATTTAGCATTTTCCAAATTTTATAATTATATATCAAATACATAATTTATCCAAGATCCTATTTTTTACCCTACCCTTTACCTAATTCAAATTCGTTATATTTTTGTTTAGAGAATTTAGATGTTCATGAAAATAACATTATTTTGTAAAACATAAAGATTATTTTAGATATATTTTTTAATTTATAGCTTAATAAAAAGTTTATTAATTGATTATCCTAAAGAAAGAAATATTATTTAGTTACTATTTATTTTATTCAAACAAGAATTTTTAATAATTATATTAAAAAATAATTATAAAAATCTTTTAACATTAGAATTAAATAAAAAAAACTAATTGTATTTTTAAAATAGATTAATTAAAATGATTATTTAATAATTTTTTTTTAAAAATTACAATAACAACCAAAAAATAGAAAATAATGATAAATAGTAGAAATGTTAATAATCTTGGCACTGTAAATTTTCACGGGTTTTTGTTTTTTTTATTGTCTGTTTTGTAGTGTTCTGTGGTTGGGTTTGTAGAATTTGATTGTGGAGGATAGTGATAGTAGTAATGACCATGGTTTTTTGGATGTGTGTTTTTTATGTCTTATTTGTGGTAGGCTGTTGAATGTTTCTGCTTGGCTTGTGGTTCTGCGAATTTTGTTATCTTTAGAGTATGCTGTTAGTTTGTCTTTTTGTTTGGAGAATTTATCCATGATTTTTTGTATAGGATCTGCAATGAAAAATATGTTTTTTTCATATTTTGCAAGTAGTTCTTTTGTTTTATTTTCGTCAAAACTTCTGAGTATTTCTTTCATTTCAGTAAATATCATTAAATTATAAGTGATATCTTTTTCTGGAATGTTTTCTTTTTTAATTTCATCAAATATTTTGTCTGTGGTGTATTTCATCCAATGAAATATGCATTGTTGTTGTGGTATATTTTTATTTTCAGCTATTTTTCCGTATACTCCTAACATATCGCTTGTTAATGATTGGATTGGTGTTTTATCGAATGTAAAATCAAAAAATTTATTTATAACATCATAATGACGTGTGTTTGTTATTGCAATAGATATGGGCATGTCTTTTATTTCATTTGAAAAAATAGTTACTAAGTAGTTTTTTTGACCATTAATATTTGTAAAGAGTTCATCAACAGTAATATGACCAAAATTAGCATGTTTTTTATTTTTACACATGAATAATATGCCTAAATCGGTAACCTCACGTTTTAGTGAGGTTTTACCTTTTTTTTTAAAATCACCAGGCAATGGAACAATGTCTGTTTCATAAACAAATTCATCATGTTCTTTTTGAATCACATTCCTAACATATTCATGACTTACATTGATATTCATACTAATTTCAACCACTTCTGCTATTTTATCAAATGATAAACCAGTATTTGCATGAATTTTACGTATTTTATCATCTAATTTCTTTTTCTCCTTTAATTCTTTATCTACTTTAAAATCTACAGGAGTAATAAACCATTTATCACATTCATTACACACATAAGACTGAGGATAATATTCCACAGATTTATTTTCTTTAGTTTTATAAATCCTACGTTCCCATCCTTTAACATTAGCATTAGATTCACCACAATGAGGACAAATTCTTTTTAACATTGCAAAACGATTATCAGGATAAGAAATAACATTAGATTCTTCTACATCCTCAAAAATATCTATACCAAAGCCTCTTTTAATATTGTTTCTTAAAGATTCATTAAAAGTAAGTCTATCAACCATAAAATCACCTACACCCCAATCTAAATTATTTTCATCAAAATCAACCAATAAAATCTGATCATCATTTGAATCACTATCATTAAAATCATTAAAAGATTTAAATTCATCAATATTATTAATATCATCAATATTTTCCAATAAAACTGTTTGAAATTCATCTATTAAATCAATAGAATCACCACAATACTTTTTATTCCTCTTAAAAAAAGGTTCAAAATCAATATCTAACCGAACAAAATCATCCAAATAAGTTTGATTCTCCCTAAATATCTTTTTAAAAGGTAAAATATTAACAATATTCATAATTAATAATATATAACTCATACTATATAAATATAACCAATATAAATTATTAAAAACACAATACACAAACAATATCACAAACCAATACAAAAAATAAAGACAAAACACTAAAAAAAATAAAAAAACAAGAAAATAAAAAAAACCATCCAAAAAAGAAAATCAAAACCCGTGAAAATTTACAGTGCCATAATCTTTTTATATAATGATATACATATAAAGTCATGCTAATATTAAATTGATTGTTTTATAATTAAACAAATAATAATATTAGTGGTTATACAAAAATATAACGAATAAAATTACTATTTTTAAAATAATTGGATTATAAATTTTCAAATCTAAAATAATGAAATGTAAAAAGTTTATATTCCCATTAAAAGAATTATATAATATTTAGAAAAAAATTAAAAATAAAAATACTATTCATTATATAAAAATTTAAAAAAAATTGAAAAGTATTTAATTATATTGAAGTAAAATAAAAAAAAGTTAACTTAGAAAATTATTTTTTCCAAGATTGCTTAACTCCTCTTCCTCTTTTACTACCAGGTTTAACATAACCTTTCTTTTGTCCTGTTCTTTTATTTGTTCCTTTAACTTTTGCCATAATAATAACCTCAATGTAATTGTAAATATATAAAATTTAGAGAAATAGAATTTATATAATACTAAAATTTATGTTAATATAGTATTTAAACTTTATGAAAATTAAGGGTTTTTTAAATATTTATTAAAAACTCATGTAGTATATTCTGCATTAATTTTCACATAATCATAAGTTAAATCACAACCCCAGCCAGTAGCTAAACTATCACCAATATTTAAATCAACAATAATTAAAATGTTTTTATTATCAATTATCTTCTCAGCTATTTTAAGATTGTCACTGTTATCTATTGCTAATGGTTCGCCATCTTTAACAAGATCTATAAATTCTTCATCAGAGGCCATTGAAATAGACATTTTATCTGGAACTATATCAATACCTGCATAACCGACTGCCATTGCAATTCTGCCCCAATTAGGATCTCCTCCAAAAACAGCTGCTTTAAATAAAGAAGATGAAATTATTGCCCTTACTGCATTTCTTGCATCATTTTCAGTTTTAGCACCTTTAACTGTGACTTCTAAAAATTTTGATGCTCCTTCACCATCTCTAACCATCATTTGTGCAAGTTCTTGGCAAAGATAAGTTAAAGCTTTTTGGAAATTTGGATCAATTTCATTGTTTATTAGTACTGAAACATCAGATTTACCATTTGCCATTAAAATAGTAGTATCATTAGTACTTTCATCTCCATCAACAACAATCATATTATAACTATCATTAACAGCTATTTTTAAAGCTTGTTCAATAGATTCTTTATTAATTATAGCATCAGTCATTAAAAATGAAAGCATTGTACCCATGTTTGGAGCTATCATGCCAGTTCCTTTAGTAATACCACCAATATTAACCTTTTTCCCATTAGTTAATGTAACTTCTACAGCAAATTCTTTTGGAAATGTATCAGTTGTCATAATAGCTTTTGCAGCATTATTTGAACCATCAGCGGAACATCTGAAATTTGAAATAGCTTTTTCTTCTAAATTCAATATAATATCCATTGGTAAATGCCTACCTATAACACCAGTTGATGCTATAGCTATATCATTAGGAGAAATGTTTAATTTACTCGCTGCAAAATCAACCATACTTTTACAATCTTCCATTCCTTGTTTACCTGTAAAACAATTTGCATTACCACTATTGGCTATAATTAAAGATAAATTTCCATCTTCAATAGCTTTTTTTGAGAAATAAACTGGTGCTGCTTTAACTTTATTTGATGTAAAAACTCCTGATGCAATACTATTTTCATTTAAAATAGCTGCAAAACCATATTTATCTTCTTTAAAACCTGCTGCTTTTACACCATTTACAGCACAAATACCATCAGATATTATTTTTATATTGTTTAAGTCTGTAATTTTCATGATTTCACTAAAAAAATTTAAAAAAAAGGTTAAATTATTTAATAATTTAACTCAGAATCATTATAATATAATTCTTGTTCAGAATAATGAATTACGTTTTTTGAAGTATCATTTTCATTTTCATAAAAATCATCTTCCAAAGGATCATACCACACATCAGTACGATTTTCATAAGCAGAAATATTATTTGTCACATCTACTTCAATAGGTGTTTTATTTACATCATCTTGAGCTGCAGAATCACTATCTGAAAATCCAATTGTAGTTCCAATGCCTACACCTAGTCCAAATGCAATTAAAGTGACAACTAAAATTATCATAGTTTTATTATCATTTCTTGGTCTCACTTTATCTCCCATATTAAGTTAATTTGTGTTTTGGAAGGAAATGGGCATTATTCATATATAAAAACTTAAAACCCTTGTTTTATATAAATTTATTAATCATTTCCATATATTTTTAATTAAATACATTTTAACATGTAAATTCTAGTTATTACTTTTTACTATAATCACTTATATACTTTGTTAAGTGTGTATGTGTGTACACATATATTGTTAAATTAAAAATTTATCAAATTTGAAAAAAATATTAAAATTTATGGATTAATTGAAAAAAAATTAAAAAACAATACGATTGCAAAATTTTTTTTAAAATTGTTCTAAAATAATTGTGAAATAATAAAAGAAAAAATATAGTAAAATCTTATAAAAAACTTAAATTTAGTGTGTGTATGTATGTGTGTAAAAATATGAATAGTTATATATAATACAAATTGAAGTAAATAAGTAAAATAAAAAGTACATAATTTTATAGGTAAATAGCAAACAATATATATATGAAGAAATAATGTATGAATGATGGCAAATAAAGATGAAGTTGATAGAATTTGGAAACTATCAGAAAAGACTAGAATGAATATTTCACTTCCTAAAGATCTTGCTAACTGGTTAGATGAAAATGCATCAGATATTTGGAAATTAGATAAAGGTGCACGTTCAAAAGAAGTAACAAGACTTTTATTAGATGCAAAACGCCGTAGCGAAGAAGAATTATAAAAATAAAATACTTTTTTTAAATAAATATTTTAGAATTTATGCAAATAATGCATAAATTACAGCTATTAAAACAGCAGCAAATCCAAATAATGGATATCCTAAAATAGATGCAAAATAAGAAATAATAAACACAATTAAAAATATTCCAAATAATTTTGCTTTTTGATTATCAAAAAGGTTTATTATTGTTCTTAAAAACTCTGAAGGAACATTATACCCATATAATCCATTAGCTAATTCAAATACAACTAAAGATAAGGGACTGTAAGAATTAATATTATCAGCTATTTGAGCTCTTTCTCCTGCTTCTCTTCTACTTTTACCTATACCTGATCTAATTTTAACATTATTATTTAATGCAAACCAAGCAGAATCTAAACCTGCACGAATAGCTAAATCTTTAGAAGGAAACCTTGCAATAAAATCATCTCCACCTTCACGATAACCTTCCACTTCACCTTCACATTCTGTTTCAATAAAATGTTTAATTCCATTCATTAATTCTACAAGATAATCTCTACCATGTTTATCAATAAATTTTGTAGAATCAATAATATCAATAAAAAGATAATTTTGAAGTTCCGATGATTTAGACTCTTTAAGTGAAAAAGGTGCATCAAAAACAATAGCATATTCTCCACCTAATTTTGTAAATGCAACACCTGGAAAGTTTCCAATTTCTTTTGTAAAATTAATAGATCTTTCAATAGCTGCAGCACCAGTCATACCAACAGCTGCAGAAATAGGGATATTATTTTTTAAACCAATACCTACAAAACGTATAGCTATTTTAATAGCATCATTTTTACTATTTAATTTTGCAATTATCTCAGTAGAACTCTTTTCAACAATTTCTCCTTTTTCTTCTAAAATAATACTTGTAAACATATTAATTAAAGAACTAGGTTGAGGAAGTTCTACGAATAAATAACGATCACTACCCATTATAATATTACTTACAAGAGCATATTCTTCAATTTTATTTTCAGCAGCTTTAAGTTCATAAAAATTATGATTTTCAGGAATATTATTTTCACCTAAATCTCTTAGAAGGTTTTGAAAAATACTATCTGTTGTAATATTTGCTTTTTCAATTTCAATAAGAGCTGTTTGAGTATAATTAAACAACTCTACATATTCCGATTCCATTGGATTAGTTGGAAAATATTTAGTACCTATACTAATAACATCATGTTTAGTTAATAATTTAATAAGAAGTTTAGATAAGCTAGATTTACTCATCCAAATTTCCTCCCTTAATCAATGCAATTTCAAATTCACCTGGCTTTTCAAGTAACATATCTGGTTTAACAGATACAAAAGGAAATTTCCAAGATCCTAATCTACCAGCTATTGTACTTGCAATGTTTCTTGAATTTTTCTTAATAAAAACTTCATCATGAGTATTTATTCTAATTTCAATATTATATGGTGCATTATCAGTAACTTCACCAGCTATCATAATATTTAACTCAAAAAATCCTGGTTTCATAAATAAATCATTACGCACAGCTATAAGTGGCTTTTTTTCAAGTTTTAATCTATCAGCAACAGTAACAGAAATATTTCCTGCATTTTTAGTAACTAATTTATAATCTTTAGGATGTACAAGAACAAAAATTACATATGGAGCTGCAACTTCAACATCATCAACCATATCCATTACTTTATTAAACATTGGAATCTTAGAAAACAAGTTTTCAATTTTTGAATCCATACTATTTTCATTATCAATTCTTATAATAGCTTGTTTTGCAATGTTTAAAGGAGAAATATCTACTCCTTCTTTTTTATCATAAACATTCCATTTTTTAAAATCTAATTGTTTTATAATTTCATCACAAAGATTTTGTAAAATATGTTTATCTTTTTTAGGTTTTTTTGGTTTGCCAAAGGTTATTTTATCTCCATCAAAACCAAAAGAAATTCTTTTACTATTAATATCTTTAAATTCATCAGAAAAATCTCTAAATTTATCATTAGATAATATTTTAGCATTTTCTTTCTCAGCTAATTCAAAAATAAAATGATCAGCATTATTACCTGCTTCAACTTGTTCTACATTTTCACTTTCTAAAAGCTTTTCAAATTCCTCTTTCTCATCAATTTCATGGCGTAAAGATGCATCGACGATAATAACAAATTCGTCGCCTTTTTTTTCTAGTGCATCTACCGCAGCAAGAATATTGCTAAGTTGAGGTTTAGAATCTTTATTTTTTTTATAATGAGCTACATTAGAACCATCGATAACCACTTTCACAATATCACCTAAGGAAATTTTTAATATAAAAATCAACTAAAATACAATAATATAATTATATATCTACTAAGATATATTTAAATTTATGTTTAAGAATTTTTAAACAAAAAACGAAAAAAAGCTTAAAAAATTTTAATTTTTATATAATTTATTTAAAAAAACTATTTTTGAGTCAAAAAATTATAAATAAAAAACATGAAAATAGAAGTAAAATTGAATATAAATTTTAAAAAATTGATTAAATTATTTTTTAAATTCAATTACATCTAAATAATCAGCTAAAATATTTTTCAAATTCAGTGCAGTTTCTGGAGCCATAATAATTTGCATATTTGATTCATTAATTAATTTCATTGAATCATCTTCCCCATTAACTAATTTTTGATTTATTAAAATTAATCTAAGTTCTTTACTACTAATTCCAACACCAAAATCAGATGCAAAAACAATTTTAGAATTATCATCAATAATTACATTTTCTGTATCTATTACCTGATGATTTTCCTTCATATGAAAACCTCCATATTATTTTGAGAATAATTAGTGAAATTAATATTATAATTTCTTTTTAATTTTTCAAGTTCATGTTTATTAACAATAACATCTTCGTTTTTTTCTATTTCATTTTCCATTTTATTTAAATCAATATCAGGAGCATTTTCATCAAATATTTCATCTAATTCCTCATCAGAATATTTCTCCATTTTAGTTTCATCATAATTTTCTAATTCTTTTTTTAGTTGTATTTCTGCTAAAATTCTTTGTACATTATCTAAATTGTGGATTAATGGAGATTTTTTATTTATTAAATATTTTTTATTTTTAATTAAAATTAAATCATTTTCTATGAAAACATTAATAAAATTATCTAATGTAGACCTTGAAATCCCTGATCCAACAGCTATTTGTTGTTTAGTATATTCTCCAAATGGGTGTGCTAGTAAATAGTCAATAACTTTTATTTGAGGGCATTTGCCTAATAATTCCATCATTTTTATTCCTCTTTTATTATAATAATATATACAATTATTATACATAAACTCATTAATAAAGTTTTTGAAAATGTCTAAAAAAAATACAATTATAATATTTATCTTATTTACAAGAGAAAGTATATATTCAAAAATAAAATAAAAATATAATTAATTATGAAAAATTGCAATAAAAAATATGAACAATATATAGAAAAAGAAATATTGTATTCATTATATAGAAAAAAATATTTTGGAAAACGACATACACCTATTAAAAATTTATGTGGTCGATTATCATACATTCCATGTAAAAAAATTAATAAAATAGTGAAAAAATTATTTAAAAAAGGACTAATTGGAATAAAAAATACATCTCATGATAAAGATATATATCTAAATATTTCTAGAAAAAAAGAAATTGAAGAAATAATTTCTGATTTATTAGATGAATTATATGAATTTAATTAAAATATTAAATATTAATCTTTAATTCGTCTATCAAATGTTTTAATTAATAGATTTTTACCTTCAACTTCATTAAAAAATATTTTTATTTCCCTATCAGAAATATTATAAACATTATAAGAATTTATATCTTTACCACGAAGTTTAGTAGATGATAACGAACCTGCATTTAAAAATAAAGTATCATTCATTTCCCAAACATTATGAACATGTTTATGTCCACAAATAACAAGATCTACTTTATGATTTATTAAGCTTTTTAAAATATCTCCTGCATCAGATAATACGTTTCTCTCCCTACCAGTTTCAGGTATAGGAATAACATGATGGTGCATAGCTACTACAGTAAAAGATTTATTTGAAAGACAGTTATCTAGTTGTTCATCCATCCATACTTGTTGAGGGCGACCAATATTACCATTATCTACATCAGGAGAACTAGAATCAACACCTACTACAACTGTTTTATTTTCTTTTATAAGTTTCCAACTACGTTCACCAATATATTCTTCAAAAGTTTGATAACCTAAGTTTCTAGAATCATGATTACCTGGAACAGCATATAAAGGTGATTTAAATAAAGATAATAATTCTTTAGCTCTTTTATATTCAGCATAATAACCTTGATTTGTAATATCACCAGTTAATATTATAAAATCAGGACTAATATTATTGATTTCATCAACAGCTTTTAAGAAAACATCTTCATTAAATTCATGATTACTAATATGTAAATCTGAAATATGAACAATAATTGTCATTATATCTAAGATGTAAGATTTAAAATAGCTTCAGCTAAATCTCCTTTTGATTCGATTAAAGCCTTCTCAGCATCTTCTGATGAAACATTTGCTTGATTAGCTACCATTTCAATATCTTGATCAGGAATAACTAATTCTTCTTCAATATCTATTTCTTGAGCAGTACCAGTAACTTGATAAGTTTCTTGGCCCATAACATTCATTAAACTAACTTCAGCATTAGGAATAATTAATTCTTTATCTTCAAGGCGAATAATAACTTCTTTAACACCTTCAAGTTCTTTCATATCCATTCCCATTTTTTTCATTTGTCTTTCCATTTGTTTCATTTGTTTTGGGTTCATACCAGGAATCATAATAACACCTCTATTTTTTTAAATATATAATTAATAATTTCTTCTATTAGATTTAAGAGCAATTGCAAAAATAAATATACCTATTAAAAGCAATACAATTTGTGGGAAAATTGAAAATACTAACATAGGAATTAAATCAAGTTTTAAAAGTATCCATAAAACTGCATAAATAATAATAAGGACTCCAAGAAGCATAGCTATTTTATTTAAACTATCTCTTAAATCCATAGGACTTCCAGTTGGTATTGGCAAATATATCACTACCTATAATTTTTTAATCCCATCTTTTGATGAGATAAATACATCATCAACATTTTTTGTAAATAATCCATTTTCAACTACGCCAGGAATCGTATTTAAATCCTTTTCAAGTGAAGATGGATCTGGAATATCAGCAAACTTAGCATCTATTACAAAATTTCCATTATCTGTAATAACTGGGCCTTGTTTAGATACACCGATTCTTATCTCAGGAGTAGCTCCAATTTCAGTTAAAGTATTTATAACAGATCTTGATGCAATAGGAATAACTTCAATAGGAACAGCACATTCACTTAAATTATTAAAATACTTAGATTCATCAGCTATTACATAGAATTTCTTTGCAGAATAATCAATAATTTTCTCTAAAGTATGTGATGCTCCTCCGCCTTTAATAATATCTAAATTAGGATCGATTGCATCAGCACCATCAACAGCTATATCTACATCTTGTTCTTCTAGAGAAGTTATAGGTATACCAAGTTCTTTAGCTAAGAAAAATGCCTGATAAGATGTGACAACACCTAAAATATCTAAATTTTCTTCTTTAACTCTTTGACCTAACTTTTCTATAAAAAATTTACAAGTAGAACCAGTACCTAAGCCTACAACATCACCATCATTTACAAATTTAGTAACATATTCAGCTACTTCTTTTTTTAAATCCATTACATCACCTAAATAACAAAACCTAAATCTAATTTATTTAAATTATAATCTTTCCTACATTTACCAATATGTTTTCCATCATTTTCTAAGATAATACATTTATCTCCTTTTATCAATCCTTCAGGAAAACAATAATCATGATATTCACAAGTTTCATCACAATCTAGAGGCTCATATGTAAAAGTTGAACCTGGGAAAATATTTTTTGAATCAGATAAAACTGATATATTAGCTCGTTCAATTTCTACAGGTAAAACAAGATTTTCATCATGAATATGACATTTTTGCTCATTGTCTCTAACACCCGTAATAATATATTTACGATTTTCATCTAAAGAATCAACACAAGATGATTTGAACCTGCAATCTTCACATTCTTCAGCAGGGCCATAAAAAATAAAGCTATTTCCTTTTTTAGCTAAATCTTTTCCAATTAAAGTTATCACTCGATCACCTCAGTTTTTATAGCTAAGTTTCTTGCAGCATCACAAGATAAACCATTATCACCTAAAATTGTATATCTATCTGGTCTTATTTTATGTGCATTTAATAATGCTTCAATTATAATTTCAGGATCTACTCCTAATTCTTCAGCTGTAGTTGGTGCACCAATTTTAGCTAAATTATCTTTTATAAATTTCCAATCCCCACCATGTAAATGCATCATCATGATAGTTCCAATACCACATTGTTCACCGTGTAAAGCTGGTTTATCTAATAATTGATCTAGAGCATGTGAAAATTTGTGTTCTGAACCACTAGCTGGTCTACTTGAACCTGCAATACTAATAGCCATTCCACTACTAAAAAGAGTTTTTACAACTAAGCGTGTACTTTCTTCTAATCCTTCTTTTATACTGCCTGAGTACTTAGTAATTAATTTAGAAGACATTTCGGATAATGAAGCAGCTGATTCGCTATAATAAACATTTTTTAATCTTTTAGCTAGTTTCCAATCTTTAATAGCTGTAAAATTAGATATGATATCTGCACATCCTGCAGCTAATAATCTAAAAGAAGCATTTGTAATAATATTTGTATCAGCTATTACACCTAATGGTGCTTGAGCTTTCATTGAAACAGAACCTTTTGAATCTTTAATTGATGCAAGAGGTGAAACGATACCATCATGAGAAGCTGTAGTAGGCATTGACATGAAATAAAGTTCAGTATTATTTGATGCCATTTTTGCAACATCAATAACTTTACCACCACCAATTCCTAAAATAAATGAAAAATTTTCTGATTTATCTTGAACTTTATTTACAGAATCTATATCAGCATCCTTTACTTTAATATAATCTACTGTGAATCCTTCATCTTCTAAGCTATCCATAGCTTGTTTACCTGCAATATTAAAAGTAGTATTTCCAGTAACAATTAAAGCTTCCTTATCAAGTCTAAGATCATTACAAATATTTCCAGTATTTCCAATTAAGTCTGGACCTATATGAACTTCACGAGGCATTTGAATTTTTCTACTATCCATATTATCTTCTCAAAATATACATTTTTATATATGATAATAGTTAATAAAATAAGTTTTGTTTTTTATATATTATAATAATTATAATTTTAAATAATATTAAAGATTAATATTAATGTATTAGGTGATATGGTGGAAAATTTTAGTGAATGGTTTCATGAGATTTTAGATAAAGGAAACATAATAGATTCAAGATATCCAATTAAAGGTATGAGTGTTTGGCTACCTTATGGATTTCAAATTAGAAAATATACTTTAGAATTATTAAAAGACTTATTTGATAAAGAACATGAAGAAGTATTATTCCCTCTTTTAGTTCCTGAAGAAGAACTCGCAAAAGAAGGAATTCATGTAAAAGGATTTGAAGAAGAAGTTTATTGGGTAACACAAGGAGGTAATAAAGAATTAAATGAAAAATTAGCTTTAAGACCTACTAGTGAAACAGCAATTTATCCAATGTTCTCATTATGGATTAGATCTCATATTGACCTACCAATGAAATATTATCAAATAGTTAATACATTTAGATATGAAACAAAACATACAAGGCCATTAATTAGAGTTCGTGAGATATCAACATTTAAAGAAGCTCATACTGTACATGCATCACAAGCAGAATGTAACCAACAAGTTGAAGATGCTGTAGAACTTTATAAAGAATTTTTTGACTATCTTGGAATACCATATTTCATAAGTAAAAGACCAGAATGGGATAAATTCCCTGGTGCTGATTATACAATGGCATTTGATACATTAATGCCTGATGGAAAAACATTACAAATTGGAACAGTTCATAATTTAGGTCAAACATTTGCAAAAACATTTGATATTACATTTGAAAACGAGAAAGGAGCACATGAATATGCTTATCAAAGCTGTTATGGATTATCAGATCGTGTGATAGCTACAATTATTGGAGTCCACGGCGATGAAAAAGGATTAGTTTTACCTCCAACAGTCTCACCAAACCATCTTACAATAATTCCCATATTATTTAAAGATTCTAAAGATAAAGTCTTAGAAAAATGTATGCAAATTAAAGAAGATTTAGAATCAGAAGGAATAAGAGTCTATATTGATGATAGAGATATGAGACCTGGTAAAAAATTCTTTGATTGGGAAGTTAAAGGAACACCACTTAGACTTGAAATTGGGCCAAAAGATTTAGAAAACAATAAAACATCAATTACAAGACGTGATACATTAGAGAAAACTGAACTTGAATTAAATGATGAGTTAACCGAAGCTATTAAAGCTATGCTTATGACAATTGATATAGATATGTCTTCTAAAGCATTTGAAAAACTTGAAAATTCTATTGCATATACTGAAAATATAGATGAAATAGATGGATTAATTAAAGAAGGTAAAGTAGTTGCATTTAATTGGGATGGTAAAAATCCTACAGGTGAAGCTATAGAAGAAGAGACAGGTTATGATATTTTAGGAATTCATAAAGAATTAGATGATGCAAGTGATAAACTATGTATTTATAGTGGAGAAAAGGCAAAATACCTTGCACTAATAGCTAAAACATATTAAGTGATTATATGGATGAAATTTATGCAATAATTCCTGTAAGTAGATTTGAACATGCTAAAACACGTTTATCTCCTTTTTTAAATGAAAAAGAAAGAGAAACATTATTAA
Source organism: Methanobrevibacter sp. DSM 116169 (assembly GCF_046197865.1). Classification (GTDB taxonomy): domain Archaea; phylum Methanobacteriota; class Methanobacteria; order Methanobacteriales; family Methanobacteriaceae; genus JAHKLT01. The sequence goes on along the minus strand of NZ_CP166990.1, from coordinate 733,936 downwards.
AAGCTATGCTTAAAGATGTTACTAATGCATTAAAAGAAAATGTAGATAAAATCTTTTTAATAAGTGCAGATTCAAATGTATTAGATTATGGAAAAGAATTAGGCATAGATACATTAAAAGAAAATGATAATTCAAATTTAAATAAAGCATTATCACAAGCTATGGAATATTGTAAAGGTAAATCTAGGAAAATAATCATTACCCCGTCAGATATTCCTTTAATGAAAAATACTGACCTTAATTTACTTATAAAAAATAGTGAAAAATATGATATAATGATTTCTCCTTCAAAAGGAGGAGGAACAAATGTTTTAATAATGGAACCTGAATTAATAGAAACTAAATTCGGAGATTTCAGCTTTTTAGAACATATTAAAATAGCTAATGAAAATAATTTAACTTATCAGATTTTTGATTCATTTTATATCTCATTAGATGTTAATACAACTGAAGATTTGGGAGAAATAATGGTTCATGGTGAAAATAGCTATACTAAAGAATATTTAAGAAGTTTAAATATTGATGTTGAATCTATTCATGGAAATGAAAGATTAAAAGTATGGAGATAATTTATGAAAGTAATGTCAATAGCTGGAATTGATCCAAGTGGAGGAGCAGGACTTCTAGCAGATATTAAAACATTTCAAAATATTGGAGTTTTTGGAACTGGAATTCCAACTGCACTTACTTGTCAAAATCCATATGAAATGATTTCAACCAAAGGAATAGAAGTTGAATATATTGAAGAAGAAATTGATTCTGTATTAACTTGTTACAACGATATAAAATACATAAAAACTGGAATGCTCTATTCAACTGAGATTATTAAATTAATTTCTCATAAAATTAAAGAATATAATTTAAAAGCTATTGTTGATCCTGTTATGGTTTCAACTGCTGGTGGAAATCTAGCAAAAGAAGATTTAAATAATGCAATGATTAAATATCTGCTTCCAGAATCTATTTTAACAACACCCAATATTTCTGAAGCATCCGAACTATCAGGCGTGGAAGTTAATAATAAAGAAGATGCAATTAATGCAGCTATAGAACTTGGAAAGATATGTGATGTTATTATAACTGGTGGGCATTTAGATGGAATAAATACACTTTCATTAAATGGAAAAATTTCAAATATTGAAGAGGAATTAATTGATACCGATAATCTTCATGGAACAGGTTGTGTCTTCTCAGCAGCTATTGTATCATATTTGGCTTTAGGAGACACTCTAGAAATAGCTATTAAAAAATCATTAGATTATGTTCATAGCGGAGTTTTAAATGGGAATTATGGAACTTTAATACATAAATGAGGAGATAAAATGGCAAAAACATTAAAATATACATTCGAACATGGATCAATACAAGCAGAAAATGGAAATAACTTTTTAGTTAAAGATATTAAAATTGAAGAATTCTTTATTAAAACAAGCATTACTATTATCAGCATGCATAAAGTTTCTGAAAATTCAGATAAAGAATCAATTAATGAAAAACTTAAACAAATAGCTGAAGACCATGTGATTTGTTATGTTGATTGTTGGAATGCTGAAAAAGATGATTTAATGGTTTTTAAATGTATATTAAATGATGATATAGCTGAAGATGATGATATGATATCAGCTATTGTATTAGAAGAAATTTAAAATAAGTTGATTTATTTTTTGATTTCTTTAATTTGTTTATCGAAATCAGAAAAATAATTTTTATCTTGAATTGGTCTAAATTTTTTATATTCTTTTAAAATATGACTAGACCATTTTAAAACTGTGTAATTTCTTTACTATTTACACCATATCCTACAGATATTATAATATCAAGATTAAAAACATAAACTCCCTTTTTATTTTACGATTATCTTCATTTTGAACTGTCAAAATTTCTTTGACAGTTGTATATTTTTCCGAAATTCATTAGTTTCATAAATCTCTTTTAGATGAAATAACTTGTAGAGTAACTGCTCTTTTTGAACTTTTAAAACTTTAAAATATTATAAAAATATATGTTAATCAATTATACTTCATTGTTTTTGGATAAAACTAAAATTTCAAATATAAAAATATAATAATCTAATTTAAATGAAAATTCAGTTGTTTCCAAAATAGAAAACACTAAAAAAAAATATGTATATATTTTAATATTAATCCCAAACATCAAGGAGTTTTTTGACTTCTTCTTGGACTTCAATAAATTCCATAGACTCACGATTTCTCATACGAGGTAGTGAAATATCAACAATTTCCTTAATCCTTCCTGGGTTTTTATCCATCACTACTATTTTATCAGCTAAAAAAACAGCTTCATCTACATCATGTGTTACAAAAACAATAGTATTTTCAAATCTTTTCCAAACACCAATTAATTGTTCTTGTAATCGTTGTCTATTTTGCATGTCCAATGCAGAAAATGGTTCATCCATAAGTAAAACAGGAGTATGATTTAATAAAGAACGGATTATAGCTACTCTTTGTTTCATTCCTCCTGATAATTCATGAGGATAGCTATCCATAAAATCACTTAAACCGACTCTTTCTAAATACCTTTTAGCAGAATCTAAGTTTTCTTCTTTAGATTTATTATTTAAATTTAAACCAAACATTACATTATCAAGTACTGTAAGCCATGGGAAAAGAGAATATTGTTGGAATATAAAACCTCTGTCTTTTGAAGGTTTCCTAACAAGTTCTTCCCCATCAAATATTTCACCAGAGTCTGGTTGCTCAAGTCCAGCAATTAATCTTAAAAGTGTTGTTTTACCACAGCCAGAAGGACCTAAAAGACAAATAAGTTCTCCATCTTCAACAGAGAGATTAACATTTTCAAGTACATCAATCTCTTTTTCATGAGCACGATATGTTTTATTGATATTTTTAACTTTAATTGACAAATGAAACCCTCTTTTATTACCAAAATACTTGGTCTTGAATTTTTCCAAATAAATAATCTAATATTAAACCAATAAACCCTATAGTTAACATTCCAACAACAGTAGTACCAGTATCAAATAAGTTTGTTGCTGTTAAAATCATATAACCAAGCCCACTGCTTGATCCAATCATTTCAGCAGAAATTGTACACATTAAAGCTATTCCCACACCTACTTTAAGGCCTGAAAGAATATATGGAACAGCTGAAGGAAGCATGATTTTAGATAATACATCCCAATTATTTGCACCTAAAGTTTGAGCAGCTTCAATTAAAACTTTATCTGTTCTTTTAACACCATCTATAGTGTAAATTAAAATTGGAAATACACATCCCATAAAAATTATGAAAATAGCTGGAACAGTTCCAATTCCAAACCATAAAATAGAAAATGGAATCCATGCAACAGGAGGAATAGGTCTTAAAACACTTATTACGAAACTAGACATTTCTTCTAAAATTTGTGACCATCCAAGTAAAATTCCTAAAGGAATAGCTACAATAGATGCAAAAAACATACCTCCAAATACTTTAAATAAAGTATTAATAGAATCTGAGAAAAGTTTTCCAGATGAAATAACTTCAATAGCTGATAAACAAACATCAACTGGACTAGGTAAAACATAAGGTGTGACAAGTTTTAAAACTGAAGTAACCATAAACCATATGAAAATAATTATTATTGGTAAAATTAATGGATAAAGTTTTCTTATATTCATTGAATCACTGAAATTATTTAATTTTTAATTAATAATTATATATATCTAAAAAATAATATATAAATTTTAAGTTCAATTAATATAAAAAAAATAATTATGGGAAAATGATTTAAATGGATTTTAAAGAGAAATTAACGAATATTAAAAAAACAAAATTAAAAAATGATGAAAAAATCGGACTTATTTTGTTTGCTATAGGATTAATATACTTATTTATAATGAGCTATATTGGATTAACCAGATTTGGTGTTTGGAGTGATGAAATATTCACGTTCTCATCAGTATTAATGCCATTTAATGATTTCATATATGGAATCACAACAGATGTTCATCCTCCATTATATTATTTTATATTGAAGTTTTTTATAAAAATTTTCAGTTTTTTACAAATAAACAATATTATGTTTATATCTAAATTTGTTTCACTTATCCCTATTTATTTACTAGTTATATTAAGTGCTACTAAAATTAGAAAGGAATTTGGATTATTATGTTCTGGAATATTTACATTATGTATTACTTCAATGCCCCAACTAATGATTTATGGTGTAGAAATTAGAATGTATGGTTTTGCATTATTGTTTATGACTGCAAGTCTAATTTATACATATGAGATAATAAAAAATTCAAATTTAAAAAATTGGGCCATATTAACAATTTTGACCATTTGTAGTGCATATACCCATTATTTCTCAGCAATGGCATCAGGAGTATTGTATTTATTATTAATAGCTTATATTTTATATAAAAATAGACAATTAGTTAAATATTGGATTGCATCTTCAGTTCTAATTATATTAGCATATATTCCTTGGTTACCTTCACTTAAATATCAATTAACAAAAGTCAACACTCATTATTGGATAGAAGCTGCAACATTTGATTCAGTAATAGGTTATATTTATTATGTTTTATCTCCTGTAGATTATATAATTCGAGGAAATGAAATAACAAGTCCTACAATTTTAGGCACATTATTATTAATAGGAATTATTGCAATAATAATTTATTATTTAAAAGGAAAAAAAGATTTAAATGGAAATTTTGCAATATTTTCATTATTAGCATTTATATTAGTTCCAGTAGTAGGATTAACAATATCTGTACTTTTTAAACCTATTTTTCATGTTAGATATTTAGTTCCAATACTTGGATTATTGTGGTTAGGAGTAAGTATTCTCTTATCAAAAACATATGAAATAAAAAAGATTTTCATACCCATATTAGTAGTAATAATGATTGTAGGTGTTGTTGGAACATCAGATTTCATAAATATTGAAAATGCAGAATTAGTAGAAACTACTGAGAAGAATGATGTTATTCATGATGTTTTTGGAGAAAACAATATAATAATTTTTGATGATTATTTCCTTTATTATAAAAACTATGTATATTATTTTTCTTCACATGAAAATATACTTGTTGGAACAGATAATGCCTCTGAGACAATTGATTTTGGTGTTGAAGTAAAGAATGTATTAAATAGACCAGAAGTTCAAGAAAAAATAGCTAATGGTTCAAAAGTTTACTTCATAGACCGATATGATCCAGATTATGAAACTTGTTTAAAAGAAGGAGTTGAACTTAAAGAAGTATATGTTGATGAATATGATGCATATACTGCTTATGAAGTTATTTTAAATTAACAATTATTCATGAATATTATTAAATTACTTATTATTAATATTCAATAATAATATATATTATTTAAAAATAAATATAATTTTTAAGAACGTGATAAAATGACAAATCCTGAAGATGGTAAATTAATTGAAAATCCAGAATATACTATTGTTGAAGAAAAGAATTTTGAAGAAAATAATAAATATTGTACTAATTGTGGAAGCAGTATTAATTCAAATGCAGAGATATGTCCAAAATGTGGGTCTAAATCTAAACAAGATAAAAATACAAAATATTGTTCTAATTGTGGAAAAACAATAGATATAAATGCAGAAATATGTCCAAAATGTGGAGTTAGAGTTAAACAGGCACCATCTAATAATTCAAAAGATCCTGTAGTAGCTGCTGTTTTATCATTTTTTATTTGTGGTCTTGGTCAAATTTATAATGGAGAACTTGGTAAAGGATTAATTTTATTAATTTGTTATGTACTTTGTTTTACATTCTTTTGGTTAATTATACCAGGATTAATTGCAGTAGTAATTTGGATTTATGGAATTTATGATGCTTATACGGTTGCAAAAGAATTAAATTATTAAAAGTGATATGATGGTTAAAGAATTTAATATAAACTTATTTAGAAAAGGAGTAATTGGATTAAATAATAATCTTGAAATCGTTGGAGAAGTATTTCACAAAAACATTGATTTTCTTGCAAGTGATAAAGATGTAGCTATTAAAGAAAAAGGTGTAGATCAAATGGCTGATGAGATAGCTAAAACTCTTGATAGCTTTAATAATAATTATTTAGATTTTGAAAATCTATATAGAGAAGTGGTTGAAACGATTAAAGAAGAAGATGAAAATAAAAATGAATATGCTGACTTTTTAAATCATGTAGAAGACACTTTTCCAAAATATATCTCTGAGCTTAATCAAAGTATAGTTAGTATGACAAGTTTAGAGGTAAAAACAGCGAAATTTAATGAAGTTATAAATGATTTAAGTGTTATTATTGTAAAAATAATTGAAGTGTTCAAAAAGTTCTTAAAAGTATCATTTGATTATCTTGATAAAAAAGAAGAATAAAAAAAGAAGTTATTTAGAATAGAAGATTTTATCTTCTGGAATAGCTTCTTTTAATAAACCTAATTCTATTTCTAAATCCATAAAGTCCATAATAGTTTGCTTATATGCATCATCTAAACCTGAAACAAATTTAATATTAGATAATGATTTCTTTTCAACTTCAACATCAGATACTACTTCTGCAGGAAGTTTGTTTGCAGCTTCATTAGGATTTTCTTTTAAATAATTTGTAGCATTTTCATGAATTTCTAAAATAGCATCAAGATCTTCAGGGTTATTGTTAATAAAATCATCACTAGCAACAACAACACAACATGGATGATCTGGTAAAATATCTGAAGAAGATTCTAGTACAGTTCCTGCACCATTTTCAACTGCAATAGTAACAAATGGTTCATATGTTAACATTGCATCAATTTTTCCAGAATTTAATGCATCGTTCATTGGAGCTACTTTCATAGCTGATGCATCAACATCATCAATAGACATACCTTCTTTAGAAAGTGCATATTCAAGTAACATATATTGGATAGAAGCTTCACCAGGAGTAGCTATACTTTTACCTTTTAAATCTTGTACAGAATTTATACCTGAATCTTTTCCTACTACTAATCCACTACCTTCAATTTGAGCACCAGAAATAACTTTTACAGGAACCCCTTTATCAATTGAAGATAATACTGGAGTGATACCAACATAACCAATGTCAACTTCTCCACTAGCCATTGCAGTCATTAAATCTCCACCATTATTAAATTGAACAGTTTCAATTTTAATTCCTTTTTTACCATAGCTATCATCAGCTTGTGCTACAAATAATGCAGAATCATGATCAGATGGAAGATATCCAATCTTAACAACATCACTATCAGAGCCAGAGCCCATAAAAGCAAAAACTCCGATAATAGCAACAATAGCAATAACAGCAATTAAAATAATATACTTTTTATCCATATTATCACAATTTAATAATATGGTTTTCATTTAATAAAAGTTTTTTTGAGGGTCGATCAAAAATACTATTTTTGATCTTTTCTTGTTTAGATAGTTATTATAAACCATAGTAGCACGAGCTTAAATTCCCATTCCTCCAATGGTACATAACTGATTAAGGTATTTTTTTTTAAAAAGTTCTTTTTTGATTAATTTCTTTTTAAATATTGTGTTTGGTTTTCACATCAACATTTTTGCAAAAAAGATTTTTTAAATAATGAATTGAACTCTTCTAAAATATCATTAAAATATTTATTAATCAATTACAAGTTATTATTTGTATTAAATGGTATATAAAGTACCATGTTTTATTAAAAAACAAATATACATCAAAAAAACAATAATCTAAAACAAAAACAATAATAAAACCAAAATAATTTTGGCAGACCTTCTTTTTAAAAAAAATAAAGAGCAATTTATAAAAATTAATTCTAATAAAAATTATTAATTACATATATTTCAACAATAAAAGTACATTTAAAGGTGAAAATTAATAATCTTCAAGTTTATATATAATTAATTAAAAAATGAGTAATAGGTGATTAAAATGGGTCTTTTAGAAATATTAGGTAATGCTTCAGGAATTTCAATTGATGAAATAGAAAATAAATTTAATCATATCTTTTTAAGTGATGAAACAATATATCTTGCTTATAAACTTTTTAGAGATTATATAGTTTTTACATCAAAACGATTACTTTTAATTGATATTCAAGGAATTTCTGGGAAAAAAATAGAATTTCTATCAATTCCATATAAAAGCATTGTTGCTTTTGCAGTTGAAACTCCAGGCACACTAGATTCAAATGGAGAATTAAAACTTTATTTGAAAGGAAGTATAGCTCCTCTTAAATTAAGATTTCATTATAATAAAGTGAATATTTTTGAAATTCAATCTGTTTTAACAGAAATAATTTTAAATGATGATGAACCGAATGGAAATAATTTCCCAAATAACATTAGTAGTGAAAATAAAAAAAATAATTATTCCAATCAAAACAATGAAGTAGCTAAAAATAATTCCATTAATAATTTGCCACTAAAAGAAAGAAAAGAAAGAAAAAATAATATATGTAAAAGTTGCAATAAACCAATATCGCCTAATACAAATTTTTGCATACATTGTGGGGCTAAATTATAATTAAACCCCATAATTTTTATAAAACTATAATAATTCAGATCTTAAATCAATAGTATCTTTTAAATCTGGGCCAGTAGAAATAATAGTAACTGGAACACCAGTAGCTGTTTCAATATCAGAAATAAATGATTTTGTATCAGCTGACAAGTCAGAATAATCTTGAGTTTTAGCACAATTTGGATATAATCTATCTACACAAGTTAAAGCTATTTGAGTTGCACCATTTATCATACAAGATTCTTTAGCAAGATCCATATCAAAGAGTCCTACTCTTCTTCTACGGCCTGTAACAGTCCCATATTCTTCAATATCTAATTTTTCTGCTTCTTCTTGAGATATCTCTGTAGCAAATGGGCCTTCTCCAACTCTTGTAATATATGCTTTGAAAACATTAATAACTTCATCTACTTTAGTTGGTCCAACACCTACATCTGCTGCAAATGTACTAGCTGTAGTGTCTTTACTTGTAACATAAGGATAAGTTCCATAATATAGTGAAAGAGCAAAACCTTGAGAACCTTCAATAAATACATCTTCCCCATTATCAATAGCTTCATTAGTTTCAAGAGCTACATCAGAAACATAATCTTCTAATTCAGGAATATCTTTAGCCATTTTTGCTGTTCTTAAAACCCTATCAGAATTAGCTGGTCCACAACCAGATCCAGTACTACCAATTTTTTTAAATAAATGTTCTGAACCTTTATCTCTTTTTTTATGATCTTCAGTTAATATAGAACATCTATAATCCACATGTGTTCTACCTTTTAATTTATATTTACCTAAATAATCTAATTCATTGAAAAAAACATCAGTATCTACTAAAACTCCAGCACCAATTAATAATTTTGCATCTGTATGCATGAATCCTGAAGGAACTAATCTTAATCCATATTTTTCACCATTAAACTCTACAGAATGTCCTGCATTAGGTCCAACACCTGCACGAGCTATAATATTAGGTTTATCATTATCACAAAGATAAGTAATACATTTACCCTTACCTTCATCTCCCCAAGCTCCACCAACTAAAACACTACAAGTCATTTAAAAACTCCTTTATAAAAACTATCATAATAATACAACACTAAAATATTATAGTTTCAATGTTTATAAAAGTTTTTATGAAAAAATAGAATTAAAATAATAAAATTAAAATTATTTGTTGATAGTCCTTAAAGCTCTTTTAACTATCTTTTGTGTTTGCTTTGTAGGTGATAGATCAATCCATTCATTGGTTGTTTTAATAACCCAATCTTTTTGAGATTTACTTGCATCATTTAACCAATTTCCAACACTATCTTGAACATATTTAGAATTATCTGATTTTAAAGGTTCTAAAATAGCTATTGCTTTTTGAGGATTATCTTTTAATTCAATTGAATGTTTACACCATACTCCTCTCGGTCGTGTTGCTTCTGATGCATATCGTCTAATATATTCATTTGAATCTTTTGACCAATCAGATAAAATATCAATAGCTAAATCAAGATTTTCTATAATACTTTCTCTTAGGCCAATCCAAGCTTCTTCACGAACACTATGATGTTCATCAATTGCAAAATCTTTTATGAGATTTAATTTTTCTTCAATTGATAATCTTTCATCATATCCTATAATATATGGACCCCAAGATCTTGTAATATCTGAGGGGTGAGATTTAATATTTTCAATTAAATCATTATCATTATTTTTAATAGATTCATCTAAAAGTACTCTAGCTGTTGATTTAATAGCTTGTGGCATTGTTTGTTTTTTTAATGCATTATATGCAATTAATGAATTATCGAGATATTGCTTTCTATTTAAATCTTTTAAGACATTTTTAAGAAATTCTTCATAATCAATAGACAATGTTTCTACTAAATTTTTTGAAGGAATTTTACCTTTAGATAATAACTTTTTAATATGTGGAGGAACTTCTTCTATTTTTCTAGCTCCTTTTCTATTTTCTATATCCATAATAATCATTTTAAAAAATATATTATTTTTAGTAAAAAAGTGTAGATAAATTTAATTATATAATTAGTCTAATAAAATAGTAGATGATTTACTTGAAGAATATTTGATAAAATTTTAAAGTGAATAAAAATTTATGTGGTTTTTAGCATTAAATAACAAAAACAAATATCTAAGTAAATCATCTACTTATATAATATATTGTTCATATTATATAAAACTATCTCAACAATAAAAATTTCAATAACTGTTTTTCAAAAAAATTTATTATTTAAAAATAAATATAAAAAAATAATATTAATAAAATAGATTTTATTCAATTTGTTTAATAAAAACATAAAATTAATTCGTATTGTAAATTGTAATGAATTGTCACGATTTATAATAAAATTTAAAACATATGATAATCAAAGTTTAATTAGTGGTATTATGAATTTTAAAAACAGAATCATACTATATAAAAAGGACTTAAAAAATAACGAGTATATTGAAATTATAACTGCTCAAAGAACATACAAAGTCAATAATGATGAAAAAATAGAGTTTAAAGATGATTATGTTGTTATTTATCACAATAATCAAATTGAATATTTCTTATTAGAGTCTATTTTAAGTATTATTATACATATGGAAGAATTTGAAATATCTAATTTAGATGATAAAGACCTATATTAGCTTTTTAAAATCTTGTCACAAATAGAATCTTTTTTAATTCTTTTTTTATTACAATAATTTAAAATATATAAAATCCATTCATTAGATAAATTCTTTATTGAAGAAGAATCTAATTTCTCATTTTTTGTGAAAAAATCCATTTCATTACTACTTATACAAATAGCTAATTTATCTAATGTAAAAGTTAAGAAAAAATCATTTCTAATATTATGTGGGTTGAAATTATTATCAGGAAATGATTTCTCATTAGAATAATTATTAAATATATAATCTAGAAAATCAAAATCCTGAAATTTAAATTCATTAATATCATATGAAAAGTCTTTTATAAATGATTCATTTGAAAAATCATAATCTGATAAAAAGTCTAAATCCCAAATATCATTATAAAAAAAAGAAATAAATGCGTTAGATGCAAATCTAATAGATAAAGTAAAATCTTCATCTTCTTTTGGATTTGATAAAGCTACATTTTTAAAATCAAGATAAATAGAACCATTAGCTATTTCCAATGAACTAAATTTTGGTGAAAATTCCATAGCTTCTTCAATAATATCTAATGACCTATTATTCATTAATACACCTAAGAATGAAATTCTTTAAAAGAATTAAATGCTCCTTCCATTTCATAAATTGTATCATTATATGATTTATCCCATCTAAATGGTTTAATCTCAATAAATTCATCAAATGATCCATTCCAATTAACATTGAAGTTATAATCTTTTAAAGTATCTACAATAATTTGGCCAATTTTTAAAGCTTCATCTTTATTTTTATGAAAATCAGCAAAAGTTAAAAAGAGAGATTCTTCTAAAATAGCTTCTTCAACATCTTCAAAAGTATAAAAACAAAATCCATCAGGATTTAATTTATTTATTTTAAGATGATTATAAAGCTCAAGAACATCATTAATTCCATCTTCAAGATCATAACCACAATTATGAATAGCTATAATATTTTTTTTATTTAAATCTTTAAAAACTTCTTCTAATTTATTGAAATTTTCATTATTTTGCTCTTTATAAGAAAAATCTAAATCATCCAGATTAATATCTTCATCTATAAACTGTTCTTCAATAATTTCTGCTATTTCTTTATTACTATAAAAAGCTGATTTAGTTAATATTTCTAATGTAAAATCTAGCTCTTCTTTTAAATTATCTGTCATTAGTCCACTTCTAAAAGTTGTAAATGAGTTAAATTACCACGTTCTGAAAAACCAGCTATTAACCTATCTTCACCATTTTTTGCAACAGAAAACTCTTCTCTTTCTTTAAATTCACATCCTTTAAGTTTTGCATATCCTTCAAAAGCAGGTCTTGCAAATACATCAAAGTTTTTCTGGAAATTATTAAAAGTTTTTCTAAATCTTTCTGAAGAATTATCTTTTTTAATTAAATCAGATTTAATAGTGACAAATATATCCAAATCTTCAAATGAAGCAAGATAATATGCATCAACATCTAATAAAGAACTTGCAATCATAGCTATAATATGACAATCATCAAAATCAATTTTATAAGAAGGGGTTGTAAATTCTGCAATGTCATATTTTTCACCGAATTTTTTAATTTCTAATGAATTTTTAACAAGTGATTCATCAAAACCAATATTCTCATTATCCCATGCCCAAGATAGTTGATTGAATTCATTAGAATAAAAAGCTAAGATTTGTACATCAAATTTAATATCATCATTAAATTCTAAAGTTCCATTATCAATATCTAAAGAACCTGTTAAATCTCCAATAAGATTAGCTAAATTTTCTTGTTTATCATAAGCATAAGCTCCGTATTTAGAAAAAATAGTTTTAAATGAGTCTTTTTCTTCAATAGTAAGTGGTGTTTGTACTTCTTTCATATTATAACCTCTTTAAAATTTTAATTTTGAAATTCTATCCATTGCTTCAATAGTATTTTCTAATGTATTAAATGCTGTTAATCTTAAATATCCTTCACCACTTGGGCCAAATCCAGCACCAGGAGTTCCAACAATATTAGCTTCATTTAATAATTTATCAAAGAATCCCCATGAATCAATACCATCAGGAATTTTAATCCATAAATAAGGTGAATTAACTCCACCATAAACATCTAATCCTAATTCATTTAATTTAACTCTAATTAGTTTAGCATTTTTCATATAATAATCAATATTATCTTGAATTTCTTTTTTACCTTCTTCAGAATAGGTAGCTGCTGCTGCAATTTGTACAGGGAAAGACACTCCATTAAATTTAGTAGTTTGTCTTCTATTCCACAATTCATTTAATGAATGAGAATTTCCATTATCATCATATCCTTTAAGTTCCTTTGGAACAATTGTATAAGCACATCGAGTACCAGTAAATCCTGCAGTTTTTGAAAAACTTCTAAATTCAATAGCTACTTCTTTAGCTCCTTCAATTTCATAAATACTATGAGGTACATCAGACTCATTAATGAATTTTTCATATGCAGCATCAAATAAAATTAAAGATTTATGTTCTCTTGCATAATCAACAAAAGTCTTTAATTGATCTTTAGTAAGAGTAGTTCCTGTTGGATTATTTGGAAAACAAAGATAAATCAAATCAACTTCTTCATCAGGTAAAGATGGAATAAATCCATTTTCTTCTCTACAAGGAAGATAAACTAATCCTTCATACATTCCATCATCTTTCATCTCACCTGTACGGCCAGCCATAACATTAGTATCAACATAAACAGTATAAACTGGGTCTGTAACAGCTACTTTATTATTAATATCAAAGATTTCTTGAATATTAGCTGTATCACATTTAGCTCCATCACTAATAAAGACTTCATCTAAATCTAAATTAACACCAAATGGTTTATAATCATTTTCAATAATTTTCTCAGCTAAAAAAGAATAGCCTTGTTCAGGACCATATCCTTTAAAATCATCTGCAACACCCATATCATCAACAGCTTTAGAAAATGCTTTAACAACACTAGGAACTAATGGTTTAGTAACATCTCCAATACCCATACTGATGATTTCTTTATCTGGATTTTCTTTTTTATAATTTTCAACTCTATTTGCAATTTCTGCAAATAAATAGCTATTTTGAAGTAAAAGGTAATTTTCATTAATTTTAACAGTCATTGTTTAACCTCATGAGGGTCAGCCAAAAATGCTATTTTTGGTTTTTTCTTGTTTAAATAGTTCTTATGAACCATAGTAGCACGAGCTTAAATTCCCATTCCTCCAACGGTACATAATTGATTAAGTTATTTGTTTTTTTAAAAGGTTCTTTTTTTGCTTAATTTCTTTAATATATATTGTGTTTGGCTTTCACATCAATATTATGCTATAAGAAATTTTTTTTTAATCAAAAAATAAATTAAACCTTCTAAAATATCATGAAAATATTTATTAATCAATTACAAATCATTATTTGTCGTGACCAGCATATAAAATACTATGTTTTATTAAAAAACAAATATACATTGAAAAAACAATAATTTAAAATCAAAACAATTATAAAATCAAAACAATTTTGGCCAACCCTCCTCATAAAAAAATAAAGTACAAAGCTATACTTTTATTAAATAATATATTTGTAAAAAGACAATATTTATAGTTTGTCAAATGATTTTAGAAAAATAAATAATAGTGACTGTCAATTTGTTAGTTGGGTTTTTTTATCAAAAATTATTATTTTTATAATTTCTTTATTTTTTTTTGATTTTTGTGCTTTGTGCACGTGTTTTTTTTAAAAATAAGCTTAAAAAAGTTTATATAGGCGGAGAAACATATTATTAAGTATGTACCTCGAAAAAATATGCTCTCCAATTAGTAATTTGTCTGATGTTCAATATAAATTTTGCTTTCCAGGATTGGAAAAACGTGAAAAACAAAGTAAATTTAGTGTTGATAGAAGTGTTTATACGAATGATAGTCGTTATTATGCTTATAATAATAGTTTTTGTAAGCATTGTTTCTCTCGTGATCTGATTAAACATGGTTTTAATTCTAAAATGTTGATTTCAGTTGATGGTGATGAAAATCATATTTTTGTTCAAAAGTATTTATGTAAAAAATGCGGTAAAATTTCTCAAACAGAATTTCAAGATGAATATGATCCTTATTGTAATTTTTCTAATAATACATTAAATAAATCTAAAGAAACTATGTCATTAGAACGTGTATCATTAAGAAATCTGTCAAAAAATCATAAAACATTTAATAACATTAAAATTTCTCATGAAACAGTTAGAAAATCATTAATATTAAATTCTAATTTATATTACATAAATACTGATGTTGAATTATCTAACTATTATGGATATGATGAGCAATGGGTTAAAATTAATAAAAAATGGCAATATAGATGCGTAATATTCGATTTAATCAATAATGTTCCTATTGCAGAGGAATTAACTGATAATTTAAGCAAAAAATTCATTAAAAATTTTATTGATAAAAATATACCTCCACACAAAAGAAAATTCATTGTAACAGATTTAAAAAAAGAATATGATAATATAATGCGTCAATTAGGTTTTGATCACCAATACTGTACTTTTCATTTAAATTTAAACATAAATAAAAATTTAACTACTTTTTACAATAAAGCAAAAAACAAATACATAAAAGAATTAAAAAACAATGATCCTGAAATGTCAAAAACAGAAATAGATGAACTTGTAGATGAAAAATTAAAAACTATTAAAAAGGAAATAAACGAATATAAACAATGGTTCTGGCAACTATTCCAATTTAAAACATATGGTGAAGCATTAGAATTTATAGAAGAAATAAAAGAAAAATTGCCTGAATTTCCAGAGATATTAGGAGATTATTTGAAAAATAATTTCATGCCCATTTATAAAAAATTCTTAGTTTTCCTCAAAAAAGAACATAAAACAAAAGCATGCCAAACAAATAATAAAACAGAAAATTATATTGGCAACATAATGCCTAAATCATACAAAAAGAAATTTAGAACAGAAATAGGCCTCATGACACAAATAAAACACAGAATAAAAAATTGGATAAAAAACCGAAAAACCCAACTAACAAATTGACAGTCACAAATAATATACCATAAAAACACTTATAATAATCGAAAGATAAATATTATAATATTATAATTTATAATAATTTAAAAATATCAAAAAGACTTGTTGGGGTAAAATGGAATCAGAAACAATGTTTATTTTAATTAATATTGCAGTAATTGGTTTAATTGCCTGTATTATCGTTAAATTATATTACAGGGAAGAAGAAAGTGGAAATAAAGAAATTTCATATAAAAATAATAATGGTAATTCAAAATTCCAAGATATGATATCATCTACAAAAAATGTTGTAGAACAAACTAAAAATAAAGTTAGTAAAAAAGAAACTGAAGAAAGATCAAATCCTTATGATAATGTTTCTCCATATTTTAAGGAAGAAAATGATATAGATAATAATAATTTAGATGATATCTACAGATCACCTGTTAAATCTTCAGAATATGAATCTTGGGAAGAACCTAATGATATTATTGAAACTGAAACTTATGCAGCTAGTAAAGTTTTCCAAGAACCTATTGAAGAAAAACATAAAGCAATAATGAATCAATTACAAAATCAAGGTGTAGAATTTACTGAATTAAAAACTAATGAAGAAGATAAAGGAGAAGATAAAGTACCTTTATATGAAATCAATAATATCGAAGAAAAAATTAAAGATCCTATTGAAATTAATCCAGTAGAAGAAAATACTAATGATAACCCAATCACAGAAGATGTTACTAAAGAATCAACAGGAAAAGTAGATGGTGAGATTCAAAAAGAATCACATACAGAAGATATTAATACTCATTCTAATGAAATAGGAAACACAATTCAAGCAGCTATTGCAAATGAAGCAGTTACAGAAGATATAAATATTCCATTAAAAGATCGTGTTGAAGAAAATAAAAAACAAAAAGAAGAAACAAAAATTAGTGAAGATAAAAAAGATTCTGATGAAGATTTAAAAGAATTATTTAGCATTGATTCGTTAGTTGAAAAAGCTAAAGAAAAAGATGGAATTATAGAAAAAAGTCCTGAGGATAAAAATTTAAGTAGTGATGAATCTATTCTTAATATTGATAAAGAAGAAAAATTAGAAAAATCAAATGATTTAAAAGAAACTACTAAAGAAGAAGATATTAAAGACCACTACCAAAAAATTGGAGACATTGTTTCTGAGAACAATTATGAAAATGATTCTATTGAAGGAGATAATCTTTTAAAAGAAACTGAAACTAAAGAAAAAGAAGATGAATTTGGACAATCATTAGAAAATACTGATATGTTCGAAGATAATGACTTTGAATTAGTTGACTTTGGTGAAATAAAAGATAGTATTAAAAATTCAAAGATTGTAAAAAATGTTAAGAAATTTACTGAAGATAAGTTATTAGAATTACAAAATGATGAAGAATCTCCTGATGATGAATTCATAAGAAGTGTTAGAACTTATGATATTGATGAAGAACCAATTTATGTTGATAATAAAGTTAGAGAAGAAAATTTAGGTAAAATGGATAATATCCATGAGGAAACTAAAGAAGTTGAAAAACCTAAACCTACCCTTAAAAAACAAGCAAATACAATAACTGTAAAAATAAACAACAATGATGAAGTTCTTAAAAAAGGAGACACCATTATATTTAACTATAATGGAGAAAGTTATTCAAGTAAATTATTTAATATATATGGAAGCGATGTTGAAGTAAAATATCGTGGTAAAAATGTTTTAATCAATTCTAGTGACATTAAAAAAAGATTTTAATTAATCTTTTACTTTTTTATTTTTGATATATTTTTTTAATTAAAAAAAAAGAAAAAGTTAAATTATTTATGTGCAAAGAAAAATACTAATTTATCTTCTTTTTTCTCATCTAAACGAGCAAATCCAAATCTTTCAAATTGAACAATATCTCCAATATTCAAATTTTTACAATCTGGCTCACATAAACCTTCAACTATTGATGCATCATCCATAACTATTTCTGCTTTTACATTATCAGTAGCTGGAACCCATTGAATAATTCTAGCTTTAGCTTCACGAGCTTCATCAAATGATTTAGAATTAAATTTTACTGAATTTGCATCAATATCAATATTAACTGCATCCATTAAACGACTAATCCCATTTGTAAAATCAGCTTTAGGAATATATGCTTCTCCATTAAAAGTTAAAGTCCTATTTCCTCTATCTTCATAATCAGCATGTAATGGCCTTTTAATTTCATCAAGTTCATTATAATCAGCAATTTTAATTTTAATAGGATCTGGAACAAAGAAATATCTATTTGCTTTTTCTTCTAAAATATTTCTATTTAACCCATATATTTTTTTCCAACTAATAGCTGAATCAGACATTTTAATTCCAATTTCTTTAATTAATTCTGTAATAGTTTCAGCTTGAATTCCCCTTTTAGCTATTGCTCTTAAAGTACCTAAACGTGGGTCATCCCATCCCATATAAGTTCCATTTTCGATTCCTTCAAGTGCTTTAGAAGTACTAAGTGGAATATCTTCCATTTTTAATCTTCCATAATGTATAAATTCAGGAATGTCCCAATTAAAATGATTATATAGATATTTTTGTTTTTCACTATTAGCTAGATGATCTTTACCTCTTAAAACATGAGATAATTCCATTAAATGATCATCAATAGCTACTGAAAAGTTCATCATTGGATAGATTTTATATTTATTCCCAAGTCTTGGATGTGGTTCTGTTACAATACGCATAGCTACCCAATCACGAATAGCTGGATTTTTATGATTAATATCTGTTTTTACTCTTAAAACAGCATCTCCTTCATCCATATTATCAAAATTATCCCACATTTCTAAATTTTTATCAATTGAATTATCTCTACATGGACATGATTTTGATGCATCTTTAAGTTTTTTAAAGTCACCACCATCACAAGTACACATATAAGCTTCATTTAGCTCAATTAGTTTTCTTGCATATTCATAATAAATTTCAAATCTGTCACTTTGATAATAGATTTCATCTGTATTAAATCCTAACCATTTTAAATCTTCTAGAATCATTTCATAGGCAGGTTCATAAACTCTTTTTGGATCTGTATCTTCTATCCTTAAGATTAATTTTCCATTATATTTTTTTACATATTCATTATTTGGAATAGCTGCACGAGCATGTCCAATATGTAATGGTCCACTTGGATTTGGTGCAAAACGCATTACAACATTATCATGAGATCCTGGAAGTTCACCGAGTCCTGTTTGTTTAACTTGTTTTTTCTCCTCAATAGCTAAACCTAAAGATTTAATTTCTTCTTCTACTTCTTCAATACCCATATCATTAATATTTTTAACAATATCTGGTAAAACTTGATTAATTTCTTTTGCTTTAGCTCTAAGTTCAACTTCTTGAGACATTATTGAACCCATTACAGCACCAGGGTTTGCATACCCTTTATGTTTAGCTGCATTTAATAATGCATGTTTATATACAATTCTTTCTACATCATCCATATAATCACTATAATAAAATATTTATTTTTAAAAATATATAAACATAATTAGGAAGTGTTATTATTAATAAAAAAACTTACATTGAAAGACCTGAAGATGTAGATTGGGTTTATTTTTGGAAAAATGCTTTAGAAAATAAAAAAGATAAGGATAAAGATTGGAACGAAGCTGCACCACATTTTAATAAAAGAGCTAAAAAAGATAGCTATTTAGACTTTCTATTTAGTAAACTAATCTTATCTAATAATGACACTGTTTTAGATTTAGGTTGTGGTGAAGGTACTGTGACCATTCCTATTGCAAAGAAGGTTAAATCAGTTACAGGCCTAGATTCTGCTTATAAAATGCTTGAAATATTAGAAGAAAATTCTAAAAAAGAAGGAATTAGTAATATTAATACTATATTAACTGATGTAGAGGATATATCTAAAGATAAATTAGGTAGTTATGATATTATAGTAGCTTCAAGATCATTAAATGGAATTATTCCAATTGACGAGATATTATTTAAAATTAATGAAATAGCTAGTAAATATGTTTTTATAACTGTTTTTGGACCTGAAAATTGGAAAATAGAAAAGGAGTTTAAAAAAGAAATAGGCCTTTATGAAGAGTCTTTTCCAGAATATAATTATTTTTTTAATATTTTATTTAATATGGGAATTTATCCAAATATTGAAAGATTTAATAATGCAAAATATAGAGAATATAACACTATTGAAGAAGCTATGGATAATGGGAAATTTAGACTTGATTTATTAGATGATAATCAAAAAGAGGATTTAAGGAAATATCTTAAAAAAATACTTAAAAAAGATCCAAAAAGTGGAAAGCTTTATAATGAAAAAGATAAAGCTGATTGGATTTTAATTTGGTGGGAAAAATAGTTTATTTTAATGCATCAGCTATTAATTCAGCTACAGATACTAAAGATGTATCAGATGATATTGTATCTGTACTAATAATACTTTCACAACCTGCAGCATAGATTCTTATAGTTGCACCTTTTACTAATATAGGGTGAACACATGAAACATTGACATTTTTTGCACCCTGTTCTTTTAAAATATTTATAGCATTAATAATTGTGCCACCAGTAGCAATAATATCATCAATAATAATAGCTTCCTTTCCTTTAACAGAATCTATATTTACATTAGAATGTTTCTTTAAATCATCTTCAGATAAATCACATCTTAAATCTACAATGCGAGTTTCAACTTTATCTGGACCTAAACGAACTTTACTTAAATATGTGCAGGTACAATCTAATAATTTAGCTATTTCTTCTGCAAATGGGAAAGCTCCTTTATCTGGAGCAATAATTATAGGTTCATCCTCAACAATAGTAGAAATATGTTTGGCTATTGGAGCCATAGCAGATAAATTTTTAGCTTCAATATTAAAAAAGTCTAAAACGCTTTCTTCATGAATATTGAGTGTTATAAATTCAGTTGCACCAGCAGCTTCAAGCAAATTTGCAACAGTTTTAGCAGAAATTGATTCACCATCATTAAAACGCTTTTCTTGTCTAGCATAACCCATATAAGGTGTAACAACAGTGATTTTAGAAGCACCTAAGTCTTTTGCTGTACTAATTAAAAATAATAACTCCATTAAATTCTCATCTTGAGGATAATAAGTAGATTGAATAATTACAACTTCATCTGGAATTTCATCTTTAATTCTTGTATATCTTTCACCATCAGGAAATTTCCAAGTATCAACTGATGCAAACTTTTTATTTAATAATTTAGCTACTTTTGCCCCTAAATTTTGTGATGCAGAACCTGCAATAATCATGAATTCACCTTAAAATACATTTAACTTATAATCAATATCAAAATTAATATAATCATGTGGAATATCACAACAGCTTTTAACTAATCTCTGTTTAAATGTAATATTTCCAAATTTTTTTAATTTATCTTCTAAATCATTAATAATTGGTTTTATATTATTTTTATTATCTACTCTTAAGCTTACAAAAAAATTATAACCAGTATTAGTATTTGAGATAAATACATCATCAATTTCGAATTTTTCATTGTATTTATCTAATATTTCATTAGTTATATCAATAATTTCATCTGAAATATCATCTTTATCAATCATAAATAATCTCCATAAATACAATATTATAATATAATTTAAAGTTTCTATATTAAATATTATTTGTTTTGGATTAATTTTAATTATTAAATAGAATTATTTTGAAAATAAATAAATCGTGTAAGATATATAAAATGATTATCTATTTAATTTCATTTTTAAAAAATCAAGTTCTTGATTTAAAGCAGGTTTATTAGGAAATGAATTTTTAATATCATCAATCATCTTAAAAGATAAATCTTTTAAATCAAAATCATTGACTTTTTGAATTTCATTACATAATTTACGATATTTATGCCTAGTATCTGCAAATTGAGCTTTTTCTAAAATATAAAATTCAATTAATTGGTTTATTTCTTTAAATCTATATTTAATTAAATTTGGAATAAAATCGAAAATAAACATGTTATTTTTTTCAATAGCTTTAAGTAATTTATCCCATTCTTCTTCTGATTCTAAAATATTTAAATAATCATTAGTAAAAAGATTTTTTTGTGCAATTTTAAGTAAATCTTCACGTTTTTCATCCCAAGTATTATTATTTATATAAAAATCCTTTAAAATATAAAAATATTCATGATGTCCTTTTTTTAAAAGATTATTTGCAATTTCCATCTGTTTATCTGTAAAATTAGATTTTTTATAAATATTAAAAAGTAAATAATTCCATTTTTTCAATACTTGATAATTTTCTTCTATTTCAATTTTTTCTAAAACTAATTTTTCAGCTAATTCAAAATTTTGATTATCAATAGCTTGACTAATTATAATTTCTCTATAATAATCAAGATCAATATTATTCATTCTAAATTTTTGAAGTTCCTCTTCACCATCAAATTTTAATATTAAAGACTCTTCAATTAATTTAAAATCTAAAATTTCACTTTCATCATATTTAATTTCATTTAAAAAATAGTTTCTATTGTCTTTATCAACAAATTCTATAGCAAAATTTAATATATCCCATTTAGACATATCATGATTATGAAAATTAAAAAGATTTCCTTTTCTAACTAATGTTTCTAAAGCTCGATTTTTAGAATTTTTATCAGCATATTTTTTAAATAATACAATAGTTTCTTCTAAAATCTCAAAAGAATTGTCAATAATATCATGAAAATCATATAATCCATCATAATAATAAAATTTTTCAAATAGTAAAATAGATTCTAAGAAAATTTCAAAAGAATAATTAAAAATATCTTCATAGTTTGTTTTATCTAGTTTTTCTTTAAATTCTTCAATTAAATATTCAATTTTAGAAATAATTTCATCTAAATCATCATTATTATATTCATTAACTATTAAACAACTAATTTGATATTTAATTTCTTCAAAAAGGTATTCAAAGGATTCATTAAAAAATTTTAAAAATTCATATCTTAGGTTATTATCTTTTAATTGCTCAGATAAAAAACTAGACAATTCTTCTTTAGATGCTCTTTCTAATAATTTTCTAGATTGATCAATTGACGAAGTTTTATTTGTATCCTTTAATTCATGAATTTTCATTTCTTTAAAATCATTATTTAAAATAGCTAAAAGAACTGCAATCACATGTTTACAAACTGGGCCATAATTATAAGGACAATTGCAATTATAATGAGTAATTTCTTCATTATCATTTAATATTATTTTAACTTTATAAGGATCATAGTTACTTCCCTCAACATTAGATATAAACATGTTCCCTTTTTTAGATAAAGATAAAACATACCCTGAGTGATAATAGCTTTCTCCTCTTTCAATAATTTGAAAATCAGATGCTTCAATAAATTCATTTATTTTCATATAAATCACCTAAAAATAAGTAAAATTGATAAAATTATTCCAATTAAAGAAATAACTATTTGAATATATCCATGTTTTTTTAAAAGAGAGTTATTAGATTGAATTAAATAAAAAGGAATAAAAATTCCAAAAAATGAGAAAAAACTTGTATTTTTAAAATTTAAAATAAAATTAAGTAATAATCCACCCCAACTAAAAAGTATCGTTAAAATATAGCTTCCAATAATTAAATGTTTATTTTTAATAGCTATATTATCTGGATCTTTTATGAAAGATTCATTTCCACAATTTGGACAGAAATTATAGCTATTTTTATATTTGAAACCACATCTAGAACAGATTTTTACCATTAAAATCTAAATATAATTAATATTATCTACTTCTTCACGTCCTGTTGATGGGAATCCTTCACCATTAGCATAACCAAGTAGGACACCACATACAGGAGTAAATCCTTCAGGTAAATTTAATTTTTTAGCTAATTCAGGATTTGCTCCTAAAGCAATAACAGGAGATACAACATAACAAGAACCTAAATCTAAATCAGTAGCTTCTAAAATCATTGTTGTAGCAGAACATGCACAATTAACTTGTCCAAAACCTTCTTCAGGTGCTGAAAATATTATCATACAAGGAGCTCCATACATTGGTTCATAACCAGGAATTTTAGCTCTTGATTCAAAAAATTCATTTCCAGAATTTAACATAAAGTCTTTTGTTGCAACATTAATTCTATTTAATAAATCTTTATTTTGAATTACTGTTAATTGAAATGGACCTGCATTAGGTGCTTTATTAGCTACATCTAATAAAGTATCTAATTTTTCTTTTTCAATATCTTTACTTTCATATCCTCTAATACTTTTACGTTTATTTATTGTATCTAAAGTTTCCATTTTATCACCAAAATTAAAATTTAAAAAAATAAAAGATAAGCAACTAATGGTGAGTTGCTTTTTTAAGTGGATTTTCAATAGTATTTTTAGTAACTTTAGAACCTAATTCTTTCATTTTATTAATTAAGGTATCTTTTTTACTTCCACTAATTAAAATATTTTCTAAAACATCACTTAATGTATCGATTGGAACAATTTCAACCATTTTTTCATATTTCTTCTCAATCATTACATCTTTTAAGTTTGATCTAGGAATTAAAACTTTTTTAATACCAGCTTCAGCAGCAGCTTCAATTTTACCTGTAGCTCCACCAATAGGCATTACATCTCCACGAACATTTAATGAACCAGTTAATGCAACAGTTTGATCAATAGGAATTTCTTCAACAGCAGATATAACTGCAGCAGCTATTGATACACTAGCACTGTCACCTTCAACACCATCATAAGTTTGTAAAAACTGTACATGAATATCATAGTTAGAAATATCTCTTTGTGTGTACTTTTTAATTAAAGCACTAACATTTTGAACAGATTCTTGAGCTATTTCACCTAATTTACCAGTAGCTATGATTTTGCCTTCACTTTTACTTTGTGCAGGTGCTGCTTCAGCTGCAATAGGTGAAACTATTCCACTTCTATCACCAATAACAGCAAGTCCATTAATAAGACCTATTTTTCCACCTTCTGAATCGAATACACTGTATTCTTTTCTTTGTAAGATAGATCTATCAGCCATTTGTTGTTCTAAAGTTCTTGAGAATTTTTTAGCTTGAATAACATGTTTTGCTTGTACTTTAGGAGCTTTCTCTTCAATAGCTACATCTCCTGCAGCTCTAACAAGTCCGCCTAAATCTCTGAGTTTTAAAGTTAAAGCATCTTTTTTACCAGCTCTTCTTTTAGCTTCTAATATGATTTCATCTAATGCATCAGTTTCAAAATGAGGAATTCTACCATCATTTTTAACTTCTTGAGCTACAAATTGAACTAATTTTTCCCTATTTTCAGAATTATCATCCATAGAATCTTTCATATATACTTCATAACCATATCCTCTAATTCTGGATCTCATAGCTATGTGCATACCTTCTAAAACTTGAATATTACCTGATGCTACAAGTACAAAATCACATGGAACTGATTCTGATCTAACCATAGCTCCACTACTGTTTTCACTTTGGCCAGTAATAGAATATTTTTTCTCTTGCATTGCAGATAATAATTCTTGTTGAGTTTTAGTACTCATTGTACCAATCTCATCAATATATAAAACTCCCCTATCTGCTTTATGAATCATACCAGCTTCTACTCTTTCATGAGCAGGAGTTCCAAGACCACCAGATTGATAAGGGTCGTGGCGAACATCACCAAGTAATGCTCCAGCATGAGCACCAGTTGCATCCATAAATGGTGCAAACTTTCTATCTCCATTACCAACTAATAACTTTGGAGATAAAACATTATTCTTAGGTTTTAATTGGAATGAAATCAATAAAATTAATGCTGCAGCTATTATTGATTCTAAAAATCTTCCATACATAGCTCCAATAGCTACTACTGCACCAATGGCAATAATAGTAAAAATTGATTTTCTCTCTTCACTAGACTTTGAAGACATTTTAGATTCTTTAACAATCTGTTTTCCAGCTCCTGCAGGAACTGTTCTAATAAGAGGATTATTGTTATCTTCTGGATTTGGATAAACTAATATATCTTTTAAAACTTCAGGAGGAAGTAATTCTGCCATACCTTTTGCAAGCATGGACTTACCAACACCAGGGTCTCCAATTAAAAGAACATTTCTTCTTTGTTTAGCAGCTTTTTTAATAGTTTCAATTGATTCTTCATGACCAATTACTTGGTCAATGAGAAGTTTTGGTACTTCTATATCTTCAGAACTTTTAATATTATCATAATCAAGCATAGGTTTAGTTTTTTCTATTTCTTCTTCTTTTTCTTCAATTTCAGGTTCTAATACAACATCTTCTGATGAGTCAATATTTGCACCTTCTTCTATTTTCATTAAACAAACCTCTTTATAATTTTATTTTAAAAATTTTAAGTTTCCTATATTAATAATTATTATGTTTAGGTTTATATAAATAAGTTTCTATTTTAGTAAGTTTTTGTAATTAAAATAATTTTAGTGAAAAATAATTTTTGTGCTTTGATACAATGCTGTAAATTCATATTTATTATTAAATGAAAAAAAATAATGTTAAAAATCAGCTATGCATTAGAAACACGTTTAAATATTTTAATTTTTTATTATTTGCACACATTATATTAATTTAAATCATATAAGATGTATAAAGAGTATTGGGATTTTTTCCTCCATATTGTGCCAAGTAAAAAAAATACTAAAAAAATAGTTCATATAATTTTAGCCATTGGCACGGTATTAACTTTAGGTTAGGATCAAACAAAAATAACCTAATAATCGTGTACTAAGGATGGAGGTAAATTTACCATGAGCAATAATATTAAAAAAGCAATACAACATTTCTCATTGGGAATCTGTTATTTACTTTTAGAATTGTTTAACTGCAAATAATAGCCTTCAATACAAGTTTTATTAAGTTTTACATATTTTGAACTTGAATTTTTAATTAATTCTTCTTGTGGCATTAGAGGATTAAATCCCATATTATTAATGTTTTTTTAATGATAAAAATATTTTATTAATATTAAATCAATATTTAAGTCAAATAATACAAAAAATTTATATATCAATTAAAAGATAATATAAATTGGCTTAATTTGCAAACAATTATGTCCATTAAGTGTCAAATGGCTAAAATTTGATATTATGTTCTGCATGTATTGTTCTAAATTAGTTGTTTAAGTACAACTATTTTAGGCAGAACTTTAATAGTTCTTTTTATATATTTATTTATGTTTCTTTTATTTTATTTTGAATTTAAATTAAAAAAATATTTATTATAATTATTATTTCTAAATCGAACAATAATTAAAAAATTAATATAATATAAAAAATATAAATAAATAATTAGTTTATTTTTAAAAATTATAAGGAAAATCAATATGGCTAAATGTATAATGGTTCAAGGAACATCATCAAATGCAGGAAAAAGTGTTCTTGTAGCTGCACTATGTAAAATTTATAAAAAAAGAGGATATAAAGTAGCTCCTTTTAAATCACAAAATATGTCTTTGAACTCATATACTACAAAAGAAAATGGTGAGATAGCTATTGCACAAGTTTTACAGGCTGAAGCAAGTGAAATTGAACCATCAATCCATATGAACCCTATTTTACTTAAACCTAAAGGAGAATTTATATCTCAAGTAATAGTTCAAGGAAAAGCTATTGGAGATATGAATTTTTATGAATATCAGCAAAACTATAGAGAAAAAGCTCTAGAAGCTATTGAAGAATCATTAAACATTTTAAAAAGTGAATATGATATTATAGTTATTGAAGGTGCTGGTTCTCCTGCTGAGATAAATATGAGAAAAGAAGATATAGCTAATATGGAGATAGCTCATTTAGCTGATGCTAATGTTATTTTAGTTGCAGATATTGAAATGGGTGGTGTTTTTGCATCAATAGCTGGAACATTTATTTTATTAGATGATCATGATCGTTCACGTTTAAAAGCAGTGGTAATAAACAAATTTAGAGGAGATTTAGATATTCTAAAACCTGGAATTGATATTATTGAAGATAAAATTAATGCTCCTGTATTAGGTGTTGTTCCATATGATAATAGCTTAAAATTACCTGAAGAAGATTCTGCATCATTATCTAGACATAAGTTTTCTAAAGGTAAAGACATTACAATTGGAGTCATAAGGCTTAATAAGATTTCTAATTTTACAGATATTGATCCATTTGAATTTGAAGAAGATGTTGAGATAAAAATGATTGATTTAGATGATGAAATTGGAGATGTTGATGCATTAATTATTCCAGGAACACGTTCATCAACAGAAGATGCTAAATTACTTGTGGAATCTAAATTAAATAGTGAAATTAAAGAATTATCTAAGAAGATACCTATTTTTGGAATTTGTGGAGGTTATCAAATACTAGGTATGGATATTATTGATGAAGATAATAAAGAATCTAATATTGGTTCAACCAAAGGATTAGGATTATTAAATATTGAATCTCATTTTAAAAATAATGAAAAAATAGTCTTACAAAGTGAAGCTGTAATAAGTAATTCATTAGATGGAATAGCTAGTAAAATGTTTGAAAATATTATTGGTGAGGCTGTTAAAGGTTATGAGATTCATGAAGGTACAACTGTTTTAAATGAAACTTCACCACTACTTGAAATTTCAAGTAAAGGACAAGGAAATAATGAAGATGATTCTCATGATGGAGCATGTTCAGGTAATGTTCTTGGAACATATCTACATGGAATATTCCATAATTATAATTTAAGAAGAGAATTTTTAAATTATTTAAGAGTTAAAAAGGGATTAGATCCTAAATTCGGTGAAGATCCATATGAATCAAGTAAATATTATTCTATAAATAGATTAGCAGAAATTGTTGAGCAAAATATAGATATGGATTTCGTTGATAAGATTTTATTTGAAAGTTAGGTGTTAAAATGCCATATGAATCATTTATTGAAGAGTTTTTTAAAAACTTGAAAAAAGAAGACATTATTAAATCAATAGATTCATCATTTTTGCTAAAATTAAAAGATGAATTTAAAAAGGGAGATATTTCCATTATTGAAATTGAGAAATTGATTCAAGAGGAGTTTAATTATGATGAGAATTGAATCTCTATCAATAAAATCATTTAAAGGAATAAAAGAAAATAATATTGATTTAGATGGAAAATCTTTACTTATTTTTGGAGAAAATGGGACTGGAAAAAGTTCAATAACTGATGCAGTGAAATTTGCACTAACAAAAGATTCGAATCAGCTTAAATCAACTGAAGAATATGCTACACATTTAAAATCAAAAAAAGAAGATTTGGATATAACAATTAATTATAATGAAAATTGTAAAATTCAAAAAACACTTAAAAAAACAAAATATAGTAATCATAAAGAATTTAAAGAATATTTATTAGAATCTCAAAATGGATCTTTTATTTTAAATAGAGCTAAAATGCTTGAATTTATAACATCTAATCCTAGTGAAAGATATGAAGCTATTGGTAATCTTGTTGGATTAAAAAAATACCAAGAAATTCAAGAAAAACTAGAAAAAAATTGGGAAAACTTTAAAAATGAAGTTAAAGCACTTCAAAAAGAAAAGGAATTTAAAATTGAAACAACAGGAAAATTAATTGGAAGAGAAATTAATAGTGAAAAAGATTTAAAAATAGCTATTAATGAAATATTAAATGATAAAAACTTAAAAGAAATTGATTTTAAGCAAAGTAATGAAAAAATAATTCAATACCTTGTTGAAACAGGTAAAAAAGTATTTAGAACAAATTATAGAGAAATTTTAAACCTATTTGATTCTATTAAAATATATAATGATTCATATGAAAATTATGATAAAATTAAGAAAATTCTAAAAAATACAGATAATATTGATAAAACTCATTTACAAAATTTAATAATTGAACAAATAAAAATTAATAGCGAGATATTAGGTGTTTTAGATTATTTAAGCGAAGAAATAAAATCAAATAAAAATATTGAGCATTTATCTAGAAAAGTTACCCATTATGTTAATGAATTTGAAAATCAAAACGATTATTTAATGAATTTATACAAATTAAACTTAGATGTAAATAATAGCTACAATTATAACATTGTTAAAAAATTAAAAAAAGATATAGTTAAAATTCATAAAGAAATTGAAAAACAATCAAATTTAAAAGAAGATAGAGTTAATCGAAGAATTTCTTTAATTTTAAATAATATAATTAGTAGTTTAATAGCTTTAGAAGATATTGAAAAAACTGAAAAACGGCTTGAAATAGCTAAAAAAAGAGAAAGTGTTTCAAAAGCTATTTTTGATAATTTTAAAATGACTAAGTATGATTTACTTAGAAGGAAATATAAAAAAATTCAAGATGACATAAATGCATTTTATTCATATATTCATGAAGATGAATCTATAGTTGATCTTAAATTAAAATCTGATAATAAAGATGAAATTTATCTTAAAATAACTTATTTAAATAATGAAAATGATCCAAGAGCATATTCAAGTGAAGGTCATCTTGATACATTAAGTTTATGTATCTTCTTAGCATTTATTAAAAATTATAATAAAAAATGTTCTTTAATTGTTTTAGATGATATTGTATCTACATTAGATATTTTACATAAAGAAAGAATTGCAAGATTATTATTTGAGAATTTCTCTGATAAGCAGTTTATTATAACCACTCATGACAAGGTTTGGTATAATCAGATGATAAATATTGAAAGAATTTATGGGCTAAAAGAAGATTTTAAAAATCTTGAAATAACTGGATGGAATATAGATTACGGTCCACAATTATCATCTTATATTCCCTATTTAGAACAAGTTGAATATCATTTATCTAAAAATCAATTACATTGTGCAGCTAATGAAGGTAGAAGATTTATAGAATATCATTTTGAACAATTATGTAGAGCTAATAGAGTACCAGTTCAAATAAAAGATAATTATACAATTGGAGATTTAAGAACTCCAGTACTTACTAGAATAAGAAAAACAACTAAAAGAAGTGAATTTGAAGAATATTATATAAATATTATTGATAATTTAGAGAAGACAATTATTTTAGGAAACTTATTATCACATAATACTCCTGAAAGTGAAACATGTTCTAAAAATGAAGTTAAATCGTTTTGTGAAGCAGTCCATACATTTATGGAAAGTGTAACATGTGATAGATGCGGTAGCTATTTATTTTTTGATAATCAGTCAAAAAGTATAATTTGTCCTGAAAGACGTTGCAAAAATACAATAAATTTAAAAAAGTAGAGAAGCTAGAATGCTCCCCCACCACCTCCACCAGAGCCTCCACCAACTCCTCCAACACCACCAGATGATGAAGGATTAGCAGTTGAAAATCCTGTGCGCATAGCAGAATAAAGTAATATTGACCCATTATTAGATTGATAATAATATAAATCATCATTTTCTAAAGATCCATCAGGAAGATGGAAATCCATAGCTTTTTTAACATTTTTTGCAACTCCAAGTGCAGTTGCATAAACTAAATAATCATTCCAAATAGCTATTGAAGAAGGAGGATATTCTTTCATAAGAGAAAAATCATTTAAATATTTTTTAAAGTTTTCCCATTTTTTATTTTCTTCCATTCCACTTTTTGTCCATTTTCCAAATATTTTATTTGGTAATATGAATAAAATTATAGCTACAATTATTGTGAATATTCCAGTAAAATAAGCATCACCTGCACTATAAGTTAATGAATCCATTGAAAAGAAAATTAAAATAATTGATGCAATAGCTAAAATTACAGAATAAACTTTTAAGTAGGTATATCCATCGTCAATAAAATACTTATAAATTATATTATCTACATGCATAGCTTCATAATCAGATACCCATAACTTATATTTTTCATCAAATCTTTTAGCATTAGATTCATTTTTAAGCATATTATACATTTGATCTAAATCAATAATACCATCAACTTCAAAATCTCTTAAAATATTAATAATTCCAGATTCATATTCTTTTAATTTACTTAAATCGACCAAATTATTAATTTTAAGTTTTATAGATTTTTCATCATTATGGATTAATTGTAGATATTTTTTATTAATTAAATCCATTACTCCGGATTGGAACCCTTTTTTATTTAATGAACCAATCGTGCCATCGAACATTGCATTAACGAATATTGGAGAGTAGTTATTAGGTGGTTCTCTTTCATAAATTCCATTGTAATCAATTTTAGGTTCTTTACCATATTTATAATATAGATAAATTGGTAAAAGTAAACTTAAAAGTAAAATTTTAGGAATAATATCAAAAATTGTTTCTTCAAATTCATATGCATTTTTATAATCTTCTTGTACTTTTTCAATTTCAGCTAAACCATCTTTATTAATTTGATTTGCATAAATAGGATTTTGAAATTGGCTTAAAGGAATAGTAGATCTAACTTCTAAATAATTTCCAGGAGATACATATCCACTATCAATTATAAGAGTATTACCTGACCAGTTTCCACTTGCATAATTATCATATGGATTAATCCAATATTTCACACCATCTTTTGATTTGAAGTTAATTTCACTATGGATTTCACCTACTCCAACATCCCATTCTTCACCCCAAATCTTATAATGCAATTCTCCAACATCATTATAAATTTTAAGTGAATTAATATAATCATATTCAATATTAACAATTACATCCTTATTAGCTATTTTTTGAGTCATAGCTTCATCTTCAAATAAATAAATCTTTATTTTATAATAACCATCTTCATTTACAACTTCATGTCTCGAATAGGCTCCTTCAGTAGAAATATTAAGATTTTGAACCGATTCTCCATTTTTTAAGGAAATTTCCCTATATGCTCCATTAAATTCTCCAATAAAAGAATAAGATAACGATTCTTTAACATGTAAAATGCCGTTTTCTTTAATATCTAAAATAATATTAGCATGATTAATAGAATAAGAATTATCATCATCAGCTAGAACAAAAGAAAGGTTTGAAAATAAAAAAAGAAAAATTAAAAAAATAGATAAAAATTTTCTATTCATTTTAACCACTTAAAATTCGACTTTAGGAACACTTCTAGAACTTGAATCAGCTTCAAAGAAATCTGCTTCATCGAAATTAAACAACTTTGCAATTAAACTACTTGGAAACATTTGACACTTATTATTATACATTAAAACAGTATCATTATAAAATTGCCTAGAATAAGCTATTTTATCTTCACTTTCGCTTAATTTGTTTTGTAAATCTTGAAAATTAGTATTAGCTTTTAGCTCAGGATAATTTTCAGCAACAGCAAATAAAGATTTTAAAGAATCAGTAAGCATATTATTAGCACTTTCTGCTTCTTTAACATTACTTGCATTAACTACACTAGATCTTGCTTTAGTAACATCTTCAAAAACACTTTTTTCATGACTTGCATAACCTTTAACAGTTTCAACAAGATTAGGTATCAAATCAGCTCTACGTGTTAGTTGAACATCAATTTGAGACCATGCATTTTTAACTTTGTTTTTAGCATTTATAAGACCATTATATAAAAAAATAATAGCTATTGCAATAATAACTATTATTGCAAGTATTATATATCCAAGCATAGAAATCACTAGTTTCTATCTCTTCCTAAAATATGAATAGCTGCAGTACCACCAGTACCACCAATATTTTGAGTCATACCAACTTCAGCATCTTGAACTTGGCGTTTACCAGCTTCACCTCTAAGTTGCCATACAACTTCAGCAACTTGAGCAATACCAGTAGCTCCTAATGGGTGACCACGAGCTTTAAGGCCACCAGAAGGATTTATAGGGAAATCACCATCTATTTCTGTTTGACCTTCTTCTACAGCTTTTCCACCTTCACCTTTTTTGGCAAATCCTAAATCTTCAATAGCTAAAATACCATTAATTGAGAAACAATCGTGAACCTCAGTTAAATCAATATCTTTATTTGTAAGTCCTGCCATATCAAATGCTTTTTTAGCAGCTATTTTAGTAGAATCAATTGTAGTCATATCTTTTCTATCATGTAATGCAATAGTACCTGATGCTTGTGCAGATGCTTTTACATAAATTGGATTATCTGTGTATTTTTTAGCATCTTCAGCAGCACAAATAACAACAGCTGCCGCACCATCTGATACTGGAGAACAATCTAGAAGAGTTAAAGGATCAGCTACAACTGATGCATTTAATACTTGATCTACTGAAATTTCAAATGGAAATTGAGCTCTTGGATTATTTTTAGCATTTTTATGATTTACAACAGAAAATTGAGCTAATTGTTCTCTTGTTGTTCCATATTCATACATATGTCTTTTAGCTATCATTGCATATAATGATGGGAAAGTAGCACCTTGTTGAGCTTCCCATTCTTGATCAGATGCAGTAGCGATAGCTGGAGTTGGGTCAACAACATCAGTCATCTTTTCAACACCTGCAGAAACTACAACATCATTCATTCCAGAAGCTACAGCCATAATTCCTTGACGAATAGCTAAACCACCAGATGCACAAGCTGCTTCTACTCTTGTACAAGGAGTAGGATTAAGACCCATGTGATCTGAAATTAAAGCTGCAATGTGTTCTTGTTGAACAAAAAGACCAGCAGTCATGTTTCCAACATACATTGAATCAACATCTGCTCCTTCAATACCAGAATCTTCAATAGCTTTAATACCAGCATCAGCTATTAATTGCCTAAATGATGCATCCCACAATTCTCCGAATTTTGTTTGTGAAACACCTATAATTGCAACATCTCTCATTTTATCAATCCTCTACATCTTAAGTTTTCCTTTATATTTAGCATAAACAGCATAATCAACATATTGTTTATCATCAATTATATCTGCAGTAAAAGGAGCTAATTCTTTTCTTTCTAATATTTCATCGTTAACTGTTAATGTGAAACCATCACTTCCAGCTCCAGATCCATAAGATACAATAAATATTTTTTCACCAGGTTCAGCATTATCTAAAATAGAAGATAATCCTAAAGGAACTGCACCAGAATAAGTGTTTCCAATATTTGGAGTTAAAAGACCGTGTTCTAATTGTTCTTTATTAAATCCAAGCATTTTACCAACTTTAAGGTAGAACTTACCATTAGGTTGATGGAAACATGCATGATCATAATCACTAGCTTCAGTACCAGTTTTTTCAAATAAACCTTTTGCAGCATTAGTTACATGTTTAAAGAATGCAGGTTCACCTGTAAAACGTCCTCCATGTGAAGGATAATCTTGACCTTCCCTTCTATAAAAATCAGGAGTGTCACTTGTATAACTATATGTTTCGTTAATGTCAGCTAAAGTATCATTTTTACCAATAATATAAGCTGCACCACCAGCAGATGCAGTATATTCTAAAGCATCTCCAGGAGCACCTTGAGAAGTATCGGCACCAATAGCTAAACCATATTCTACCATGTCAGAGTCGACTAAACCCATAACCATTTGCATACCAGCAGTTCCTGCCTTACATGCAAATTCTAAATCAGCTGCAGTAAGTTCAGGTGCTGCACCAACAGCTTCAGATACAATAGTAGCCGTAGGTTTAACTGCATAAGGATGGGATTCAGAACCAACATATACAGCCCCTATTTTTTTAGGGTCGATTTTAGATCTAGCTAGAGCATATCTAGCTGCAGTAACTGCAATAGTTGCAGTATCTTCATCAGCAGAAGGTAAAGACTTTTCATTCACAACAAGTCCTCTTTTTAAAGCAGTTGCGTTGTCGCCCCATACTTTAGCAATTTCTTCTACTTTTATTCTATATGAAGGCACAGATGCCCCATATCCTACAATTCCTGCCATTTAATCACCATTATATTTTATTAATAATTTAGTTTTACTATTATTTTTAAATATCTAATATATAAAACTAACTAAGATATAACAGAATAGCTTGAAAAAATAAATTAAATAAGTAAATCAAAAATAATTGAAAAATAGCTAAGTAAAATAATACAATGAAAAATAAATATATAAATATGCAGTTGCCGGGATTCGAACCCGGGTTGTAGGCTTGGAAGGCCCAAGTAATAACCAGACTATACCACAACTGCAAAATGCGGCGTCCGGGATTTGAACCCGGGTCTCTAACGTGGCAGGCTAGAGTCTTAACCAGGCTGGACTAACACCGCATAGTAAAAATCTAAAATAGATACAACAATTAACTATTTATTTTCATCATATATAAAAGTATCATTACCTATTTAAGAATATTTAAAATTTATAAATCAATAAACTAAGTTTTAATAATTATTATAATTAAAAAACAATTATTTTAAAAGGAATAAATAATATAAATATCCTAGTATTAAAATAAATTAATTGTGGATATTTATGAGAATAGGATTAGACTTTAAAAAAATTGGCTTTCCCCTAGCTATATTATTAGCATTAATAATAGGGCTTATTCCAATACCAGGATTATCATTTCCTGCACATATGACAATAGCTCTACTTATTTTTGCAATTGTAATGTGGGCTAGTGAAAGCTTTCATCTTGCTGTAACATCAATTATAATATTATTTATACAACCAATACTTGGAATTTGTAGTTTTACAGATGCTGTTGTTCATTTTGCAAATCCAATTATATTTTTAATGATTGGTGGATTTATAATAGCTGAAGGAATAAGAGAAAGTGGGCTTGTTCGTAGATTAACTTATACACTACTAGATAAATTTGGAACCACATCAACTAAAGCTATTTTTGTTTGTGTATTTGCAACAGGAATATTATCAGCATGGATTGAGAATATCATAGCATTTGCTCTTATAATGCCAATCATTGCAGAAATTATTGGTCTTATGGGTGTAGATCATGCTGAAGAAGGTAAAAGTAATATTGCAAAAGCTTTGATTTTAGGAGCTTGTTTTGCATCTCTTGCTGGTGGAATAGCTACAGAAATTGGAACTGCACCAAACTTAATGGCAGCAGCATATACCCATATTCCTTTTGTTAATTGGTTATTCTTTGGAGTACCAATATCTGTTGTATTACTTATAATAATATGGAAATTCTTAAGTTATATGTTTCCTCCTGAAATCGATGGGATTAAAGATGGAGAAACTGTTATAAAATCTAAATTAAAAGAACTCGGAGATGTAACAAGACAAGAAAAACTTGCTTTAGGAATTTTATTATTTTCAATTTTACTTTGGATGACAACAGGAATTACAGGACTTGACAGTTATTCAGTAGCATTAATTGGAGCAGCATTATTCTTCTTACTTAGAATTTTAGATTGGAGAGAAGCAGAAAACAATATAGATTGGGGACTTATAATATTCTTTGGTGGTGCACTATCATTAGGTGGAGCTATTTTAAATACTGGAGCTGCAGAATGGTTAATAAATAATGTTATCTTTTTACTTGGAGCAAGTCCTGAAACATTCATAGTAGTGATTGTTCTTATGATTATAGCAGTAGCTATTACACAAGTAATGTCTAATGTTGCACTTGCAGCTATATTAATACCATTATCTGTAACACTTGCACAATCACAAGGCCTTGCAGTTGGTGTTTATGCTGTACCAATTTCAATAGCATGCTCATTATCTTTCTTACTACCTATGGCCGATCCAACAGTAGCTATGGCTTATGGAACAGGATATGTAAATATAAAAGAAATATTTAAAGCTGGCCTACCAATTGTAATTATAGGAATATTACTAACAGTTCTTGTAATATTCACATTTGGCCAACAGTTTTTAATAGTATAAAATTAACTTTTAAGGGAGCTTGTACAAATCCAATCTCCCTTAATATAACATTTAAAATCATCAAAATTAGCTTTTTTTAAGTTATCATATAATTCTTCTTTTGAAAAGATTTTCATATCTAAAAGATCTACTAATTCTTGATATTTTTCTATAGAATCTTCATCTTCAATATATGCTTCATTACAAATTAATAAAGTTCCACCAGGTTTTAAAACTCTATTAACTTCTTTTAAATCATTTAAAAAGTCTGGCCAAAAATAAACAGTTTCAAAAGCAGTTACAATATCAAATGTATTATCTTGATATGGCAAATTAGATACAGAAGCTTCTTGAACATCAACTAAACCTTTAACTATCGCATCTTCATTTAGTTTCCTAGATTTTTCTACACTTATATCAGAATAATCAATTCCACATACCTTACCTTTGTTTGCTTTTTTTACAAATCTTTGAAGATTAACTCCTCCACCACAACCAATATCTAAAATATAATCATTATCATTAATTTTTAAATAGCTTGATGCCCAAACAGCCATTTCTTCATGAGATTTATTCATTCTATCAAGAATAGTATGACCTAAATCTCCAACAGGTTTTCTTGCATTTTTAATTAATTCTTTATCTTCCATAAAATCATCTATTTTAAAAAAAGTTATGAAAATAGTTTAATAGTTATATAAAATTTAGTCAAATTTTACTTCTCTTACATTAACATCAGTATTTACGTCTTTATCTTTACGTTCTACATCAATTTCAAGTAGAACACTTTGATTAAAAGGAGCCATGACAGTCATGGTTTCTTTCATATATCCTCCATCCATTGGAGGTGAAGTTGTTTTTACATCTCCTTTTTTAAGATGTTTTAAATCATCATATGTAAATTCTGTATTATAGTATTTCATACATTCACCTGAACCATTAAGTTTACAAGATTCTAGTATGATTTTTTCGTTTTTCATATCATTTATCATAATAATCATCCCTTTTTGATTTTTTTGACTCGTGATATTATATAACCATAAACTATTTTCACTTATAATATATGTTTTGCATTTTATTTATAGTTTTTTATTAAAAAATAATAGCTATTTAATAATTAAATGATTAAAACTATTTTAATTTATAAATAAAGAAGTCTGGAGTTATAAACTCCTCACCAGAACTTTCATAAACATAATAATGATTTTTATATTTAAAATGACCTATCTCAACAATAGAATCACCATCTTCATATTGTATGTAATTATAGTTTATATTATCTGAATTTAAATTAAGTTTATCGACTTTAAAAGTTCCAGTACTATTTTTACTTGAAATACCTTTAAGATTAGTTAAATTATTTAATAATTCATTAGCTTTATTTGAATCATTGAATTTAGTTAAAGTGAAAGTCCCAAAAGTATTACTAGTTTCTTGATATGTATCATTTTGAGAATTTAGCCTATCAATAATAAAATAATCATATAATGAACCTTCAGAAATAGTGTTGATGTTTATTGCTGAAGCTAATGGTAAAGTTGAGGCAACGATTAAAATTATTAAAATTAAAGCTTTTTTATTCATATTTTAAAACCCTATTTATTTAAAAATAAATCATAAGTAATTTATAATATGTTTATTATAGTTAATACAATTAATGCAAGGGGTTTAAAAAATGGATGTAAAAAATAAGAAAAAATTAATGTGGTTTGCAAGTGCTGTATTTATAATAGCTATAGTGTTTTTTATTTATTTAATAGTTATGATGTATATTAATACTGGAGTGGTAAATTCATCATTAATTATAAGTACAGTTGCCTTCTTTTTAATATTTGCAGCTTTAATATTCTATACATCAAAGCTTTTAGATAAAAAAGAAAAAGAAAATTAAAATTAAATTTATTTTATTCCTTTTCTATTTTTAATAGCTTGACCAGTATTAAAGTCCATAATCTCATTATATGAAAGTAATGATTTTCCATAAGCTAAAAGTTCATCATCTTCATTAACTAGCAATACTTCATCATTTGATCTAATATTTTTATCTACATCTACAACAAACTTTGCAAAAACACTTTTACCTTCTCTTGTAAAAGGTTCAGAATCTTCATTAACAATTACTCTATTATTTGGGAATTTTGATGCATTATGTAATCTTTTAGCACCTTCAGTTGATAAGACAAAATAGCTATCTGATGCTCTCATATTAGCTATAAGTTCATTACCTGAATAAATATGTCTTATTTTACCAGTTTTTTTACTTTTTTCGATTTTTATATCTCCACTAAATAAAGCTTCACCCATTTCCTCACCAAATTGATAATTAGCTATAGCTTTAATTTTCTTAATATCATCTTTTTTAAATTTAATATCATGAGAATCTGGATGAATATTATATAAACCTATTTCAAATTTATCAATAATTTTAGAGTGAATTAAAGTTTGAGAGTAAAATTCTGTAAATTCTGATATAACATCTCCAACAAACTCTATTGCATTCATATCATATATTCGTGGAGATTCATTTTGACCTAATGGGTAAACATCATCTAATTCAACTGGAATTAAACCAAATGGAACATCTAAAACCATAAAATCTGTGTTATCTAAGTCTATTTCCATTTGACTACCATAAATATAAAAATCACCTAATCTTCCACCAATATATTTAGAATAAGGTTTTCTAGTTGGAGGTAAAATTACCAAATCCCTTTTTTTATCATATAACCTAAGTTTATCTAAATGTCTTTTTATCTCAGGTCTGTTTAATGATTCTGGACCAGTATAAAAGAATGCAGATTTTTTAACTCTAGGATCATACTTTTCCAAGTCATTTGAATAAACGCCCAAAGTTCTACAAGCATCTAAAAGATTAGGGTGAACTCTACAACGCTCTTCAACAAGTTCCATTAAACTGCCTTCATAAATAGCTTGTCTAATTCTTTTAATTTCTGCAAAAGATGTTAATAAGTTATGTTTAGCTATTAAATCTCTCCTTTCTTTTTTATCCATAGCTCTTAAATCATCTGGTGTGTAATTTGTACACACCTCACATGAGCAGGGCATTTCCATAAGATTTTCTAGTTTATATGTTCCTCTAGTTGATAAAAATCTATCATCTTCTGCATATAAAATATAAGCAGCTGAATCAAAAAGATCACAACCCATAGCTACTGCAAGTGCAAAAACCATAGGATGACCTGCACCCATTAAATGTCTTGGTTTTGAATCAGGTAATGCTTTAACTGAATTCATTACAACATCAACTAAATCAGAATAATTATAAGATTCCATTAAAGGAACAACAGCACCAATAGGATATAAATCAGCTTCAAGTTTTGTAAGTTCTTCTGCACAGTATGATCTTAAATCTTTAAATGTTGATCCTTGAACAACTGAATTTAACTTCATTTTATAATTATTTTCATTTTTAAAATCAATTGCTTCTTTAGCTCGTTTTAGAGTAATTTCTAAATCTTTTTCTGCAAGTTCTCTGTCTACATAAGGAGCAGTTGGAATATCTAAACTTGTTCCAATATCAGTTCCAATAAGTTCTTGAAATTCAATAACTTCTTTATTAGATATTTCAACATCACCATAAACAGATAGCTGGAAAGAACCAGAATCAGTCATTACAGGTCCTTGAAAGTTTATTAAATCATGTAAACCATTATCAATAGCCTCTTGTTTTAAATTTTCATCTTTATAAATAAGATATGCATTAGTTATAACAATATCTGCACCATATTTTCCAACATCAATTACTTGCTTTCTAGGATGGATAACAGGCATTAAGGCAGGTGTTTTAATAGTTCCATGATTTGTTTTTAAAGTTCCGACTCTTCCCCTATTATCTTTAGCTTTTATTTCAAACATTTTTATTTTCCTAAATTTTACTTAAAATATAATATAGATTGAATATATATAATCTTTTCTTAAAAATTAATTAAAATTTTAAATTAAAAACAAAATATAGAATTGAAATAAATTATTAAATGAATTTAATTTTTTTAAGTCATTTAATTTAAACTTTTTAATTGATTAAGTTTAAAATCAAAATCATATTTATTAAACGAATTTAAATCCTCTCTAATATCTACTATGAGATTATTAATACTTATTATGTCTCTTAGATGATCATCTAGTAAAATATCATTGTCTGAGGAGATATCTTTTTTTGCAAATTCATAAGTATTTTTTAAATTTAGAGTTATATTTTCAGCTAATTTTATGATGTTATTTTTAATTTCTTTATTTATGTTTATTGTATCTCCAGTGATTGGATCTTTAGGAGATTCATTATGTAAAACTATATTAAAATCCTCTTTAATTTCTTCCCATGTATTATTAAAAGTTTTATGAAACTTAGAAATGTAGTTGTCAATATCTTGAATTTTAATTATAATTTCATCATGTGTTTTTCTAAAATCATATAAATACATTAAATTATCCATAAAAATTTCATAATTTTCTTTTGGTGATATCATAATATAATCTCCTTATTTTTAACTTTATTAAGTCTTTTTTCCATTTCTAAAATTCTTAAACGAGAGTTGTTGGTCCTATTTTGTGTATTTTGATAAGTATTTTCTGGTTCTAAAATATAAAAAGCTTCTTTAGACGTTGTTGAAGGTATGTTCATTTTAATTAAATTTCTTTCAACTCTTCTTTTAAGTTTTTCATCTTCTTTTAAATCTTTAGTTAAAAAAATTGGTGATTTAACAGCTGATGAGATTTTAGTGTTGTGTCTTACCTTCTCTCTTTCATTTGCCCTATTAATTAAAATTTCATTCGATGAGAAGTTTAAATTTGGATCTTTAAAAGTAGTTGATACATCAGATAAAGCTATTCTAATTTCATCATTTTTAGGTAATGAAAGATTTAACATTTCTGGATTTGGACTAGCTATAGTTCCACCTTGTTTGCGACCAAAAATTGGACCTTGACCTATATGAAAGTTTGCTTCAATAAATGCATTTCGAACTGGTGCTGATGAAGTATATGTTGCAACAATCCCATTATCTTTAATGATTCTTCTTAAATGTTTAAAAAAGTCTGTACTGAACAACTCTGGTGACATATTTTGTGAGAAGGGATCAAGAAAAATTGCATCGTAAGTAGTATCTTTTAAGTTTTGTACTGTTTTTCTTGCATCATCTGTAAAAATATTAAAATCTATGTTTTCAGGGATTTTAGTCGGTTCTAAGTTTAAAGTTAGATAATTTTGATTTATAAGTTCATTTTCTATTGTTTTTTTAGTAATGTTGTGAGCTTCTATTGGTGAAGGTGTAAAAAGTCCACAAGCTAGAGTTGATTTAGATATTTCAATTAAATCAATTTTTAGATTTTTATTAGAGTTTTCTTGAAAGTTAGCTATTGCAGCTGATGAATTATAACCTAAACCACCACAAATATCTAAAATAGCTATGTCATTGCTATAATCTAATTTTAGAGGTTTTATGAATTTTTCAAAAGATTCACTAATAGCTCCAGTTTTAGTGTGTAAAGTTTCTATTTTATTGTTTATTTCTTTAGATTTAATTGAATATGAATTATCTTCTGTTAAGACAAAATAATCTTTATTTTCATTGAAAAAATTATTTCTATATGTTTTATCTTGTGTTTCTCTTTCTTTTTTAGCTAATTGATTAACTAAATCGAAAATATTTTCATTGATTACTCTTGATTCTTCTTTGTAAGACATTTTATCTATTTTTAAAATATAAATGCAGTTAAAATTTTATTAAAGAATGGTAAAATTGTTATTACTTCATTAGATCCTGATTCAGATGAAGTGTCAGGTTCTGTAGAAGGATAAGATGTTTCTGGTTCATAATAATGATAATCATAATCAGGATGATCATAATTATCAATATCAAATTCATCATCTAAATCTTCCATAGATTCATTATTATTTTTAGAATCATTAGTATCAACATAACTTACAACTGTTTCAAATGTAGAATTAGTTTCATTATTATTTAAGACTGATGTTAACTTAATAGACTTCATTAAATCTACTAATTGATTAATATCATTAGAACCAACAATAATATATAT
Organism: Methanobrevibacter sp. DSM 116169; assembly: GCF_046197865.1. Lineage (GTDB taxonomy): Archaea > Methanobacteriota > Methanobacteria > Methanobacteriales > Methanobacteriaceae > JAHKLT01. Next base: position 690,086 of record NZ_CP166990.1, on the reverse strand, counting down.
TCCCGATGGATTATAAACAGCAATATATTCATAATCAGAGAAATTTTCTAAATGAACCCTATAAAATGTAGTATTATGCAAAATTCCTGTATCTTCCGGATGTAATACTTCTTGAGTTTCAAACATCTTCTTTAAAAGACCTGCTGCAAATATATTAGTAAGAGAATTTGTTTCTATATATGATACAAATATTTCATTTTTTAAATCCTTAAATGATACAACATCTTCTGATGAACCATTTCTTATAAATTCTGCTGATGCTGGAACTTCCATAGAAAATTTATCATCAAAAGATACTATTTTTGCTTGATTAATTAAAAAAAATCCTGTAACAGCAACCGCAATAGCTAAAATTAAAACAATTACAACAATAATTATATTTCTTTTTTCCATTTTTTATCACTTAAAATTATTTTAGTTATTTATAAATAAATAAATTACCCATATAAATTAATTATATATAAAAATTTTAAAAGGTGAATAAATGCAAATTGATGTGAATATGAAAACTATTTCAATAATAATAGCTATTTTAGGTATTATTTTAGGAATAATAGGAGGAATTGATGCTATTAGATTATCTGTATTAAGTACAGATCTTGTTTGGAATGGTCTTTTAGCTTTAATAATGAGCATATTAGCTATTGTGGGAGTTTTAATCTTTAGTAAAAATATGAAAATGGGTTCTGTGCAATTTATAGTATCAGGAATTGGAATATTTATAGCTATTTACTTGTATGGAATTTATGGTGCGATTTGTCTTATTGTTGCAGGTATTTTAGGATTTGTAGCCAATATGGAATCTGATGAAGAACAAGAAGATAATAAAATGTTTTTATTATTGCCTGTTGCAACTGTAGCTATAATATTTATCGTATTAATAGGATCAGTTGCATTTGGTGCTATTGATATGTCAACAAGTTCAAATGCAATTAGTGTTGATAATATTAATTCAAACATTAAAACAGAATATGGGTCCACATCAGGAGAATTTAAAGGAAATTTACATACAGATAAAGAATTTAGTTATTTAACTGTTCAAGTTGAATTTTTTGATGAAAATGGAGTTTCTTTATCAAAAACATATGGATTTACACAAAATAATGTTAAACCCGGAGTATATGAATTTTCAGCATATTATTATGGAAGTAAAATACCTTCAAAAGCAGTTATAGAAGTTTCATCAGATTTTGGTGGAGAACCAATCTATACACATAATGTAACAATTAATTAAGTAAATTTTAATTAATTTACTTAAATTTATTTTATTAATTTTTTAATTTCATTAAGAATATGATTATAATTTTTATTTATTGATTCAATTAAATCTTTATTAAAATGATATGAACCATAATCAGCATGATTTCTTATGATTCTTAATCTATTTAATGATTCACTAATTCCTGTTTTTTTAAAAAAATCATCTTTAAAAAATTCAATAATTTCTGAATGAACATTATTCTTATTTAAATATATACCACACTCAGATTCTATATATTTTCGAGCAATCCAAAAAATTGAATAATAATATCTTCCAGCTGCAGACCTTATATAACTTTCCTTATTAATTTTTGAAAGACTTTTTGCAACATAAATAAAGTCCTTACCATCAAATGAATTCATGCCCAATCAATATTTGTAATAATTCTATGACTTTTACTATTTTTGTATAAATCAACCATTTCTATATCAATTTTATGAATATCATCCATAGCTAATGCTACATCATCATTCTGGGAAATTATAATATTTATAAGAACACAATTTAAACTTGAAAATTCAGGATCAAAATAATATTCCAAAACTAAATCATTATTTTTAAAATATTTTCTTATTATTGATTCTGATTTAATCAATATAGGATATAATTCTGTGTTATTGTCTAAATAATCTAATAAAACTTCTTTATTTTTAAAATTAAAATTAATAAGTTCTTTTTTAAAAAGAGTTGAGGGTTCAGTAGTAGTTTCTTTAATTGTAGTGTTTTGTATGTTTTTTAGCATTTAATACAACTCCTAAATTCTTAAATTATATTGTATTTTTTCTAGTATTTACAAGTATATGAAGTGTGCAAAAGCACATTTGTGCTTTTTAACTAAAAAGTCTAAATTTATAATTTTATAAGAAAATTAATAAAAGAAATAATATAAAAAATTTAACAATAGTTATGGAATCACTTGAAATAAAAGATATAATAAGTTAAAAATATTTTTTAGATAAATCCAAAGCTCATTAAAGGAATATGAATAATATCATCTTCTTTTTTAATTCTTTCATATCTAGAAGATACTAAAATACCATATTCAGAGTCATATTTATCCATAGTTTTTATTAATTGACTTTTAGTTTTATTACCAATACCTAATTCAATTGGAACTAAATCATCAAGCTTTGTTTTAATTAAAAAATCAGCCATGCCTTTTTTTGGCAGATAAAATAATCCCATAAATTTAAAAGTTGTTTTAGACATTTTATATAATGAACTAGCTACTAAATTTTCTGCTAGTTCCCCTAAGCATTTTTTATCATTAAGATTGTATCTAGCTATTTCAAAATTCATTGAAGCTTTAATTGATGGAGACAAAAAATAATAAACCCATGGTTTTCTTATGATTTTACCTGGGCCTCCGAAAGGTTTAACATTAAAGATTAATTGAGTTTTCTCTAAAATTCCTAATATTTCTCGTACTGAACTTGCAGAAATAGATAAATAATCAGCTATTTTTTGATTTGATGTTCCTTCTTGTTTTTGAAGAGCTATATATAATATTATTTGTCGTGCCAACTCTATTGTAGATGAATTTAAAGATTGTATAGAAGGAATATCTTTTAAAATAATATCTTCCACAATTGTTAATATTTTCTTATAAGATTCTTCTTCATTAAAATTTATAGTTGAAGGAAAACCTCCATATTTTAGAAAATTTTCAAATTCAATTTTAGGGTTATTATTTATTAAATTAAATTTATCATATACCTTTTTTTCACATTGAATAGCTTCGTTTATATAATCTTGACCAAAATAAATTAATTCTTGTAGTTTTTTACTAAAATTATAGTTTAAAGAAGTATTTTTTTTTAATAGTAAATAATCTTCAAAATTGTTTGGAAATATTTGTTCTTTACTAATTCTTCTTGCAACATCAGCATTAATTTCTAAATCTATAGCTGATGAACCAGTACAAACTAAAAATATATTATTTGTTGTATCATAGATTATTTTACCTGCAATTGCCCATTTTTTATCAAAATGTGCTTCATCGACGAATATGAATATTTTTTCATTTAAATAAACTTGATCAGTTTTGTGTACTTCTTTTAAAAATAAATCTACAGTTTTTAATAAATCTGTTTGAAAATATGCAGTTAATTTATCCATTGACAAGTATAAAATATTATCTTTATTAATATTTTTTTGATTTAATAAATAATCATATAATTGAAGAACTATTGTAGTTTTTCCAACACCTCGAAGACCTGGCATTACTAAAAATCTATTTTCTATGTTATTTTCTATAAAATCATCTAAATAATCCTTTATTTTATAATATTCATCTCTATGATTGAAATTTTCTATTTTTTTTAATTTTGTGTGAATATCTCTTTGTTGAGCATAAATATAAGGTGTTAAATTCTCATCTAAAAACATGTAAAATCATTCCTAATTATAAATTTATGTAAACTAATATAAATATTTACTTTTTTTTATGTGTAAAAAAACTATGTTTTTACTTATTTTTTTGTGTAAGAAAAATTATTAAAAAAAATTAGGATTTATACAAATCCATTTTTAAATATCAATGAATTCATGTAAAATCAATTTTTGCAATAATTTTTCCATAATTATTAGTTGTAGATAAATCATCCATTTCTTTATCTATTTTATGAATATCACTCATAGCTAAACTTACATCAACATCTTTAGTAATTAAAATATTAATAAATATGCAATTTAAACTTGAAGATTCCGGATCAAAATAATATTCCAAAACTAATTCATTATTTTTAAAATATTTTCTAATTATTGATTCTGATTTAATTAATATTGGATATAAATCCATGTTATTATCTAAATAATCTAATAAAACTTCTTTATTTTTAAAATTAAAATCAATAAGTTCTTTTTTTAAAAGAGTTGATCTTTCAGTAGTATTTTTTAGCATTTTAAAACAACTCCAAAAATTCTTAAATAATATTGTGTTTTTTCTAGTATTTACAACTATATGAAGTGTGCAAAAGCACATATATGCTTTTTAACTAAAATTAAAATAAATAAGTTTAATTTCTAAAATATAATCTTTTACACATTTTAAGTGTAATTACAATTATTAAAAAAAATTAGGATTAATATAAATCCATTTTTAAATATTATTTAACTAGCTTTTTAATTTCATTAAGAATATGATTATAATCATCATCAATTGATTTGATTAAATTCAAATCAAAAGAATATGAATCATAATCTGCATGATTTCTTAAATTTCTTAATCTTATTAGTGGCCTATGAATTCCATTCTTTTTATAAAATTCATCTTTAAAAAACTTAGGTATCTCAGAATGAATATTATTTTTATTTAAGTATAGGCCACACTCAGATTCTATATATTTTCTAGTTATCCAAAAAATTGAATAATAATACCTTCCAGCTGAAGATCTAATATAACTTTCTTTATTAATTTTTGAAAGACTTTTTGCAACATGAATAAAGTCTTTACCATCAAATGAATTCATGTAAAATCAATTTTTGCAATAATTCTTCCATCATCATTGCCTTTATATAAATTTGCCATTTCAATGTCGATTTTATGAATATCATCCATAGCTAAACTTACATCAACATTTTTAGTAATTAAAATAGTAATAAATATACAATTTAAGCTTGGAATCTCAGGGTCAATATAATATTCTAGAACTAAATCATTATCCTTAAAATATTTTCTTATAATTGATTTTGATTTAATTAAAATTGGATATAATTCCATATTATCTTCTAAATAGTCAAATAAAATATTTTCATTTTTAAAAGTAAAATTTGGAAGTTCTTTTTTTAAAAGAGCTGATTGTTCTCTAGTGGTTTCTTTAATTGTTGTATTTTGTATGTTTTTTAGCATTAAAACAACTCCTAATCATAATATGTTTTTTCTAGTATTTACAACTATATGAAGTGTGCAAAAGCACATTTGTGCTTTTTAACTAAAAAAAATTAATACAAAGATTTAAGTGAATTTTCAACAGAATTTGAAATACTACTCAGTCCATCTTTTAACTCACCAGTAGTATTGTTTAACAACTTTTCATAGTTTAAATTTTTATAATTTTCATTTACATCAATAGATTGTGATAATTTAATTGTTTTATCTGCATCAAAAGAACCAACAATAATAAAAATTCCATTATAATCATTTACTGAAATATAAATGTATTTAAATATTCCTAATGTTTCTAATGTTGGAACTGTATCATTATATTCTGTTTCATTTAATAGTTCATGAAAATTTATTTTATAAATAGTTGTATTGTTAATAATTATTTTTTCTTCTTGATTTTCTAAATATTCTTTAAAAGCTTTAGTAGCTAATAACTCTTCTATAGAATTTATTTCAATATAAGCTGTTCCAATTTGATTTGTGTAATCTATAAAATAAGGAATTCCTTGAGATTCATTTTTTATAAAGTTACTTGATATAGGAACATCTAAATTGTATTTATCATCAAAAGATTCTGTTTTTTCTATTGTATTTAATAAAAATACTGAAATAGCTAGTATTAAAATAATTATTATAAAAATTTTAGTTTTTTTACCCATATTAATTACCTATTAATTGTAATAACTGTATTATTTAAACCTATAACTCTAGAATAGCTAATATCACTAGCTATTTTTTGTAAAACTGAAATATTATCAAATGAATCATCACCTGTTTTATATATAGCTGGATTAAATTCTTTACCTTGATCTTTTATAGATAATATTATAGAATCCTTATTAATTCTCACAATTAAATCTATATTTTTAACTTTTGAATTGTTTTCTATAATATTTAAAAGCATTTCTTCTAATGCAAGACCAATTAATTTAGATTCTTTATCATTTACACCTTTACTTTTTGTAAAGTCAATTAATTTCTCTGATAAATTAATTATATCTTTTTTATTATTTTTAACTGTTAAATCTAAAAATTCTTCTTCTTTATTTTTTGGAATCATGAAAATATTAGAGATTTTACATTTATGTTTTTTATTAATATATATTACAGATATTAAAATAATTAAAATTGTAGCTATCTCTGCAATAGAAAATGATAACCAGATTCCATTAATTCCTAAAAATGAAGATAGAATATATGCAAATGATAATGGGAATACTAATCCTTGTAAAAGTGAAATTAAAAAGGAATATAAATTTTTTTGAATAGATTGCAGGTAAAATATATATAAAAATGTAATAGCAGTTCCTAAGTAACTTATTGAAAATAATCTAATTGCATTTTTTGTAACTTCTATATTTATTGCACCTTTAACTGAATAAAGAGTGGTTAAAATATCAGGACAGATTATGAATAATGTAGCTAAAATAAGACTTGATGATAAGACTATTTTTAATGCTTTAAATATTGTGTGTTTAACACCTGAGTAGTCTTTTTCTTTATAATATACAGATACAATTGGAAGCATAGATTGTGATGTTCCAATTAAGAAAATATATAAAATATATAATGAGTTATAACATATTGAAAATGCAACAAGTCCTGGTGCTCCTATTACCATAGCAATAATTGTATTAAAAAATAATACTTTAATAGTTAAAAATAGCTGGCTTGATGCTCCAGGAAAACCTGAATAGATAATATTTTTATAAAATTTTAATATTTTAGTGAATTTAAACTTCATAGGTGATATAAAATGAAGAGTTCTTTCTTTATTTACAAAATACTGACTAATGAATATAGATCCAATAATATAACCAAGACTTGTAGCAAGAGCTGCACCACCTACATCCATTCCTAAGACCAAAATAAATACTAAATCAAAAATTAAATTAACAATATTTGCAATAAGTAATGCTTTAAAAGATAAATTTGGTTTTCCATCAGCTCTTATAAAGTATGAAATACACATTATAAAAGATAAAAATGGAAAAGAAATTAAAAGATAGCTTAAAAATTCTTTAACAGATGGAATTATAGAACTATCATGACATAATAAATTAACAACCGCATCCATATTAAAAAAACAAATAGCTGAGATGATTATCCCTATAATTACAAGTAAAGCTAGTGAAAGTGTAAAATACAAATCACTATCTTCTGTTTTATATTCTGTTTTAGAAATTGAACTTAATAGAGATCCTCCAAGACCTATCATCCAATAAAGTAAATTAATAAATGTAATTATTGGTAAAACTACCTGAATAACAGATAAATTAATTGAACCTAAAGTAAAACTTACAATTAAACCATCTACAAATGTAGAAATATTCATTGCAAGTGACATAAATAATGTAGGTAAGAAAAATTCTTTAAATTTTTCATTTAATAAATCATATCGTCTTTTATAAGTTTCCATATTATCACGTTAATATTCAAAGAAATTTAACTCATCTAAATGTTTTATAAACATATTAAGATATTCCTTATCTACTAAAGGCCAATGAACTCCTAATCTATAAAGAACTTGTACAGTAAAATCATTTGAAACTTTTACAAGTCCTCTGTTTTTTGATTTACCCATACCAACAGCTGTAAGTAAACCAGATATTCCTTTTTCTTTAGTTTTATCATCTTTAGCTTCTTGGAATGCTTTTTCATATTCGGCGTTTTCTACTGCTTCTATTTTAAATCCTTGAGATGTCATTATATCTAAAATATCTGAGAAGAAAACTACATGACTATTATAAACATGGAAAATAATTGAGTTTTTAGGAGTAGATGATAAAGCTAAAACAGCTTTTGCAACTACATCAATAGGTGTAAGTTCAGTTGGAGATGAAAGTAAATTATAAGACATTTTTCCAATAGTATTAAAAGCTTTAAGTCTATTTACAAATCCATTAGATTTAAAATTGATTTGAAATTCGCTATCAGAAGACCTTGCCATTAAATTACCCACTCTCATTATCTTAGCATCAATTCCATCATCAACAACCTTTTCAAGAATTTCCCTTTCAGCTAAAAATTTACTGCTTAAATATTTATTATCTAAAACTTGACCTTCATAAAGTGTTTTTTCATTAAAATCCAAATCTTCTGGAGGAAAATTATTAATACTTTCTCCTGCAACACTTGTTGTTGAAATTTGAATAAATTTACAATCTTTTGCTTTTACAAAATCTAGACAATTTTTTACTCCACCAATATTAATATCTTCAATATCTGTTCCTGATGAGAAGTGTTTTACATTAGCAGCACAATTAATTACAGTATCAATATCAAATGATAAGGCTTTTGTAAAATCATCAGGATTTGTAATATCTCCTTCAATAATATGAATTCTAGAACCAAATAGTTCTTCATAGTTATTACTGAAATAATAAAATAATAATATTTTTAAACGATCTTCTGATGAGGTTAACTCAGTTTTTCTAAGCATACAATAAATATTACCTTTTTCAGATTCTAAAAATTCTTTTAAAACATGTATTCCGAAAAATCCTGTAGCACCTGTTAGTAAAACATTACCAATTTCAGTTTTTGATCCTTTTAAAAAGTTATTCATTGTATTTTCTTTTAAAATATCATTTATTTTACTATAATCATAATCAGCTTCTGGTGTGAGATTTTTATCTTGATTTGAATTTAATATATGATTAGCAAGTAATCTTGGAGTAGGATTTTGGAATACATCAGCATATTTTAGTTCAAAATCATTTTTAGATGATTCTAATACAATTTTTGTAACAAGGAGTGAAGTTCCTCCCAACTCAAAAAAGTTATCAGTTACTCCAACTTCTTCAATATTCAGAATATCTTCAAAAATAGATGCAAAAAGTGCTTCAGTATCATTTTCAGGAGCTATATAATCCCATTGAATTTCTACCTCTGGTAGATTTTTAATATCAATTTTTCCATTTAAAGTTTGAGGAAATTTCTCTAATTCAGTGTAAATTGTTGGAACCATATAAGGAACAAGTGTTTTAGATATTTTAGATTTTAAATCATCAATATTAATTGAATAATCTTTATCATAGGATTTAATATTATCATCAACTGTGAAATAAGCACATAAATGATCATTTCCTTTAACTTTTTTAACTACAACAACAATTTTATTAATTCCATCATATTTAGAAATTGCATTTTCAATTTCACCAATTTCTATTCTTAATCCTCTAAGTTTAATCTGATTATCTAATCTTCCTAAAATAACAACTTCACCATTATCTTCAAATTTTCCAAAATCTCCAGATTTATAGTAAAGAATATCATTAATAGTAACATATCTTTCTTTGTTTAATTTTTCCCTATTAATATATCCTTTAGAAACACCTTCACCAGCAATATATAATTCTCCTACAATTCCATTAGGTAATGGATTTGCATCTTCATCCATAACCTTTTCATAAACATTAAAAAGAGTTTTACCAACAGAAATATTTTTAGGAGATTCTAATGGCTTCATATTAGAAGATATTGTTATCTCAGTAGGACCATATACATTATAAATTCCAGATTCTTTATAATCTTTTAAATTTTTACCTAAACATCCCTCAATTGAATTATAAAGAGTAGGTGAAAACTGTTCTCCCCCAATAAATACCATAGCACAGTTTTTCATAACTTCTCTAAATTCATCTATTTCTAAATATTGTAATATCCTAGATGGTGTTCCACTTATTACATCAACATTTGTGTTTTTCATCAAATCAACAAGAGCTAAAGGGTTTTTAGATTCTTCTTCATTTGCAAAAACTAAAGTTAAACCATTTAAAAGAGTAGAAAAGACTTCATGAATAAAAATATCAAAAGCCACAGTTGTAATTGAAACAGCACGATTTCCTTTTTGAATTAAATCATAAATATAATTATTTTGAGGTGCAGGATAACAATAATTTATTAAATTACCATGAGAGAGCATGACCCCTTTTGGAAGACCGGTTGAACCTGATGTATAAATAATATACGCTACATCGTCTTTTGACAGGTTAGGATTAGGATTACTTGTTTTATTTTCTTGTAATAGCTCATCTATATCTAATGCACCTTTTAAATCATTACCTTTGTGAGTTATAACAAATTTAGCAGAGCTATCATTAAAAACATGCTCAATTCTATCTTCAGGATATTCTGGGTCGATTGAAATAAATGCTGCTCCTGTTTTTAATATTCCTAAAATTGTAGAAATTAATCTACTATCTCTTTTAAGAATAAACATTACAGTATCATCTTTTTTAACTCCGTTTTCAATAAGATTATTAGCTATAATATTTGCTTTTTTATTTAGCATGTCGTATGTAAATTCACCATCAGTTGCAATTAATGCTAAATCATTTTTATGAAGATTAACTTGATTTTCAAATTGTTTATTTAATAAATGCTCTTCAATTTCTTGAATAGAATTTTTAAAGTCTTGATCTCCTTTAAAATCATCTTCAACAATAGAGAGATCTTTAATAAATTTATTTTCAAACTCATCTTTATTAAATGATAAAAATTTATTTAAAACAACATCAATACTATCTAAAAATAGATTAGTTAATTTATCAGAATATAGAGCATCATTATATTGCAGAGAAACTTTGTATTGATTATTTATTTCAACTACATTAATACTTAGTTTAAATTTTAAAGAATCAGAATCTAGGCTTTCTCTTTGGAATTTTTCCCCATTAATTTTTACTTCTTCAATAATTTTTCCATGATATGCATAAAAAAAGTCAGGAAATATATCATATTTAGCTGATATTTTAGTAAATGGATAAACATCATATTTAAAGACATTTAACCAATTTTCATTAACATATTTGAAAAATTCTAAAATAGTTTTTGATGAATCGATTTTTAATACTAATGGTAATGTTTTAACCATCATAGCTAAAGTATTTGAAAATTTAGGATTGCTTCTACCACTTGAAACTGTAGATATTAAAAGATCTTTATTATAAATAAATTTACTTAATGAGATAGCTGTTGCAGATAAAAATATATTATTTTGAGATATATTAAGGTCTTTAGACAAATTATCTATTTTTTCTTTTGATAAAAATTTATGTTTTTCTTGAACTACACCATCTTCTTCTAGTCCATCTAAATCAGGTGAGATAATTGAAGCATTATCAAAATCAGCAATTTGTTTTTCAAAATATTTTTCACTATCTTTATAAATATCAATTAATTCAATATTTTCTTCATATAAACTATAATCAAATCCATTAAACTTCTCACTTATAACATTAAGCCCATCATAAACTTTTCCAATATCATTAAAGAGAATATTTAAAGAAGTACCATCTAAAATTATATGATGAAAATCAGCAAGTAAAACTGGAGCTTCAGGTGTATCATATATTTTAAATCTAATTAATGGCCCATCAAATAATGAAAAAGGTTTTATAAAATTATTTATTTCATCTTGAGAAATTGATTTATCTATTTTTTCAATTTCTATAAGTTTATTAAAATCAATGTTTTTTATTTCTTCTTGATATATATCAGCGTCTTTTGATAATAATCTAGTTTTTAAATAAGGATGTTTATTTATAGTTTCAACTATTGAATCTTTAAGTTTTTTACTATCAATATCTTTATTAAATCTAATTAATTTTGGAAGATTATAATTTAATTCATTTGGTTTTTTAATACAATCAAAATAAACTCCTAATTGATTTTGAGTTAAAGGATAAAAATCTTTATTACTATCTGTTATAAAATCATTATCATCTTTAGCATATTTTTCAAGCTCTTTTGCAATTTCTTTAATAGTATTAGAATCCATTAAATTTGCAAGAGGAATATTTATATCATATTTATCTGAAATTTTAGAAATTAACCTAATAATTGATAAAGAACTAAGTCCTAAACTAAATAAATCTGAATTTATACCAAAAGAATCAGTTTCAAGAATTTCACTAACTAAATCAAAAATTCCTTTTTCATATTCTGTTTCAGGTTTAATAAGTTTTTCATTAAAAGCATCATCAAGTGACGGTTCTGGTAAGTTTTTAAAATCTGTTTTTCCATTAGGGGTTTTGGGAAACTTATCTAATTTGATTAAATAAGGTGGAACCATATATTTAGGTAATTTTTTAAATAAATAATCCCTTAAATCATCAATAGAAACTGATGCATTAAATTCTGTAAAATATCCGCAAAGTTGTTTTTCACCATGAATATCTTTTGCAATAACAACAGATGCATTAACACCATCGTAGGAACTTATTGTATTTTCGATATCTTCTAATTCAATTCTTAAACCCCGAATTTTAACTTGATTATCACTACGGCCTAGAACAAATAATTCTCCTTTATTATCTCTTTTTGCAAAATCTCCAGTATTATAAAAAGGAATATCATCAATTTTTAAAAAGGATTTTTTAGTTAATTTATCATTGTTCAGGTAACCTTTAGCTATTCCTGCACCACCAACATATAGCTCACCAATCACATTAGAAGGTAAAGGATTTCCATCTATATCCATAATATTATCTACAACATTTAACATGGGCCAACCTGCAGAGATTGTATCATTTTTAAGAAGTTTACCATGAGATGCTATTGTAACTTCTGTTGGACCATAAGAATTGTAAATTAATGCATCAGTGTATTTTCTAAGTAAAGTGTATAAATTTGAAGGAAAACCTTCTCCTCCTACAATTAAATATTTAAAATTATCTAAAACATCTTGAAATTCTTTAATTTCTAAATATTCTAATAATCTTGTAGGAGTAGATCCAAATCCATCTGCATCATATTTTTTAGCTAATTTTACAAATTCATAAGGATTAATTGATTGTTCTTCATCTGCAAAAATAACTGGAACTTCATTTAAAATTGTTGCAAATATTTCTCTGAAAAATACAATAAATGAAACTGTAGAAATAGAAATAAATTTAGTAACGTTTTTAATAAGTCCATCAATTGGACAATTTAAAGCATTATTATTTATATAATTTGTAATTCCAGAATGTGTTAACATTACTCCTTTAGGACGTCCTGTAGAACCTGATGTATAAATCATGAAACATAAATTATCTGGTTTTAAAGAAATATCAGGATTTTTAGTGTTTTCTTCTTTAATTAATTCATTGAATTCTATAGAATTTTTAAAAGAAAAATCATCATTATTTAAATTATTTATAATATATTTAGCATTTGAATCTTCTAAAATTTGATTAATTCTCTCTTCAGGATATTTTGGATCGATTGGAATAGCACAAGCACCAGATTTAATAATTCCAAAAACAGTACAAATAAGATTACTATCTCTTTTCATTATAAAAGGAATTTTATCTTCAATTTTAACTCCTTTTTTAATTAATCCATTAGCTATTTTATTTGATTTTTCATTTAACTCATTAAAAGTCAGTCCATCATCATTAGAATATAAAATAATCTTATCTTTATTATTTAAAACCTTATTTTCTAAAAGTTTTGATATAATAGCTTCATCTTTTAATTCTATTTTAAAATCGTTTAAATGATTGTTATTTTTTGATATGCTAATATTTTTTAAGGTTTTCTTAGGATTACTTATAAAATCTTTGGTTAATAGTATAAGTGAATCGAGAAATGTATTAACTATATCTTTTGAATATAATTTTTTATTATAACTTGCAATAATAACATATTCATCTAAATCTTCTTTAATAGAAATTGAAAAATCAGAATTACTAATCATATGATTTATTTCATTATTTTCTAAAGAAAAGAAGTTAAATAAAAACTTAGAATCAAAATCATTTGTTTTCTCATTAGTTAAAGGATAATTAGCATAATTAATAGAATTTAATTTATCTTTAATTAGATTTAGATATTCTTCAACAGAATTATCTGTATTAATCTTTAATCCAAAAGGTAACTCATTAAAATCATTTAAAAAGGTATTATTTTTAATGTTTCTATTAAAAATTGATGAAATTAAAATATCTTTTGAGAAGACAAATTTAGACATATTAAATAATGTACTAGATAAAAATAGCTCTTCATTAGATATATTTTTATTTTTAGAAAACCTAGAAATTTCTGTTTTATTTATTGATTTAAAAGTATTTTCAAGTTCAAAATCATTATTTTGATTATTTATATCATTTGGAATAATAGATACATCATCAAAATCATTAATTAAATCTTTAAAAAACTTTTCTCCTTTAAAAAATTCATTATCACTTACAACATAGCTATTAAGTTTTTTAGAAGAATCTTCTGTTAATTGATTTAAAAGACCTATAATCCCATCAGCTATTTTTTTAATCTCATTAGAAGACATGTAATTTTTATTATATTCAAATAGAAGATTTTGAAGGCCGTTTGCATCATCACAAGATTTATTTATTCTTATATGAAATGGAAATTCTGTTTCTTGTCTAATATCTAACATTTGGAAGTTTTTAATATCTCCAATAGAATTAGAAACTATTGAAAACATTGAAAGTTTAGCTGGATTAAGATCATTTTTTTGTAAATCAGCAGAATATTTATCAAAAGATAGCTTACCATGAGATAGACCTTTTTTTAAAATTTCTTTTGTATAAATTAAGTATTCTTTAAAAGTTTTATTTTCATCAAAATCAAGTTTAAGAGGAAGCATATTAACAAACATGCCAATAGCATCATTAAATTCTTCACCAAAATTTCTACCATGATATGATGAGTTCCAAACCATTTGCGTGTAATCAGTTGATTTGAAAAAATACAAAGAAACAGCAGAAAGTGCTAAGATAAAAGGGGAAATGTTTGTATTACATATTTTTGAGAAATCTTTTGATTTTTCAATTAAATCATCTTCAAGGGTCTTCTCAAAATATCCAACAGATGAATCTTCAAATTCATAAAAACTAGAATTATAATCTTTTAAATTATTAATCCAAAATTCTTTATCTTTTTTTGCATCATTAGATTTTAAATATTCTTTTTCTTTTTCAACATATGAAGAATAATCTTGATTATTAAATTCGAATTTTTTATTATTTTTTAATGAATCAACACAATTACTTAGGTTTTTTGCAAAAATAGTAGCTGATGTTCCATCAATTAAAATATGGTGCATAAAAAAAACTACATGACATTTATTTGCATCTTTTAAAATAAATATTCTATAAAGAGCTTCATCAAAAATAGAAAATGTGAAATTATCATAATAATCAATAATAAAATCATTAAGGCTCATATTTATTTTAGATAAATCAATGATTTCGTATTTTTTAGCTTCTTGTGTATGATATTGATAAAAAGTAGAATTATCTCTTTTACCAATTCTTAAATTTAAATTACCACTTATTAGAATGTTTAAAGATTTTTTAATGTAATTTAAATCCTCAATTGAATAATCTGCTTTAAAAGTAAGCCAATATGTTTTACTTTCTGGTTTTTTTATCTGTGTTATTAAAGTTCGCTTTTGAGAACTAGATAAATCAAAACTTTTCAAAAAAAAATACCCCCAAATACTTTTAATAAATATTTTAAATTTAAAACATATATTTTTATTGTAAAAATTATGCTTCTATTTAAATTGATAAAAAATCATTAATTAAGTCTAAATCTATTCGAGTTAATTTTAAATTATCATCATAAGAACAAGTAGCTATTTTATAATTATTAAAGTTGAATGAATTTAATTTAAGGTCTTTACAATTATTTTCTTTAAAAATTACATTAAAATTTTCCCCATCATACACTGAAAAATCATTTAAATTCAAATTAAATCCTTTTGATGTGAATTTCATGAAACTTTCTTTTAATGTCCAAAGTTTATAAAAATCATCAATTTTATTATTACTTTTTAAAATAAGTTCATATTCATCTTTAAAAAAGAATTTCCTTGCAATATCTAAATCAATATCTTTAATTTTTTCTATATCAACACCTACTTCTTTAGTTGATATTGCACATATAACAAAATTATCAGAATGTGAAATATTAAAAAAAACATCTTTAGAATTTATTAAATAAGGTTTTCCATAGCTATTTTTAGAAAATTTAGGATTGTTAATATTTAATTTAGATAAACCATATCTAAGTAGTAATTCAGATCCATAAGATAATTTTTTATCTTTTTTAAAGTGAAAATTATTTGTTTTAATTCTTCTTTCCTTTGATATAAATTTTTCATATAGTTCATAATCTAGAGAAGAAACATCCATAATATATAACATCTTAATTATATTATTTTTAAGATATTATTTAATTTTGATGTAAATTTTAAATTAAAATAAAAATTTAAATATAATATTTTATTAATAATTAAGTAGATGAGGTTTTTAAAATGGAAGTAATTAAAAATAAAGAGAATAATCAGTTAAATTTAAAAATCATCGGTAGATTAGATGCAAATACTGCTCCTGAATTGGAAGAAGAAATAAATAATGAATGTGAATCAATTACTTTACTTGTTTTAGATTTAGAAGAGTTGATGTATATTTCTAGTGCAGGACTTCGAACAATTTTAGCATCAGAGAAGATGATGAGGCAAAAAGGAGAATTACAAATCAAAAATGTTAATTCTTTTGTTATGGAGATTTTTACAGCTACTGGATTTAAAGACAAATTAAATATTCAATAATAGGCAAATAATTATGGATGAATTAATTGTAAAAAATAATAAAGAAGAATTAATTACTATAAATAACTTTATTAAAGATAAATTAACTAATTATAAGTTTATTGATATAAATTATAAATTAGAGCTTGAAATAGCTATTGAAGAAATCTTTATAAATATAGTTAATCATGGACATGATACTAATGAAATAACAATTAGATTAGCTATTAAAGAAAATCCTTTAACTTTTATTATTAGTTTTATAGATACAGGATCAAAATACAATCCATTAGAGAAGGAAGATCCTGATATTACCCTTGAAATGGAAGACCGCTCTCTTGGAGGTCTTGGAATATTTCTTATGAAAAAAAATACTGATAATATTTCATATGATTATAAAAATAATAAAAACATTCTAACTATTTGGAAAATATTAGAAGATCAACATGAATAAAATTAAAAGCCTCAAATCAAAAATAATTACAACATTAGCTTGCACTTTAATTTATTTTATAACTGGAACTTTATTTCAAACATTTTTTTATACATCAGAAATATTTGAATTTCAAATAACAAATGGATTACCTATAGCTTTTGGATTATTATTTGGACCATATGGTGCATTAGGTATTCTAATTGGAGATTTTTTCTTAAAGTTTTCTCAAGGCCATAATCTTGAAATAATTATTTTAAGTCCTATAATACACTTTATAGGAGGATATATTTCTTATAAGATATGGTATTCAATAAAAATATCTGAAGATATGGAAATTCCTAGATTAAATAATGTTAATAGCTTAATAAAACTTTTAATAGTTATTATAATAAGTAGTATTGTTATATCAGCTATGTTTGGATTTATAAGTGATACATTAATTATTTCAAACTTAGAAATTCTTGATAATTTATATTATTTTTTCAGTGTTTTTGATTATTCAATTATTTTAGCTGTAATACTTATTAGTATAACAAGTTTTTATAAAATACCTTTATCAATACCTTCCATAAATAAAAAACCTCGATTTAACTTAAAGTTTTTTAATGTATCGTTAATTATAGCTATAGGACTTAATATAATATATATAATTTATTATTTCTTTTTTGGAGAAAGTTCTATGGAACTTTTAATAGCTATTGTTTTTAGTGTGCTAATTATAATTTATTGTTTAAAGCCATTAAAAGAGAAAATAAAAGAAAAATACTATTATAAGGTGCCTTTAACTGAGAAATTAATAATATCCATTATAGCAACAGGAGTTGTCTTATCTATATTAATTTGCAGTATTGTTTATTTAAATACATTAACAATTTTTAAAAATAATTTCGATTTTTGGCAAGTAATATTTTTTTATATAACTATAATTTTAGCATTATTTTACCTGTTAAGTATAGTATTATTAAAGTACATTGAAAAGAACATATCTTATCCTATTGAGCTATTATCTTCACTATCAATGGAGTACATTAAAACAAATAATAGTTTAAAAATAATTGAAAAACTTGAAATCTATTGTAATGATAAAAATGAAGTTGGAATCTTATTAAATTCATTTAAAGACATGTTAATAGATTTTGAAAAATATTTAGAAAAATTAAAAGAAATAACAAGTGAAAAGGAAAAAAGAAAAACTGAATTAGAAATAGCATATAATATTCAAAGCTCACAAATTCCAAAAAACTTTAAAGATTTCTCAACTGAAAAATATGATATTTATGGAATTAATATTCCAGCAAAAGAAGTTGGTGGAGATTTTTATGACTTCTTTTTAATTGATGATGATCATTTAGCTATTATAATAGCTGATGTATCAGGTAAGGGAATTCCTGCTGCATTATTTATGATGGCATCAAAAACATTAATTAATGATACTACTGCACTCAGTAAAAAGCCATCAGAAATCTTTTATGAGGTTAATAATTTATTATGTGAGAATAATGATGAGAATATGTTTGTAACTTCTTGGATGGGAATTCTTGAGATAAGTTCTGGAAAACTTACATACACTAATGCAGGTCATGAAAATCCATTAGTTTATGAAAATAATAAATACAGCACATTAGAATCAAAACCTCATTTTATACTTGGAGGATTTGAAGATATTGATTATGAAGATAAAACTATTTGTTTAAAGAAAAATAATAGAATATTTTTATATACTGATGGCATAACAGAAGCAAATAATAAAAATAATGAATTATTTGGTGTCAACAGACTTATTGAAACTTTAAATAAATATGAAAATGAAGATATTGAAAGTTTAATAATAAAAATTAAAGAAGAACTTGAAAGGTTTACTGAAGACACAGAGCAATTTGATGATATTACAATGCTAATATTAGAATATAAGTAGGTATTATTATGGAAAATAATTTAAAAAATAGTGATTTAAAAAATAAAGCTAAAATAATGATAATATGTATTATAACTTATGTTATTGTTAATCTTACTTTTAAATATTTTTTCCAAATTGTTCCAATTACAGAACTTAGACCATCTGCAGCATTAACACCTAGTTTTGGATTATTATTTGGACCAATAGGTGCATTAAGTGCAGCTATTGGGAATTTAATAGGAGACATTTATTCAGGCTATTCCATAGAAGTATGTGTAATTGGATTTTTAGCTCAATTTTTATATGGATATATTCCTTATAAGATGTGGTATAGCATAAAAGTTAAAGATGAAATTACACATCCTCGATTAAATACTGTATATAATCTTATAAAGTATTTTATAATTGTATTTGTAAATTCCGCAATAATGACTTGTTTATTAGGATTTTTACTAGATAGTGTTAAAGTATCCCAATTTATATCATTTGAAAGCTTGTTGATTGAATTTAATAACTTAAACTTTACATTAACTTTAGGAGCATTAATAATAATTATTGCAAATATAATGCGTTTTAAGTTATATATTCCTAATGAAAATTATGGAAAATCTTCTAAAATTTTTAATTTATCATTAATTAGTGGATTATTAATAGGATTAGGATATTTAATTTATTCAATTGTTTATATAAATGATTTTGATTCTGAAATTTACATAATTGGGACTATATTTTATATATTGATTATTTTCTATACATTAAAACCAATAAATAATAAAATTAAGGTTAATAAAAGTAAATTGAAAGTTTCATTAAGTGAAAAATTAATTATTATTTTTATTACAATAGGAGTAGTAGTTGCATTTCTAACTGGAATGATCTTATTATCTGAAAATTACAGTGAATATGGAAGCATAATGTTTTGGGAGAAAATATATATAAGTATTGGATTTATAATAAGTATTTCTTATTTAATAGCTATTATATTTTTATATAAAATTGAAAAAGATATTGCAAAGCCAATAGAAGCTATTTCTGATTTAACAGCAAGCTATGTTAATGAAATTGATGAAAATACTGATTATGTACTTGATGATATAGAAAAATATTCTAGCTATGATGATGAAATTGGAACATTATCTAAATCTTTAATATTTCTAATGAAAAAACTAGAAAATTATAAAGATGATGTCGAAAAGGAAACTGCTGATAAAGAACGTTTAAAAACTGAAATAAAGATAGGTAGGAAAATTCAAAAAACATTACTACCTAAAACATTTCCTGATACTGATAAATTTGAAATAATTGGGTTAAATTCTTCATCAGATGATTTTAAAGGAGATTTTTATGATTATATTATAATTAATGATGAAAAGCTAGCTATTTTAATTGCAGAGCCCTTAGATTATGGAATTGGATCAACATTATTTATGATGAGAGTTAAAACTTTGATTAAAAATTCTATTAAAATTGGAAATTCTCTATCTGACAGCTTTTTTAAATTAAATAATAAAATTTATGAAAATAATAATGAAAAAATGCAACTTAAGCTATTTTTAGGGATTTTAGATTTGAAAAGTAATGAATTTTCATATATAAATGCTGGTTTTAATGATCCTATAATTTTAAAAGATGGTGGGTTTGAAGTTTTAAAAAGTTTTAAAAATGAAGTTTTAGGATTAAATAAAGATGTTGAATATAAATTTGATTTGTTTGAATTAGAAAATAATGATTTGATTTGTTCATATAATAATTCAAAATTAAAAAAAGATATTTTGAAAGTTTTTAATCAGTGTAATGTTAATGATTTTGAAATGTGTTTTAACCAAATATTAAATGAAAATCCTAATTTTAAGATGATGATATTAGAGAAAAAATAAAATTTTAGTTTTTACCTAAAATCTCTTTAATGATGTACATATCATCGTCATCTATAATTTTTAAAAGAAGTAAAGCTATTAAATAGATTATAACTCCTATAATTAGACCTACGAAAAGTGAAAGATTTAGGAAATAAAGTACTAAACCTAAAATAATTGATCCTAAAATTATTTTGAAAAGATCTTTTAGTAAAGATTTTCTTGGAGCATAACCAGTTTTTCTTAATACATAAAATGCTAAAATAAATATTAAAATATCACTTAAAACAGTTGCAACAGCTGCACCATTAGCTTGATACATTGGAATTAAAATTAAATTAGCTATTACATTAAAAATTGCTGCAATTGCATAAATTTTAGTAACAGCCACTTCCTTATATGATGCATTAAGTAAAATTGAAGCTGCACCATTAATAAATAATAAACAAACAGTCCAAATTAAAATTGATAAAACAGAACTAGCTAATATATATTGTGATCCATATACTAATAAAATAAGATCTTTCGCATAAATTGATGTAACGACTGCTATTGGAACAGTTATAGCTAATAAATATTTCATAGATTTTTCAAAAGTAATATTTAATAAACTTTCATTGTTTTTATAAAATTTGCTCATTACTGGAAAAATTACTGCAGTATAAATTGTATAAAACAATGTTAAAACATTAATTAACTTATAACTTGCATTATAAAGACCAGATGCATATTCTCCAACCAAAATAGTTAACATAGTAATATCTATTGAATAATATATTGTATGAAAAAGAGTATAAAAAGCAAAAGGTAAGGAAACTTTAGTTAATTTAATACAAAAATCTTTATCCAATTCATATTCAGGAATAGTCACATTAGTTTTAATTTTGATATATAAGTAAATCATTACAATAAAATTAGAGAAAAGATAAGCTAGAGCAATTCCTATTAGTCCAAAATTGCAAAAAATAGAAATTAAAATAAAAATTAATAAAATTATATTTAAAATAATGTTTCCAATTGCTTGATATTTGCCTTCTTCAACAGCTTGAAATGATCCATTAAATAAACCTGCCATTGATTTAAAGAACATTTCAATTGTAAATAATAATGTAACAATAATAGTTAATTCATCAAATTTTAGGAAAATTAAAATTAAAAGAAGTATAAAAAATGTTATTAATGAAAAAAAAGACTTCAAAGGAATTGCATTCCCTAAATATTTTGAAGCTATATTCTGGTTGATAGAAATTTTACGTACAATATGAGTACTTATACCCATATCTACAGTAATTGCAAAAATTCCTGTAATTGAAATTGCAAAACCCAAAATACCATAATCATTAACTCCCAAATATCTAGCAATTAAAATTGTCCAAATAAAAGCACAAATGCTTGTAATAATTTGTGAAACCATTAACCAACTCATATTTAAAAAAGATGTTCTAACTTGACTCATCGTATACCAATAAACTATTTAATCTTTATAAGCATGAATAATTCCTAACTTTTCAAATTTAATATCTAAAAATGCAGGATAAGTTTTAACTTTGAAATTTTGTTTTTCAAGTATTTTTATTAATTCTAAGAAATCTTTTTCAACATTTCCCGAATGGTGTTCAAAAATTATATCGTTAAACATAGATAAATCAGAATTTTTAATTATTTCAAATTCACAACCTTCACAATCAATTTTTAAAACGTCAGGAATAATATCATAATCATTTAAAATCTCATCCATTGTTATAATATCTACTTCATAAAATTCTTCTTCATTTCTATAAGAAGAAGTAGATTCAAGATTATTAATTTCTAGTTTTCCTTTTTTATATGAAACTGCATTATTTACAAGTTTTATTTTATTTGAAAATTTTGGATTAAGTTCAATATTTTTAACTCCGATTTCATATAATTCTTTTACTGGTTCAAATCCATAAACCATTTTTGCTCCTTCACTAGCAAAAATTAAAGCAGTGTCCCCTACATTAGCACCAATATCAATAACATATCTATCATTTACATCAACATTCCAATTTCCAATAGTGAAATATTCTAAAAAAACATTAGCATATTCATTTAATACTTGGAAATCGGCAACATTAATTGTTTCTGAATCAATAGACAAAATATATTCTTTAAAATATTCATATTTACCATAATCTAAATTAGAAAAAATCCCTATAATACTATTAAATCTAGATACATCATTAAACTCGAATTCTTCATTAAAAAGTTTAATTTTAGCTTTACATTTTTTTTTAATACCAAATTCAAATAATAAACAAGATATAGGGTTATCAAAATATTCAAAAAACTTTAATCCATATTTTATAGACTTTTTATTAATTTTCATTTTATACACTCAAAATATTTAAAATATAATGTTTATTAAGTAACTATTCCACAGTAACACATTTAGCTAGATTTCTAGGTTTATCTGGATCTAATTTTCTTTCAATAGCTACATAATAAGATAATAATTGTAAAGGGACTATATAAACCAATGGAGCTAATATTTCATCAACATCAGGATTTATACAGAAAATATCATCTGATTTTGAGCGTAATGACTCATCATCAAATGATCCAACAGCAAATACATCTGCACCACGAGATTTGACTTCTTCTAAATTACTCATTGTTTTTCTATTATTATCTCCTGGTGGAGCAACTACAACAACTGGAATATTTTGATCAATTAAAGCTAAAGGACCATGTTTTAGTTCTCCTGCAGCATAACCTTCACCATGAATATAAGTAATTTCTTTAAGTTTTAAAGCACCTTCTAATGCTATTGGATAAGCATAACCTCTTCCAATAAAAAAGAAATCATCAGCATATTTGAATTTTTTAGATACAAGTTCAATTTCTGTTGTATCTTCTAAAATCTCATCAATATATTTTGGAATCTTATTTAAATCTTTAAATAAATATTCATTACCAGATAAAATAGCTGCAAACATATAAATTGAAGTTAATTGGCTTAAATAAGTTTTTGTAGCTGCAACACCAATCTCAGGACCTGCTTGAGTATAAATTACATGATTTGCTTGTCTTGTTGCTGATGATCCAACAACATTTACAATAGCTAATGTTTGGGATGTTTTATTAGCTGCTTCTAGAGCTTTTAAAGTATCTGCAGTCTCACCAGATTGAGATATAAAAATAACAAGTGTTTTATCATCCAATGTTTTTGTAGAATATTTAAATTCAGATGCTAAGATAACTTCTGTTGGTATACCTGCAAGTGTTTCAATTAAATATTTTCCAGTTAAAGATGCGTGATAAGAAGTTCCACAAGCAACAAATATAATTCTATTAATGTTTCCTTTAATTTTAGATACAATTTTTTCAATTTCTTTTTTACCAGTTAAAGTATTTTTAACAGCTGTTGATTGTTCATTAATTTCTTTAAGCATGAAATAATCATAACCTTCCTTTTCAGCCATTTCAGGAGACCAATCTATTGTTTCAATTTCTTTTTCAATGATATTATCATATTCATCTTTTATAACAATTTCATTTTCTGTTAAGATAACTAATTCATCTTTTTCTGGATAGATTATGTCTTTTGCATATTTTAAAATAGCTGGAGAATCACTTGCAACAAAATAACCTTTTTTACCTAAACCAACGATTAAAGGACTATCTTTTCTAGTTGCAACAATTTTCTTCTCATCAGTACATATTGCAGCTATTGCATATGCTCCTTCAATCATAGTGA
Source organism: Methanobrevibacter sp. DSM 116169 (assembly GCF_046197865.1). Taxonomy (GTDB): domain Archaea; phylum Methanobacteriota; class Methanobacteria; order Methanobacteriales; family Methanobacteriaceae; genus JAHKLT01. The sequence goes on along the minus strand of NZ_CP166990.1, from coordinate 665,484 downwards.
TAGTTTCTCGAACTGCTGATTCTAAATCAAATCCTTTACTCATATATTTACTAATTAATTGTGGAATAACTTCAGTGTCTGTATCAGATTTAAATTCATATCCTTCATTTTCTAATTGTTCTTTAAGTTCCACATAGTTTTCAATAATTCCATTATGAACTACTGCAATCTTTTCATCTTGAGATGTATGAGGATGAGAATTTACTTTATTTGGATCACCGTGAGTTGCCCATCTAACATGAGCAATACCATAATCTCCATCCATATCAGCTAAATCCAATTTGTTATCGACTGTTTCAATGTTTCCTTCATCTTTTTTTATAAATATTTTATTATTATCAATAGTAGCTATCCCTATTGAATCATAACCCCTATATTCTAACTTTGAAATCGAATCTAGTAAAATAGGAGCTGCCTTTCTATTATTTTTTAATATACAACCAACAATACCGCACATGGTTTTCCTCTAATCATATGATAAACTTGAAAGTATTATAATATAGATATTTAAATTATTTTATAAAAACATGTTGATTACATTTTTAATTAGTAAGGACCAAAATCTATAAAATCATGTTCATGAACTATTCTATCTGTTTCAGGTGGAGGGGTCATATAATCCCCATAAATTATTTTTAAATAAGTGTCATAATCTTTAGGAATATTTAGAGTTAATGATTCAAATTTAACTTTTTTAATTTCATTGAAAATATTTTTAGGAATTGGTTCTTTATAGCAAAAAGCATTGTTTTCAAATACATATTTAAAATCTTTATCACTACTTTTTTCAACCATATTTCTATAATATTTTTTAATTAAAGATGAGTTAATATTAAAAATTTTTAATAACAAATTGCCTATTTTTGATATTATTTCTATTTTTTTTGAAGAATAATTTTTATTAAGAGATGTGATATATACAGCTAAAATACTATTTAAAATTTTATTTTCCCAAAAATATATTGATCTTTTAAGCTTATTATCAGGAACATCATTTAACACAAAAACATCAATATTAATACCTAAAGAAAAATCAGTATTTCTAGTCCAACTTTGTTTAAATTCAGTTTTATTTAAACTCATTTTAGAAAAACAATAAAAATAATCTTCATTATTATCCATGTTCAATATAGTATATTTATCACATTTCATTGATTTCATAATATCCAAGAATTTTTCATATTCATTTTTGAGCATTATAACGTCAATATCATCATCCCATGGAATAAAACCATTATGTCTAATAGCCCCTAAAGCTGTGCCCCCATATGCAAAATATTCTATATTATTTTCTTCACATATTTTAATAAAATCATTTAATATCATTAATTGCACATCATGTAAATGATTTAACTCAGTTTTATCATAATCATCATAATGCATTTTTATCATACCTCACTTTATAAATTGAAATAATTATATAATCAATAACAGTTGAAAGATATATATAATTAATTATATATATTTATTTTTAAATAATTTATAAATCAAAAAGGAGAATTATATGAAAAAAATAAATTGTGCAGTAATAAGTGCTGCAGGAATGGGAACTAGATTAGGTTATAACATTCCAAAAACATTAGTCGATATAACTGATGATAGAAAAATAATCGATTATCAACTAGAATTAGTTAAAGATATTGAAGATGTTAGATTAGTTGTGGGATATAAATCAGATAAAGTTAGTAAGTATGTTTCAACTAAAAGAGAAGATATCAAAATCATTCATAATCAAGGATATGAAACTAATTCTACATGTTACAGCATACATTTAGCAACAGAAAAGTTGAATGAACCTTATATAGCAATTGATGGAGATTTGCTCATAAATAAAAATGAATTTAATAATTTTGTCAATGCTTTTGATGGAAATACTCTTTTGGGAATTACTCCTGCAAAAACTGAAGATGGAGTTTATGTAAATTTAAATGAAAGTGAAGAAGTTACTTCATTCCAAAGAAATCCTCATACAAAATATGAATGGGCCAATATTGCTTGCATCAATAAACCAGTAATTATAAATAAAGATAAACCATTTGTATATCCTCAATTTGAAGAGCATCTACCACTAAAATATTTTTTATTTGAAAATTGTTTTGAAGTAGATACACCTGGCGATTTAGAAGTAGCATTAAAAAATTTAAATAAGTTATAATTAAAAGGTTATTAAAATGGCTAGATTATATGGTAATAAAGAAAAGATTAATTCTAAAAAAATTAAAAATTTTTTCGATGAAAGAGCTAATGAAAAAGTGGATAGCATCCTTTCAATAACAATGTATCAAGATAAAGAAAATGTAGAAAAAAGACATTTAGAAGAATCTAAAATAATATTAGAAAAACTTGATTTAAAAAACAAAAAAATTCTTGAAATTGGATGTGGAATTGGAAGATGGGCAGAAGTATTGCATGATAAATGTGAAACATACATGGGAATTGATTATTCAGAAAATCTTATAAAAATAGCTAAAGAAAATTACAATTATGAAAACTGTTTTTTTCAAGAAATGTCTGCAACTGATATAGAAATAGATAAATTATTAGTTAAACCACCATTTGATATCATATTAGTAGTTGGTGTTTTAATTTATTTAAATGATGATGATATTAAAATGATGGTTAATGAAATTAATAAAATAGTTACAGAAAATAAAACTATTTACATAAGAGAAACTATTTCTAATCTAGATTATAGATTAACTCTTAAAGATTTTTATTCAGATAATTTAGAAAAAGATTATAATGCTATTTATAGAACTGAAAATGAACTTTTAAATTTTTTGGCACTGTAAATTTTCACGGGTTTTGATTTTCTTTTTTGGATGGTTTTTTTTATTTTCTTGTTTTTTTATTTTTTTTAGTGTTTTGTCTTTATTTTTTGTATTGGTTTGTGATATTGTTTGTGTATTGTGTTTTTAATAATTTATATTGGTTATATTTATATAGTATGAGTTATATATTATTAATTATGAATATTGTTAATATTTTACCTTTTAAAAAGATATTTAGGGAGAATCAAACTTATTTGGATGATTTTGTTCGGTTAGATATTGATTTTGAACCTTTTTTTAAGAGGAATAAAAAGTATTGTGGTGATTCTATTGATTTAATAGATGAATTTCAAACAGTTTTATTGGAAAATATTGATGATATTAATAATATTGATGAATTTAAATCTTTTAATGATTTTAATGATAGTGATTCAAATGATGATCAGATTTTATTGGTTGATTTTGATGAAAATAATTTAGATTGGGGTGTAGGTGATTTTATGGTTGATAGACTTACTTTTAATGAATCTTTAAGAAACAATATTAAAAGAGGCTTTGGTATAGATATTTTTGAGGATGTAGAAGAATCTAATGTTATTTCTTATCCTGATAATCGTTTTGCAATGTTAAAAAGAATTTGTCCTCATTGTGGTGAATCTAATGCTAATGTTAAAGGATGGGAACGTAGGATTTATAAAACTAAAGAAAATAAATCTGTGGAATATTATCCTCAGTCTTATGTGTGTAATGAATGTGATAAATGGTTTATTACTCCTGTAGATTTTAAAGTAGATAAAGAATTAAAGGAGAAAAAGAAATTAGATGATAAAATACGTAAAATTCATGCAAATACTGGTTTATCATTTGATAAAATAGCAGAAGTGGTTGAAATTAGTATGAATATCAATGTAAGTCATGAATATGTTAGGAATGTGATTCAAAAAGAACATGATGAATTTGTTTATGAAACAGACATTGTTCCATTGCCTGGTGATTTTAAAAAAAAAGGTAAAACCTCACTAAAACGTGAGGTTACCGATTTAGGCATATTATTCATGTGTAAAAATAAAAAACATGCTAATTTTGGTCATATTACTGTTGATGAACTCTTTACAAATATTAATGGTCAAAAAAACTACTTAGTAACTATTTTTTCAAATGAAATAAAAGACATGCCCATATCTATTGCAATAACAAACACACGTCATTATGATGTTATAAATAAATTTTTTGATTTTACATTCGATAAAACACCAATCCAATCATTAACAAGCGATATGTTAGGAGTATACGGAAAAATAGCTGAAAATAAAAATATACCACAACAACAATGCATATTTCATTGGATGAAATACACCACAGACAAAATATTTGATGAAATTAAAAAAGAAAACATTCCAGAAAAAGATATCACTTATAATTTAATGATATTTACTGAAATGAAAGAAATACTCAGAAGTTTTGACGAAAATAAAACAAAAGAACTACTTGCAAAATATGAAAAAAACATATTTTTCATTGCAGATCCTATACAAAAAATCATGGATAAATTCTCCAAACAAAAAGACAAACTAACAGCATACTCTAAAGATAACAAAATTCGCAGAACCACAAGCCAAGCAGAAACATTCAACAGCCTACCACAAATAAGACATAAAAAACACACATCCAAAAAACCATGGTCATTACTACTATCACTATCCTCCACAATCAAATTCTACAAACCCAACCACAGAACACTACAAAACAGACAATAAAAAAAACAAAAACCCGTGAAAATTTACAGTGCCAATTTTTTTAAGAACTTTGAAAATATTAATAATGTTGAAAAAAAAGTTATTTATAATGATTTAAATGAGAAAAAAGAAACTCAATATGAGTATTTTATTCTAAAATAAATTATTGAATGATATGTGAAAAATTAATTTTCAGTATCATTTTCTTTTAATCTCCATATAGCTACTTCTAAAGGATCATAGATTTCCAAATCACTAATATCTTCTTTTATATAATCAAATAATACAGGAAATTCTGTACAACCTAATATCACGGATTTATTTTTTTGTTCTTTTAATAGATTGATAAAATCTTTTTTAACATTATTTGAAATTTCTTTATTTTGTTTAACAACTTCTATTAAATCTCTCATTTTAAAAAATTCCTCATTTGATGGAGAATTTATTTTAATACCATATTTTTCAAAAGTATTATCATATATCTTAGATAAAATAGTTCCTTCTGTAGCAATTAAACTAATCTCTTTTATATTATCTTTTTTCAATTCTATTGCTAATTCTTTTATGATATCAATAATAATATTTTTACTTCCAGGTATGTTATCATATACATCATTTAAAAAAAAATGAGCAGTATTACAAGTAATAATAATTTTTGTAGCTCCTGCATTTATTAAATTTTGAACAGAGCTGGTTAAGCCCTGAATTATTTTTTCCCTATGTTCATCATATAATATACATCTAACTCTACTAGGTAATGTGCAATAATTATCTATTAATATTCTAGGTCTATCCCATTCTTTTTCAGCAGGAAATGCTGATAATAAACGATTGAAAAAATGTAATGTTGCATAAGAGCCGAATCCTCCAACAACCCCAATTACTTCTTTATTTATATTTTCTTGGTCAAAAATAGTATTTTTAGAACTCATTATAATCATCAATATTATATCTCTATATTTTATATTAAATTAAATTGTATATAAAACCAAAATATTCCATAAAATAATATTAATAATGATTATATATATAATCAATAAATTATATATCTATAATAAGATTAATTTTAAGATAAAAACTAATAAATTTAATATAATTATCAAAAATAGATAAAATTGATGATATCATGAAAGGAAAAGAATTATTGTATTCTGGAAAAGCTAAAACAGTTTACAAAACAGATAAAGATAATGAAGTAATAATAAAGTTTAGGGATGATATAACTGCTGGAGATGGAGAAAGAAAGGAATCCATGGCGAAAAAAGGCTATTTTAATTCAATTATCTCTTCTAAAATCTTTGAAAAATTAGAAAATAAAGGAATAAACACACAATTTGTAGAGTTAGTAGAACCAAATATAGTTAAAGCAAAAAAGCTTGAAATGATTCCGATTGAATTCATTGTGCGTAATATTGCAACAGGAAGTTTAGTACGTAAATTCCCAATTGAAGATGGAACTCCATTAAATCCTCCAATTATCCAAACTGATTATAAAAATGATGAATATCACGACCCTATGCTTAATGATTCAATAACAAAAGCACTAAAAATAGCTACACAAGAAGAATTAGATAAATTATATGAATTATCTTTAAAAATCAATGATATTTTAAGTGAATTCTTTAAAAATGCTGGAATAATACTAGTTGATTATAAAATCGAATTTGGAAAAGACAAAGAAGGTAGACTTGTCTTAGGCGATGAAATTAGCCCAGATAGCTGTAGATTATGGGATAAAGAAACCTTAGAAATGCTTGATAAAGAATTATTTAGAAAAGGTAAAGATGAAAAAGTAATGAATGCTTATGAAGAAGTATTTAATAGACTTATAACTACAGATGATAAAAATAAATGGAATTTATAAGTGATACTATGAAATTTAATATAGAAGTTAAAATATCTCTTAAAAACGGAATGTTAAACCCAGAAGCTACAACTATTGAAAGATCACTAGACTTATTAGGATATAAAGTTTCTAATACTCAAACTGATAATATCGTTAAGTTTGAAATGGAAGAAGAAAGTGAAGAGAAAGTAGAAATAGAAGTTGTAGATATGTGTGAAAGATTACTTTGTAATCCAGTGATTCATGATTATGAAATTATCATTAAAGAAGAAATTTAATTTTAGGAGATAATTAAACATGAAAATTGGAGTAATCAGATTTCCAGGATCCAATTGTGATCGTGATGTATACCAAGTATTAGAGTCACTTAAACTAAATCCAGAATATATTTGGTGGGATAACGAAAAATTAACAGATTATGATGGAATTGTAATTCCTGGTGGATTTTCATATGGAGATTACTTAAGAGCAGGAGCTATAGCTTCAATCACTCCTGTTGTTGATGGAATTAAAAATTTAGTAAAAGAAGAAAAACCAGTTCTTGGAATTTGTAATGGTGCACAAATTTTAGGAGAAATTGGTTTAATTTCTGGTGTTTTTATAACAAATGAAAATCCTAAATTTAATTGTGAATGGGTTGATTTAAAAGTAGCTACAAACAGAACACCATTTACTAAAAACTTTAAAAATGGTGAAACAATTAAAATTCCTGTTGCTCATGCAGAAGGAAGATTTTATACAGAAAATCTTGATTTGTTAAAAGATCAAGATCAAATCGTACTACAATTTAAAGATAAAAATCCAAATGGATCATTAGATGCAATTACTGGTGTTTGTGATGAATCAGGTTACGTATGTGCAATGATGCCACACCCTGAACGTGCAGCAGATGAATTATTAGGTTCAACTGATGGGTTGAACTTTTTTAAAGCTTTTATTTAAGGTATTATGAAATACAAAGTCAGTGTAATAATACCAATTTACAATTCAGAAAAATATTTAAATCAAGCTATTGATTCTATAATAAACCAAACATTCGATTTTGAAAATATTGAGCTTATTTTAGTTGATGATTGCTCAACAGATAACTCTAAAAGCATCATCAAAAAATATGAATCCAAATATGAAAATTGTAAAGGAATTTACTTAAGTAAAAATTCTGGTTTACCCGGAAAACCTCGTAATATTGGATTAGAATATGCAACTGCGGATTTTATTGTTTTTTTAGATTCAGATGATATATATACTGATGATGGCATAGAACTCCTCTATAATACAATCATAAAAGAAAATGTTGATTTAGTTATTAGTTCTATTTATTTAAATCTTGATGGAAAAGTTATTACAATCAATAATTGTCCAAAAAAATATGGGAAATTTTTAAGAGTTAATCCTTTAAAAAATCAAAATACATTTGATAAATTATCAGGAAACGAATTTGTAGGGCCTTGTGCTAGAATATTTAAAAGAAAAATTATAAAACAAAATAAAATTACTTTTCCAGAAAAAACATTATGTGAAGATGCATATTTTTATTTTAAATATCTACTTAATTCAAAAGAAATAGTAATATTACCAGAAAATTATATTTACACTTATAATACCCATGATTCATCAACAATACATAATCATAATATAAAATTATTTAATCGTTTTTTAAATGGAATGATTTTAATAGATAAATTTTTCAAAGAAAATACTAATTTATCATGTTCTGCAACAATTAATGACAATTTAGCTAGTCTTTTATTAATTTTTACTAATACTAAAACTAATCATAAAGAAAAAAAAGAACTTTTAAGAAAAATTTATGATTTTGAAACTAATTTAAATTTTAAACCGAATATAAAAAATTTAGAGGTTTCTATATTAAACAAGTTAATTTTAAAAAAATATTTCAATTTAGCAATAATTTTATCAAAAATATATAACATATTTTATAATAATGTATTTATAAAAAAAATGTATAGAATTTATAATAATAAAAAAAGAGGAAGTAATTAAATGGTAGTGTATTTAATTGGAGCAGGTCCTGGGGATGCAGATTTAATAACAGTAAAGGCTGTTAAAGCAATACAAAATGCAGATGTAATATTATATGATTATTTAGCTAATGAAGAAATATTAAATTATGCTCCTAATGGTACAAAAAAGATTTATGTTGGTAAGAAAGCTGGGGAACATTATAAAACTCAAGATGAAATCAATTCTTTAATTGTTGATGAAGCTTTAAATAATGAAAATGTTGTCCGTTTAAAAGGAGGAGATCCTTTTGTTTTTGGTCGTGGCGGAGAAGAAATATTAGAATTAATGAGAAATAATATTAAATTCGAAGTCATACCAGGCGTTACATCAGCTATTGGTGCACCAACATCATTAGGATTACCATTAACTCATAGAGGAATAGCTACTTCATTAACTATCGTTACGGGTCATGAAGATCCTACAAAAGAAAATGAACAGGTAAAATGGGATTATACTGCTGATACATTAGTTATTTTAATGGGAATTGGAAATATTGAAAAAAATACCAATGAAATAATGAAATATCGCTCAAAAGACACACCAGTTTGTGTTATAGAAAGTGGAACATTACCTGAAGAAAAGGTGATCTTTGGAACTTTAGATAATATCTCTAAAGAAAAAATAAACACACCTGCAATTCTCATTATAGGAGATGTAGTTGATATTTATAAAGAAATTTATAATTATGAGGGATAAAATGTCAAAACCAGTAATTGCAATTACAAGGCCATTCGAAAGGTCACAAATAGCTAAAGAAATTGTTGAAGATTTAGGTGGTGAAGCTTTAATTGCACCAACTCTAGATCTTAAATTAACAAACTCCGATTCTTTAAAAAAACTAATAAGTAATAAAAACAAACTAGATTGGATCATTTTTACATCTTCAACTTCTATTGAATCTATTGAAAGATTTTATCCTGATTTTAAAAATGATTTAAAAGCTAAAATAGCTGTTATAGGGAAAAAAACTGCAGAAGTAGCTAGAAAATATGATTATATTATAAATTTAATTCCACAAGATTACACAGCTGAAGGCCTCTTAGAATCTTTCAAAGATATTGATATAACTAATAATACAATAGGAATTCCAAGAACTTTTAGTGCAAGAGATACTTTACCTGAAGGTTTAGAAAATAAAGGTGCAAAAGTAATTTTAGCTGAAGCATATGAATCTCTACTTCCACAAGATACTGTTAGAATTGAAGTTTTAATTGAAAAAATTAAGCTAAATGAAATTGATGGAATTATTTTTACAAGTCCACTAACAGTAGAAAATCTTTTTAAAGTTGCAACTAATGAAAAAGAATTAGCAGATAAACTTTCTGTAGACATATTAACTGTAGCTATTGGACCAATTACAAGTAATACCTTAAACAAATACAATGTTACAAATATATATCCAGATAAATACACAGTTCAAGATATGTTAGAACTATTATTTCAAAAATTGGAGTGATTACTATTCAAGATAAAATTAGCATTATATTACCTATTTTTAATGTAGGCAGTCATTTAAGAGGAGGAATTGATTCATTGATTAATCAGACCATAGGAAATGAAAATTTAGAAATTATTATGGTTAATGATTGTTCTACTGATGGTAGTGATGAAATTATCAATGAATATGCTGAAAAATACGACTGTTGTAAAGCTATACACTTAGAAAAAAACACTGGAGCTGCAAATGGTCCTAGAAATAAAGGATTAGAAAACTGTACTGGTGATTATATAATGTTTCTAGATCCAGATGATAGATATGTTTTAGATGCATGTGAAACACTTTATAACTCTGTAAAAGAACATGATGCAGACATAGCTTTTGGAAGATTTAGAAGAATCTTTACATATGGTGAAACTGTTCAAAAATCATATTCCCCTTATGAAGATGATTTAGAAAATTCTTATCCTGATGAAATTTTAGAAGACCATAATCCATTAAATGTTTCTGATTTTATATGGACTAATGCATTAGAAAAATTACTTTATGGTAAAGATATTGTTAAAACATATGAGAGAAAAGGACCAGTAGATAAAATAGTAATAAAAAACATCAAAGAAGAACCTGATTTACTTAAAATCCCACCATCAGTTTGGACTAAAATCTATAAAAGAGAATTAATTATGGACAATAATATTAAATATCAAAAATTCATATCTGGAGATGATATGGCTTTTACTGATGAAACTTTCTTAAAAGCGAGTGGAATAGTATTTTTAAATAATTATTTCTGTTATGATTATTTCATTAGAGATTTACCTGAAGATAAATCAATTACCAATAATGTAAATGTAAGATTATTAGCTGATTTAATGGATTCTTATATTTATTGTGCTGAAATCTCAAAACCATATGGAGAAGAAATAGCTAATGTAGCTGTAAATCCTCATTTAATGTATTGGGCAAATACTTGGAAAAATGCTTCAATGACAAGAGATGAAAATAAGTTACTTTTAGAAAAGTTAGAAAAGTTAAGATCAATTCATAATGCTGGTTTAAAAACAAAGTTTTTATTATCTTCATTAATTAAAATGCTTGAAGCAGCTATTTTAGTAAAAAAGTGATTACAAATGAAATATAAATATGTAATAGTTGGTGCAGGTTTATCTGGTCTTACAATAGCAGAACAGATTGCAAACAATCTAAATGAAAAAATATTAATCATAGAAAAGCGTTCCCATATTGGCGGTAATGTTTATGATTCATATAATGAGGATAATATCTTAATTCAAAATTATGGACCTCATATATTCCATACAAATGAAAAACAAGTTTATGATTATTTGAGTAATTTTACAAAATGGATTCCATATGAACATAGAGTTTTAAGTTCAGTTGATAATAAACTTGTTCCAATGCCAATTTGTATAGATACTATAAACCAATTATATAATCTTGATTTAGATGAAGTAGGTATGAAAGATTGGATTGAAAAAGAAAAAGTTCCAATTAAAGAAATCAAATCAAGTGAAGATGTAGTTTTAGCTAATGCAGGAGAAGATATATATAATAAACTCTTTAAAAACTACACTGAAAAACAATGGGGAACTTCAGCTGCAAATTTAAGTCCATCAGTTATATCAAGAATTCCATTTAGATTTAATCATGATACAAGATATTTTGAAGATAAATATCAAGGAATGCCAAAAGGAGGTTACACTGCAATGTGTGATAAAATGGTAGAATCTGATAAAATTAAAATAATTCTAAATACTGATTATAAAGACATTATAGATGATATTGAATATGAAACTTTAATATATACTGGTCCAATTGACTATTACTATGATTATAAGTATGGTAAACTTTTATACAGATCATTAAGATTTGAAACAGAAACATATGATCAAGATTCATATCAAGAAGTAGCTGTTATTAACTATCCTAATGATTATGATTTTACAAGAATTACAGAGTTTAAAAAACTCACATCACAAGAAATACCAAATAAAACTACTATTATGAAAGAATACCCTGGTTTTGACGATGAACCATGTTATCCATATCCAACACAAGAATACTTAGATAAATTTGAAGAATATAAAAAAGATATGGATAAAGAAAATAACACTATATTTTTAGGTAGATTAGCTCAATATAAATATCTTAATATGGATTTAATTGTTAAAAATGCTTTAGATATATTTCAAAATAAAATTAAAGGTGATTGAATGACTATAATATGGCCAGAATACTTTAATGAAGAGCTTTCTTTAAATGAAGGAAGAAAAGTTTCAAAAGAAAAAGCTATTAAAAATCCAACTGTAAAAGATATTGAAAAAGCTTTAAAAAGGCTTCAAGTTCAATATACAATTGAGAAGGAAAAATCATATCCTGGAAAATGGTATGTTAAAAGTGGAATGGTAATAGCTGAAACAGATAAAAAGAAAACAGAACTTTTAAAAGAAATTAGTGAAAAAATAAGAAAATAATAATTATAGGCACTTGGTTTAAAAAATGAAATTGATTACATATATTTTAACACATAAAAAAATAGAACATGACATAGATTCTTATTGTGTGCCTTTATTAGTAGGTGCTGAATCACAAAAAAATACAAATGGATACCAAGTAGATAATACTGGAGATAATATTTCCAGATTAAATAAATATTATGCTGAATTAACAGGAGAATATTGGGCCTGGAAAAATAGTAATACTGACATCATAGGATTTTTTCATTACAGAAGGTTTCTTGTAAAAGATTTATTTTTAAATAAATTAAAAAAAGAAGATATAGAATCATATTTAATAGGAAATGACATTATTCTTCCAAAAAAATATAAAACACATCGTTCATTATATAATCATCTAGATAAAACTGAAAAAAAATCTAAAATTGGGCCAAAAATTAAAGAATATGATAAACTAAGATCTGTGATTAAAGAAGGATTTCCAGAATATTTAGATACATATGATGATATTTTAAATGGAAATGAAACTTATTGGTGCAATATGTTTATCTGTAATAAAAAAATTGCAGATGATTATTTTAAATGGTTATTTGAAATATTAAAGAAGATGGAAACAAAAATAAACTTTGAAGAATATCCTGATAATAATCAAAGACTCCTTGGATATTTTTCTGAAACTTTATTATATGTATATATAAAAAAACACCAATTAAAAATTAAAGAAACATATTTATATTTGACAGATAAAAAATTTCCTAAATTAAATTTTTTAATAACTAGAATCCCAATTATTTCAAATATTTTATTATATATTCACAATAAATTTTTACTATAAATTAAAAAAAAGGAATTAATATGGAAACACTACCAGTAGAAATGCAAGAACTGTATATAAAAGCTAAAAAAATCATAGAAGAATCAAATGACATTAAAATCTATTCACATAATGATTGTGATGGAATCTCATCAGGAGCTATTTTATCAACTATTTTAGATAGATTAAATAAACCCCACGTAATAGAATTTGTAAATTTAGATAAACTCAATAACCTAGAACTTAAACATGAACTTACAATCTTTTCAGATTTAGGATCTGGTCAAGAAGTTGATAAATTAGCTAATAAAAATAATAAAATCATTATTTTAGATCACCACCCTCCTTTAAGAGATAAAGATTATTATAAAGATAAAGACTATACTTACTTAGAAATTAATCCTATTCATTTTGGTATTGATGGATCTTATTATGTTTGTGGTGGAGGATTATGTTATTTTCTAGCTAAAGAATTTAATTACACTGATTTAAGTTGGATTGGTGTTTTATCAGCTATTGGAGATATGCAAAATACTCATACTGGTAAATTTGAAGGATTAAATAAAATTATTTTAAATGACAGTATAGAAGAAGGCTTAGTTTTAAAGCATGATAATGACTTATCATTATATGGACGAGAAACAAGACCACTATTTGTAGCATTATCTTATTTTAGTGATGTTAAACTACCTTTAACAAATAATAGAACAGAATGCATAGCTATTTTAAAAGAATTAGGTATTCCAAAAGAAATAGGTTCAAGAAGTACTACTTTAAGTGATCTAACACCACAAGATAAAAAAAAGCTCTTCTCAAAGCTATTTGCAATGTTATCATTAGAACTTCCTCCAAAATATGTTAAACACATTCCAAAGCTTATAATAGCTGATTCTTATGAGTTCTTATCAGAAGAAGATCATACATTCCTAAGAGATGCATCTGAATTTTCAACTGCTATGAATGCATGTGGAAGGAACAATCAAGAAGAAGTAGCTTTACAAATTTTAAAAGGAGATCGTTTTCAAGCATTAGATCTACTAGAGGTTATTACTAAAGATCATAGAGCTTACCTTTCAGAGCAGATTAGAAATATTGAAAAAGAAGATTCAATAATAGAACTTGATAACATTCAATATTTTAATGGTGAAGCTATTAAACCAGAAGTTGTTGGTACAATTGCTGGAATGATTTTAAGTTTAGGTAATTGGCAAAAACCAATGCTTGGATTTACTAAAAGTGATGAAGATCATTATAAGATTTCTTTAAGGTGTTCAAGATTACTTGCATATGATGGAATTCATTTTGGAAATTTAGTTCGTGACATTTCACAGCGATTAGGTGGAAATGGTGGAGGTCACTCTGTTGCATGTGGTGCATATATTCCAGAAGATAAATTAGATGATTTTTTAGATGAATTAAATAATAGTTTAAAAGGTCAACTATAATTTTACTTATAGCTATTTTTAATTAAATTATATTGAAATTTTTAATAAAAATCTCTTTTTATAATTTAAGCATGTCACAAAACATGTCACAAAACATGTCACAAAACATGTCACAAAACATGTCACAAAACATGTCACAAAACATGTCACAAAACATGTCACAAAACATGTCACAAAACATGTCACAAAACATGTCACAAAACATGTCATCATTTATTAATTATATAAAAAGTTTCTCTTTGACCTTTAAATTTTATTTTTCGCACCATGTTTAAATTCAATAAAACTCTTATGTCTCTTATTGAAGTAGATCGAGATATGTTAAACATTTTAGAATATTGTTTAATAGAAATTGAATTATTTTTTTTATTTAAGAATATTAAAACTTCGTTTTGTCTATAATTTAAACTATTTTCCATTGTTTCTTTAGTATCTGATTCATAATTTAAAGAATTATCATATTCATAATTAGCCCATGAAACGTAACTTTAAAAAAATCATTTTCTTGTGAAAAAATTGGTTCCTCTAAATTATATTCTCTCATTTCTTTTCTCATTCTAGGAATTCCAGAACCTGCTTCTTCCATATACATAGTTTTTTCAAGTAATCTACAAATATTAATATTCCTATGAACAGGTTTGTCTCCTAATTCATCTAAAGTGAGTGGAGGCACTAATGTTCCAGGACTAGTAACTTCTATCCTATTTGGAAAAATAAAAAATGTTATAACACTTCCTTTAATATTATAGTCCCTATGAGCTATTGCATTAACTATAGCTTCTCTAATAGCAACATATGGATATTCTGGTATATCTTGTCTTTTAAAACCCGTAATTTTACTGGCTACTTGTGTATTTCTATTAAAAAAAAGTTCTGCATTTCTTAATATATCACAAATATTAGATTTAACATACAATTTATCAATAATTTCAGTAGGAATGTTAGTTTTAAACCTAATCATTCTAATTTCATGTTGGGGAATGAATTTTTCAGGATTTTTAGAAAAAAATAAAATTCCAGTATTTGTAAGTTTTAATTCATCTTCAACATTTATCAAGACATTTAATCTATTTAATAAAGTATTTTTAATATTTTCAGAGATATCTCCTAAATTATGACTTATATCTGTTTTTTTGAGAAAATTTTTAACTATTTCCTCATCAACATTTTTATAATTAGAATTCATAACTATCCTTTCATCAAAATCTTTATTAGATATAATGTTCTTTTCAAAAACAAAATTATGAAGACTTTTTTTAATTTCAGTCTTAAGAATTTCAATATTTTGAAAATTAGAATATTTATATTTGTTTTTAATTTTTCTAAGAAAATTTTTTGAGTTTTTATCAGCATTTTCTGTTTGATTAATATAAATATATACATTTTTTGAATATAATCCTTTAACAAATTCATTGAATTCATTTTCTGTTGCACTAAATCCATTTTCTTGAACAGTACCATATTGATCTCCAATTAAACCAATATAAATTTCAGAATCATTAACTTCTTCTAAATAAACTTTTTCAGGTGATTTGCCTGATGCATGAACTCCTTCAAACAGAAAAATATCAAATAAGCTATTATATATTGGATCTTTAGTTATTATATTTTTAATTACAATTCTTTCTTTTTCAAATTCTATTTGATTACTACTGAGAAAAATTTTGAATTTTTTATTCATATACACACCAAATCTTTTTAAATACAAATAATCTACTTAATTATTAAGTTATTATTTATTATTAAATTGATTAGTGTTTATATATGAAATATTTTTTGTATTAAACTATATAATTAATTTAAAGTGAATACAATTCTTCAAACTAAAATTAAAAGCATAATTTAACATCAACTGAAAATTTTTAAAACAATTAAGTAGAAATGTTTAATAAATCAAAATGTACATATATTAAATTATATTTAAGAGGGATGATTATGCAAAATTTTAAAAGAAGAGGAACATTAACTCATTTTCAAATACTTGCTGAGATAGCAAAACAAGATTATCATTTAAAACAAAAAGATTTAGCTGAAAGTTTAGGAATTACAATTCAAGCAGTATCTGAAAACATTAAAACATTAATTGAAGAAGGATATATTAAATCTAAAGATGGAAGATCTCCTTATACTATTACACAAACTGGAATTGATAAGGTAAAAAAAGAAGCTATTGATTTAAGAAAATTTACAGATGACGTTTTAGAAACTATGAGTTCATATAAAACTGTTTGGCCAGCTATAGCTGATGAAGACCTTAAAGCAGGAGATGTTGTAGGTCTTTATATGAGAAAAGGAATATTATATGCAGGTAATGAAAAGTCTAATGCTACAGGTATTGTTGTAAGAGATGCAAAAAAAGGAATGGATGTTGCCCTAGATTCACTACGAGGCCTTATTGATTATGATGTTGGTACAGTTAATATTATAACATTACCTACAATAAAAGAAGGAGGATCCTCAGCAGCAAACATAGATTTAATTAAAAAAACATATAAAAAAGAAAAATCTGATAATTTAGTAGTTGCTGGAATTGGTACAATATCACATGCAATTGCAAATTCTTTAGATATACCAATTGACATAGAACATGCTGCAACTCAAGCTACTGCAAATGCTGCAAGAAAAGGTTTAGATGTTCTAGTTTTATCTGTTGGAGATATGACTAAATCATTTATGCGTGAGCTTGATGATGAGAAGATAAAATATAATACTATAAATGGTAAAAAAGATTAAGATTTAATCTTTTTTAATAATGCTGCTGCAACGAAAATAGGGTTGCAATCATCTTCTATTAAAGATTCAACTAAAAATAGCTCTTTTTTAAGATTATCATTATTAACTGATTCTTTAATTTCATCTAAAAGAATACCATCTTTAATTTTTTCCATTTCTTTAAAGGTTGGAACCTTTTGTTTTTTAATTTTAGTATTTGTGTGTTTTTCAATTGTTTTTAATATCTTACGTTCACGTCCAGAAGCTAAAGTAAATGCATAACCTGTTTTACCAGCACGACCTGTTCTTCCAATTCTGTGAACATAATAATCATTGTGATTAGGTACATCATAGTTAAAAACAACTTCTACATCAGGTACATCAATTCCACGAGCTGCAACATCTGTTGCTACAAGAATATTGATTTTTTCATTTCTAAATTTACCCATTACTTTATCTCTTTGGTTTTGAGTCATGTCCCCATGAATTCCATCAGCAGAATATCCACGTTTTTTTAAGTTTCTAACTAAAAAATCAACTCTTCTTTTAGTATTTGAAAAGACAAGCCCTAATTTAACATCATGTAAGTCGATTAAACGGCATAACACATCAAGTTTATCTTTATCTTTTGTTTCAAAGTAATATTGTTCAATTTGTGGAACAACCATATCTTTTTTAGCTATTTTTAAATGAACAGGGTCTTTTTGATAGTGTTTTGTAATTTTTTTAATAGGTTTTGGAATAGTAGCTGAAAAGAGTAAAGTTTGTCTATTTTTAGGAGTAAATCTTAAAATATGTTCTATATCTTCTCTAAAACCCATATCTAACATTTCATCAGCTTCATCTAAAACCACTGTTTCAATTCCAGTTAAATCTAAAGTTTTTCTATCAATATGATCTAAAACTCTGCCAGGAGTACCAACAATAATATGAACACCTTTTTTAAGTGCTCTAATTTGCCTACCTATTGGTTGACCTCCATAAACTGCTAAAACTCTAAGTTTTTTCATGTTTTTAGAAAGTTTTTCGATTTCACCTGCAACTTGTATAGATAATTCCCTTGTAGGACATAAAATAATAGCTTGTGGAGATTTATCTTTTATAAAAATCTTTTCAAGTAATGGTACTGAGAAAGCAACTGTTTTTCCTGTTCCTGTTTGTGCTTGTCCAATGACATCTTTTCCCTCTAATGCTTCTGGAATAGCCATTTTTTGAATAGATGTTGGCTTTTCGAATCCCATATCTTTAATAGCATCTTTAATATCATTAGATATATTAAAATCATTAAATGTAGTATCGCTCATAATATCTTCTTGTTAAGTAAAATAATTAAAATCAGTTAAATGTATAATATAAAAAATTTAGTAAAATAAGAAATAATTTAAAATCTATAACTTAACTGTAATTAAGTCTTTTTTTTATCTTATTAAAAGGTTTCTATTTTAGAAGATTTAAATTATTTTGTAAAATTTAATTAAAATAGCTATTTTTATTTTTTGAAATTAGATTGACTTTTAAATTGAAAATTTAGTTTATAGTTAAAAAATTAAAAAAATAAATTATTTAAAAGTGATCACAATAACTTTGATATCTACATTTTAAACATTTATTTTTATTTTTTGTAGGTACAAATGGTTTGGTTTCATTAAATAAACCTTCCATTCTATCAAGTAAGAATTTAATTCTATTTTCATTAGATGTATCAAATTCTTCAATAAAAAAGATATTATCTGTTCCTCTCTCACGTAATGCTCCTTTTATTGGTCGTTTATCACCTTTAACCATTTGCTTAAAAGCTAAACAATATGCTCTTACTTGATTTATTGTTGAATCATATGGAGTAGTTCCTGGTTTATCATCAATAATTACAAATTCATCAGGAGTCATTTGCACCTCATCAATAAAACCTCTAATACCATATTCTGGAGATATAACTCCCATTTCACGAGATAAAATAGCTTCACTTTTAGAATTATCAAGTGCCTCTTCAAATGTTGTAGGTGTAGCAGTTTTTAGAAATTCATCTTCTAATTCTTGGTGAACATAGCTACCTCTAAGCATTGCACTTGTTGGACCTACTTTAATTTTTTTAATATGTTCTAAATAAATTGAATATTCACAATATCCTTGTTTATTAAGCATACTTATTGGAAAATTGTTTTTTCCGTTAATAATTTGAAGACTTTTAATATCAGGGTGTTTTTTTATCTCTAAATTATCTGTAGTATTTTTAATAATTTTATTTTCCATAATTATAATAATATAAGCTTATTATTGAAGTAGTTTTCGAGAGCAAATAAATTTAAAAAAAAAAAATTATAAAGAAATAATTATATTTCTAATATTAAACTGGTCTTGAAGCAACTGAACCTCTACCCTGATCCATTGGTGCTGCCTGATATTCAATACCTTGAGATGAGGATTCAAGATTATCGCTAGAATCATACCCTAATTTTTCATTAGCATACTTACTACCTTCTTCAGTATGATAATAAGGATTATTAGCACAATCCATACATACCTTACCCTGATTATACCAATCATTAGCTTCAGCTGTTGATAGTCCTGCACCACAAATCATACAATAAGCAGAATAAACAGTCTTCTCAACACTTTCTTCAGTAGCTTTATTTTCAACAGTATTGTTTACTGTTAAGTTAGTGGTATTATTGTTAGTAATATTAATAGTAGAATTATTTGTTGTATCTGTATCATTATTAAATATAAATCCACTTGCAACAACTAAAACTAATAATACTATTACTACTGCAATAACTCCAATTAATATTTTAATATTTTTTTCCATTCTAAAAATCCTTAATCTTTAAAATATCTTTTCACCACTAACAGTTTTCATATCAGTAATAACTTTCAAAGGCAAGTTACCAAACTTAGTATTCTCATGATATTTAATTTTAACTTCATCATAGCCATTAAATGTTTTAAACTCAAAATAATCACCATCATTATCTCCATCATCAATATAGTAATGATCTATATCTTCACCATATCCTACATCAATAATAGACCAAATACCTAAATTTTCAAATAGTGGGTCGCCAAAACTAAATTCACGATAAGCAGTTGGTTTTATTGTAATATAACCTTCTGAATCTTTCTCAGGTTCAACAGCACTAACCATGCTTAAACTTGCTAATGCTAATATTGTTATTAATATTATTGTTAAAATTTTATTCATAATCAATCACTTAAAAAAATTTTTTATATTTTATTATTTGATTAATCGAATATTTAAAAATTTATAAAAAAAATAATGAATATAAACAAGTAAGTATTCACTAAAAAACAAGATACATACAAACACATAACAATTAAAACAAAATTACTTATTTTCCATATCCCTTAACACTTTCTCAACCAACGGCCTACTAAATTCTTTAATTTGAATCATACATTCATGTTCTTCAGCACTGTACAAATACCCATCATAAGGAACAACATTCCCTTTCTTAAGTTCAATCATGATTAGTATGTATAATTAAGTATAGTATTAAAAAAAGATGTAATACCAAAAGAAACAAAAACAAAAAAGTAAAAGTAAAAGATTAAGAATAATTTTTACTAACCCTTTTTATTTTAAAAAAAGTGTAGCAATTGGTAAATTTATTGGAAAAATTAAAATACAATACTATGAAAGCTCAAATCATAATTGTAAAACCAATTACTACATGATAATATAAAATTCAAATCTTATTTATAATTATCTCAAAGAAAATTTAATAGATTTCAATTTAGTGAGGGTCGGCCAAAAATGTTATTTTTGGTTTTTTCTTGTTTAGATAGTTCTTATGAACCATAGTAGCACGAGCTTAAATTCCCATTCCTCCCACGGTACATAATTGATTAAGTTATTTGTTTTTTTAAAGGGTTCTTTTTTTTGCTTAAGTTCTTTTTAAATATTGTGTTTGGATTTCACATCAATATTCTTGTAAAAGAAATTTTTTTAATCAAAATAATAAATTAAACTCCTTTAAAATATCATTAAAATATTTATTAATCAATTACAAGTTATTATTTGTATTAAATGGTATATAAAGTACCATGTTTTATTAAAAAACAAATATACATTGAAAAAACAATTATTTAAAATAAAAACAATAATAAAACCAAAATAATTTTGGCCAACCCTCTTAGTAAAAAGAAAAACTTATTTAAAAAATAAAATAATAATATAAGTTTAATGAGAAGAAAAACTATTTCAATAATCATGTTAATTATATTTATTGGAGGAATGGCTTTAAATTTATCAGATAGTTTTATGCCTAGTGATGCATCTGCAAATAAACATTCATCAATTGGAACTTTACAAATAAAAGATATAATTACAAATGAAACAACAAATGTGAGCTATGAAGCATCAGGAAAATGCTATAAAGTAGTTGATGGAGATACTATTTGGGTAGAAGGTGTTGGAAAAATACGTTTTGTTGGTGTTAATACTCCTGAGAAGAATGAGAAAGGATATCAAGAAGCAAAAGATTTCGTGCACAACCAATGCTACGGCAAAACAGTTTATCTAGATATAGATGATGCAAGAAATAAAGATAAGTACAATAGAACATTAGCTATAATCTATACAGAAGATACAAATATTAATAAAGCATTACTTCAAGAAAATTTAGCAGAAATAATGTATATTCCACCATCAGAATTTAGTAAAGGGCTTGGAACTTAAATAGATTTTTTAAGTCTTAATTCTAGATGATACTTCTTAAACTTAAAAAGAAGATTTGAAAAATTTTATATAATATGAAACATATAATGATTAATTGACTTCGTGGAAAAAGTCATCTATTCTTCAGCTGATTATTGTTCGATGCAAATCGGTTTGTTGATTCTGTTGTGTTCTATTCTTCTTGTGGGTTTGTTTTAAGTTTATACTTATTCAAACCCCGCAACAGACTTTAATAGTGTTATAACTACTTTTTTTAAATTACTTTAATTCATATTTTCATTTTGAGAAATATTTAAATTTTATGAAAAATATTAATATTAATAGAGGGATTTCTTTTCTTCTTTGATTATGTTTAAAAAAATTAAAAATAATAATATAATTGAAACATAATAGTCGAACAATATGAAGATAGTATTCCACGAAGTATCTTCATCTTTGCAAAAGGAGGTGATAGTATGGCAGAAATATACATCACTTTAGGTGTTTTTTACTTAGCCTTAGGGTTATACTGTCTAATACTATTATAATAAAATAGTACTTTTGTAAGGGAGTTTATTGGATCTTCTGAGTATGTTGTAACATTATTATTTTCTCCACATAAATAATAGAAGAACACCCTCTGATTTGGATTATTTTTTTTATATTTAAAAAAATAGTATTTTTAGTTAATCTTCAGTGTGTTAATTTAAAAAAATTTAGTAGAAAAAACTTAAATAGATTTTTTAAGTCCTAATTCTAAATGATACTTTTTTTCCATTCTTTCTATAACTCTATTCCATTCTTGAATAGAAATCATACCTTTATCTGGAATTAATTCATTAAAATAAGATTCAGGCAAATTGAAAATATCTGCTAAAACATATGTTAATACTTTACCACCACATTTAAGGTCATATGTATCATAGCCTGTAATCCATTGAATCCAAATTCCAAGAGATTTAGAATATTCTTCTTTTAATGCATCATACCAATTTAGAATCTTATTAGAACCTAACTTTTCAGGCCCATAAGAAATATAATAATCTTCTCCAGTCCAATTAATATTTTCATAATATGTTAAAAGATCATCTTCAGATTCAATATTTTCTTTTAAATATTTTTTAAGTTCACTTTCACTTTGGAAAAATCCAAGTAATTCTAACTCTTCAGGATTTTTATCCATTAAATCATAGATTAAATCCTCATCAAGTTCTGATATTTCATAACCTTCAATTTTTTTATTATCATTAAATGGTTTAAAATCAATTGCATAATTAATAAAATCATCTTTTTTCAAATACCACAAAACTTGAAGTTTTTTAGTCATAATAAAATACCCTAATAACCTAATTCATCAATAACAATAGTATTACTAAGTCTATTTAAAATTCTATCATCAGATTTGACTATTTTTCCAATAGCCCAATCAAATATTATAGGTATCCAATAAATTTTAGATATTGATCTGATTATAGCTTGTAAAAATGTAATTCTCCTACCGTTTCTACTCATTACTTGAAGATACATTAAAGATTTACCAACTGTAGCTCCTCTATATTTTTCACATAAAACAAAATAAACCATAATTAAAATAGGAATCACATATGCAAAATAATGATAAATCTCATTCATATTATAAGGATTAGCTATTATAGATAAAATAAATGATAAAATCCACATAAATGCAGATACAACAAAGAAATCAAGAATATAAGCTATTGTTCTTTTAACAAAAATACTTGGCATATAATTTTCACCTATATATATTTTGTATAAACATATATTTAAAAATAATTAACAAACTCTTGGAACAGGATCTGCAATAGGGCTTTCTAAAATCCTTTGACCACCAACAGGAGTTTCAATTAAAACATGTTCTCCTTCTATTACTTCACCAATAATAGCTGCATCACGGCCATATTTATTTTTTTTAATAATTTCTAAAACTTTATCAGCTAATTCAGCTTTAACACCCATGACAACTTTACCCTCATTTGCAACTTCATATGGGTCAATTCCAAGCATTTCAGATGCTGCATGAACTTCTTTTTTAATAGGTATATCTTCTTGATTAAGTAATACTCCAACACCAGATTTTTTAGCCATTTCATTAATAGCATTTGCAAATCCTCCACGAGTTGGATCTTTCATAGCTGTAATAGCTTTTAAATCAATAGCTTCTTTAATCATGTTCCAAACTGGTGCAACGTCTGATGTTAAATCTGTTTCAAATTCCATACCTTCTCTAAAAGACATTAGGCTCATTCCATGATCTCCTAAAGTTCCAGTAACAATAATTTTATCTCCAACATTTAAAGTGGAATCTCTTACAATTTCGCCTTTTTTAGCTATTCCAATACCAGTTGTAACAATAACAAGCTCATCAATCTTATCATGTTCCATAACTTTAGTATCACCTGCAATAACTGCAACATCAGCTTCCCTACATGTTTCATCTAAAGATTTCATGATTTTATCCAAATCATCAATTGGAAAACCTTCTCTTATAATCATAGCATTTGTAATAGCTAGTGGTTTTGCACCCATTACAGAAACATCATTAATTGTACCTGCAGCAGAAATTCTACCTATATCTCCACCAGGGAAAAAAAGAGGATTAATTGTATGACCATCAGTTGTAATAACAATCTCATAATCACCTAATGGAATAGTAGCCCCATCATCAAGATCATCAAGACTAACTCCTCCATCAACACTTTTTTTACTAATATTATTTAAAATAGTTTCAGCTATTAAATTACTCATTACTTCTCCGCCAGCACCATGGCCCATACCGATTTTATCTTCTGACATAAAATATCTCCTAAAATAAATAAATTAAATAAAAAAAATGTATAAAAAAAATTAAAATAAAAAAAAAGAAATTAATCTTTAATTAAAATTCCGTTAATAACACCATGTTGACCAGGTCTAGAGGTAACTTTAGCTTTACCTTCAGAAGTTTCTAAAATAGCACCTTTGGTTATGATGTTACGTCTAACATAGTTGGGATTAGCTTGATTTTCAACAACATCTAAAATTTCAGCTATTTTAGATTTATTGTTTTTAGGATCCATAACATTAACTTTATTATCAATTGCTAATCTTAATTTTTCGTTTCCACCACGAGTTCTAATTTTTCTAGTTTTACGTTCCCCTACTTTAGTTTGTGCAGGATCTCTACCTAATTCCGCTTTTCTTTTTCCGCGGTTGTCTATATTTCTAGCCCCACTAGCTCTTCTTGTGGATTTACCTTGAGAAATTGCCATAATATTCACCTAATTGTTTTTAATAAATTTAATAATCGCAACCTTTAAGCTATTTTCAATAAATTAATTATGCAAGAATAAAACTAATTCATATTGAGAACAAAAAATAGCTTTAAAGAATAATGATAATAAAATATTAATTTTTCATTATATATAAATCATGTGCTTTAAAATATTTAAAAATAAAAAAATTTTATTACAATTAAAAAATATAATTAATATTAATTAAAATTATTTTGGTGCAAAAATTGCAAAGTGAATCTAAAGAACAAACAGCTCTTGAGAAGGAAATAAAAGAACAAGCTCATAAATTCTTAAAAAAAATAAACTCTGAGCTACCAGAAAGTATGGAATTAGAGTATGAAGGATTTTATAGAAGAGGATTTTTTGTAAGTAAAAAAAGATATGCTGTAATTGAAGATGGAACTATTATAGCTAAAGGATTAGAACTTGTAAGAAGAGATTGGGCACCAATAGCTAAAAAAACACAAGAAGAAATATTAATGGTAATTTTAAAAGAAGGTAATACTGATAAAGCTATTGAAATTGTTAAAAAGGTTTTAAAAAGACTTCAAACTGGAAAAGTTGATATGAAAGAGCTTATCATCCATACCCAAATTACTAAAAAATTATCAGATTATAAACAAATTGGTCCTCACGTAGTAGCAGCTCAAAGAATGGAAGAACGAGGAGTTAAAGTAAGTAGAGGAACAATAATTCAATATGTTATTATAAAAGGAAAAGGATCAATAAGTGAACGAGCTATTCCTTATGAATACAGCGATGGATATGAATATGATATTAACTATTATCTCAATAATCAATTAATTCCAGCTGTTTCAAGAATAATGAGTTCATTAGGTTATTCTAAAAAAGATTTAGAAGATTTAGCTGTTGGAGAAAAACAAGTAAGTTTAGATGCTTTCTTTTAGATAAATAGTTTTTAAAAAATATACTCAATAATATTGGATCCTATTTAAAAAATTAAAATGTAAAATCAGTTAATGGCAATATATTTGGAATATTAGTTATATTTAATATGTCATTTTTAAATTTAAATAATTTTAAATCTCCTGTAATAAAATCGACAATATTTTGATTAGATAAGTCATGCACATCTAATATAATCTCATCATCAGGAAAATGAATGACAATTTTTTTACCATTTTCAATGATTGCAAGATGTTTTAGTTGCTTATGAATATTTAAATATTCATTTTTTCTTATATGGTTTTTAATTTGATTATCAAAAATAGAATAATTATTAGCTAAAACCTTATTAAATTCATTGCATATTTCATTAATATGATTTATTAAGTTTTTAACACTTACTTCACCATATGCTCCGAATTTATCCCAAATGATTTTACCTATTTTTTCTTTATCCAAATCAACAGTTTTATTATAAAATTGCATGTTTGAAACATTTTTAGAAATTTTAATAAATTCATTTTCTTCAATAAAATATTTATTATTCAAACTATTTTCTAATTCTGTAAAAAAATGATTATATGCCATAGGAATTATATTTAATAAATCAATGAATTCATTTTCAACTGTATTTGAAATATATTTATCACATTTCTTTTTAAAAACATTCATAGCACAATTATGCCAAGGGTCTTGATTTATAACAAATCCTACAATAACATTTGTATCTAAAAAATAAGTCATTTAATTATTCCTTTAATATATTAGGAGCAATTTCATCTAATAATTTTTGAACCGTGTCATCGTGTTTTTTATTTGATTCATACATTTCAGAATAATAATTCATTCTTAATTTGAAAAAATTTCTACTAAAATTAATATATTCCTTTTTAAATTTACTTTTAACTAATTCTTTATTTGTTTTTCCATATGTTGAATAAATATTTAATTTAAAATCAGTAATCTTTATAAACTCTATAAGAATTTTAGATAATAAAGTAACTTCTTCCTCTTTAATGCTAGATATATCTTTTTCAAAAATATTATTTATTATCCTATCTAATTCAACATAATCATAATATTCTTCATTCAATATATTGTTTTTTTCAACTTTAGAAACAATTTTCTTAATTTTTCCAAGCATAGCAGTTATATTATCGTTTGTGTTTTCATTTATATTATTAATTGACTCTTCATTTTGAACTTCTGCTTCTTGTAAATGGGAAGTTATAATAACTATTTCAAAAGAACCCTCTTTTTTAATTTCTTCTGATTGATTAGAAAAACCTAATAATTTTTTTACAGTATTAATAATAATACTTAAATTATATTCTATATCAAACTCTTTTTCATTAACATTTACAGCTATGACCATGAAATCACCAAAAAATAAGTTCTTAAAACAAACATATCTTATTTATAATAATATATATTCTTTTAATTAATATATTTATTGTAATTTAAGACACCAATAGAACTACTTTTCATAATTTACTAAAGCTAAATCATTATTTACTTAAAATTTAATCTTTACTTAAATTCATTGCAAAATAATTTTTCTTTTATTAATATTCATTTAAAATATCATGAAAATGCTTATTAATTAATTACAGATTAGTATTTATATCAAATAGTATATAAAATACTATGTTTTATTAAAGAACAAATATACATTAAAAAAACAATAATCTAAAATGAAAACAATAATAAAAACAAAATAATTTTGGTCAACTTCTATTTATAAAAGAAACAAATTTTTAAAATATAAATAGATTAAAAAATATAATAGTTACAAGGTGCACTTATGGACAAAGTAGTATTTTTTGATATAGATGATACATTACTCGATACATCTAGTTTTGCTGTAATGGCTAGAAAAGCAGCTATTGATTCAATAGTTGAAAATGGACTTCCTTTAGAAAAAGAAGAAGCTTATGAATTATTAAAAGAAATCATAAAAGAGAAAGGATCAAACTATGATAAACATTTTAATATTTTAACTAAAAGAGTTTTAGATAAAGAAGACCCATTATTAATAGCTCTTGGAATGATTACATACCATAATGTTAAATTTTCACTACTTAGACCATATCCAAAAACCAATGACATATTAATTTATTTAAAAAGTAAAGGATACCGCTTAGGAGTAATTTCAAATGGAATTACAATTAAACAATGGGAAAAACTTCTTAGATTAAATTTATATCCATTTTTTGATGAAGTTATAACCTCTGGAGAAGTAGGTTTTGAAAAACCAAGCCCTTATATTTTTGAAGAAGCATTAAAAAGAATGGAAGGAAATCCAGAAAAATGCACAATGATTGGTAATAAATTCAAAGAAGATGTTATGGGTGCAGTAAATGCTGGAATGAGTGCAATATATGTTAATCCCAATCCTAAACAAGAAGAATTAGATAGGATTAAAGATGAAAATTTAGATATTAAAGTCATCTCAAATATTAGAGATGTAGATAAACACTTATAAACTATTTATTTTTAAAGGGTTTACCATGACCTGTAAATATATCTACAGCTTCTGAATTTTTAATAAAATCAACTGATTTTAACATTTCTTTTTTATTTTCAAAAATTTTAGCAAGTGAAGGAGAAAAATGATTCATCATTGCATCTCCAACAATAAATTTATCATTATCAACCATAATTCCAATTGAACCTGCAGTATGTCCTGGAAGAGAGTAAATTTTTGCATCAATTCCATAATCTTTTAGATTATCATTATTTTTAATAAAAAAATCAATATTTAACTTATCTTTTTTTGAAACAGAATCTAATAGCTTTGTTGATAAAAGTAAAAATCTACCAAACAAATCATAAGGATAACTCTTAATCTCATTATTCATGTTTTCATAATCTATTTTAGTCATTGAAAGAGGAATATTTAATTTTTCAGCTAAAAAATTAGCATTTGATGTATGATCAGAGTGGTTATGAGTTAAAATAATTAATTGTACATTTTCATCTTTAATAGAATTATAAATAGATTTTTTATCAAAACTTGCACCAGTATCTATTAAAACACTTTTATTATTTTCTTTAATTAAATAAGCTTTTGACATATTTCCCAAAGATTTAATTTCTGCCATATTAACACCTATAAACTTTTTTTAAAACCTCTTTTTGTATAATAAAATGCTACAATTATTCCTAAAAGCGTAGGGAAAAAATAAGAACTTAACCTTTCAAGAGTACTAGCTGCAAATACACTTGATGAGGCAATACCAATTGGAGCGAATAATAAAATCATTATAATTTCTGTAATTCCAAGTGATCCTGGAAGTAGTGGAATAAATGAAATTAAAATAGATATTGTAAAAATTACAATAAAAGGAGCAAGTGGTGGAGCTATTCCAATAGCTATAAAAGCAAGATATGAATTTAATAAATCAAGTAACCAAGCTATTAAAGCTAAGCTTGCACCAATAATAAAAAAATTCTTATCATCAACAATAAGCCTAAAACTTTCACTAAAATTATCCGTATATTCAATTAATTGAGCTTTTATATTATCATAAATAAATTTTTCTTTAAAAATTATTCTAACAAGTGGAGAAATTAAATTTAATATTTTAACAATTATTATTTCTGCTTTATCTTTATTAATACCAATATAGATTATAAAAATAAAAGCTATTACCATTAAAACTATTAAAATAATAAAAAACAATTTTAAATAGCTATTTATTGACCAAAATGGTAATGCACAAATTGATATTAAAGATAATATTATAAAAGGAAGTAACTCAAAAACTCTACTTACAAAAGTAGATGCAAGTGTAACTTCAATATCTGTATCATTATAAACAGTTAATAAATAAGCTCTTAAAGGTTCACCACCAATAGAACCAGGAGTAACATTTTTACCAAATAAACTTGTAATTAATATTCCTAAAATATGTGAAAAATCAGGAAAAGAACCCATTTTATTTAAAATATATTTCCACCTTATAGCCCATAAAAATATTACAACAATTTCAATTAAAAATGTTAAAGCTAAAATATATAGGTTAGTTTTTTCTAATGCTTTAGCTACATCATCTAAACCAGATAAAAATAAAATTCCAAAAAGTAATGCTGCAATAGCTATAAAAGATATAATAATTACTTTTTTATTATCTTTTATAAAATCAAAAATACCTTGATTAGAATCATCTATATTATCCACAAAGTCACCAAAAAGTAAAATAAGTTATTTATATAATGTGTTTCCATGAGAATCCATTGCAACAATTAATGGACCAAAACATTTAACTTTAAGATTCCAAATAGCTTCAGGCATTCCAAGATCTAACCATTCAACATCCTCAATCTCTTCAATACCATTAACATATAATGCTGCACAACCACCAGTAGCTACAAGATAAGCTGCACCATTACGTTTTAATGCTTCTTGAACAGATTCATTCATACCACCTTTACCAATAACTAATTTAACTCCTTTATCAATTACATCAGCTTGATATGGATTCATCCTCATTGAAGTAGTTGGTCCAATAGCTACCATTTTATAATTAGGATTATCATCTGTTCCGTCATTTTTTATAATGGGACCTGCATGAAAAATAGCTACACCTTCTAAATCATATGGAGAACCTTCTTCTAAGATTCTTTTATGAGCTTGATCTCTTGCAGTTAAAATATTTCCAGATAAGTAAACAACATCTCCTGCTTTTAAATTACTAATATCATCTTTAATAGGAACATCTAATTTTATCATTAATTCACCTAATTACATTAATCATATATATTATATAAATTTTTAAATAAATAAATTTATGTAAGAATTAGAATTCTTAGAGGAAAAAATGTTAAATATTAATCCATAACATTACTAGCACCACTACTTTTTATATTTCATGTGCTCTTTTAGATTTTTTCGTTAATAATATTTTTTTTATACCATTTACAAGAATACAAGTGGCATTATTAACATTAAAGTGAATAAATCATTATCTCAAGAAAGACCAAAAATAAAAAAATTAAGATGTAACTAATACTGTTTCCATGTCGGAAATATTATAATCATTAATAACTTTTTTATCTACTTCTTCAATAACAGAAGCATTATGTGTTTCATAAATATATGTAATTTTTAAATATATTATTCCATCTTTAATAGTTATATTCATATCAATATGTTTTGGATTATGAAGATCTTGTTTTCTTATATTGAAAATTCTTGAAGCATTAAACATTTCAAGAGCAAAAGGAACATTATTTTCATCAAAATCAATATAAACACTATTATCAATTTCTATTGTTTTTTTATATTTAAATTCTCCTTCAGCACCAATATCCATTATATCAAATTTATTGTCATATTCATATGTTGCTTTAAGAGTATTAACTTCTTCCATAAAAATTCAACCCTATTCATTAAATGATCACGTTTAGATATTTTTTTAGGAATAATTATAACAATTTTATCTAAAATATCATTAAAATATATATTAACCAATTACAAATTATTATTTATGTTAAATAGTATATAAAACACTATGTTTTATTAAACAACAAATATACATTGAAAAAACAATAATTTAAAATAAAAACAATAATAAAATCAAAATAATGTTGGCCAACACTCAACATATGGAAAAAAATTCAGTTATTTCAAAAAAAAATGGAAATATCTTTGAATATATTAATGTGATTAACTATGACTAATAAAAATGAAATAAAATTGTTTGAAACACAGGAAAATAAGAACAATTTGGAATAAGTAAATAGAAGATTATTATTTTTCTGTTGTAGATATTATTGAAGTATTATTTGAAAGTAGTAACTCTGATCAATATTGGAGAACTTTAAAAAGCCGTTTTAAAATCAGCAGAAATGAAACCATTACAAATTGTAACGCTTTGAAAACGAAATCTAAAGAGGGTAAAATGCATTTAACTGATGTTAGTGATATTAAACAAATTTTAATTTTTATTAATTTTCTTTTTTTTACATTAATGTACAAAAAAATACATTATTGCTATTTTTCAAAAAATTTCAAGTAATTAAGTTATTATCTTATAATATCAATAATATAATTAAAGCATATAATAAAAAGTGTGGAGTAAAAACTAATGTCAAGTATGAGTAGTGTAGCAGGATTATCAAAATATATCAAAACCTTACCCTCAACAAAAATAAGTACAGTAAACATAATAGTAGCTAGTTTTATAATTGGTGCATTGTATTTTATAATAAATCCAGTTTATGATATGGGGCTTTTAGAACAGATAATTTATGGAGGAGCCTTTGGATTTTTCGTATTAGGAATAGCTTCTATAATGAGTGGTGGAATGAATCAACAATGGGTTACATCATTACATGGAATTAATCTAAAAACAAAACATTCAATGTTTTTATCTTTCTTATCAATGTTAGCTATAGGATTTATAATGCTTGGTGGAGCAATAATATCTGTTTTTTTCAATGTTGATTTAAGTGTAGAAAGTATTATATTTGGAGTTATACTTAGTTTTGCATTTAATATTATAGTATTATGGAGTACATCATCAATAGGGTTTACTAAATCAGTATTTATCGGAGCTATGCAACCATTACTCACATTAACAATGTTTATCATCATAACATTTGTATCTCATGCAGAAAGCATAATTGGCCTTGGAATTACACCATTATTTATTAAAGCTATTATTGGAAGTATAATCTTTGCAATATTCATATATTCATTTATTTCAATAGTAGAATCTCCAATGAAGAAAAATTTAGGTATTGGAGTTTTAGATCTTTTAAGTTTATTTATTGCACATATGAATGAAGGTTCCAGCTCTTTAGAAGGATTATTTGATGATATGGGAGAAACTATTGAAACACTCATTAGTTATGTTAGTTTTAAAAAAGGAAATGAAATAAAATCATTATTTGTAAGTCCATGTGTTCATCCAGGTCCTTTAGGAGATATTGGAGGATCAAATATGCCTACAACACTTGCAAATAAATTTGATCATTTTACTATGATAGCTCATGGCCCATCTACACATGATTTTAATCCTGTATCAACTAAAGAAGTAGATAAAATAGAAATAGCTATAAAAAATAGTTTAGAAAATCTAGAATATTCAAATATAGCTAGTGATTTTAAAAGATATAATGAGAAAAAATCAAATATAGGAGTTCAATTCTTTAATAAGGGAATGATATTACTTAGTACTTTTGCACCTTATGGTTGTGATGATATTGAATTTAGTGTAGGACTTACAATGCTTGCATATAGTCAGAAAACCTGTGAAATTGATGATGCGATAATTGTAGATTGTCATAATTCATTTACAGAAGAAAGTGGAGAAGTATTACCTGGAAATCCTGAAGTTTTTGAGCTAATAGATGGAATTCAAAAAATAGATCATACTCCAAAAGAATCAACAATCAAAGTAGGATGTCATGAAGATTTAATGGAAACCTTAGATAAAACATCTGGAGTTGGAGATAGCGGTATTAAAACTATGATTGTAGAAGTAAATAATCAAAGAACTGCATATGTTTTATTTGATTCAAATAATATGGAAATTGGTTTTAGACAAGAAATCATTGAAGCTACTAAAGACTTAGCTATTGATGAAATTGAAGTTATGACAACTGATACTCATTCAGTGAATACATTAGCTAAAGGATATAATCCAATTGGTACTCAAAAAAGAAAAGAAATAATCCAATATGTTAGAAAAACTATTCAAATAGCTATTGAAGATTTAGAAGAAGTTGAAGTAGGAACTAAAACTGAAAGAATTAGTCTTAAAACATTTGGACCTAATAATTCAACAGAATTAATATCAACAATGAGTTCAATTGTTTCTGTAAGTAAAATAATAGCTCCAATATTATTCTTAGCAGCTTTAATAATAACCCTTATGTGGTTATTATATTAAAAAATTAAAAAAATTAAAAAAAAAGAATACTTATATTTATAAATAGTTAAATAAAAGAGTATAAACCATAATCCAAACTAAAAAAGCTGGTACAATTCCATCCCATAACCAAGCTGAGAATCCTTCAACATCATCTTTGTATAGTTTTTGACAAATTTGTCCTGCAATATAAACAAAAACAGCTAGAAATACTATAGATATTATATCGTTTTTAAAACCAAACCATCCAAGAGATGCTCCAGCAGATAATATTGATGCGAATATTGCAAAAATTATGTGAATACTTGTAACTTTAAGACTACTTTCCATGTGATTCCTCCAAAATTAATAATAAAATAATTATAATAATTATAGTTTATATTAAAATTTAATCATATTTAAAGTTATATAGAAAATTTATTTAAAAGAATAATAGGTGTAAAAAATGAAAAGCATGTCTAATGTAGACATATATACAATATGTAATGAATTAAACGATTTACTAATAGGTGCAAGAGTAGATAAATCATTTCAGCCAACAAAAGATACTGTTGTTATGAGGTTTCATAAAGCTGGAACCGGTAGAGTAGATATTGTCTTTCAAGCAGGTGTTAGAACACATATTAGCCAATATCCATTAGAAAATCCTAAGATCCCACCATCATTTCCAATGCTTCTAAGAAAAAGACTTAAAGGAGCTAATGTAGTAAGTATTAAACAACATAATTTTGATAGAGTAATTGAATTAAAAGTAAAAAAAGACATTACATATACAATTATTATTGAATTATTTGATAAAGGAAACATAATTCTTCTAGATGATGAAAATAACATTATTTTACCTTTAAAAAGAACACAATTAAGTTCAAGAGATATAAGTTCTAAAAAAGAATATGTCTATCCTAGAAAACAAGGTATAGATCCGATTAATATTACAGAAGAAGAACTAAAAGATATTTTAAATGATTCAGATCGTGACCTTGTTAGAACAATAGCAAGTAATGGTCTTGGAAGTTTATATGCTGAGGAAATTATTTTAAACACTAAAAATATTGATAAAGAAAAATTAGCTAATAGTTTATCTGATGAAGAAATTAAAGAAATATATAATTCCCTTATACAAGTGTTTAAACCTTTAAAAAATAATGAATTTAAACCTCAAATTGTTAAAGGTAAAAAAGAAGATGTTGTGCCAATTGATTTAATTCAATATAAAGACCTTAAAAAGGAATATTTTGATAGTTTTAATGAAGCATGTGATGAATTTTACTCTAAAAAGGTAAATACTGGCATTAAAGATGTTAAAGAAAGTGCTTGGAATAAAAAGGTAAAAAAATTCCAAAAAAGACTTGATCTTCAAAACGACACATTAAAAGGATTTGAAGATACCATTGAAACTTGTCAGAAAAAAGGAGAAATAATATTTTCTAATTATCCTACAATAGAAAATTTAATTAATGTTGTATTAACTGCTAGAGATAAACAATATTCTTGGGATGAAATAGCTAAAACTCTTAAAAAAGCTAAAAAAGAAGGAATGGAAGAAGCTCAAATATTTGAATCAATGGACAAACTTGGAACTTTAACATTAAAAATTGATGATTATTCTATAAATATTGATCCTTTAAGAACTATTCCAGAAAATGCTGAAGATTATTATGAAAAATCTAAAAAAGCAAAAAGGAAGATAAAGGGTGCTTTAATAGCTATTGAAAATACGCAAAAACAACTTGCAAAAATTAAAGATAAAAAAGAAATTGAAATGGAAAGAGTATCTGTTCCTAAAAAAAGAGTTAAAAAAGATTTGAAGTGGTTTGAAAAATTAAGATGGTTTATAAGCTCTGATAATACATTAGTAATCTCAGGACGTGATGCTAATACAAATGAGCAAATTGTAAAAAAATATTTAGAGAAAAATGATATTTATTTACATGCAGATATACATGGTGCAAGTTCAGTTGTAATAAAATTAGATAATCATTCATTAAATGACGATCTGCTTAAAGAATCTGCTATCTTCACAGCTTCATTTTCAACTGCTTGGTCAAAAACTTATGGAACACAAGATGTTTTTTGGGTCCATTCAGACCAAGTTTCAAAAACACCTGAAAGTGGAGAATATTTACCAAAAGGATCATTTGTAATAAGAGGAAATAGAAACTTCATAAGAGGTGCAAAATTACAAATAGCTATTGGAATAGTGGATTATGAAGGAAAAAGAATAATGGCAGGACCAATTGATGCTGTAAAAGCAAAAACAGATAATTATATAGTAATAAAACCAGGATACACTAAAAAAGAAGCTATAGCTAAGAAAATATTACATAAAATTAATGAAGATGATATAATCACATTAGATGATGTGGTCAGAGTATTACCATCTGGAAAATGTGATATTGATGAAGAATATCACGAGAGAAAAAGATTTGAAAATTAATCTGAATATTCTTCTGAGTCATATTTAAAATATTCCCCAGGATTTAAAGGTAAAACATCAATATTTGGATTTAATTGTTTAACATAATTTGAATAAACTAAAGGATCTTGTTCAATAACAGGATAAGTATCATAATGCATCGGAATAGCTACTTTAGGATTAAACCATCTTGTAGCTAAAGCTCCTTCAAAAGGACCCATAGTAAACTTATCACCAATAGGTACAAGAGCAATATCTGGTTTGTAGATATTACCAATAATTGTTTCCATATCTCCAAATAATCCAGTATCTCCACAATGTAGGACTTTGGTTCCATCTTCAAAAGTAATTAAAAAACTAGCTGCACTACCACCAGGAATACAATCTTCAACAAAATCAATATCAGAAGAATGTTCTGCATTTAACATTGTAATTTTAATGTCTCTAAAAACAATAGAACCACCAATATTCATACTAACATTTTCAATTCCTTGTTTTGATAAATATAGAGAAATTTCATGATTAGCTACTATTGGAACAGATTTAGAATTAGATATTTCCATTGCATCTCCAAAATGATCAATATGGCCATGAGTAACACAAATTAAATCAGGAGATAGCTCTTCAACAGGTATTTGACAAGCAGGATTATTACTTATAAAAGGATCTATTAAAATTTTTACATTATCATCACTAATAATTTCAAAAGCAGAATGGCCTAACCATCTAATTTCCATATAAATCACCGCACCTTATGCAATTAATAAATTTAAATCAATATCTTTAGCTATATTCCAAGATTTTTCAAAAATTTCTTTTATTTGAGAAATATCAGAAACATCTTCATATATTGCACCATATTCTCCATCATTATCCATTAAATTATCAGCTACTATAAGTGCAGAATTATCTGTTACTAAATTAGTAATATCTATTTTAGGTAATGTTTTAATATGTACATTTTGTTTTAAAAGAGAAGTAATTAATAAAACATAAGAAGTATTAGTAATATCAAATTCTTCAATAATAATCCTAGATTGAGTAGTTGGAACATAAGATAGTAATCTATCATTAAGTTTAGCTAAATTAGGAATTTCAAGCATCAAATTATTTTTAGCTCTTATTGTTAAATCTTCAAATGCTTCTTCTGATGCAATAGTGCCTTTATTTGAAATAATAAAACTTTTTAAGATATTTGGAATAGGTAAAGATTCAGGATTATTTAAGTCAATTTTAATATCTCTAGGCATTAAATTTTCTGTTTCATAAATAGGTTCTTTAATATCAGTAGAATAGCTGTTAGATAATGCTTTTTTAATTTCATCAGTTTTATCTAAATCATTTTGATATGAAATCTCTTCTTCAAAATGTGCTGATCTTTTCTTAGGTTTTCTTGTAACAGGAACAGGTTTTTCATAATTAGGAGTGAAAACTAATTTATTATCTTCAAAAGAAGGTTCCTCACTATATTCTTTTATATCCAATACTTCATTAGGTTCATTATCGGGAGCCCTAATTTCATTTTTAAATGCAGGTTTATTATTATTTTTATTTGAAAAATCTGCTTTTTTAATATTTTTTTTAAATTTAGTAGGTTCATTATTATTTTTAACTTTTAAAGGTGCAGAATCAGATACTCCATCAATATTAGCTTCCTTTAAAAACTCGTTTGTTATAGAAGATACATCTACAAAGAAGGATACTATTAAAAATACACCCATAATAGTTAGAAGAATACCTAATAATACTATTAATTCTATTAAATTAAGAACCATAGCTTCATATGTTATAAATGCCCCAATGGCAGTAATTGCTATCCCGAAAACAATTTTAAGATTATTATTCACATTTTCACCTAAACCAACAATAAAAAATTATCAATAAACCTAATTAAATTATAACCATTTAATGATATTATAATTAATAATTATATAAGAATATCTACCACTTTATTTATAAATCTAATGGTTATTTTTAAGAATCAACAAACAAATGACAGTTATATTATAAATTAAAATGATTAAAGAATAATACTTTTTTAGCCATTAGTAATATTAATATATTTTAAAAATTAAGTATTAATGAGGTTAAAAAAATGAAAAATTTTAAAACCATATTAAATGAAAATTCAGGTCAAGGCGCTGCAGAATATATATTATTA
This sequence comes from Methanobrevibacter sp. DSM 116169, assembly GCF_046197865.1. GTDB lineage: Archaea > Methanobacteriota > Methanobacteria > Methanobacteriales > Methanobacteriaceae > JAHKLT01. Next base: position 626,892 of record NZ_CP166990.1, on the reverse strand, counting down.
TTTGGAGGAGTTATTGTAATAGCTATAGCTGCACTATTAATATATAGAGCATATTTTGAAAGTAATAGTTCACAGTTAAATGCTAGTGATGATGTGCAAACCATGAGGAACTTAATGAATACTAGCGGATAAAATGAATAGTATATTAAATGAAAATAGTGGTCAAACTAGTGCAGAACTTATTTTACTTATAGGAGGAATAATTGTAATTGTTATAATAGTAGGATCTTATGGAGTAAATATACTAGATTCTATAAATAAAAGTTTAAAAAGCTTATTAGAAAGTGAAAAAGAGTTTATATTAAATAATATTTAAAGTAAGGGAAATAACCCTTACTATAATAAAAAAGTTTAAAATTAGCTATTTTTCAATTATAATAGCTTCATTAGGACATACATCTTTACATATATCACATAAAGAACAAATTTCTTCATTTTCAATAGAAATAGTATCTCCATCAATTACAAAAATACCCATAGCACAAGTATTAACACATTCTTCACAACTTGCACCTTTACATTTATCATGATTAATAGTTACTTTACATATTTTACACTAATTATTTACTAATAATTTTTCCTAAAACATTATTCCAAGCTTTTGAATTAATATTTTTTAATGTCATAGATGTTCTATTTACAGATAATATTTTTAAAGGACATGATTTTTGACAAGCACCACATAAAACACATACATCCATATTTATAGATGGTTTATTATCTATAAGAGTAATTGCATTACAAGGACAAACATCAACACAAGCATTACATTGTTCTCCCTTACATACTTTATCTTCTAATTCTGTGAGAATTACTTCACCTTCAAATGGTTTAGAAGTTTTTGCAGCATCAGTTGGGCAAACATTTTCACACCAGCTACAATTAACACAAATATTATTATCTAAAACAATATCTCCATCAAGTACAACTTCTGGAATTTCTTCAATATCCATACAAGAACTACATATAATTTGAATAGCATCTTCTGGACAAATTTTTTGACACATTTTACAGTGAACACACTTAGATTCATCAATTTCTATAGCTACTGGATCAAATTCATTATTTATATTAGTTTTAATAGTAATTGCATCTACAGGACAAATATCTGTACAAAAATTACAGTTAATACATTTATCATCAAATGTTCTAATTTCTCCTTTTACTAATTCACTAGCAGAAGGTAATTTTCTTTTGATTTTAATTGCATCCTGAGGACAAGAAATTTCACATTTTCCACAATAAATACAATCATCTTTGTTAATATCTGTACCTTGATCCCATTTAGGATAGTTATTTAAATCTTTAATAGATGCATCATTAATTTTTAAATCCATTGCATCGAAAGGACATGCAGAAGAACACATTCCACAAAATACACATTTTTTATCATTCATTGTGATATAATCTTTTTTTAATAGCCCTCTTGCAATAGGTAAAATTGGTCCCAATCTTAAAGCAGATGTTGGACAAATATCAGAACAAATTCCACAACCTATACATTTCTCATTTTCATGAGTTAATTCTCTTTTTTCATTTCCATCGCGCAAAATTGAAGCCATAAAATCACTCCAGGTAATAAGATAAATTAAAAACTTTAAAAATACCTTATAATATCATCTCAATATACACTTTATCGAAGTGAATATATAAACATATCGATTAATTTTTGTTATTAATTAAATGGCCTTTTTTATTAATCTCACCATTACGAATACGTGTAGATGAAATAGGCGTACCATCATCAGCTAAAACAAAACTAACTACAATAATATCTAAAGGAAACATATTCTTTTCATTCCTTATTTTATTAATTTCAATAGCTGTTGGTTCAGTTTCTTCACTTACAACAATAGCTTCAAAATCTTCTTCATAAATTGTAGTCCCATAAGGATCTTCTAATTTCATAATATGAAAATTAGATTTTTTATCTTTAAAAAATGTCTTCAAATTAGAAATTCTTTTTTTACATGGATCAATATCACCTTTTAATCCTCCAAAATCATCAGATGTAACACCAATCTCTATTTTTTCACCTAAATCAAAAGCTGTTTCAAGCAATTTCTTATGACCTTCATGAAACTTATCAAAAGTTCCACCAACAGCAAGTTTCTTATATTTAGTCTTATTCATTCTTTAAATTCCTAATTTAATTAATATTAGTATATTATTAATTACTTAGTATATAAATTTTGAATCTAAACTTAAAAAAATAGTTATTATAATAAATTTATTTAAAAAAAAAGAAAAAAAGAAGATGAAATTATTTATCTAAAATTGAAGGGATGCATAAAATCCTTTGAAAACATAGTTATAGTTATTCCAACTAACTACTTCACCAAAAGAATTTCTAGTACTGGAAGTATCAGCAACAACCCATGTATCACCAATTAATACTTGAGCCCAAACATGCCCATAAGTTGAACCACTAATAGTCCATGTACATGTTCCGTGAACATATCTTGCAGGAAGACCTGCTGCTCTGGATAATGCAATGAATAAGTGAGTACCATCAACACAATTTCCTCCACCAGCATTTAAAGTTCCTACAGCACCATATTTGGTATCATAATAGAACCAATAATCAATCTCATAACGGCAGAATTCAAAAATTGCATTTGCTTTTGCTAAATCATTAGTTAATCCTTCAGTTAATTGTGCAGCTAATGCTTGAATTACAGCATTATCTACTTGACAATTTTTAGAAGCTGATAAATAAGGATCTAAATCAGTGATTGTGTTAATTGAATTTAAAACACTATTAGATACCGGAATACCAACTGATTTTATTGAAACATAAGCAGGCATAGAATTTGCATTATTACCATAAAATACAACTATTCTTGCATAAGCATAAATTAATCCTTCAAAAGTAATTGATCCTAAAGAAGAATCAGCAGAATTAGGAGCTTCACCATTGGCAATTATATAATTACTAATGAAAGATGCAATAAATAAATAGTCTGCCATATATAAATTTCCTAAATTAGAAGATTCAAGTGGATTAGAAGGGTCGTTGACACTTCTTACAGCTATTTTATCTAAATTACCTTCATTTAAATTATTTGTAGCTACAGTTAATAAGTATAAAAATTGTGCCATTGAATAATCTTTTCCTTCAATAGTAACATGACTTGGAAGGTTATAATTATTTTCAATGTGATTTTTAACTACATTTGCTGCGGAAATAATACTATTAATTTCAATTAAATTTAAAATAGTAATGATCTCTTGACCACTAATTTCCCCATAAATACTGTTAACCAAATAATAAGAAATTGTATATTCACCAGGATTATAGTTCAATACAATAGAAGCAATACCTTCATTATTAGTCAAACGAGTAAATTCTTGATTATTAATAATGAATTTAATTGTTTCACCAGATATAGGCTTTCCATATACGTCTTTAAGAATAACATTATAATTATCACCTATAGCAAATGAACCAGTACTTCCTTTTAAAAATGTACCATTGACTAAGATTGTATTTTGTCCACCATTAGATGAATAGAAAAGATCATCATCTAATTTATAATGAACTGTATATATTCCTGCATTTAAATTTATACTTAATGATGCAATACCTAAAGCATTAGTAGTTCTAGAATATGTATTGCCATTAATTGTAAATATAATATTTTTATTTGCAACAGGTTTTCCATTTTGAGTTAATAATACTTCAAATGTAGAACCATCATTCCACTCCATTGTCAAATCAGAAGCAGACATATCTAAAGATATTTTATTTACAGTTATTGTATTTTGTCCTTTATTATAATCTTCACTACTTTCATTAGAATAATAATAAGTTATACTATATTTTCCAGGATCTAAATTAATAGCGATTTTTGCAATACCATTTTCATCAGTAGTTCTAGAATATGACTGTCCATTAATTACAAAAATTATATTTTTACCAATTAATGGATTTCCATTATAATCAGTTAATTTAACTGAATAATAAGAACCATCATTATAAGTAGTTGTTAAATCACTACCAGTTAATATTGTAGTTGAATTTAAAATTGTAATAGTGCTAGATCCACTAGATTTAATATAACCTGAACTTCCCTCAAATCCATAATCTATAGAATGTTTACCGAAGCCTAAATTTAATATAATAGATGCAATACCATTTTTATCAGTTGAAAGATAATAGGTTTCACCATTAATTTTAAAGTAAACTGGTAAATCAGAAATAGGATTTCCATTAATATCTGTATAGGTTACAGTGTAATTTTGAACAGCATTAGATGTAATAGTATAATCGGAACCATTTACAACGGTTTCCATAGCTATGACTTTAACAATATTAGAAGTCATTAAACCTGAATTAGGATGAGTAACAGTTATAACATATTCACCAGGATCCAAATTAATAGACAACATAACAACACCATCACTATTAGTCTTACGCTCATAAATAACACCATTAATATTCATAGAAACCACAGTATCAGCTAAAACACTACCATCATAACCATAAATAGTAGCATAATACTGAGTACCATTCCTATAAGACTTAATAATATTTGAACCGACAATGGAAGGTAAGACAGTAACATTATTAGACACAGTCAAAAATGAATCAGGATGAGTAACAGTTATAACATACTTACCAGGATCTAAATTAATAGACAACATAACAACACCATCACTATTAGTCTTACGCTCATAAATGACACCATTAATATTCATAGAAACCACAGTATCAGCTAAAACACTACCATCATAACCATAAATAGTAGCATAATACTGAGTACCATTCTTATAAATTTTTTCAATATTATAGCCTACAACAGAAGGTAAGACAGTAACATTATTAGACACAGTCAAAAATGAATCAGGATGAGTAACAGTTATAACATACTTACCAGGATCCAAATTAATAGACAACATAACAACACCGTCACTATTAGTCTTACGCTCATAAATGACACCATTAATATTCATAGAAACCACAGTATCAGCTAAAACACTACCATCATAACCATAAATAGTAGCATAATACTGAGTACCATTCTTATAAATTTTTTCAATATTATGACCTACAACAGAAGGTAAGACATCAATATCATTGAAAATAGTAAAAGAAGAATAGTTTTCATTTCCATTAAATGTAGCACTTGCAGAGTAATGGCCCGGCGATAAATTAATAGACAACATAGCTATACCATTAACCGTGGTTCTTGTATAAGATTCACCATTAATTGAAAATATTATATCCATACCATCTAAAAGATTTCCTTCAAGATCTTTAAGTTCAACAACATAATGAGTATCGTTTTTATATATTTTAGTGACATTATCAGCATTTATGATAGTATCCTTTTTAGAATTAAAAACATCATTGTTATTGAAACTGATTTCTTCATCAATATAAGCATTTTCTAAATTTGAAGAAGAAATTTGATTATTTGTAGAAAATTTAATATCATCTTCATTGTAATAATCATTACCACCATCAATTGAAGAATCATATTCACTAATATTTTCTCCATTAGATTGATAAGTTGTTATGATAGAATCATCAGAAAAACCTAAATTTTCATAAGATGATAATACATTATCATCTTGAATTAAATTTTGATTTTCATCAAAATCAACATTAATTGAATCATTAGCAACACAAGCACCCATTGATATAAAAATAAGGAATGCTACGCTCATCAATAATGTTTTTTTTACAATAGAAATTTTTTCACCTCGTTCTCATTACAAATTTGAAAAAATAATATTTTCATAATGAGTAACAATATTTTCAATTTAATCTTATATAAATGTTATTCATGGTTCAATACAGAAAAAAAGCATTTAAATCAATTATTTTTATTAAAAAACTTTAAAATTTAGTAGAAATAATTAATATAACAAAAAATATTGTGAAAAATGGCATGAAAATCAACTAAGTCTTAGATAAGTATTAAAGTAAAATGAACTTACTAAAATAATATTAGTTAAAATTACCATCTTTAATAAATATATAGGCAAAATTTAAAGATATATAATTAAAATTCAAGAAAAAATTGTTTATAAATAAAGAATTGCGTTCAATTGTATTTATTATAGTTAAATTAAAACAATGCGTACTTACTTATAAAAATAATAAAAAATCAATAAAAATTATAAATATATTTATTTAATTTCGAATATAAAATAATTTTATAAAATGATTTTAGAAAAAAACACAATTCAAAAAGACCCACTAAAAACTGAGATAAGAATAGCTTTATCATATCCTAATATTTATAAAACAGCTATGTCTTCATTAGGGTTTCAATTAATGTATAATTTAATTAATGAAAGAGAAGATTCTTGGTGTGAGAGAATTGTTTATCCTGAAAAGAGAACTATAGAATCTAATAGTCCATTAAAAGGATTTAACATAATAAGTTTTTCTCTGCAATATGAACAAGATTATTTTAATGTTCTTAAAATATTAGAATATAGTGATATTCCACTTAGAAGAGAAGATAGAAATGAAAACCATCCTTTGATAATTGCTGGAGGACCATGTGCAACAGCTAATCCTTTACCATTAACAGATTTTATTGATTTATTTATTATAGGAGAAGGAGAAACAACCATTAACAATTTTCTAGATTGTTATAAAAAAATAGATAACCCCCATAATAATATTAAGGAATTTTCAAAAATTGAAGGAGTATATGTATCTAGTGAAAATAACCATACCAAAATCAATATAATGGATAATTTAAATTCCATTTATCATAATACTCATCCATTAATTGTTGAAACAGAAGACGAGAATTATAAACCTGTTTTTCAAAATACAATATTATTAAATGTTTCAAGAGGATGTACAAGGGGATGTAGATTTTGTATGTCTAGCTATCTTTATAGGCCTTTAAGGGAAGTTAGTTTAAAAAAGTTATTTGAAATAGCTGAAAAATCAAGAGAAAATACTGGGTTTAATAAAGTAACATTAATAGGTTCAGCAGTAGGAGATTATTCAAAACTTAATGAATTAATAAAAGGATTAAAAAATAGAAATTTTGAAGTTTCAACACCTTCTTTAAGATTAGAATCATTGAATAGGAAAACTTTAGAAAATTTAAAAAATAGTGGACTTAGAACATTAACAATAGCTCCTGAATCTATTTATTCTTTAAGAAAATCTATTAATAAAGATATTTCTAATGAAAAAATTGAAGAAGTTGTTAAAAATGCTATTGATTTAAAATTAAAAATAAAATTTTATTTCTTAATAGGATTACCTAATGAAGGTGAAGAAGAAATAAAAGAGTTATGTGAATATATTACTAAATTAAATAGCTATGGTAATACTCACTTAATGTCTTTTAGTATAAATCCTACTATACCTAAACCACATACTCCTTTACAATGGGATACTTATAATATTAAAGATATTAAATCTAAAATAAAATATCTTAAAAAAAATCTTAAAAATATTGATGTTAAATTTGATAGTGCTAAAATGGGATTAATTCAATATATTCTCTCTTGTGGAGACCATAATGTTGGAAATTTACTTGAAAAATCATTACATGAGAAGATTCCAATAAAAGAATGGGAAAAATATATTCCTAACTATGATTTTAATAGTCATTTACCTTGGGAAAATATAGATATTGGATTAAATTCAAATTTTTTAAAAAAAGAAAGAGAAAAAATAGATTTAAATAAAACTACTCCATGGTGTAAGGAAAATAAATGTTATAAATGTGGAGTTTGTAATAAATAATAATTTAAATACTACTGTCATCATAAATAATAAAAATAAGGTTGTAATTAATATGTATGATTTTGCAAGAAGAGTTCAATCAATTGAATTATCCCAAATTAGAAAAATGTTTGAAGTGACTAATGAAAATGCTATTAACTTAGGAATTGGTGAACCTGATTTTGATGTTCCAGAAAATATTAAAATAGCTATGAAAAAAGCAATAGATGAAAACTATTCCCATTATACTCCTAATAAAGGATTTTTAGATTTGAGAGAAGAAATTACTAATAAATTTCAAAACGAAAATAATATTAAAACCAATGCAGAAAACATTATAGTTACAACAGGTGCGAGTGAAGCTCTTTATATGTGTTCCCAGGCTTTATTTGACGTAGGTGATGAAGTACTTATTCCAAATCCAGGATTTTTATCATATGAAGCTTGTGTAAAATTATCACAAGCAAAACCAGTTGAATTAAACTGCTTAATGGAAAATGATTTTAAATTAAAAGCTGAAGAAGTAGTAGAAAAAATTAATAAAAATACTAAAGCTATAATTTTAAATTCACCTTCAAATCCAACAGGAGCAGTTATGGATAAAGAAGACATTAAAGCTATTGGTGATTTATCTATGGACCATGATTTTTTTATTATATCTGATGAAATCTATGAAAAAATTATATATGAAAATAAACATTATTCTGTAGGAGAATATAGTGAAAATACTGTAACAATTAATGGTTTTTCAAAAACATATGCTATGACAGGATTTAGAATTGCTTATTTAACAGCTAATGAAAAAATCACATCAGAATTATTAAAAGTTCACCAATATTGTACAGCATGTGCAAATTCAATTGCACAAAAAGGAGCATGTGAAGCATTAACTGGGCCACAAAATGAAGTTGAAGCTATGGTTAAAGAATTTAAAAGAAGAAGGGATTTAATTGTAGATAGTTTAAATGATATGGGCCATGAATGTGTAAAATCAGATGGAGCCTTTTATGTATTTCCTAAAATAGAAAATCCAGAAGAATTTGTTAAAGAAGCTGCTAAAGCAGGTGTCATAACAGTTCCAGGTCTTGCATTTGGCTCTGTTGGTAAAGATCATGTTAGAATGTCTTTTGCAAACTCTTATGAAAATATTGAAAATGCTATGGATATTTTAAGGAAATTATGATATTATGAGTAAAGAAACTAGATTAAGCATAGGGCGAAAAGCTACATTAGTTGGAATAATCGGAAATGTATTTTTAACAACTTTTAATATTACTGTAGGATTAGTATCTGGAAGTTATGCATTAGTATCTGAAGGATTTCATACATTATCAGATATTGTTACTTCAATAATATCATATATTGGTTTTAGAATAGGTCAAAAACCTGCCGATTCAGATCATCCCTTTGGTCATGGTAGATCTGAGGCAATAGCTGGACTTGTAATTGTTTTATTTTTAGCTATGGTTTCATATGAGGTTTTAACTGGAGCAATTGATAAAATAATATCACATAATGAAATAGTTGCACCAAGTTATTTAGCAGCAGGAATGGCACTTATTGGAGTTTTTGTAAATATAGCTACAAGTAAATATATAATTTCACTTGGCAAAAAAATTAATAGTCCAGCTATTGTTGCAGATGGAAATCATCAAAAAGTAGATATTTATTCATGCATAGCTATTTTATTCAGTGTTATAATCTCACAATTAGGTTTTCCTATTTTAGATCCAATTGTAGGTTTTGTTATTGGTATAATAATTATGAAAACAGCTTTTGAAATAGGAATTGAAAACATTAATAATATTATGGGTAAGGTTCCATCAAAAGATTTAGTTGATGATATTGAAAAAGCAGCAAAGTCAGTTAAACATGTTTATGGTGCCCATGATATTAAAATAGGTTATTTTGGAACATATGCTATAGTTGCTCTTCATGTTGATTTAAATCCTAATTTAAGTCTTATAGAATCTCATGATATTGTTCACGAAGTGCAAAATAAGATACCTAAAGAAATAGAAATCATACAATCAGTAACAGTTCATGCATGTCCTTGTAGCGAAGATTATGATCATAGTCAAGAAATAGATATGTGAAAATAAAACGCCGGGAACGGGATTTGAACCCGTGTGATCCAAGGGATCATCGGATTAGCAGTCCGACGCCGTACCAGGCTGGGCCATCCCGACTTTTTTAAAAAAAATAATCAAATAATGAAATACTATTTTTAATTTATAAAAACCTACTTATAAATATTATTGTTTTATTAAATGGCATGTTTAAGAGTGGACTAGTTTCGAAAAATAGAGTTATCTAGAAAAAACAACTCCACCCCGTTGTTCTACAAGCATTAATTGTAATTAGTAGAGCTGCTCCCTTCCGGGCCTGACACATTCCTAAAACTAAGATAATTTACTTTTACCCTACAGTAAAAGTCTTATCACCATCAATCCTGCAGGACGAGACTTCTATATTGATTTTCTAGGCTACTAAATTTCTTAAAAAGCCGCCTCCTAAACTTCAACTGCATCAGAGGGGGTGTATGCTTACAGAGGACCCCTAACCCTCCAGTCTAGCCAAAATAAATATTTGTTTTATATCTTATATAAACTTTATCAAAAATAATAAAAACTATAATAATAGCTATTTTATAAAAAAATAAAATTAAGAGATTGCTTTTAAAATATCTCCATCAGAAATAATTCCAATTAAGCTACCTTCTTCAACAACAGGTAATTGATTAATGATTCCTTCTTCAGGAGCACTATCTTTCATGACTTTAATAGCATCTTTTAAGTTTTTATCAGAACTTATAGAAACAACATTCTTAACCATTACATCACAGACAGGAGTACCTAATTCATATTTATCTAAAATTAGATTATGACCTAAATCAGTAGCAGTAATAATTCCTACCATTTTATCATCTTCCATTACAGGCATTGCACTTATTTTATTTTTCATTAATTTTTCAAATGCAAAAACTACATCTTCAGATGAATCAACAGTTATTACATTAGTTTCCATTATATCTTTAATTTTTTTACTTAGCATTTTTCATGCCCCCATATTTCTCAGTTATATAAGAAATCATCATATCTACAGTTTTAATAACATCTACATTTTCAATAATAGCAGAATCATATTTTTCAGCCTGTTGAATTATGTAATTGTGGGTTCTTCTAATTGATTCAAAATTTTTTAAATACATTTCAAGAGGACGTTTAGCCCATCTTTCACGGGACCTTGCATAAAATCGCCCTTTATGAATGTCATCATCATTAAGACATAGGGTAAATAAAACAACATTTTCTTTTTCTACTAATTCTTGCTTTATAAATCCTGGAACAATATGTGCTCCTTCAATAACAATACTTATACCCTCTTTTAAAGCTCTTTCGATAACCGCATCAATACCTACACTAACAGTATCAACATGATTAATGAAACCAGCTAAAATTTTATCTTGTGGACCTGGAGGTAATACTCTCATAACCTTATAAGCTGTAAAACTTGATTCATGAAGAACTGGACTAAGTTCTTTAGAGACTATTTTACGCATTACTTCCCTAATCATGTCTGTACTAATCATATTTTTAATAGCTAAACGATTAGCAACTTCAAATGCAATAGATGAAGTTCCAACTCCAGAAGCACCACCAATTAATATTATCAAAGGATCTTTAACATTTCTAATTTTTCTCCAAATAATATATTTATTAGCTATTTGAGGGTCTTCTTTATTTAATTCTTTTACTACAATATCTACTAAATCTTCAATATCAATAGAAGAAACGTTATTTTCAATTAATTGTGCTTCTATATGAAATGCTAATCTATATGCTTTATTAGAACCTAAATCTGCAGTAGTAAGAGAACGGGCCAAAATACCTTTAGAAAAAGGTTCAGCATATTCTTTTCCATCAACATCTCCTCTTACCATAATCATTATAAAACACCTAATTAAATTTGAGAAATTATAATTTCACTAAAAATAAATTATAATTTTATTATAGATAAAATTTTTTATTTAATTCCAATAGAAAAAAGAAAGTGAAAAAAAATAAATTTAAACTTTAAAAAAAAGCTTTAAAATAATATAAATATTAAAATAAAGTTAATAAAATAAAAAAAGAATTATAATGAAATTATATTAATATCGAAGCTATTATCTTCATTAGTATCTATTAAAGTAGCACTGCCATGTTCTAACATTCCAGGATTTACAATAATAGTTCCACTCATCTCATCAATTGATTGAGCTTCATGAATATGACCACAAAGATTAATATCTATATTGAATTCTTGAATAATTCGTTTAATAGATTGACTACCAACATGATCTCCAGAACTAGTTAAATCTGCTTTTGTATCAGCTGGAGGAGCATGAGTTAATAATATTTTAATATTTTTCTTTTTATCATTAGCAACAAATTCATATTCAGAGAATAAGTCAAATAAATCATTATAGATTTTAGTTTCTTCAATTTCTCCAGGAGTATCAAAAGGAGTAGGGTTAGATCCACCATAACCAAAAATAACTAAATTCTCATAAGAAATAACTTTTTTATGAAGACAATATGCTCCACTTTCTTCAATTGCATTACAAATTCCATTTGGATCACAATTTCCAGGAATTGCAACTACATCGCAGTCACAATCTAATATTTTCCCTATAAAATCATTAACAAAATCCAAAGGACCGAAATCAGTTATATCTCCTGAAATAAGAACTAAATCAATATCATTATTATTTAAATAATTAATTAACTTATCATTTTCTTTACTGTGTACATCACTAATTACTAAAACTTTCATATAAATCACAACTAATTATTCACTGAAAAAAGGAGCCATCTCTTTTATTCCAGATTGAACATTATTTTTATCTCCATACATAGCTACTGTTTTATCATCATCAAATTCAATAATAACTCCATTATATTCAGCTATTTCTTGAACTCTTTCTTCAGCTAATGGATTTTTAAGATTTATTCTACTAGAAGACATTCCTGGAGGAGTATTAATTAAAAATTTTGATTTAGAGTTAGGCATTTCATATACTTGCTCGCCTTTATTTGCTCTTTTAAATTTATCAAACCATTCATCTAAATACTCTTCAGAAACTTTTTTTGCAATATCTAATAAAAATTCTTGAGATTCACGTAAAGACATATCAGCTCTTGCTAATTCATTAATCATATCTGGATGACTAGTATCTTTTTTATAAAAGTTAATTGATGACCTTGCAAGAGAAATATCTTTATTAATTTGATTAGGGATTTCATATCCCCTTTTTTTCAAATCTGTTAATAGATTTATAATAACCAACCAATTTTGTTCTGAGGGTAAACTCATAAGTGGCCACCTATAATCTTCAAAGTAGTATGATTAATTTTTGCATCAGCATCTTTTAATTCTTCTTTAATTTCATCTAAATTATCATAAGAATCTAAAAATAAAACATGATGACTATCAGTACCCGTAATATCCAATATAGCTATTTCATCATTATCATTAATCTCTCTTTTCTCAATAGTTGCTTTAAATTGAACGTAAGGACCGTATTCTTCGGGAAGATCCTTGAATCTAAAAATCCCACCTAATGTTGCTATAAACATATTATCACCACAAAACTAATTTCAATATATACTAACAATATTTACTTCATCATATATATTCTTATTTATCAAACAAAATTTGTTGAACAATTTTTAAAAGGTTACTTCTTAAGAGGGTATTGAATTTCAGTTATTAAATCTTCTTCATTAACATCATCAGGGCTATTATGATAAATATACCTTGGAGCATCAATAAGCTCTAAATTATTTTCTGTTAAATAATCTGATAATTTTATCATTGTTTCATCAATATTATCATAATTTCCAATGTGTTTAATAGATAATACTGTTTGTTCTGGAATTCTAATAAATTTAAACTCATCAGTTCCTTCAACTTCTTCTTCAATAGGAATTCCAAAATCATATATTACTTCATTATTTTCCAAATAATTTCTTGCAAATAAGTGATTAACAGGAGTTAAATTATTTTCTTCGATCCAATTAACAAGTTCTAATGTTAATTCATTAATATCTTCATTAGGATTTGAAAATTGTCTTATTACAGCATTTTGACTTTCTAATTTAATTTCTTTAAGATCATTATCCATATTATTTACTCCAAAAAATAAAGAATTTAATAAAATATATGAGAATTATAATATAAATAATTTTTAAAAAAAAATGAGAATAAAATTAAATTATTCTCATTAAAATACTAGTTGAATAATACTATCAATAAAATTTATATATCTTAAAAGACATACTATGATTTGTAAAGAATTGAGGGAATAAATCCCTCTTTCTTATATGAGCTGTTTGAGTATTTCAAGCGCTAACTTTAATATACTCATCAGCTCAATCAAATCATTTATTTTAATTGATATCAATCCTCCTAGTTTTTTACAGAAACAATAAAATATTTCTGCAATAATTGTATTATTTTAAAAGATATATAAGATTTTTCTAGAAAATAAAGACAAAATAGCTATAAAAACTGAATAAAATATACTAAAATAAAAAATTGTTATAAAACTGTAAAATTTATATAATAATAAAATAAGTATTTAAAAAAATAGTTAAAAAAAGTAAAAAAAGATAAATAAACAGCTTATTCAGCTGCGTTTTTATCTGCTGCTTCTACAAGTTTAGCAAGAGCTGGTTCAGAATCAATTAAGTGAGAATCTAAAGTTAATTCTCCTGAATCTAATCCCATAGCTAAACCGTATAATTGAGCTAAATGGAATACTGGAATGTCAAAATTAGTTCCGTATTTTTTGTTAACTTCAGTTTGACCTACATCAAATTGTAAATGACAGAATGGACAAACATTAACAACTGCGTCAACACCAGCAGCTTCCATGTTTTCGAGTTTTGTTTTTGTGTAGCTTAAAGTTACATCAATATCTCTTGAACGAAGTCCTCCGCCTGCACCACAACATAACATTTTTTCTTCGTATGGAACAGAGGTAGCACCAGTAATCTCTATAAGATCATCTAAAATTTGAGGATTTTCTGCAGATTCTTCAATACCTATCTCAGCAGTAGGTTTTAAGAAATGGCATCCATAGTGAGCAGCAACATTTAAGTTTAATGGTTTAGTGACAATTTCAGCGAGTTTTTCTGCACCAACATCATCTCTTAAAATTTGAGCAAAATGTTTTACATTAACTTCACCTTTGAATTCTCTGTCAACATCACCTAAAACTTGGTTGATTTCAGCTTTTTTCTCTTCATCTTCTTTTAACATGTGGTTACATTCAAATAAAGAACCAAAACAACCATTACATTCAGTCATGATATCCATACCCATGTCTTCAGCAATAGTTATGTTACGAGCTGCAATTGAAGCCCATGTTTTTTCATCGAAAGAACCAAATACACCAGGAGCAGGACAACAAGATGCTCCTTCCATATCTTTTAAATCAATACCAAGATTATCAAACAAAATTCTAGTTGCTTTTTCAATTCCTGGATAACGGTTGTTCATAATACAACCTAAGAAATATGCAATTTCCATTTTAATAACTCCTTAAAAAATTTATTCCTTTAAGTCACCGGTTGCTTTATCATAACCGATTAAACCATCAAAGCCTGTTTTTTCACAGATTGTTTGTACTTCTTTTAATGCTTCAGGGAATGAATGAGTAGTTGGAGGTAATTCACTTAAACCAACTCTTTTTCTTAATTCTTCTGTAGCTTCGTTAATAGGTACACCATGTCCAGTTTTAATTACGAATAAACCAGTTTTTCTGTGTGCTAAAGCCATGTAACCAGCTTGTGCTGCAACATTACGTGCTTTTTTAACAATATCCACAATTTTAATACTTCTAGGGCATCTTTCTTGGCAAGTGTAACAAGTAGTACACATCCATAAAGTATCATCAGTGATAACTTTTTCTTTTAATCCGAGAAGACATTTTCTTACGAGTTGTCTTACTTTATACGGAGTTCTTTTACCTGAAGGACATCCTCCACCACAAGTTCCACATTGGAAACAGTGTTCTACACTATCAATACCTGCATCAATAAACTCTTGTGTGAAACTTTTATCGATATCAGCATCAGTTAATACTTCTCTGTCTGTTAATAAAGTCATATTATCGCTCTTTTTAAATAGATTTTATAGGATTATTTTTTAGTAGTTTCCTTTTTATTTAAGAAAACTCCAAATCCTAATAATAAGTTTTGAAAAATTACTATATAAAGATTACTAAATTTTTCTAAGGTGTTATCTAAAAGGTTACACTATTTTAAAAAACTTTAAAAATATATACTAAAATATATTAAATTAATTATTAAAGAAATAAAGGATTTGATTAAAATAAATATAGAAATAAAAAGTCATGATGGACCAGGACGTTTTGGAAAGCTTGAAGGTAAACAAACACCAACAATAATCGATAAAGATGAATATAAAATAGCTCCAGATGAAAGTTCTAGCTATAATATCCAAAAAGAAATAGCTGAATTATGTGTTAGAAAAACAATTGAAAAAGCTAAAATAGCTATCCAATCTGATGAAAATTATAATGTAGCTGTTGTTCAAGGCTCTAAATATATTGATTTAAGGGTTAAATGTATAAAAGAACTTGAAAATTTAGGATATTCTGCTTTTATAATAGCTAATGGAGATGATTTATTATTAAATTCAAGAGATTTAGTTGAACTAATAGTAAATTTAAGAGAAAACATTAGCCCAAATAGTATATTAATATTTCCATTTGCAGAACCATCATTTATTCCTATTTTATCTTATATGGGAATTGATGGATTTTTTAATGATTGTGCAGATTATTATAGCTATTTAAATGTTTTACTTACTCCAACAAAAACATATGATTTAAATGAATATAAAATATATGAAAATAAGACTAAAGAAGAAATAGCTAAATATAATGAAGATACAATTGATTTTGTATTAAAAGAAGTTAGAGCACATATGAAAAATAGATCTCTTAGAAATTTAGTAGAAGAAAGATCACTAACAAGTCCTCAAAATTTGAGTACTCTTAAAATATTAGATAAAAAGTATAAAGATTATTTATTAAAATATACACAAATATATTAAAATTATTAAAAAAATTAAAAAATTTAAAAAATTTAAAAAAAGAATGAAAAATAATATTAATAGTTAATATTATTCATAATTTGTAGCTTTTTCTTCAAAGTAAGCTCTTGGATGAGCACATACAGGACAGTCTCCTTCAGGAGGTTCTGTTCCTACATGAATATGTCCACAATTAGAACAAATCCAAGTAATTTCTTCTCCTTTTTTAAAGACAGTTCCAGCTTTAACATTTTCAGCTAATAACCTGTATCTTTCATCGTGATGCTTTTCAATATTAGCAACCATTCTAAATAATGAAGCTAATTCTTCGAAACCTTCTTTATCAGCTGTTTCTGCAAATCCTTTGTACATTTCTGTCCATTCGTATTTTTCACCAGCAGCAGCTTCTAAAAGTAAAGCTTCAGTATCTGAGAAATCTTCACCATGTAAAATTTTAAGCCATAATTTTGCATGTTCATTTTCATTATGTGCTGTTTCTTGGAAAATCTTTTGAATTTGAACGTATCCATTAGATTTTGCTCTACTTGCAAAGATAGTATATTTAGTATTTGCAGTAGACTCACCTTTAAAAGCTTCCATTAAGTTTTTTTCAGTCTGAGTTCCTTTTAATTTGTCTACAATTACTTCACTTAAAATTTTTGACATTTATTTCATCTCCACTATATAAATAATATAATATATATTAAGTAATCTATTTAAATCTTTTTATTTTATTTAAATTAGGTATACCTTAAATTCATAATACTATTTTTACTTAAAAGTAAAATAAAAGAATATAAAAAGTTATTATAAGAAAATAAGCTATTATACTAGAAAAAATTTATTAAAATTATTATTTTTCATAAGCTCTATTTGATTTCTATTATATTATAGTAAAAATAATATTTTTTTGAGGAATAAAAAAATGCAGAAGAACTTATTTAACAATTTTAAAGAAGATAGCATCATATTTAAAAATAAAGAAGTATTTACTGTAAATTACATTCCTGAGATTTATAAATATCGAAATCATCAATTAGAAGCTATGGCCTTTTATTCAAAAAGAGTAGAACAAGATATAGCTCCTAGTAATATGATGCTTAAAGGGAACAATGCAACGGGAAAAACCACAACAGTTAAAACATATTTTAAATTAATATCTGAAGCTTATAATAATGTTAAATGTATTTATATTAATTGTCAACACTACAGAACAGAATATACAATACTTTCTAAAATTTATAAAGAAATAATTAACACTAATATAACTTTAAGTGGCCTTACAACATTAGATATTTATAATGAAATAATGGAATATGTTTTAAAAAATAAAAAAATACTAATAATAGCTTTTGATGATTATGGTTTTTTAAAAAATATAAATGAATTAAATAAAACCTTTTATAGTTTATCTAGGGCTCATGAAACATTTGATGATGTTAAAATATCAATTATAGCTATAAGTTCTATAAAAAGAAATATTAATTTAGACTCATCAGTTGATACAATTTTTTTACCTATAGAAATTAAGTTTCCTTTTTACAGATATGAAGAAATATTCAGTATATTAAAACAAAGATGTGATTTAGGATTTTATTGCGATGTTATAAATGATAATATTCTTGATAAAGTTGTTAAAAATACATTTAGAAAAGGTAATTTAAGATATGGCATAAAAAAGCTATTGGAACTTGGAGAAATTGCAGATAGAAAAGATGAAACTAAAATCGAGTTTTAATCTTTTATATCATCAGAACTTTCAATATATTTTGAAAAATGTTGTGGAAGTTTTGTATTTACTTTTTTAATAATTTCATTTGTATCAAGTTCTAAATTTTTAGAAGATATTAAATCATTAGGATCAAAATCAAATTCAAAAGGTTTGATTAAATCATTAGTTGATACTTTTAAATTAATCTTATTTTTATAAAGCATCATTTTAAAGACATTTGTATTTCGAATTTCTTCATTAATCTCATCAACTGTCTTATTTATATCGAATGCTATAGCTTTATTGCGTTCATTTACTTCAATTTTACTTTTATCAATATTTTTATTAATCTCATTTACAAGTTCAAAATTTCTTTCATTAATATTACGGCGAGCCTCATCAATAACAGTCTCAACAATATCATAAACAGTTTTATTCATTTCAACATTATATGCCAAAATCATCTTGTTTTTATAATCTAGCTCTTTATAGATATCTACTCTTTCATCATCAATAGAATTAATTTTATCTTGTAAATTTTGAATTTTATTCTTCTCATCTAAAAGTTCACTTTGAAGATTATTAAATTTATTTTCAAATTCATCTGCTTTAGATTTAAGTTTTTCATAATCATTAATATCTAATACAACAACAGAATCATTTTCATCAAAAGAATCATCATCTTCTAAAATAATGTGTTTTTTGGATTCATTGGTATTTAAAACTTTTACAGTTCTAATTTTGGAATCTTTCATAATATAAGTTTTATAATTTATAACTAATTAAATTTTTTATTTTTTAATATCATATGATTCTCCATTAAAACCATTAGCTATTTCATTATCAATCCATAAATTCATAGCCTCATCAATAGCTTTAGAATACCACCCACTTTTAAAAAAGAACTTTGTTGATGCAATTTTTCTAAATTCTAAGTCTGTATCAATTTTTACACTGATTGTTACACGCTTTGTTTTTTTCATATTTATTAATAATTTTAACTAATAAATAAATTAACTAGTGTTTTTGTGCTTAAATTTAATTGTGCATTTAAGAAAAGTGTATAAAAATTAAAAAATATCTTTAAAAAGAAAAATAAGAAAAATAAAATAAAAATTACTTGAAATTATTATATTTAAACATCATCTAAAATTTCTTTAGGAGCACCAGCTATTTCAACTAAATATTCTGCTTCAACAATATGTAAATCAGCAGGTATTAGAATACAATGTAAAGGAGAACCAAAATCTTCATTAATTAAATCTGAAATTTTTGATGCTTTAACAGATACATCTTTTGAACCAACACGAGCAATACCAATAGCTAATGTATCTTCTGTAACTTTACCTTTATAATCTAAGTCATCTTTAATATCAAGTAAAAGTTTAAGACCTTCATTAACCGTCATATACTTATCTTTATCTGCTTGAATATCTAGTAAAACTAAAGTATGTAAATTCATTTTTAGATTTTCTTCAATAACTACATAAGGAGATTTAGGTTTATAATTATAATCAGGAAAAGGGATTGTTGTAACTTTACCAAACTTGTATCCTTGCAATCCTGAAATAGCAGGGCCAGAAGATAAAATAGATGAACCATGAATTACTTCATATGGAATGTTTTGACGTGCACATTCAACTAAAAAATCACTATGAGTTGTAGCTATTAAAGGATCTCCACCAGTAACAAGTGCAACATTTTTAGATTTAGCTTCTTTAAGGAAAATTGATTCTTCTTCTACTTCATTTCTAGATAATACTTTAATTTTTTTACCTACAAGATTTTCAATAGATTCTAAACTAGATCCAAATAAATTAGATGTGAAAAATTCAGCATAAATAACATCTACATTTTTTAAGCATTCTAACCCTTTTAAACTAATATCATTAATATCAAATAATCCTAATCCTACAAGATAAAACATAGTAAAACCTTTAATTTTTATTACTTATTAAATTTCTTAATAGTAATAATAGTAAACATAAGTTCGCTCTTGTTGATAACTTGGTGTTTTATAAGTTTCATAAGTATAAGTTTCCTTTTCAGTTTTAAGTTCATAATACATTTCTTCAATTCTCTTCTCAGATAATGAAGGATATTTAACTTTTAACTCTTCTAAAGTTAATTCTTTATCTGGTAAATTTTGAATTACTTCATAATTTCTAGTACTTACATTATATTTAACAGTAGAATTATTATATGATTTATTTACAGGTACATAATATTTAGTTTTATTAGTTGAATTATTAAATGAATTATTTTCATTATTATCGTTAGAATCATTAGCTAGTGCTAAGAAAAGAAATAAAACTGATAACAATACTATAATAATTATAATAATTAATATTTTTTTATTCATGAAAATCCCCTAAATAATGATAATATTTATTAATAAATATAATTTTCTAATAAAAAATAATAATATAAATAAAAATTAAAATATTATTAATTACTTTAAAATTGATAAAATGAAAGCTGTTAAAACTCCAATAAAAAACTTAAATGATTTAAGAATCGAATTAATTGAGAAAAAATTAATGGATATGAGTTATAAAATCAAAACAGATAAAAATTACGGTTATATTCCAATAAAGGATGAAAATAATATAAACCCTAATCTAGAAATTGTAGATATTGATTTAGTTAAAGTAGAGCTATTTCCTAAAAATTTTACAGAATTATTAGAAGATAAATTAAACAATAAAGAACTAGAAGATCTTAAAACTTCTTTTGATATTATTGGAGATATTGTAATTTTAGAAATTCCAGAAAATCTAGAAAAACATAAAAAAGATATTGGAAAAGCTACATTAAACTTTACAAAAAGAAAATCAGTTTATATGAAAAAAAGTCCAATACAAGGAACTACAAGAGTAAGGCAATTAGAATTTCTAAAAGGAGATGAAAATCCTGTAACCATTCATAAAGAACATGGAAATAGATTAAAATTAGATGTATCGAAAGTTTATTTCTCACCACGTCTTGCTACAGAACGCTTAAGAGTAGCTGAAAGTGTTCAAAACAATGAAAAAATATTAGATATGTTTTGCGGGATTGGACCCTTCCCAATTATAATAGCTAGCAGGAAAAATGTTAAAATTACAGCAGTTGATATAAATAAAGATGCTATTAAATATTTAAATGAAAATATTGATTTAAATAAATTAAAAGGTAATATCACACCGATTAATAATGATATAACAAAAATAAATTTCAAAAATAAATTTGATAGAATTTTAATGAATTTACCTGGAACAGCTTATAAGTTTCTAGATTTAGCTATTGATTTAATAAAAAATAATGGAATTATAAATTATTATGAGTTTTCGAAAGATTATGAACAGGGGATTAATAGAATAAAAGAAGCTGCATCTAAAAAAAATAAAAATGTAGAAATAATTTCTACACGTAAAGTTAAATCAAATAGTCCTGGAATGTGGCATGTAGCTATTGATGCTAAGATTTCTGATTAAAATCAAGTAAATCTTCAACATCACTAACATCCATTCTAATTATAAGGAAATAAGATACTATTATCCATAATAAGTTAAAGAGTACTATTAATATTAAATGTAGGCCAAATGGCATTCCTGCAGAACCTGGAACCAAATAAGGCATAGAATATGCAGGGAAGTTTAATATAATATGTAATACTATTACAGACCATAAACTTTTAGTTTTAATATAAATTACAGAAAGTAGTATTCCCATAACAGATGCATACATTACTTGAACTAAAGATCCAAATAAATTACCATTAATAGCTGAGATAATATGCAATCCACCAAATATAAAGGATGAAAAAACTATTGATATTACCATTCCTCTTTTAGTATTTCCCCATTTTTTTAACATATTAGTTAAAAGAAAACCTCTACATAATGTTTCTTCCCATAATCCAATAGAAAGACAATATAAAAGAGTGTTTATCATAGGAATTAATCCAATAACAATTGTTTTATCTGGAGTAATAATAAATATTAAAAGCATTTGTACTACTGTAAATATAAGTAAACTAATTCCTAAAACCAACCCTTTTTGAACACCGCTAATATTCCAAGGTATATTATCAAATAAGCCTATACTTTTAAGTAATATTAATATAAACAATAAAGCTATAAAGTTATTTATAGCTGATAAGAAGTATTCAATACTAGGGATAGCTAAAATCTCAGGTGGAATAAAGAGTGATGTAAATATTGTTAAAAATCCAAATCCAAATATAAAAACAAAAACACAGCTAACGATTAAACTAAATATAACAATATGCTTTTGTGAAAATCTATCACTATCATACAAAATAATCACCCACTAAATAGGATCAATAATTCCGTCTTCTGTAATAATACCTGTAATTAATTCTTTAGGAACAATGTCAAAAGCAGGATTAATTACTTCAGTATTTTCAGGACAAATTCTACATCCACCGTAATGAGTTACCTCATCAGCAGATCTCTCTTCAATTTCTGTATCAAAAACTGAATTATTCATATCAAAAGTAGATAATGGTGCAGCTACATAAAAAGGAATATCAAAGTATTTTGCAGATAATGCAACAAGTAGGGAACCTATTTTATTAACTACTCCTCCTTTAGCTATTCTATCAGCACCTATTACTATTTTATCGATTTTATCAATAGACATTAAATATCCAGAAGCTACATCAGGAATTAGTTTAACAGGAATGCCTTCTTCTTGTAATTCCCATACACTTAGTCTTGCTCCTTGGCCTCTAGGACGAGTTTCATCACAAATTACATTTATATCTTTACCTTCATTAAATGCTGATCTAATAACACCTAATGCAGTTCCATATTCAACACAAGCTAATGCACCTGCATTACAATGAGTAAGAATTGTATCTCCATCTTCGATTATTTTTGAACCAAAATTGCCAATAGCTATATTCGTTTCAATGTCTTCATTATATATATTTAGTGCTTCTTCAAGAGGATTATCACTATTATATACTCTATCAACTGCCCAAAAGAGATTAATAGCTGTAGGTCTTGAAGATTTTATCTCATCAGCTGCTTTTTTAAGATCGTCATTGTTAATAAAAGCTAGTGCCATTGCAAATGCTGCTGCAACACCAATAGCTGGAGCTCCTCGAACTGTCATATTATCAATAGCTTCAATTACTTCTTGATAATTTGTGCAGTAAACATAAGTCAGTTCATCTGGAATTTTTCGCTGGTCAATAAGTTTTAGCTGATTATCTATCCATTCTATAGTTTTCAAATTTAAACCTCCAAAAAATTTATTTTTAAAATAAAACCAAAAAGTGAATTTAATTTTTATAAAAACACTTTTTAAATACATATAAGTTTTTACATATATAATTTTTACTAAAAAATAAATATTTACATAGAATTAATAAATTTAAAAGATTTAAAAAAAATCTGAATAAATTAAAAAATAAACTAATAAAAACTAAATTATCTAAAATAGGTAAAAAAATAAAAATAAGGACATAACTTGTTAGTTTCTAATTTTTTACTTATATAATAAATATAAATATTTAGTTATGCCCTATAATGAAATAGTGCCCTCAGAATCCATTTCATTATGATGTAAAACACATCATAAATAATTTTTATTTTAAAATCATATAAATATTTCTATTAAAGTTTAAAAAAGATAAAAAAAATTTAGATAAGGTTAAAAATTTAATAATGACTTTGAGGAGTAATACCTAAATGATGGTCATGTTTTTTATCACCAGGAACACCATATGCATCTGCTCTACATTGAGTACATGCTCTAAATACTGGTATAATCTCTTCAACCTCTTCACGAGTTTTTTCCATTAAAGCACAATCAGGTTTAGAATAATCTTTCATTTTATTTAATGGAATTAAAGGTAAGACATTCATTAAAGATGCACCACGTTTTTTAACTTCTTTAGCTATTTCAACAACATGTTCATCATTTAAACCTGGAATTAGAACAGTATTTACTTTAACAACCATTCCATTTTTAGTTGCCTTTTCAATTCCTTCAAGTTGATTTTTAATTAAAATTTCAACTGCTTCTTTTCCTTTATAGACTTTATCATCAAGTTTAATAAATGAATAAATATCTTTAGCTATTTCAGGATCAACAGCATTAACAGTAACAGTAACAGAATTAACTCCAAGTTCAGCTAATTTATCAGCATATTTTGGAAGTAAAAGACCATTAGTACTTAAACACTTAATTAAATCACTATGTTCTTTATTTAATTTATCAAAAAATTCAAATGTTTCAGGATTTTCTAAAGAATCTCCAGGACCTGCAACACCAACAACAGAAATTGGTCCTTCAGAAGTTACATCAGCTACATGTTCAATAGCTTCATCAGCATTCATTACACAAGATGCAACACCAGGTCTATCTTCATCATCATTAATATCCCTAGTACAGAAGTTACAGAAGATATTACATTTAGGAGCTATAGGTACATGAGCTCTTCCAACTTTATCATGCATTTTTTCATTGAAACAAGGATGTGCTTTAGTAATATGTGCAAATTTTGAACCATCATGTTCATTCATAAAATCACCTTTATAATAATAATTATGTTTTAATATGTACGAACTAAGTATTAAACTTTTCTAATTAACTTAGTTCACTAATAAATTCATTAGCCTTTTCAATCCATTCATCTTTAATTAACTCATCAGTAGCTACTAATACAATGATATTTTCCTTAGATAAATCTTTAGTAATTCTAAAACCCTCAGGAAGTATTCTAAAAGCCGCATCATAAACTTTCTTTTTTAAATTAACTTCTGAGTTATCAACAATTAAATCATTTAATTCTAATTGATTACCTTCTAATACTATATTATTTCTATCAGGTTGATAAATACTTTCTCTAGGGAAAATACTCCATAGTTTACTTAAAATATTAGGTAAATAATTCTCATTATCAATAATAATATTAGTTTTATCAAGTTCTTTATCAAACTCCAAAGTAGCAACTTCATTTAAATGAATAGACTTTCCTGTTTTTCTCATTTTAATAGCTAATATAAATACTGCTTCATCAGGATTTGCAAATGCTCTTAAATCATCTACAGAAGGCCCAAGTACAAGATCTTGAAATATTTGCTTAATAATCATTTCATATACTTCAGCACCCTTCTCATCATAGCATTCAACTAACATAATATCACCTATTTTTCATCTTGCCTAGTTCCCATACCAGAAACAAGTAAAGCAGCACCTACAGCACCAATATGCTGAGAATATTCTGGCACTACAACATTAATTCCACCTAAAATATCACTAACAGCTTGAACAAGACCAGAAATTAAAGATGTTCCGCCTACTTGTATTAAAGGTTCTCTTATATCAATTTCTTGAAGTTGTTGTTCATAAACTTGTTCTGCAACAGAATGACATGCAGCTGCAGCAGCATCTTCTTTAGATCCCCCAGCAGCAAGAGTAGTAACAAGGTCCTGAATACCAAATACAATACAATAACTATTTAAAACAGCTCTTTTATAATCTCCTTTAAGAGCTAAAGGGCCTAATTCAGTTATATCTACATCTAAACGTCTTGCAGTCATGTCTAAAAATCTCCCAGAAGCACCTGCACAAATACCGCCCATAGTAAAGTTATCTGGAATTCCATTATTAACAGTAATTACTTTATTATCCATACCACCAATATCTAATACAGTTGCTTCACCCTTTTGATGGCCTGCTAAATATACTGCTCCTTTAGCATTAACAGATAATTCTTCCTGAATAAGTTCAGCTTTAAGTTTTTTACCAATATTTAAACGACCATAACCTGTTGTTCCAATACCATCTACATCAGTAATTTTATATCCTGTACCTTCAAAAGCTTCATTAGCAGCAATATCTACAGATTCCATAATATCTTTTGTAGCTGTCCAACCAGTACCAAGCACTTTATTATTTTCCATTAAAACAACTTTTGTAGTAGTAGAACCAGAATCAATACCTAATGTAAGGCCTTCTTGTTTTTCCCTAGCTAAAATACTACGACGAGCTACAGTTGTAGTTAAAGCTTCCATACGAATAAAAAGCTCATCAGCTTTTGTTCGCTCAGTAAAAGAATATGTGACAACTGGAATTCTAGTATTTTTTTGAATAAACTTTCTTACTTCATTTCTAACAAGTGCACCTTCAGCACATCTAAAACAAGTAGCTATAAATACAGCATCAGCCTTAGTTTTTCCTTCAACAATAGACATAGCTCTAGCTATCATTAATTTTAAACTAGAACTTTGAGCAGAAAATCCAAATTTTTCACTAGCTTCATTAATATAATCTAAATCAATTTCAGGCAAAACAATTTCTGCTCCAAAAGTATTAGCAGCTTTTTCAATTTCTTTTTGAATACCACTGTATTCTGTTCCACATGAAATAAGTGTAATTTTAACCATTTAACTGTCCTCCTTATCAAGAGAATCTAAAAAATCATTTATTTTATTAACCATATCTAAAGTTTCATCTCTAGATGAGGGATATTCAATTTCTAAAATAGGCATCCCTTTATTTCTAAGTAAGAAAGTAGCTAGTTCATTAGTTCTAGCACATCCTACACAACCGAAACCAAAAGGTGCATCATCAACAATAATAGCTGCATCAGCTTCATCAATAATAGGTCCGATTAATGACATTCTTCCCCTAACACCTGATGGAACTTCAATAGCTGCATATTTAAGTCCTTTAATAGGATCTTCTTCAGTAATATTCATTGGAGGCGAATCTATTTCAGGATCTTTTACTTTTTTTCTAACTTCTTTTTGCAAGGCAAGTGGAGTGTGACCTTTTCTTTCAATTAAATCTGCTAAAATTAAAGAATTTGGAGGGTAAATAGCTACGTTAACCATAATATCATCTCAACATAATAATAATTATTTTTTATCTTTAGTACATTCTTTTATAATATCTTTAAGTTCATCATAATTAATAGGTTCATCATGTTCAATATTGACTTCACAACGTTTAGACAATGCATCAGAAACATCACCAAGTAATTTAAACTCATCTTCCATTTGATGATAACCTTCTCTTGGACCTAATCTATGGCCTCTACATCTTCTAGGATCTCCTGGTGGAAAACCTCTATCTTTGGTAAAGATATTATTAGGATCTAATTTTCTAATTTCTTTAATAGATTTTAAGACATCTTCCTCTTTACCACTGACCATAGCTCCATAACAAGTATGTTTTATTGTAATTGGAAGATTGAGTAAATGTAAATTATTAACAACTTCCATTTCACTAACATTAGCTTTTGGACCTAAAATAATCATTCTTGTGACTGTATCAGGATCCATATCCTCTTTACTTAAATCAGGATTCATGCAAAGATTCTCTGACATATAAAACATCTCCTTCTTTAATTTCTTTAATATGCTCAAAACCTGAGGTAAATTTTCCAACTATATTTGTTCCTTTAAAAGGTTCTCCTGTTGGACCAAATTCTTCACTATCTTCAAGCCTAACTCCAATAAGTCCAGTATTTTTACGAGACATATTGGTTATTCCAATCGTATTAGCTTCAATGCAAGTTACAGGACTGTTTTCAGGTATAAGTCCTTTAGATGATTTAGTATCTCCTTTAAACATGAAAAGATTCATGCCTGGAACTGAAAAATGAACAGTTAATTTACCAACTGGATTTTCAACAAGTCCAGTTAACTTTTTAAAGTACCAATTAGTTCTTGGAGCATTATTTGATAAATCTAAAATAGCTAATTCATCTTTTACAATTGCTTTAGTTTTAATTTTTTTCTTATCTAAAATATTAATTGTATAAAAAGGATCTTGCTCAACTATTACAGCATCATCATCAGTAATTCCTTCTCTAATATGTTCAATTCCTAATGATTTTAATAATTTTGAAACTTCTGCTTGAGTAGAACCTAATGTCATGATTCTTTTTTGTTTAGATTTAACAGAAATAATATCTCCTTTTTTAGCTATATCAATTAAAGCCATACCTTCGATAATTTTTCCTACATTAGTATGACTAGGAGCTAAAATTCTACTTTCCCTATAAATATATAATTTACCTACACCTTTTCCAGTATTTCTAACTGTAACAGTTCCTCTAGTTCTTGATGTTATATCTTCTCCAGGTTTATTAATTCCTTCAAGTTCATTAAAACCTATAAATGAATTAGAATCATAATCAATTTTTAGCTTACCATTATCAATTAAAGAAAATAGATGTTCAACACATTCAGGAGATTTTTCATTAACATCAATAGAAACATAAGTGAAAAGTTTATTTCCTTCATTTAAAATAGTAGATAAATCAGAAATAGCAGAACTATCTACAACAGTATTTCTCTCAACAATTGGTTCAATATCTGTAATTAGATCATCATCAGTTAATAAATCAACTGTTTTTCTCCCACCAATAACTTTTGCAAAAACCCCATTATTATAATGAGGAGTAGCATAAACATTAGTTACATTATCTTTAATAAAAATTATATGAGTAGATTCATTACTAAAACTTGACAAACTGATTAAAACATCATTATCAAGATATTTATTTTTTTCTTTTGTAGGTTCTAAATCTGTAGTGATTGGGCCAATAGCTATTTCATTAGAAGTTGACCATCTAACATTTAAATTAATTAAATCTTTATATTTTTCTTTCCAAATATCCACTAAGGGTTTAGCATTAGCTTCATCAACCATTTGAATTATAATGGATCCCTTATTTGTTTTAATTTTATATTTATCAATATTTTTCTCAAATTCCTTCTCGCCTTTAATTAAACAAATAACTGTGCCAGGAACATAATAAGAATTAGAAATATCTATAGCTTCTTTAATTGTTGAACCTTCTTTAAGATCAAACTCTTTTCCATTAATTTCAACTAACATAAAATCTCCTAATTAGCTACTTTTAAAAACTGGATTAATATCTTGATTAAAAACTACTAATTTTTCATCTTCATAAGTTAAATAAAGTTTATTATCATCAGTAACTGTGCCTACGACATTAGATTCAATAGAAAACTTTTTTAAATAATCAATAATTTCTTTGCAGTTTTCTTCTTTTGAAGTGAAAACAAAACCTGAACCAGGATAAGATTTAAGCCATTGCTCCCAATCAATATTAGAATTTTTAGGGATCTTCTCTAAATCAACAATTGCTCCTTTTTTAGAAGATTCTAAAAGCATTTCCAAAGTTCCTAAAATTCCAGGATTACTAATATCTTTACCTGCAGTAAATAAATCTTTTTCAGCTAAATTTTGGATAGCTGTAATTTGATTTTGAACCAAAGTAGAATCTTTATTATAGGTTGTATCCCAATTAAGTGCAAACTGCTCATGTGGTGCACCATCAAGATCAATAGCTACAATAACTTTATCTCCAACATTTGCTGAATTACTTGTAATAATTTTATCTTTTTGAGCTATTCCAATAATTGAAACACCTAATGAAGTAAATTCCGCATCTGGATGTAAATGTCCTCCAACCATAGGAATGCCAAATTTTATACATCCATCTTTAATTCCTGAAAGTAAATCTTCATAAAATTCAGCATTATTAATTGATAAAATATTAACCATAGCTAGTGGTTTTCCGCCCATTGCAGCAATATCATTGACATTTACTAAAACAGAACAATAACCTGCCCAATAAGGATTAAGTTCAATTAACTTTTCCCAAATTCCATCTGCAGCAAATAAAATAGCTTGATTATTTCCAATGTCTATAGCTGATGCATCATCTCCATTTTCAATAATAACATTACCTGAAATATTATATACTTCATCTAGAATATTAGTAACAGTTTCAATAGAATTTTTACGAGTTACTCCTTCAAACTCTTTAATTGATTTAACAAGATTATCTAAATTCAAAAAATACACCTTTTGCAATATATTATAAAAATGGTCTCAACTATTCAATAGTATATTTATAACTACTATTATTTATTATTTCTATAATTTTACTTTTAAATTCATTAATCTTATCTTTTTTAAAATTTTCAAAATCAATATTATCAATTGAAAAATCTAGGAAAAGTTTCCCATAAAATAATTTTTCAAAAATCTTCAAACCTACAATATCATCTACACCACTTTCAAGTTTGAAAATTACTGAATCATCAGTTTTAAACCCTTTTTCGACTAATTTATCTAAATCCCCATCAGTAATTCCAATAACAGGAATATTAAATCTAAATAATATATCACTAGCTAAAAGAGTTGTATCATCACCAACAGTTACAACTAAATCTGCATCATTAAAATTATAAATGTTCTCGGCTGCGTGATCTAGATAAGCTATTTTAAATGTTGATTTGTTTTTATTATTAGTTAAAGTTCTTGGTTTAATATTAGATTTTCTTAAAAGTCCAGTTTTTACAATAGCTGTATTTAAGTTAAATTTTCCTAATTTTTCTACCCCATGGTCTTTTAAAAATCCACCTTTAATTTCAGTTAAAAAATCATTTTTAGAAATTAATGTTAACTCATCAGATGTAGATTTACCAATTACAACCCCATTAATTAGTATATTTTCATTAGGACTTACTCCATGAATTGTTCTTTCCTGATTAGTTAAATTTTCATTATTAAAATGTTTATCTTGAATTTGTTTATTTGTAATTATTATTAATTTGAAAAAACTAACTAACTTATTAATTAATTCATTAAGTTCATTATTTAAAATAGCCATATCAACATTGTGAAATATTAAAGATCCATCTGACTCACCAGGTCTTTCAATTTGAATAAAAGGAATTTGAGTATTTTTAGTCTTTTTTAAATAGTTATTATAAACTTTATAACCAAAAACATGACCTGTAGTTGATGATTTACCATAATTAATTAAAAAAATAGCATCAGGACATTTAAAAGATAAAATCTTTAAAGATTCACTTGGTAAAAGCTTTTCACTAATATCAATAACATTTTCTAGTGATGCATCAATAACAGCAGTTCTACCCATTGTTCCACCTAATTTAGCATCAATAGTATTATTTTTACTAATTAATTCTATAATTTTTGATGCATATCCAGAATCAATTATATTAGGTCCATGAACAACAATAGCTATTTTCATTAATTTTTCCCCGTTTTAATCCTCTTTTTATATACTTTAGATCCACAAACATCACAATCATCAAAAGAATAATCAACTGGAAAAGACTTCTTACAACCCATACAGATTTTTTTCCAATTATAAACTTCATTAATTCCTTCAGTTATAATTCCTTTAAATGGAATATTTAAAATTTTTAAGACATTTTGAATTGTATAATCATCTGTAATAACTTTAACATTTTTATTTTCTTTTGAAAATTCTAAAGCTAATGCAACTATTTTTTTATCAGGAACAGATAACCTTAATACATCACCAGATTCAGAAACAATCTTTTCAAGGTCATCAATGTATTTTTTTGAAGGATTTTTAATAATCAATTTATTTGTATTAATATACTCTTCTAAGAGTAATTTAGATTTCATATCCTTTACTTCTTCTGTTATTTCTGAAATTGTGAAGTTAAAATTATTATTAATATGAAATCCATTTATGAATGCAGAAGCATCTAATACATAGTATATTTCCATAAGAATAATTTAATGTTAAAAAGTAATAAAGTTATTGAAACTTAAAAATATTCAAATAAAATAATAATTGTTGAAGAAGCATAAAAATTATTTTTATTAATACCAATTTTGAAAAAGATATTTAAGAGATGTCGAATATTATTAATTTAACCGACAATTACTAAGTGACTAGTGAATTTTAATTTGATATAAAATTATTAAATTAAAAACAGGTGATTTTTATGGTAACAATCAATGGATTCAAAGACTTAAATACTATCGAAGCAGAATTAAAGTTTTTAGCTAAATCTGAAATTAGGTTAAGAATTTTAAATTCTCTACAAGAAAAACCAAT
The DNA here is from genome assembly GCF_046197865.1 of Methanobrevibacter sp. DSM 116169. Taxonomy (GTDB): domain Archaea; phylum Methanobacteriota; class Methanobacteria; order Methanobacteriales; family Methanobacteriaceae; genus JAHKLT01. Next base: position 594,459 of record NZ_CP166990.1, on the reverse strand, counting down.
GACAATCAGAGAAATAGTTGACTATACAAGTTTGACATATAGCTCAATTTCAAGTAACATAGGAAAATTAGATAAAAGAGATTTTATTTATAAGAAAAATGGAAAATATCATACCAATTCTATTTGTAATGTCTATTTAAAAAATATACTTGAATTTAATAAATTAATAAAACTAATTACTAATTTTAATAAATTTTGGAATAATCATACAATAACAGAAATAGATTCTATATCATTAATGGATATAACTTCATTAAATAATTCTAAAATAATAGAATCAACATCCATAGATATATACAAACCTCATAATCATATGAAAAAACTAATTAAAAATTCTAACAAATTAAAAGTAATTTTTCCATACTTGCATCCTGATTATCCTGAAATAATTGAAGAATTATTAAAAAATGGAGCTAAAATAGAAATTATAATTCCAAAAAACATTGAAAAGCATTTATTTGATAATATAAATAAGAATTTAATTAAAGAGGCAATTAAAAATAAAAAACTTAAAATAAAAAGTATTAATAAAAATTTAAACTTATCTTTAACAATTAATGATAAAAATATGAGTTTAGGTTTATTTAAAGTTGATGGAACATATGATCAAAATAGGTTATTAAGTTCTAAAGATCCTATTGCAATAGACTGGGCATTAGATTTGTTTGAACATATTAATAATAATCCTTTAATATGTGGAGAGATTTTATGAAAAAAGAATTTAAAGAAATAAAATATCTCTTGACTTCTTCAATGCGAACAAAATTAATAATTAGTTTATATGAAGAAGAGAAAAACTTAGAACTTTTAAGAAATGAATTGAATAAACCATCAGCAACAATATTACATGGACTTAAAGAATTAGAAAATTTAAATTTAATTAGAAAGTCTAATAAATACTATTTTTTAACATCAAATGGCTATCTTCTTGCTATAAATATGATTAAATTAATTGAAAATTGGTATGCAATTGATAAAAACATAGATTTTTGGAAAAATCATTCAATAGAATCTTTACCTGAGAAATCATTGCATAATTTATATTTATTAAAAAATACCGAATGTATTACAGCTGATACAAACAATTTATCAAAACCAATTACTAAATATTTTAATCTATTAAAAGAAAGTGAATATCTTAAAGTAATTTTGCCAATTTTCTCAGAAATTCATTTAAATAATATATTTTCACTTTTAGAAAAAAATAATCTTGAAAAAATTGAAATTATCACAAGTAATGAAATATTAAAATCAATAAAAGAAAGTGATGAATTTAAAAAAATAAATAAAAGTAAAAAAATTGATTTTATAACAATAGATGAAAATATTGATTTATTTATAACTTGTAGCAATCACTTTATTTCAATAACTTTATTTTTAAAAGATGGATATTATGATGATTCCCAAATATTAATTGATCAAACAAACAATGGAATTAAATGGGGATTAGAAGTATTTAATGAATATAAAAATAAAGGTCAAAAGATTAAAATTTAAAAAAGGTGAGAAAAATGAAAAATTTATTTAACTCACTATTTTTAAGTTCACGTGGTGGGAAAACACGAATTAAAATTGTTGAAGCTTTATTTAAAAAATCATATAATACTAATCAACTAGCAAAAACTTTAGGAATGCAATATAGAACTATAAATTATCATTTAGAAATATTATTAGATAAAGAAATTGTTGAAAAAGAAGATAAAAAGTATGGAGCATCATATTTTATATCAAATAAATTATATAAAAATAAAAAATATTTAGAAGAAATTAAAAAGATTATTGGATAGATATATATCTTAAAATAAATTAATTAATAATTAATTAATAATGGGATTTATATGAAAAGTAAAAGCATGGAATTGCATAAAAAATTATCTCCTAAAGATATAAACTGTGGTATAATCACTTTAAGTGATAGCAAATCTAGAGAAGATTCATCAAATGATAGGTCAGGACATTATATTAAAGAAAAACTTGAAGCAAAATATACTATTAAATTAAAAAAAATAATTCCAGATGAAAAAGATCTTTTAATTAAAACAATTGAAGAAATGATAACAGAAAAGATAGATGTTATTATTACAACTGGTGGAACTGGAATAGAAAGTAGAGATATAACAATAGAAACAGTTGAACCATTATTTGATAAAAAATTAGATGGATTTGGAGAAATATTTAGACAAAAATCTTATGAAGAGTTAGGTTCAGGTGCACTTTTATCAAGAGCCACAGCAGGAATTTATAAAAAAGTAATTATTATTTCAATGCCAGGTTCACCAAATGCAGTTCAAACTGGTCTTGAAATATTTATTAATGAATTAAATCATTTAGTAAATCATGCAAGAAGATAAAGTATCATTTAAAAAAATTCATTAACAGAAATTAATGGTTCAAAATCAATATTTTCACTTTTAAATAAATTTGTAGCTCCATCTTCACGATCTACAACAGTAAAAGCCTTTTTAACAATCCCACCATTATCTTCTATAGCTTTAATAGCTTTTAATAAAGATCCACCAGTAGTTGTAACATCTTCTACAACAATCACCGAATCTCCTTTATTTAATTCTCCTTCAATTAATTTTGAAGTACCATAACCTTTTTTTTCTTTTCTAATCATTAAAAGAGGAATATTACTTTTAAGTGAAACTGCAGTTGCAATAGGTACTGCTCCTAAAGCAGGTCCAGCAATTTTATCAATATTATCATTAGAAATTTCAGTAGATATAAGTTCAGCTATTGTAGATAATATTTCAGGTTCTGTAATAGCTTTTTTCATATCAATATAATAGTTACTTTCTTTACCAGAGGCTAATGTGAAAGTCCCTTCTTTGAAGACATTATTTTCTTTTAGAATTTCAATTAAATATTCTTTAGAAGACATTATAAAAACCAAAAATTACAAGTCATATTCGCCTTTTAAAACAACTTTATCGCCAATATTTTTAATCAATTCTACAGGAATTAAATCTTCACTTTTAGATGCTTTTATAGAATCAGAAAAAGAACTTCTTTTAACAACTAAATCTTGAAGTTCAAAAGTTTCTTTATTAAACTTTACATCTGTAATTTTTCCAACAATAAATGCATTTGAGTTAATAACTTCTTTTTTAATTAAATCTTCCATAAATCTCATAATATCAATCCTTATTTTATATTTAATGTAAATAGTACTATTAAAATTTTTCTAAAAAAAATTAAAATTATTAATAATCTCTGTTCCAATAAACAATACCATATACAACACAAAGAATAACAGACAATATTAATAAAACAAAAACTCCCCAAATCCAAGGATCTTCAATACCTAAAACCATACTAACACCTTATTTACCAATATTTTCAAATGCTTTATTTACAACCTTCTCAGAAATTGGTTTTGTAAGTAAACTAACTACTATAGTAAAAATAGCTGAAATAGGAACAGCTATTAATATTACATCAACAAAAGGCCAAGGATATGTTGTAATTAAATATGGTTGACCAAACAATGCTTGACATATTCCAATACCTTGAGCTGTTTTATTAAATACAAATAATAACCAGAAAATACTTGTAAAAGTTCCAGATAAAATTCCTGCAATAGCTCCTTCTTTTGTAGCTCTTTTCCAAAATAGTGCAGCTATAAATACTGGTAAAAATGCTCCTGCACATATTTCAAAGAATATACTAGTACCTGTTGCAACAACACTGCCAGGTAAAACAAGACCTAAAGCTAAAGCTAAAACAATTGAAATAAAAATCCCTAATCTTGCTATTGGAATTTGATTTGAACGATCAGCATATTTTTTACGAAGTGTTCCATAAATATCTACTCCAAAAGCTGTTCCTTGAGTATGAAATTGTGAACTGATTGTAGACATAGCAGCAGCAAGTAAAGTCAATAAAAATACATAAACAAACCATTCAGGTAATGCCATAGAAATAAAAGTAGGAATAATCTTATCCACATTTCCAACAACATCAACAGCTATTTTTCCCAGATGTTCCATGAAATAAACATTAGATAATGCTCCTACAAGATAAGCAGTTCCTGGAATAAGAGCTATAAATAATCCTCCCATTAAAACAGATCGATTAAGTTCTTTATCAGATTTAACAGTCATGAATCTTACAATTAATTGAGGTTGTGCAAGTACTCCAATACCTACACCAATTAAAGTAGATGAAACAAGTTCCCACCAATAAGGCGTTCCACTTATTGGAAATGCTGTCCAACTAACACCTCCTGCTGCTGATGCAGATGCAGGATATAGATTAGCCATGTTTGATAATGCAATATGTGCTTCTTGAACACCCCCAAGAGTCCAATAAACAAAAACAAGCAAAAATAACATTGTAAAAACCATGATTGTTCCTTGAACAGCATCAGTATACATTACCCCTTTAATTCCTCCAAATAAAACATAAGCGCCAATTACAATTGATAAAATTAAAAGAGATAAATTAAAATCCATAAATAAGGATGATTCCATAAACCGTGCAGCTCCAATTAAAACAACAGATGCATAAATTGGCATTGCACAGAAAATTAAAATACCACTAAAAGTTTGAATAAATTTACTATTGAATCTATTAGATAAAAACTGAGGAAAAGTTAGAGAACCTAAGCTATGACCCATTCTACGAGTTCTTTTACCAAAAACGACAAATGCTATAAAAACCCCTACAAATACATTTAAAAATACTAACCATAAAATTCCCATACCATATTTACCAGCAAGGCCTCCAAAGCCTATAATAGCTGCTGTTGAAATAAAAGTAGCACCATAACTTAAAGCCATAATATAAGGATGAGTATCCTTACCTGCAATCATGAAATCTTCTGAAGACTTAGTTCTCTTCCAAGCTACATAACCAGTATATCCAATTATGACAAAATAAATAATAAATACAATTGCTAAAATTCCAAAATCCATAACACGTCCCCAATAAATATAAAAATTAGTTTTAAATTAATAATTATGTTTAAATTAAAAGTTATATAAACTTTTATATAACTATATAATATTTTAATAAAATTTTAAAAGAGGTTTAAATGTTTAAAACAAATATAGAAATATCAAAAGTAGAAAGTTATACTATTTTAACTGGAATATTTTGTGTATGTTTAATTATAAGTAATTTATTAGCATTTAAAACATTTAGTTTAGCAGCTATAACTCTTCCAGTTTCTGTAATAATCTATCCTATAATTTTTGTAGTTAGTGATATATTAGCTGAAATATATGGTTTTGAAAAGACAAAAAAAGTAATATTTTTAGGATTTTTATTGAATTTATTAGCAGTTATACTATTTCAAATAGCTATTTGGTTACCTCCATCACAATATTTTACTGGTGCTGAAGCATTTAATGTCGTATTTAGTAATAGTTTAAGAGTTTTAGTTGCAAGTTTTAGTGGATATCTTATAGGTTCTTTAATAAATGCATATATTATGGTTTATTTAAAAGAAAAAGCAGAAAAATATCTGTTTTTTAGATGTTCAGTTTCTACATTTTTTGGAGAAATAGCTGATTCATCATTATTTATTACAATAGCATTTATTGGATCCATGCCTATTTATGCATTAATAACAATGATAGTTGTACAAACATTATTTAAAACTGCATATGAAGTAGTAATTTATCCTGTTACAAGGAAAATAATAAAAGTTATTGAATATTAATTATATAATAAAAGCTTTAATTTAGAAAAATCAAAATAATATTAAGAATAAATTATCTAAATTTTTAAAAAAAGGGATAAAATGGTATGGAATAAAGAAGCAGAATGTATGGAAAAAGAAGAAAAAGAAAAACTTCAATTAAAAAGACTAAAAGAAACTGTAAAAAAAGCTTATAATAATGTACCCCTATATAAAGAAAAAATGGATTCTGTAGAAGTAAAACCAGAAGATATTAAAAGCTTAAAAGATATAGAAAAACTTCCATTTACGGATAAAGCAGATTTAAGAGCTGCATATCCTTTTAAAAATTTTGCTGTTCCTGATGAAGAGATAGTTGAAATTCATACTTCTTCTGGAACTACTGGAAAACCAACTGTTTCAGGATATACTGAAAAAGATATAGATATTTGGGGAGAAATAGTTGCAAGAGCTATCGGAATGGCACTTGGAGAAAAGAAAGATAAAATTCAAAATTGTTATGGATATGGTCTTTTTACAGGTGGACTTGGAATTCATCATGGAGCTCATAAGTTTGGAGCAACTGTAATTCCAATATCTGCAGGAAACACTAAAAAACAAATTGAGGTGATGATTGATTTTCAAAGTTCAATAATTTCATGTACTCCTTCTTATGCAATGTATTTAGCTGAAACTCTTGAAAAGGAAGGATATAGTTCTGATGATATAAATTTAAAATCAGGAATTTTTGGAGCTGAAATGTGGACAGAAGAAATGAGAAATGAATTAGAAAAAAAATTAGGCATAACCGCATTAAATATTTATGGATTAACTGAAATTATGGGTCCTGGAGTTGCACAAGAATGTCCCAAGAAGAATGGTTTACATATTTCTGATGATCATTTTTATCCTGAAGTGATTAATCCAGATACTGGAGAAGTTTTAGGAAATGATGAAAAAGGAGAATTAGTTCTTACAACCCTAACAAGAGAAGGAATGCCTATACTTAGATTTAGAACCAAAGATATAACCACACTTAGGGGAGAAAAGTGTGCTTGTGGTAGAACTTTAGTTAGAATGGATAGAATCACTGGTAGAACTGATGATATGTTAAAAATCAGAGGTGTTTTAATATTCCCATCACAAATTGAAACTGCATTACTTAAAATTAAAGGAATTAGCCCTAATTATCAGATTGTAGTCACGAGACCTGATTATTTAGATGAATTAGAAGTAAAAGTCGAAGCATCAAGTGAACTATTCTCTGATGAGATTAAAGAAATGGAATTAGCTGAAAATAAAATAGCTAGTATGATTAAAAAAGAAATTGGTTTAAGAGTCGAAGTAACTTTATGTGAACCTGGATCACTACCTAGAAGTGAAGGAAAAGCTGTAAGAGTAATTGATAAAAGGAATTTTGAATAGGAGGCATAAAAATGACAGTATACCAAATTTCAGTATTTATTGAAAATAAAGAAGGAAGATTAAAAAAAGCTATTAATACATTATCTAATGCAAAAATAAATATTAGAGCTCTTTCAATAGCTGATACAACAAAATATGGAATTTTAAGATTAATTGTTAGTAATATTGATAAAGCAGTTGAAGCTCTTGAAAATGATGGATTTTTAGTAAAAAAGAATGAAGTAATTATAGTTAAAATTCCAGATGAACCTAATGGGTTAAATTCTGTACTTGATATATTAGATAATGAAAAAATAAATGTAGAATACTTGTATGCATTTATAACACATAAAATAGATCAAGCATTAGTTGTCATGAGGTTAGAAGATATGGAAAAAGGAAAAGAACTTTTAAAATCTCAAAATGCGGAATTACTTGCATCAAAAGACATAGAAAGTTTATAGCTATTATAAACTTTCATCATCATCTAATTTTACTTCAATTCCTTCATCAATTAAGAAATATGAATCTTCTGGAGTTTTTAATTTCTTTAATTCATTAAATAAATCATCAGACTCCAATAAATACATAAAATCATTAAAGAAATTATTCCATTCTTCTTGATCGTCTGTATCGCATAAAGTACTGCAAATTCTTAAATCTGCAGGATTATCAGACCACTCTTCACCATCATAATATTCCTGGTTTTCAATGTTTCCATCCTCATCAAAATCAACAGCCATTAAAATCTCAAATTTGTTAACACCGGATTCTTTGGTTAGTTTAAACTCAGGCATTTTAACTCCCCCAATAAATAAATATTTAAAAATCTTTAAGTAAATTAGCAATATCTTCTTTTGTATATCCTAATTTAATAAATAGGTTTTTAATTTTATCAGTATCTTTAAAGTTTGATATCTCTCTCCACTTTCTAAAGTCATTATTAATTATACTATTAGCTAGAAGTTGAATGGAAATCAAATCATCGCTATCAACAGCAACAAAAACATCTTTATTTTTAAAATGATTTTCAGGATCAATTAAAGTTAAATTTCCATCTTTATCTTTTTTTATAATAGCATTATCTATTTTATATGCCATATTTACCACTTATATATTTTTCTTTTTTATAATATTTAATAATTATTATATTCTTTTTATATTTAATCATTAACAGCATTAAATCCATATTCAATAGCTTTTAAATTTAATTCGTGAAACTTAGGATTTAAATTATTTTTCATTGACTCAATAATAGTTTCTTTAGATAATGGGAACTTATCATCAGCTACAATAGCTCCGAGCAATACCATATTAACAGATAAAATATTACCTGCTTTAATAGCTAGTTCATTTCCATCAATAGGAAACACATAATTGAAATCTTCTTTTAAATATGAGATAATTTCATCTACTTCAGGATAATTCATATTAGAAGAATTAATTGATGATGGATGTATTGGAAATGTATTAAATACAATTTTTGTGTTTTTGTTGGCTTTATCAATACCCCTAATTGTTTCAATTGGCTCAAATGAAAGTAAAGCATCTGCAGCATTACGTGGAATAATAGAACTTTTAAAGTCTCCAATTCTAAGTTCTGTTGAAACTGATCCTTCTCTTTGACTCATTCCATGAATTTCACTCATAGTAACATCAAGTCCTTCATTCATAGCAGCTTCACCAATAATAACTGAAGTTTTTATTATTCCTTGGCCTCCAACACCACATATATAAATGTTATAACCTTCAGACATTTTAAGCATCTCCTTTTTCAATAGCATCATATTTACATGTTTGTATACATAAGTTACAACCATTACAAGCAGCTTCATCAATGACTATTTTATCATCTTTAAGTGAAATAGCTGGACAAGCTAATTTATTAATACAAATATTACAATTAGTACATTTTTCTTCATTTAATTTTACAGGAGGTCTTTTAGCTAATCCTTTAATTAAAACACAAGGATATTTAGATATAATAACAGATACTCCTTCATGTTCAAATGCTTCTTTATAAGTATTAATTGTTTCTTCTAAATTCATTGGATTTATAACTCTTACAAAATCACATCCAGCAGCTTTTGCAAGTTCTTCAATAGATATTTCTGGAGCATCATCACCCATACCATCAATTGGCATTCCTGGATTTGATTGACCACCAGTCATAGCTGTAATTCTATTATCTAATACAGTTACAATAAAATTATGTTTATTATGGACTGCATTTACAAGTGGAGATATACCACTATGGAAAAATGTTGAATCACCAATAAAACTAACTACTTTTTGATCTGTTGATGTGGAAAATCCACAACCATCCCCTATACTTGAACCCATAGATAACAAATAATCAGCTGTTTTATATGGAGGATTTAGTCCTAATGTATAACAACCAATATCTGATGCAAAAATTACATCTTTTTCTGGTAATCTTAAATCAATCATAGCCTTCTTAACAGCATAAAACATAGCTCGATGAGGACATCCTGGACATAAAACTGGTGCACGATTAGGAATATTTTTAATTAAATTGTCTAAATTTTCAGAATATTTAATTTCATTAATTTCTGTAAAGTTTAAAACTTTATTAAGACCTTTTTTAATAATATCGGGATTAAATTCATGAATTAAAGGAAAAGTACCATCTAATTTACCATAAACTTTAATATCTAAATTATATTCACCAATAATAGCTAAAACTTCCTTTTCCATTATAGGGTCTACTTCCTCAACAATAAAAATTCCTTTTAAATCTTTTATAAAGTCATAAACTCTTTTTTTAGGAAATGGATAAGAAAATCCTAATTTTAAAATATCCAAATCTAGTTTATTTTCATTTATAACATCATATGCATAGTTAAAAGCACTACTTGAAGAAATTATTGCTAAAGTAGAACTATCATTTAAAGAAATTGATTTATTAAAATCATCTTCATCAGCTACTTTATTAACATCACTAATTTTATCACATAATCTCTCATGCATTGTAAGGGAAAATGCTGGAACAGGAACAAATCTTGAAGGATCTTTTTTGAAATATCCTTTTTCATTTTTATCTCTTATATTACCCAATTCAACAATTCCTCTCATATGGGAAGTTCTAGTAGTAGTTCTAATAATTACAGGTAGTTCAAATTGTTCTGATAAGTCAAAGCCATAAACTACCATATCTTTAATTTCTTGACAATTTGAAGGTTCTAAGATTGGTAAATTAGCAAGTCTCCCATAATGCCTTGTATCTTGCTCATTTTGAGATGAAAATACAGAAGGATCATCTGCAACTAAAATAACCATACCTCCACGAACTCCAGAATAAGCAGTTGTCATGAAAGAATCACTAGCTACATTCATTCCTACATGTTTCATAAAAGTAAATGATCTAAGTCCTGAAGCTGCAGCAGTAGCAGCTACCTCCATTGCAACTTTTTCATTTGTTGAAAACTCGAAATATATTCCTGCATCCTTAGCTACATATGATAAAACATCTCCAATTTCAGAAGATGGTGTACCAGGATAAGTTGCAGCAACTGAAACACCTGCTTCAATAGCTCCTCTAACAGCTGCCTCATTTCCAAGTAAAAATTGTTTATCTCCATTTTCTCCAGTTACTAACTGTTTTAAATTCATTATCTTTCCTCTTTGTATATTATAACATACAAATTATTATAAAATAATTTATTAAAATTTAACAAATCATGTAATCCATTTAATTATTTCAAAAATATTTCAAAAAATCTATAAATAAAAAAAATTATTTATATCTTTATAATCATAAATATATTATAATATAGTATATAAAATATTTTAGTTTTTTGATTTTAAATTTTCGAGAAGGAAGAAAATAATGATAAAAGTATATGTTTCTAGATTTGATAAGGAAAAAGATGAAAAACCTCATTTAGAAAGTTATGAAATTGAAAAAAAACCAAAAATGAAGGTTTTAGATGCATTAAATGAAATTAATGAAAAATACGATGAAGACATTAGTTTTAGAAGTTCATGTCGTGCAGGCCAATGTGGTTCTTGTGGAATAAAATATAAAGGAAATGGAGCTTTAGCCTGTAAAAAGGAAATTCAAGATGGAGCAGTTATAGAACCATTAGATTTTCCAGTTATAAAAGATTTAGTTGTTGATAAATCATCTGTTGAGGAGAAAGTTAAAGATCTCAATTTATATACTCAAAGAAAAAGTGAACCAACAATTGAAACAGATTTTAATAATAATGATGTAACTGACACAAAAAAAGTAAGAGGATGTATAGAATGTTATTCATGTTTATCTACATGTCCTGTTGTTAAACATTTTAGTGAAGAATTTAGTGGACCTTACTTTATGAGATATTTAACAAAATTTGGTCTTGACCCAAGAGAAGATGACACTAGATTAAATGATTTATTAAAAGAAGGATTATATAATTGTACAAGTTGCGGTAAATGTGGAGCAGTTTGTCCAAAAAACATTAACAGTTTTGGAGATGCAATTGAAAAAATGAGAGCACTTGCATGTAAAAATGATTTGGGGCCACTTCCAGAACAAGTTAATTTTGAAACATCAATTAAAAAAACAGGTCGGTCAATTGCAGAAAATGGAGAGAGTTTTATTAAATCTGTAAATAAAGATAAGGATAAATCTAAGAAAAATAAAGTTGCATTATTTACAGGCTGTATGGTAGATAATAAACTACAACATGTTGGAGAAGCCTTAATGGATGTTTTAAAAGTAAATGATATTGAAATAGATATTCCAGAAGGACAAGTTTGTTGTGCTTCACCACTACTTAGAACTGGTCAAACTGAAATTGTTGAAGACCTTGTTAATAAAAACAAAGAAATTTTCAAAGATTATGATACAGTAATTACTATTTGTGCAGGTTGTGGAGCTACTTTAAAAAATGACCATCCTAAATTTGGATCCAAGCTTAATGTGCAAGATATTAGTGAATTTTTAATTGACAAGTTAGATACAAGCAAAATGAAAGAGTTAAATACTAATGTAACTTGGCATGATCCATGTCACCTTAGTAGAAGCCAAGGAATAAAAGATGAACCAAGAGAAATTATAGAAAAAATTCCTGGTGTAACATTAACTGAAATGCAATATCCATGCCAATGTTGTGGAGCTGGTGGAGGAATAAAATCTGGACGCCCTGAAATAGCTCTTACATTATCAAAAGATAAAGCTGAAATGATTAAGCAAACAGGTGCAGAATCAGTAATAACAATTTGTCCATTTTGTCAATATAACCTGCAAGATGGTTTAGATGCTATAGATTTAGAAAATGTTAAAGCAATGAATATACTTGAACTTTTACAAAAAGCATATTCAGATGATTAAGAGCTGGTTAAAATTGGAGATGTAGCTATTAGTGAAGAAGTTATTGTTGAAAATAAAGAAATAACTTCTAAAGAAGAAAAAGTTGAAAGTAAAACAGAAGCTAAATCAACTTCAAAGAAAAAATCTAAAGCTAAAGATAAAACTAAAAAAGATATTTTAATAGAAAAAATTAAAGAATCTCCAGAAAGTATGGAAATAAAAGAAAACATTTATGTAGTTTTTATTGAATGTGAAACACCAGGTAATATTGGTTTTCTTGCAAGAGCTATGGCAAATTTTGGACTTGAGAAATTAGTATTAATCAATCCATGTGAACTTAAAGAAGAAGCATATTATCAAGCTACACATGGAAAACATATTGTAGAAAATGCTTTAATCTATGAATCTTTAGAAAAATTTTTAGAAAGTAAACAAATAGACTTTAAAATAGCTACAACAGGAACACCAGGTGGAAGTTATAATCTAGATAGGATTCCAATTAATGTAGAAGAACTTGGAAAAATCATTAATTTTAATGCTACATCAGCTATTATTTTTGGAAGAGAAGGAAATGGATTATATAATAATGAATTAGAAATGTGTGATCTTACAGTTAGTATTCCAACTGATCCAGCTTATCCTATAATGAATATTTCTCATGCTGCAGCTATTGTTTTTTATGAAATGTTTAAAAATAGAAATAAATTTCCAGTTGAAGGTTTAGAAGAAGCAACAGGAATTGAAAAAAACCATTTATTAAAAGACATGGAATATTTAATATCTACATTAGATATACCTGAACATAAGAAAAAAAATGGATTAAAATCTTTTAAAAATATAATTAATAGAGCTTTTATAACAGGTAGAGAAGCACATACTTTAAAAGGTATTTTAAGAAGATTAAAAGAAAAATTATAATAAGTAAAAACTTATATTATTCCTTAAATAAAAATTATAATACTACATATCTTGAGTGAATTCTATGGCAATTTTAAGTGATAAAGACATCAAAGAATATTTAGATGCTGAAAAAATAGTAATCGAACCTTTAAAAGACGAACAACAAATTCAACCATCATCTGTTGATTTAAGATTAGGAGAAGAATTTAAAATCTTTAAAGTAATTAGAAAACCATATATTGATCCATTAGATGAAGAAGATGTTGCAGAATATATGGAATCCTGTCATGTTGATGATGGAAAAGCTTTTATAATTCATCCAAATGAATTTGCACTTGCAACTACAGATGAATATATTAAAGTTCCAGATGACCTTGTAGCTAGAGTAGAAGGTAGATCATCAATGGGCAGACTTGGTGTTACTATGCATGTAACTGCAGGTTATATTGACCCTGGTTTTGAAGGCAAAATCACTTTAGAAATATCTAATATTGGAGCTATGCCTGTTGCATTATATCCTGGTCAAAGAGTATGTCAAGTTGTTTTTGAAACAATGACTACACCATCAGAAAGACCTTATGGACATCCAGAAAGAAACAGTAAGTATATGGGACAAAAACGTCCTGAAAGTAGTAGAATTAAACAAGATTATGATTTAAAAAAATAGAAGGAATTTTATGAATCACGAAAAGATGACAAATATCAGTGCAAAGAGAGGTTTTCTGTGGCCATCATTTGAAATTTACTCAGGAGTTTCAGGTTTTACAGATTACGGCCCTCTTGGTGCATCTTTAAAGAATAATATAATGGAAAAATGGAGAAAACAATATGTAGCGGAAGAAGGATTTTTTGAAATAGAAAGTCCTACTGTTATGCCTGAAGAGGTTTTAAAAGCTTCAGGGCATGTTGATAATTTTACAGATCCGATGACTAAATGTGAAGAATGTAAGGATGTCTTTAGAGCAGATCACATTATAGAAGAAGTTATTGGAGAAGATGTTGAAAGTTTAGAAAATAGCGAACTTGATAAAATAGTTATAGATAATAATATTAAATGTCCTAGCTGTGGTGGAAAGCTATCTAATATTTGGAATTATAATTTAATGTTTAAAACACTTATTGGAGCTAAAGGAAATAAAACTGGATATATGAGGCCAGAAACAGCTCAAGGAATTTTTATATTATTTAAACGCCTTTCAAGATTTTTTAGAGGAAAGCTGCCTTTTGGTGTAGTTCAACTTGGAAAAGCATATAGAAACGAAATTTCCCCAAGACAAGGAGTTATTCGTCTTAGAGAATTTACACAAGCAGAAGCTGAAATATTTTTAGATCCTGAAGATAAAACAACACCTAAATTTGCAAAAATAGCTAATGAAAAATTATATTTAAATTCACAAGATGTTCAAGAAAATAATAAAGAACCATTAGAACTTACAGCTCAAGAAGCATTAGATCAAAAAGTTGTCTCAAATGAAATGCTTATATATCAGCTATATTTAGCTAAAAAATTTTTAAATGAAATTGGTATTCCTGATGATGTTTTAAGATTTAGACAACATTTATCTGGTGAAATGGCTCATTATGCACTTGATTGTTGGGATGTTGAAGTTAATACTGACCAATATGGATGGGTGGAAATTATTGGAATAGCTGATCGTGGAAATTATGATCTTAGTTCTCATTCAAAAGAAAGTAATGAAGAATTAAGTATTTTTAAAGAATTTGCTGATGAGAAGACCATTACTAAAACTGTTGTAAAACCTAATTTATCTAAATTTGGACCTGTTTTTAAACAAGATGCTCCAAAAATTAAAACTTATTTAGAAAATGCTGATGCAAAAGCTATTCAAGAAGTTATTGAAAAAGAAGGTAAATATATTGTTGATTTAGGAGATAAATTCGAATTACTTGCAGAATATTTAATTTTTGAAGAAATAACTGAAAAGGTTAAAGGAAAACAAATTGTACCTCATGTAATTGAACCATCATTTGGTATTGATCGTATAACTTATTCTGTATTATTACATTCTTTTAAATCATCAGATAATGAAGAAGAGAAAGATTATTTTAAATTTAAAAAAGAAATAGCTCCTATTCAATTAAGTGTTTTACCACTTGTAAATAAAGATGGTTTAGATACTCAAGCAGCAGAAATTACTGAAAATTTAAGATCCCATGGATATGTTGTTGAAGATGATTATTCTGGAACAATAGGTAAACGTTATGCAAGATCTGATGAAATTGGTATTCCTTTAGCTATTACAATAGATTATGATACTTTAGAAGATAAAAGGGTTACAATTAGAAATAGAGATGATGAATCTCAAGAGAGAATTAAAATCTCAGATTTAGAAAATTATTTAAAAGAATATTATTAATTAATATTCCTTTTAAACTCATTAAATAATTTTTCAGCCCATATTAAACCTTTTTTATCATAAGAGACTAAAAGTCGATTTTGATCATAAAAATCATCATCTTTAAAAAGACCTAAAGCCATATTTTTAGATGATACAAATAATGAAAAATCGATTTTTGAATTAATTTCTATTAATTTTATTTTTTTTAATTCATTTTTTGTTAAATTATTTTTAATATTTCTAGCTATGTTTTTTGGAAGAATAATTTCTATTTCACAGCTATTTTTTATTGCTTTTTTTAAAATATCTATAAAATCAGAATATATAAATGGAAGTATAGCTTTAATAGAATCATTACTATTAAACAACCTTTTGATTACATTATATGTTTTATAAACATCATAGTCATTATTTTCTACTAATTTAGAATTATTTAATAAATACAATTCTTCAATTAAGGATTTAGGAATACTATCGATATAATGCTTTATAAAAAAATCTGAAAAATCATTTAAAACTAAAGACAACACATTATCAAAATCAAAAATATTGATTAAAAATAATTTTAAGTTATTGTTTAAATAATATTTTGAATATTGCCTATAGATAAATCCTCCTTTTTCAAGTTTTGAAATATTACTTGATATAGAGCTATAGCTAAGAGAACTTTGAGAATGAATTTCTCTCATTGTTAAAGGGTTATCAAAAATAATATGCATAACTTTTAACCTAATTTTTGAATTTGTAATAAATTTGATTTCATCACTCACTTTTT
Source organism: Methanobrevibacter sp. DSM 116169 (assembly GCF_046197865.1). GTDB lineage: Archaea > Methanobacteriota > Methanobacteria > Methanobacteriales > Methanobacteriaceae > JAHKLT01. Next base: position 578,074 of record NZ_CP166990.1, on the reverse strand, counting down.
CATAATCATCTAAATATTGATTTTTTAAATAATTCATAATAAATACCTCAGTAATAACTATATAGAAATTATTATTAACAATGAATATAAATCTTTTTAAAGTGAACAAAAATTAAAATAAACAAATATTAATAAGTTAAATATCACTTAAACGAAATTTATTAATTAAAATAAATTTTCCAAAAATATAACATGATTATACATTAAAAGAAAAATAATTAAATTAATTTTTTTATTAAAAAAATACTTAAAATTGAAAAGATAAATAATAAAATGTGATAAAATGATAGACACTCATATGCATGGGGATACTAGAAGCAGTGAAGATTTCGAGAAGATGTATTTAGCAGGAATTGACACTGTAATAAGTTGCAGTTTTTATCCTTACCATTTGTTTAATGAACTTGTTCTTTTAAATCATTTGAATAGAATTTTAGACTTTGACAGCGAAAGAGCAAAAAATTATGGAATAGACATGAAAGTTGCATTAGGAATTCACCCTGCAAATTCATATATAGATCCTATATTAACCTATAAACATCTTGATAAATGGATTGATAATAAAAAAATAATAGCTATTGGTGAAATAGGTTTAGAAGAAGCAAGTGAAGATGAAATAACTGTTTTTAAAAAACAGCTCGAAATAGCTGACAGGAAAAAAACTAAAGTTATTGTACATACACCAAGAATAAATAAAAAAGGAATTTTAGAAAAAGAAAAAGAGATTATTGCAGAATGTATTGATCCTAAATTAGTTATTATAGATCATGTTAATTTAGATATAATTGAAGATGTAATAGATGAAGAATATACTCTTGGATTAACAGTACAGCCTGAAAAGATGGAAGTTAAAGAAGCTATTGAAATATTAGATAGTTATGGTTTTGATAGATTTTTATTAAATAGTGATATAAGTAATAAACCATCTGATCCATTATCTGTTCCTAAAACAATTAGAGAACTAACTAGATTAGGTTATGAAAATAAAAAAATAGAAAAAGTAGCATTTAAAAATGCTAAAAAATGTTTTAAAATATAAAAATTAATCTTTTTTCATTAAATTTACTCTTTTAGGAGAAACTATGATAAGATTCTTATTTTTACATTGAGCAAGTAAAAATGCTTCAGCACCATGATTTTCCCTAATGTATTTAAGCTTATTACCAGCCATTCTGAAATCTCTTGGACTTTTTTTCTCTAAGAAAGATAAATCAAGAATAACAGGATTATTTTCTTCAACAACTTGATCCACAACATAATCCATATCATCACTAGACTTTGGTCTAATTAAAATAATTTCATAAAATGACTGTTCTGGGAAAATAGTGTAATTTTCACTAGAAAAATCCCTTCTAAAATCATTTCCAAAATTATTATTCTTTTTATTGTCTAAACTTTCTTCAAATCCTAAACTTCTTTTTAAAGTATCTGTAAAACTCATTTACTTGTCTCCTGTAAAAATTCTAAAATAGCATCTAATAATTTTGAAGCACCATTATAATAAACATCATCAGTAGGTAAATTAAAGTTATTTTCGAAATCTTCCACTAATTCATCAGAATTTTTTAAATTAACTGATAAACCAACAACTTTAGTAGGTTCTAAAGCTTCAATTGCTTTAACTTCTTCATCTATTCCTCTTGGTTCTCTATAAGGGTGATTTGGCCTATGTGCAACAATAACTGCATCCGGTGCCGCTCCAATTAAAATGGAAGCTGATAAACCACGAGGATGAGGGTTTTCTTTTTCAGTTAAACTTGATTGGCCTTCTATAAAAATAATATCTGGATTTAAGTTCTCATCTGCATATTTAATAGAACTTAAAATAGCTGCAGGTACATCCATTGCAGATAAACTTCCTGCTCTAAAATTAATATCTGTAGGTGGTTCTATACCCATTTCATCAGTAGAAATAATAGCTGATTTCAATCCTTTTTCTTTAGCAGCTATACCTAACATTTTTGTTGTTGTTCTTTTTCCACATTCTTGAGATGTTCCTCCAACAAAAACAATTGGAGTTTTAGAATCATAAGATATTTTCGGTAAAACTTCAGAACAATTTTCAGGGCTAACACCTGAAACTTTTTTGACATTGTCTAATCTAGGGCTTATTTCTTTAATAGAAACATCTTTTTCTTTTGCAAATTTTAAAAGAGATGAATTACTTTTAATTGGTAATGATCTAAATGAACAAACAACATTTTTACCAACATTAATAGCTTCCACAGCATATTTGAGAGCATTACCTTCCGCTCCAATTGGTAACATAATAGCTACAGATTTAAAATCTGAATTTTTTAAATGACTTTCTATATCAGAATATACTTCTTTACCGCAAAAAATTGTTCCTTGTTTATTTTTATCATCATCAACAAAACCCACTGTTTCAATCCCTTCGAGGTTAGAGAATTTTTCTCCTCCTCCACCGCAACCAATAATTAAGAAAGGATTTAAGTCTTGAAGTTCTTTAACTGATTTGACCGAATACAAATTACCACTCCTAAAAACCCACATTAATAATAATGTAATAATTGTAATAAAACTTAAATTAAAATATAATCAATTTGTTTAATAATTTAATTATTATTCTCTCACACAAATAATTAAATCCAACTATTAATTGTTTATATTGATAAAGGCAATAAATACACAATATTTATAAAATTTTATTAATCTATATTATTTATATTAATTTTATTATTATTAAATATATATCATTTGCCTTTAAAAAAAGATTAGATTTTAATTAAAAATAATATTCAAAACTAAGTTTTTCTTATGTAATTTTTTATATTTAATATATTCTATAATTAATTTATAGCTATTAAAATTAAATTGAAAAAATCCTTTATTTATACAAATAAGAGATATATGAAATTTTTTAATGAAAATAATAAATAATAAATCCTAAAAAAGATTAAACTAAAACTTTAATTAATATAAAAAACAAATATTATAAATTATATTAATTTAATTTATAAGAGAGGATAACTTTGAGAAAACCATATGTAATTCTAATTGGGAGTGCTTCAGGAATAGGAAAATCCACTGTAGCTGCAGAATTAGCTAAAGAATTAAATATTAAACATTTATTAGAAAGTGATTTTATAAGAGCAGTAGTTAGAGGAATAATTGGTAGTGATTATGCTCCTGCACTACATGAATCATCATACAATGCATATAAAACATTACGTGATTCACAAAATTATGAAACATATGATGAATTAGTTGCAGCAGGTTTTGAAGAACATGCTTCTTTTGTTATTCCTGCTCTTGAGAAGGTAATTAAAAGAGCTATAAATGATTATGATGATGTAGTCTTAGAAGGAGTTCATTTAATTCCAGGATCAATAAATCTTGAACAATTTAAAGAACAAGCTAATGTTCATTTCTTTATTTTATCTGCTGATGAAGAATCTCATAAATCTAGATTTGTAAAAAGAGCTGTTCAAATTCATCGTGGTGGAAAACAATTAGATTACTTTACAGAAAATAGAATAATTCATAATTATCTTGTTGATAAGGCTGAGAGAAATAATATTGATGTTATTGATACTGAAAATATGGAAACAACACTAAAAAAAATGTTAATGCATATTAATAGAACCTGTGAGATTGTTTTACTTAAAAATGATGTTGATGATATTAAAAAATTAATTGAAATTGTTATGAAAGACAATAATGGAGTTTTAGAAAAAATTTCTTATAAAATAGAAGGATTTAAAGATCCATTAGTTAGAAACATTAATCTTTCAGATTATAAAGAAGCACAGAAATTTGTTGAAACACTTGATAATAATCCTGATAAAAAGAATGAACTTCAAAAAATGTATAATTTATCAAAATATAGAAGTACAACTATATGTGCAGGTAATAGAGAAACATTAGATAAAATAATTTCTGAGTTAAGAGAAAATAACTTTGTTTACAATGAATGAGGTGTTAAATTGGAAGAAATAAATGAAATGATTGTTGTATGTCCTGCTTGTCATGAAAAAGGAGCTAAATCTGTAATGAAGGAGATTGAAATTCCTCATTTTGGAAAAGTTTTAGAAACTACAATTTTATGTGATAAATGTAATTATAAACACAATGATGTAATAGCTTTAGAACATAATGATCCTGCAAAATATGAATTAGATATTACAAATGAAACAATATCTTCAAGAGTTGTTAGATCACAATCTGCAACAGTGAGCATTCCTGAACTTGGATTAAAAGTTGAACCTGGTCCAAAATCAGAAGGATATGTATCAAATGTGGAAGGTGTTATAACTAGATTTGAAGATGCAGTGAAAAGAGCTTTGAAATTATTTTGTGACGGTGAATCATTAGAAAATGCTGAGAAGATTCTTATAAAATTAGAAGAACTAAAAGAAGGTAAAATAAAAGCAAAATTAATTATAGAAGATCCATTCGGACAAAGTAATATTGTTAGTCCAGATACAATCACTACTCCCCTTAGTGAAGAGGAATTAAAAAATTTAAAAACAGGTTTTACAATAATAGAAGAATAGAAGAATTATTCTTCTTGTTCTTCATCTTCAATGTTTTCAGTGTTAGTTAAAAATGCTTTGAAATCATCATCTTCATCAACAACATCTTTTAACTTAAGAGTTTTAGTAACATCCATAGCTAAAGCATTACAATCAGCTTTAATAGCTTCTAAATGCAATAAAATTCTTTCTTTTTCTTGATTAATTCTTTTAATATTAGTATATGGATAAGTTGATTCTTTGAGCATTTCATATTCAATAGTAGTATATGGATATTCATTTAATTGTTCGCAAACATTTTTAAGCACATCACCTAAAAATCTGTTCATTTCTACTTTTACTCTTTCACGAATCATTTTATCGTCATCAAGATTTTCTTTCATTAAACGAACAACTTCTGCTTTAGCAAAAGGTAATTTTTCATCTTCATCATCTTCAGAAACTTCTTCATCGTTTAATTCTTCTTCATTTAACTCTTCTTCATTAATATTTTCATCTTGAATTTCTAACATATTATTACTCCTTTTTTTAAAAATATATTTAATATTTAATAAATGTTGAAACAGCTATTATAAAAAATTATATAAATAAAGTTAGCAACATATATCTAATTAATTATTTATTAAAAATCATATATAAAAGTTTTTATAATTTAATAAATAGCTTCGATAAAATCAATAGTGTTTTATAATCTATATAAAATAAATGATTTTAAAAATAATAATTCAATATAGTATGAATAATTAAAAAACCCTTTAATAAAAACACATAGTAAAAATTTTTATAAAATTAAATTATCAAAAAAAATAATTAAAAGAATAGTAAAAAACTATTCAAAAATAAATTTTAATTTTAAATATCTAAATGGAATAAGTAAACCAAATAATAAAAATAAAATTATAATTGGATTACCTGTTTTTTTCATAGATATAATCTCTAAATCTTGTGCATTAGCAATATTAACTGTTAAAATATTATCAAAATTCTCTTCATCAAAGAAAGCTAACTCATCATTTATAATTTCGATTTTATCTTCAATGACTATAACATTTATAATAACATTATCTTCATTATTAGATAAATCAGAATCATGAGTATCAGATGAAACTATAGCTTCATTAAAAATATTACCAATAGCTATTGCTTGAACAGATAAAGTTAAAATAGCAAAACCCCCATTTTCAAGATTTCCTATTTTCCAAATACCTTCTTGATAAATACCCTTTGATGCAGAATAGTTTAAAAATCTTAAAGAAGAATCTAAAATATCTCTAACTATTACATTTTCAGCCATATCTGGACCATTATTATAAATAGTAATTATATATTCAAATGTATCATTTAAATAAATTTCAACAATTGAAGCTATTTTAATAAGTTCTAAATCAGCTGATTTATTAACTTTTACATCTTTAGAAATATGATTATTTGATAAATTTCTATCATTTTCTATAGAAGAAACATTTGCATAATTAACAATATTTCCTGTAGTATTTATCAAAGTAGTAATTTTAAGAATTTTAGATTCACCAGAATTTAAATTACCAATAAGCCATTTACCTGTAGATGAATCATAGCTACCCCCACTATCATCACTTAAATAAACAATACCTCCAGGTAAAATATCAAAAACAGCCACACCAGTTGCGTCATCAGGACCATCATTAAAAACAGTCAAAATCCAAATGACAATATCACCAAAAGCAGGATTAACATTACTAACAGACTTATCAATAACCAAATCAACAGAATCATCAACAAGAATAGTAAAATCATCTTCATTATTAGATAAATTCCTATCACGCTCCAAAGAAGAAACATTTGCATAATTAACAATAATTCCAGTAGTATTTATCAAAGTAGTGATTTTCAAAACTCTAGAATCACCAGAATTTAAATTACCAATAAGCCATTTACCTGTAGATGAATCATAGCTACCTCCACTATCATCACCTAAATAAACAATACCATAAGGCAAAATATCAAAAACAATAACCTCAGTTGCATCATCAGGACCATCATTAAAAACAGTTAAAATCCAAGTAATAATATTTCCATACATTGGATTAACATCATTAACATCCTTTTCAATAATTAAATCAACAGAATCATTAACTAAAACTGTAAAATCATCAAAATTATTAGACAAATTCCTATCATACTCAAAAGAAGAAACATTAACAGAATTTACAATAATTCCAGTAACATTAACCAAAGTAACAATTTTTAAAGTCTTTGACTCACCAAAAGCTAAATCACCAATAAACCATTTGCCTGTAGATGAATCATAGCTACCTCCGCTATCATCACCTAAATAAACAATACCATCAGGTAAAATATCAAAAACAACTACCCCAGTTGCATCATCAGGACCATCATTAAAAACAGTTAAAACCCACTCAATAACACTACCAAAAATAGGATTAGAATTATTAGCAACCTTACTAATAACTAAATCAACAGAATCATTAACTAAAACTGTAAAATCATCAAAATTATTAGACAAATTCCTATCAAATTCTAATGAAGAAACATTAACAAAATTTACAATAATTCCAGTAACATTAACCAAAGTAACAATTTTTAAAGTTTTTGACTCACCAAAAGCTAAATCACCAATAAACCATCTCCCAGATAAAAAATCATAGCTACCTCCACTATCATCACCTAAATAAACAATACCGTTAGGCAAAATATCAAAAACAACTACACCAGTTGCATCATCAGGACCATCATTAAAAACAGTTAAAACCCACTCAATAACACTACCAAAAATAGGATTAGAATTATTGGCAATCTTACTAATAACTAAATCAACAGAATCATTAACTAAAACTGTAAAATCATCAAAATTATTAGACAAATTCCTATCATACTCAAAAGAAGAAACATTAACAGAATTTACAATAATTCCAGTAATATTTGCTATACAATATATTTTTAATGATTTTGATTCATTAACATTTAATGTTCCAACATTCCATAATCCATTAGAAAAATTATAACTACCCTCACTATTATCTTTAATCCATATTAGGCCACTAGGTAAAATTTCATTAACTAATACTTGTGTTGCTTGATTTGGACCGTTATTTTTAACTGATATTTCCCAAACAATTATATCTAAATAATTAAAGTTTGTTTTATTTGAATATTTAGAAATTTCAACATCTACAATAGGATATACATTAAATACAGAATAGTTTGTAATGAATTTATAATAAGTATCTTCGTAATGGATTGCATTAACATAATATTTCCCTACTTTAAGATTTTCTAATACAATAGAAACATTTCCCCAAATATCAGAAATTAATGTTTGATTATATACACATTCTCCATCTTCATGAGTTATTGTAAGTAAGATATCTATTGAATATTCTCTGCTATCTTGATATAAAATCCCAGAATCAGTAGCACCTAAAACTGGTATTTCATTATTAATAGTTATTTCATTAGGGTTTGCTCCATTATAAATAGCATTAGAAAGTTCTAATCTATTAATACTTGCAATATTATTTCCACCATGAATGATAACTTCAATATTTTCTTTTTCCCCATAATAAATGTCATGACTAGTTGTTGGAAGTAAATAAACCCATGCTTGATTATTTGACATTATATTATTTGTGATTACAAGTTTTTTACCAGATTTATCAAAATAAATTGCACTTCCATTTCTAGCAGTATTGAGTCTAAATGTATTTTCTTCAATAAAAACATTAGACCCATTTATAAAAATAGCTCCTCCTAAACCATCATTAAGTTTTTCAAAATCAGGAATAGCTTCATTTGATAAAAAGGTATTATTATAAAACTTTGAATTAGATCCCTCAATATAAGCTCCTCCACCATTTACATTAGCTATATTTTCTTTAAATAAAGAATTTTGAATTTCTGTATTATCTCCTTCAATATAAATAGCTCCACCATTTACGAATGCTAAATTATTAGAAAAATTACAATTATTAATATCTATATTTTCTCCCATTATTTGTATTGCTCCTCCAATTGGAGCTTTATTATTTTCAAAATTAGAATTTTCAATTATAAGTTCCATATCTTCATAATCCCATCCAGTACCGATAGCTCCACCATATAATTTTGTAGCAGTATTATTTATAAAGCTACAATTAGAAATTATGCAATCAGCATGAATTGTTAATGCACCACCTTCATCTGCAGTATTATTTATAAAAATACAATCAATATAAAAATCTCCATCCCTAACACAGCCTGCTCCACCATGAGAGTATGCTCCTTCATGTAAAGTAATTGCATAATTATTAATGAATGTAGAATTTATACAATATGCATAATGATTTGGAATATCCATTCCTAATTGAATAGCTCCACCATAAGCAAAATTTCTTCCAATATCTCTATCATTATAAGCTGAATTTGATATGAAATTTGATTTTACAATTTTTGTATTGTTCCCATAAGCTCCAACTGCTCCTCCTGATACAATAGCTCGATTATTAATAAAATTACAATTATAAATAAGTAAATCAGAAGCAGCTCCATAAGGTGCATTTGTATAATCTGTATAAATAGCTCCTCCACCCAATGCAAAGTTATTTTTAAATTCTGAGTCTTTTATTGTTACATTATTTGTAAGTACTAAAATAGCTCCACCACCTTCTACATCAAAATTACCATTAATGAAAACACAGTTTGATATTACAACATTATTTGCAGATTCTGCAATAACAAGTATTCTTGATAATTCTTTTGCATCTAAAGTAGATGTTTCATTTCCATTAATTGTTGAACCTGAAATATGTACTGATTTATATAAAAATAATTGATTTCCATTACCAATATAAGTTAAATTATTTAAATAAATAGTATCACCTTCATTAGCTCCATGTATAGCATTTTGAATATCTTCAAATGTGTTTCCATTTGGAATAATTTCTTGTTTAAGGTCTAATATTGATGTTTCATTTAATTCTTCAATTAATAATTCATTTTCATAATTCGAAATATTTAATCCAACTAATGGATCAATACAAGTAATTATTATGATTATTAAAAAAGAAATTTTAAAAATTTTATTATGTTTAAAATTTAATTTCTGATATGACATTTTTTAACTCCAAAGAGGGACGTACTATTAATTAACAAAATAAGATACCATTACCGAATAATATAAAATATTATAGGGTTCATATCAAAATAATTGTTCTCAGGTGCTCTTTCACAATCAATAATAATATTAAAAAACAAAGAGTAGATATATTATGTTTAAAGAAGATAAAGCCCTTTTAGATGACTTATGTGAATTAAATTCATATACTTACAATACTATGAAAACATATAGGACTGCAATAAAACATTATACATTATATCATAGAAAATCTATGAGTAATTTAATTAAAGAAGCATTAAAAGAACAAGGAAATAACACTCCTGAACATAAATTAAAAATATATGACCGTTTGATTGATTTTAGAACTAATTATATATTAACATCAACTAAAGGTCAAACAGCAACAACAATAGAAGGAAGAATAAAATCAATATATAAACAACACCGTGTCAAAATACCTTATATTCCTCCATTAAACAATAAACAACTACAAAAATATCCTCCAATAGCATTTGAAAATCTTCTTAAAAAAGAAGAAATATTACAAGGATTAGAATTAGCAAATAAAGAATTAAAATCAGAAATAATGACTTGGATAAGTTCAGGAAGTGCTATAAACGAAACTAAATCATTAACTATAAAACAATTTTATGAAGGAACATACCCATACCATCAAACAGAAAATATTCAAGACAGTTTAGAAATATTAAACAAATTAGATAATGTTATTGGAACTTTAAAATTATACCGAGCAAAAACAGGAAAATATTATTACAGTTTTATCAATCCTGAAACAGTAACAAGTATAGTTAATAATTTATTAGATAAAAACATTAAAGATATAAACCAACCTTTATTTAAATATTCCAACAATTACACTAATGTATTATGTAAACAAATAAATGATACTTGTAAATTTGGAAAAGCGGGAGCATATAGTAGATTTGTACCTCATATGTTTCGTAAATATAATTCAACTTATTTAAATCAAGGAAAAGAATTAAACGAAAATGTATTAACTAAAGAAGAAGTAGATATGTTTCATGGTAGAGGTATTAATGCTACTCATGAGTCTTATTTTAAAAACAATCCTAATATTTTGAAATTCAATTATGTTAAAGTTATGAATAATGTGTCATTATATAATCAGTATAGTTATGAAGTTGTTGATAATGATATTATTGTGAAAAGAATTGATACTGATAAACAGAATAAAAAGTTGAGTAAAAAAGTTAAAGATTATGAAAATATTCTTGATAAATTGAATGATGATGAGAGAGGTCTTGAGAATTATGCGGATATGATTGGTCATGATAATTTTATGAAGATTTTTAATAAAATAGACTGACTTAAGGGCAACTACATATCATTTAATTAAAGAAAGAATATGTTATTTGAAAGCACTACTTTAACCACTAAAATAAACATTAACTAATATAGATAACACATTAAAAATAAATAAAAAAAGAGAAAAAAAAGTTTCAATTATACAGAAAACAAAACACAAAAAAAGAAAAGTTTCACTTACAAATGAAACTTTCTATATATTCATAAAAATCAGGATTATCATTTGGAAATGGAATTGTTAAATCAGGCTTAATAGTATCCTCATTAATACCTGCCCACCAAATACGATGAGTATCATAAAAATCTTGATTTAAACATGAACTATTACTAATCACCACATCATACAATTCTTTATATTTTTCAATTTTAAAATTACTATCAACACGATCTGCCGAACATAATAATTCAATTATTCTTTGAACAGTAAAATCTTCTGTATTTTGTGTTTCTTTTATCTTTTTAACTGTTCGCCTTATATAAGGATTAATTGGTTCATCAATAATTTTAACATTATAAAATTTATTAGTTAAATGTTCTTTTAGTATTTGAATTATTTCTTCTTTAGTTTCATTATCTTCACCATTAAAAACAATGTATTTTCCTTTCAAATTCTCCTCCAACCATTCTTTTTCAACCAATCACGATGACTTTTAGCTTCATCAAGACTTTTAAACCTTCCAAACCTTAACCTTTTACCATTAATCCATTTCCTTATACACCATTTATTTTTATCCCAATAAATGTTTTGCATATCGTTTTCTTTACTAAAAGGAGGTAAATCCATATTAGGATAATGATTATAATAATGAGGAGTATCTACAAGCACATCATAATCCCAATCAGCATTAACTAAACAATCACGCTCATATAAAGCATCTGTTAATAATGAAAAGCTATCGTAGTATTTTCCATCTTTTCTTATTTCATATAATTTCTTTTTAGGATTATAATGAATATATTTATATAAATCACTCATACAGGTTCAAGTATTTTTCTCCTGTACTCTCTTCTTGACTATCTTGCATATAAATCACTTTAATACTTTCCACTAAGTCTTTGTTTATTACTTTAATATGTTCTTGCAAATCCTTTTGCACCTCAATTATCACTAATTTATCAAGTGTTTCTTCCCTAATAAAACAATACCCTATTATTTCTCCAGTTTTTAAAATTATTTTGACCGATAACTCTTTAATATTATATTCATCATTATCTAAAGGTACTTGTTCATTTAAATGTTTAATAATTAGTTCTGAGTAACTATCTCCTGATTCCATACTCCTGTATCTACCATTATTCTTTTATCTAAATCATCTATTTTATCATTTACCATGTCTAATATTTCTTGTGCATTATTTGTATCAATACGGTCATCATAATATTCAGCTTGACTAACCATATCTTCTTTTAATTCTAAAAGTAATTCCCGTATTTCTAATAATGTTTCAATAGGCAACTCGTTTTTATCCATTAATAATATCTGACTAAATATTACACTATTTTTAACAAGTATACTTGTTGCATTTGCTCTTGTTCTTAATTTAACTAATTCAACACAAATGTCAGCATTAACTTGTTCTAATTCACTTATTTTTTCTTCAAATTCTTTATTCTTAACAAAACCAAACATTATACTTTCAATAATCCCTATTTTCTATTCTTGGAGCTATCATGGATTTCAAACCATAATCTCCACTATCACTAATATTCTCTAATAATAAAGGAGTATCTAAACCTAAACTTACAACCCATTCATTACTAATTTTATCAGCTCTTAATATTTCTTTAAGCTTTTCACAAGAATACATAGAAGAAACTTCTTCTTTCACATCACATTCATGAATATAATTTAATGTAACTCCTCCCATTAAATCATCAGAAGGTTTAACCTCAACATTATCCTTATTTACTTTAATTATTAATGCTTCTTTAAAATACTCAACCTCTTTAAGACAATCCTTCAAATAATACTGAGGTAAAATAATACTTGTAGGAACATCAATTTGTGGAGGAGCTGGTGGTTTATAATCTCGTTCAACACAACCTAAATCATAAACTTTACGATAATCACTCTCAACAATAACATTTAATAATTCATCAGTTTCACTACTTAAAGTTATAACATTATCACTTTTAATATTACTAAAACAATGCAAAAAATCATCACAATCAACAATAAACTCTTCAAAATCAGTTGTTTCATAATCACTAAAAAATTCATGTTTAAAATACAATTCAATAAAAACAATGTGACTACGGTCTAAAACACAAACTCTTAAACCAGTATCACTAAAAACTAATCCAACTGTATCAGTTAAACCTTTAATTGATTGAAACATACTAACAAAAGGAACTGGATCAAAAATAGTTACAAACATTTTAATGATTCATCCTCACTATTATTCACAAAACTTATTTCTTTAATGTTATGAAAAGGAATAAGTGATGTAATTGTACTTCCTTTTGACCTGTACATTATACAATCATCATAAATATGAAACAAGTGCGTTTCTTTTGTTATTTGTAATTTTTCATCTTCATAAAGAAATATCATTATCCAATCTTTTTCAGTCATGAACTTCCACATAGCTTCTAATTGTCCTTTATATTTACTCATAATAATTCTTCTCCGTTACATTGTCCGAGGTCTGTGTATTCTTCACCTGTTACACGGTGTTTTCTACTAATGTTTAGTTTCATGAAACTTGGAGGACTAACATTTAAACCCATATCATCAGCATATGAATTGTTATAATTAAGCATATGTCCACAGAAACAGTAATGTCTTTGTTTTAATTGGTCTTGGTTCATTATTGTTTTATTCCAACTAGTACAATAATGGTTATGACCCATTAATAATAAATCTGCTGTTATATGCTCGGTGCTTCTTTCCCAACCACCCATAGCAAGATGAAGCTTATTACTGGTTTTATTACCATGTCTTCCATAAACAATGAAAGGTTCATCATTGATTATTAGTTTATCGAAATAATGATTGTCTGTTATTGGAATATCTAATTCTTCACCAATAACTTTAAGTATTGATAAATTAAAGAATTTCTTAGCTCTTGCTTCATGATTACCACTACACAATACTCTTATACTATTTTTTAATGGTTTAAGAAACTTGATTAAATAATTTATTTGTTCATCAGCACTTAATACATTATCAAAAGCACCAACATCTTTACTAGCATAATCAATATAGTCACCAAGACCATAAATGATTTTCTGACCACTAGTTCTTTTAAATATTCTTCCCCAATACTCTAATAATTCAAAGTTATGGTTTTTAGCTCCAATATGTAAATCTGAAAGTGTAAATACACTTAATTGTGATTTACCTTTCAAATTAAATTCTGATTCATCTAAATTCATAACAAACGGTTAAGTTTATTCAATGCCTCTTGAATTTCTTCACGATTATCTAAAAACTCTTGTTCCTCAGGTGATAATGTCCTCATAATTGTTCCATTAGTAAATTTAATAGTACACTTATTAATTAGTCCATCACTTGTATAATCAGTAGCAGTTATAACTGGATTTTTTATTTCATCTTCATCAACACTATCAAAACAATTAACTCCTAAATGAGGACTAATTGAAAGCGGATTATTATAATATTGTTCATATTCTTTATTTCCTATAATCTCAATTACTTTTGCAAGTAATGACTCCTCTATTTCATCATTACATTCACATTCATTTTCATCTTCTTCATAATTACACGAACAATTATCTTCATATTGAGGTTTAGGATTTAAATTACATTTTAATATAAAATCTGAATTTTGATCTGGATTATCTGTAATACGAATCTCATTAAAATTTGAAAAAAACTCTAAATCATCATCATCTAAGCAAGAAGTTTTAATATATAAATAAACATCCCATCCTAATATACCATATTTTACTTTTTTAATATTAACACTAAATAATGGTGAATTTCTAATTATATTATTTAATTCTGTGACATCTACATTATCATTTTCTTTTAATCTTTTTAATTCTGTTTCAAATTCTTCAAATGATTCTTTGATAGTTTTACTCATAATACTATTATTTATTCACTCCTTTTTATCCTCAATAATATCAATTGTGAATTTCTCCACTCCTTCTAATATGCTAAGGTCTGTTTCACTATCACCATTAATGAAAACATGAAATTTATCTAATTCTTCATAACTGAAACTTTCCACTATATTATGTCTTGTTGTTATTACTACTCTTTCATCTTTACACCTTACAGTATCAGTAGGGCATATAAGTACAGGTTTATGATTATGTTTAATAGTATCTATCATATATGATAAACCACTCTTTTCTAACCTACCAATCCATTTTTCAAGGTTCTTACGATTAGCTTCCATTATTAATTACCTACCTCATTAATACTTAAACGACTAAAATAAGTGAGTAATACTACTTCAAATAATACACAGCCCCACCAACTCCAACTACTAAAACCTAACAAACTCGCAACACTTGCAAAGAATGTTAAGATACAAAATAAAAATACAAGGGATAATGCTACAAGAACACTTCCTAATAACACCATTCCCACATCTTCAACACTACTCATAACCTAATATTTTACCTACAATCATTTAAACAAAGAATAAAATGGTTTAAATACAACAAATTAAATCCAAATCCCAATTACATTTTATTAATAAATCTCTTTCATTCAAAGCATTTCTTATATCATGAAAGTACCCATAACTTTTATTGTTTTTTTGAATTTTAAAAGTACCATACTTTGTTCTGTAAATATATCTATATTTTGTGTCATATTTACGGTTTTGAGCATACTTTAAGTTCCAAAAATTTCTTATTAAAAAATATTTGTATTTTATTGCTTCTTTTTTGGTGTTAAATATTCCATAGTAATATTCCTTTCCTTTGAATTCTTTTCTGATTATCCATTTTCCTGTTCTCCCATAATCATAAACATTAGCTACCATGACCTTGTTTTATATCTTATTCCTTATCTTATTCTGCAAGCTTTTTCAACCATTTTTATTTTTTCATATTCTTCATTATTCCATAATGGGAAAATATTAGCTATTATTCTTATTGGCATACTTTTAAGCCAGTTACTGAAATCTCTACACCATAAGTTTAATTTATGTACCAATTCTTCCATTGTTTTTATTGCTCTACCCCATACTTCTTTAATGTTTTCTGTTAATTTTTCATGTTGTTTAGTTAATTTAGCTGTTCTGGACTCTAATAATAATTGATTATTCATTAATTAGTTCCTCCTCTTGTTTTTCATGGATTATTAGTCCTTTAATGTCTTTTTCTTTGAGAAATACTGTTGTTTTATTACTGATTATACTAATATCGTCTTCACCATATCCAACTTCATGATGTCCATTTTTTATATTAATAGTATAATTAGGGCTGGTTATTTCTCTTAATATTTCTATGTAGTCATAATCATCTTCAATTGTATGTTTTATATAGTCAATATAATTCATTTTCTTAAACCTCGTATTTTATAAATTCCTAATACTGTATAAACACTTAACACTAAAACAAGTGCTAATGCTTCACTATTACTTAACATGGTTTAATTACTCCAAAATAGTATGAATTCTAAATCATCGTATTTTTCATGGTCTTTGCCATTAAATATTGGATATAATTGTGTAAAAGTCATTAATACATCATTATAATATCTTTGTATTACTCGTCGAGTATTATTATGTGGAATTACAGAATTTTCTGGTTTCATATCATGTGTAAGAATATCTCTACAATCCGAATATAATTTCATCATATATTCTTTTCTTAAATATATTGGATCATCATAGTTTTCACCATTTACTTCCCAATCTCTAAATTGTGTGAAATATGATAAAATATCATAAGCATTATGCCATTCTGCTATTGTTTTTAATCCATTATCATCTATATTAGTCATTAAATTCATATCTAAACCCATTATATTAGCTCCTGTTTTATTATTGTTTCATGAGTGGTTTTTATTAGTCTTTTGTGTCCACATTGGTTACATTTTAAATCAATACTGATTTGTCCTTGTCCATGACTACTGGTTATTACATGGTAAGTGCCTGATGGACAAAAACCACATTTCCATTGAGTTATACTGACTCCTCCTTAAAAAACACATTCATAATATAAGTTATAACATTAGTTGTTACAGCATTACCTAAAGTTTTGTATCTTTGAGTATCACTTATTAGTGTTTTTTTATTGTTTATAATACCATATTTAGTCCAATTATCTGGAAATCCTTGTAATCTTTCACATTCGATAGGAGTAAAGCGCCTAATATGATAATCATCAGTTAGAGTAGATTGTTCGCAACTAGTATCTAAAGTTTGTGCCACACCCCTTCCAACTCTGCCTCTTCGAGTTTTACTTTCAGGACGAGAAAAATTAATACTATCTCCCTTATTAGCAATCGCATAACCCTTTTTAGTAGCTTCTTTAATCATAACACCAGTTCTTTGTCCATAATTATCAAAACCTTTATAATAATTTGCATCCAAACAACTTGATATATCTTTTTCTCTTATTTCTTTATTTCTTATAATTATACCACATTTATTTGAATTTATTGTTTGATTATCTTTGATTGTTGCTCTTGAGATAGAAAGTATTTTTCTTTTACATTCTCCTCTAAGATGTCCGATAATAAACATTCGTTCTCTGTTCTGCGGCACTCCAAAGTCTTTACTATTAAGAACCCGTAGTTCAACCCAATAATCCATTGTGGAGAGAATTTCAAGTATTTTCTGGACAGTTTTTCCTTTGTTGTGGTATATAAGACCTCGTACATTTTCGAGTAGAAAATATCTTGGTCTTTTGTCTTGGAGAACCCTACTGATTTCATAAAAGAGCGTTCCTCTTGTATCATCAAATCCTCGTCTTTTTCCTGCAACACTGAATGGTTGGCATGGAAATCCTCCAACGAGTAAGTCGAAGTCGGGTAACTCTTCTGTTTTAATCTGTGTTGCATCTCCATAGTTTCTATGGTTTGGATAATGTAGTTGATAAATTCCTGCTGCGTATTTATCAATTTCACTGTATCCGACACATTCCCATTCTCCTTCTGATTGTTCAATTCCATATTCAAAACCTCCTATACCACTAAACATACTAAAATACTTCATGTTTAGTCTTCAACTCCTTTATCATATCTTACTTTTCTCATTTCTTCTTCAGCATAACCTACTGAAAAAGTAGTAGGTTTTTTACTGTAAAATTCCATCATTCTCTTGTAATGTTCTCGACATTCTTTACATTGACATTTTGGACAAACCATTTTACTCATTCAACTCCTTCGTTATCTAATATTTCTTTAACTTCATATCTTTCTCTTAATTGTTCCACAGAAGCCATATTACAAGCTTGTGCCATACCTATAATTAAAGTATAAGCTATTTCCATTTGGTTAATATAAGGTTTAATTTTCTCCCATTCATCATTGTTTATCATTCACTTCAACTCCTTCTTCTTTTTTGTTATTTTGACTGTTTAGTTTACTGTAAAACATGTGTGCTTTTTCTCGTTTGTTAATGTTAGATTGACACTTACAATCCTCTTCGCATTTACTACAAGTAGTCATGATTTTACTCCGCACAAAATAATACAAAGGTTTCATTACCATTTTTATGGTGACCAGTACCTGTTAATATTACTTCTATATTCACATTATCCTGAATAATCTTGACTTCAATAGGTAAATCACCATAAGTCATCATACTATCCAATAATTCATTAACTAACTCACTACACTTCATGATTGCACCTTTTCTCCACTTTCATACAATTCAAAAGTTATAGGGATAAATTCTCCAAAATCTTTAAAAACATCTGTATTATCCAAACTTGTTTTATTCAACTTATCAGCTAATTTTTTTGCATCATCGTACTCGTCAAATAATGTTCTTTTAATTATATTAGTGAATGTACTTTGAACAACATAAACAACCCTCATTCTTCCACCTCAAATATTTCATCATCAATAACTAAATAACCCCAATTATTATCTACAAAAACAATACCATCAATATTTAAAAATTCCTCCATAGTAGAAACATAAAAATCATTAAACATTTGACTTTGATATTCTTTTTTATAAAAATTAACATTATTTAACAGATAATCAAAATTAATTTTACAATCCCCACCATAACATTCATCTAAATCACTTATTAATTTTTTATGTTCTTTCCATAATCCATCAAATTTAATAAAAACTTCACTTACATCTTCAATAATTAACATAATAAATCTAAGACTCCTCTGTTGTTTTCTCTAAACCATACTTAACAGTCCTATGTTCGACAACATGAATTATTTTATTACAAGAAGAGCAAGGCACTCTTGCACCATACCATTCCCTACTTACATTACACATTTGTCTTAAATATGTTTTAAAAAGTTTATAACCACAATAAGGACAATTATAACTCATTCTTTTAACTCCTTGTCTTTTTCATAATGTGGCATTCCTCTATATCTTTTAAAATCACTTAACCGGAATGATAAATTCATTTCAAAATCATATATTCTTATTTCACATTTAGATAAACAATTTAAATGATTAGACACAATAGAATAATCATCTTTTCGACTTATAACAACAGTAACATATCCATCAGAACAATTCTCATCAAAATATAATACTTTTGTTTCAACATTAACAGGATATTCAAATAAACTTCTTATTAATCCAGTAAATTGCTCTATAAAGAAATCATTAGCTATTTGGTCAGTATATAATAAATGAAGTTTTTTCTGAATTAACAATTCAATATTCTTATAATATATTTTGACATCAGTATTCTTAAACTCATTACTATCTCTTTCAGTAAAAAAACCTTTGAAATCCTTAGCATTACATGAAACATAATCATTAGTCATCAGACAACCATCTCCACTATTAAATAAACCATAATCTCACACCTAAAACAATTAAACCTATTAAACCAAATAATGAATAATAATGAAAAGGTAAATATTTATGATATGAAATATTCATACCCCACATAACTCCAAAACAAATCCAAGCAATAATTGATAAAATATTACTTATCTCAATCATTATAAAAACTCCACTTTAAACCTTTCACTATCTAAATGAAAAGTCCTACCACTATTATTAAGACACACTAAACCACCGTCATCTAAGATTGCAAAACTACCCATATCAAACTCACAAGGACGAAAATCCATATCAGCACCAATATCTTGTGGAGTGACTGTTTCACCAGTAACCTTATCAATCACTTTAAATTTCATTCAGAACACCACTCAATCCTATAATCCTTAATATCACTAATATAAGTTAAACAACCACTATTAATCAACACTAACTCACCATTATTAGTAACAGCCATTTCTTTAAACATAATAGCATATTTCAAACCATGTCGTATTGCTAAATCCTTAGGAGTCAATTCCTCACCAGTAACTTTATCAAAAACACGAAAACCCCTCAATTTAACCACTCAATCCTATATTTTTTCATTCCTTCCTCACTAAAACCAACAAAAACCCTACCACGACCAATAATAACTAACAAACCATTACTCAACAAAGCAAAATCCCCATCAACATCAAATAAAGAAGAAGGAGTAACCTCCTCCCCACTCTCTTTATTTATCACTCTAAACTTTTTCAAATCTGTATCGAATTTACCTAACATTTCAACCATTTTATCATCTTCATAATCAGCTATCATTTCTAACCTTTTAGCCTCAAAATCATCACCATTCATAACTTGATCCTATTTTTTTATCCTCCATATATTGCAGTTAATATTCTGTCTGCTGTTTTTTCTTTAATTCCTTTAATCTCTAACAAGTCTTCCCTTTTAATATTTAGTAATTCTTCTAAACAAGTAATATTCAACTCTTTAGTAACTAATAAAGCAGTATTTTTACCCACATAATCAGCACAAGTTAAATAAGTAGCAGGTTTATTCTTTAACTTATGTTCAGGTCTTTCAACACTTTCAGTCTTCTCTTTATCTGATTTAAGAAATATCCTCCACATTAACTCAAAAGCTTGTTTCCTTGTAATAACATTAATCACAGCCTGACCATTAATAAACAATGAAGATAAACTACCTAAATACTCACTATTAGTAGCACTCGGCATCTTTTTACCATTAGCTATTCTTGCTCTTTCAACCCATGACAAAGCATTATTAACATTACCTTTAACAAGTATTACATTATAAGGATACTGTTGCATTCTCTTAGACTGTTTAAATAAACGACCATCTAATATACTACTTAAATAGTCTTCTGCGGTCTTATATTCCACAGCCACTTTATCTTTATAAACATAATCAGCTACATCTAACCTTTTTACACTTGTTTTCAAACCTTTTTCTTTAAAGTAGTCTTGGGCAAACTCTATTCGCTTACCCTCACGACTATCAATTAAAACATCAACTTTTTTACCCATAATTCTATTTAAACAACCCTCTTAGTTTCACCAGTATCAATATTTTTAACATAATAAGTGATTTCACTCCAACTTCCATCACCATATTTATGATACAATTTTTCATCCCAACGACATAAATTATCAAAATATTCAATTACTTCTTCAGGAAGAAAACTATTATTTTTATAATACCAATGAATAGCATTACTATCCTCTGATGGATTTTTAATAAAATACTTATAAATCCAATGATTAGTCTCAGAAGGATTAGTAACTAACAACATCTGACCTACTGGTTTAATTGTTCTTATTAATCGACCATACTCTTTTTTTGTTAATTGATTATATTTATCATCAATCTCATTTTCAATATAAACAATATCATACTGCCCATTATGAATACAATCATCAATACGAGATATGAACCTAATTTCACTATTATTTCCTAATAAAATAATATTATTAATTATATCATACTCATAATCAATCTCTTTTTTATTTAATTCATTTTTAAAATCATTAATTATTATTTTTGGATTTCTATTTTTAGTTACTACAATAATTGTTTTATTAACACCTTGTAATGCACAAATAATAGTTTTAGTAATAGCAAAAATTGTTCGCCCACTATTAGCTCCACCATACAATAATAATTCCCTACTATCATCTTCAATATACTCATATTGCCTATTTGTTAATTCAAATTCAATCATAACCTTTAAAAAATTCCCTCCTCAATTTTCACCCTAAACATAAACACTAAACCTTCATCATAATACAAACAATTAAAACCATACAATTTTAATAATTCTAATTGATCTATTGTGATTTGAAGATTATTAGTGAATTTGAGTCCAACATATTTCTTTGTAGGAAGTATAGACCAAGCATCAAGTATTTCATATTCCTTTAATTCCACTTCCTCATCAGTCAAACCTATTGCCTCAAAAAAACAATCCCCTATATGTTTTCTTAACTCATATAACTCATAATAATTCTTTGTTTTAAAAGACACATACTTTAAAACCTTATTCAAATCCTTCAAAGATAAATCTAACTCATACATGACTATTTAAATTTCACCTGCTCTTTCTGTGAATTTACCATCAAAAACCTCAGGTTTCAACATCTTAATTTTACTAGTAGTTAATTGTTTCAAACCTTTAAAATCTATTAAGGGATTACGATGAGTTTTCATCATATCCCATATATTCTCCTCACAACCACATTTACGACATTTCCACCTTGTTTCTACTTTTTCATACATAACTGATCTCTATTATTTTAGTAAATTGTATTGCTCTTGTGCATACTCATAATCTTTTCTTAATTTTAATCCATCTAACGATGATTTATTTTTACTCAATGTTTCTAACATACTATTTAATTCATCAATACTTTCTAATCCTAATACTTCAACTCCTTCAATTAATAAAGTGTCTGTTATATTCATACCATTTATCTTAAAACCAATGAGTTTTATCCAAACACGATTTACTTCTTCATTATCAAGTGTTTCTTTATGCTCACGATTAAACAACATCTCATCAATAACAGCTATTTGTGTTCTTATTTGTTTCATTTCATCTTCATATCTTGATTTTTTAGCTCTTAACATATGCCCTTCTTTATCATCACAATCAAAATACTCATGTAACATATCTTCCATAAATTTACTTAAATTAGGAATATCTTTTTTAGCTTTTTTCAATAAACCTTCTTCAATTGATAATTCTAATCTTTTTTTTACCATTTTTTTCTCCATTTTTTAAAAAATTGTATATATGAATCATCTTCTTAATACCCGTATATACGGGTAACACGGGTAAAATCATACGGGTAACCCGTATACACGGATGTTAAGATAGAGTGAGACACACTCTCTTTTTGTCGAGGTATTACTTCAAGTGAAAAAAAGTATTACTTTTCATCATAAATATTACTATAAGCAATACTAAAAATCTCCTCAACATCATACCTAGAACCCAACAATTTCATACCCAAAGCACTTTTAACATCATTAACACTATTAACACCTAAATTATCACCATATAAATCTTTTTCTTCATTAATCAATTCCTCAGCAAACTTAATAAAATCATTCTCCTCATTAGATTTAATACCACTCATCTCACCAGCAGTTTCAGGTTCAAGACCAATACTTCTTAAACTATTATTATAAACACGAATAGCCTCCTCAGCATGACGATAACTAGCATGACTATTTAACTCAACCTTAGCAAAAGCAACAGTTAATCTTTCAATAGCCTTCAAATCTCTTAAAGTAATAGGTTTACCTTCATCAGACTCCAAAGCAGATTGACGAGTACTAACATAAAACTCAGCAATAATCTCCTTAGCACCACTAGTCAAAACAGGACGAATATTAGCCTTAGCATAAGCAATATACTTCTTAAAAAAACCAGTATCCATTTCCAAACCATCACCAAAATTATTATTCAAAATATTCAAAGCCATATCACGATCATTATCCTCATCAATCTTATCTTCCAAAGCAAAAACAAGATCATATCTTGACAAATTAGATTCAGGAATATTCATCTGCTCCCTCAAAGTTTTAAATTTATCAAACTTACCAAATTTAGGATTTGCAGCAGATAAAATACTAGTACGAGCAGTCATAGTCTGAACCAAACCAGCCTTACTAGAACTAACAATTAATTGCTCCATAGGTTCATTAAGACTCTTCTGAATTTTAGGACTAGTCTTATCATACTCATCAATAGTTAATAAACCACCATTAGCAAGTACAACAGCACCAGCCTCAAGACTCCAACTCCCAGTTAATTCATCACGAACAGCAGTACTAGTTAAACCAGTCTCACTAGTACCAGTTCCACTAATATTAATACACTTAGGAGCTTTACGACTAACACCTTGCAAAATTTGAGATTTACCAAGACCAGGGTCACCAATCAATAAAATATGAATTTGCTCTCTCTCCAAACCATTACTATTAGGATTACAAGAACCTTCAAACAATTGTAACACTAAACCTTCTTTAATTTCATCATGACAATAAACATTAGGAGCAACATTACTAACAAAACGATTAAAAACATCAGGATACTTACTAAATTTAATAATTTCTTCTTTTTCTTTATCAGTAATATTTAAATCATCATACTCATTATCAACAGTATGAATATTATGAATATTAATTAAAAAACTATAATCGTTTGATTTATCCTTTTTAACAATAGTAAATTCACCATACACATTAACAACATCACCAGGCTTAACATTATGATAAGGAGAAGCCAAATAATCACTCATATAAGCTTTAATCTCACGAGTAGAACCATCAACCCTCATATCTAAAGGTTCTTCAAGTTTTAACCATTGTTGATTATTATATTCACATTCATCATCAACAATAGTGAAAGATTTACCTCCACACTCAACACAATAAGTAGGAACAACAAGATTACCAGCATTATTATTAATTTCCATAGTATGCAACCTCATACAACCACGACACTCAAAAACAGCAGTTTTCAAAGTAGCATCAATACCACTAATAGTTTTAACCATAGCAACAACACTCACAAAATCACCATTATTAACAGTATCAAGATTATGAAGCTTATCAGTTTCAGGAATATTAAACAAACGAATATTAACCTTATTCCTAACACTCCTACCTTTATTAATTTCTTCCTCAACCTCTTCAAGTAAAACTAAGAAAGAAGAATCTAATTTAAACATTTTATCATGTTCTTTAAGAAAAGTATTAAGTTCATTGATTTTATCAGATAATAATAAATAATCAATATTTAAAAGAGTAGGATAATCATATCTTTTTAAAACATCTAATTCATCAATATACTCTTCATTAATTAATTTATGTATTATTTCTTTATTATTCAATTTCTTTATTACCTTACAAAGGGAAAAAATAGCAGAATATTAAAAATTATTCTACTACTTCAGCTTCAACTTCACTAACAGGAACAGGAATTAACCTAGGATAAGGAGTTAAACCATCAACTTTTTTTAACTCCATTTTAGCCATGAATTCCAAATCAACTAATGCTTCTTTTAATTCCTCATGATTAAAAACAATATTCTTTTTAGTATCTTCTTCAATTAATTCAGACTCCAAGAAAGCATATTTAACTAATGGATAAGCACTAGATAATGGATTTAATTGGAACTCATCAGGATTATCTTTCAATTTACCTACATTATAAAAGAAAGTTACTTCTTCAGGATCATTTACAATTTGTATTTCATCCTTCATTTCACCTTCATCATCTTCAATCTGAACAACTTCACCTTTATCGTCAATTACTCTTCCCCTACATTTACTCATGTCAAGGATATTTAATTTAACTGCTACTCCTTTTCCACCATTCTTTTTATCATATATTTTACCTACACTTTTAACACTACAAAAAACACCAGTATCATTAAACCATGATTTAATACTGTTAAGGAATAACCTACTTGTTATTATATCTTCTGCTTGTTCTTTTTTCTTTTCTTGCTCTACTAATCTAACCATAATTAATCAATCTCCATTTAATTTTATTTTTTTTATATTTAATTTTCTCATGCTGTTAATTGTGTTCCAAAATAATCACTAACTGTTTTATTAGTAACATTAGTTTCATCAACAACCTCAGTAACCTCTAACAAATTAGGAAAACCACTATTAAAACCTTCTCTCCAACCATAATACTTAATCTTATAAGTACCACCTTCTTTTAACTCAGAAAGAATATCTCTTGTTTCAAACTTCCTAAAAAAGAAATTCTCAGTATTATAAAAACCCTCACCCTCAGAGGTAACAAGCATTAAATCATCAGCATTATCAACAACCATCATACCCATATCATTAGTTGATATTCCGGGTCGAGGTTGCCATTCCTGAACCGTAATGACCTTTTCTTGAACAGAAGGAACTTCATAATCACTATACCACCAATAACTAGTAACAACAGGAGTAGCAACCAATATTACAATTATTAAAACCATTCCTACAACAGCACCACCATCTTCAGATATTTGTGATATTAAACCTACTATTATTAATCCTAAAACACATAACAATATTAAAACCAATATTTCATGACCCATGAACCATAATAGTCCATCAAACCATGAAGGAGGAACAAAACTCATAATCCTCTCCCTTTATAAGGATGAATAGTACAATATGCTCGAGGTTTTTCTTCAGTTTTAGGTTTTTTAATATTTTTTAAACCATGCCTTTTCTGTAAATGACCATTATTAACCAAATCAAAAGCACCATCCTTAAAATAAGAGTCTAAATCCATATTACTATATTTCATAAGGTTCATAACATGATACAACAATTGACCACTCATTTTTTTATCAATAGTATAATTTAAACCACCACAACTTACAGGAATACTAGGAAAATCAATATTAACATTAATCATAGTTGATCCTGATAATGTTGCTCTAAATATGTTTGCACCTCTTAAGTTTGCATCCTCTAAGTTTGCACCTCTTAAGTTTGCATCCTCTAAGTTTGCACGCTCACCTTCTAAACCTAGTGTTTCTCTCCATTTCTTATGTTTACATAAAACAACTTGTAATTCACAATTATCCATAAAAATTCATTCCCCCTTTTCAATATAATCCTTCTTCAACACTAATAAAGCCTGATATTTATCCTCATTAAGCACTTCAAAATAAGACTTAACAACTAAACTTTGATTAAAATCTAATGTTGGTAATCCTGCTTCTTCTCGTTCCTTATTTAACTGGTCAAAATCTGTTTTTATACAGAAATTATCAAATTCAGCTAATAAACTGTGTTCATACTCCTCTAAAATCTGCAAACTACTCATGATAATTCCTCTCGAACATCAATAATATTTCTTATAGCTCTTTTATTCAGATTTAAACTATTCATAAGCTTTTTAGCTTCTTTTTCAGCATCATCATAAGACTCAGCTTCAATAGTAGTAGCAATAATTTTATTACCTTCTTGATAATCAACAATATAATTATTCATTACCAATCAGCCTCCTCATAAAAAAAACGAATACTATTACTTGTACAATCAATTTCAAAATCACAAGGCAAATTATCCATCAAGTGACAGATCAAGTCACTTGTTATCTTAATAGTTTCATCAAGTTTCACAGTAAAATAATCTTTATCAGGATTAATATGTACTGTTATTTTATGAATAAGTACTCCTGCACCTGCAAATATTGCTTTAATACTTGTACTAAAACTATTATTACGAATATGTTGTTCTGAACTTATTTCTCCCTGTTGTTGTGCATTAGTTACAAGGTCATTATGAAAAACAGATATACTACCTTGACTAATCATAATGCCACTCCGTAGGATAATTAGCCCAATAATGTATTTTACCATTTGAAGAAGTTATCCAACATTTTAAAGGAATATTAGCTAATTCCTTAAAAAGATCTCCCCAAATATTCCAAGTATCATCAATCCAAATATTGATTTCATGAGTATCAATTTGAATTTCTACATCTCTCAAAGGAATATTAGCTTTTGTAATCAATTTTTCAAAGTGTTTTATTAAATCAAAATCATGTTCCGAACCATATCTTTCATCATAGTCTTGTTTTATTTCTTCTAAGGAAACCATAAATATTCAAAGCCTCCCTATCATGACCATAGGATTAACTGAACCAGTAGCTAAGACGATAGCCCAAGCTAACAATGATAATAATCCCAAGTAAAATAAAACCGTAATAATGGTATTCTTGTAAGTTTCCCAAAAACTCCTTTTAGGATACAAAGAAACAGACTGATTCATGCTAACACTCCATCAACAGAGCGTAACAAATCCTTTAAATACCTTTCTTCATCTTCCTCACAATATAAGTAAAACTTATAATCATAAGGTAATGACTCTTCAGGATCTTCACTAAAATCAGGTTCCTCCTGACAAATATAAATGTCTGCAAGATAATCTTCATGACTACTATAAACAGCCATGCCGTTTATTTCATCATACATCACTTTCACCCTCAAACCGATTGTTTTGAGAGTGATTTTCCATGTTATTTAGCACCCTATTAACAATAGGAGTAGCTAATTTCTTTATATGGCTTATTACTTCCTTTTCTTCAGGACTAATAAAAAATCCATCGAAAGGGACAATAGCACCTTTATCTAATTGTAACATTTCTATCAATTCTCGTGTCAATTTTATAAATCAAATTTTTTAGATAACAAAGGTTCGACAGCCTTTATTTTCCTTAAATTCAATCTATAATAATAATTTATTTTAATAGTATATAAAAGTATCTATTTAAAAATTAAATGATATAATTTTATATAGTTAAAACTAATAATATATTATTGGTTATTTTATTTTTAGTAACATTAAAATCTCGTGTCGACTTTTTTTTGTGAAAAAGTAACCCTTGTAATACTGTTATGCTCTGAGCTTTCGACGGCAAATGAAGACATAACACGCTATTACTTGCTCTTTTTACACTTATTTTTCTACTAACTTATTTTAAACCCAACCTTCCTCTTCAACACCACAAGCTAATTTATTAACTAAATAATATATGAAAGTAGGATTTTTACAATCATTAACTTTAATACTATTATTATCTTTTAAATTTATTTTAATATTAGCCATATTAATATTATTAACTTCATAAATACTACTACAATCAACATTCAAAATATCATTAAACGGAATTTTTAAATTATCTCTATTCTTAGTAGAAATAACAACTCCATTAGGAACAACTTTAACAGTAACCGAAACAGGAACTTTATCAGTTTTCAACTCATTACTATTAGTAACAGCAAAACCAACAAGACCTAAGCTTAAAGTAGCAACACCCTTAGTTAATCCTAAATGCTTATCCCCATAATACTCTTTTGATTCATAAACAGTACCAAATACACCATAATTTTTAAGATACTCAATTATAAAACTACGAGTATCTAAATTTATATATATTTTTTTATCAAAATTAGTTTCAGGATAATATTTTTGATCACTATCAATATATTTATAATAATTTTCTAAAATAATATTTTCATGAATTTTAGCTTCTTTATTTACTAAATCTATTCTATTTTGTTTTTCAACTAATTTATTCACATTTTGATTATTTAATTTGTTTCCACATTTTTCACAGAAATTATCATTGTCATTTGTTTGGTTACCACACTTTTCACAATACATAATATTTTTTTATCCTCATATTTTTTTTGAGAGTCAAATTATACTTATAAAATTTTCCCTCAACACCAATTAATCCTTTTGTAATTTTTTACATATAAACCTTTGGATAACGATTTCAAGCATTTTCGTTCAACTTTACAATATATTTTTTATTAGTTTGAACACCGAAAACACTAAAAATATATGTAAAAATTTCAAAGAAAAAACAAGAAAAAATCAACAAAACACTAAAATAAAACACAACAAAATACTAAAAAAAATAGTTCTCGAAAAATAGTTAAATTTAAATAAAAAAAATAATAAAATAATAAAATAATCAGATCATTATTGAGATAGAAATAATTAAGATAAAAATATTGGATTAGATTTATAATAATCCGATTAAAATCAGACCATCTTGGGTATAAAAATATATTTCTATAATTCATTATTTCTTAGAATGTTCTTGTAACAATCTAAGAATAATGTTTTCATAGCTCTCACCATCTGTGAGAGCTAATTCTTTTAATTTTCTTTGAGTATCACCTGATACTCTTATTGTTGTTTTTTTATTCATCTTAACCATTTATTTAATTTATTTATTTCAGAAGTAGTTAGAATATTCATAAGATATTCTCCTTTTTTTTCAGTTTCAATCCAGTCTTTTAAAGTATCTGCTAAATCAAATACATCTAAATCTCTTAATTGACTTTCCATTCTTTTTAGATCCCCTAATTCAATATATTTGCTAGGTTTTAATTCAACAACTCTATTCATATTATTCCTCCTTATAATTCATTAATAAATTTCTTAATTCTTCATATTCCTCTTCTTCCTCTTCAAAAAAGAAGAATTTAGGTGCATCAGATTTATTAATTTCATCAATAAATTCCTGATTTTCAAGAAAACAGATGATTGCTTCATGTTCATTATTTAATCTTTTTTTTATTATTTCTATTTTATCTCCTTGTTCATTTAATCCAAATTCTCCAAACATTCTTGTTTTGCGATTCCAATAAGAATCATGTAATATTTTTTTTTCTTCGTTTGTCAAATTATTAAATATTTCTTTTGCTGTTTTACATCCTTTAAGTTTTTTTCTTTCTTCTTCTGCTTCCATTTCTTTTTTCCATTTTTCTTGATTTTCTTTTAAATAATCCATTTTTGTCACCTTTATTTTTTTTTGCAAAAATTTTAAATATGTTTTTGCTCCTTATGTATATTATAGTTATACAAGTATATAAAGGTTTCTATGAAATTAATAAAAAAAAATAGTTTTCAAAATATGTAAAATAAAATACATCTAAAGTGTAAAATAGTAAATACTAAAAAATTTATAATAGAATATTATGAAAACAAAATCATTAATTTTAATATTAATTATACTGTTAGTATCAGTTAATTTAACTGTTGCTTTTGATGAAAATGATATAATAAACGGAACACTATTTAATTATTATGGTGAAGATAGTTTAATTAGTGAAAATACTACAAGTCAATCTATAACAGGAGACTACGGAACATTTACTTTAACAAAATATGAAGATATAAATAAAAGAAATGATGAATATGATAAATTAACACTCAAAAAAAGCATGGAATATAAAGCAGGAGCAAAATTAAGAAATAATGGTGATGAAATAAACTATAAATACGCTTACATGGACAATACAGGTTTCTATTATGAAGTAGGGCGATTTGAACATGAAAACAATTATTATTTATATGTTATAACAGCAGAAGAACCAGCAACACCAAACCTATTTATCAACAAGTTAAATTAAACCTTTTTCATCAAGCAATTTTATCAACTAAAAAAAGGTTATAATATACTTAAATTAATAAAATAAGTATAATTAATGATTTTTAAAAATTAATCATCAAGTAAAAATTAACATAATCATCAAGTAAAATATAAATAAATCTATTTAGTAGTATATTACTAAAATCGATAAAATTAGTAGATTAATACAAAGGAGATGTTTTATTTATGAGAATTCAATTCAATTGTAGAAAAACAGAAGTAACAAATACAGAATATAAAGCAGGGTTTATTCATTTATCAGACAATAATAATATTCTTATAGAATTAAAATTAGAAGATTGTATTTGTGTTCATGAAATTCCTGACGCTTCAATAGGAATAAAAAGAACAGAAACAAAAGCAGGTACAAGATTTCAAATAGTTCAAGTCATGGTAGATAAAAATAATTCAATTAAAGAAATATGTAAACCAGACGAAACAGTAGATATTTATATTGAAGACAAAAATGATGAATTATTATTAATAAACACAAAAATATTGTATGAAAATCCTATTGAAGGATTTATAATAAAATAAGTAATAAATACAGATTAAAAAAAGTAAAAACATTAAAGGAAATGGAAATATTCAAGGAAAATATCATTATCAATATTAAATCTTAAAAGTCGTCCGTGATCATCTGCATAAATTACAGTAACTTTATTATTTCCTTCAATGAAATTATCATTTAATTCACTATGTTTTAATTCGTCCCATGAAATAGTTTTTTCACCTATATTAAATGCAGGAGGTTCAATAGAAAATCCTTGTTTTAAATTATATCCTTGAAATAATCTATTTAAAGATTCACTAAAATTATTATCTGCATTAGCTTCTTTATATTCTGTTAATTTCTCTAAAATTTCAGGTTTAACATTAATTGTTTTTCTTTTACTCATTATATAATTTCCCTTTTATTAATTATTGGAATATTTCACATATAATTAATTTTGTAATATCTTGTGACTGATCTATATATAAATATTGAAATTCATTTTCAATCTTTTTAATATCCAAATACTCAACTTGTTTTATAATATACTCATTATCTTTAATATCTTTATTGTTTAAATCATCACTTAATAACTTTAAATGTATACTTGTTTTATTTCTAATTTCATGTTTCAAATCCTTAAAAATTTTATATCTTAATGTTTTACTAATCATAATAAAACACCTTCTTTAATTTCAAACCACTTAATATAATCAAACTGTTACAAACTAATAATATAAACACCATATTACACACATCAAACATACTATAATCATAATAAAAAAGATAAAACTTATAGAAGCTACAAACTCCTATAATTAAACAACCTATTATGATTAAAACATGTATTAAATCATCTTCATTTATCATTTTAAACAAACCTTTTTTGAATCATTATATTTTACTGTGAAATTTTACATTATAATTAAGTTCAATAAAATTATAAAATTCTTTTTTATTAGTGTTAATATAAGCACCTGTTAAATCATTTTCAACAGATCCAACAGTTGCATTTTCATAATTTTTATAAGCCATGTGTTTTATAACATGATCTATTACTATAATTTCTAAGGAGTCGTAAACTCCTTTTAATGTGTCAAATATTATAATGTTTTTACCTTGCATTTTTAAAACAACTCCATTTAAAATAAATAATTTTAGTTGAGGCTTTTTACTGCCTCATCAACTGCATTATGTCCAATGTCTAAAACAGCATTAATAAATGCCTCTTTTTTAGTTACATTGAAACTTATGATTTCCCAGAATTCAGGATCTAATTTATCTTTTGCATAATCGTTTTTAATGAATTCTATTAATTCATCTTCAGCTTTTTTTAATTCTTTTTCAGGTACTTCTAAATATTCGTATTCTAATTCGTATAATTCTATTTCTTTTTCTTCTGCTTGTTTGGTTTGTCCTTGTTCTTCAAGGTATTCGATGAATTCTATTTTGTCATTTTTAATATGAATATTAAAATCACCTTGTTTATCGCTCCAAATACTTAATTTTTCTTCAACATTGTTTATGTAATCGTATAAATTTTTACTCATAATTAATCACCTTTTTTTATTTGTTTTTTGGAATGTTGCAACTTTTGTCGCTTCCTGTATTATAGTTTGTGTTCGATAGTATATAAAGACTTCTATTATTGAACACATCATTTTATATAAAATTATTCAGCTATTAGTTTTAAGGATATGTAGCTATTTAAAAGAGTATTTTATATTGAACTTTAACCTATACCGTTATTCTGTTCTGTCGCAGCATAAGAAAGCTTATAATATTAACCATTGGAAAAATAGATACAACAATAAACAAGACTGTTATGACTTTGAAATTAACAATAAAGACAATATTAACCTTTATACAGAAATAACATTTTTAGCTATTTTAACAACTTTTCACACAAAAACAAAGAAAACAACCTGAAACAATATAAACAAGACCAATGAACAATTTAATTTCAGTAAAATACAAAAGGACATTAAATGACATTTTAAGTATATTCATTATAAGAAAGAATATTAAAGGAGAAAGAAGGAAAACAAGGAATTTAAAAAATAAAAATTTATAAAGGACAAAAGACACGGAATATAAATGACTTGTTATTAACATTATTATAATGAAATGTTAAAAAGGGATCTATTTAAAAATATAGGAATAGTAATAAGATGAAAATGTTAAATTCAAAAAGTGAATTATGATTTTTATAAGAATATTTTAATAGCTATTTTTCATATGATATTTATTAATAGATCTATTTTACATAATTAATATATACATATATATACCTTATAAGGGTATGGGCAACTATATATAACTATACTATATACCATACATACACACTACAAAACACATACTAATCATAATAACACACTAACCAAACACCATAAAAAAAACACCCTTACACCACTAACACACTACACAAAAACCATACATCAATGTACAAAAAAGTACAACACACCACACAAAAATACACTAATATAATAATATATACCTTATAAAATGTGTAGCAACAACACCCTACTAATAGTCAGTTGAGATGATTATTTAGGGTGCTGATTATATGGTGGTTTTTTGAGGATTATTTCCAGTTGGTTTTCTTAATGTTATATTCATATTGATATTATACTTATTAATTGATACGATATGTTAAGTTCGTTAAATATAGGTTTAACTACCTTATAACTAACCACCTAACACATACAACCATATAACATATAGCTATCAGTATAACACATAGCACACCACACACGCACCACATACAACACACTAACACAGCACTACAACAGCACCACCACACACTAACCACCATACACCAACACCACTATACATATAACAACAATAACAAACAACAAACAAACACTAAAACAACAATAAAACTATAAAAATAACATTAACTCACATTATATACAACAAGATCTAAACACAAAACACCACACAAAAAAACACAAAAAAAATATGATAAGACTTCCCGAGAAATAAAAAAATATCGCCAACATACTGTTTATTTTTGGGAGGGTGTTTTTTGGGGGTGTTTGGTAATGTTTTGTTGGTGTTTGGTTGAAGGTGTTACATTTTGTAATGGTTTGGTGTATGGTTTTTTTGTTTTGTTTTGATATTATTGTTGGGGTTTTATTTTTATTTTTTTATAGGGGTGTATTGGGCAGTTGTAGAATGAAGTATAAAGATATAGTGTAGTTTAAAATATTTTAAAAAGATTTTGGTTTAGTTTTTTATGAGTGTTCGTGATTTATTGAGTGATGAGTTTATTGGTAATGTTTCAACAATAGTTAAATTTGTTGCTGTTATTGGTGGTTTTGGTGGTGCTGGTTTTGTTTTAACTGGTGATAGTTTAGTTGGTTTTTTATTTGCTTTAGCTGGTGTTGTTGAGGCTGTGGTTGATGCTCGTTATGGTAATACTTTTATTGAGAAGAATGATGTTGATGATAAAAGTAATAATGATGTAGATATTAGTGCTTTAGATGATGTTGTTGTAGTTGATGATGGTCTTGATGGAGCATGAGTAATTGTCAATGTCATCAGAAGTAGAACTAGCAGAAATTAAAGGTCTTTTAGTAGGAATAAGAGAAGATGTTACAGAAACCAAAAAAGATATCTCACATATCAAAAATAATGATAAAGATAAACTCCACAGACTTGCTGTTTTAGAATCTTATAATGAAAAAGACACAATATGGCGAGAAGGTCATATAAGAGCTAATCAGAAATTTATGAAAGAAACTAATGAAAAGATTAGTAAAATTGATAAGAAAGTTGATGATGCTATTAAAGATGAGAAAAATTGGAGAATAGCAACTTTAGTGGCTTTTGCTTTGGTTGGTTTTGATATTGTACTTAAATTTGTATAAGGATTATTATTATGAGTGATAAAGGTGTTGAGGAATTGTATGATGATTATAAGAACGGTAGTCATGATACAATTTCTGAACCAATAGTTGAAAAGGAAGAATCGGTTGATTCAAATGTTCCTGTTCGTAAGTCCTCTAATAAACCTGTGAAGGATATTTATGGAGATTATAAAGTTGGTAATCCTTTAAAACTTAAAACTGATGTTAAAAAAAGATTAATTAAAAGTTTAAAAAATGGTAATCCTCCAGCCGTTGCTTGTCAAGCAGCAGGTATACATATCAAAACTTTTAAAGAATGGATGCATAGAGGAGAAGAAGGTATTGAACCTTATGTTACATTTTATTTAGAAGTTGAGGAATTAAAAGCTCAAGCTATTGAGAAACATATTGATTGTTTAAATGAAGCTGCTGAATCAGGTAATATTGGAGCAAGTCAATGGTTGTTATCTAAGGTTTATCCTGAAGTGTTTGGTAAACAAGAAAATAAGACTAAGGTTGAGAAGGAAACTAAGCAAGAAATTGTTATTAAATCTTTTAGTGATGTTAAAAAGGACAAGGAATTGTCTAAGAAAACTGAGTATGAAGTTGAAGCAAGGGAAATTAAACAAGAATAATTTGTAATGACAGATTGGATTCTTACAGATAAACAAGCTGAGCATATTTATGACGAAACTCCTGAATTGATGATTGAAGGGAGTGCTGGTAGTGGTAAAACTATTTTTGCTTGTACTAAAACTATTTTATATGCTTTAAATTATGCTGGTGCAAGAATTGGTGTTTTCCGTCAAACATTACCTTCTTTGAAGAAAACTGCTTGGAAAGAGATTAGGGAGTTATTATGGAAACATGATGTTGAGTTCCAAGAGAATAAGACTGATGGAGTAATGACTTTTAGTAATGGTAGTTCTATTACTTTTTCAAGTCTTGATGATTTAAGAAAAGTTAGGTCTTTAAACTTAGATTTTATTTATGTTGAACAAGCAGAAGAAATCAGTAAAGAGGTTTATGTTGAATTAACTCTTCGTATTCGTAATACTGTTAGTCAAGAATATTATGGACAAATGTTACTTGTGGTTCAGCCTGAAGGAACTGATCATTGGCTTTATCAGTATTTTTATAAACAAGAATTAGAAGATACTAAACATATTCATTTTCATTATAGGCAAAATCCTAAGTTACCTGAGAAAAGAAGAAAGTATTATGATAAACTTGAGATTATTGATAAAGAGTTATGGTTAAAGTATTCTGCTGGTAAGTGGGGTAAATTAACTAATACTATTTATGAGAATTGGGATACTAAAACAAGAGATAATTTCAGGTTTTATACTGGTGGTATTGATTTTGGTTTTAATGCTCCAAGTGTTTTCTTATTATGTGGCTGGTTTGATGATGAATGTTATATAGTTGATGAGGTTTATGAATCAGGTTTAACTACTCCTGATTTTATTGATAAAGTTAAAAGTTTATTAGCTAAGCATGAATTAAGTCCAACTAATTTAGATATGGTTTATGCTGATAGTGCTAACCCTGATGATATTGAAGAGTTTAATCGTGCAGGTTTTGATATTGTTGGTGGAGTTAAGAATGTTGAAGCTAAAATACAGTCAGTTAAACAGACTGTTATTCATATAAGTAATATTTGTGTTTCTACTATTAAAGAGATAGGAAATTATAAGTGGATGACTGACCGTGATGGTAATATTTTAGATAAACCTTTGAAGTTAAATGATCATGCGATGGATGCTTTAGGTTATACTGTTTATGGTGTTCGTGGTGCTTTGAGTCCTTATGGTAGTAGTGATTATTTTGATAGTAGTGATATAGGAATTTATTAAGTTTGTTATGAGTTTGGTTAAGAGAGTTAGGAGTTTGAATACAAGGTTGGTTAATGCTGAACCTAATGCTGTTAAGGAAATAGGTAAAGATAGTATTTCTACTTGTCAAAGAGATTATGGTGAAGATTGGATTAATTTAGCTCCTGAACATATTAAGCCAAGTATTAAGAATTGTCGTAAAGCTGCTGGTTTTCCTACTGTTGCAGGTATTTTGAATAATCTTATTATTAAGATTTTATCTAGTTTCACTATTAAGTGTGAAGAAGGTGCTGAAAAGGCTAAAGAACATATTCTTGAGCAGGATAAAGTATGGGAATTGAAAAAAACTGCTTGGGAATGTATATGGAAGAATCTTGTTGATGGTGAGCCTTTTTATGAGTATGTGTATAAGGATAATCATGTAAGACTTAGGTGTTTAGCTTTTGATGGTGAAAAATACTTGATTAAAAAGATTTATGATGATTATGGTGATGTAGAAGGTTATCTTCAGAAAACATGGGTGAATACTGATAAAACCGATTGGAAAACTGCTCAGTATTCTGATATTAAGGAGAATCTTGAAGAAAAAACAATAGCTTTTGGAGTTGATCAAGTTACTAATCCTGTACTTATTGAAATTGATGGTGAAGGTCGAAGTATTGTTAAGAATGTGATTGACCTTGCTTTCTTTGTTAATAATTTGTATGAGCAAATGCCTAGTATTATTTTTAAGGCAGCTAATACTATGGTTGTTACTGTAGGTAATGAGAATCGTCGTGAGAAGTTTGATGAAAAAACTAAAGAGATGG
This sequence comes from Methanobrevibacter sp. DSM 116169, assembly GCF_046197865.1. Taxonomy (GTDB): domain Archaea; phylum Methanobacteriota; class Methanobacteria; order Methanobacteriales; family Methanobacteriaceae; genus JAHKLT01. Next base: position 539,743 of record NZ_CP166990.1, on the reverse strand, counting down.
TTACTAGTAAAGCTTCTGATTATCATCAGAAAGGAGTTATAGTTTTTCCTTATGGTGTTAAAAGTGAGATGATTGGTACTCATCTTGTTCCTGATATTCCTAGTTATGTTAAGAGTATGAAGTCAGCTATTTATGAGGGTTTAATTACTCCTGAATCTTTGTATAGTAGTGAGTCTAGTAATCGTAGTACTGCTCAGGTTCAATTAACTGATACTCGTACTGGTCATGTTTTGTTTATTGAGTATGCACAAGAATTCTTAAAGAAATGGTTGGAACGAGATTTAATTGATAAAGAACTTGAATTAAATGGTTTTAAAGCAGGTTCTGTTTGGATTGATTTTAATCCTGAAGATATTGATTTAGATACTAATTATCTTGAAGCAAAAGAAGATGATTTAACTATTTCCAATTTGGAAACAACTGAAAAAGATGATTTAGACGAAGGTGAAGACTGAAGTTATGGTTGATATAGATGAGATATATGAAATTGCTCCTTTATTAACATTGGAGGATTTTAATCCAAAAGGTGGTTTAACATCTGATGAGGAAGAAGCAGTTAGTGTGTTTTTAATGTATCTATATCAATTATATGAAGAGTATAATGTATCGTCTCCTAGTCAAATATTAAATGAATTCCAAGAAGCTGTTGATAAATTGATTATGGAATTGGTAGGTTTAACAGAAGACCAAATTGATAATTATATTCTTAATGATTTCCGTTATGAGTTAGATGAGTATGGTATTCCTTATGATGTTTTAAGTTATGATTCAAGTGATGATAAAGAATTAATTGAAGAATCTTTGATTGCAGCACTTATAACTTTAAACAATGATATTACTGTTAAAGCTATGCACTATGTTAAGAATATGAGTAATTTTATGGATAGTTTTAATATTAATGGTTCATTTAAACAAGCTATTACTAAAATTAATAATCTTGTGGCTTTTAATATTATGAATGCTAAGGAAAAGAGTCATCGTGAGGTTTTGAAGTTTGTTTATGGTGATGATGAGCTTTATTATTGGGATGCTGTTATGGATATGCGAACTTGTCGTTGGTGTATTGATATGAGTAAATCAGAACCTATGACTATTGATAAGTTTCCATTAGACCATCCTCATGGTCGTTGCAGCCTTGTTCCAGTTAATGGTGATTTTAGTGATAGATATAAAGAGGTGATGAGATAATGGTAGAATTATGGGAAACTGGTTTAATGGATTATTCAGAGAAGTTAGATAAACCAGTTAAATACACAGAACAACATCTGAAAGAATTAGCTAGTAAAACTAGTACTGTTGATATTACTAATGGGCATAGTGATGAGATTATTGGTAATATGAGTAATTTTACTTATAATGATGGTGTGTTGTCTGCTGATGTTTCAAGTAATGTGGATATTAAAGGTTTAGGTTTAAGCCCTATTTTTAATGTTAATGAGTTAATTGATAAAGGAGATTATTTGTACCCTTGGGATATTGAGATAATTAATGTGGGTTTAGTTGATTCTCCGAGAAACAAGTTATTATTTAATAGTATTAAAGAAGAAGAGGTTGAAGAAGTGAGTAAAGAAACAATTGATGCTTTGGTTAAAAAGCAAGAGGAATTAGAAAGGACTATTGGTAGTCTTCAAACACAGATTAAGCAAAAAGATAAGATGATTTCTGAAAAAGAAGATTTTATTTCTGAGTATAAATCTAAGGTGGAAGAGTTATCTAATGGTTCTGATGAAATAGAACAATTAAAAGCTAAGGCTGCTGCTTATGATGAAATTGAGGTTAATAAGAGAGAAGAGTTATTAAATAAGATTTCTGAAGGAAATGATAAAATTAAAGAAGATTTTAAAGATTTAGATTATGCAACCTTAGTTAAATTAGATAAAGCTAAAATTTTAGATAATCCTGGCAGGGGTACACCATCAACTGGTAATCCTAATGTTGATGATGGTAATGATTTACCTCCTGCTGATGATGTTTATTCACAGGAAGAATTTGAAAAAGATTTAGCAGCTATTGGATTAAAATAAAAAAAGAATATAATTAGAGGAATTTTAAAAAAGTTATGGTAAAATATAGAGATTATGACCCTTTTAGTGCAGATTTACCTGTTCAAGTTAAAGAGGGTGATATTGAAGTAAGAGAAGCAATTCAATCATTCGGTAAAGATAATATTTGGATTATTGGAGATGAAATTAAAAAAGGCGATTATGTAACTATCGATAATACAGAAGAAGAATTTACTGTTAAAAAAGCAGGTGCTTCTGATACTGTTTATGGTAGAATTATAGATGAACCAAGATTTGAAGGTACAAGACCAATTGAATCTACTGATGCGGGTGATTATCAGATGAGAATTGCTACTGTTAGATTGTTTGGTGTTTTTGCACCTGCATTAAAGTTACAAGATACTAATGCAGTTATTAAAGCTGGTGATAGTATTGCTTATGCAGGAGATAATTTGTTTAAAAAAGCAACTGGAACTACAACTAATGTTGCTTTAGAAGGTGCTGCTGCTAATACTGGTAAAAAAATCATGGTTTTAACTGGTTTTAATGGAATTTAATTATAGGAGCAAGAGATAAGAAGATTATTTAGTTATGAGTATTTTAACATTAAGTCCTGAAAGGGCATTAAGAAAAGAGTTTATTGAAAACTTTGTTATAAAGAAAATGAACCCTGATTTATATTTTAAGGATTTATTCCCTATTGTAGATTTAGGTGGTTCAAGTTCTTTCATGTATTATAAAGATGAAACAACTGCTGCTGATGATATTAAGAAAGGTGTAATGTCTGAGCCTGTTGTAATGTCTGAGCTTGGTGAGTTATCTAATATTGAGGTTTCTAGTATTGGTAAAGAGTTAGGAGATACTTACCAATTTGGTTATAAATTACAGTTCTCTGAACAGAAATTAAGAGAAAATGGTTTTATAGATGAAGTTATTAGAGCATATGAAAGAGCAGCATGGGGATTGAGTTATAAAATTAATAATGATATTCTTAATAATATGGTTACTTTTGCTGCTGCAGACCCTGCAACTATTACTGATACTTGGGATGTTTCTAACAAGATTAATGATGATCTTGTTGAAATGGAGAAAAACTTCCGTGTAGAAGGTTACAATTACAGATTAACAGATTTATTTTTGAATAAGGAAAATTTCTTTGAAGCTAAAAAATGGTTTAATAATGTTGATGGTAGTTTTGATCCAAACAATGTTGATGGTTTGACTATGAAAGAAGTTGCTGAGGATGTGGAGGAAGGTACTCTTATTGGTATGGATAAGAATGTTCGTCCTTTAACTATTTACAAAAACACTTATGATAAGTATTCTACTGTTAATGGTAGTTTCATTAATGTGAATAAATATCAAGAAGAAGGATATCCTTTCAAAACTACTATTGAGTTGTTTGCTGAAATGGGTATTGCTTGTAAGCATCCTAAGGCTATTTTAAAACAGACTGGAATTTAATTATTCTATACTGTTTTAAATTTTTTAATAAGAGGATTAGAAGAATGGCTTTGAAATATACATTAAGGGATTTATATCGTAATGGGAAGTTCCAACAAAAGATTTTGTTAGAGATGTTGGAAGATATAGATAAAAGATTAGAGGAAGTAGAAGATAAAGGGTAGTTTTAATTTGTTATGTTGGAGATGAAGGAGTATTATCAGATTTTAATGTATTTGGATGTTTATCGTGTTGATAGACATTATCCTTGTCAAGATTATTTTAGAGAATTATCTGATGATGAAATAAATCCTGATTATTTAATATCTGATGATTTATTGTTTAAAACTAATTATCGTGATTATAAAGGTATTAATAGTGTTGAGGTTGTTCTTAGTGCAGATGCTCCTTTTTCTTCAAATGATTTACAATTTTGTTTTTCAGAATATTTGGAAGGTTATGTTCCAGTAATGGTATTGGATGCTTATAATGATGATTCTTTTAATGCTGATACTATTGTTAAAGTAGTTTTTAAAGTAGCAGATAAAGATTATCAAATGGCTGATTCTACAAGAGTTTTAACTAATATACAAACAGTTCAATTAAAACATGATATTCAAAATATTGTGTTTGATGTTAAGGATATTATTTTCAAGACACATGAACCTAAACATAGTTTAGAAGCATTGGAAGAGAATATTGAAAAAGGAATTGACCATGTTTTAAGAAAACTCCAATCTAATATTAAAAAAGTACCTGAAGAGTTATCTCACCTTCCTTATAAATCTGGTGCAGGTTATCGTTGGTTACAAATATGGGATTTAGAAGGTTATAAACATAATGATGACCAAAAAAATGCTAAATCTTATGGTGTGAGATTATTAACTGAAGTAGATGAAGCAATCCAATTATATAAAGAAACTAATGATTTAGATACTGAAAATGATGTTAAAATGAATATGATTGATTCAAGTACAATGACATGGTGGCAGAATGAGTGTATTAGAAAGAAATCTTAATGTTATAAGGAATGTTGTAACTGATTCTGAACCATTCCAAGATATTAACTTTTTTTTACATGAAGCTGAAATGAGTGCTAATACTCGTTTTCCTGCATTGTCTTTTGATGTTGGTGATCGTGTTAGGCAAGATTATTCTCCTGATTGTACAAATTATACTGGGGAATTGGAAATACGATTACATACAAAAACGGATAATAAAGAACAATTACAGTATGAATTATATGATTATGAGGAGGATTTAGTTAAAGTTATTGATTTTGCGAGAATTAATAATAGTTTTGATGATTATAATTTTGATTTAAGACAGACTAAGTCTTCAGGTATTGGTGCATTAGTTTATGTTAATAAAGACCCTAAAGGATTAGAGTTGAAAAGTTTATTTAGTAATATTTTAAGGGTTTATTTTGAGATTGATTACAGATTGTAAATTAGGAGATTATTTTAAGAAATTATGAAGTTTAAATATTGTGGAGAAAATGGTTTTAAGAGCATTGAATTAGCTGCTTATCGTTTAGTTGGAACTGATAAAGTTTTTAATAAAGGAGATATTGTTAATGTTTCTAATAAATATGATGTAGTTATTAATGGCTTAAAAGCTTCTGGTGTTTGGGAACAGATAAGTGATTCAGGTACTAAGAAGGTTGAGAAAGATGAGAAGAAAGGAGATAAAAAATAGATATGGGTTCTAATATTGCACCTAATTTGTCATGGCATTCTTGGGGTATGGGAATTAAAGGTCCTGACCATACTGGTTTAGCTGCTTATCTTGTAACTGTTAGGGGAACTGAGTTTGAATCTAATAAAGAGATTGAGTTTGAGGATGATGAAGGTCATACTGGTACTGCTACTACTAAGATGAGTAGTTATAGGAGTAAAGCTGAGTCTTCACCTAGTTTTACTGATAAATGTCGTTATAAATGTGGTTGGGAAGATGCTTTATATTGTTTACTTGGAGATTATACTCAGGAAACAGTAGCTGGAGCAACTGATGCACAGAAGTATACTTTTGCTGTTAATCCATTGTTACCTAAAGACCCTCCGTTTGTTACATTGTATAATGGTTTTTATAAAACAGAGAATGATGCTTATATTTATGATGATTGTTTACTTAATGAATTTGAGATTAACTTCAGTAATGAAGAAGCAATGACTTATAAATTAGGTTTTAATTCTAATTATCCTAAGTTTAATCAACCTAATTCAGGTAGGATGATTCCTGCAAAAGATGTTTTTATTAAACCTGCTGATGTTAGTGTTTATATTGCAGACCAAGGTACATTAACTGAGGAAAACATGGAACAGTACAGGTATGGTTGTTATCTTGAAGGCAGTTTAACTGTTAATAATAATAATGAAAATCAACCTTGTTCTGATGATGAGTTTGGTACTAGTACTAAAGTTATAGGTGATCGTGAAGCTGATTTTAAATTGAGTTTACCATGGACTGATTTAACTAAAGGTTTAGAGTATAAGTTTATGGGTGGTTCTGCTGATGCTACTACTGTTACTCATGAGAATGATGTTCGTGAAGTTTGGATTAAAGCTGAAAGTGCTGTTTTTGAGGATGTTGGTGGACAAGAGATTAAGTATTCTACTATTATTAAGATTCCTGAAATAGTTATTCAAGTTGCTAACAGTCCACAGTCTGGTAATGAGGCTAAGCAGTTAGAATTAGAAGGTAAAGTTCAAGAAAATGCTGTGTCTTCTTTTATTAGTGCTGAAGTTGTTACTGACCTTAGTGAGTTACATATAGATAATACTTAAATTGTATTGTCTATTTTTTTTTGACTTGTTCCAATAGTTTTCCTGATTGAGGGTTTAATTCCCTCACAAGTCATTTTTAAATTAAATTAAGAATTGTATGGATTTGAATAAAATAAAAGGTAGGTTGTGAGTTTGAACCTCACCAAATCCGATATTAAAATGTAGGTATAAAAGTAATGAGTTTAGAAGTATTTAAAACAAAAATAAGGTTTTGTGGTAAAGACCGTAAGTTTCAGGATTGTAAAAATAAGACTATTAAAGAATATCAGGAAAGGATTGAAAAAATTCAAGAAGATGCTAAGCCTTTAACTGATGAAATAGAATCTTATGACCGTGATGTTGAAAGACTTAATCGTAAAATAGATAATATTGATAAAATAATTTTTGCTCTTGAAGACCTTGAAGAACCATCTGATAAAGATTTAAGAGATATAATTAAATTAACTGATAAAAAAGAGAATTTAGAAGATACTATTGATGAAATCTTTGAAGAAGTTAAAAATAAAGAAGAAAATTATAAAGTTGAATCTAAAAAGTTAGATGACTTATTGGATAAGGAATTAGCTACTCTTGCTTCATTGGTTCTTAAAGATATTAAATTTGAAGATTATTTTGAGGAAGCTGAACCTAATGATAAAAAAATAGCAATGTATTTACCAATGTTTTATAATATGGCTGTTGCTGGTGCAAAACAAAAAGACATCGATAAGAAGTATAAAGAAATAATTCTTGGCGATGATAACCAGTTTCAAGACAGAAGAAACAGAAGATAAAGGTGATGATAGTGTTCCTTTAGAATGGAGTATGAAGGAACCTATGTTAGATAAATATTTCTTATTAGTTCGTCGTAGTGGTTTTGGTTATAGTTTATCAGAGTTTTGGGAAGAATCAAATTTTGAAACACAATACTTTGTAGAACAAGAATTAAAAATAATTGAAGAAGAAAGGAAAGAAGCTAATAAGAGTAGGGGTAGGCACAATTATTCTGATGTGCATGAAGATAATGCTCCTGAAATGAATAATTTAGTGGAAGAATTACAAGAATAATGCGTATTGATGATAATATTACTGAGTGGTTTAATCGGATACAAAGAGAGATTGTTGATGATGCTAAGTCTAGTTTAACTGATGCAGGAGTTATTATTGAATATACTTCTCGTCCTTTAACTCCTATTGACCAAGGTTATCTTGAAAAGAGTTTTCAACAGACTATTTTTGAAGAACCTCAAAAGGTTGTTATGGAATTTGGTTATAGTGTAGTTGATAATCCTGATAGTTTAGGTTATGATTATGCTTATATTCAGCATGAAAGTTTTCCTAATAAAAGATTAAGAGGACAAATGTATTATTTAGATTCTGCTGTTAGTATGGAAGAAGGACATATTTTACAGTTGATTGAAACGGATTATTTAAGTAGTTTAAGTTTATAGTAATGGGAGAATGAATAAGTTAGAGCAGTAATGGCAGGTAAATCGATAAAAGCATATTTAGAAATTGATATTAGTAAATTTACTAATGGTATTAATTCTGCAAAGAAAGATATTAATAGTTTTAAAAGTGAATTAAATCAAATTACTTCTTCTTTAAATAAAGTTAATACTGCTGCTAATGCTGTTAATAAAAGTGTTAATCAAACAGGTAATGCTGTTAAACAAAGTAATAATTCTATTAATTCTGCTAATACTGCTACTAATAAATTAACTCAAACTAAAAATCGTTTACAGCAGTCTTATAATAATGTTAGTCAGTCTGCTCGTAGATATAATACTGAAATAGTTAATTTAGCTGCTAGAACAGGTCAATCTGTTACTGCTGTTAATAATGCTGTTAATGCTAAAAATCGTTTAAACCAATCTTACAACAATGTTAGTCAATCTGCTAGAAGATTTAAAGCTGAAACAGTTGCTTTAGCTTCAAGTATGAATACTTCTGTTACTGCAGTTAATAGTGCAAGAGCAGCTAAGGACAGATTACATCAATCTTATAATAATGTTAGTCAATCTGCTCGTAGGGCTAAGGTTGAAACACAAACTTTAGGAACTAGTGTTGCTACTGCTGGTACTCAGGCAACAACTGCTTCTAGTCAATTTAGTAAAATGAGTACTGTTTTAACTGCTTTAGGTAATGTTGTTACTATTGTAGCTTCATTATTTGTTTATCAGTTTGTTCATGCTTTAATGCAAACAACTCAAGAAACTATTAAAGCTAAATCAGAGATGGAATCTTTATTTAATGTTTTATCTAAGATGCCTCATGCTAATTTTGGTGAATCTGAAATTAATAGTTTTAATAATGCATTATCATCTACAATTAAGCAGTTTCCTAAAATGAATAAATATAATTTAGGAGAAACTGTTGCTGGTTTAGGTGTTGAGTTCAAACTTACTGCTAATGAAATGGCTAAGGCTATGCCTATTGTTTCAATGGTTAGTAGTGAATATTTAAGAGCAGGTCGTACTGTTGAAGAAGCTACATTAGCTGTTAAAGATATTCTTCAAGGAGAATTTCGTAGGTTATCTATGGAAACTGGTGTTGGTAAAGAAGAATTACAAGAAGCTGGTTGGGATGGTGATCTTAAAAATGTAATGGGTCTCCTTGAAGCTATTAATAAAGTAGGTAAAGAAAGAGGTTGGGATTTATTTGCTTCTAAAGCTGAAAGTCTTAATGATATTCTTTTAATTACTCAGGCTCGTTTTGGTGAGTTTGTTGCTGATTTAACTTCTCGTATTACTCCAGGAATTGTTGGTGCTTTTAATTTAATAATTGATGCTATTGCATGGATTACTAAAGCTTGGAATGGTTTGCCTGATTTTGCTAAGTTAGGTATTGTTTTATTAGCTGTTGGAACTGCTGCTACAATTGCTGGAGCTGGATTATCTAAATTATTATTACCTTCTATTTTAAGATTAGGTACTAGTGCAATTAGTGCTATTAAAGGATTAACTGCCTTTATTTTAAGTCTTGCAGGTGTTGGTACTGGTGCTGCTACTTCAAGTATAAGTCTTACATTATTAAGAGGCACTATTACTAGTTTAAGAGTAGCTGTATTAGGATTAGGTAAAGCATTATTGGCATTTATGGTTAGTCCTATTGGTCTTGCTATTATTGCTATTGCTGCTGTTGTTGTTGCTATTTATGAATTAGGTAAAGCTATTGGTTGGTGGAAAGATTTAACAACAATGGGTGAAGCTGTTTGGAGTGGTTTAGTAAGATTATGGAATGCTTTTGCTAATAATCCATTAATAACAAGAGCTGTTGAAAAACTTAATAAAGCGTGGGAGGGTCTTGTTGGTTGGTTAAGTAAAGTTTCTAAGATGTGGAATGATGCTTTACCAAGTAAAGAGAATATTGATATTGTTAATTGGTTAATTGATTCTATTGGTTGGTTAGGTGATGCTGTATATGGTTTCTTTACTAAAAATCCAGTTGGTCAATTTTTAACTTATATTTCTCCAATTGGATATATTATTTTCCATTTTGATGAGTTAATTGAAAGAATACAAATAGCAGGAGATAGTTTAACATGGTTAATTACTGAAACACCTGTTGGGGAAATGTTAACATGGCTTAATCCTATATTATATGTTTCTACTCATTTTAAAGAAGTAAGTAAAACAGTTAAAGAAACAAGTGAAGTATTATATGATTTCTTTAGGAATAATCCTTTAGGTCAGTTAATAGCTTGTGTTTCACCTATTATTTGGATTATTACTCATCTTGAATATTTACAAGGTGTTGTTGATGGTTTAAGTAAAGGTTGGAATGATTTATGGAATGACCCTACTCTTAAATCTTCTATTGAAGAATTGAAAAGTGCTTTCAGTGAATTAGGAGAAGTTTGGGGAACTCTTTGGGATGCTGCTTCTGAATTAATTAGTGTTTTTGGTCAATTATGGGCTGCTTTAAGAGGTGAAACTTCATCTTCAGGGGGAGGAAGTTCTTCAGGAGGAAGTAATGCAACTACTTTGGACGATTATGCTCAAGGAGTAAGTGCAGGTGTAGAGTTCATGAAAACAGTCCTTGAAGGATTATTATGGGTTGTTCAGGGATTAACTTGGTTTGTACAAGATGTAGTTATTCCTGTTCTTAATAGCGTTATATGGATTATTCAACAAATCACTAGTTTTCTTCAATGGCTAACTGATGGTATTAATTGGGTTAGACAAGCATGGACTGATTTCACTACTGCTATTCAGACTTTTTTGAATGATCCATTAGGTGTTATTCTTGGTGCGATTAATGGTTTGATTAGTGCTATTACTGGTAAGTCTGCAGAAGGTAAGACTGCTGGTGAAATTCTTGGTCAAGCAATAGGTAATGGTATAATGCAAATATTGTTTAATATGCCATTAATTGGTCCTATTTTACAATTTATTGCTGGTGTTAGTGGTCAATCTGGTAATGCTAGTAGTGCTGGTAATAGTGTGGGTACTAATACTTATAATGGGATTATGGGTCCTATTCGTAGAATTGGTTCTGAAGTTTTAGCTGAGTTTAGTAGTATGATTAGTAGTGTTGCTACTAAGGCTGGTGAAGCTTATAATGCTGCTAAAAGTGTTGGTGAAAGTATATGGAATGGTATTAATAGTATTCTTCAGAGAGCTAGTCCGGGGCGTATTTATCATGAGGTTAAAGATGAGTTTACTGTGATGGCTGATGCTATTGTTGGTACTGAGGGTTTAGTTTATAATGCTGCTCGTGGTGTTGGTGAAGCTATTACTACTGGTTTTACTCCTGATGTTGGAGCTACTGTGTCTAATATGTTAAATATGATTCAACAGCAGATGCAGATGCAAAGTATGTTAGGTAATCAAACAGTTAATCCAAGTGTCACAGAACTTGATCCTAATTTGAATCAGACTGCTATGACTCAGTATCAGAATGATGCTTTGTTGGCTGACCAAATTAATTTGATGACTACTGCTAATACTCAGGCTACTTTTAGTGGTTTGTTGAATACTGTTAATGGTACTTATTTGAGTATGGGTAATCAGCAGAAAACTACTATGACTGGTATGCAATCTACTCAGTTATCTACTATGAATAATATTCGTGCTACTACTGAGTCTAGTTTGAAGAATATGAATAATACTACTAAGAATGCTACTTTACAAATGACTGATTCTTGGATGTATATGAAGGATAATATTATTCAAGCTGCATCTGATTTGAGAACTCAAGCTAATGCTCATTTTAATAATTTAAGTAGTAATATTGGTACTTTTTATCGTCGTTTACAGAATCCTAGTCAATGGGGTTCTGCTGGTGGTGATGGTTTAACTAGTAGTAATAGTAATCCTAGTCGTTTTAAATCTGCTATGAGTAAGGTTTCAGGTATAATGTCTAGTTTTAGTGGAGGTTTTGCTGGTGGTTCATCTAAGGATACTCGCAGAAATAATCATAATAAAAGTGGAACTTTGCCTTTGTGGAAAATTGTTGAGCAGTTTTGTCCTGATGGTTCTTGTAATGATTATTTTTTTACTGGTTCTAATAAGAATAAAAGAGTGAATATTAAGGAGTTTTGGGACTTACAAGAACACGGTTATGCTGGTTGGGGTGATTGGAGTCCTCGACACATGAGGCATATTAAAGATAAGTCAGGTGAATGGGATATGAAAGGTCCTGTTATTAATTTAGCTGGAGGTATTCCTACTGGTTTAGCTTTTAAAGTTAAGGAATTTTATAATAGTACTCCTAATGTTGGTTTTGATGGTTTCCGCCAAATTGCTGAGGCGGTTTTTAGTACTATTGATTATGATTTGTATTTTAATAGTGATAAGACAGGTCATTGGTTGAGTGCTATGCAGACTGGTGCTGTTAATTGTTGGGATGGTGCTCATGCTTTGATTGCTTTAGCTAATGTTTTTGGTTTAAGTGGTCATACTCAGAATGGTCATTGGGGAGGTACTGCTCATACTTGGGCTGTTATTAATGGTATGAAGATGGATACTACTGCTTGGCAAAAAGGTTATGGTTGGGATGCTCCTCAATCTGCCGGTCCTGCTCCTAGTAGTTGGAAATATAGTAGGGGTAATGGTAGTCATAATGGTAATGGTGGAAACAATGTTAGTGTTACTGTGAATATTACTGGTGATGTTTATGGTGTTGATGATTTACAAGATGAGATAGATAAGGGTGTTAAAAAGGGAATTGATAATGCTCTTGGTGTTAATAATTATATTGGAGTGTAATAAGAAAAAGTTATGAGTGAAATATCATATGTATTTAATTTTAGAAGAGTAAACACATTCATAAGGGATATGAATCGTAGTGGTTGTTTTGATTTATTGCAAATGGATGGGGTAAATCAGAATTATCGTATTGTGTTAAGTAGTAGTTGTCCTGATAATATAGTGGATTGTTTAGATGTTGATGGAACATTAAAAGTTAATGTGGTTGAAATTCCTATTGGTGATGATGGTTTATGTGTTTTACAATATAATGAGGGTTTGAATAATAATAGTACTATTAGTCTTGGTCAAAATCAAGTTAATATGGATGTTGGTGATGGTGATGTTTATCTTAAAGCTGTTTTCATAGTTGATAATAGTACTGGTTATGTTTTAGCTTATGATATATTGAATCGTGTTGTTCCTATCAATAATGAAGTTACTTTACCTGTTGCTGGCGTATTATGGTCAATTATTACTGAAGCAGAGTAGGAGTTAATGTTTTAAAAGAGATATGGTTGAAACAATTGTACATTATCCTGAGGTTGTAACTCAGATTGAATCAAAGATAAATCCACCTTATACTCGTTGGGATAATTTAACTAATTTATTAAGAGATAATGGTTTATCTGCAACTAGTGAGGTTAATAGTAATAGTAATAGTAATAAATATCCTATTAATATTTATACAAGGGATTATAAGTTTAATATTCCTTCAGATGCTAAAATTATAGGTGTTACTGTAAATTTTAATCTTCAAAAAACAGGAGATATTGTTTATAGAACTCCTAAATGTAAGATAAGGTTAGGAGATTATATTGGTGATGAGTATGAATTAACTTATCCTGAACTTTATTATTCAAATAATCCTTATCTTTATTCAATGTTTATTAATAGTCAGTTTAATCCTGATATTCTTGCTAAAATAACTCCTGAGATATTGAATTCTGATGCTTTTGGTTCGGTTTTTTATTTTGAAGATGAGAAATTTACTGGTAAAGGAACTATTAAATTTAACTGGGTTAATATCATTGTTTATTATGAAACTGCTTCTGCTACTATTGGTTTTGCTAATGGTTTACATTCCTCAGAATTAAAAGCTAAAAATGGTCCTAAATTAGAAACTTATAACTATTTTGGAGGTACTGCTCATTTAAAAGATTTAACGAGAATAGATTTTGGTAAACTTGATATAAAAGTAGAATTGCCTTTAGGATTATCTATTGATAGTGGTTCAGGTTCACATAAATCAAAATGGGATAATACTCATAAAATATGGACTGTGGAATGGGATAAGCTCGTTTCTGATTTCACAATGAATTTCAGATTTCTTGCTAAAACTACTGGAATGAAAAAGATTAAGTTTCATAATGAATTAACTGGAACTTTTTATGCTTATCTTTATATTCAAGGTGGAACTTATGCTTGGACTGGTGATGATGATGTTGCTGTTATTAACACTACTGACCTTCGCCGTAATGGTGAACCTTCAGAAGAAGTTAATCAGATTACTGTTTCTTTGAAAGCTGAATATGATAGTAGTAATGTTACTTATAATGCTTGGTTAGAGCAAGATGATAGAGCTGTTACTTCTATTAGAAAGTGGAAGTTAAATCCTGCTAAAACTACTAATGGTATTGAGATTGAGTGGCAGAATCAAACTAGTGTGGGTTTAAAGAATGTTCCTACTAAAAAAGAGATTACAATAGAGTTCATTCTTGATGTTAAACCTAGAGTTCAAGGTAATGTTAGGTTTACTTTTGATTCTGAAGAAACAGGTAATCAATGGTATATTGATACTGAAGTTGGAGAACCTTTTAAGTATGTTTTATTGCTTCGTGATGCTGAAAAACTTGAAGATGGTTGGAAGTTTAAGACTGATGATCCTATTACTTTTGTTGATAAACTTGTTCCTACTCGTATTAGTACTGGTGCTTTTAGTTTTCCTTGTCGTACCCATCCTTTAGATAAGGTTATGAGGGTTCTTCGTTCTACTTTGAAGATGCATAAGTATAATGAGAGGAATTATATTGGTCCTATTCCTTTGAAACAGACTCATTATAGTCCTGAGTATAGTTATATGGATACTTTGTTGGAGACAAGTAGTAAAAATATTAAGTATATGGGGAAGAAAGGTGCTGGTGATGAGAAACTAAGTTTTAATGTTCGTTTACATCCTCATGATGTTACTGTTTTGAAAGGTTTAGTTGATATGGATAAACCTGTGCCTATTAATGCTAATCATTTATGTTTTGAGGGTGATGTATTGAATCATCGTGGTTGGGCTGAGTTATATGGTATTAGTAAGGTTACTAAGACTAATCCTAGTTGGTATGATGTTGATATTAGTGTTAAGTATTTAACTCATAATATTAATGCTAGGTTTAAGATTGTTCAGGGGGATCGTATTAGTAATTATTTCTTACCTAATTTGTTTACTACTAAATTTTTTAGTGGAGATAAAATTAATGAGTATTTTATAACTAGTACTACTGGTTCTTATGTTTATGATTCGTATGGTGAAGATACTAAAAGGTTTAATGTTTTTAGTTTAGAGAATGGTGAATTTTTTAAGTTGTCTGGTTTAAATTATCTTGCCCCTAAATGTAATGTGAGTTTTTCATGGGATAGTACTAGGGTTGTTGAGAATGTTGATAATGAAATGAATCGTATTGTCCGATTGATTGATGCTAGAACTAATAATCCTGTTTTAGAGTATGAATATTATGATTTTGATTTCAGTAAATCTAAAAAGTATCCTTGTAGAGTTATGTGCCGTGTGTTAAGTAAAGGTGCTTTTAAAACTGTTTTAAATAAGAATGTTAATTTACATTGTGATGCTGAGGCTGGTTTAAGTAATGAAGATATTGATACTTATGGTAGTACTTTAAATTTTAAGTTGATTGGTAATCGTTTAACTATTCATGATGAGGGTCTTAGTGGTAAAGAGGTTTATATGGAAGATATTCAGTTGGAAAGTACTGAATATTATTTAGAAACAGAATTTAAGAATAATAATTTATATGGAGATGCTCCTGCTATTGTTAATTATGTTGATTTCGATATAAGGGAAATTGATTATAGTAGTAAGTATGTTAATTATTATGAGAATTTGATGGTTGCTCCTTTCCCTGTACCTAATAAGGAATTATTGTTTACAAGGGAATCCGAAGAAGGAACTATATTTTATCAAGTGGGAGATGGTAATGAGTCAAGTTATCGTTTAAGTCCTTTTTATCAGTATTGGACAGGTGTAAATCTTGAATCTCGTGATGGTATAAGTTTATTTAATTTAGATAATAGTCATGAAGTAGTTTATATTACTAATGGTTTAGTTAAAATTGGTATTAACAGATATAATGGTAGATGTTATTTATATAAGTTTGACCGTGATGCTAAAACTTATATTGAGATTTGTCGTTTTCAATTAACTAAATATAATGATATTGGTTTGAATAGTTTTACTGATGATAAATTAGAATTACAAGTTAGTGATACTATTTTTACTGTTTGGAGAGGTCGTCCTTTTGTTCAGATAAATCATCCTACAGAAGAATTGTTGTTAAGTAGTAAGGTTACTGGTGTTTGGGCTGAGAGAGTTGGTGAATATACTACTGATTTTAGTAGTTTTGTTGAGTTGATTGATAATACTAATAAATTACCTGCTTGTATTTCTGATTCAGAGTTTATTAGTGATAAATGTATTACTGTTGATGTTTTAGAGAAAACTGGTGATGAGTCTGATTTAGTGTTAAGTTGTAATGATGAATTAGATTTAAATCAAAATAGTTTAATTTCATTAAGTAGTACTATTTTAAAGAATGTTACTGTCACTATGGTAGTTGATAATGAAGTTGTTGGTAATGTTTCATTGAATAGTCAAGGAAAAGGTAGTTTCACTTATAAATTTAATAAACATGGCGAGCATAAAATTACTGCTGTTTTTATTGGAGATAGTAGATATTTGTATTGTGTGGGTAATGTTTTAACTCCTACTGTTTTAAATAATGGTTATAGTATTGAAATTATTAATGGTTCTGAATTATATTATCTTGAAGATGATTTTATGGCTCGTTTAACATTGGCTGGTGAACCTGTTAGTGGTGAAGTGGTTGATTTTATTATTAATGGTGTTAGTTATACTAAAACTACTAATAGTGAAGGTGTTGCTATTGTTAATAATAATCTTGATGTTAAGGAGTATAATGTTTATGCTGAGTATACTCATGCTGGTGGTGAAGTTTTAGTTCATGATAATAAGATGACTACTATTAAGAAGGGTATTACTGAGTTGAGTATTAACACTACCATTGTTAATAAAGGAGGTTATGTTTTGTTTAAATTAGTCAATAATACTCGTGGTGCTGTTAATGGTGCTAATGTTCAAATTAATATTAATGGTGTTGTTTATAATCGTGTTACTGATAGTAATGGTGAAGTGAGATTGAATATTAATTTAGACCCTCGTAATTATGATATTAGAGCTACTTTTATGGGTAATCATAATTTAAAAGAATGTGCTGGTAAATATGAGTTGGTGGTTCGTGAATGATTAATTTAAAATGTGGTGTGTTATGAGTAGTGTTTATGGTGTTGTTTATAACCGTGAGAGTTATAGTAAAGAGTTTTTTGTGAGAGGTGTTGAGAAGTATGTTAATAGTACTTCTCTTACTCTTGTAAGTAGTAAAGATAAAGTTACTGTTGGTAATAGTGTTGTTTTAACTGCAACTTTAAGAGATAAGAATGCTGATGGTTTAAAAGGTATGAATGTTAAATTTTATGCTGGTACTGTTCTTGTTGAAACTCTTGTTACTAATAATGATGGTATTGCTACTTTGACCGTTAATGTTGATGATGTTACTAATTATTCATGCGAATTTGAAGAAGATAATGATTACATTGGTAGTATAAGTAATATTGTTACTGTCGAAGTTATTAAAAATACTGTTATAACCTTAACTGCTAATAAGTCTGTGATTGAACCTAATGAACAAGTAACTTTTACTGCTAATTTAAAAGAGGGAAATAATCCATTAAGTAATAAACCAATAATTTTTAATGGTTTTGGTAGTAATCCTATTTCAGTTAATACTGATGTTAATGGTAATGCTATTTTAACAAGAAATATTAGTGTTACTGGTGATTTTTATGTTAATTTTATAGGTGATGGTGATTATAATAATTCTGAAAGTAATATTGTTACTGTGACTATAATTGATAAAAAAGAAACTAGTTTATCTTTATGGTCTGATAAGACTACGGTTAATACTGGTGAAACAGTTAGTTTTACTGGTGTTTTAGAAGATGAAGACGGTTATATTTTCAATAAAACTGTTAAATTAATTAATAGTGATACTGGTGCAGTTATAGACACTATAATCATTGGAGATGTAACTTATCTTGAAGGTAACATTAAATTCACTAAAATTATAGAAGAATCTGTTAATTTAAAACTTGTTTTTGATGGTGACAACGAGTACAATAGTTCAAATAGTAATATTATAAGCATTACAGTAAACGACCCTTATTTATTTGTTGATGATTGTACAGGAAACAATCCAAGTGATAAATATACTATACATAATTATTCTTCAAATGTATTAACAGCTACTTATGATACTTTTAATGATGAACCTATTTTAAAATTACAAAATAGAAATGGTGTATCCTATTTAAATATAAAAGACATACCTTCAACTTTTAATAATAATTTTAAGATTACATGGGAACAATATGATACAAGCAACTCTAATAGTAATAATGCTTGTGCATTAGGATATTATATGCAGGATTATAAATATTTTTATATTGCAGGTTTAAATTTTAGTGTAGGGCAAATTAATATTGGAGGTTATACTAATGGTTCATGGTTTGATTTAACATCTCCTTCATCTACTGCTCGTCAAAGATGGGTTAAATATGAATTAACTGTTATCGATGGAGTTCATACATTGAAAAATATTACAGATGATGTAACTCAAACTGTAACAGACACAAGATATAATGCTGGTTTCTTTGCTTTTAGGTCATATAATCTTAAATATTTAAAAGATATTAAAATTGAAGACCTTGGTGAACGCACCTCTGGGGGGGGAAATAGTGATATTTAGCGACTTCTGTAATGATGAAGAAACACTCCTCTCTGACAAATGGAATAAAAACAGTAAGATGACTGCTGTTTATGATACATTAGAAGATATTCCTTGTATTTCCATGTCTGGAACAAATAATTATCCAACATTAGCTCCGAATATTACCGTACCTACTAATTTTAAAGTTAAATGTAAAATTTACTTCCCTTTAAACACCACAAATGATAACTGGGCTTTATTCGCTTATAAAAGTAGTGGAAACTACAATACTGCATTAGCAAGTAATCAACAATTCGATTTGAATTTCATTGGAAGAGCTAATCAGTCTTATTTAACTGAAAGGAATAAAACTCAAAATACAACATTAACAGATAATATTAATTTACCTACTGGTGAATGGGTTGATTTAGAATTTGAATACAATAATGGAGAACATAAAATAACTATTGATGGAAACATTCTCAATTACATAAACAATAAATATGATACTAATAATGGTTTCTTTTTCCTTAAAGGTAAATTAAACAATATGTATCTTGCAAACATTTTGATTTCGGAGATTATAACATGACTTTTAATAATAAAAATAAATGGAGGAAAATAGGACTATGACAACAGAAAACACCGGTTGCCGTTACATGAGAACACCATATAACTACAACCCAAATTGCTATGACTAGGTATATATTATAAAAAAATAACAGGGAGAATTAAAAAAAAACAATGAGTAAAATTTTTAATATTACATTACCAAAAGAGAAACTTTTGAAAAACTTTGAAAGTGAAACATTAACATTATTAGTGAATAAAATTCGTAGTCGTGAAGTATCATTAATCACACTACACCTTAAATTATTTAACCATGAGGAAGAAGAAGTAAGTGAATACTCTTCCACTAATCCTTTTATTATAACACCAGTAACTAATAGTATAAGTTACACCTTCAACAATATAGATAAATTAGACAATATAAGATACTATCAAATAATCCTAAGAGGTGAAGGACTGCATAAAGACAATCCATTATATTTTAGCGAACTAATGCTAAATGAAGGAGAAACAGTACCTTATAAAAAACCTCATGATGAAGTAGGAGAAACCAATGTAGGTTTCATTAATAACTTTTATACACTTTATCATTTTAATGGATTAAAAGGTAATTTACAAATCATAAGACCTAACTATGATAAATTAACAACTAAAAACTTGTTAAAAAGTAAATGTACTGTATTAGCTCCTCATTTAGATAATGACCTTGAACCTGATTATCATGAAAACATAGGATTAGAATACATGAACATGAAAGACCAAACAATCGAATTAGTGAGGTAAATTAAAGCAAAGTTATGGGTTTAAGAAAACATATAGACCGTGGATATTCAGCACACCAAAAAAAAGTGGTTAGACCTGAAGAATACACAAAAGTAGAAATAATAAGTTACGACCATGAATACACAGTTGATTCATGGATAGGAAACCAATTATTCACTACTAACAATGCTAAAACAGTTGATTGGCAAGCATGGGTAGGATATCAATCATTAAATGAAACAACAAGATTTGAAATAGACATTCCTTACAATGTATATGAACATGGTGAATATAGGATAGATGTTTTATATATTAATAAAGATGGGAGGGAAATGACTGGAATGTTACAAATATTCAATGATGGTGAAAGCGAACCATTTATTGATGACTTATTACAATTTGAAGGAGATATTGAATTTAGTAAAAGAAAAGTATCATATTATGAATTACCTATAGGACAATATAATATAAGACATAGGTTGCCTGTAAATTGTATTTTTATTGGTGTAATTGTAAGAAAAATACATGAATACACTTATACTATTGAAGGAACTGATGCAGATAGTTTTATAGAAGAATGGAATATTAATAAAACTAAAAAAGCTAATCCTGTTGAAGCAAGTCTAAAAATACCATATGATTCTGTTTATGTTGATGAAAATAGTCCTTCAGGTTTTGTGTTTGATTATCGTCAAGAATTAAATATTTATGCTAATACTGATGACCGTGACCTTAAACATTTATTCGGAGGTTATATTAGTAGTGTTTTACCAGATGGTGACACTAAATATTTAACTATTACTGGTGCAGACCGCCTTGTAGATGGAATGAAAAGATATGTTATGGAAGAAATGGTTTTACAAGGAGGAGATAGTGAAACACCAGAATATTTTGAAGGAAATGTTAAAGACTTTAACAGTCACCCTGAAGCACTACAATACCTTGCAGAAACACATGAAGAAACACTCCACACAAATATTGGAGACAATTATCTCGTAGCAGGAGAAACATATAGTGAAGGATTTAATGTAACACTAGGAAATAAAGGAACAGTAACAAAACCAATAAACAACAATAGTAATGTTACAATAGCCGACCATTTCATACTTGTAAGAAATAATCCAGATCAAACATTAACTCAAACAGTACAAATTTATAATAATAATGATTATCAAGCAGACCCTCCTAAAATAACTGAATATCCTTTATTTTATTTAACTTATGGTCTTGGTGACCCTGCTACTAAAACAGAATCTGTTGAAACTATAACTACTGAAAATGTAGGTGAAGCTCCTGCAAGTAATACTATTACTGTTAATAATGTTGCTGGTTTATGTGGACGATGTGGTTATACTCCAAGAGTAACAAGTACATTCCTTAATAAATGTCCGATGTGTGGTCGTACAGGTAGTCTTAGAAGCCATGTGAGTTATAGTAATAGTGGTAAACCTACAAATGATTTTGAAGTTTCTTGTATGGAAGGAGGAAGTCGGAGCAAATGTGGGGCTGATTTCTGTCCTAAATGTGGTAATGAATTAAATGGAAGTTTTCGTAGTAAATTAACTAAAATTGGTGGAACAGAAACTACTACTGAAACTACTACTACTGAAGTAACAACTACTACAAGTAATGGTTATGATAAGACTAAACCCTGGGAAGGTTATATTCATATTATATTTAGTGATGAACCTGGTAAACATGGAAGACAAATAGACCTTTTACTTGATTTCACTAAGGTTGCTGCACATTCTCATAGTTTTAATGGTATTAAACCAGTACTTATTAATAATGTTGTTAAACAAGGAATGATTAATGTAAGAGAATATATGGAGTTATTAACTGGTAAAACTGTTGAAGAAACTGATTTTTATTTACATCAAGTGAAACTTGTAACAAATCCTTCTGAAGACTCTGAAAAAGCATTATATGAATCAAGTGAAAATAATATTGATAATAGTAGTTGTAAAATGGATTTTTATGGTTTTGGTTTTCGTGATGGTACAATAATTAATCCTACTAACTTGTCTTCATGTGGTAAAACAGTTAATAATATGATTGATACATTAGTGACTAGTACTGGTTATTTGGTTGATATAACTTATGCTAAACATCGTAAAGATGATGTTATAAATTTCCAAATTAATAATCAATTAAATCCTGTTCTAACTTTGAAAGAAGGAAACAATAATAACATAATCAATATTAGTAATATTAGTTATACTCCAATCAGTACATTATATAATAATAGCGTATGTGTATATAAAACAAGAGTAGGGGAAGGAGAAAAATATCATTTTGTAAATAGTAAAAAAGCAATATCAGTACTTAATTATGGTGAATTAACAACATTAGAAACATCATCAGAGATTATAGAAGACAGACAAGCATATTTCAATGCAAGAAAAGCAACAAATTATAGTAATGAAATGATGTTTAGTTATACTATAACCACCCCAGGAGTTCCTGATGTAGAAATAGGTGACCTTGTTAAATGTGTACTTGATAATAAAGTTTTAAGCGATATAAAAGATGTTCAAAGTGTAAATTATAGTTATAGTCGTAGTAGGACACCTAAACTAAGAACACAATTAGGATTAGGTGAAATGAGTAAAGAATTTAAAGTGAAAAAACAAATGGAGCAAATGAGAGAAGAAACAAAGATAGAAAATACTGTATTCAGCTCAAGTGCTTCATACACTACAAGTAGTGAAATATTTGAATGGGAGCAATAATAATGGTTAATAATACAGATTATGGATTAAGAAAAGATGTAGATGAATTATCTAAGACAGTAAACCGCTTAGATGAATCAAGCGTATATAGTATAACAAGCAATGTCCCTATAATCACTTATTCAGATGATGTTTTTAGTCCAGCTAGTATTACTTTCAACAGTTATAAAATACAAAGTAAATTAATTGCTTTATATCCTGCTACTTTAAATGTTTATGAATCCGCGGATGGAATGAATTATAATTTAGTTAAATCTGTTGAAGAAAAAACAGGTGTTACATATGTTCCTGAATCTACCAATACAAGATATGTTAAATGTGAACAACTAACTGATGATGGATATGTGTTAGATAGTCAAAGTGTAGCTATAATTAATGCTGATGAATTAGAAGCAGGATACACAGTGGTTTTAGGTAATGAGGCACACACTTTGTCTGCTGATAATCGTGGATTGATTAGTGAAACTCAAAATATCACTATTCCTTTTTATGTGTTTAAAGGCACTAATCTTATTAATTCAAATGTTTCTAATTATACTAATTTACCTAGTGGTATGAGTGTTACGAGTATTACTGCTTGTACTGTTAGTAATCCAGGAGGCATTCATTTAAGAGTAACTAATGGTGCTACTTTAGGAGGGGTCAGTCAGGGAGTTATTAATTTTAGTTTTACTACAGATACTGATGATATTATTAAAGTTTTTAGTTGGAGTAAATCAAATAAAGGTTCTGATGGACTTAATGGTGTTGATGGTGAAGGTATAGAGTTTATTTTCAAAAGAAGTAGTGAATTAAAAACTCCAACAACTCCTGTTTGCCCTTACTCTGATAATCGTAGTCAATGTGTACCTGCAGGTTGGACTAATGAACAATCAGGAATTAGTAGTGAATATCCTTTTGAATATGTTAGTAAAAGAACTAAAAATGAAAATGGAATATGGTCAAGTTTTGAATCTCCAAGATTATGGGCTACACATTCAGAAGATGGAGAAGATTTTGTATTTGATAATATTAACAAATCACAATTAGTTGATACTATTAATAATCTTAATGGAATTAATGTTGATTTTCTTGGAGGATTAAATAAAAACCAATTCTTACAATCAAATGTAGATATAACAACAATAGCTAATACATCAGGAGGAACAGGAAATATTTATATTCAACAAATAGGTCCTTTAATAATTTGTTTAATAGATGGATGGACTGGAACAGCATCTCCAGGTACATGGGTAGATTTAGGGAACAATACTTCAGTACCTTCTGGTACAGCACCAGTTAGACATATTTATGGTGTGAATTTAGAAGGAGGTAGAGTTCGAGTTAATAGTAATGGGAAAATCCAATTTATGGACGCTAACCTCACTTCTTATCGTGTTTATTGTACAATAATATATGTAATAACTCCTCCATTAAGAAATTCTTCATTTATAAATGTAACTACTAATCCTAATAATTTAGTTAGTGGAGATTATATTAAATTTAGATTAGACGATAGTAGTGGTAATTCATTAAAAAATACTCCTGTCACTATGAGTATTAATGGAGTAAATTATGTTATTCAAACAGATAGTGAGGGGGTAGCCATGAAAAGATTAAATTTAGATGCTGTTGATAATAATGGAACCACTCCCCGTATAATAAATGTTGGTTGTACTTTTACTGGTAATAATGTTAATGCTTCAACAGGCATTAATTATATGTTTAGTTTATATAAAACAACTTTACAAGAATCATCTTTAAATGAAATAGTTGTTTTACAAGGAGATGAAGCTAAAATTCCTGCGAGAATAAATGGGACTAAACTTATGCCTAATCTTGAAATGGAAATCATATTAAATGGAAAATCTTATGAAAGAAAAACTGATGAAAACGGTTATGCGTATATTAAAATGAATCTTGCTGAAGGACTATATGATGTTACTTACAAGTTTAATAGGAATAAAATTAATAATTATGAAATTAATGGTAAAATTAGAGTGTCAAAGGTTATAATAGGCTAAAAATAGGAGTAGATAAAAGAAAGAATTAAATTATGAGTGAATATATAAGTTATAAAGAATATTGTGTGCTAATGAACCGCATTGCTGGTTGGTTAGTAGTAAATAATAAAGAATTTAATAAAAGAAATATTTATGGGTATTTTAATAGAGTAGCAGACCGAGGAACAATAGAAAGAACTACTAAAGAAAGATACCTAAGAGGAGAATTTGTTGCTGATGAATTAATAGGTGAATATACTGAATGTGCTATTGTTGATAATCAAAATTTATCATTCCTTCCATTATATGTTACAGGAACAAATGGTGTTAAATATTACACTAATACTTTTGTGGATATGGCAAACCGTGTAAGTGCTTATGAAGTACTTAATGGTAAAAGTCCAGCTATTGTATACTTGAAAAAAGAGAATAATACAAGTCAAAACAATGGTACAGTAACAACTGCTTTTAAAAATGCACTTGGAAACTTTGATAATACAATTGATGGAGCATTAAGATTAATACAAGGAAGAGGATATGCTTACTACTATAACAGTAGTTATAATACTCAAACAACTATTAATCGTATAAGAAATAAGCAAGGAGTAAATTGTACTGATGTATCACAAATACTTTATCGTATAGCTATTGAATTAGGATATGAAGCACAATTTGTCCATGTATATTGTAGTAAAAACCCAAATAAAGGTCATGTCCGATTAAGACTCAGACACCCTGTAAATACAGAAGGAACATGGATTTACCGTGATGGTGCAAGTGTACTTTCTGGAAATGGAATAAGGAGTAATTGGTGCGAATCAAAGTATGCACTCGTAGGATATAATCCTGCTTGGATTTTTAATGATTTATATCAATAATTAAATTTTGAAATAAACTTTAAATATACATAACATATAACATATTTATTTAGTGGAATAGTTGTTGCTTGTTTATATGTTGTTGGTTTTTCAAAAGTAAAATTTTATGTTTATCATAAAAAAACTATTCCACTAACAATTTAACTTTATTTTTACATAATTAATTTTTATACCTACAATGTGATTTGATGATAAGGAACAGAACACCTTATCATACTATTTTATATAAAATAACATAATATAATTTATAATTGAAAGAACACCATAAATCCTACAAAATATTAGAAGATACCATTACCCTCAATAATTAAATTTTTTAATTAGATATTTATATTTTTAGATTTAAATGGCTTAAATTATTTGAAATTAAAAAATATTTTATTATAACTGTTATAAAATAAAATAAATAAATATTATTCCTTAAAATAAAAATTAAGATTAAAATATAAAAAATGAATTATTAAAAAAATTAATTAAATATAAAAAATAAATTATTAATATGGAAAATAAAAACAATAATGAAAAAGATGAAACAAAATGTCCTATTTGTGGAGGTAAAAAAGATCCAGATGATATTTATTGTTTAACCTGTACAGGAGTTGTTTTATTTTAGTAAAAAAATATTTATTTAGGAATATTTTTTATAACTTTACAAGGATTACCTACACCAATAACATTTGAAGGAATATCTTGAGTTACAACGCTACCAGCACCAATAACAGAATTATCACCAATAGTTACACCAGATAATATAGTAGAAGAACCACCAATCCAAACATTATTCCCAATTTTAATATTTTGAGAATATTCTAAACCTTCATTTCTCTCAGTAGGATTTAACATATGTTCAGCTGTATAAAAACCACAATTTGGACCAATAAAAACATTATCACCAAATTCAACAGGAGCTGTATCTAAAATTACACAATTATGATTCATAAAGAAATTTTCACCAATTGAAATATTAGATCCAATATCACACCAAAAAACAGGTTCAATATTAAAATTCTCACCAGTTTTATTAAATAAATTTTTTATAATTTCTTTTTTATTATCAAAATCATCATAGCTAAGATTATTATATTTAAAACAAATTTCTTTTGTTTTACTTATTTTTAAAAGTAAATTTTCATCAGTTTTTGAATTATAAAAAATTTTACCATTTTTATTAGTCATATTATCAACTTATTATAACTAATATTTTTATTTCATAAATAATTTTACAAAAATTAATTAAATATAATTTATAAAAGAATAACTATGAGAAAAATTATTCCTATTATCTTCTTAATGATATTATTAGTTATAAGTCCAATTTATTCTGTAAATGTCTTTATAACCTCAGATAATATTATAAACACAAATACCGATTTAGAAATATTAAATTCTATTAAAGAACATATTGAAAGCATTGATAGTAGTATAAATGTTAATGTTGATGAAAATGCTCCAGGACCTGGTGAAGGGACAAGAGCTACCACATCAAGTGGTGATGTAAGTATTGTTCTTGCAGCAGCTTGTGCTGGAAACTTTTTAGAACTTGCAAATTATGCATTAAAATCAGATAAACAAATCATCTATGTTAATACTGGAAATTTTGATATAGATAGTGAAAATTCTTTAAGAAGAGCTTGGGATGATAATTATTCAAATGAAATGTTTGCAGGTATAAAAAATCCTGGTAAATTTCTAAATAATGCAGGAATATCAACAATCCAACCATTAAAAGAATATCCAGATGCAAGTAGTAATGGAGTTTTAAATGGAAATAATGATGATGTAAATAAATACATAGCTAGTGAGACAATATCTAAAATAAATTCTCCAGAAATTTCTAGTGAACTTGATACAAGTTTAATTAATTACCATAAAATAAAGCCTTCAGTTATGGCTAGTAGTTCTCAAGAACTTTTAGAAAGTGAGACAATTGATTCAAGTTTAAAATATAATTCATACAGTCCAGAACAATTATTATATTTAACTAGTACTTATTTAGGAAGTAGTGGAATTGATAATCCAAAAGAATTTCAAGTAGCTGATTCTCCTTTAAAATATTCTTTATTTGCTAAAGGATCATATAACATTGGAGAATATATGGAAATGGCTAAAATTGTAAAGGAATATATGGATAAAGAAGGGAAAGCTCCAGATTATATTATATATAATGGTGCAGTTATTAGCTATTATGATCTTACCTATAACTTTGCAAAAATAACAGAAGATCATACAGATGCAAGTAGTATGGATTTTGATAGAGAATATTCATTTGAAAAATATAATGAATCTATAATTATTGACATAATTCCAATATTTATAATAATTTTTATAGTAATTGTAATCTTTATAATAATTAAAAAAATAGCTAGATAATGAAAAACAGAGATGAAATTATGCAAAAATTTTATAAATAATATAAATAAATATAAATACTTATAATTCGAGGTTAATTTATGAAAAAATATATTAGTGAACTTATAGGAACAATGGTACTTGTCTTATTTGGATGTGGAAGTGCAGCAATAGCTGGCTCAATACTTGGAAATCTAGGAATAGCTATGGCATTTGGTTTATCAATCGTTGCAATGGCTTATATAATTGGAGATGTTTCAGGTTGTCATATTAATCCTGCAGTATCATTAGGTATGTGGATTACTAAAAGAATAGACAGTAAAGATTTTGTATTTTATGTAATAGCTCAATGTATTGGTGCAATTATTGGAATTGGATTACTTGCATTTATGATTAATTCTTCAAATCTTGGAGGATTCCTTGCAACTGGTCTTGGCCAAAATGGATTTGGAGCAGCATCAAGTGTTGGTCTTAATATGTGGGGAGCATTAGTTGTTGAAATCATTTTAACCTTTGTATTTGTATTTACAGTACTTGGAGTTACAAGAGATTCAAAAACTGGTGTTGTAGCTGGAATTGTTATTGGATTAACTTTAGCATTTGTACATATTATGGGAATTCCTTTAACTGGTACATCTGTAAATCCTGCACGTAGTTTAGCACCTGCATTATTTATGGGCGGCCAAGCATTAAACCAATTATGGGTATTTATTATAGGCCCTGCAGTTGGTGGAACAATAGCTGCATTTATTTATAAATATTTATATCCTGAAAGTGTAGAAGCTTAAATTTAACCTACACTTTAATTTTATTTTAAAAATGAAGATGATTTAATGGCTTTTAGAAGATGTTTAAAATGTGGAGCAAGTACTGATGATCAGTTCGGATTTTGTGTTAAATGTGGTGCAGAATTTGGTGATGAAAAAAACGAACCATTAGAAAACATATGTGTTAATTGTGGTTTTAGAAATGTTCCAAATGCTACAAGATGTGTTAAATGTGGAGCTCCTTTAATTTTAAATAATGAAAATAATATTTTTATACAAATTCCAAAAGAAGATTTAAATAAAAAAGTTGAAAGTACAAGTATTACTAAAAGGCAAGAAGTATTAATAATTTTAGGATATATATTTTCTCTTCTAGGTGGAATTATAGGTTTTATTATAGCAATATATTTAATTACACGTAAAAATCCTACTCTTAAAAGACATGGTGCACTTCAATTAGCTATTTTAATGTTTTATATAATAATCATTTTACTTATGTATATAAATGGTGATTTTAATAATTTAAATTTAAATGATTTTACTTTTATGAATTCATCAAATGAAAACTTATCTACTCTTTTTGGTAGTTTTTAAAAATAAAATGCATTACTAGTGCAGCATCTTTATTATTATAATAGTTAGGAACTTCTCTATCTATTATAAAATTAAATTTTTTATAAAAATCAATAGCTGATTTATTATTTACATTTACTTCTAAAGTAATTTTATCAATATGCATTGATTTAAATATTGTAATAGCTTTTCTAAGTAAAGAACTAGCTACTTTTTTCTTTCTATAATTTTTATCAACTGCTAATGAAATTACGTGACCTAAACCTTCCTGTTTAATCCAGAAAATTATATATCCTACAACAAGGCCATCACATTCAGCAACTAGAAAACCAGTTCCTATATCATATAGTTTCCTAAACATATTACTTCCATATGATTCTTCAAAAGACATGTTTTCTATTTCAATAATTCTTTTTAAATCATTTGGATTAAATTCTCTAATAATCATTAAACTCTATTAATAATATTGATTTTAAAATTTATTAATCTTTTGTTTTTAAAAAATTAAAAAATAAATAAAGTTTAGTTTAATAAGATAAAAATGATTTAAAAGTGAAATTATTTCAAAAAATAAGGAAAAAAATAATCTTAAATATAATTAAATACAAAAATATAAGAAAGGAGCTATTAAATGTGGGAAGATTTAGGAGAATATATATTAAATTTAAAAGATAAAACTCCAATTAAAATAGCTGAAATAGGTATAGGTAAATTTGAAGGAACCTATGATTATTTAAAAAATAAATCAAATATTAATATAATTAAAACTGATATATTACCTTCAAACGAATCAATAATAAAAGATGATATTACTAATCCCAATTTAGACTTATATAAAAATATTGATATTATCTATTCAATTAGACCTCCTTCAGAACTACACCAAAGTTTAATGGATCTTAGAGATAAAACTAATTCTATTTTAATAATTAAACCTTTATTTAATGAAGATATTAATATAAAAAATAAAAAAATGATTCTTAAAAATTATAAAAAATCTATTTTCTATATTTATGGGGATACAAATGACAACGATTAAAGAAATACTAGCTAAATATAATACTTCAACTGATGGATTAACAAGTAATGAAGTAGAAACCAGGCAGGCAAAATATGGCTTAAATGAATTAGAAGAAGAAAAGAAAAAAAGTCCTGTTGTTGCTTTTTTAATGCAATTTACAGATATTTTAATAATTCTTTTAATAATTGCAGCTATTGCTGCTTATTTTGTTGGAGATATGATAGATGCAATTGTAATACTAATAGTTGTAATGGTTAATGCAATTGTAGGTTTTGTTCAAGAATATCGAGCAGAAAAAGCTATGGAAAAACTTAAAAGTTTAGTTTCAACGGAATCAGTTGTAAAAAGAGATAAAGAACTTCTTAAAATTACAGGTCAAGAGTTAACTATTGGAGATATAGTAACTATTGAAGAAGGAGATAAAGTTCCTGCTGATTTACTTTTAATTGAAGTTAATGAATTAAGAATTGATGAATCTGGTTTAACTGGTGAATCACGTCCTGTTAGTAAGTATACAAAATATGAGGATCTTAGTTTAGATGAACTTGTGGAAAATAATCCATCTGAGAAGGCAAAGGCAAATATAGCATATATGGATTCAGCTGTTGTATCAGGTCGTGCAGTTGGAGTAGTATTTGCAACTGGTATGAATACAGCTATTGGAAAAATAGCTGAAATGATTCAAGGTGAAGATAAGCAAACCCCATTGCAAGAGAAGATCAATTCCCTTGGAAAAACTTTAGGTTTAATAGCTGTAATTGTTTGTGTAGCTGTATTTATTATTGAATATTCAAGAGGAATACCACTTGTTGAAACATTTATGACAGCAGTATCTTTAGCTGTTGCAGCAGTTCCAGAAGGACTTCCAGCAGTTTTAACTTTAACATTAGCTTTAGGTATGCAAGAAATGGCTAAATCTAAAGCAGTTGTTAGAAAATTACTTGCTGTTGAAACACTAGGTTCATGTACTGTTGTTTGTACAGATAAAACAGGAACTTTAACTAAAAACAAGATGTCTGTTAGAGAAGATTACTTGTTAAATAAAGATAAAGCTTTAGAAGTTTGTGGATTATGTGTTAACTCAACAATAAAAGATGGTAAAGAAATTGGAGATCCTACAGATGTAGCCATTATGGCATTTGGTGAAGATAATAATTATATTAAATCTGATTTAGAAAAAGAATTTCCGCGTCTTAAAGAGTTCACATTAGATAGTACAAGAAAAAGAATGACTACAGTACATAGATCTCTTAAAAATAATAAATTGTATGTTTTTAGTAAAGGAGCACCTGAAATTATTCTTGATTTAAGTGATAATATTGATAATAATGGAAATATAGAAAATAAAACAGATGCAAACACTAGTGAAATTAAAAAAGAAATTAATAAAATGACTAATTCTGCTTTAAGAGTAATAGGTCTTGGATATAAAGAATTAGACGAACATACAAATATTGATGATTTAAAAGCTGAAGATGCAGAAAAAAATTTG
Organism: Methanobrevibacter sp. DSM 116169; assembly: GCF_046197865.1. Classification (GTDB taxonomy): domain Archaea; phylum Methanobacteriota; class Methanobacteria; order Methanobacteriales; family Methanobacteriaceae; genus JAHKLT01. Next base: position 508,144 of record NZ_CP166990.1, on the reverse strand, counting down.
ACTTTTGTTGGAATGGTAGGAATGATAGATCCTCCAAGAATGGAAGCAAAAGTTGCTGTTGAAGATTGTAAAAAGGCAGGCATAAAAGTTATAATGATTACAGGTGATCATCAAGAAACTGCAGCTGCAATCGGTAAGGAAATTGGAATATTAACAGATGGAAAAGTCCTAACAGGAGAAGAACTTGAAAAGTTATCAGAAGAAGAATATTTGAAAATTTGTAATGATGTGCAAATTTATGCAAGAGTTTATCCTGAGCAAAAAATGAGAATTGTGCAAACTTTACAAAGTGAAGGTAATATTGTTTCAATGACAGGTGATGGTGTAAATGATGCACCTGCACTTAAGAAGGCATCTATTGGAGTAGCTATGGGTAGTGGAACAGATGTTGCAAAAGAATCTGCAGACATGATTATACAAGATGATAACTTTGCAACAATAATCAAAGCTATTGAAGAAGGAAGAAAAATATTTGATAACATTAAAAGGTTTGTTAAATTCCAAGTATCAACAAATGTAGGAGCTATTTTAACAATTGTAGGAGCATCTGTTGCAGGATTACCAATACCATTTAATCCAATACAAATTTTATGGATTAACATTATAATGGATGGGCCACCTGCTCAATCACTTGGAATGGAAGGACCTGAAGAAAATATTATGAATAGAGCACCTGAAAAGGGAGATATTTTAAATAAAGGAATTTTAGCTAAAATATTTGTTGCAGGACTTGTTATGGCAATTGGTACATTAGCTGTATTTTATTATGAACTATCAGTTGTAGGAGATTTTAATCCAAAAGAAGCACCAAGAAGAGCAATGACAGTTGCATTTACATTATTTGTAATGTATCAATTAATTAATGCATTTAATAATAGAGCTAAATCTAAAGTAAAAAATAAATTCTTTGCAATAGCTATTATCGCATCATTTTTATTACAATTACTTGTTATATATCTTCCTTTCCTGCAAGATATATTTAGAACAACAGCTATTGGATTAATTGATTGGATAATAATTATATTAATATCTTTGACAATTATTGTATCAGATAAAATTATGAATAAGTTATTACCAAACTCTTAAAAAGATATAATGCAAAAATTAAATATTTTTTTATTAGGTGGAACAAGAGATTCTATAAATATTATAAAATATTTAAAAGAAAATTTTAACACCTATATTTTAACTACCACAACAACAGAATATGGATCTAGTTTAGCTATTGAAGCAGGATCTGATGATACAATAGCTAAACCTCTTCCTAAAAAAGATATTTTAGAAATTTTAGAAAAATCTAATTTTGATTTAATTATTGATGCTACCCATCCATTTGCAAGTCATATTACAGGAACTGCAATTGAATGTTCTAAAATTATGAAAATTCCCTATATTAGATTTGAAAGACCTATATCAGATGATGGAAGTATTAACCATGATAAACTCCATAAAGTAAATTCATTTGTTGATGCAGGAAAATTAATTTCTAAAAATTTCAATCAATTTAATGTGTTGCATCTTGCAGGAACTAACACAATAGAAGATGTTGTAAAATCAGTTCCTAAAGAAAATTTCTATGCAAGAATTTTAAAAATTGATATCTCTATAAAAAAATGTGAAGATCTTGAAATTCCAAAAGAAAATATAAGTTTTATGAATGGGGTCTCATCTGCGGAAGAAAATATAGAACTAATAAAAAAGACTAATGCAAAAGTAGTAATTAGTAAAGAAAGTGGTAAAACAGGAGGTCTTCCAGAAAAGATTGAAGCATGCAAAAAGTTAAATGTTGATTTTATATTAATTACAAGACCTGTTGTTAGTACATTAAATGAAAATGATATAGTAAGATCATTAGAAGAATTAAATAATAAATTAAGAACTTATTTTTAAAGCATTATAGCTATAATAATTCCAATAGCATTAGCTATAAGTAAAATATTTCATAAAGTCCTAGAAAAAAATAGGTAAAATATATAGATTTATAAAGTTATTTAAGTAAAAATAGTTTTAACGCCGAGACTGGGATTTGAACCCAGGAGGAGAACATCTCCACAGGATTTCAAGTCCTGCGCCTTACCAGACTAGACTATCTCGGCAAATAATTAAAAAGTTGAATATTAGAATTGAATCTAAAATTAACTTTTAAGTTCAATTTCAATACTAACGTTATCTGGGACATTGACCTTCATAACTTGTCTCATAGCCCTTTCATCAGCACCAATACCAACTAATCTTTTGTGAATTCTTAATTCCCATTTTTCCCATGATGCTTTTCCTTCACCATCTGGTGATTTTCTAGCAGGAACTACTAATTTTTTTGTTGGTAATGGAATAGGACCAGATAAGTCAACTCCAGTTCTTTCAGCTATTTTTTTAAGCTGGTCACAAACATAAACGAGTTTTTCTGGATCAGTACCAGTGAGTTTAATCCTTGCTTGGTTCATTTTCATCCTCCTAAAATAAAAATAAATTAAAAAAGAAAATATGAATAAACATATTTCCTAGTAACTAATCTGCTTATTTAGCAGGTTCAATAGCAATACATAAACCAGCAGCTACGGTTTGACCCATATCCCTAATAGCAAATCTACCCATTTGAGGGATGACTTTAGCGTCTTCAACTACCATAGGTTTTGTTGGTTTAACTTTTACGATTGCAGCATTTCCAGTTTTTAAGAAATCAGGATTTTCTTCTTCAACTTGACCAGTAGCAGGATTTAATTTTTTAGTTAATTCTAAGAAAGTACATGCAACTTGTGAAGTGTGACAATGGAATACAGGAGTGTATCCAACAGTGATAACACCAGGATGTTGTAAAACAACAATTTGTGCATCGAATTCTTTAGCTACTGTAGGTGCATCGCCAGTATGTCCAGCAACGTCTCCTCTTCTGATATCGTTTTTACCTACACCTCTTACGTTGAAACCAACGTTATCACCAGGTTCTGCAGAGTCGAACATTTCGTGGTGCATTTCAATAGATTTTACTTCCCCAGAAGCTCCAGCAGGTTCAAATACTACATCTTCACCTTTTTTCATTACACCAGTCTCGATTCTTCCAACAGGTACAGTACCTACACCAGTAATAGAGTATACATCTTGAATAGGGACTCTTAAAGGTTTATCAGTAGGTTTTTCAGGTGATTTTAATTCATCTAATGCAGGAATTAAAGCAGGTCCTTTGTACCATGGAGTGTTTGAACTATTCTCTTCAATGTTATCTCCTTCAAAAGCAGAAAGAGGGATGAAAGGAACAGTAGCAGGATTGAATCCAACAGATTTGATTAAAGTAGAAACTTCTTCTTTTAATTCATTGAATTTTTCTTCACTGTAATCTACTAAATCAATTTTGTTAATAGCAACAATAAGTTGATCAATACCTAAAGTTTTTGATAAAAATACGTGCTCTTTAGTTTGTGGCATTACACCATCATCAGCAGCTACAACAAGTACAGCAGCATCAGCCTGGGAAGCACCAGTAATCATGTTTTTAACAAAATCTCTATGTCCAGGACAATCTACAACAGTGTAGTCGTATTTTTTAGTTGAGAATTTTTGGTGAGCAAGATCGATAGTTACTCCTCTTTCTCTTTCTTCTCCTAATTTATCCATAACAAATCTGAATTTGTTTTCTCCATCATCTAATTGTTGTTCAGCGATAGCTCCTGCTTTCAACAATAAATGTCCTACTAATGTAGATTTTCCGTGGTCAACGTGTCCAATAAACGCTAAGTTAATATGTTCTTTTTCTTTTGCCATAATAAAACCTCTTTTTTAATATGATAAAAAATCATAATAAGCTTATAGTTAGCTTATAAATGTTTATGAATTTTTATATATAAAAACGTAATGTTTTTAATTTTTAAATTTGAATATGATTTTTAATTTTAATTTTATCCTAAGTAATGATCAGGACCATAAGGTTCATCAGATAAACCTTTTCTTTGACGAATCTCTCTAATGATTTGCTTTTGTAACTCATTAGGTAATCTTTCGAAACCTGCCATTTCAGTAGACCATAAACATCTACCTTCAGCAGCAGAACGAATATCCCCTGCGAAACCAAACATTTCAGCAACAGGAACTTTAGATTCAATAGTGACCATATCACCATCTTGTTCCATATTTACAATTTGCCCTCTTCTATTTTGAACTTCCCTAGTGGAAGATCCCATATAATCTTGAGGAACATTAATAAATACTTTTTGTATAGGTTCAAGTAATGTAGGTTGAGCAAGCATCATAGACCCATAAATAGCTTTTCTAATAGAAGGTAAAACTTGTGCAGGCCCTCTGTGGATTGCATCTTCGTGAAGTTTTGCATCGACTAATTTAAATTTAAGTCCCATAGCTATTTCATTAGCAACAGGCCCTTCATTCAAAGCAGATTCAAATCCTTCAAGTAAAAGCTCTTTTACTTCATCTAAGTATTGGATACCTCTAGTCATATTGAGGAATACACTTTTATTGTGTACATCCCATACTCTTCTAGCTTCTTCTTTATCCATACCTAATTCCATAAAGTCTTGAGCAGATTCTTTTCCTTTAACTCTTCCTTCTTTGAGTTCACCATTTTGTAATGCTTGGAACATTTGATCTTCTAAAGGTTCAACTTCAATATAGAATCTATTATGTTTGTTTGGAGATTTACCTTCAACAGGTCCAGCTTTACCAGCAACAGTTTCTCTATATACAACAATAGGTTCAGATGTTGAAATTTCTACACCTTTATCATTGATTCTGTAACTAATAACTTCTAAATGCAATTCACCCATACCAGAAACTAAGTGCTCACCAGTTTCTTCATTAATATCAATTTTTACAGTAGGATCTTCTTTAGCTACTTGACGTAAAACTTCAATTAATTTTGGTAAATCTTTAGTATTTTTAGCTTCAACAGCTACAGTAACTACAGGTTCAGAAATATGTTCTAATCCTTCGAACTCTTTAATTTTATCATTAGGAGAACAAATAGTTTCCCCTGCAATAGCTCCTTTTGCACCAGCAACATATACAATATTACCTGCAGGAACAGTATCAGTGTTTACTCTTTCAGGACCAAAGTATACACCTACTTGTTGTACTCTAGATTTAATATGAGATCCAACTAAGTAAACTTCAGTACCTTTTTCAATATTACCACCATATACTCTACCAGTAGCTATTTCTCCTGCATGTTTATCTACAGAAACATTAGTAACCATAACAGCAAGTGGTCCATCAGGACTAGTATTAATCATACATTGACCAGCTGGAGAATCAATATCTCCATCCCAAATATTAGGAACTCTGTATTTTTGTGATACTTTTGGAGATGGTAAATGTTCTACTACCATACTAAGTAATACTTCAGATAAAGGAACTTTTTGAGCAAGTTCTTTTTGGTTTTCTGCATTACAGAAATCAATAATATCTTTGAAGTTAATTCCAGTTTCTTGCATAATTGGAACATTAATAGCCCAGTTATGATAAGCTGAACCGAAAGCTACACTACCATCAGCAACATCTGCTTTCCATTCATCTTTTTTATCTTCAGGAGCCATACTTCTAATTAATTTATTAGCTTCTGCAATAATTTTTAAGAATCTGTTTTGTAATTCTTCAGGTTCTAATTTTAATTCATTGATTAATCTATCAACTTTATTAATAAATAAAACTGGTTTAACGTTTTCTTTTAAAGCTTGTCTTAAAACAGTTTCAGTTTGTGGCATGATACCTTCAACAGCACAAACAACAACTACTGCTCCATCAACAGCTCTCATTGCACGAGTAACGTCTCCACCAAAATCGACGTGCCCAGGAGTATCAATTAAATTGATTAAGTATTCACTATCTTTGAATTTGTGAACCATAGATACGTTTGCAGCATCAATAGTAATACCACGAGCTTGTTCTTGTTCATCGAAATCCAAAAATCTTTGATCTCCAGCAAGATCTTCTGAAATCATTCCAGCACCTGCTAAAAGATTATCAGATAAAGTTGTTTTTCCATGATCAATGTGAGCACAAATACCGATGTTTCTAATTGATTCTGGTTTATACATCAAGTCTTTAATTTTTTCAATCATTTTTGTTCTTCTACTCAACTAAATCACCATAATATTAATGAGCTGCTTTAGCTACTCTTTCTTTCTCTTCTTTCTTTTGTAAAGCGAAACTTCTAGAATCCTCTTCAGAAGCGAGAATTAATTCATCAGCTAAACATTCAGCAACAGTTTTTTTATTTTTAAAAGCAGATTGTAATGTTCCTCTAGTTAAAAATCCTAAAGAAAGATCAATTCTTCTTTGAGGAGATATATCAACAGCAACTTGATAAGCAATTCCACCGTGTCTGATACGAGTAGTTTCTTCACGAGGAGAAGTTTTCTCAATAGCTGTAACTAAAACTTGAACAGGGTTCTTTTTAGTTCTTTTGTGAATAACATCCATTGCATCTTTTAAAATATTATATGCTTTGTTTTTCTTACCTGAGTTAATATGAGTTCTCATGATTTTATTCATCAATCTTTCAACAATAGACACTTTGGATTTTGCAAATTGTCTTTTTACATGTCTACCAGAGGTATGAGGAACAATAGTTTCATCTAAACAAACATATCTAACTAGCCCTAAATCATCAACTTTGACTTCATTAAGGTCCCATTTATCAAATAATTTATACATAATAAACACCTATCTTACAGGTTTCTCTATTTTTCCACTAACCATCTGTTCTAAAGAAACATTGTTAACTTTAGAAACTTTCCAACGAACTCCAGGAATATCACCCATAGACCTTCCAGAAGGTCCACCAATTCCTTCAATCATAACTTCGTCATGTTCATCGATAAATCCTATAGCACCATCACCTGGTGCAAATGCGGTTAATTGTTTTCCGTTTTTAATTAATTGAACACGAACACATTTACGAATTGCGGAGTTTGGCTGTTTAGCTTCAATTCCCACTTTCTCAATAACAATTCCTCTAGCTTGAGGTGCACCCTCAAGAGGATCAGCTTTAACATCTAAACGTAAAGCTTTTCTTTTATAGTCTACATCTTTCCACTTAAAGTTTTGCCTATTTCTTTTAAGTTTCTTTGCAGCAAAAAGTCCTGGCATAATTCTTTCCTCTATATTTTTTTAAGTTAATACATGTTTATATAAGCTAATTTAAATATCAAATCCACCGCTGCGATTTATATATTACTATAATATACAATCTAAATCCAATATTGATTAGAAAATATGAAACATATATATGAAACAATAGCTGATTTTTCAGCAAATTGTTTGTAATTTTAATAATTTTTAATTAAAATATTAGATAAACAATCTGAAATAAAATAGGTTTATAAACCCAACAGAAACATTGAATTGAAAAATAAGAATGAAGCATTCTTTAATGAGTCAATGAAATATTTATCTACAAAAGATATGTAAAAAGATAAACAATCTATAACAATTGCACACTCGTTATAAGAATAAAAATATCTATATCAAATATCTTAATATAATTTATCTAAATTAGCTTATATAAATGTATTGTTTTTGTATATTATAATGAAATTTTAAAAATAAAATCTATTTAAAAAAAGAAAAATGATGGAAAGATCCATCGATTATTTTAAAACAATGTTATTAATATTGTGTTGTCTTTTAGCTAATAATTTAGCTCTTTCAATATTAATACCATTTTTCCCAATAGCTATTTTTTTATTAGTGGTGTCTGTTGCAACAGTAGCTATTTTTTCTCCAGTTTCTTTTTGAAGTATTTTAATGCTTTCAAGTTCTGCAGGTGATAAGATATTTTTTATAAATTCAGTTGGATCTTCAGATAACTCAATGATTTCAACACCTTTATCAACTGCTTTTTGAACTTTAGTAACTGTGCTTCCACCTTTACCAATAGCTAAACCCATATCACCATTTTTAACAACAAATGTTACTTTGCCATTTTCATCATCAATGATACAATCTTTAACCATAGCTCCAGTCATATTTTCAAACAAAGCTATATATCTTATTTCGTTAGCACTAAATTTAATAGACAATTAAATCTACCCCAATGTTTCTAATATAGTAGAATCTCCTGGATCGTTTATGACTAAAGTAGCCACAGTGAAAGGTTTACCACAAACAGAACCTAATTCTACACTTGTACCTTCGTACATAATGAATTTAATATCTGAAAGTTCTGCATAATATTTTACATCTTCAACAATTGTTTCAGGACTATTTTTTGCTACAACAACAAGATTACCCTTACCTAATTTTAAAGATTGGATTGATTTTTCAGAGCCTAAAGTTACATCACCAGTATCTACAGCTACTCTGATTCCTCTATCTACGTCCATCATCTGCCTCCTATTTATTTTTTATTTGCCATTTTGACACCGACTGAACCGGTACCAAGTGGTATTGGTTGTCCTATAATAATGTTTTCAATGATACCTGTTAAATCATCAATTTCTCCGCGAATACTTGCACGAAGTAAATGTTTACCAGTTTCTTCGAAAGCTGCACGAGCAAGTACACTAGATTTTTCACCACTAATACCATGTCTTCCAATAGACCTTACAGTTCCTTCAGAAGTCATCATATCAGCAACAAGCATAATGTGTCTAACATCAACTGATAGACCTTGTTCATTAAGAGTACGTTGTGCTTCGTTAATAATAGAATTACGAGCAGCTTCAATACCTAATACAACTTCGATTTCATGAATATCATTAGTAGTAGTTCTAACTTTGTCAATACCTTCTTTTTTAAGAACATCCCCAAGGTTTGAACCTTCAGTATGGATAATCCACTCTTCTTCATCTTTACGTATAATGATTTTACCAATGCCTTTTATACCACTGATTTGTAAATCACGAACTTTATCAGCTAAGAGACGAAGTTCCCTATATTTATCTTTTTTAGAAGGTTCGAATTTTAATACATTATCATTAATTACAACTTTTTTGAAGTTCTTTTCAATTTCAGCTATAATTTCTTTGTAATCTAACCTTTTATCTTCGATTTTCTTTAAATCAAGTGTTGCTTCAATATTCATATCAGCATAATTTAAATGGAAATCTTGTAAGATATCATTTAAGGTACTTTTACCAATAGAATTAGCTAATTTCTTAACAAATTCTTCATCTTGAGCTTTATCTTCTTCAAAGTAAATATCCATAGTTGGGGTAGAAATAGTTTTTCTAGCATCTACAATCTCGATTAGTCTTGGAAGACCAAGAGTAACATTTAATTCTGCTACTCCTGCATAGTGAAAAGTACGCATTGTCATCTGAGTACCTGGTTCACCAACAGATTGTGCAGCTACTGTTCCAACAGCCTCACCAGCTTCAACATGAGCTCGGTCATAGGCTTCTTTAACCTTAACAACTAAATCATTTAATTCTTTATCTTTTAATTCCCTGCGAATATAGACTTCAGCTAAATCTTCAATGTAACTTTCAGGAAAATCTATTTTTGCTTTCTTTAAAGCCTTTTCAACTTTTTTAATTGCTTTATCCATTGTTACACCTATTTAATCCTCATTTCGTCTATAATCTTGTCTAAATCAGCTACTTTACCATAATCACTTTTAGCAGGATCTACACCATCTTCTCCAAACATAGTTTGAATAACAAGCCCATTGTTATCAGTTACAAGTCCTGAAGGTTTAACTTGTAAATCTTGAAGTGCATTAACAAGTCTTCTTTGCATGTAACCACTTTGAGCAGTACGAATAGCTGTATCTACTAACCCTTCTCTTCCCCCCATAGCGTGGAAAAAGAATTCAATAGGATCTAATCCGCCTTTATAACTAGAATGAACGAATCCTTTAGCTTTTGCCCCTAATTCATTCTTTCTAAAGTGAGGTAAAGTTCTTTCACTGTATCCTCTGTGAATACGGCCACCACGAACAGACTGCTGACCTACACAAGCAGTAATCTGAGTAAGGTTCAACATAGATGCTCTTGCACCAGTAAGTGCCATTACAACAGAATGGTTATCCATACCAAAGTAACTTTCAGCAATTTCCCCAGACTTATCCCTTGCTTCACCAAGAACTTGCATAATTTTCATTTCTAAAGTTTCTTCTAAACTTCTACCAGGTAATGCTTCAAGTTCTCCAGCTTCATAAGCTTCAACAAGCCTATCTACCTTTTCTTCAGCTCTAATAAGGTGTTCATCAATTCTATCTTGTGCTTCATCAGGAATTTCTTCATCATTAGTACTTGTTGTAATTCCTGTTTTCATAATTCCACAGATAGCTAAATCAGTAGATCTATCTAAAAACTCTTTAGTTCTTGAAGGACCATATTCTTTCATTATAGTATCTAAGATTTTACCAGAGAATGACCCATATGCTTTTTCATCCATGGCACCATGGAGAAGTTGACCATCTTTAATAACAACATAAGCATCATTTTCACATTCTTCCATAAGACATGCATCACATTTTCTACAAATTTCTGCTTTATAGCTAATATTTAAATCGTCAGGAAGGAGTAAACTGAAAAGTTCTTTTCCTGTCCAATCTTCGTTTTTACGTTTTGGAATAGGTAAGTGAGATTTTCTAATAATTTGTAATGCTTGTTCTTCTGTAAAAGTAGAACCTGTTCTAGTTAATAAATAAGCACCAGAAATGTGATCGTGAATAGCTCCAATAATTGGTCCACCAAATCTTGGAGATAAAATATGTTCTTGAACTCTCATTAATGATTTAGCTTCAGCCCTAGACTCATCGGTCTGGAAAACGTGCATATTCATTTCATCCCCATCAAAATCTGCATTATAAGGAGGACATACACATAAATTAAGTCTGAACGTTTTATAAGGTAAAACTTTAACTTCGTGAGCCATCATTGACATTCTGTGAAGTGAAGGCTGACGATTGAAGAGAACCATATCTCCATCATTTAAATGGCGTTCTACAATATATCCTGGTTCTAGTTTTTCAAGAATAGCTTCTTTAGTCTCATCATAGACTCTGATTTTGCGTCCATCAAGTCTTATAACATAATTAGCTCCAGGATGAATATCTGGTCCATTTTCGATGAATTGTTTCATTTCATCCATATTCCATTCATTTACATAAGAAGGTACAGTAACTTCTTTAGCAATCATTTCAGGAACACCAACTTCATTAATACTAATGTTTGGATCAGGAGAAATGACAGTACGAGCTGAAAAATTAACCCTTTTACCAGAAAGATTACTTCTGAATCTTCCTTCTTTTCCTTTTAATCTTTGAGCTAAAGTTTTAAGAGGCCTACCAGATCTGTGTCTTGCAGGAGGAACACCTGATGCTTCATTATCAAAGTAAGTAGTAACGTGATATTGTAATAATTCCCATAAATCCTCTACAATAAGTTGAGGTGCACCAGCTTCCATATTTTCAATTAATCTTTGATTAATTCTTAAAATATCAACAAGTTTGTGAGTTAAATCATCTTCAGAACGTTCACCAGTATCTAAAGTAATTGAAGGCCTAACAGTAACTGGAGGAACAGGTAAAACAGTTAATACTAACCATTCAGGTCTAGCTACTTTTGGGTTAACTCCAAGTACATATGCATCATCATCAGTAATACGTTCTAGCTTTTCTCTAACTTCACTAGGAGTAAGTTTATAATCTCCTTCAATAAGAGATACAGGTTTATCTAATTTAATATCTTTTTGTTCAGCTTTACAATGAGGACAAACATCTTTTTTAGATTCAGCATGAATCTCTTTGATTAAATCATTGAGATTTTCCCCATTTTCAATATAAGAAGTAATTAATTCCCTATATTTTTCAATGTCGCTATCACTTAAAAGAATACGACCACATACATTACAAGTTGAACGTAAAATTTTATGAATGATGTCACCAAAACCAACATGAATAACTGGTCTTGCTAAATCAATACTTCCAAAGTGCCCTTGACATTCTCCACCTCTAAAACCACAAGATCTACATTTTAAACTTGGGTCGATAACACCTAAATGAGGATCCATTAATCCATTTTCAATTGGATAACCATCTTCATCATAAGTATCCGGAGTTTCAATCTTAATAACAGACATTTTACGGATGTCTTCTGGAGACATAAGGCCGAAATTTATCTGTGATATCATTTTTATAAATCTATTCAAAATATTGGCTCCTTTATAATAATTAAGTTTTATCTCCTAATACTAATTTAGGGAAAATACATAAACTTTTGAGTTCATCTAATAACAATTTAAAAGCATATGATATTTCAACAGGATATGTTTCAATATCTCCACAAATTGGGCAGTAAACTTTATTTTTATTTTTATCAAAAACAGCTAACATACCACAATCTCCACAAACAATAGCTTCATATTTATCTGATTCATCTAAAAGTCTTTCTTTTAAAGTTAAAGCTGCACCGTGAGCAATAAGACAATCTCTTTCCATCTCACCAAATCTTAAACCACCTTCACGAGCTCTTCCTTCAGTAGGTTGACGAGTTAAAACTTGTACTGGTCCTCTAGAACGAGCATAAACTTTATCAGTTGTCATGTGATGTAATTTCTGATAATATGCCACTCCTACAAAGATTTCAGCTTCAATTCTTTCTCCTGTTACACCATTATATAATGATTCACAACCAGCAGATTCAAAACCATTATCAATAAGTGATTGTTTAATTTCTTTTTCAACTTCAGGATTAAAAGGAGTTCCATCAACACGTTCTCCATCCATACAAGCTGCTTTACCTGCAACCATTTCAAGCACTTGTCCAACGGACATTCTTGAAGGAATTGCATGAGGATTTACTATTAAATCTGGAACAACACCTTGTTCTGTAAAAGGAATATCATCTTGAGCTAAGATTAAACCAACAACCCCTTTCTGACCATGTCTTGATGCAAATTTATCACCAAACTCAGGTTGTCTTGTATCTCTTACTCTGATTTTTGCAAGTTTACTTCCTTCAACAGTCTCAGTTAAAAGAACAGCATCTACAATACCCTTCTCACCATGTCTTACAGTGACAGAAGTTTCTCTTCTTTTTTCTGCAACAGTACCAAATTCATCAATTTCTTCTAAGAATCTTGGAGGTGATGTTTTTCCAATTAATACATCTCCTGATTTTACAACTGATTCTGGATTAATGATACCATCACCATCTAAATGCCTATAAGCTTCATCAGATCTATATCCTTTAACATTTTTATCTGGAACTTCAAATTTATCCTCTTGTCCACCAGGATATCTTTTCTCTGAAGTATCATATGCTCTAAAGAATGAAGATCTTGCAAGGCCTCTTTCTAGAGAAGATTTATTAATAACCATTGCATCTTCCATGTTATATCCTTCATAACTCATTAAAGCTACAACGAAATTTTGACCAGATGGTCTTTCATCATAATTAGTAGAATCAATAATACGTGTTTTTACAATAGGAGTTTGAGGATGGTGTAATAAGTGAGCTCTAGTATCAGTTCTTAATCCATAATTTGATACATATAAACCTAAAGCTTGTTTTGTCATCCCTGCTTCCATAGTGTTTCTCGGAGAAGAGTTGTGATCTGAGAAAGGAATAATACCTGCACAAATACCAAGCATAGTAGCTGGATCTATTTCCAAATGAGTATGATCTTCATTTAATTCATGAAAACCCATTGCAATATATGAATTTTCTTCTTCTTCAGCATCTAAATATTCAATTAAACCTTTAGTTATTAAATCATCCCATTTTAAAGAGTTTTTAGCAAGTTTATTTAAATGATCATCTTTTAAAAGAGGTGCTCCTTTTTCAACAACAATAAGTGGTCTTCTAGCTCTACCAGAATCATTGAAGATATAAATTTCATTATTTTCAGGATAATAAGTAATATTCATTTCATGAGAGACTTCCCCTGACCTTCTTTTAGCTCTCATTTCTTTTGTAAATTCATTGGGATCTTCACATGAACCGATAAGTTCCCCATTAATATATATTTTAGCTTTTGACACGAAATTCCTCCAAAACTACTCTTCTAAAACATTCATACTCTTAATAACATCTTTAATCTCTTCAGGATCAGAACCTTCTGAAATATTACACATTAATGCTAAGTTCTTTACTAATCCACAATTAGGCCCTTCTGGAGTTTCATTAGGACAAATTTTACCAAACTGTGTTGGATGCAAATCCCTAGCTTCAAAATGAGGTTGACTTCTTGTCAAAGGAGATACAACACGTCTTAAATGTGATAATGTGCCCATGTAACTAGTTCTATCTAATAGCTGACTTACACCAGCTCTTCCTCCAACCCAGTTACCAGTAGCTATAGCGTGTTTAATGTTTTCTGTTAAAACATCAGAACGAACAGCTTGTTTAATAGATAATTCTTTACCTCTTGAAATACTTCTTTCAAGTTGATAGGTCATATCTCTTGTAAGACTTGTAAAAGCAACTCTGAATAAATCTTCCATCAAGTCACCTGATACTCTAAGTCTTTTATTAGTATAGTGATCCTTATCATGTGGTTCTCTTTCTTCATGAATAACTTGAAGTAACATTTCAGTCATTTCAGCTAAATAAATAGCTTTAGTTTCACGTTTATCATTAGTAATACCAATATGAGGTAATAAATAATTATTTATAACATCTTCAGCACGTTTAATACGATACTCTTCAGTCATTCCTTTTGCAACTCTGTTACCAATGTATTTAATAGCTGCTTTTTGTAAATATTCGTTTCGCTCTTCTTTTGAAAGTCCGTCCATTTCTTTTGGATCTAATTTCAATGCTTCCTCAGATACTTGAATATCATCTGCAATAATCATTTGGTAATTGAAATCTTCAGAAATAGAAGTAATAATTTCCTGATCAGTAGTAAATCCTAATGCCCTAAGTAAAATAACAAGAGGAATTTCCCCTGGAACATATGGGAAAGAAATTCTTAAGAAAACACCACTTTTTCTAGGTTTTTTATATTCTAAAGAAATTCTAGCTCTAAAACCGCTTTTAATTGAAGTAACAACAGCTTTAGCTCTTCTATCTTCAACTTCACCATTACGCTCTAATATAATTTTGTTAGGAGCGATTTCTTCCATTGTTACAACAGCTCTTTCTGAACCATTAACAATAAAATAACCTCCAAGATCTTCTGGATCTTCTCCTTCATCAATTAATTCTTCAGTTGTAAGACCATTTAAATGACAAATATCAGACTTAAGCATTAAAGGTAACTCACCAATATAAACTTTTTCTAAAGGATTTTCTTCACCTTCTTGATTTAATGCCATTTCAAGATAGATGTGAGCAGAATAGTTTAAATTTCTAAGTCTTGCTTCTGATGGGAAAATCATGCTTTTAGAACCATCAGCTTCTTTAGTAAAAGGTTTTTCAATAAAAACTTTACCTGTTTTTAATGAATATTTATTATTTTCAAGTGAAATAGGTTCCGTAATATCAATGATATCTTGAATCCTATTATTTACAAAGTCATTATATGATTTTATATGGTGGTCTACCAAATCATATTTATCAAAAAATGTGTCAACCAATCCCCATGTACTCTTCTTCATGGACTTCCTCCAGTATATCTTAATAATATATTTAATAATTAAATGAAAAAATTTAATTTTAAATTTTACTTTAACTAAATTTTAAAAAAATAAAAAAAACATAAGTAGTAATAGTAAATTTAATTTTCAACTATCCTATAAGTAACAAACGTTCCAGCAGTTTGGCTATCACGTGTAATTTTCAATATATCTCCAACTTTAGCATCAATGTTTTTAACAACAGGATCACTAAGCTTGATTTTAGGTAAATTTTTTATATCATAGTCTAAATCAACAAAATTTTTTTTAATTTCAGAATCAGACATGACTTCATGTTTTGGGACAAGATTATGTTTTAAAATATCAATTTTCAAAATATTTTCCTCCAGCTAGAAAAACTCAACAATAAAATTAGAAACGGGCCCGACGGGAATTGAACCCGCGGCCGCTTGGTTAAAAGCCAAGCGCTCTGCCAGACTGAGCTACGGGCCCTACATATGCACAATCATCACTATTAGAATTTGCTTTAATTAAAAGCGCCCTGGCCGGGATTTGAACCCGAGTCGCGGGCTCGACAGGCCCGCATGATAGCCCCTACACCACCAGGGCAAATAATAAATAGATAATGATATTTTGAGTTTCTATAAAATATAAGCATTTTATAGATAAATATGCCTCATAATAAAATTTAAATTTACTTATATATAAAGGTTTTTATTTTACTATGATTTTAATTTTAAAAATTAAAGGAATTAATAAAATTTGCAAATCCCGCCTGCCGGACTTGAACCAGCAACATTTGAATCTACAGTCCAACGCTCTGCCAAATTGAGCTAAGGCGGGAACTGAAATGGGACCGCCCGGATTTGAACCGGAGTCTCAGGCTCCCAAAGCCCAAAGGATCGACCAAGCTACCCTACGGTCCCATTACTAACATATGATATACTTTTTTTAATTTATAATTTATTGCATATAAAGATTATTGTTATAATAATATATTATAATTATAAGATTATAAAAGATTTTAAAATAAAAATCATTAAAAATAATGTTTTTCTATTTTAAAGCCCCGGACGGGAATTGAACCCGCGACCACGAGATTACAAGTCTCGCGCTCCACCAGACTGAGCTACCGAGGCACATTGAATTACCAGTATAACAATATAAAATTTATTAACATTTACTTAAATACTTTACTATTTTTTAATAAGAATATTCAAAATTGTGAAAAGTTTATTTTATCTAAAGTTATATTAATATTATGAAAAGCATAATTGAAAAATTAGAAAAATCATATGAAAATATAGAAGAGATGAACCCTTTGACTCATTGTATTACTAATTTTGTAACTGTGAATGATTGTGCAAATGCAGTTTTAGCTGTTGGAGCATCTCCAATTATGGCAGATGATGCTGATGAAGTTGAAGAGATTGTTGAAATAGCTGACGTCTTAGTTATAAACATTGGTAAGTTAAGTAAAGTTCAAATAGCTGCAATAGAAACTGCATGTAATTATGCAAGTCAAACTAATACACCTATTGTTTTAGATCCTGTAGGTTGTGGTATTAGTAATTTAAGAAATGAAACTACTTTAAAAATTATTAAAGATTACGATGTAACGGCTATTCGTGGAAATATGTCTGAGGTGAAAGCTATTGCTAAATTATTAGGTATTTTTAATGATGATTTTGTTAAAGCTAAAGGAGTAGATGTTAGCTCATCAGATGTTATTAGCCATTCTAATTTAAAAGAAAATGCTTCAATTGTTAAAGAAGTAGCTTTAAAATCTGGAAGTCTTGTAATAGCTAGTGGACCAATCGACATCATTTCAGATGGTGAGGTGATGATAGCTATTGAAAATGGTGATGAGATGATGGAACGCATTACTGGTAGTGGATGTATGTTAAGTTCTATTGTTGGGTCATTTATAGCTTGTAATGATGCACTTATTGGTGGTATATCAGCTAGTTTAATTATGAGTATAGCTGGTGAAAATGCACGTGAATATGTTAATTCTAATGATTTAGGTACTGGAACCTTTAGAAGTAAATTAATTGATAATTTATATAAATTAAAGCATGATGAAATTAAAGAAAAAGGAAATATCTATGAAATCAATTGATTATTCACTTTATCTTGTAACAGATGAAAGAGAAAATTTTTTAGAAATTATTGAAGAGGCTATTAAAGGAGGAGTAAGTGTAGTTCAGCTAAGAGATAAAACTTCTTCTACTAAAGATTTTTATGAATTAGCTATGAAAGTTCGAGAAATATGCTATACTGCAGATATACCTTTAATAATTAATGATAGAATTGATATTGCACTAGCTATTGATGCAGATGGTGTTCATATTGGTCAAGATGATATGCCATGTAAGGTTGCTCGAAGAATTATAGGTAATTCTAGAATATTAGGTGTTTCTGCTTCAACTATTGAAGAAGCTATTAAAGCTGAAAGTGATGGAGCAGATTACATTGGAACAGGTGCAGTATTTCCAACATCAACTAAAGATGATGCACCTAAGATTACTAAAAATGATTTAAAAAGTGTAGTTGAATCTGTATCAATCCCTGTTGTAGCTATTGGAGGTATAGATTTAGATAATGTTGAAAAGTTATCTGAAACTGGAATTGAAGGAATTTCGGTAGTATCAGCTATTATGGATAGTATAGATCCTAAATTAGCTAGTGAATTGTTAAAAAAAGAATTTGAAAAGATATGAGTTATTCACTCCATCTTTTTAATTTCGGAAATATTTCTTCCATCATCAAACGAGCTTGTTTTTCATCTATATCTTTATTATTTTCAACCATTTTAGGAACACAGAAATTAATCATATCTTCCATAGCCATATCTCCTGTAAATTTTCCATCTTTATAACAGAACATACAATAATCATCATTTTTTGATCCATCTTCATTAGTTCCAAGTACTTCATTATTCATAGGCATAGCACATGATTGACAAAATTTTTCATCCATTTTTAATCACCATATATAGTTTATTTTAAAACATCATATTGATTATTCTAGAGCATATGAAAAGTTAATGCTTTAAATTCAAAAATATTAAAAAAATAAAAAAAAATATTGAGAAAATATCTCAAATTAAGATTTTGATTTAGATCCAAAGTATGATAAGAAAATAGCTATTATACATAAAACTGTTGATATCATGAAAGCTATTTTAGAAGATAAAATCAATTGTGGATAATTATGTGGAAGTATTTGAACAGAACCCATAATTACTGCAAATAAAATTGTTAGAAGTCCTAAAGATAAGGTTTGACCTACAACACGAGCAGTTGCAACGGTTGCAGAAGCTAAAGATGTGAATTTTCTTGGAACTGCACTCATAATTGTATTTGTATTAGGTGATGTAAATAAACCTAATCCTATTCCTTCTAATGCCATAGCTATTATTACAATATATAATGGAGTGTTTGCATCTAAAAACATTAAAATACCTAAAGATAAGGCAACAAAAATCATACCAATAGTTGAAAGTTTTTGAGGATTGATTTTATCTGATAAACGTCCTGAGAAGGGAGCAATTATTGCCATTAAACCTGATGTAACAATTAAAATAATTCCAGATGTTTGAGGATCCATTCCCTTAATATATTGCAAGTGATATGTTATAATATATGTTACAACAAATGTAGCTAGATATGATATTAATGCAGCTAAAGTAGCTGATGTGAAATGAACATCTTTAAAAAGCTTAACTTCAAATACAGGTGTTTTTTGACTTAATTCATATCTTGCAAATATAGCTAAAATAATTAATCCAATAATAGTTAAAATGACTCCTTCTAATGTGTTTATAGTTGTAAATCCATAAATAGCTAATAAAATTCCTATAGCATATAAAAATGTTCCAATATAATCAAATGGTTCTTTATCACCCATTTTCCATTCTTGATCAATTTTAAAGTAAGCTAAAAGTAAATCTATTAAAAGTAAAGGAATTACAATTAAAAACATTCCATGCCAACCAAAGTTTTGTGTTATAATACCTCCAATAACAGGCCCTAATGTTAGACCAATATAAACACATGAAATATTAATTCCTATTGCTTTACCACGTTCTTCAAATGGCATTGCTTGTGAAATTAATGCAACAGTTGAAACACTAATCATAGCAGAACCTACACCTTGAATAGCTCTAAAGAAAAGTAAAATTTCAGCCGATGTTGATAAAGCTGCACCTAAACATGCAATAATTACCGTAGAAACACCAAGCATTAAAAATTTCTTTAAACCTAGTCTGCCTGAAATTTTACCAAAAGGAGCAGAACAAATTGCTACTGATAAAAGAAATATTGTAGCTATCCAAGTTTGAACAATAGCATCAATTTGAAATTGACTTGCAATTGTAGGAAGTGCAACAGTAATAGATGTTGTAATAAATGCAGAAAAGAATGTAGCAAGACCTGCTACAATTAAAATAATATTTTTTTTAGAAGGATCAGTTACAATACCTTCAATTGATGACGGTTTAGCGTTCATTTAAGTCTCCTTTGGTGAATTTTTTAATGCTTCAACAGCAGCTAGTTTTTTACCAGAAAGTAAAGTAATACAAGCCCCGCCTCCACTACTAACATGATTCATTTTATTTTCTAATCCTAAACTAACAGTAGCAGCAGCAATATGGCCCCCACCTATAATTGAAAAACCTTCTGATGAGGCGATTGCATTAATTAAATCTTCTGTACCTAATGCAAACTCTGGTCGCTCAAATACACCTGCAGGACCATTTGCAAAGATTGTCTTAGAATTTCTAATAATTTTAGCATATTCAATAATTGAATCAACACCAATATCAAAAATTGGGTTATTTGGAATGTTGTTAATATCTACATCAACTCTTTTACCCTCTTTATCAATAGCTACATCTTTTGGGTATACAATCTTGTCTGGAAATTCATTTAAAAGTTCTCTTGATTTATCAACCATAGATAAATACCCTTTATCTATAATAAAATCTTTATTTATATCTCCTATATTTATTCCTTTTGCCCATAAGAAGATATTTGCAACAATACCAGTTGTTAAGATATAATCAGCTGTTTTATTTTTTAAAACATTTTCAATAACATCAATAGAATCATCAGGTTTCATGCCACCTAAAAGAAAAACACAAGGTTTTTCGACATTTTTTAAAGCATTTTCAATAGTTACAAGTTCTTCTTCCATAACTCTACCAGCAGCTGAAGGAGTATTAACTGTAAAACCAACTAAAGAAATTTGAGATCTGTGAGATGCAGCAAAAGCATCATTTACAAAGTAATCAATATATGGTGTGAGATTTTTAACTAAAATAGATTCAGATTGCTCTTTTGGTGGAGCCGATAAAGATTCTTCTGCAAAAAAACGGACATTTTCTAAAAGTAAAATTTCGTGTGGTTTTAGATTTTGAATATCTTGTGTTGTGTTTTTAGAGAAAAGAGAATCAGTATATTTTACATCAATGTTTAAGATTTTTGAAAATTCTGCTGCGTGTTGGCTTAAAGGTGTAAAATCATCTTTACCTGGACGACTTTGATGAGCTAGAATTACAACCTTAGCTCCTTTATTTGAAAGTTCTTTTACAGTCTCAGCATGTAATTTCATCCTAGTATCATCTAAAATAATACCAGTTGAAGGATCTACAGGGGAATTAATATCAATTCTTACAAGTACTGTTTTATTTTCTAAGTCAAAATCATCAATAGTATTAAACTCTTTATCCATCTTCCCACACATAATCTTATTTAAATAAAATTTAAGAAAACATCTTATTTAAAATTTTATGTTTGATATGAGATTTGAGTTTAATATTTAATAAAAATAAAATAATGAGTAAAAAAATAGAAAAATAAGTCAATATTTAAATCTTACTTACTAAATCAAGTAATGCTTCTTTAGGATTATCTGCTTTTACAATACCTGATGCAAGTAGGACTCCTTCTGCACCAAGTTCCATAGCTTGAGCCATATCTTCACCTGTTGATATTCCTGCACCACATAAAACTTTAACACTTTTATTAATTTTTTTAACAGCACGAACTGTACCTTCAACTACTTCAGGTTCGGCTTGTGATACTGGTATACCTGAACCAATCAGTTCTGGTGGTTCAATAGCTACAAATTGAGGATTTAAAGTAGCTGCTGCCATACTTGTTTTAATATTATTAGAGCATATACAGGAAATTAAATTATTTTCTAATAATTTTTCATTAACTAAATCTATATCAGCTAGTTCCATTCTCTGTTCTGAATGATTAAGTAAACTTCCATCAATTCCTGCACTAAGAAGAGTTTCAAATAATGCAGACCCAGTATTACTTCCAGCATCAATTGCATCAATATGTTGAGACATTGTTAAAATTGAAGTTTCTTCTTTTATTCTGAAAATATCAGCTGTCTGAGGAGCTGCAATCATCGTTGTTCCTGATTCTTGAGCAGCACTTTCTAAAGATTTAGCTAATTTTAAGGCATTTTCTCCACTAGATTCTAAATAAGTTTTAAAATTTAATATTACAATAGGACTTTTAAGTTTATACAATTGAATCACTTTTTTAAGTTTTTATTAATTTATAATTTAAAAAACATATACAATAAATGTTACTAATTCTTTAATATACATTAATTTCAAAAATTTAAATAAGTTAATCTTTTATATTTCTTTTTTACATAGATGATTAATAATAACTATTTATAGGATTGAATATAATGGAAAAGAAAAAATTTGCAATATTAATTTTAATAGTAATAATCATTGGAGGAGCATTAGCAGGAAGTTCATATTATTTACTAACAAATAATAATAAAATTCAAACAATAGACACACCAGAATTTACATTCAATGCTCCAGCTAATGAAGATTGGCATGTTTTAAATGACCATGAGGATGGTTATTCATATACAAATGATAATCAAACCTATGTAAGATATTATAGTTTTTCTATTGATGAAGCACATCCCGAATATTTATGGGAAGATATAACTGTTCAAACTTCTAATAATACTTATACTGTTTATCTTAGTCATTTTGATGATGAAAATGCAGTAAAAAATAGTTCTTTTCAGTACTATAGTGTTTTTCTAGAATTAGAAAATGATAGTTATGTACATATATCATCAATGGATTTAAACACAACAATTGATATTACAGAAAGTATTAAGGAAGTTTGAATATGAACAAAGATCAAATAATGATATTTATTAGTGTAATAGTTCTTATGATGGGTCTTAATGTTGGTTCTATTTATTATGCTTTAGGAGAAATTGAACCTGATCGAAATATAACTATTATAAATGATAGTGAGGATGATTCCGTAGATAATGTTATTGGAGAAGTTGAAAATGAATTTCAAACAAGTTCCCAAAAAGATTTGAGTGTAGATGAATCTGATGGAGTTCAAACAAATGAATATGCAAATGATCCATCATATGATAATAATCCTTATGCTCAACATCCAGATTTTGGTAAAGTAGGAGAACAATATCCAATAAGTCAAAATAATCCTCAAGGATGGGTTCCATCAGAACAATAAAAATATTATATTTTAAGAAATGTTTATTAAATGCAATCAGTGTTGTGTTGATTTTTAAGTAGCACTTTCTAAAGATTTAACTAATTTTAAGACATTTTCTCCACAAGACTTTAAATAAGTTTTAAATTTAAAAAATACAAAATAATATATAAAAAGGTGATAGAATGAATTCATCAAAAATCTTTTTATCAAAGCCAAAAAACAAGCATTTTGTTTTTTAAAAGAAGATTATGAAGAATTTGGAAGAAAAAAATCAAAAAAAAATATATGAAAAGATTTGTTCAAAGCGTTCTTAAATCTTTTAATGAAAGTAATAAATAAAACTCATCACACTTAATTTTTTAAAATTATGAGCTTTTGCGAATAAATTCTAAATTTTCAATCATATTTAAAGCTAATACTCTTTTATCTTTCATATTTAACTTATATTTTTTAATATTTCCTTTTTTAATATCTACAATTCCAATATCATTTAATTTACTTAAATGATCAGATAATATTTCATTAGATATTCCAGAAATCCTAGATAATTCTTCAATCTCGAGGAAAGTATCTTTATTATCAATTAATTCTTCTAATATTTTAATCCTAATAGAGTTCACCAAATAAATCTTTTAATATCATTTTAACACATTTAATAATAACATCAATTATAGTAAATCTCCAAGCTGGCTTTCAACTAATGACCTAATTTTAGAGATATCCATTTTATTTCCACATTTACATTTAATTATTGAATCATCAGGAACTGGTGTAAATCCTTTTTCAATCATTTCTTCATCAAATGTAGGATCATCATCTAAATTAAAATAAATATTAGATTCTTCACCACATTTATCACACATCATACCAAATCCTAAATGTTCATCATCCATTGGAATATTTATATTTTCTTTTTTAATAGCCTTTCTAATTAAACTTGAATCTTCAGTAATTAATATTTTAAAAGCGTCACTTGATGAGAAGATTAATCTAATTAAAACATGAATTCTTTCAATAATTTCTGAGATATTTTTATCATCTTCAAGATTTTTTATTTTTAAACCTAATTCTCGTAATTCCTCTTTTTTTAATGGTTTACCATGAGATTTCCATTTTGATTGATCAGATAATTTCTTTGCAATTTCCATAGCTTTTTGTTTTTTCATTTCATCTGTAACTTTAATATTATTTGTTTCGGTTCTTTTCCAATTTTTAAATTTATATTCTTTTAAAAATCTCGCTACAAGATTTTCACCATAAGAAAGTGCTTCAAATGCTCCTGTTATTTCATATGGAGTGATTCTTGATATAATTAATGAATCAACTGGATTTAACTCTTTAGTTTTTGATTCTTTTCTTTTTTCATTAATCCATTCAAGAAAATGATATACAGAACCTGAAATAGTATCATTACACATTTGAGGATCAATTGGACCTAAATTTCCAGTTTCATTCATATATATTTCATCACCAGACAATGCCAACATTGTACCTGCACTTTTACAATTACCTACAATAATAAAATCAATATATTCATATTTTCCTCTTAAATAAGTAGCTATTTCTTCTGATGCTTCACCTTGACCTCCTGGTGTTTCAATGAGAAAACTTAATTTTTTAGATTCATCTTCTCTTAAAAAATCTCTAATAGTATAAAAATCATCCATAAATAATCCTATTGGAAAATCATTATTTTGAAAATCTACACTATAAACAAGTAAATACTTGCCTGTTTTCTTATTATAACATTCAATTAAATTACTTAATTCATTTTCATACTCAAAGTCTTCATCCTTATTCTTTTTCATATATTCTACCATATAACTCATTTGATCACTTCTTTTAAAATGTTTTAAATTAACACGATTATATTTCTAATTAATAGAATAATAAGCTATTTATAGCGTGAAAAAACACATTTACACAAATATTCATAAAAATAAAAATCATAAAATCACATTTACACATTAATTTTTAATAAATTTAAGAAATATTTATTAAATCAAAAGAAGAAATGTACCAATAATGATACTTTCAAAAGAAGAAATAGAAAAGTTAGAATATAGTGGATATCGTTTTGTAGGTGAACATAAACATTCTGCTGTTAAAATTTGTCATTGGACAAGACAAAGCTTACTTGATAAAGGAGTGTGTTATAAAGAAAAATTCTATGGAATTGAAAGTCATAGATGTCTTCAAATGTCCCCTGCAGTTCCATTTTGCCAGCAAAAATGTGAATTTTGTTGGAGAGATTTCTCAAACAATCAAAACACTTGGACAGGCCCTATAGATGAACCTGGAACAATTATTGATGAGGCGATTGAAGGTCAAAATAAATTATTATGCGGTTTTTGGGGTAATGATAATGCAAATAAAGAAAAATTAGAACAATCTAAGATTCCTACAAATGCAGCTATTTCTCTTGCAGGTGAACCAACACTTTATCCTGATATTAGTGATTTAATTTATGAATTTAAAAAAAGAGATTTTACTACTTTTCTTGTAAGTAATGGTCAATATGTTGATAAATTAAAAAATCTAGAAACAGAACCATATCAACTATATCTTTCCTTAGATGCAGCTGATAAAAAAACATATGAAGATGTTTGTAACCCTCAAATTAATGATGGTTGGAATAATTTAAATGAATCTTTAGAAACATTAGCTAGTTTTGATAGTAGAACATGTATAAGAACAACATGTGTTAAGGATAAAAACATGAAAAATCCTGAAGAATATGGAAAATTAATTAAAAAAGCAGATCCTGATTTTGTTGAGGTAAAAGCATATATGTGTGTAGGATCATCCAGAGAAAGATTAACATTAGATAATATGCCTACATTTGATGAAGTACATGATTTTGCATCAAAAATAGCTGAAAATTGTGATAAAGAAATAGTAAATGATTCTGAGATAAGTCGTGTTGTATTACTTGAATAAAATAATTAACTATTTAATGAATCATCTGAAATTTCTTTTTGTAAATTTTTTAATAATAAAATAGTTTTAAAACCTTTTTTTGTTAGTAGATATTCCCCTCTTTCATTTTTTTGAAAAATAAAATCATTATTTTCTAATTTTTCAATATGGAAAAGTAAATTTCCCCCTCTTAAATTTGTTAATTTTGATAAATCAGAGAATGTTTTTGGTTCTATTTCTATTGATTTTAAAATTGACAATCTATGTTTATTTGAAACAGAATCTAAGATATTTTCAACTAATATATCTGGTTTAAGTTCAGGTAAATCATTATCATCTTCATAATCTGATTCATAAATACTTAATGAACTTAGAAGTTTAAATTGTTTTTCAAAAGAATCGGAAAAATTATTAAAACATGGTTCACAATTATATTTTTCATTATTCATTTTTGCTGAATTTAAGTTTTCTAAATATTCATTTAAAGAATCTTTAGATAAATTATCAGGATCTATTTCTTTTATAGAATTTTCAAAATAGCTATGAAAATATTCTCCACATTTTTCATGTAATTTACAATTAAGATTAATGTTTTTTTCAATTAATTCGTTGTTTTCTTTATTTAAATATTCTTTAATGGCTTCAAGATTTTCTTTTTTAATATTAATAGCTAACCCATCTAAATATTTTCTATTAGAATCTTCGATGATCTTTTTAATATCTTGATGAATTAAATCTAATTTTTTATCAAGTTTTTTCTTTTTAGAGCATTCATTAGAAGAATTACATTTATTATTTGAGTTTTTCATTTTTAAAAACCTCTTAAAAAAAAATAAAGTTAATTATTTGACATAATTAACATTATCTAAAGCTGGTCTTTTAGGATTTTCATTTTCAGGAGATATTTTTCCAATAGTAACAGCACAAACTGGTTTGAATCCATCAGGTAAATTAAATTCTTTTAATAAATCATTATTTGCTCCATCATTAAATGGGAAAATAGGACTTACCATATAACAAGTTCCAAGATCAAATTCTGTTGCAGCAAGTATCATATTCTCAGCAGCAAGAGATGTTGTTAACCCACCAAAAGGATTTTCATCAGGAGCTGAAAATAAAACAAGCGTATTTGCACCATAAAAAGCATTATAATTCGGATTTTCGCCCATTGCTTTCATATTTTCATCTGGAGAATTTTTTAGAAATTCTTTAATAACAATATTATATTTTTCTAATAATTCTTGATTTTCTATTACAGTAATTTGAAATTCACCAGCTACTGGAGCAATTGTTGCTGTATTAATTACCTCTTTTAAAATATTTTCATCAATTTTTTCATTAGTATAATTTCTTATACTTCTTCTTTTTTTAATTATATCCATTGTATCCATATTATAACATCCATTTTGCAAATGATTAGTCATTTGTTAATAATAGTATGAATGTTATGAATATATACTTATTGGTCATTAAAATGTACTAGTATATTCTAATATTAATAAATATAATATTTTAATATTAATTTTAAAAAAAATAAGATGATTGTCATGAAAAAATATTAGAGTAGCGATTTTTTCTAATTAAAATTTAGGAGTGACATAATTGAAGTAAAAGAAAAATTTCGAACTTATAACAAGGCTAAATTTATTTTTTCATGACATTTGCGAATAATCTTTTTTTATGTTTTTAATTTTTCGTGTTTGATTTTAATTTTACTTCAACATGTAATATGTTATTCATACTAACATAAATACTTTTTTATCAAAAAGTATTACTCTAATATTAAAAAAATATAATAAATTAATAAGTTTTAGTTTTTTAATGAATTACAAATTTCAACAGCCTTTTCAGCTGCTTTTTCCATTGAAATATCATATGGAATATCAGCTTCTTTAAGTAATCGTTGGCCTTCTTCTTCATTTGTTCCAGTTAAACGAATAACAATATTGATTTTCTTATCAGATTCATTTAAAACATCTATTACGCCTTTTGCAACATCATCTGCACGTGTAATTCCACCTAAAACATTTAAAAAGATTACTTTTACTGGTTCATAATTAATAACCATTTCAAGTGCTTTTTTAATTGTTGCCTCAGATGATCCACCACCAATGTCTAAAAAGGTAGCTGGTTTACCACCTTTAAGCTTAATCATATCCATACCAGTTAAAGTTAAACCTGCACCATTACCAATTACAGCAATATCCCCATCAAGTTCAACAAAATCTAGTTCATCCTCTTTATAATTAAATTGTTTAACTAAATCTTTATGTCTAAATAAAGAATCATTTTCAATTTCAAGTTTTGCATCTGCAGCTATTAAACCATCAGGTGTTAAAATTAATGGATTTATCTCAGATGTAACAGCATCGTATTTATTAAATAGATTAAAAAGTTTCCAAATAATAGTTCCAATTGAAGAGATTAACTTAGGTTCAACTTCCATTTTACGAGCAATCTCACGAGCTTCATAAGGTAAGAATTCTTCTAAAGGATTAGGACGATATTTAATAATTTTTTCAGGTTCTGAAATAGCTAATTGTTCAATATCTACTCCACCTTCTTTACTTGCCATAATAATAGGTGTTTTAGAAGCTCTATCAACTGCAACACTAATAAAGAATTCATTTTGAATATCTGCCTTTTCTTCAATAAGTAAATGTTTTACAATTTCTCCTTTAATATCCATTCCAAGTAAATCTTTAGCTACATTATAAGCTTCATCAGGTGTATCTGCAAATTTGATTCCACCAGCTTTACCACGTCCACCAATTAATACTTGAGATTTTACAGCTACTGGTTTTCCAATTTTTGAAGTCATTTCACGAGCTTCTTCAGGAGATGATGCTTCATAACCTTCTAAAATAGGAATATTTTCACTTTCAAAGATCTTCTTAGCATTATATTCAAAAAATTTCATTTTATACACCTACTCATAATTATATCCAGCTTCAAAAGCCTGAATATTTTTACCTTCTGTTCCAGGAGGTACACTATCCTCAATAGCTTTTATAGCTGCTTCTTTTGAAATTACACCAGTAATTTTAGTAATAGCTCCAACCATTACAATATTTGCAACAATTTCTAATTTAATTTCATTAGCTGCAATTTCTGTAGCTGGAACTCTAAATAGCTTAATTTCGTTTTCACAAACGAAATCTTCTATTTCACTTTCAATAATTCTACCTGGATCAATAATCAAAATTCCACCTTTTTTCAAATCAACAATATATTTTATTAAAGCTTCTTGAGACATAGCTACTAATATATCAGGACTTTGAACTTTAGGATAATCAATTTCTTCATCACTAATTACAACTTCACATTTAGAAGCTCCACCACGAGCTTCAGGCCCATATGATTGAGTTTGAACAGCATTTATACCATCAAATAAAGAAGCTGCTTTACCTACAATAATTCCAGCTAAAATAACTCCTTGTCCACCAAATCCTGCAACTCTAATTTCTTTTCTCATATTATCCCTCAAATTCCTCTAAATATGCTGAATTTACAAGTGGTTCTATTCCACATTTTTCTTTAGATAATTTTCTAAGATTATCAACATATTCAGCTCGTGGTTCATTGTGGAATTCTCCAACAATAATCTTATCTTCAAGTTCTTTTTTAGAAAATCTTGGAACTTGAGCTTTAAATATAGTGTTTTTCTTCAACTCATCAAACATACTAACAGGAGTTTTTTGTTTATTTTTACGACCATAATAAGTTGGACATTGTGATACAACCTCTACAAATGAAAAACCTGGATTTTTAAGAGCATCTCTAATAGATTTAACTAAATGGTGAATTTTTAAAGTAGTCCAACGAGCAGAATAACTTGCACCTGCAGCTGCTACAAGTTCAGCTAAATCAAATGGTTTATCAGTTGTTCCATAAGGTGCAGTTGAACCAAAACTACCTTGAGGAGATGTAGGACTAATTTGACCACCAGTCATCCCATAAATATTATTGTTTACACAAATAACAGTTAAATTAATATTACGACGAGCTGCATGAATTAAATGATTTCCACCAATTGATGCGGCATCACCATCACCTGTAAAGACAACTACATCAAGCGGAGAATTAGAAACTTTCAAACCAGTTGCAAAACTAATTGCTCTTCCATGAGTAGTATGCAAGGAATCACATTCAAAATATCCTGGAATTCTTGATGAACAACCAATACCTGAGACCATTGCAATATTATCAAAGTCCATTTCTGCTTCATTCATACCTTTAATAAAAGCATTCATTACAATTCCATTTCCACAACCTGGACAGAATATATTAGGTAATCTATCTTCTCTTAAATATGGCATAAAAGGAGATTTTTCATTAGACATATTATTTACCTCCTATTTCTTTAATTTTAGATAAAATTTCATCTGGTTTTGGAATTTCTCCACCAATTTTACCAAGTAAATGAGTATTTGCATTAGAACAAGCTACCCTATCAATTTCCCAATACATTTGACCTAAGTTCATTTCAACAACAAGAATATCAGAAGCTATTTTAGCTATTTCATTGATTTCTTGTTCTGGGAAAGGCCATGGAGTATTCATTTTTAAAGATCCAACTTTTAAACCTTCCTCACGTGCAAGTTCAATAGCATGTGAAACAGATCTAAATGGTGCACCATAGGATACAACAATAATATCTGCATCCTCACACAAATCTTTTCTAACTGATGTAATCTCTTTAGTATTATCTAAAATTTTATTTGATAATCTTTTAACTAATGTTTCATGTGTTTTTGGATTATTAGCATCAGGATAACCTCGCTCATCATGAGTTAAACCTGTAACATGTATATTATATCCTTCACCAAAAGTAGGCATTGGATTTATAATATCATTTCTAAATGGTAAATAATCATCACTCATTTCAGGTCTTTGACGAGGAACAATTTTTATATCATCAGGAATAGCTATTTTTTCTCTCATATGACCAACTATCTCATCAGCCATGATAAAAACAGGAGTCCTATAAGTTTCAGCTAAATTAAATGCTTCAATTGTAAAATCAAAATATTCCTGAACAGAGGAAGGAGATAATGCAATAGTTTCATAGTCTCCATGAGAACCCCATCTAGCTTGCATCATATCACCTTGACCAGCCATAGTTGGTTGACCAGTAGAAGGAGATCCTCTTTGAACATCAACAATAACTGTAGGAGTCTCAGTAATAAATGCATAACCAATATTTTCTTGCATAAGTGAAAATCCAGGTCCAGAAGTTGAGGTCATTGATTTAGAACCTCCCCAAGAACCACCAATAATTGCACCAGCTGCTCCAATTTCATCTTCCATTTGAACAAAAGAACCACCTACTAAAGGTAGTTTTCGAGCAAGTGATTCAGCTACTTCAGTAGAAGGTGTAATAGGATAACCTGCAAAAAATCTACATCCTGCTTTTAAAGCTCCTTCTGCACATGCTTCATTACCTTGTATAAATAACTCTTTAACCATTTTGAGCCTCCTTTTTACTAAAGTTAGGGTTGAATTTTGAATCTTTCTCATTTACCCACCAGTGAGTTTCAATATCAAGATCTATTGCTTGATCTGGACAGATTAATTCACAATCCCCACATTTAGTACATTCTTTTTCATCTTTAGGATAAGGTAATAACACTCCTTTTTTATTAGGTTTAGAGGCAATATCATAAACGTTTCTATAACATATATAAACGCAAAGATGACATCCCTTACATAAATCCTCATCTATATTAATCATTATAATCTCCTATTAATTTGTAATATATTAACTATATTTTAAGTATTAAATAAATTATTGTTTTTTAAAAAACTTTTAAAAATTAGAAAAACAAAGAATTAATTAAGAAAAATTAATTATAATTATAAAAAAATTAATTATTTAATATCCATATTGAGTGTTTCTATGATAAATCTTACAAGTCCATTTACTAGTGAAAAATTAGAAAATTTAAACCTTGGTGATAAATTAAATATTTCAGGTGAAATATATACAGCTCGAGATAAAGCATTGCCTACACTTGTTGAATCAATTAAAAAAGGTAATCCATTAGTAAATGTTCAAAACATAGCTATTATGCATACTGGAGTAAGTGATGCTGGAATTGGACCGACAACCAGTAATAAAAAAGAAATTGAATCAAATATCGGGTTTTTATCTAGTAAAGGAGTTAAAATTCATATAGGTAAAGGGTCTTTAAGTAATGAAACTATTGAAGAATTAAATAAAAATAAGTCTATTTTTGTTATTACTCCACCAGTAACAGCATTATTAAGTAATTGTATTTTAAAAAAAGAATGTGTCGCACTTCCAGAATATGGAATGGAAGCTATTTATAAATTAAAAGTAGAAAATATTCCAGGGATTGTAGCTTCAATCCATGGAAAAAGTATTTAAAAAATAAGATTATTCTTCTGAATCAGCTTCAACTTCTACTTCTTTTTCAGCTTCTTCTACTTCTTTTTTCTCAAATTGATCTACGAAATTAACTTTTTCATAATCCATATTTTCCCAGATGTCTTTAGAGATTCTAAATCTTGCAAAAGTTACATCCATATAGGATTGTTGATCAAATCTTGTAATTTCATCTAATGTAATACTAACTGAATCTCCATCAAAAGTGATTTCAGTTTTATCAATATCAAAGTTAGGATATGCATAGTGAAGTTGGATTAAGCTTTTAATTTTTTCTTCATCATCTTCAATTGCATCAGTGATTTTAATATCATAAACTACATCTTTACCAGCTAATTCATGGTTAAAATCTACTTTAACTCTTCCACCATTAACAGTTAAAACTTTACCATTTTGATTATCAGCAGTAATAACCATGCCTGGAACAGGAGTCATACCTTGTTTTTTGAATTCTTTCATTGGTATAAGTTGGATTAATTTGGAATCTCTTTCACCATATGCATCTTTGCTTTCAATTTCTATGGTCTTTTCATCTCCAACTTTAAGGCCAATAATTGCTTCATCAAGAGCTGGTAAAAGGTGTCCTCCACCAATGACTATTGGAATTGGCCCATAAGTCTTTTTATCATTGAAAATATCTGCATCTTTAGCTACTTCTTCAATGGTAGTATCAAATATATCGTCAGTATCTGCAACTTTACCTGTGAATTCTAATTTAATAAAATCTTTATCTTTAATTGCCATTTTAATAAACTCCTATAATTTTTAATAAATCTCATTAAAATTATAATATAAAGATATATCTAAATTAATACATTTAAAGTTTTGTTATTAAAAAAGAAAATACTATTATTGAAAATTGTAATTGTTTAGGAAAATTGTTTAAAAAGGATTAAATTAAGTTTAAACTAAAATAATGACTTAAAAACAAAGAAAAAACTTATATTAGATGAAATATTAATATAAAATTGGCAAAGGAACTATTACTTTGAGTACTTTTGCTGTCTATGTCATTTGCTATTTTTTAAAAAATAGCAATAGGTTAGCCTTACCTTATTATTCTCTACTTGAAAATAATTAAAAAGGCATTATTTATTGTAAAATAAATAAAAAAAACTTATTAATATTTAATAAGTTTTAGATGATTGTTAAAATCGATATAATATGTGATATTATGTTATTTATCATATCATCACCTCCCTGTTGAAGTAAAATTTTTTGGTGTTTGTTATTTTTGCTAATAACAAAAAAGGTCTGGTCTTACCTTATTATTTTCTAATAAAAAATAATTAAAAAGACCTTCTTGTTTAACATAAAAAAATATAAAAAGCTTGTTAATATTTAACGAGTTTAAAGGTCATTACTACAATAGTACAATGTATGATTTTTTGTTGTTTATCATACCATAACCCCTATTGAAGTAAAATTTTGGTGTCTATTTCACATTTGCTATTTATTAATAGTAAAAAGGTTTGATCTTACCTTATTATTTTCTAATTGAAAATGATTAAAAAGGTCTTATTTATTTAAAATAAATAAAAAAATTTGTTAATATTTAATGAGTTTGAATGTTGATAGCTATTATAAATATAATAATTATATTTTAAGCATATCTTCACCCCTTATTCAATAATTAATTAAGTTATTTATGTTCGAAACTGCTAGCAATAGCAAAAGGTTGGGCCTTGCCTCATTATTTTCTAATTAAAATAATCAAAAAGGCCAATTATTTTTAATATAACCTTTTAAAATTGTCATAAAATAATAAAATTGATTAAATATCATAAAAATGACATGAAAACAAAGCAAAAACTTATATTGAATAAAAAAATAATATAAATATAAGCAAAAGAGCTAATGTTTTATGAGTACTTTTGTTATTCGTGCTAATTCGCTATTTTTCAATAGCAATAGGCTTGGCCTGCCTAATTATTTTTAGTATATGTAAATAATTAAAAGGCTACTTTTATTTAATTATATATCTTTTTTAGAAATATTTTTCAAAAAATCAATTAAATAAGAACAAGATCTTTTATTTTTCTTAATTTTAGATCATATAAGAGATTAAATAGCTTGTTCTCCACGAAAAAACTTACTTTCCATTTTCTTTATTGACATTAACTTTTTTACCAACTTCAGTTGGAATAACTTCAAACATTGGATTTTCAAATTTTAAATCGAACTCTTTTCCATCCATTAATAAATGTTGAAAAACTGCTAGTGAAGATACTTCCGAATGTGGTTGATTAGTAACTGAAATATTCCAATCAGCATTATCATAAACTTCTGTTGGTACTTTTGGTCCTCCAACAATAATTAGAATATCACTTGAATCATTACGAATCTCTTCAATTTTTTCTATAGCCTGAGATCCATACATTGTAAGGTGAACTATTTTTCCACCATTATCTCGCCAATTTAGGATTATTCGCATGAAATTTTTAGCATATTCAACTTCAAAATCTCCACCCCATCGTTTAGAAATATCTCGAACATTTTCCATTAATTTTTCATCCTTTTCACCAGATAAATAAATTTTACTTGCTCCAAAAGCACGAGAAGTTAAACATACATGAGTTGTAATTCTTGTATCTCTTCCAATTCTATGATCAAGTCTTAAAACACACACATTCATAACATCACACATATAGAAATTATCATTAAAAGTAAAGAAGTCATTCTACCAAATTCATTAGAAGCACCAAGTACATCACCATTAGCTACTCTAAAACTTCTACGAGCAATAATAGAAATAATAGCTCCTCCAAGAACTCCTCCAAAAATACCGATTAATCCATTAAATCCACCAACAATAAATGCAAGTATTAAAGCAATTATTAGAGAAACTGAGTAATTAATTATATTTATTGATCTTATAGTTAATGCACCTGTTCCATGAGAATATGGGTTTGAACTAATACATGTTGTTAAAAGTGATACTTTAGATGCCATTTCGCATATTATAATAGCTACTAAAAAGTTATTATTAACTGAATAGGTTATTCCAAGTAAAGTGATGATTGCTACTATAAAAAAACTAGCTATTCCTGCAACACCAGTTATAGGATCTTTCATTACATTCATTTTTCTATTAAAATCACCATGAACCATTACTCCATCAGCCATGTCCATTAAACCATCTAAGTGATGTAATCCTGTAAAAATTAATATAAATCCATAAACAATAGCTCCAACAAGTAAAGCAGGTAAATTAAATAGGTCACTACAAATAATAGCTACAATATAAGCTAGTATTCCTACAAAAAAGTGTACAACTGGCCACAGCCAAAACATTCTAGCTGTAGTTTCTAATCTCACTGCATTTCCAACTGGTAAAATAGTTGAAAATGAAATAAGTCCCAAAATTGAAGCAAAAATTGAATTTTCCTTAATATTACTAATTATACTCATTTTAATCACCATAAATTTTATTCTTCAAAGATTTTAGACATACATCCAGCAATTAATCCTGCAAAAATATCATCCATCATTGGCCCTAATCCATAAATAATTCCAGGTTTTGCTTTATCATAACGTGCAAAATTGAAAATAGCTTTAGAACCAGCTATTTGATTAGCTATTGCCATACCTAATATTTCATCTGAGTAGAGATAAGCTGGATCATCACTAACATCCACTTCACGAAGTCTGTTATTTGAGAAATCCTCTTCTGTTCTAATAGCTGCCATTAAAAGTGCTATAACATTAATATCACTTAAAGATTTTAAAATTTCTTGTTCTAGTTTTTCTTTAAGTTCATCTGTAACTTCTACTCCTTCACATAATTCAAAACCGGCTTCAACCAAGTCCCCAATTAGAATTCCTTCAGATACAAAATAATCTAATATTCCAAAGTTAAGATTTAACTTTTCTATTGTATCTTCACAACTAATTATAATTGCATCTTCCATTAATATTTTAAATTCATCTAAATTAATATCATCATCTTCATAATAATTATTGTTTATATCAACTGATTCATTATGAATATTTTCTTCATTAAAAGTATCTGGTGAGATTTTAGATGATATTACTAAAAAATCATTGTTATTTAAAATATTTGAAATATGAAGAGGTAATTTTAAAGATTCAAAAAACTTTGCTTTAATGTTAATAGCTATTTTATATAATTTTAAAAGCATTTTTGGAGATAATATCTTATCAATAAATATAATATGAGAAATATCTATTTTAGCATCCCCAAAACCTAAAGGAGAATTAGCTACTTTAAGATTTTTTGTAAATTCCTCAATAATAACATCATTAGAATTAAAGGTAAATAAATCAAAATCTTTATAAGAATTTCTAAAATAATCAATACTTTTAGAGTTTTGGCAGATATAAGAACCTTCTATATTATTATCAGTATTAAATTTTTCACTAATCTCACAAAGATTTTCAAAATCTACTTTTTTAGATGTATCATCAAGTAAAACATTGATATTTTCAACTATATCAAGTCCATCACTTACTTCAAAGTTACTTATAGTTAAAAAAAAGTTTGGATTATTAATAGCTACTCCTTCTGAAGCAGATATCACATTTAAATTGTCATCACTCATAATTAAACCCGAATTTTATTAATTTTCAATAATTTTATTTATATCTCATAACATATTTATAATTATGACAATAATTATTGATCCTCAAAATGCTGGAATATCTGGGAATATGATAATTGGTGCATTAGTTGATATAGGGGCTGATGAAGAAAAGGTCAAAAAAGTAATGATCGAATCAACTGAAAACTTTGGTAATGTTGAAGTGGATTTTAATAAAATCAATAAAGCTGGAATTGAATCAACACATTGTGATGTAAGTGCAATTGATAACAGAAATTCAATATCATATGTAGATTTAATAGAAAAAATTGAAAATTTAAATTTAACTTATGATGTTATAGAAATGGCTAAAAAGATTTTTACTAGAATGGCTTTAGCTGAATCAAAAATACATGGTAAAATAATTGAAGAAATTCATTTTCATGAAGTAGGTTCTGCTGATGCAGTTGCAGATGTTATAGGTTCAGTTTACGCATATTATGATTTAAATTTAGATAAAGAACATGTTGTAGGATTACCTATAGCTGTTGGAGGAGGATCAATTGAATCAACTCATGGTAAAATTCCAGTACCATCACCTGCAACACTTGAAATATTAAAAGGAGTTAGTTGTTTTGGAGGGCCAATAAATAAAGAATTAGCTACTCCAACAGGTTCTGCAATATATAGAGAACTTTGTAATGAATTTTTAGATTACCTACCTAATACAAAAGCTAAAAAGATAGCTTATGGTGCAGGTGATTATGATTTAGATTTTCCAAATGTCTTAAGAATCATTGAAAGTGATGATAATATTAAAAAACAGAAAATAAATGTAATTGAAACAAATCTTGATCACATGTCAGGTGAAGATATAGGATATTTATTTGATAATTTGCTAATTGAAGGAGCATCTGATGTAAGTATAATTCCTGTAATAATGAAAAAAAATAGGCCAGGTCAAATTTTAAAAGTTATAGCACGAGAAAGTAAAACAGAACACTTAGTTGATATAATTTTTAAAGAAACTGGAACATTAGGAATAAGAATTAGTGAAAATACACATAGATCAGTTGCAAGTCGTGAAATGATACCATTAAAAGTTGAAATAGAAGGGAAAATCTATAAAATCAACTTTAAAATTGGATATAATGAAGATGAGATAATCTCATACAGGCCTGAATTTGAAGATATTAAAATGATAGCTGTAAATGAAGATATGCCATTAAGTGAAGTAAGAAACATAGCTAATATGATAATAAGAGATTACCTAGATAATGCTAGTGGTAAAAATGAATAAAAAAGTTATTGCAGTATTATCAGGAGGATTAGATTCAACTGTAGCTATTTCAAAATATAAAGATTATGAAATACATTGTATAACATTTGACTATGGTCAAAAAGCAGTTTTAAAAGAAATTGAATCATCACATAAAATATGTGAATCATTAAATGCTGAACACACAGTTATTAAACTTGATTGGCTTAAAAAGATTAGTAATTCATCATTAACATCATCTAATGAAGTTCCTAAGTTAGGTCTTAATGATTTAGAAGATCAAGATAAATGTGAAAAGAGTGCTAAAAGTGTTTGGGTTCCAGCTAGAAATACAGTATTTGTATCAATTGCAACATCATTTGCAGAAGCAGAAAAAGCAAGTAAAATTGTTGTAGGATGGGATGCAGAAGAAGCAAATACATTTCCAGATAATTCTAAAAGGTTTTTAAATCAATTTAATGAACTAATTAAAGTTGGTTCACCAAATAATATAATAATTGAAGCTCCAGCTATTGATTTAAATAAAAAAGAAATTGTTGAATTGGGTTTTAAATTAAATGCACCAATGGAACTTAGCTATTCATGTTATGTTGGAAATGATTTACATTGTGGAGTATGTGAATCATGCCTTAGAAGAAGAAGGGCTTTTAAAGAAGCAAGTATAGATGATCCAACTATATATGAAAAGAGATAATGTAATTTCTCATTTATTTGAGTAAAAAAATAATAAAAACTCATAAATCTCTTTATATATAATTAGCCACCTAAATAATATAGGAGGGTAATTATAATTGCTAATGTATGATATATTAATATCAAAATATTGGATAAGTTAATTATATCATCAATCATAATAACCACCTCCTTTTTATTAGACAACTAAACTGTTAAGTTTAATAGTCCGGGAGAAATATTATTTTTATATAATGAATTCATTGAAATTACATCAATAAAATATTATTAATTTTAATTTAAAAAGTTTTTCTTTGTTTTTGGATAAAATTAACTGTTTTAAAACAATATTATACTAATGCATATAAAATTGACTAAAATATAATTTATTAACAATGCAAGAAATTGTTAAATAAAAAAACAAAAGTTTTACAAAAATACAATAAATTAATTAGCATAAAAAAAAAGTTATTAAAACTTCCTATAATGTTAATTTAATTTATTAAGCTTATCTACATAGACACTTAAGTCTCTATAATATTAATATATTAAAAATAATATATAAAAACTCTTTTTCAAATGAAAACAATAAAGCAAACTGAAGTAAATAATACAATTCAAAATAAAAATTCAAATATAGATTTAAATTAGTGCTATTAAATTAATAATATAACCAATAGCACTAAATCAAATTTCTTCCCAGACATAAACTTACAAATAATAATTTATTAAATATTATATATAAATATTCTCTTTTAAATGAAAACAATAAAACAGAACAAAGGAAATAATAAGATTCAAAACAGATTTAATTTATGTTATAAGAAAGTATAATAAAACAAATTCTAATAATATTAAATTAAATTTTACATTCATCAGGCAAATGAGGGTAGGCCAAAAATACTATTTTTGGTTTTTCTTGTTTAAATAGTTCTTATGAACCATAGTAGCACGAGCTTAAATTCCCACTCCTCCAACGGTACATAATTGATTAAATTATTTATTTTTTAAAAGGTTCTTTTTTGTTTAATTTCTTTTAAAAATCTTGTGTTTGGCTTTCACATCAAGATAATAGAAAAGAAATTTTTTAATCAAATAATTAAATAAACCTCTCTAAAATATCATGAAAATATTTATTAATCAATTACAAATTATTATTTGTGTTAAATAGTATATAAAATGCTATGTTTTATTAAAAAACAAATATAGAATGAAAAAACAATAATCTAAAATAAAAACAATAAGAAAACCAAAATAATTTTGGCCGAACCTCCATATAAAAAAAAAATACAAAAACTTTAAAAAAGATTCAATCATTTATAAGAAAAATAACTATTATAACATGATTGAACAGATTTTGAGACATGAGTCTACAATTAATTATATATTAAATACAATATTTAAATATTCAGTTTAAATAAAAGCAATATTTTATAATGAGATAATTTTGAAACATAAATCAATACAAAAATTATATCAAATAGGAATATTTTTTAACTGAAAATAGATTAAAATAAAAATAGTTTAATTTATGTTATAAGAAATTATAAAAATAATTCCAAATAACATTGAATAAATATATAATTAAAGGTTTTGTTTCAAATAAAGGTAATTATTCAATTACCATTAAAATATCACCAGCACCAACAGCATCGCCAGGTTCTACAAATATTTCCTTAACAACAC
Organism: Methanobrevibacter sp. DSM 116169; assembly: GCF_046197865.1. Classification (GTDB taxonomy): domain Archaea; phylum Methanobacteriota; class Methanobacteria; order Methanobacteriales; family Methanobacteriaceae; genus JAHKLT01. Next base: position 467,634 of record NZ_CP166990.1, on the reverse strand, counting down.
CATCAACATCTGATTGTATATCATTTTCCATTTTCATAGCTTCAATAACAGCTACTGTAGATCCTTTATGAACCTTGTCACCAATATTAACATTTAATTTAATGACCATACCTTGCATTGAAGATAATATACCTCCTTCAACTGGAGTAAATGGTCCTTTATCTGTTTCTTTAACATCCATAAATCCAGTAGGCATAATTTTAACTTCAAATACATCCCCATCTACTTCAACATTATATTCTGTTGGAATAGCATCTGTTGTATCATCTAGTGCAGCTTTAGGTTTTTCTAATTCTTCTTCTTGAATTTCTCCTTTTAAGAATTTATTAGCTACAGATGGATATAAAGCATAGGTTAAAATATCTTCTTCTTTTTTAACTAAACCTTTTTCTTCAGCTTCTTTTTTAGCTTCTTCATATTCTGGTTCAATTAAATCTGCAGGTCTACAGGTAATAGGTTTTTCATCCCCAATGATTTTCCTAACAACTTTTTGATTAAGTGGTGCAGGAGGTGTTCCGTAGTTTCCTTTCATATATTCTTTAACTTCATTAGAAACTGTTTTATATCTTTCTCCACCTAAAACATTCATAACTGCTTGAATTCCTACAATCTGACTAGTAGGAGTAACAAGAGGAGGATAACCCATATCTTTTCTAACTCTAGGCATTTCTTCTAATACATCTTGATATCTATCAAGTGCATTTTGTTCTTTTAATTGAGAAATAAGATTAGAAAGCATTCCACCAGGAATTTGGTAAACAAGCACATCAGTATCTACTCTTTCTGTAATAGGATCAATTAAAGATGCATATTTCTCACGAATATCATCGAAATATTTTTTAATATGATTTAAAAGTTTTAAATCCAATTTAGTATCATATTCTGTTCCTTGTAAAGCTGCAACAATACTTTCTGTTGGAGGTTGGGAAGTTCCCCAAGCAAGAGGAGAAATAGCTGTATCTAAAATATCAACTCCAGCTTGACATGCTGCATAATAGCTAATAGGAGTGATTCCACTTGTACAATGACAATGAAGATCAACTAAAAGGTCAGTTTCTTCTTTTAATTTTGAAACTAGCTCGAAAGTATCTGCAGGACTAATTAATCCAGCCATATCTTTAATAGCTATTGAATCACATTCTAGAGCTTCAAGTTCTTTTGCAAGTTCTACAAAATTATCAATGCTGTGAACTGGACTGATAGTATAACTAATAGTTCCTTGGACATGTGCTCCTTGAGCTTTAGCTGCTTTAATAGATGATTCCATGTTTCTTACATCATTTAAAGCATCAAAAATTCTGAATATATCTACACCATTTTCATATGATTTTTCAACGAATTTAGTAACTACATCATCAGAATAATGTTTATATCCTACTAAATTCTGCCCACGAAGAAGCATCTGAATTGGAGTTTTGGTTATTTTTTCTTTTAAGCTTCTAAGACGTTCCCATGGATCTTCATTTAAATATCTGATACAGGTATCGAATGTTGCTCCGCCCCATGCTTCAATTGAGAAGTATCCAATTTTATCTAATTCTTCTGCAATAGGAACCATATCACGAGTTCTAAGCCTAGTAGCAAGTAAAGATTGATGTCCATCTCTAAGTGCTGTTTCAGTAATTTTTGTAACCTTCATTGTTAAAACACCCCTTGTATTTTTTTAATAAAATAGTAATAGTAAAATTTCAACGATTTTTTATTAATTATTAAAAATAAGTATAAAAATTATATTAATTTTTTATCTGTTGAAAAACTTACATTGAATTTTCATATATACTAAGAATATGTAAAAAGCAGTATTTAATCTTTACTATAAAAAATTTTGAAAGAAATTAAATTAATTATTTTAATTTAATAACATCATTGTAAATTTGAATTATATTTTTATCGATTATATTCCAGTTATATTTAGTTTTAACAAGTTCTAATCCTTTTTTAGAGAATTTATCCATTAAATCAACATTATCTAAAAGTTCATTAATAGCTATACTAAGTTCTTTTTTATCATAATTACAACATATTCCCACATTATTATTAACCCAAGAACATATATGATTATTATTTGTTAAAATTAATGGTGTGCTACATGCCATAGCTTCAAGTCCACTTGTAGTAAATGACTCATATCTTGAAGGCATTAAAAATACATCACAATCAATTAAAGCTTCTTTTTTATCATTTTTATAAAGTGGTCCTGTGAAAATTACTTTATCTTCAATTGAATATTTTTTTATTAATTTTTCCAAAGTTGACTTAAATCCATAATCTTCACCAACAATAGCTAGTTTATAGTCTTCATTTTTTAAAAGATTTAATGATTCAATAGCTAAATCTAGACCTTTAATTTCATGAATTCTTCCAAGAAATAGAAGTAATTTACTATCATTAGAAAAATTATGTTTTAATCTGAAATTACCTTTTGAAGGTAAGTTTTCATAATCTTTTAAATTAATTCCTAAAGGTACAATTTCAATTTTATCTTCTAAGATACCCATTTTAAGATATTGTTCTTTTTCTACTTCAGTTAGTGCAAAAACTTTACTAGCATTATGTAAAATTTTAAAACCCCATAATTTATCAAAAATCTTTTTTAATGATTCTTTTTGAAAAAAAGGTAGAACCGATCCATGAGATTGTAATACATAGGGTATTTTTTGTTTTAAAGCATGTTTTACAGTTAAAATAGCTAAAGTATGCCTATGTTCATGAATATGAATTATATCAAATGATGAAATTTCTTTTTTTAAAGTAGAATTTAATTTTAAAGGACTATCTATTGTAAAAGTGTTTTTAAATGAATTAGAAATATTTCTAAAGTAATGTACATTAATTCCATCTAAATTAACATTATCTTTTACATTTAATCTTTCTTTACAATTATCAGTTGTAAATACAGTTACATTATGACCATCTCTAACTTGTGCTTTAGCTATTTCATACGATGCATTTACAACACCACCATGTGAAAAACAAGGCGTAAAAGATGAAACAACATGTAAAATATTCATTTAAATCCTCTCATAAACATATAATGTACCAATATTTTTAATCTCTTTAAAATTATCTAAATCTTGTGTTTTATTTGAAATATAATAATCTAAATCACTATTATCAATTTTAGTTTGATTTTGTGAAGGATAAGCTTCAACATACTTTAATAAATACCATGAATAATACCTTACATTATATGATCCAATAGTTTTATTTTTATAATCTTCATCATAATTTTTTAAAAATATTGAAATTGATTCTTCATTTTTAAATTCATCTGTATCTTCATATGTATTTACAAAATTAAAAGATGAAATCATTAATATAAGTATAATTATTATATAAATTCCATTAAATAATTTTTCTCTTTTTGGAAATTTTACCTGAATTAAATAAAATGCAGATACAATAAAATAAGTAATTCCAACCAAACAAGCAATGAAATATCTATCTACTTTAATATCTAAATATGAAAAAAAGATTAAATTAAATAAAATCCAACCTAAAAATGCTAAATTTAATGATAAATACTTGAAATTATATTTTTTAAATATGAAATCTGTTATAAGCAATGTTAAAAAGCATAAAATTAATGTAATAAATGAACTGACATTATTAAATGAAATTATAGTTAAAAATATCATTAAAATAATTAAAATCATATGTTTATAATTTGTTTTAATTTTAAAATCCTTAAATTTCTTATAATAGTTAGAAATTATTAAAATGATTCCAGCTATGAATAAAACAATATATGCATAGCTTATAAAAGTAGGATTTTTTAATATTAACTTATGATTTAAAAATGTTACATGTGAACTAGATAAGAAATTAGTTAAATTTTTAATATAAAAAAGTATATCAGTGTTATATGCAGGATCTCCTATTCCTTGGCGAGTGCCTGTAATTGCATTAGATGATTGACCTAAAAATACAACAGTATCACCCATTTTAGTAATTTTATATGAAATTATAATAAACAATACTAATGAAATTAATAAACCAATTAAAATATATTTAAATTCTTTAGAAAATAAATAAGCTTTAAATCTTTTAAATTTATCATTTAAAAGTAAATTAGCTATAAAATTCTTTTTTGATAAATAATAAAAAATCAATACAGGTAAAAATAAGATTACTGTAGTTCTAATAAAAAATGCCAATAAAAATAGTAAAATTGTTAAAATGAAATATTTAGGGTTTTTATCTAAAGCTAGAATTAAAAATAACATTGCCCATAAAGTTAGACTAACTGCAGGAATATCAATTGAACCATTAGCAAGCCATGCAAGATTTAAGGAAAAACTTATAAAAATTACAGTTGCTAAAAGACTTAATAGATTATTAAAACGTGTTTTTAAAAGTAAAAATAATCCTATAAATCCAAAAATTGCAAAAAGACCTGTTACCATAAAAATAGCTATTTGGTGTTTAAAACCTATTTCAAATAATAATGAAGTTAAATAACATATTATAGGAGATAAAGAAATTGTTGATGTAGATCTAATATTTTCTCCTGTAAAATAAAGTGCATTTAATAGATATACATACACATCAGAGCAAAATATTCCAAAATTTAAATTAAAATTAATTAAATAAGTAATTAAAATACTTGAAAATATAATTAATATAATTAAATAAGGATAATCTTTTTTTATATTTAATGCCATTAAGTTAATTTTTAAATTTAAAAGATATTAAATCTATACGATTAATCACATCTATGAAAAAGCACAACTTCGAAAACTTTTTATAAAAATAACCCTATAAATAGATTTGAAGTTAATTTAGGAAATTAATTACTGATATTGCAAATACGATCGTTTTACAAAAATTTGGTATCCTAAAAGAGGTGCTAACAATGGTAAATCTTAAAACAAACATTGAAACTAAAAATTACATTAAAAAGACAACTAATAAAAACTTAAACTATCCTACAAATTCCAATAAATTAAATAGTGACTTTTCAAAAAATACTGATAAAATAATCTATAAAGGTGAATTAATTGATACTATTGATTTTATCGCAGAACAACTTAACAAAATTACTATAAACTATGGATTAAATCAAGTAATATTTTCAACTGAATATAATCAAATAGAAAATAGTTTTGATAAAATATTTTATATTAAAGTTCCTAATGATATTACTATTTCTAAAAAACATGAAATTTGGGACAACATTATTGATGATATAGAAAAATTATGTAAGAATAATAATTGTTATGATACTTTATTAAAATTATTTATAATATTAAACTAGCCTTTAAAGAGTTGAAGATATTGCAAAAAATCATTACATATGATGAATATCATCTTTATTTATTAGCAAGGTTATTAAATCATAATAAGAGGAAATTAATTCCAAAAAATTGCAATGATCGTTGTATTTATAGTACAATAATAAATAGAGCATATTATAGTAGTTATTTGATTTGTAGAACTTGGTTAGAAAACAAATATGGATTTAATATTAAATCACCCTAGATTATCAATTAATCTCAAAAAATCCTATTGGAGTCCATCAACAAGTTATTAATGAACTTGGAAAAAATAAGATGTTTAAATTAAAAAATAAGCTAAAAATTTACAAGAATATCGAATAAAAGCAGATTATGACTTAAATATTATTTTAAAAGAAGAAGATGTTGATGAAACATTGTATCTATCAGATGAAATTTTTAAATTAATACAAAAATACTCTTAAATAATTATAACAACAATAATTATTAAAGGTGAATTAATTGTTATTAAATAAAAATGTCTTAAAAAATAATTTAGGTTTAATCATAATAATATTATTTGCATTATCTCTTACAGCAATAATATTACTTAAAAACACTAACGAAGCCTTTTTAGGTCATTCTTATAGAGATGTTTATCTTTATTTAATAAGTGCATTGAAGTTATCTGGTATGAAGATAGTTGGATATGATTATGTTGATTACCTGTCTCCTCTTATACCATTTTTAACTTCTATACTATTTAATTTAGGTTTTATATCAAAAACAAGTATTTATTTAACAACAGGAATCTTTTATTTTTTAGGAATAATTGGAATTTATTTAATTTTAAAGTTAAAATTTAAAGATTTAATAGCTATTTTTGGAACTATTCTTTATTCCATGCTTGCAATTAATATTCTTTGGGCAGCAAATGGAACACTAGATATACCTTCAATTTCACTAGCTATTTGGGCTTTATACATTTTTATATTAGGAATTGAGAAAAATCAGAAGTTTTTATATCTTACATTTCCATTAATTGTACTAACATTCTTTGGAAAATATACTGGAGCATTAGTTGTTCCTTTAATGGCTTTATATTTTTTATCTAAAAAGGATATTTTAGGAAATATTAAAAAATACTTTAAAAATTTAGTTATTGGACTTTTCTTTGGAATTTTAACATTAATTCCATTTTTAGCTTATTTTATATTAAATGATATTCCATTTGGATTTTTAAATCAAGCTGGTGAAGTAGCTAGTAAAACATCCACTACAGCAACAAGTGGTGGAAAATTAATAGGAAATGATTTATTTTTCTATATTAAAGGATTAGTTTATGATATTTCATCAACAGAATATATCTATGGAGCTATTATATTAATTAGTATAGTAATTGGATTAATATTATTAGTTTATAAGTTTTTAAATATTTTAAAAGAAAATTATGGTGATTTGAAAGTTTATTTAGCTCTTATATTATCATTTATATTAATAATTATTTCTTTTTTAACTGCAAGTTTATTTTCATTTATTTATAGTGAAATAATATTGTTTTTAGGACTTTTATTATTATCCAAGTCATTAGAAAAAATCAGCCCTAATTCATTTCCATATTTGAGCTTAAATATTACAATGATTGGATTTTTTATGGTTTATTTGGTTTTTTTTACATCACATCTTACAAAAGCAGATCGTTATTTTACAGCTATGGCTCCAGGATTTATATACATAGCTACACTAGCAATTGATTATATTACTCATAGCTATAAAAAAATTGATAAGATTTTGCCAATAGCTTTAATAATTATATTACTTATATCTGGAGGAGTATTTTTATCAAAAGATAAAACAGATTCACTTGTAAATTATGAAGAAAATGCAGCTACCTGGATTATGAAAGAATCACCAGATTATAAGAATTTAACTATTTATGCAGATCGCGGCCCAATATTTACATGGTATTTAAAACACAGTGTATTTTATGTTAAAGATTCATATACATCAGATGAACTGAATGATAAAATGATAGAAGATAATGCCACATATTACATTCGTTTAGGTGATGAAATGAATTTTACAGATTACAAGAAAGTTAAAAACTTTAAAGATGTAATAGTTTATAAAAGGATTTAAAAAATGAAATATCGAAAAATTGGAAATACTGGAATATCTGCTAGTATTATAGGACTTGGAACTGAATACCTTGATGGTGAACCTTACAGTGTTGTAGAAGAAACAATTAATTCTGCATTAGAAAATGGAATAAACATTTTTGATGTTTTTATGCCAGGTCATGAAGTACGTAAAAATATAGGAAAAGCACTTGGTAAAAGGAGAAAAGAGGTTATAATTCAAGGACATATTGGTTCTGTAGATTTAAACCAACAATATGATACTAGTCGAGATTTAAACATATGTAAAAGATATTTTGAAAATTTAATGAAAGATCTTGGTACAGATTATATTGATATAGGAATGTTATTTTTTATTGATTCTGATGAAGAGCTTAAAGAAATTCATGAAAATGGAATAATTGATTATGTATTAAATTTAAAAGAAAAAGGAATAATAAAAGCTATAGGAGCTAGTTCCCATAATCCAAAAATAGCTCGAAAAGTATTAGAAACTGGAATAGTTGATTTATTAATGTTTAGTATTAATCCTGCATTTGATATGACACCATCAAATGTAGATGTCTTAGAAACAGTAGAAGAGTTTGAAAAGCAAGAATATATTTCAATTGATCCTATTAGAAACGACCTTTATAAGTATTGTCAAATGCAAGATATTGCTCTTGTAGCTATGAAATCTTTTGGAGGAGGTAGGCTTTTATCTGGTGAACATTCACCATTTAAAAAAAAAATGAGTCCAACACAATGTATTCATTACGGTTTAACACGACCTGGAGCAGTAAGTGCTATGGTAGGCTGTAAATCATCTTCAGAAGTTCTAGAAAGTATAAAATATTTAAAAGCTACTAGTGAAGAAAAAGAGTATATTAATATAATTAGTAATTATAGTGAAGGATTTAAAGGTAAATGTGTTTATTGCAGCCATTGTGAACCTTGTTCTAGTGGTATTGATATTGCAATGGTTAATAAATACCTAGATATAGCTATTTTAGATACTGATAATATTCCTCCAAGTATTATTCAGCATTATAGATCATTAGAAAATAATGGTGCAGATTGCACAGAATGTGGAAGTTGTGAGAAGAAATGTCCATTTTCTGTTCCGATTATTGAAAATATGAAAAAAGCAGAACAGCTATTAGGATAATTTATTTAAAATGATCCAATAGCAAAAGCTATAAAACTTATTAACATTCCAAATTTTAATAATTTTGAAGTTTTATGACAGTATTCTGGTGATTGTCCTTTAAAAATATTAATAGCTCCATATAAAAATAATATAATAGCTATAATCATGATCAATAAATAATATAAGTTAAAAATTCCTAAAAAGTAAACAATTGGAGATAAAATACAATCTAGTAAAATTAAAAATATAACACAATAAGAAGACTTTTTTAAACCAATTAAAATAGCTAATGTATTAATTCCTTCTTCATAATCTCCTTTAATATCTTCCATATCTTTTGTTATTTCTCTTGCCATTGTCATTAAAAGTGCAAATAAACCTAAAAATGAAGATATAAAAACAATTTCTGTGTTTCCATTAGGAATACCTATAATTAAACCTGCAAAAATAAAACATAAACCTGTTAGAAAACCAACAACTATATTTCCAATTAAAACAGTTCCTTTAAACTTATAAGCATATAAATACAAGATAGCTATTGAAAATAATATGATTATTAAAGGTAGATAGTCATTTATAAAGTAGGTAATGAAAATTCCCATTAAAGTACCTAATACAAATAATAAATATGCGTAATTTCTTGCATTTTTAAGAGATAGCTGACCAGAAGGAATTGGGCGATCTGGACGATTAATTAAATCAATATTATAATCAAAATAATCATTTATAACATTTCCACCACTTATTATAAAAAATACTGCAAGCATACCAAGTAAAATTGGCATCTCCAAATTATTTGAAATAATAGCTACTAAAACTACTGCAATTACAGCCATTATTACGTTTCCAGGACGGATTATTTTAATATATGGGCTCATTTTATCACCTGATTTAAAAGCTCTGAAAAACTTTTAGACATATTATAATTTGAAAAATCATCTATTCTACCATTATAGTTTAGTTTATTATCTTTAATAAATTCCTTGTAATAATTATAAATAGCTATTTTTGTATATTCCAATGTAGAAACATGAACCCCTATATCAGTTTCATTTATTAAATCTTTAAGTGCTCCTTTTTCATATCCAATTGATAAAACTGGTTTTTTTAATGCCATATATTCATAAACTTTACCAGGTATAAAAATCTCTTCTTTTTTATTCATCCAAGAAATTAAAAGTAAAATATCTGAATTTTTTTCCTTTTGAAGGACTTCATTATATGGAATCTTACCATGAATATGAACAAGATCTTTAATATTAAATTTACTTGATAAATCACTTAAATTATCATTATCTCCATAAAAATCAATAGCTATTTTATTTTTATCAATTTTATTTTCACTGATTAATTCATTTATAGCTTTAAAAAATAAACTAGGATCTCTTCGACCATTATAAAGAGAACCAGCATAAATAAAATTTAGTTTATCATCTGAGGAGTTTTCTTTTAAATTTTCAAAATCTCTTAAATCATAACCAGAATAAATTGTTTTAATTAGTTTATCAGGATGTAATGTTTGAAGTTTTTTAGATGCTAGAGGTGTTGTAGTTGTTAGTGCATCTACATTAGAAAATGTTTTAATTTCTAATCTCTTTTCAAAATATTGACGTATGAAATTATGAGATATATAAGGATTCATATTCCATAAATCTCTTAAATCAGCTATCCAAGGAATATTATATTTAAGTTTTAAATTATGAGCTATTTTATGAGAAGTTATAGGCCATGATGATGATATGATAGCATCAATTTCTTCTTTTTCAATTATATCTGATGTAGCTTTAAAAGCAGGTTCATACCAATATTTCATTCCATCAGGATATGCAAATAATTCTCCGGCAATATGAATTAAGTTTTTAGTAATTTTATTTTCATTTGTTTGAGTGTTAATAGCTTGATTATCAAAATTTGGTTTTCTATTTAACCATTTATCTAACATATCAATATAATCAGTTTCTATAACTTTAATATCTGGAATATTTTGTGGTTTATTAGATAATTTAGGTACTACTACAATAGGCTCCCAATTAAAATTATTTAAATATTCAGCTATAGCTCTAAGTCTTTTAGAACCAATTTCATTTTGCTGATTAAAATAAAATGCAATTAATAGAACTTTTTTCATACTTCACCATAAAGAACCTTAGTATTTTAATAATTCTTATATATAATCAATAGGTTTATAAATTAATTTATTTAAATATACTAAATATATAAAAATATTATAATTCTTATTCTTATATTTAATTTTATAAATTGTTGGTGTTAATATTGAGTAAAATTAAAATAGCTATTGTTGGTATGGGAAATTGTGCAAGTTCTTTAATACAAGGAATTCATTATTATCAAGATAAAGATGAAAAGGATGCAATTGGATTAATGCATTGGAAAATAGGAGACTATACTCCAAGTGATATTGAAATAGTTGCTGCATTTGATGTTGATAAAAGGAAAGTTGGAAAAACTGTAGATGAAGCGATTTTTGCAAAGCCGAATTGTACAACTGTATTTCAAAAGGATATTCCTACATCAGATGTTAAAGTTCAGATGGGACCTGTTTTAGATGGTGTAGATGAACAAATGGATAAATATGATGATGAATACACATTTGTTGTAGCTGAAAATGATCCTGTTGATGTAGTAGAAGCTTTAAAAGAAAGTGGAGCAGAAATACTCTTAAATTATTTACCTGTTGGTTCTGAAGTTGCAGCAAGATTTTATGCACAAGCTGCTCTTGATGCAGGAATAGCTTTTATTAATTGTATGCCTGTATTTATTGTTAGTGATTCAGATTGGGATAGAAAGTTCAAAGATAAAGGAATACCAATTGTAGGTGATGATATTAAAGCTCAAATTGGAGCAACTGTAACTCACAGAACATTAGCACATTTATTTGAAGAACGTGGAGTTAAATTAGATCATACTTATCAAATTAACACTGGAGGAAACACTGACTTTTTAAACATGCTTAATAGAGATAGATTGGACTCTAAAAAGGAATCCAAAACAGAAGCTGTTCAATCAATCTTTAAACAAAGAATGGATGATAGAGATATTCATATCGGTCCAAGTGATTATGTACCATGGCAAGAAGATAATAAATTATGCTTTTTAAGAATGGAAGGACGTACTTTTGGAGATGTTCCAATGAATATCGAGCTTAGATTAAGTGTTGAAGATTCACCAAATTCTGCAGGTTGTGTAATTGATGCTATTCGCTGTTGTAAAATAGCACTTGAGCGAGGAATTGCAGGACAACTTACTTCTATTTCTTCTTATGTAATGAAACATCCACCAATCCAATATAGTGATGATGAAGCATATGAAAAAGTTAATGACTTTATTGATGGAAAAATAAAAAGATAAAGCTTATTTAAACTAAAATACATATTATTATTAAGGGATAAAAATGAAAGTTGTGACATGTAAGAACTGTGGTGCTAATTATCAATTAGAAGACGATGATGATATAGGTACATTTGAATGTTCTTCTTGTGCTGGAAATCTTGAATTAGTTGAAGAATATCCATCAGAAACTAAATCTAAAAGATCTAGTTTATTTTCTATACCAATCGATGATACAGATTACATTACAGAATGTACAGATTGTGGACTTAAATATAGGCTTGATAATAAAGAAAACATTGCAGATTATGAATGTGAAAGCTGTGGTGGAACTTTAAAACATGTTGATGAATCTTTAAATAAAGAACTTGAAAAAGTCGAAAAAGAAAATAAAACAGATAAAAAAGATGATAAAAAGCCAAAAAAAGAAAACATGTTTAAAAGTGTTTCAAATAGAGTAGATAATGCTTTTTCTGAAGATAAAATTAATTTAAATGCATCATCAATTCAAAAAACAGCTAGAACAAAAATTCCATCTTATATTAGATCAAAATTCGAAAAGGACTTTGATATATCTAAAGTAAGAAATTACGATACATTAAACAATTACCTTAAGAAAAATTTCTATAAAGGAATTGAAAAAGATTATTATTTTTTACATGAAAGCGAAAAAAGACATAATATAACTCAAAAAAGCTTTTTTGATAAAATTTCTGTGAGTGAACCTACAGATAAACCTAAATCAGATAAACATGATTTAATACCTTATCCAAATGAGTTGAACACCTCATATCATTATTTATATATTATTGCAGGAGTTTTACTTGGAGCTATTGGATTATTAGATATTTTCACATCAAATAGAGGATATGGAATTATATTTTTATTTATTGGCCTTATAATACTTATTTTTGGAATCTACAAAAGTAGAGATTATGGTGAAACTGAAAAAAGAGGGAAAATAATAAGAGAAAAATTATTAACACTTCCTAATGAATACTATGTATTATATTATGTTAAAGTTCCTGAATCTAGTGAAGGAATAAACCATGTTGTAATTGGACCTAGTGGAATTTACTCCATTGTTACACAAAAATACTATAGTAAAGACAGTGAAGGATTACAATCTGAGAAGGAAAACAATGAATTAATTAATTCTATTGAAGAAAAACAAGATGAATTTTCAAAAGAAGGAAATAAATTCAAATACACTGTTCGTAAAGAGAAGTTTCCACATAATGATAAAATCAAACAAAAATCCTTAAAATTAGGCGAAAACTTAGTTAATTTCTTATTTGAAAATGGGTTTGAAAATTGTTTTGTAGAACCTCTTGTAGGATTTGTAAACAATGATGTAGCTGTAATTAATATGCCTTTAACTGATGAAGATCTCTTTTTAGATGAATTAATTAACAAAATCAGAAAAGGACCTGAAAAATTAGATAATGTTACAGTTCACAAATGTGCAGTTGTTTTAAGTCAATATGCAACTGAATGTTCTACTTAAGTGATTAAATGAATTCTTTTTTTACTTTTTTTATTAATCTTAAAAGAAATAGATATAGAAAAGCTATTTTAAAAACTGCTAAAAAATGTGGTTTGAATTTAAAAGTTAATGGTAAAAGTGCTGTAACTAATAACACATTTTTAGGAGATAATGTTAATTTTAATGGTATGATAATTCAAGGTGAAGGTAAAGTTACTATAGGAAATAACTTTCACTCAGGAATTGACTGTATGATCATATCTAGTATACATAACTATGATAAAGGAGATGCAATTCCTTATGATGATACATTAATATCAAAAGATGTTGTAATTAAAGACAATGTTTGGATAGGTAATAGAGTAATAATTTTACCTGGAGTTCAAATAAATGAAGGAGCTATCATACAAGCAGGTAGTGTTGTTACAAAAGATGTACCAAAATATGCAATAGCTGGTGGTCATCCTGCTGAGGTTTTTAAAACAAGAGATATTGATCATTATGAGAAACTTAAAGGATTAAGTAAGTTTCATTAAATCATTTCTTTAAACATATTAATTTCTTTTTTATCAATAGCTTTAAATAAGAAAATTAAAGCGAAATAAACAATTATTCCTAAAACTATTACAATTAAGATATCTGCTAATCCTACAGGATTTAAATATCTAACAACTAATCCCATAATAGTAGAAGCTAATATTATTTTAAAAATAGCTAAATAATCAAATGGTAATTTAAAGTGTTTTTTACTATAAATGATTGTTATAAGACATGCAAAGAAATAACAAAGTAATGTGCCTAGTGCTGCACCAAGAATTCCTAAATATAGAATAGCTACAATATTAAAAACAATGTTAAATATAGCTACAAATATCCAAATATTACCAATAATTTTTGTTTTCTTCTCTAATATTATAAAATTATTAGTTATCCCATATATTCCCATAAACAATGCACCTAAACATACAAATGGAGTTATCATATATCCCCCGTATGCGATTTCTGGAGTAGTTAATAATAAGAGTAATTCTTTAGATAATATTGACATTCCAATAGCTGCAGGAATTGTTAAAAGCAAATAATATTTCATTGAATACTTTAAAAAGATATTTACTTTTGAAATGTTTCCTTCATCATAATAAGTTGGTAAAATTGATGGAAGTAAAACTGCAAAAGGAGATAAAAACATGAGTAATATACTTCCTAAAGCATAACCTGGTGAATAGCATCCAACAGCTGCTGCACCTAACATTACACCAATTACATATTTATCTGATGAATCTACTACCCAAGAAGATACATTACTTGGAATTGTAGGAATTGCAAATTTAAGCTCGTTTTTTAAGTTTTTAAGTTTTGGAAATCCTGGAGATAGCTCTCGAATAATCATCAAAGACATAAATACAAATACTGAGAAATATCCAACTAGTAGACCCAATACAACATTTTCTATTGGTTGACCATCTAAAGTTAAAATAATACTAACAAATACCCCAATATAAGTTTGCAGGACTAAAAAGATTGAATATATCTTAATTTTTTGAAATGTTCTAAAATAGCTTAATAACATTAAATTTAAACATGCAAAAAATGATATTACAAGTACAATATATAAAATCTGGATTTTAGAATCAAATATAGCATCTGCAATTTGATTTGAGAATATTAACATTATTAATGACATTATAATAGTTGAGACTAAAACAACTAACATCATTGAAAAGAAAGAATCTTTAATTTTCGTTTTATCTTTCTCAGGAGATAAAAATCTCACCATAGTATATGGAAGTCCTAAATTAACAACATTTGGCATTAAAGCTATTGTAGCTGTAACTTGTGCCCAAATTCCATAATCTGCAGTAGAAAAGCTTTTTGTAATAATTGGAATAAATATTAATCCACTTAAAGAAATTAAAATATTAGTAAATCCTACTAAGCCAATTCTTTTAATAAATTGAACATATTCATTCATTTAATCACCTTTTTAAGCTCATTTTTATCATACTTTTTAAAAAAGAAATTTTTACTATATTCTTTAGGTTTAAATAAATTAATATCATGAACTAAATCATCTACAGAATTGATTTTTAAAACATAGTCATCATGAACTAAATCATCTAAATATTCAACACCAGGTAAATCCAAAACAAATGTTTTACAATTATATGATAAACCTTCATAAATTGCAGTTGAAAAGACTCCTACTTGATAAGCTGATTTTGCAAATAAACCATATAATGACACATCACTATTATCAATAACTTTAAAGTTATCTAACTCACATGCTTTAACTAAAGACTCATAATTATCTTTCCAAGTTCCATATTCCCCAGGATGTAGTTTATAGATTATCTCATAATCAGGTAAGTTAACTGCTACTTCATATACAAATTCAGATAAATATTTACCAATAACTCCTTGAGATATAAACAAAATCTTTTTAGAATTTTCATTATGATTAGGATAATGTTTAGAATTTTCATCAAAGTATGGAAAACCAATAGAAATTAAGTTTTCTGCATCAATTGGATAATAACTTGAAGATTTCCAATAATCACCAAATGTTAATATTTTATCTGGGAAATATTCAATTGTCTCATCATTTGGATAGCTATAACCTAAATGATATTTACTAATTGTTCCATGTTGAAGTTCAATTACTTCAATTTTTAAATCTTTTGCAGCTTTAACAATAGCTTGATTTTCATAAGATACAACAACAAATATTTTTTTAGGATTTTTACTTTTAAGTAATTTATAAAACTCTTTATAATCATGTTTAAAGTTTAAAATATGATTTTCCATAATGGTTTTTAAATCAATTTCTAAATTAAATTCATTAAATAGCTCATTTTTGATTAAATTAATTTTATCCAATTCTTCTAATGTAAAATTAACTTTATTAATTTTTTTATAAAAATAAGAACTAAGTAATATCCTATCAGTGTATTTTATATAATCTTCCTTCTTAGTAAAATGTTTATTAAAATAAGGAGATTCTAAAACTTCAAATGAAATCTTTTCATCCATTAAATAATCAACTAGAAAATAACTATAGATATCTTGATACATTTCTTTAAATAGTGTTTTACGAGGATGATCAAAAATTAAAATATCTGATTTAGAACCACTAAAAGGATTTTTTAAAATACTGTTTTTAATAAATGGAATAAATGACTTAAACTTATCAAATAAGCTTAAAGATGATTGTTGAGCCATTCCAAATATCTTTAATTCATTAGCTATTTTATAATATAAATACATTCTTATTAGTTGCCAAGGATAGACATCTTGAATTTCCATATGATTTAAATCATACTTATCTTCAAGTTTAAAAAAAACATCTGTTAAATCCTTAACACTAGTCATATTATCTAAAAAAAATAATTAATTAAACATTTCAAAATTTAATAGCTCATCTTCTTCAATTTTCCTTTTAGCTATTTTATCTATTACATCATTTAAATTACTTGGAGATATTCCAGTTCCAGGCCTTTTAAAAATTAACATATCTTTAGAAATGACCTCTCCTTCATCAATATCACGAATAGCTACAATAGATCTACGAGCTTCTTTGCGTGATTTTGCCTCAGCAATTATTGGTTGTTTATTTTTTAGGCCATTAATCTTATTTAAAAATTCAATATTTTTATTAAACTTTAATACATCTTCTGGATCCATTGCATGATAATGATCATTACCTTTTAAAGATTTATCTAATGTAAAATGTTTTTCAATAATATTAGCTCCATATAAATAAGCAGTAGATAATACTAACATTTCATCGTCAGGTTTTGTATGATCTGAATAACCTATATCACACTGAGGAAAATTTTCTTTTAAATCTTTAATCATAAGTAAGTTTGCATCCTCATAACTTGTTGGATATGATAAAACGCAATGTAATAGTCCAATTTTACAATTACTAATATTTTCAATTGTATCAACAGCTAATTTTATTTCTTTTAATGTTGATGCACCAGTAGATAATAAAATTGGTTTATCTTTTGTAGCAATCTTTTCAATAAAAGGAATATTGGTTAAATCAGATGATGAAATCTTATAATAATCCATAAGTTCATTTAAATAATCAATAGACTCATAATCAAACGGAGTAGATAAAAATACTATGCCTAATTCATTACAATAGCTAGCTAATGCTTTATAATCATCATATGAAAAACTATCAAACTTCTTAAATAATTCATATTGAGATGTAGTTGATTCTTCTTCTAAATCCCAATAAGCAGGTGAATTTTTAGAAGCCAATGTTTCTGCTTTATATGATTGAAATTTAACTGCATCAATTCCAACTTTTTGAGCTTCTTTAATCATTAATTTAGCTGCATCAAATGGAGATAAATCTTCTTTAATAGCTATATCATAATAATTAACACCAATTTCAGCTATTAAAAAAGGTTTTTTATTGAAAATTCGCATTGAATCACTTAAATCTGTTTCTTAATCTGAAATTTCTAAATGTAGGTTTTACAATTGACCACATATTATCAAAACCATATTTTAAATCAATTGATTGCATACGCCTATTCATATCTTGCCTAAGTTCAAAATTTTCAGCTAATGCATTAAATTGATTAATAATGTCATCTTGAGATACATCACTTCCTAATCCCATGTTTATAAATCCATTTGCAGGATTTCCAAATGTATGAGTTAATTCTCTTTCATTTTGACATAAACAAATACATGGTACTCCTAATGAACATACTTCATACATTGTTCTACCAGCAGATGTAAATATTATATCAGCAGAAACCATATAATCACTAATATTTTTAACATTTTCATAAATAGTTACATTCATATAAGGTTTGTATTTTTCTTGAATGCCTTTTTTATCAGGATATCCTATTCCTAAAATTACATTAATTTGTTTTGAGAAACCTGTAGCTATAAGAGCATCTAACGTTTTTTCTGTTAAATTGTTGGGATCAGTTCCACCAAATGTTAATAATACATTTTTAACATCTTCTGTAACAACTTTTGGTTTTTGGAAAAAGAATTCTTCTTTTAAAAGATAAAACATTGAACCTCTGTAGATATTTTTATCCTTTTCATCATGTTCATATAATGCATCAAAAACCAAATCAGCAGCTTTTGCTCCTTCACCTAAATCTTCAAAATTAACAACAAAGTAGCCCTTACTTTTCAAAGTTTCAACATAATCTAAAGAAGTATTTAAAATATCATTTATAACCATATGAGGATTATAATTATCTATTTTTTTATGTAAATCCTTATCATTTCCATGTAAAACATAAGGGAAATTATATTTTTCAATTAATTCGATTCCTAAATTGTGTTTCTTGTTTAAAACAAATAAAAAATCATGACTCATTAATTTAGAAGCTATTGAAATACATCTATAAATATGACCAGTTCCAATTTTATTAAAAGCATCTACTTTAAAAACAACTCTTTTTTTAGTTAAATATTTTTCAGCTACCCACCAGTCTTCAAAATTATCAATATCAACACTTTCTTCAGGAGAAAGCTCGATTAATTCAATATTATTACCTAATCTTGAATTTTCACTCATAAAAGAACGTCTAGTAGCTAAAATACTTCCAGTTTCCCTGTAATGTTTAGGTAAAAATTGTCTATTAAGTCTTTGTCTATATAAAGGATAATATCTATGACTATCTTCATCATATCCCCAACTTAAATGTCTATCATCAACAACACTAATAACAGAATCTACTTCAAATGAAGCAAATTTTTCAATAGCTTGGTCAAGTGTCGATGTTTTTAAAAGAGGTGAAGTAGGTTGAACTGTAATAACAATATCATATTCATCAAAAACCATTTTTTCTTTTTGTAAAAGAGCATCATAAATTACAGGATCTAATGGAACATCATCTTCTGCAAGTTCTGCAGAACGCTTAATAACATGAGCTCCGAATTTTTCAGCTATAAATTTAATTTCATCATCATCAGTTGATACAACAACATCATCTACATATTTAGAAGCATTAGCTATTCCAATTGAATAAGAGATTAAAGGTTTATCACCTAAAATTCTTGTGTTTTTGCTAGGAATTCCTTTTGAGCCTCCACGAGCAGGAATAACAATTAAAATTTTACTGTTTTCAAACATGAAAATCTCCTTTTAAATTAATTAATAAGTAAATAAGAATAAATTTATGAATTATTTTTAAATATGTTTTTTTAACATATTAACTTATCTTAATAAAAATAATTAAAGCTATAATAAAGAAAGTACAAATCTATAATAAACTAAATTATTATATATGGTGCAATAATGAAAAACATGTCTAAAGAGCTTATTAAAAGAATAAACAAAATAGCTACCCCTATTAAAATTATGCATGTATGTGGTTCTCATGAACATACTATTATGGAAAACGGACTTAGAACTTTACTTCCAAAAGAAATTGAAGTGGTTGCAGGACCAGGATGTCCAGTTTGTTGTGTTCCATCAAGAGAAATTGATGAATCTCTTGAATTATTAGATAAAGGAGTTACAGTAACAACATTTGGAGATATGTTAAGAGTTCCAGGTTCTAACAGCTCATTAGCTGAAGCAAAAGCAGAAGGTGCAGATGTTAGAGTAGTATATGGAATTAATAAAGCTGTAGAAATAGCTGAGAAGGAAAATAATGAAGTTGTCTTTATTGGTGCTGGGTTTGAAACAACTGCTCCAACTACTGCTTCTGAAATATTATCTGAACCTCCAGAAAACTTTTCAATGTTATCATGTCACAGAATAATCCCCCCAGCTATTGATTTTTTAATCAATTCAGGTGAAACGAATTTAGATGCTTTAATTGAACCAGGACATGTTTGTACAATTATTGGAACTAAACCATTTGAATATTTCTCAACTGAATATGGTATTCCTCAATCTGTAGCTGGATTTAATCCTTTAGACATTTTAATGTCAATTTATATGATTTTAAGACAAGTTAAACAAGGAACTCCTAAAATAGAAAATGAATATAATAGAGCAGTTAAAGAAGAGGGAAATATTCTAGCTCAAGAAGCTATTAATGAAGTTTTTGATGTTACAAGTAGAGAATGGAGAGGTTTTCCAAAAATTCCAAACTCTGTATTAGAGTTTAAAAAGGAATTTGACCAATGGAATGCTAGAGAAAAATTTGATATTGAAGTTAAAGATGTTAAAGAAGCTCCAAAAGGTTGTATTTGTGGACCAATTTTAAGAGGAATGGCTAGACCTGAAGATTGTAAGTTATTTAGAAAAGAGTGTAATCCTTTACATCCTATAGGTGCATGTATGGTTAGTAAAGAAGGTACATGTAATATAGCCCATAGATATTCTGCATAGGTGTTTTAATGAGTAAAATAAAAGCTGTTGCTGTAGATGTCGATGGTACAATTACAGATTATAGTCGTAAGATTTGTATTTCTGCTCTTGAAGCACTAAGAGCATGTGAAAGTGAAAATATTCCTGTAACAATAGTAACTGGAAATGTTGTAAATTATGCATATGCAACATCAGTTTTAATAGGCTGTAGTGGAGGACTTGTAGCAGAAAATGGAGGAGTAATCTTTCAAGAAGGTGAAAACAACAATGAAGTTGTAACACTTGGAAATAGAAAATATATTGATTTAGCAGATCAACATATTCAAGAAAAGATACCTAATACTGTAAAATATTCTAATGATAATGATTATAGATTAACTGAAATTGTATATTATAAAACAATTGAAAAAGAGACTTTAATAAATGCTCTTAAAGATTTCAAATATTTAGATAAAATAAATATTTATGATAGTGGTTTTGCACTCCATATTACTAATAAAAATATTAATAAAGGATCTTCACTTGAAATACTTTGTAAAAATAATGATATTAAAATGTCTGAGGTTTTAGCTATTGGAGATAGTGAAAATGACGAAGAGTTTCTTGCAGTAGCTGGTTTGAAGGTAGCTGTTGGAAATAGTGAGGAAAAACTTAAAAGTATTAGTGATTATGTCTGTCAAAAGAATTTTGGTGATGGAGTTAAAGAAGCTATTGATAAATTTGTACTTGATAAATAAGGGAGGAATAAAATGTTATATGAAATATCTGATAAGGCTAAAAAAGAAGTATTAAAACATTGTGATAATTATGAAATATATGTTGAAAAGGCTGAAAATTTTGAGCTAGATTCTCAAAAAACTGATTTAAACTTTGCAAAAGAAGAAGATAATTTTGGAGTGGGAATTAGAATTTTAAACGATGATAAAATAGGTTTTGCATTTACATCTAATATAGAACAAATCCCACATACTGCAAAACAAGCTTTTTTAAATAGTAAATTAAATGAAAAAGATGAAAATTTTGGATTTTCTAATATAGAAAAAGAAAAAGAAGTAAAAAAACTTTATGATAATAAAAATAAAGATTTAGCTATTGAAGATTGTGTAGACTTTTTAAAATCAATGTTAAACATTGCAGAAGAAGAAAAATGTGAGGTAACATCAGGTAATTTTTCTAAAACATCTAAAAAGTCATTAATAATTAATTCAAATGATATTTCTATTTATGATAAAGGAACTTGGTTTTCTACAAGTATTGCAGTAAATGCTAGAAAAGGAGAAGAATTATCATCAGCATATGATTATGAATCATCAAGATTTTTTGATTTAAATGGAGAAACTTTAACAAAAAATGTTTGTGATATAGCTCGTAAATCAATTGGTGGAGAAAACATAGAAACAAAAAAAAGAGAAGTTGTTTTTGATTATCATGCTGCAGCAGGATTATTATCCACATTTATAAGTGCATTTTCTGCAGATAATGTTCAAAGAGGAAGATCTATTTTAAAAGACAAAATAGATAAGAAGATTATAGATAATAATGTTTCTATAACTAATGATTCAACATTAGAAAAGGGTCTTTTATCTTGTAAATGTGATGGTGAGGGAACAATATCTAAAAAAACAGCACTTGTTGAAGATGGTATTTTAAAAAGCTATATTTATGATAATTATTCAAGTAATAAAGAAGGTGTGGAAAGTACTTCAAATGGTTATAGAGGTTCTTATAGTTCAATACCTCAAATATCACCTTCAAATATTACATTTAACTTTAAAAAAGAAGAAAGTTTAGATGAAATTAAAGATGGTTTTATAGCTACTGATGTACTTGGAGCTCATACTGCTAATCCGATTTCAGGTGATTTTTCAGTTGAAGCAAATAATGCATTTTTAATTGAAAATGGTGAAATTACAAAGTCTGTTAAGAAGGCTATGATTTCTGGAAATATTTTTGAAATTTTAAATGATTGTAGAAAATTAAAATCAGAAACTAAACAATTTGGACCATTTATAATACCTAAAATAATTATTAATAATTTAAATGTTGTTGGATGATGAAAATGGAATGTGAATACAACTTAACAAGAGATGCAGAAAGAGAATATTTAAATTTAAATCCTTTACAAAGAGGAGGAATCTTACCAGAAAAGACAAGAGAAGCATTATATGATTTTGGAGATGGGTATAGTGTTTGTGATTATTGTGCAGGAAGATTAGATCATATAAGTAAACCTCCAATAAATAGCTTTTTAGATGATTTAGCTGAATTTATCGAGTCAGATGTTGTTAGAACAGTTCATGGTGCTCGTGAAGGAAAATATGCTGTAATAAATAAGGTATGTGAGCCTGGTGATACTGTTGTTATTGATTCAAACGCACATTATACAACTTATCTTGCATGTGAAAGGTCTGGAGTTAACATAATTGAAGTACCTTCTACAGATGATAGTGAAAATAAAATTACAATGGAACAATATAGAAAAACTCTTGAAGAAGCTATTGATGAGGTAGGGGAAATAAAATTAGCTCTTTTAACACATGTTGATGGAGATTATGGTAATCTTACTGATGCAAAAGAATTTGGAAAAATTTGTAAGAATTTAGGAGTTGCATCTGTTTTAAATTGTGCATATTCAATGGGACGACTTCCAATAAAAGCTAATGAATGGGATTTAGATTTTGTTGTTGGAAGTGGGCATAAAAGTATGGCTGCATCAGGTCCTATAGGAATATTAGGAATGAAAGAAGAATGGGAAGATTCTATGCTTAAAAAATCTCCTAAATTTCCTAAAAAAGAAATTGAAATGCTTGGATGTACAAGTAGAGGGGCTCCAATTGTTACTTTAATGGCATCATTACCTTATGTTAAAGAAAGAGTAGCTAATTGGGATAAAGAAGTAAAAGAAAGTAGAAGATTTGTAAAAGAACTTGAATCAATTGATGGGATTACTCAAATTGGTATAAATCCCACAAATCATGATTTAGTAAGATTTGATACACCTAGATTATATGAAATTGGTCAAAAACATTCTAGAAAAGGTTTTTATTTATATGAAGAATTAAAAAATAGGAAAATTACTGGAATTAAAAGAGGTCAAACAGAATGGTTTAAATGTAGTACATATGGAATGACTACAGATCAAAGAAACTATGTTATAGATTCATTTAAAGAAATAGTTGAGAAATTATCTTAAATTTCATCTAATTTCTTTTTTAAATCTTTTGAACTTTCATTTAGTTTAAATGATTTAGATAAAACTTTTTCTTTTAAATCAATATCATCTAATTCCATATCAATAAATCTATCAGAATCTTTTTCTAATTTTTCCACCTCATCATCAATAGAATGTTCTGCTTTAGAAATATTTTTATAAGTATCATGACTTAAATCATCGATCATATTATTAATATCATCTGGATTTAAGTCTTTTTTATCTTTTTTAGTCATTATATCTACATTTTAATAATTGGTAGTTGAATTTCAGTAATAAGTTCATTGTCATCATCGACATCAATTTTACTTTTAATTAACACTTCTTTTGGAGAACCAATAATATCAAAGTTATTTTTTTCTGCCTCATCAACCATCTTTTCATAAGTTTCTTTAATATTATCATAAGACCCCTTATGAGTAGCAGATAAAACATTATGTTCTATTAAATCAACAATTTCGATTATATCAGTTCCTTCAGGATCTCCATTTATAGGAATACCTATATCAAAAACAACATCTTCAGGATCATATGAAAATCTAGGAGAATAAAATATAATAAAAGGAGAGCCAATTGTTTCTACTTCTTCTGATTCAACCCATCCCATTAATTGTGCAATAACAAGTTCAACATCAACAATAGGTCTTTTATTTTTAGTAATAGCTAATTTCTGATCAGGAATTATTTTATCTTCAATTTTCATATATACACCTTAATTAAAAAATATCTTATAATAAAATATGTTTTTGAAATTAATAAATTTAATTATTAATCTATTTAAATAAATGTTTAAAATCAAATGAAAATTATTAAATAATATATAAATAAAAAAAATAGTAAGTAAAAAATTATATAATCAATGGAGAATATTATGGAACTAATAGCTATTAATCTTGGAATTATTATTTTACTTGGAATAATATGTACAAAATTACTAAGTAAGTTTAGATTACCTGGATTTTTAGGATTAATAATTTTAGGTATGCTTTTAGGACCATTTGGAGTTAATGTCCTCCATGGATCTTTTTTAAATCTTTCTAATGAACTATGTACAATAGCTATTGTTATAATATTAATTAGGGCTGGTTTAAGTATAAATCAAGACTCGATGAGAAAAGTAGGTAGACCTGCTCTTACAATGGGATTTTTACCCTCTGTTTTTGAAGGAATGTCAATAGCTTTTATTGCACCTTTTATTTTAGGAATTTCTTTTATAGAAGGAGGAATGTTAGGATTTATACTTGGTGCTGTAGCTCCTGCAATACTTGTTCCATCAATGCTTAATTTAATGGATCAAAAACTTGGAACAAAAAAATCAATACCAACAATATTACTTACTGGAGCTTCAATGGATGATGTAGTAGCTATTACTATTTTTTCATCATTTTTAGGAGTTTATTTTGGAACAAATGTAAACGTATTATGGACAATAGTTGGAATACCAGTTTCACTATTATTAGGTCTTTTATTTGGACTTATAACAAGTTTAATAGTATTGAATTTATTTAGAAAATGGAAATTTACTACTACTGAAAAATTATTAATAGTTTTAGCTTCAGCTTTACTTTTAAATGGATTTGGAAAAGCACTAGAAGGAACTATTCCAATAGCTGGATTACTTGGTGTAATGGTTATTGGATTTATGATATTAAGTAGAACACCAAAAACAGCTTTTAAATTATCAGATAAATTTAAAAAAATATGGGTTTTAGCAGAAATAATCGTTTTTGTAATGCTTGGTGCAAGATTAAACATAGAACTTGCTACTACATTAATATTACCTGGAATAGCTATTGTTTCTTTTGGATTATTATTTAGATCAATTGGAGTTTATCTTTCACTAATTGGTACTGATTTAAATTTAAAAGAAAAATTATTTGCAATGGTTGCTTATTTTCCAAAAGCAACAGTTCAAGCTACAATTGGTGGAATACCACTTGCCGCAGGAGTTGCATCAGGTGAGATAATAATAGCTGTTGCAGCTATAGCTATCTTATTTACAGCTCCAATTGGATCAATAGGAATTAAACTTTTAAGTAGTAAATTATTAGAAAAAGAAGAAAGTTAATTAAATAAATTCACTTCTACAACTTCTCCTACATCGACTAATTCAATAGATTTTAAAACTTTAACATAACCATCTGCTTCTGATAAAGAGAAAATAGCTCCAGAATCTTTAAAAATAGGTTCTACTAATCCATTTTTTAATCTTACCATTTGATATTGCAATCTACCTAATGGAGAATGTATTTTTTTAGATAATTTAGCTTTAATTGTTTTTTTATTTTGATTTATATCATAACCTGAAAGTTTAGCTATTTGAGGAGCAACAAAAACATTGAATATTACAATAGCTGATACAGGATTACCTGGCAATCCTATAACAACTTTACCATTTACAATAGCAGCAATTGTTGGTTTTCCAGGTTGAACAGAAATTCCATGAATAAATACTTCTCCGATTTCATCTAGAACATGTTTTAATACATCTCCTAAACCTGCAGATGTTCCACCAGAACATATTAAAATATCAACTTCTTCTAAAGAGCTTTCAATTTTTTTCTTTAATATATCATAATCATCTTTAACTATTCCTAATGATTTACCAATAGCTCCATAAGAAATAGCTGAAGATTTAATCATTTCAGAGTTAACATCATAGATTTTACCATAATTTAAATCTTCATCTTGTGAGATTAGCTCATTTCCAGTAGATATAACACCTACAACAGGTTTTTTATATACATCAACAGTCTTAAATCCTTGAGATAATAAAACACCAATTTTACCAGGATTTAATACTTCTTTTTGTTTTAAAAGAAGATCTCCTTCTTTCATATCAGAACCTTTACGAGCAACATCTTGGTATGGTGTAATACTTTTTAAAATATCAACTTTATCATCATGTTTATAGCAAAATTCTACCATAGCTATTCCATCAGCACCATCAGGTAAGGCAGCCCCTGTACTAATTTCAATACATTTTCCTTTCTCTACAACTTTATTTGTAGTAGAACCTGCTTCTAGAAAATCAATAACATCAATAGTATTTGGGTTTTCTTCATTTGTTCCATAAGAATCTTCAGCTTTAATAGCAAAACCATCTTTTAAAGCCTTGTCAAATGATGGAAAATCAATCAAACTATAAATATCTTCATATAAAACTCGATTATATGAATCTTCAACATCAATTTCTTCTATTTTTGACGCGTAACACTTATTAAACAAATTTCCTATGATTTTTTTAGCATCATCAGACTCTTTAATTTTTAAAAACTCAGTACCCAATTAAAACACCATAATTTAAGATTTTTTATTTTTTTCCATCAATTTATTTACTATAATCATATTTAAAAAACAATTAATTTATATTTAATGTTTCATTATTGAGATTAAATAAAAATCATATCTTATACTAATAAGCTAATATTATATATTAAGAAAAATAAAGATATTTATATTATTTATATAATTCATAATTATTTAATTAATAAACGAGAAATTATAATACACAGGAGGATGAGTATTTGTCTAAACCACAAGATAATACACAAGAATTTAGAAGAGTTAGAACTCCAAGAAAAGGAGAAATACCTGGTCTTGTTGAACAAATTATGGGCCATGGAAAAATTAAAGTAAGATGTTCTGATGGATTTATTAGAATGACAAGAATCCCTGGAAAGATGAAAAAACGTATTTGGATAAGAGAAGGAGACGTTGTTTTAGTAAAACCATGGGACTTTCAATCTGATGAGAAAGCAGATGTTATTTGGAGATATACAAAAACTGAATCCAATTGGTTAGAAAAAAAAGGCTATTTAAAAATGTAATATTATTTTAAAAAATAATTAATTACATTTATCTAATTTTGAGTAGAAAATGGATTCTAAAATAAATAAAGCAGATGATGAAGTTCAAAAATTAATTTCAAGAAAGAGATTAAAAAGTGTTGAAGATAGACGAGTAGCTAGTGAAATCTTTGACAAACTTACTTTAGAATCATTATATAAACTAGCTAATCAAGGCCACATTGATATTTTAAATGGAGCTATTAGTACAGGTAAAGAAGCTAATGTTTTAAAAGGGATTAAAGATGATGAATCCCCAATAGCTGTTAAAATTTATAGAATAGCTACTTCTGATTTTAAAAAAATGAATTATTATATTGATGGCGACCCTAGATTTAATGTTAGAACGAAAAACAAAAGACAAGTAATATATGCTTGGGTTAATAAAGAGTATAGAAATCTTAAAAGGTTAGCTGAAGCAAATGTAAATGTTCCAGAGCCTGTTACAACATTAAATAATATTTTACTTTTAGAATTTATTGGAGATAAATTTGGTAATGCTTCTCCAACAGCAAAAGTAAAGCCTCCAAAAGATCCTGAATCATTTTATCAAAAATTAATCAAAGAGATAAAAAAATTTGTAAATGATGGGAAACTTATTCATGGAGATCTTTCTAATTTTAATATTTTAAATAAAAATGAAACACCAGTAATTATTGATGTATCTCAATCAGTTGTTCTTGACCATCCATTAGCTAGAGAGCTATTAAAAAGAGATATTGAAACCATAGTCAAAGAATATAAAAAACTTGGTGTTAAAACTTCTTATGAAGAATTAAATGAATATATTGATTTTAAAAGATAAAACTTTTTTTAGAAATTAATAAATATTATAAATAACATAAAGTTTAACTAATTTAGAGGTGTAAAAATGCCAGAAACAGATTATATTAAAATCCCCCAAGATAGAATCGGAGTTTTAATTGGAACAAATGGTAAAGTAAAAAAAGCTATTGAAAAAGCAACAGAAACACATTTAGAAATTGAAAGTAATGAAGGCATAGTTACTATTGATCCAAAAGAAAATATGGAAGACCCATTAGGTGGATGGAATGCTAATCATATTATAAAAGCGATAGCTAGAGGGTTTAATCCTGATGTAGCTCTCAAATTAGCAGATGATGATTTTTATCTAGAAGTAATTAAATTACCATTATATATTGGTAAATCAAAAAAAGCTTTAGCTAGACATAAAGGAAGAATCATAGGCAAAAATGGTAAAACAAGAGAAGCTATTGTTGAAATGGCAGAAGTAAACATGGCTATTTATGGAAAAACTGTTTCTTTTATTGGAGAATTAGAAAACATAAAAATAGCTAAAGAAGCTCTTGAATTGATTTTAAATGGGTCTAGACATAAAACTGTTTATAGTTTTTTAGAACAAAAACAACGTGATTTAAAGCTTAAAGAATTCAAATCAGTAGTAGGAATAGAAACTGATGAAATTGAACTTAGAGACGATTTCAAATTAGAATAATATTTTTAGAAAGATATATACACCATGAAAAACATATATATAAGTGGTGATATATATGCACGGATTATTATTTAACATAAAAAGCGATAAAGAAAAATATGGAGGCTATGAGTTCAAATTAGACTATAAACTCATATTCAAAAGTCCTAATAAAGAATGGGATGATGATATAGCTAATTCCTTCTTTGTTAATGGTGTTAAAAATGGTAGTCCTGAAGAAGTTAAAGGAGACTGCGGAAATGCAGATCCTAAATTATATGATGAATTCTACGATAATTTATCAAAACTATACAATTCAAAAGAATTAGAAGAAGTAGCTTCTAAAATGGATGCACGTGAAACACATGTTTTTAAAACAGAAGGAGTAATTTTATTCTGTAATGGGGAAATGACTACTTAAATTTTCTTCATTTCTTTTTTTATTTTTATATTTTTTTCAATTATTAAACACATTTTAAATAAAAAGTAGTTAATAAACTATTATTATGTGGTGGGAAATTTTAATTTATATAATTACATTTATAGTTGTAACTGCTATAATATGGTACATATGTTATAAAATTGAAAATAATCTTGTTAAACTTTATCATAAGATAAGGAAAAAATAATTATTTTATTAAATAACTCTTTTTTTTAATTTAAAATTTATTAAATAGCTATTTTTAAATATTATGGTGAAACAATGAATAAAAACATATCCGAAGAATATAAAGTCTTTTTTAATGGTAAAATATACACTTCTAATAAAAACCAAGAAAATGTTACTGCTTTTGTATGTAAAAATGATAAATTTATTTACGTAGGTAGTGATGAGAAAGCTTTAAAATTTAAAACTCATAACACCTTTGATTTAAAAGGTAAAAGAGTCCTTCCAGGATTTATGGATACACATTGTCATTATGTAATGATGTCACTTAAATCATTAGAAGATAGTATTGAAATAGAACAAAATATGTCCCACTTAAAAGTTTTAGAAATGATAAAAGAAATTGTTTCTAAAAAAAGTGTTGATGATTTACCAATAGTATTTGGATTAGGTTATGGAACAGATTGTATTCCTTTAGCTTCAGAATTAGATAAAGCTGTTAATGATAGACCAGTATTTTTATATGATAGTGGAGGCCATAGTGGATGGATGAACACAAAATTAATGGAATTAATTAATTTAACAAAAGATACACCAGATCCTAAACCTGGAGTTTGTTATTTTAAAAGAGATGAAAACGGAAATCCTACAGGACAAGCTGTTGAAAATGATGCAATGGTTTATGTTGAAAGGCAGCTAGGAGCTTCTTCACCAGAACTTTTAGAAAAACAGCTTCCAGAAATAAATAGAATAGCTAATTCTTTTGGTTATACCAGTGTTTTTGATGCAGGCTTCATATTTTCTGGTGAAAAGAGAATTTTAGAAACTTTAAATTCTATGAATTTAACTTTAAGATATTTTACATCTTTTTATTATGATGGACTAAGTGATAAAGAAGGTTTTATAAAGGAAATGATTGAATGTAGGAAATTATATACATCAGAACTCCTTAGACCCACAACACTTAAAATGTTTAAAGATGGAACAATTGAAGCTTTTAGTGCTTTTATGTTTGATGAATATGAAAAACCAGGCCATGGAAAAGGAGCAAAAACATTGAAACATGACCAGCTATTGGAAATGGGTAAAATATCATGTGCAGAAAATTTTAATATACATATTCATGCAATTGGAGATGCAGCTATTGAAGATGTTTTAAATATATATGATGAACTAGGAGATATTGCTGGAACAAAAACAATTGCACATGTACAAGTTTTACCTGAAAATGGTTTAAAAAGATTTGAAAAACAAAATGAAATAATATATCAAACAACTCCTGTGTGGTTAGGTTTTGACCAATTTACAAAAGATGTTTTAGGTCCTGAAAGATATATAAGACAAATGCCACTAAAAACTCTTAAAAATAATGGAACTACTTTAACTTTTGGAAGTGATGCTCCAGTAAGTGGTGGATTAATTGGATTAAATCCATTTATAAATATTTGTTGTGCTGTAAACCGTTATGATCAGACAAGATTTATACCACCTTCAAATGAAGCTATTACAGTTGAAGATTGTATTGATGCTTATACAATTAATGGTGCAAAACAAGTAAACTCAGAAAATGAATTTGGAACTATTGAAAAAGGTAAAAGCGCTGATTTTATAATTTTAAATCAAGATATTTTAGCTATAGATACAAATAAAATACAAAATACGAAAGTTTTAGAAACTTGGTTTAAAGGAAATTGTATATTTAAGGTTTAAAAAAATAAGTATATCAGAAAGTATTAAATACTTTTTATCATTATAGTTTATATAGCTAAATTTTATATTGGAAAAGATAATATAAAATTAAATGGAGAATTATAATATGGTATGGAATGATGCACCTTCTCATGTATGTAGAGGTGGAGATGTTAGAGGTTTAGCTTTTTGCTGTCCTCCAGTAAAACCTTGTCCTGTTATGAGGGCATTAGATGAAGTTAATATTAGTCCTCAAGATTATATTGATATAAAAAATAAATTTGCTAATGAAACTAGATTAGGCGAAGGTCCCAGAACTTGTTTTGGATCACTTGTATGGTGTTGTAAACCTTCTAAACCTTGTCCTTTAAGAGATATGACATTAAATCAAATTGATATGTCACAAGATGAATATTTACAATTAAAAAAAGAATTGTCTGAAGTTTTAACTGGAACAAATAACACAGAACAAGAAACATCTGATGAAAGTGTTTCAGCACTTGCTAAATCTTTTGATATTACTGAATCTGAAGCTAGTAAAATCTTAACTGATTGTAATGATGATTTAAGAATGGCTCTTAAAGTATTAAAAGTAAAATCATTAGAAAATGAATAAATTTTAGAGATTTTTATGGATTGGACTTCTCTTTATTTTAAAACAACCGATTTAAAAGTTCTTATTTTAGGCACTGGAGAAGTTGCAACTAGACGTGCCAATAGATTCTTAGATAAAAACTCTGAAGTTATTTTAATTGGTAATTTAATTTCTGAAGAATTATCAGATAAAGGAGCAATTTTAAAAGATGAATCTGACATTGATACATTAGTTAAATGGTCAGATTTAATCATTATAGCTACAGGAAATGAATCTTTAGCAAAATATGTTACAAAAATAGCTAAAGATAAACTAATCAATAGAGCAGATTGTCCTGATAAAGGCAATTTAATTGTTCCAACTACTTTTAATATTGAAAATATAGAAATATCTATTTTTACAAATGGCAAAAGTCCATTAATGGCAAAAGAACTTCGACGAAAGATTCAAAGTATTATTACAGCTGAAGATATTTTAGAAATAGAAGTTCAAAATTTTGCAAGAGAACTTCTAAAAGGCAAAATTAATAATCAAAAAGATAGAAAAAAATATTTATATTCTTTTTTTGAAGATGAAAAAATAGCTAGTTATATCAAAAACCATGATTTAAATGGTGCAAAAGAATATTTAAAAACACAAGTAGATAATATTTAGGAGGCATTAATTTGATAATTAATATAAGAGTTGATCATAATTTAGCAGATTTAGATACAATGGATTCGGCTTCTAAATATATTGATGAGTTTTTTTTTAAATTAAATGAAAAATATAATGTTACTGAATATGTTGAAATAAATACATGTAATAGAAAAGAATTTTTTATTCATAATGACTACTGTGTTTTTGATGAACCTCTTTTAAATTGTAATAGTGAAAATATTACATTAGAATTTGGTGATGATGCAATCTTACATTTACTTAAACTTACATCTGGTTTAGAATCAATGATTATTGGTGAAGATCAGATTTTAGGGCAAATTAAAACTTCTAAATCAAAAGCAGAAAAAGAAAATCATTGCGGAAATATATTAAATAGTGTTTTTACTAAAGCTATTCATGTAGGCCAAGTTGTAAGGAAAAAAACAAAAATAAACAAAGGACATGTTTCAATAGGTTCTGCAGCAGTTGAACTTGCAGAAAAAAGTATTGGAGACTTACATGATAAGAAGGTTATTGTTCTTGGTGCAGGAAAAATGGGTAAATTAGTTGCAAAAGCATTAGCTGAGAAGAACCTTAAAGCTATTCTTGTTGCAAATAGAACATTTTATACAGCATCTAAATTAGCTAAAGAACTTGGTGGAGAAGCAATATTTTTAGATGATTTAAATGAATATTTAGCTGATGCAGATTTAATAATAAGCTCAACTAGTTCTCCACATTATTTGATTGATAGAGAAAGGCTTGAAAAGGTTAATTTTAAAAATTCTGAAAATACATTAATGATAGATATAGCAAATCCTCGTGATATTAATGATGATGTTAAAGATTTAGGAATAAAACTTTTTAATATTGATGATCTTCGAGAAATAGCTGATATAAATACAAAAAATAGATTAAATGAAGCTCAAGAAGCTGAAAAAATAATTGCAGAAGAGTTTGAACTTTTAAATGAATCTTTTAAATTAATAGAAGTAGAAAAAATAATGGGTAATTTAAGATATTCAATGGAAGAAATCAGACAAAAAGAAGCTGAAAAGGCAATTGTTAAATTAGCTGATGTTGAAGGTAGTGTAAAAATAATAGATAGCTTAAGTAAATCTATTGTTAATAAAATATTTTATGATATTTCAATTAATCTTAAAAAAGCAGCTATTGAAAATGAAAAAGATGTTGTTGATGCATCAAAACTAATATTTAAAAAATAATAGCTTATTCATGCATTCCTTTTACATCATTAAACTTTTTCTTACTAGATTTTAGTGCAAAATCAATATCTTTCATGTTAATAATATCTTTATCAGAAGATATTCCGTGATGTAAAGCGGTTTTAAGTAACTTTTCTTTAATATCTCTTCCTGACATATTTTTAGAGATTTTAACTAATTTTTCAATATTAAAATCATATTCTAAAGGATATGAATCAAGATTTTTTAAGATTATTTCTTTTCTTTCTTTTTCACCAGGTAGTTTAAATTCTATTTCTTGTTCAAATCTACTTCTAATAGCATAATCTAGAGAAGTGATATTATTTGTAGCACCAATAGTTACAATACCTTCATGTTCAGATATTCCATCCATTTCAGTTAAAAGAGAATTTACAATCTCTGCAACATCTCCTCTTAATGCTTGGAAACTTCTATGAAGTGCAATTGCATCTATTTCATCAATAAATATTATTGAAGGAGAAGTTTTTGATGCTTTTTCAAATAAGTCATGTATTTTAGATGCACCATCCCCAACATGATCACCAATTAAAGTAGTTGCTTTAATTAAATACAATGGAACATTAAGCTCATTGCTTAATGCCTTTGCAAGCATAGTTTTACCAGTACCTGGAAGGCCGTAAAACAAAATGTTATGTGGAGCCCATTTTCCAAATTTTTCAGGATCATCTAAATATTTTATTAAAACCTTACTTTTATTTTTAGCGCTAGTTTGACCTACAATATCATCTATTTTAATATCACTTTTATAGAAGTCATTTTTAGATATTTGTTTTTTAGTATTATCAATGATTATTTCAATATTAGTTATATCTGTAATTACTGAATTATTAGGAATAGCTGATATAACTTTAAAACCAAAATCTGGAATGATTTTTTGATCAAATAAATATGAACCTTCACGAACAAGTAATCCTAACCATTGTTCTTTAGCATATTCTTCAAAAAGTTCTTCATCAGATATTTCTAAATCTGTTTCCATTAAATTAAAATCAAAAGGATAACCTATAGCTTCAAGAACAATCTTTTCTGCAATTGGTTCTTCTTCTATTTGTTTAATAGATTTCTTTTTATTAGAATTTTTGCTTTCTGGAGTTTTTGTATTTGTTTTCAAATATACACCAACTTAATTAAATATATATTTAATTATATGTATTTTATATTTAAAATAGATTTCCAAAAATAGATAAAATAAGTAAATTATAAAATAAGTTTAAATAAGTAAAATAAATTTTTTAAAAAGAAAAGTTTAATTAAAATTAATTAATTAAACTATTTTCATCGCAATTATTCGCAACAGGAAGATTTGACTGCTAATTTAATATCGTCTTCTTTAACAGTTTTACGACCAGCGTGTTTAGCATAAGCTACAGCTTTTTTAGCTACAGTAGTAGCACATTCTTCTAATGCTGCTGCAAATTCTTCTTTTGCATCTTCACTAACTCTTTCAGCGCCTGCGTTTTTAAGTAATCTTGCAACTGGTGCAATTGGTAATTCACTTTTCATATTTAACATTCTCCATATTATTTTTTAATAACAATTCAAATAAATTGTTATTAATTTAAATTATAGCTTTGTTATATATAAATATTTTGTTTAAATAAGCTAAATTGCCTATGTATTTTCATATGTTTTACTAATATTAACTATTATAGAAAAATATAATTAAAATTTAATTAGAAAAAATAAAGAAGTAATATTAAAAATAAAAGAAAATTATTTAATAGCTATTTAAGAGATTCATAAAGTTCTCTCATACGAACAGCATCTTGATCAATTAAAGGAGTTTCACAAATTATTGTAGCTTTCCAATCATTTTCAATTAAATTAAGAAGTAAATCTTTTATATGTGGCCCATATTCATTTTCTTCAGCTAATGTGTGATGTTTACGTTCTCCAGCATGAGTATACTCAATTGTTGTAAAATGAC
Organism: Methanobrevibacter sp. DSM 116169; assembly: GCF_046197865.1. Classification (GTDB taxonomy): domain Archaea; phylum Methanobacteriota; class Methanobacteria; order Methanobacteriales; family Methanobacteriaceae; genus JAHKLT01. The sequence goes on along the minus strand of NZ_CP166990.1, from coordinate 431,792 downwards.
AATGCAACCTATCAATATCTAAATTATTTTCTAATTTTGAGAAGATACAATTATAATCTTCTTTAGTATTTAAAATTCCTCGTCCCCTGGCATGGATATGTGCAAAATCAATAGTAGGTTCAAAATGATCAAATGTCTCACACATTGAAATAATTTCATCTAAATTACCAAGTTGAGAACGTTTACCAGTTGTCTCAGGTGCAAAAGTAAAATCATAAAGACCTTCCTCTTCACAACGATTTAAGAGTTTTTTAATTGTACTATTAGCTATTTCTAGAACTTTCTCTTTTTTACGATTAGAATAAAATCCTGGATGAAATACAATTCTATATGCACCCATCCACTCTCCAGCTTTAGCAGATTGAATAAGTCTTTCAATACTACTATCAATTTTTTCTTCTTCTTTAGATGCTAAATTAATATAGTATGGCCCATGCATTGAAACTAAGACATTTTCTTTTTTAGATTCTTCTTTTAATATTTTTGCTGATGTCTCACCAATTTTAACACCATAAGTAGATTGATATTCAAATGCATGAAGTCCATGCTCATTTAAATATTCAGATGATTCAAAAGCTTTACCTTTAAAATCAATTGGTTTACCAGCTGGACCAAAAATTACTTTATCTAACATGATAGATTAAAATATTCCCATAGCTTTATTAGTTTTAGCTATAGATTTTTCATTATCTTTTTCCATCTCAAGCATAGCTCTAATAGCATCAATATTTTCAGGTACAACATCTGATTCTTGATGAACAGCTTGCATATAGAATAATTCATTATCAACTATATTTATTGATTCTTGCCATACAGGTATTTCATAGAAATCATTTCTATTTCTACCTAAATCTTTAGCATATTCCATTAACTCTGCAGTAGAACCTAAACCTTTTGATGCTTCAACTAACATAACTCTTGAACGTTTTTCTAAAGTGTCAATAACATCATCAATAGCTACATCGTTTTTAATTTCTGCCATAATATTATGTTGATGCATAAGTGTTGTTGGAACAAGTAAAGCCATAGTTGTAATATCTACTCCATCCATAACAGTTTTTACATCAGGACCATGGTGAGATGGTACTTTAGGAGGATTAGGTACAATTGCATTAATAGGACCTTTTTTAATTTCAGATGGATCTGAACCACGTCTAACCATTACTGCTCTAACTTTTCCAATATCACACAAAGGATTTAATGTATGTAAAGTACGAGTAAGACCTGTAGTATTACATGATACAACCCTAGAATAATCTGCACCAAAAGAATCATCATAATTAGAAAAAGAATTAAAAGATAATCCAGTTAAATCATGATCTTCTCCACCTTGATAGATTGCTTTTACTCCTTCTTTTTTATATTTTTCTAAATTAGCTACACCAATATTTCCAGGAGTACAATCAACAATAATATCTGCTTCTTGAATCATATCATCTACAGTACCAGCTATTTCAATACCTGCATCTTTAAATGATTGTTCTCGCTCAGGAATACCTATGAATAAATCATACCCTTTATCTACTGCTGATTTAGATTCAAAATTTGGTCTTGTTTTACTAACTCCAACAACTTTCATATCATCTTGAGCTTCTACAGCATCAGCCACTCTTTTACCTATTGTTCCATATCCATTAATAGCTACAGATTTCATTATTAATCACACAAAATTATTATCAATATATAATATATTTATTTATTCTATATTATAAAATTTTATTTAAAAAAAAAGTTATAGAATATAAAAGCTAAATAGCTAATATATACTTAAATTTTAATGTTTAATCTTCTAAAGAATCAAGTTTTTCTGGGAAATATGTATCAACAACATATTCTAAACCATATTTAGAAAATGATTGCTGTTCTGCTTTTTTACCGATTTTAAGCATTTTTTTAATTTCATTTTGCCAGAAATCACTTTTATATCTAGGATCTTTAGATAATTCTTTTAACCTTAAGACATCAACATCTTTTAAATTATCAGTTGGAAGTTCATAATTTATGATATCACTAGCTGTAACACCCATAAATTTAGCATTAGGAGTTGCAAGATCATGATTTACATGGGCTAACTTAGCACTTCCAGAAATAATAACTTGTGCAATGTGAAAACCCCAAGGGTCTCCATCGTTACAGATGTAAACCGGTAAATCTAATTCTTCATTAACTCTTTTAATAAATCTTCTTGTAGCACGAGCTGCTTGACCTTTGAGTCCAACAATTAAAGTATTAAACTTTTTAAATGCCTTTTCTTGAACCATCCTATGGAACATCCCCATAGTTTCCACAGCTATTACTCTATCTACTCCATGATCAAGGAATTCAACATCATCAATAGTAGGTGAAATAGTATAACCTGATTTTCCAGAATTTAGTGCATTAATCTCAACATCATCATCTTGTAATGTGATATCACCATAAACTGATGCACCATCTTCTTCTGGCATTAATCCGAGCTCTTCTCTAGTAGTTCCAAGAGTTACTTCTAAATCTTCTCCAACAATGTTAGATTCTTGCTGAGTATTAAAACCAATTCCCCAACTTTCAGAAACATAGTACATTTCCCTTATAGTAGCTGTTTTTTCTCTTTGAACTAAATCTTTACAGAAATTAGCTACATAAACCATTTGTCCTAATTTTCTGATTTGTTTTACATTTCCAAGAGATCTTTTACCGAATCTATCTCCTAAAACATAGTAACGTTTATCTGGATCATAAACAATATTACCAGTTCCTCTTGATGGAACTCTAATAGAAGGAACTTGTTTTTCTCTAACATCTTCAACTATTTCTTCACCTAAACCTTTTAATTTATTAAAGGTATAGTTTTTTCTAGTTTCTTTATGTGCTTTTCTATCAATATTAGCCATATTATCTATTCCTCATCAAGATTAGTATTATCTTCAAATGTAGTCTGTTCATCCTCAATTTTCTTGATATTACTATGTTCATCATCAACTTTATAACCAAATTCATCTAATTCTTCAACTAATGAATCTTCAATATCTTCTTCAATTATTTCATCGTCATCATCTACTTTCTCACCAAGTAATTCAGCTAATGCTCTTTTTGTAACTTTAGCTAATATTTCTTGATATTCTGGAACTTCAGTTTCAGCTAATTTAGCAGATTCTTCAATAATAGCAGGAACATAATCTTCAAAGATTTTAGATCTCATAGCTTTTTCTTTTTCAGCTCTTTTAGCCCTAATATGTTTTTGAAGTTTACGTGCAAGTTTCATTGTAGCTTGTCTAACTTCTTGAACTATTTCTGGTTCTGGAGCAATACTTTGTTTTCCAGTAGATAAATAAGGAACTTGGGTAGAAATAATATTTACAAATAAAGTTAATGGAGTATTATCTAAATCTTTAAGACCATATCTTCTCCAATCGACACTTTTTAAAGCTTCAGTAATAGCACAACTTCCTTGATCAAAAGATAAAGGAACTCTATTTGCAAATCTCATAATTTCAGATTTTTTCTGGTCATTTACAATTCTGCCTGAATCTCCACCATAAGCTATACCTGCTTCTACAATGAAAGCTACACCTCCCCTATAGGTTACTGGCTTTCTTGTTAAAGTAGCTATAAATTCCGGTTTTAAAATTTGTTTCATGCCCTTTTCAATTTGTTCTGATCCAATAGGAATAAGGCCTGATGTTGGAGGAGCCATAAATTTCATTTTTGAGAAGGCATCAACAATAGCTTCTGCTTCTTCCCATTTCATGTCTTTTGGACGTTTATTTAAATCGATTCCTGTAATTTCTTCGATTTCATCAATCCTTTTATTAGACATCCTAGATAATGAACTTGTAAGTAAGCTTTTAAATCTTCTTTTATCAGTGTGTTTTGCCATGAAAATTAAATCATCTGCAGTTACACCTTTTGGATGAGGTAAAACCTCTTGAGGAAGAACTGGTACAATTTCAGCTGCTCTTTTAAATATATATTTATGTCCAGAAGGATCTCTAAATATAATTTTAGCATGAGGATTTCCAATCATGGTTCTTCTGATATATTCAAAAGCACCTTGTTCTGCCATAGAATAAGAAACTTCTTTAAATTGAAGTTCAATACAAACACCAGTGTGGTCTCCTTTGTATTCTTCTTTTTCCATTAACATTCCTTTATTCTTTTTGACATCCATTTTAAATTTCATTTTGACGCCTTTAAGTTCATCTCCATCTTCATAACATGAGATAACTCTTGCAGGCTCACCAGTAGTCATTTGAGATAATAAAACACAACCACTACAACCTAAACCTTGTTGTCCTCTTGATTGAATATTTCTAAATTTAGATCCTGCAAACATTGTACAATATACTTGCATAATATAATCTTCAGGAATACCTGGACCATTATCTGAATGAGTTAAGATATAGTGTTCTTTTCCAAGTCTTTTTAAATCAATTTTGATTTCTGGTAAAATTCCAGCTTCTTCTGCTGCATCAAAACTGTTAGTTATTAATTCGTGAAAAACGATTGTTAGAGATCTAATTTTACCTGAAAAACCTAACATCTGTTTATTTTTTCTGAAAAACTCTGATGGAGTTAATTCTTGAAAGTTTTCAAAAAGTTCATTAGCTTGTTGTGACAATTTAATCCTCCTTATATTAAATAATTTAATTTAATCTTAATTTAAAATAAGCTATAGAGCAAATAAAAATTAATAAAATATTTTATAAAATAAGTATTTTTCTAAAAATAGAAAAACTACAGTATTTATACTACAATATGTATATATACATTTTCAACTATATAATAGTTTTCCATTATAATTATAATATTAATTTAATAAGTCTTTAAAAATATAGTTTTGATGATAAGAATATTATTTAATATAGATATCTTCAATTATTATTAAAATTTTATTAAAAGGAAAAATAATTAAAAAAAATAAAAAAGAAAAATTATTTAAGCATTTCCTGTTTTTCATCAACAGTCAATTCTTTAATAATTTCATCAGGTTTACCAGTTTTTAAGATTTTGCCTCCTCTCATTAAAGAAGCTCTATCACATACATCTAATACAAAATCCATATCGTGAGATACAATTAAAAATGTTTGCTCTAATTCTTTTCTTGCTTTTAATATAGAATCAGTTACAGTTACTCTAGTAATTGGATCCATTGTACCAGTTGGCTCATCTAAAATAACAATATTAGGCTCTTCAATTAATACTTGAGCAAGTGCTACTCTGTGACGTTCCCCACCACTTAACTCATCAGGATATTTATATAAAATATTTTTTGCTTGTTCTTCATCAAAGCCAACAGTATGTAATATATCAAGAGCTTTGATTTTTCCAAATTCAGCAGGTAAATCTAAACTTATAGAATCAGTTAAATTGCCCAAAATATCTCTATGAGGATATAATGAATATTCTTGATGTAAAAGACCAATATATGGAGTTACACGACCTCTATTTAATGGACCAACTTTGGTCATATCAATCCATTCATCTCCAAGTTTAACATCTATATTTCCACTACTAGGTTCTGTTAAACCGATTAACATTCTAGTTAGAGTTGTCTTACCTGATCCACTTAAACCTACAATACCATAAATCTCATTATTATTAATTTCAAGATTTACATCATCAACAGCTTTAATAACTCCTCTTTCAATAGAATAATAATGCTTTTTAACATCTGCAATTTTAATTTCTGCTCCACCAATTTCAGGAATTTCTTTTTTATCAGGTAATGGAACAGTTTCTAAGAAATTATCAACAACTTCTTTAGCATTTCCTTCTTCAACAATTTCTCCTTTCTCAAGCCAAATAACTTTATCAGCTAAATGATACATTATCTCAGGCCAATGAGAAGTAATAAACATTGTAATTCCTTTATCTTTAACAGCTTCAATTAAAGTATTATGAAGTTTTTCTGCAGTTTGAGGATCAAGTGTACCAGTAGGCTCATCAGCTAAAAATAACATTGGTTTTTTAGCAAGTTGACGAGCTAAAACTACTCTTTGTTTTTCTCCCCCACTTAAATCCCTTGCAATATGAGTAATTCTATGATTCATTTGAACCATTTCAAGATAATCAAGAGCCTCATAAAGATTCTCTTCATAATCGTTTTCATCACCCATAGCTCTCATAACGTTTTCAATAACGGTTTCTTCATCATATAATGCGAAATTTCTCTGAAGCATGATAGATATTCTTCTTTTAATAGCAGCAAATAATTTCCTCTCGCAATTAAAAAAATCAACAACTTGTTTTTCATAAGTTGTACCACATTTACATTTTTTACCTACATGAGATGGAGATTCTACATATAAACATTCAGGACATACAGCAATTTCATAAAATATTTGGCCTTTATCAGGCATATATTCTTTAGTCCCTCTAAGCATATTAATTAAAATAGATTTCCCACTACCACTACGGCCTAATATTCCTAGAGTTTGACCTTCTTCAATTACTAAATTAATATTTTTTAAAACTTCCACACCATTAAATGATTTACTTATATTTTTAAGTGTTATGAATGACAATTTATTCACCTTTTAATTAAGAAATAATATTGATAAATTAAGTTATTAATAAATTTAGATTTTGGTATTAATAACATTATTGATTTAATTTTTAAAAATAGCTATTTCATAAAAAAATAAGTGAAATATTAATAAAAATTTAAATTTTTACTATATATGTATATAAAATTAAATAATAAAAAAAATATTAAAAATCCAGAGCTTAAAAGCCATTATAACGGACACTTGCATACGAATGCCGACTTCTAAGGGACTTACCTGTAAAATATATCATATAATAATATATTCTTAATTAAAATTGTATCTTATGCATTATATAAAAGTTTTGAATAATGTAAGTAAAAATTATAATCATATAATAAATTGTTATAAAAAAGAAAAAAAGAAAAATTAAAGTTTTTTATGACAAAACTAATTTCATAAGATAATGTTCTAATCACATACAATAAACAGATAACCTTATCCCATATCTAAAGTTTTTTATGACAGAGCCACCAATCATAGCATTTAAGTCCTTCTTTTTCTCCTTTTTCCCGTCTTTCTTTAATTTTATTTACATTAGGTTCTTGTGGAACTAAAACTTCATCACCCATTAATTCATTTTTAGGCCAATTAGCAGGCATAGCTACATTATTATCATCAGAAATTTGAAGACCTTCAACAATTCTTAAAATTTCATCCATATTTCTTCCAAGTTCTTGAGGATAATATAACATTGTCCTTAAAACACCTTCAGGATCTACTACAAAAACTGCTCTAACAGTATTTGTTCCTTTTGAAGGATGGATAATACCTAATGTATTTGCAATTTTTCCTGTATCAGCTATTATAGGAAATTCTATTTCTGTATCAAGATTTTCATTAATCCATTCTTCCCATTTAATATGTGAGAAAACTTGGTCAACGCTTAAACCAATAAGTTCACAATTCATTTTTCTAAAAGCATCATATCTTTTTTGAAAAGCAACAAATTCTGTAGTACATACTGGTGTAAAATCAGCAGGATGGCTAAATAAAATAAACCATTGACCTTTAAAATCACCAGGAAGATTATACATACCTTTAGTAGTTTGTACTTCCATTTCAGGGAAATTATCTCCTAAAAGAGGCATATTATTTCTATCCATTATTTCACATCCATTTAATTATATATAATAATTGTTTTTCAATATATAAATAATTATTGATTTTTTTAGAAATCATCTATTTTTAAATAAATTTTTTTAAATAATGTTCATAAAATAAAATAAAAAGTAAATGAAATGATTTAGGTTCACCTAAAACTCTATAAAAAATATAGTATTATCAAAAAACATTAAAAAAAGAATAAAAAATTAAATTTCAAAATCTAAGGAACCATTAATTACAGCTCTTCCAATAGAAAAACCATTAACTCCGGTTTTTAAGATTTTTGAAACTTGATTAGAATTATTTATAGAATTATTTCCAATGATATTAACATCAACATTTTTTACAATCTCATTGAGTAAATCAAAATCAAAATCATTAAATCCAGGTTTCATAGCATCAATATGTAAGTAATTTATACCAGTAGAAGCAATTTTTTTAGATATATTCAATGTATCAACACCAGAGACATTAGCTCTGATTTTAACAGAAACTTTAGATGATGCATTATCAACTACATAAGAAATAAAATCTAATAAATCATCTCTTAAAAGCATTTCCTGACCACATCCAATAGCTAAAAATTCTTCTTGTCTACAGTGACAATTGATTTCAACTACATCCAAATCAGGAATTTTACTTATTTTAACAATATCTTCAGGATTAGAAGACCTTAAATTAGCAAAAACAGTCATATTATTATTAAAATTTTTAAGTTTAAAAACTTCAGAAGAAATATGAGAATAAATATTATCTAAAGGAATTATAAATTCTTTCCTACCTCTAGATAACACATTAGTAGCAGCATTTAAAGTAGCTTCATCGAGATTATATCCCCCAAGTGAAACAGCATTAAATCCGAAGGGAATTAGTTTAATTAAAAAATTAGAATCGGTAATTCCTGCCATTGGAGCTACTAATTTCATAGCTAATACTCTTTTTCAATAACATGAGTCCATTTGGAATTATTACAGTCTCTGATTTCTTCTAAACCAATATCAGCCATATATGCAGCATCTTCTGCATTTGTTCCACGGCCAATTCCTGCTTTTAATGCAATTCCAATTTCATCGTCAATTTCTTTTAAAATAACTTCGATATCTTCTTCAGATAATCCATTACATGGTGCCATGAAATTATCTCCACCAATGAAAAAGATTAAAGACCCTTTTTTAATTAATTTTGTCATTAAATAGTGTTGTGCTTTATTTACCATGAAATTTGTATCAAAAGCTGATTCAATATCTGTTAATCTTTCAGTACAGCTATTTATATCAATATGAGCAACTTGAACAAAATCTTTTTCATCTTCAACTAAAGAATCAACAGCTAAAATTTCTTCACGTTCTGAAGATTGAGCTCCACCTTTTGTTTGTAAAGCCAAAGTAGCTAATTTTTGAGCTTCATGTGGAGTTTTTGCTGCTCCAACACCCATACTAATAGTTATAGGATATCTATTTCTAATAGATCTTTGAATTCTTAAATGATCTTCTTCATTTAAGCCATTAGTAATAGCTAATAAATTATCAAATCTTGTATAAAATACTAAACCTTTTTTCATAGCTATTTGTCTTTGCAAATCAGCAAATAACTCAGCTTGTAAAATCTGAAGGTCAGACTCATTTCTTGGTCTTGGAGTAACAGTCCAAGGTCCATAATTATCAATTTGTATCAATGTCATTTGTATCATTTTAAGCCACCAAAAAAATAATCAGCTAATGTATACTTTTAATATTTTTAATTTATTTTAATACTTATTAAATATTTTGTTTAGAATCTCTTTAGCTAAATTCTCTTTATCATTAAAATTTTTAAAATAAATATTAGAAACATTTACTTCATTAATGATTTTTTCTAAATCTTTTTTAATATTTTGATCTTTATTATCAATATATAAAACATCTAAAAAATCTTTATAAATTTCACCAACACCAATGGAAGATGATTCATATCCTAATGCATTCATAAACTTAGCAGCAGGTCCAGAAAATACTTCTTTACCAATAAATGGTGAAATAGCTATAACATAGCTATTTTTTAATGCTTTTTTAACCCCTTTAATTGAAATAATTGGTAAAATAGAACTGATAGGATTTGAAGGACCAATAATAATGCCGTCAGATTCTTCAATTGATGAAATTAAATTATTAGATGGTTCTACTTCATCAAAATGAAGTCCATAAACATTAGGTTCGCCTTTTTTTTCAATTAGAAATTCATGAAAATCCAATTCCCCAATATCAGTTAAAATTTTAACATTTGAAGCATTATTACTCATAGGAATAATAGAAGATTTTATTTTCATTTGAGATTTTTGGATATTTACAGCTTCTTCTAAAGTATGATTTTCCATTAAGAGTGTCTTCTGTATTTTAGTAGCTCTATCAATATCACCTATTTTAAGAAGCTCTGGAGTACCTAATTCATTAAGTCTTTCATTAGTTATGAAAGTATCACCATTTACTCCATACCAAGTCTCATCATTTATCATGTTTGACATAGTATATAAAACAGTATCAATATCTGGAGCTACATAAACTCCTGAGAAATAGTTATTTTCTAAAGTATTTACAATAATATTAATTTTAGAAGAATCATAAACACTTTTAAGCCCTTGTAAAAACTTTGGAGTTCCAGTTCCACCAGATAAAACAGTAATCATAAAAACACAAAAAAATTATTTTCTAAAAACATCAAATTGTTTATCTCTTAATATAGGACCAATATTAGAATCAGTATTTCTTAAATAATCAAAGTTTTTAAAACCTTTAACAAGAACAATAGGTATTCCTTCATCAGCTTGACCCATTAAAAGAGAAGCAGCAGATGCAAGTTCATCAGCAACAGCTATTTCAGTTGTTTTAAGTTCCCTATCATATAAATCCTTTTCACCTGCTCTATTCCATAAAGGATCTATACCTGAACAACCAATAGCAACACCAATAGCACCATTTCTAAAAGCTCTTCCTTGAGTATCAGTAACAATGACTCCAATTTCAGTACTAAAGTCTTTTTCTAATTGTTCACGTATAATATTTGCAGAATTATCAGCATCTTCAGGCATAGGAGTAGCTAAACCTTCTTCAACATTAGATTCATCTATTCCAGAATTTGCACACACAAAACCATGTTTAGTTTCAGTTATAATAAAGTTTTCTCCAACTTCAACAACTTCCCTAGCTTCTTGAATAATAGCTTCAACAAGTTTAGAATCTTTATTAGATTTTTTTGCAATAATAGCTGATTCTTCTGAAGGAATAATATCACCAATATGTATAATATTTCCTTCAGCTTTAGAAACTAAAGTTTCAGCTATTAAAAGTATATCTCCATGATCTAAAGATAAATTTTCCTTTTTTAATGATTGTTTAATTAATACAGAAATATCATCACCTTTATTTACTAAAGGAATTGATTTGAGACCATATAATTCTAAAACCATATTATCACTAAGGATTTACTGCTTTAATAGTCCATTCACCATCAAATAAAGCTCCTGCAGAAGTAACTGGTTTATCAAAATCAGCGAATTTTCCCCCATCGAAAATAAATAAAGCAACTTCTTCAGAATCATTTGCTTCAAAATCAACAATATTAGGAACTACAGAACCATAAGTTGAAATATATGCAGCTTTTCCATAAGGAACTTCTTCAACTAATATTTTTTTATTAGTAGCTATTCCAATATAACATTGATAATCATCTTTATTATTAGTAGATGTTACAACACCTGCAATTCTAGGAGTATTATAATCATCTTTCTCATAATCCATTGTAAGTAATGAATATGCAATTGCATCTTTAATATTCATACCAACATAAATTTTATCAGCAATTACATCAGTATGAGATCCATTAGATACAATAGCTATATCTTTTACAATTTTTATACAATTATAAGTTATATATGTATTTTCAAAAATATCTTTTTCATGCCCTTCTTTTGGAATAATGGCTGCTTTATTTTTGTCAAAAACCTTTGCTTGCCTATTTGGAAAAGATCTACTTGAAACTCTATAAGCAACAAATGGTTTTCCAGTATTATTCATACCTATTGATAAAATTCTTCCAACATACATTTAAATTCTCCTTAAAATCTAATTAGGTGCTTTTACTGCTGTTTCTGGAGACATTCCTGGTGGCGTTGTTATAACAATTTTACCAGGGCTTGTAGCTACTTCTCCTTCATCAATAACTTTCGTGTGAACACCTATGGCTCCTCCCCTAATCAAGCTCGACATGTCTTGTCCATTCACAATTACAGTTTGTAAATTATGAACAGGAACTAAGTAATATTCAGCAGTACCAGAAGTATCAGTTACATTAGGTTTTCCTGTAGCAGATGAATCATCAACATCAGTAATATCGGTTGTAACTTCTCCAAAATTACTTGTTAATACCAAAAATATCAATATAGTAAATAAAATATCGATAAATGGTACAAGATTAAATTGTGGTTTTTGATCTAAAACCTTTTTTTTATGTGATCTAATATCAATTGTCACAGTATCACCTTAATGTTTAAGTTTACTTTCAATAATCTCTGAATTAATATTACATTTTTCTAAAATAATATTGCTTAAACTTTTAGTTAACATACTTGGTTTAAATGAAACTTGAATATTTGCATAAGGATCAGAAATTTGTCTAGTATTTACAATACCTTCAGCATCTTGTAAAGCTTGTAATGCACATTCAACATTAGAATCTATTTTAACTTTTGCAATAGCATATCCCCAAGTGGTCATTTTAGTAGCTAATTCAATTTTATCCATTTCTTCTTCAATTAAACTTTGGATATAATTATACATAGGAAGTAATACAATAGCTACAGTTAAACCCATAATAGTAGTTGTAAGAGCAATATAGATACCTTCAGCCATAGCTGCTGAATCTGGATTAACACCTAATGATTTAAAAGTAAACCATATTCCTATTACAGTACCGATTAAACCTAAAAATGGAGCAAGTTCAGTGATAGTCTTTAAAGTATTTAAATTTTTAGTCATCTTACCTAATTCAACGATAAAAATTTGTTCCATACTTTCTTCAACTTCTGTTTTATTTTTATATCCAATTTTTAAAGCTTCAGATATAATTTGGGAAACAGGATTATTAAAAAAATTAATTTGTTTTAAAGCTTCAATAGCTCCGCCTTTTTCCATTGAAACATTGACAATATCCAATATTTCAGTAGCATCGACTTTATTAATTCTTCTAAGATAAAATATTTTCTGAATTGAAATAATAACACCATAGATACCAATTAAAAGAATTATATAAGTAATAATTCCCCCATTTTGTAAAATTTCAACTAGAGGCATGACAGCCCCATTCCATATCATTTCTGTAAAATATTCAAACATGATTTTTTCCTCAGTATATACGAAATTATTTAATAATCATTATATTTAATAATATTTATTTGAATTTTTGAATTAAATAATTTTAATAAATTAATATAATTAAATAAATAATATTATAATTTTTTATTTAAAGTTAAAAATAAATAAGTAAATCAAAAAATAAATTATTTCATTTTTTGAACTGTTGCCCAAGATTTTCTAACAAATTCAGGCATTTCATCATAAGTAAAATTAGTTAAAAATTTTTTTGTAGTAGGATCACTTGGATAACCAGAACCTATTCCACCAATTTTTCTATAATCTTTATTGATTATTTCAATAGCACTATCTCTTTCATATTTAGCAATAATTGAAGCAGCAGCAACTTGAATATAATTATCATCAGCTTTATGTTCAGCTATTAAATCTATATCTCCTACAACTTCTTTGATATCATTTTCAAAACGTTCAGGTTTAATATCAACTGCATCTAAAATAGCTTTATCAAAATTTAATTTTTTTATAACCTTAACCATAGCCATTCTTTCTATTTCATTAAGATTATGTCCTTTTTCTCGTAAATTATCAATGTCTAATGCAGTAATAGAAACAGTTTCATATTCAAACATGTTTTTTAATTTACGAGCAAGAACAGTACGTCGTTTAGGTGTTAATCTTTTTGAATCTTTAACACCCATACGTTCTAAGATATCATTTTTTTCTTCAGGAACAACTACACCTGCAACAACTAATGGCCCTAGTACTGGACCTCTGCCTGCTTCATCAATTCCTAAAATTTCCATTAAAATCAAAAAATGAAAATATTATTTCATAGCTCTAAGGCGAACTTCAGGCTCTAAAGCAAGAGGTTCTGCAGCTACAATAGCAGTTCCTTTAGCTACAACAGTCATAGGATCATCAGAAACAGAAATAGGAATTGAAACTTCATCCATAATTCTTTCTTTTAAACCACGGAGTCTTGAACTTCCACCAACTGCTACAGAATTATTATAAACACCCATCATTAATTCTGGAGATAATCTATCAAATATAAGATTTAAGCCAGAAATAACTTCTTGCATAACAGGTTCTACAGCATCAGCAACTAACATTGAGTCAATAACAACTTTTTTAGGACGATTAGTTTCCATTGATTTTCCAATAATTTCAACACTTAAATTTTCAAGAGTTTCACTACAATGAATCATACCAACTTCCATTTTAGCAGCTTCTGCATCATGAATCCCAATAGCTACATCATATTTATCTGCAACTATTTCAACAATACGTGCATCAACATCGTCTCCACCAAATCTAACTGTTTCAATATCATTAATTCCACCAAGAGAAATAATAACAATATCAGTTGAACCTGCACCAATATCAATAACCATAGTTCCATTAGGCTCAGCAATAGGAAGTCCTGCACCAATAGCTGCAGCTAATCCTTCACTAATAACAAGAACATATTCTGCTCCAGCTTTTCTACCAATTTCCTCAGCAGCATTTTTCTCTACTTCAGAAGCATCTCCAGGAATACCAATAACAATTCTTCCAACACTTTCTCCTTCTTTAATCCCTATTTGCATAGCTTTAATAAGTAAAGCTTGAGCTTGTGCAACATTTTCAATAACCCCTTTTTTTAAAGGTCTTACAGCAACAATGTCTTCAGGAGTTCTTCCTAACATTTTTTTAGCTTCTTCACCAACAGCTAAAACTGCAGAAGGATCATCTTTTTTAACTGCAACAACGGATGGAATTTGATATAAATCAAATTTATCACCTGATGGTTTAGCAATTACTGTATTTAATGTTCCTAAATCAATACCTAAGCTATTATTTACAATTCTATTGGTTTGTGATTCCACTTCTTCATTTCCAAAAATATTCATTGATTAATCCTCCATATTAATATCTTTAAAATCAATAACAAAAATTTTACTTTGTGTAGCTATACTTTGTACTTTATCAATATCTTTCTCATCGTCAACAGAAACTAAAATAAGTGATAATACAACATCACTAACATTATAAAAAGGTTTAAGAGCAGATTTTGCAAAATTTGGTAAATTAACACCAACATTTAAATCAGCTTCAATAAAACCAGTAGTTTGATCTTCTGATAAAATTCCAAAAGAAATTTTATTTTGCTCAATATTATTAACACATTTTTTAATAATATCATCTGGAGCAACAAATACCATTAAATTAGGCTCATTTGCAATTAGTTTAGGGCTTATTTGAATGAATGCCCCACCATTACTTTTACAAATTTCTTTAAAATTATAGATATTTTTTGCTAAGCCATTTAGCATGATAAAATCAAATTTTTTACTGAATCTATCTTCTTTCAATATAACATGTTCTCTGAAAAGAATTTTAACATTATGTTTAGATGCAATAGCTCTATAAGCTATATCATCCACTAATTTATCATTTCCTGCAATGACGCACCAAAGCCTCTCTTCTGGACTGTCTTGAGAAATTTTAGCTGCTTGTCTTAGAACTTGTATATTGTCTTCTATCATTGATACGCACACAAATTAATAATTATAATATATAATATGATAATTAAATATTGTAAATCAAAATTTCTAAATAATATTTTATTAGTAATATCTTTAAAATATTAACATTTAAATATTAACATTTTTACTTATATATATTTTATCTTTTATATGAAATAAAACTGAAATTAAAAATTTATTTTAAAAATTATTAAATTAAAAACTAATTTTAACTAAAAAAAAAGAAAAAAAGAAGTTTTTAACTTCTTACAGTAACTATGTTTGATGTTTCGTATCCTTTATACATTATTGTTGCAATATATGTGTTTGGATCTAAATTAATGTTTAATTTAACTATTCCGTCTGAACCAGTGGTTCTTTCATACATTACTCCATTAATGTTAATTGTAACATTAACATTATTTACTGGTTTTCCTTGACCATCTAAAACATGAATATCATAAGTATCATTTGTACCGAATTTTTTAGTTAAATCATCTGCAAAAACAGTAGGAAGAACTTCAATATTATTACCTAATTTTAAACCAGTAACAGGATGTTCAGCAGTAATAGTATAATTACCTGGATCCAAATTAATATTCAACCAAGCAGTACCATTAGCATCAGTAGTACGATTATAGAAAACACCATTAATATTCAAAGAAACATTACGACCAACAATAGGATTACCTAATTTATCATAAACAGTCACACCATACTTACTACCATTACGATAAAACATAACAAGATCCTCACTTTCTAAAGTAGGTAAAACCTTAATAACATTACCAATTTCTAAACCACTAATAGGATGTATAGCAGTAATAGTATAAGTACCTGGATTCAAATTAATATTCAACCAAGCAGTACCATTAACATCAGTAGTACGATCATAAAAAACACCATTAATATTCAAAGAAACATTACAACCAACAATAGGATTACCCTCACCATCAATAACACTCACACCATACTTACTACCATTACAATAAAACAAAGTAACATTATCTGCAAAAACAGTAGAAAGAACAGTTACATTATTAGTCACGTTTGAACCATCATAAGGATTTATAGTAATAATAGTATAATTACCTGGATTTAAATTAATAGAAAGTATTGCAATTCCCTTTTCATTAGTAGTACGATTGTACTCTTTACCATTAATAATAAATGTTACAGTTTTATTAATTAAAGGGTTTCCTGCACTATCAAAAATAGTAGCATTAAATTGACTAGCATTTTTATAATATTTAGTAAGATCTTTAGTTACAATTGTGTTTATAACATTAATACTAGCTATTGTTTCCGCTTTTGAGTATATAGTAGTACCATTAAAGTAAGCATTAACAATATAATAACCTGGTTTTAAGTCAATATCTAAATAAGCAAGACCATTACTATCAGTAGTTACATTATACCTAATTCCATCAATTATAATATAAACAATCATACTACCTAAAGGATTTAGTTTATAATCTTTTAAAGAAATTTCTAAAGCACTTTCATTTTTATAATGAACTGTAAGATTATTAACAATTAAATGAACTTCAGATTCATCAATAAAAGTAATATTTAAAGTTTCATTATCAATACTGGCTGAAAAGTTTTTAGAACCTCCAGAAATTGTATAATTAAATTTATATTCACCATTGGAAATAACACCATTATATAATTCATCATCATTAACAGTAATAGTTAATGGACGAGCGAAATTAATTTTTTCTAAGTAATCATAAATTATACTACCATCAGTGTATTTATTTAAGCTTACAATAAAGTCAACATTATTACCTTTTTTAATAGCAGAAGTATTAGTAAAGGTCATGACCAACCATTGTTTAATAGTTATTCCATTAGCTACAAACGAAGAAGGATCATTATTAGTTCCCCACCAATTATAATTTGCATTTACAGTAGTTCCAGCATAAGAACTAGTACCTCTGTAAATAGCTACACCTTCACTATCAACATTATTAATTAATGCTGAATTTTTAATGTTTAAAGTAGAAGTTCTTATATAGATAGCTCCCCCAGCATTAGAACCTTTAGCTACATTATCTAAAAATACTGTATTGAAAATATTTAAAGTGCCTTTTTGTTCAAAACTTTGACCAATGAAACAAATTGCTCCACCACCATAATCTACATCAGGATTTGCACTATTATTTACAAAATTAGAATTATTTATTAAAATATTTTCACATTGTAATGAATAAATAGCTCCACCACTATATTGACCTTCAACATAGTTATTAGAGAAAGTAGAATTATCTATAGAAATTTGACCTTTAATAGCTTGAACATAAATAGCTCCCCCGCCTTTATTATTTGTACCTTTAACATGATTACCATCAAAAATAGAATTAACAATAGTAAGAGTATTATCTCCAAGAGTATTTTTATCCATATAAATAGCTCCACCAAGATTATCAGCAGAATTATTAATTAATTTAGAATCAATGATTACTAAATTTCCAGTATTATAAATAGCTCCACCATTTTGGCTAGATTTAGAATTGAATAAACTAGTATTTTTTAAAGTTAAATTACCTAAATTAATAAATATTGCACCACTACTAGTAGTAGCTTGTCCTCTTGTAAATTTAATGTTTTCAATTAATACATTAGAGAAAATAAGGAATATATTATCTTTATATTCACCATCAATAGTAACATCACCTTGGCCAGTAATATTTAAATCATAATTAATTGTTAAATCAGATTCAAGATATGTGCCTTCAAGAATTATAATTTGACCAGATTTTTTTGCAAGCTCAATAGCCTTTTTAATTGTAGCTACAGGACTATTAATAGAACCATCATTACCATCATTACCATCTTTAGAGACATAAATAATACCTTCATAAACAGTTATTTTAAATTCTATACTGAAAGTTTGATTATTTACAGCAACATCAATTTTATTATTATCATTATTAATTGTATACTTAACTTTAGCTATTCCATTAGCTATCTCCTCAGAAAAAGAACTTAAAGCTCCAGTTGAAGATGTAAAATTAACAACCCAACCATCAAAAATAGAATTATCCATTAAAGTAAAATTATTGCCATTTTTATCAGTGTATTTATTAAATTCAGCAGTAATTTCAATAACATCACCAATTTTGGAGTTATCAGTTATATTAGTAGATGAAACAGATAAAATAATCCAATTGTCTAAAACTACATCACTAGATACAAAGTTTGATGGATCATTATTAGTACCCCACCAATTAGTATTAGCAATAACAGTAACAGTACCTGCAAGAGGAATAGATGCAATTCTATTTTCATTATCATCTACAATAATAGAATTAGTGATATTTAGAGTGTTTTTACCATTACTATTATATTTTACAAATATTTCAGATCCATTATTTGCTATATTATTTTTAAATATAGAACCAATAATTAAAACTTCTCCACCCATAGAATGAATAGCCCCACCTTCACCAGGACCTGCAGATCCATCAGCAACAGTATTATTTTCAAAGTAAGAGTTGGATATAGTTACAGTACTATTACCATTAACATAAATAGCTCCACCTTTACCAACAGCACTATCTCCAAAAGTACTAGTTCCACGATTAGCAAAATTATTAATAAAAGTACAATTTTCAACAATAGCTGTTGTACCTGCACTTGAAGAACCACTGAAGTAAATACCAGCACCAAGTCCACCACTAGAAGAAGTAGCATTATTACTATCAAATACACAGTTATAAATTTCAGCTACACTTCCAGAAATATAGAAAACACCATATTTATTATGATTATTAGTAAAATTACAATTATCTGCATATAAATTTCCATTAGTTATATAAATATTACCATATGAAGTACCAGTAGGATTAGCAGTATTATTTTCGAAAATTGAATTTAATAAAGTAATATTTGAACCTGAAACTTGAATAAGAGCTTGATTATTTACACCACCATTTTTATTAAAAATACAGCTATCAATAGTTAAACTAGAACCAGAATCTACACGAATAACAGATCCTGAATAAGTTTCATTACCATTAATGAAATATAAATTAGATAATAATACATTTACTCCATAAATACGGAAAGCTCTTCCACCATTTGCATCAATAATAACATTACCTTGACCAGTAATATTTAAATTATTACGAATTTCAAGAGCAGATTCTAAATAAGTACCTTCTTTAATTATAATTTGACCAGAACCCATGCTTGCAAGTTCAATAGCTTTTTTGATTGTAGCTACAGGACTATTAATAGATCCATTATTACCATCATTACCACTTTTAGAAACATAAACTATTCCTACAGGTGATGAAACCATAACAGATATTTTTAAAGATTGGTTACCAGAAACTGCAGTTAATATATTTTCATTATTTTTAGATGGAGTAAAACTTATTTTAGCTATTCCATTTTCAGTGCCAGTTGAAGAAGCATTTAAAGTACCATCATCAGATTTAAAATCAACTAATACACCATCAGGAATATTAGCAACTTTATTATTTCCACTAACATAAAAATTTACAGTAATATCAACAGAATCTCCCATATTTACAGGAGTAGTGATATTATTTGCTTTCATTATAATAAAATCACTTACAGACATAGTTCCTAAATCAGGTAAAGTATTTTGCCCCCACCAAACTTCGCTAGAACTAATTGTTGCTTCATTATATACAATTTTATCTCCCATTGTATTGTTATAGACTGCAGAATTTTTTATGTTTATTAAATTTTTATTATAGAAAAGATAGCTTGCTAATGTATTATTGGTAATTATAGAATCTTTAATTTCAATATTACCTGTATTAGCAGTATAAATTAAACTTTCACCTTGATAACTATAAGCAGATTTTTCAACTTCACAATTAGATATTATAGAATCATAGACAGATAATTTTCCTCTAGAATAAATTATTGAATTTGCAACCCCTTCACAATTTGTAATAGTAGAATTAACAATTGATGTAACAGAAGCTGTATTATCAATATAAATTACACCATACATATATCCAGATGCCGGAGTGAATCTAATATTTTTAAAATTAGAATTTATAATATTATATTTTCCAGCTCCAGATAAATATAATCCAGCACCCGCAGTAACAGATACTGAACCATTAATAAAATTACAATTAGTTATATTTCCAGTACCAGTTGTCCATAATTGTATTGCACCATATTTACCTGCAAAATTATAGAAATTACAATTATCAACAATTACATCTTGATTTCCACCTATTCTGATTAGTGCAGATGAACCAGTACCTGAATTAATACCAGAAAATATGAGGTTGTAAAAGCTTAATTTAACATTAGAAGCTGTACATTCAAATAAAATAGTATTAGTAGATTTTTTAATAATAACATTATCTTTATTTTCACCTATAAAAGAAAAATCTCCTCCAGATATACTTATTTTTCCAGATTCAACATATTCACCATTTGCAATAAATATACTTCCTCCAGTAGGAGAACCACTTACTGCACCACTTATAGTTTTATAAGGATTCGATTTACTACCATCTTCAGTAGAACTTGTTGAACTACTATTTACATATACATCATAACTATCAGTATATGTAATTACTTCAGATTCTAGATTTAAATCTGAATTAGTAATCAAAATCTCATCATTATTTTCTATAAGTTCCATGTCATTTGCATTTACACTATTTAAGCTTATTATAATAAATAAAATCATAATTAAGCCTAGTATATATTTAGAACTTTTCATATAATCAACTCGATATTATAAAGTAAATTGGAATAAAAATAAAATTTACTTTATAATGAATATATAGTTAAAACTTAAATATAAAAGTTTTGAATAAAAAATTCAATTAAAAATAATTATCAAAACAAGAAAAATATTAATTATTTAAATGAAAAATTTTATTATAATACCAAATTATTTAATATAGATAATTTAAAGTAAAAATATATCAAAATAATGGGATTTCAAAGAGAAATTTAATAAATAAATGATTAAAAAATTAGTAGTGGAGTCAAAAAAATGGAAATGAAAAAAACAAAAATAGAGGATTTTTTAGCAATACCTGACATTTTAAGCTTATTAAATATGTCTGCAGGTTTGCTTTCAATAATATGTGCTATAAACCATCAATTTATGTATTCTGCAATATTAATGATAATAGCACTCCTATTTGACTCAGTAGATGGATATGTAGCTAGAAAACTTAATAGAGAAGATATTTATGGATTTGGAAAAAATATTGATTCACTTTCTGATGTAATTTCATTTGGAGTATCACCTGCAATTTTTTTATATACAATAAGTCAAACCATTCCAAATTCTCCCTCAATACTTGTTATACTAACATCATTATTAATTACTATTTGTGGAGTTTTAAGATTAACACGTTACAATGTATTAAGTAATTATATAGATCAAAACACATTTATTGGATTTCCAATTCCAGGAATTGCATTAATATTATCATTATTTTACATAAATAACTTATTTAACATCTATGTTGTTTTAATATTCCTGATAATAAGTTCATTTTTAATGATAAGTAATGTGAAATATGATAAAATAAATAATATGAATATTATATTAATTACATTAATATTGCTTATTTTAACTTTAATAATAGTTTTTACAAGTTATATGAACATTCCAGGAATTATTCTTCTATTATTAGTTATATTCTATTTATTAAAAAATTTATTTAAAAATTAATAAATCCTCTATTTAATGAGGGTTAAAATGAAAAAACCAGAAGATGATTTTCCAAATAACAGCATAGAAGATAAAATAAATAAATTAAGAGAAATAGAAAACAAAAATATTCCTCATAAACGACCCAAAGCAAAAAACGAAGATTTAACTAAAGTAGAACTTTTAAATAAAAAGATTTCCAATATACTAAGCTCAGAAAATAGTGAAGAAAAAAAGAAAACTGGAATAATAATAGTTTCATTAATAATATTTGTACTGCTTTTCTCATCATATTATTTTTTAATATATGGTCCTTATCAAGAAGAATTAAGTAGTGTAAAAACATCTAAATTAAATGAACTAAATTCATACTATAAAGGACCTTTAGCTACTGCTAATGAAGCATATACATTAAAAAATAAGATTGATGATAGTGAATCCATACATGAAGTAAAATCGATTGATATTTTAAGAACTGCTACAAAATCTTGGAAAAGCTATCAATTAAAAGATATGAAAGTTAATACAGACCAATTTAATAGAACAATGGTAGTTTTTTCTGCAAATGAAAGTAAAACAATAATAATGAATATAGAAAATGCAACACAATTTGTAAATGAAAATGATGCAGATGTTTTATCAAATATAGAATTTGAAAAACCAAATACAGTTGCAGTACCTGTATTAATAAGTAGATTACAAGCAGGTGGAGGATTATTAACATTAGGTAGTATTGTAGATGTTTATTCACTAGAATCTAGCATAAACGATACAAATCAAAGTACAATTAATAATAGTAAAAGTCCAGATATTAGTGGATCAACAGTACTTGCAATACTTAGATGTGAAGAAAGTGGAGAAATTGAAGCAGATTATTCAAAAAGTCATATAATAACAAAAGGAAATGAAACTAATCCTAATGAAGATGCAGAGTCTTTTTCAACAAGTGTAGAAGAAATGCTTAAAGGTGCAATAGCTGGAGGTTATGATGAATCACAAACAGTTAATTTATTAAATAGCTATGGATTAAAATTATCAGATTATGAAAGAGAAGCTAACTTAGGAGATTTAGAATCAGAATATATTATACTTATAGAAGTCCCACAAGATAAAGCACAATTCGTTTTAGAAAATATGGAGAACATTATAATTACTTTACCGACTGAACATGCTCCTGATTGGATGGTTAGCGAACTTTCAAAAACTTATCTATAAAAAAGTTTTTAAATTAAAAAAAGAAATAAAATAATATGAATAAACCAACATTAACAACAATTATTATAATAATTGCAATAATTGTTTTAGGGTTATATGCAATGGGAGAAGTCAATTATTATTCAACTAAATTATCAGTTGAAAAAGATTTAGACTCTCCTGTCATATTAATTCCAAAAATCGGAGTGGAAGAAAGAATAAATAATGTTTCAATTTCACAAGGAGTTCATCATGAAGAATTATCACAGAACCCTGGAGAAGGACAAGTGGTTATTTGGGGGCATAGAACACTTCAAGGATCTCCATTTTTAAGGTTAAATGAACTTTCTCCTGGAGATATTGTTACATTACAATGGCCAGGAATAGGAGAACTTAATTATACAATTACTAATTCCACAATTGTTCCAGAAACCTATCAAATGGAAATGAATGGAAGTGAAGATAAAATTTCTTTAATTACTTGTGACCCAATTGGTTCAACAGCAAACAGGTTAATATATGAAGGAAATCTAACAAATACTGGAGAAATAAATAATACAATTATTAAAAACAATCCCCAGCAATATCATGCATTAATAATACTATTAATTTTTATTGCAGCTGGTTTAATCCTTAGTTATTTCTATCCAAAAGAAAATAGAATTTATATTTTAATAACAGTTTTAATAATTTCTGGAATATTAATTTATTTCTATTTTAATCCAATACCATCAGAGATAATATATTCTAAAATTGAATGGTTAAATGGTGGATTTTTAGAGGGATAAAATGAATGTTAATGAAAAATATTTTTCTAATATTAATTTAAGAGAACGAGCTATATTTGAAGGTGGAATAAGCATGGGTGCTTTATTTCACCAATTTATTGGAACACCAATAAACGAAAGCTCAAAAAAAAGCTTAGAAGATTCAATTGAAAAATCATTATCATTACAACCTGCAGTTGAAAATGTAGAAGTTCAAATTGACTTAGGAAATAATACTACCGAATTTGAATATGTTTCACTTAGTGGTGAAATGTTAAATGTCTTAATTGAAACAAAAGTAGAAGATGTAAGAGCAAAAATAAGAATGAAATTTATTAAAGAACTTAATTATCCTTTAATGTATGTTGAAGAGATAAATACAAAATATTAAAATTAAATATTTTCATTAATTTCTTTTAAATCTACTATAAGCTCTTCTAAATGACTTTTTTTAATATGATTCATTAAAACAATTCTAATAGCTATAGGATATGATGAAACAGAAACCATCCATCCCTTTTTTTTAAGTTTAGAACATAAATCATCTGCACCAATCTTTGGGTGATTAAAAGAAACAATATTTAATTGAGGTTCCACAGTTAAAATGTATCCTTCATTAACTAAACTTTCTTTTAAAAAATTAGTATTATCCATTAATTCTACTGCTCTTTTTTCATATCCTTCTCCACCTAAATAATCCATAATAGCTAATGTTGCAGCTGCAGAAGCTCCAAGACGTGTACCAACTAGTGTAGATTGTTTTTTTGTAGTTAAATAAGGAGAATCAACTGCTATAACATCAAGATATTCTTTTTTTCTAAATAAAATACATCCAGATGGAATAGGTGCTAAACCCATTTTATGAGGATCAATTGTAATAGAAGAAACACCTTTTAGGGAAAAATCAAACTCAGGTAAATCATAACCACAATTTTTTAAAAAAGGAATTGAAAATCCACCAAAAGCAGCATCAACGTGTAAATAAATATCATTTTCAAAAGCTATCTTAGATAATTCACTAATTGGATCAATTAAACCAAGTTCAGTAGTTCCAGCTATTCCTACAATAGCTATTGTCTTATCAGAAATATTATTTTTAATAAAATCTATATCTAGATTAAAATTATCATCTGTATCAGCTTCAATAGCTTTTAAATCCATTAAATCAATAGCTTTTTTAAATGAAAAATGAGCAGATTTTGGAAGAATAACTTCACCATCAGTAATATTTTTATATTTTCTTGCATAATTACGAGCAGCTCTTAAAGCCATAATATTAGCTTCACTACCACCAGTTACAATATTACCATGAGGATTTTTACAAGATAATAATAAACCAAGAGATTTTATAACTTCATCTTCAATAGCTTTAGTTCCTTTAAAAAGACCCGAATCCCCTAAATTTGAATCAAGGAAATTATTAAAAACTTCTTTAGAAAAAGGATGTGCTGAAGTACACATAGATCCTAATATTCTTCCATCTTCATATTTATAATCTTTTTTTTGGAAGTTTTCTAAATTTTTTAAGATTTCTTCTTTAGCTATTGGATTATATTCCATTTATAAAACCTAAATAAAAAAAATAAATAAAAAAAGAAATTAATCTTTTTGGCGTCTTGCAGCATCTAAGATTAATTTTTGCTCTGCACGAGCAACTGTTTTTCTAACTTCTTCAACAGCATCAGTGTTAGCTGAAACACTAGAAATTCCAAATCCAACAAGTTTTTCAACAATATGAGGAATACTACCAGCTTGTCCACAAATACTTGATGTGACACCTGCTTCAGAACATTTTCTAATGGTTCTCTCAATTAATTTCATAACTGCAGGATGTTCTTCATTGTAGTTACTAGCTACATATTCATTGTTTCTATCTACTGCTAAAGTATATTGAGTTAAATCATTAGTTCCTAAACTTACAAAATCAAGTCCAATATCAATGTAATCTTCAATTATTAAAGCTGCTGCTGGAGTTTCAACCATCATACCGAATTCAACATCAATATGAGGCCTTAAACCAACTTCTTCACAAATAGCTTTAGCTTTTACAAGTTCACTTGGATGTTGTGATAAAGGAATCATAATTCCTATATTTTTATATCCTTGTTCATGTAATTTTTTAATAGCTCTAAATTCACATCTTAAAATTTCAGGTTGATCAAGTTCTCTTCTAATACCTCTCCAACCTAACATAGGATTGTGTTCATGAGGTTCATTTTCTCCACCTTCTAATGTAAGGAATTCATCAGTTGGTGCATCTAATGTTCTATACCATACTTTTTTAGGATAGAATTCATCTACAACCTTAATAACATTTTCAATTAATATTTGAATAAGTTTATCTTCTTCACCATCTTGAATGAATTTATTAGGATGGACACCAGCTGCTAACATTAAGTGTTCTGTTCTAAGTAATCCTACTCCATCTGCACCAGTAGCTGCAGCTTTTGGAGCAGCTTCAACCATACTAACATTAGCTTTTACTTCTGTTACAGTAATAATTGGAGCAACTGAAGGTGCTGTTGTTTCTTCTTTTTTATCAACTTTTGTTTGTTTAAATATGCCTTCAAATACTAAACCTTTTTTACCATCAACAGTTACAGATGAATTTTCTTCTAAATCTTTTGTTGCAGAACCTGTTCCAACAACACAAGGAATTCCAAGTTCTCTTGAAATAATAGATGCATGGCAAGTAACTCCACCTTCATCAGTTACAATTGCATTAGCTCTTTTCATAGCAGGAACCATATCAGGGGTAGTCATAGTAGTAACCATAACATCTCCATCATTGATTTTATCTAATTCATCAATACTATGAATAATTTTAACTGTACCAGAAGCTATTCCTGGACTTGCACCTAAGCCTTCTATTAAAACTTCCATATCTTCAATAGATTTTTCATCAGAACTACCACCCAAAGTAGTAATTGGTCTAGATTGAAGCATGAAAAGATTACCTTTTTCAAAAGCCCATTCAGTATCTTGAGGTTTACCATAATGAGATTGAATCCTTTTACCCATTTCGGTTAATTCTACTAACTCCTCATCAGATAATACTCTTTCATTTCTAAGATTTTCTGGAACATCAACTTTAATACTAGATCCATTTTCATCTTCAGTATACATCACTTTTTTATCAGAAATAGTAATATCAATAACTTGATTATTTTTCTTATCTACAATATAATTATCAGGAGTAACATCTCCAGATACAACAGATTCGCCAAGACCCCATGATCCTTCGATTAAAGCTATTTCCTCACCAGTTGATGGATTAACAGTGAACATAACTCCAGCTTTATCAGAATTGACCATTTGCTGAACAACAACAGCTATAAAAACTTTTGAGTGATCAAAGTCATTTTCTTCCCTATAAAAAATAGCTCTTGCTTCAAATAAAGATGCCCAACATTTTCTAACATACTCAATAACTTTATCTCGACCAGATATATGTAAAAAAGTATCTTGTTGACCTGCAAAAGAAGCTTCAGGTAAATCTTCAGCAGTTGCAGATGAACGAATAGCAACATCAACATTATCATCATTTACCTTTTGACCTAATTGATTATATGCCTCTAAAATTAATGTAGACATATCATCAGGAATAGGAGTATTAATAATAATTTCTTTAATTTTTTCAGATGCAGCTTGAAGAGCCTTAGTATCATTAATATCTAATGTACTAAGAATATTCATTACTTCATCATTAATTCCAGCATCAATCATGAATTTTTCATAAGTTTCTGCAGTCACAACAAATCCTGGAGGAACAGGAATGCCCGCTTGAGTTAATTCACCTAAATTAGCTCCTTTACCCCCAGCAATTCCAATGTCATCCTTACTTAAATCTTCAAATTTTACAACATACATATTGATTTACCTCAATAAATTCACTCAAAAAATTTTTAAAAAGTTTATAATAAAATATTGAATTTTAAATGATATATATTTAATTAAAATATAAAAATAAAAAAAAGTAGTGTTAAATAATATATTTAATTATTTAACGAGTTCTTCGCCTTTATCAATGACAATACGGCATGTAACAGGCAATTTCATAGCAGCTCTTTTTAAAGCAGCTCTAGCATCTTCAAAGTTTTTCTTTTCAACTTGAATAGTAATAACTTTTTGACCTTTTTTAACAAGAGCTTCGACACTAACAGGTTTTCCAAAAGCATTTCTCATACCACTTTGGACCCTATCTGCTCCTGCACCAGTTGCCATAGGATTTTCTCTTACAATATGATGAGGATATGTTCTCAATTTCAAATGATATCCTAATCTACCAGCTTTTCTTTGCATATATCTATTAGAAGCAATCCTTGCAGCTTCTAAAGAATTATGTCTAAGTTGAGCAGGTTGTTTAACAGCTAAACTCACAGAAACAGGGAATTCACCAGATAAATTTCCCATATCAAATTGTACAATTCTTGAATTTGGGGTTTTTCTTATATAATCTCTTCTTGTATAAGCACGAACCATAAATATGTCCTCCAATAAGTATTAATCAGATATATCTAATATAATAAATAATAATGATAATTTTTCTCTTAAAATATACTATTTAAAAATTTAAAATATAGATAGTAATAATAATATTATATACATAATTTCCCATTAATAAAGGTTATTGTATTCTCATAAAAATTAATAAATTTTTATAAATATTAATCATATAAAAATACTATTTTAAAGTAGAATATAAATATTTTTTTATAAATTTATACTTATAATTTTTCTTATAAATGAATTATATTAATATAACTGCCGAAAAAATAAATTAATATTAATTTTAAGGTGAAAACACAACAAAATATTTAGAAAAATTAACTTTTTATTTATTAAATTGAAAATAAGTTAACTAAATTTATTTGCATTATAAAAAAATTTTCATTTAAGTATATTGAAAAATAGCTAAATTAAAAGAAAGAAAATAATTAAGAATAATTTCTAAACAGAAAAAAAGTATATAAAATATTAAATATATATTATTAATGAATAATTATGAAAATTAATGCTAAAATTAAAATTGAATATAATGATTATAAAATAGCTGAAATATCGCATGAATCATTAAAAGTAGATAATGAAGGTTTTGTTGAATCGGAAATTAAAAACAACGAAGTCATCTACACAATCAATAGTGAATCATTAGGTAGTTTTTTATTAACTGCTGATGATTTAATAGCATCACATATACTTACAGAAGAATTATTAAACTCACAAAATAATAAAAATAAAGGAGAATAAGATGAAATTTAAACTTAATGGAACCATTACATTTAATAAAAATATCGAAGAAGCAGAAAGCGATATTAATGAATTTATTAAAGAAGCAAATGAAGATTTATTGTTAAAAGGATTAGGAAGTAATGATGAATCTGAAGGAGCTCATATAACTAGCTGGGAAATTAATGATAAGGAGTTAAAGTTAGTTATTGAATCTGGATCTAAAATACGTGCTCATGATGGAATTTTAAGACTTAAAAATCCATTAGGACAGTTACTTGGTAAGAAATATCATTTAGGAGTTAGGAGCATACATGTAGACACATATGATATTACAATTCCAACAAATAATGAAGAATATGATTTCAATTTAGAAGCAGCTGAAAGAACTGCTCAAATAGATAATATAAAAATTAAAGATAATAGTGTTGTTTTTACAGTTCGTGATATTGATGAATCTTCCTTAAGAAAACAATCTATAAACAGGGTTATAAAACAAGTCGTAACAAAACAAGAAAATAAAGTTACAGATGAAGAAGGAAATGATTTAGATTTAACATATCATTTAAATTCTACACCTGGTGAAATTGTAGATAAAAGTCCTGAATTTCAAACATACTTTAAAGGAGATGTAACTGAAAAATTAGCAGAACTTGGATGGATTAAAAGTTTTCCAGGTAAAGGACAATGGTTTTATGGACCACAAATAACTGC
This sequence comes from Methanobrevibacter sp. DSM 116169, assembly GCF_046197865.1. Lineage (GTDB taxonomy): Archaea > Methanobacteriota > Methanobacteria > Methanobacteriales > Methanobacteriaceae > JAHKLT01. The sequence continues at coordinate 401,732 of NZ_CP166990.1, read as the reverse complement.
CTTACAAAGAGCTTTTGAAAAGGTAATTACAGATAAAATAATAGATAAAATGGAATTTCAGGAATGTTTATTTCCTAAATTAATTCCTTTAGAGACTATGGAAAAGATGAAATATTTAGAAGGATTACCTGAAGGAATGTATTATGCATCTGCTCCAAAAAGAGATCCTGAAATATTTAAACAATTCAAAAATGAATTAATTATTAATAAAGAAATTCCTATGGATTTACTTGAGAAAGGTTTAAAAGAACCTTCTAATGTATTATCTGCAGCTCAATGTGAACCATTTTATGAATTTTTAGCTCATGAAGTTATAGATGAATCTGAACTACCAATAAAATATTATGATAAAAGTGGTTGGACATATAGATGGGAAGGTGGGGGTTCTAAAGGACTTGATCGTGTGAATGAATTCCAAAGAATTGAATTTGTATGGTTAGATACACCTGAGAAGGCAACAGAAATTAGAGATGAAACTTTAAAATTATCCCATGATCTTGCTAATGAATTGGAACTTGAATGGTACACTGAAGTAGGAGATGATCCATTTTATCTTGAAGGACGTAAAGTAGAAAATAGAGGAATAGAATTCCCAGATACTCCTAAATATGAAATGAGATTAAAAGTTCCAGGTCAAGAAAAAGGTGTGGCAGTTGTATCTGCAAACTTACATGGAACCCATTTTATTGAAGGTTTTTCTATTAAAGAAGCACATAGACGTAAAATATGGACAGGTTGTACAGGTATTGGATTAACAAGATTATTATATGGTTTCTTATCCCAAAAAGGATTTGATAAAGAAAATTGGCCAGAACTTATAAGAGAAAATCTTAAAGATACAAAAGTTCCAAAAATTCTAACTTGGCCATAGCTAGAATTTTATTATTTAAAAAATAAGCAAATATTTAATAAAAATAATAAAAAAGAATTAAAAGTAGGTAAAATATAGATTTTATAATAAATTATATATAATAATAGAACTTAATAAATAGTAATTATTATATTATTTTTAATTTAAGAGAGTGTAAAAATGGATTGTTATTACCATCATGGGAGAGAAAGTACAGATAATTGTGCTATATGTAAAAAATCGATTTGTAAAGAATGCGGATTAGAGATTTCAGGAAAGATTTACTGTAAGGATTGTTTAGAAAAAATAGTTGGAATGGGATTACAAACTAATGAACCATCACAAGAGCAAAACAGACAAGCAGAACCAATACAAACAAGACAAGAACCACAATACACACCAGAACCAATACAAACAAGACAAGAACCACAATACACACCAGAACCAATACAAACAAGACAAGACCCTGTAGAAAATTCTTATGATAATAGACCTCCAAAACTTGAAAAACAAGAACCTCAATTTGATATAGATAATATAACAAATAATGAAAGTTATTATCAATCAAATAAAAACAATCAGAAAATTCAAAAACAAAAGGAAAATACTCTCTCACCAAATATTCCTGAAGAAGATGATTTCATCTATCCTGATCATAGTTATCAACCAGAACCAAGATCTGGAAGTAATGCTTTAGAAGAAAAGTATGAAAGATATTTAGATGAACTCTATGATGAACCAGATATTCCTTTACATGAACAATTAGCTAGAGATGAAGAGATTTATGGATCTTTAACAGACGAACCATATAAACCAACACTCACTAAAAATCAAAGCTTAGAAAGTAATTATGTAGAAAATGAACCAATTTATCCTTCACAAAATCAAAACCAATATGTTGAAAATGATTATATAGATAAAGAACCATATAAACCAACACTTAATCAAAACCAATATATTGATGATGAACCAATTTATCCATCACATGAAGAGGAATTTGTACCAGAACCTAGAAAAACTCCACGAAGACCTCAGAAAGATAATAATGAACCAATTCATAAAAACATACATTATAAAGAAGAAAAAGAATCAATGAGTATTGTAGATATATTACTTACAATAATATTAATCATTTTAATAATTATTGTAGTCCTTTATATTATTTATTTATTTGTATGGAGTAGTACTTATCCTACATTTACTGATGCATTATTTGGACTTATAAATTAAATTATTTTAAATAATAATTTAATTTTATTTTTAAAATCTATAAAAAAACTATATTTTTTCCTATTTTTTCTCTAAATTTATCTAAAACATCTTTATTTTTATAATCAATCACTCTAATTACAGAAGGATATTGATCAATATATTTAGAAACATCATTTTTTTCTATATTTGTTTCTAATATACTTAAAACACGATTTTGAAAGTGAGTTGAAAATCCTCTTGAAATAGCTTTTTTAACATCATCAATAGAATCAAATGCTTTTTTTCCACGTAAATCGATGAATTTTTGTGCATAATTTTCATTAAAGAAATTTAATTTAGATAAATCACTAAATGATAAGTTGTTTGCATTATTAATTATCTCATCATCAAATCTCATATTATGCAAAGGACATTTTCCATCAGCTATTTCTCGTTTTAGAACTTCAATGGTTTCTTTAGGCATCATATCTTTAACATTATCAAAATTTCCACTAGCTATAGCTTCACGAATTAAAGTTCCACTAACACCAGTAATTCTTTCAACAAAAATGAATTTATCTTTAAAATCAAATCCAACTTTATTTAAAGATTTAGATAAAGAAACAATAACATAATTATCTTCTTCAAGTTTACCTTTTAATACAATTTCGCCAGTATCCATATCTACAATTTTATAAGGTTTTGGAGCTATAGCATGACCTGTAGAAATTCTATTCATTATTTCATCAAAACCATTAATTTTTTTATATCCTCTTGGAATAAAATCAGTGTTTAGAGATTTAAACATTTTAGCAAGACATAATGAATATTGACCAGAGCCCATAATTCCCATTGGTGGGCCTTCAACTACAATATCTGCTCCAACAGAAATTGCTATTTCTCCCCTATATTTACGATGGAGTATATATGGTAAACCTCTTCCACTTCGTTCAAATAAACCTGGAACAATAGCTACAAAAATTGAATCATTAACTTGATGTTTTGCCTCTTTCATACAATGAAAATGACCATTATGTAAAGGAGAATACTCTGTAAAATCAGCTATTAAATTAATATTATTTTGACTTGGAAATTTATCTATTTTAGAAATTTCTAAATCATTAAAAAAAGTTTTTCTATCCTCTTGAATAATTCCTTTAACATAATCTTTTGAAATCATAATATAGTATAATATATAAGTATTAGTAAATAAATTTATTATTAATATTAAAAAGGGATAAAAATGAACGATTTATTATTAAAAAACTGTAAACTTGTTGATAAACAAGGCGAATATTTTATAGGAATAAAAAATGGTAAAATAAATTCTATTTCAAAAAATTCAAAAGAATCTGAAACAGAAATAGATATTAAAGGAAATATTATTTTACCAGGTTTAATCGATCCTCATGTTCATTTTAGAGATCCTGGTTTAACATATAAAGAAGATTTTAAAAGTGGAAGTTTAAGTGCTGCACATGGAGGCTTTACAACAGTCATTGATATGCCTAATACAAAACCACAAACAAACACATATGAAAATTATAAAGAAAAATTAGAAATAGCTAATTCTAAAAGTGTTGTGAATTTTAAATTACATGCAGGAACAAACACCTTAGAAGAAATGGAAAAAATAGCAAAATTTAATCCACCTTCATTTAAAATATTTCTAGATTTAGAAAATGATGAGTCTTTAGAAGAAATTTTTAAAAATTTAGGAATTTTAAAAGAAAAAACAAATTATAATGGACTTGTAACAGTACATTGTGAGAAAAAATCAATAGCTGATGAATGCACTAAAAAAGAAAAAGAAAAAAATGAAAATAATGCTATTGATTATAGCTATGCAAGACCTTCAATAGCTGAAGATGAATCAATTAAACAGGCTATAAAATTAGCTAATAAAAATAATCTTAAATTACATATATGTCATTTAAGTTCTAAGAAAGGATTAGAAATAGCTAAAAATTCTAAAAATGTAAGTTGGGAATATACACCTCATCATTTATTACTTGATAATAATGCATATAATAGCTATGGAACTATAGTTAAAACAAATCCTCCATTAAGAGAATTTAAAGATAAAATAGGAATTTCAGACATGTGCAAAGATTCTATTATTGGAACAGATCATGCACCACATACATTAGAAGAAAAAAACAAAGGAGTTTGGAATTCTGCTCCAGGAATACCTAATTTAGAAACAGTTCTACCTCTTTTACTTACAGAAGTGAATTATGGTAATTTAGATTTAAAATTAATTCCTAAAATATTATCATATAATCCTAGTAAAATTTTTGGATTTGATAATAAAGGAGAAATAGCTATTGGAAAAGATGCAGATATAACAGTTATTGATCTTAAAAAAGAAGGTAAATTTGATATAGATTCTTTTTATACAAAAGCTAGATATACACCATTTAAAGATTTTAACTACAAAGGTCATCAAATAATGACAATAATAAACGGAAAAATAGTAGTTAATAATTTATAAAAAAATTTTAAAAAATAAAAAGAAAAATAAAAAGAAAAAATCTTTTTATTTAAATGATAATGCTTCTTCTGGACATGCATCTTTACATTGACCACATAATGTACAGAACCCAACAATAGGTAATTTACCACTATCTTTGAGTTTTAACATATCATATGGACATGCATCAATACAGTCTCCACATTGATCACATTTTGAAGGATTGAAATTAACCCTATCCCTTGTTACAGATTCACCATCAACATCTACCTGGATTGAACCCATAGATAAAGCATTGGTAGGACAAACAGAAGCACATGCACCACAAATAGCACAACTTGTGAATGAAGGATCTTTACTAGATTGTTCTTGTTCAGGAACTTGCATTCCTTTTTTAGTAACAACGCGAATAGCTTCAGTAGGACATTTAAGAGCACAAGCTCCTATTTTATCACATTTTTCACTATCACAGACTAATCCTACATCAGTTGCAGGTCTAGCATCTCCCCATTCTACTTCTAAATCAATTGCATCAGTAGGACACAATTGTTCACATAATCCACATGCTGCACAGATTTTAGGTAATTTAACTGTTAAGTCTGAGTCTTTTGATTTAATAAAATCTCCAGGACAAGCTTCTATACAGGTATTACATCCAATACAGGTATCTTCATCTAATGTGAATTTAGTTATGTCTTTAGAACGTTTATATGGATTTTTGATTCCAGAAATGAATACTGCATTCCATGGGCAAGTTTGAGAACAAACACCACATTTAATACAAGTAGATTCATCAATATTAATAGAGTCTCCAACATTATCTAATGAAATTGCATCAACAGGACAAAACTCCACACAAGCCCCACATCCAACACAATCGTGAATGAAAATTGGGCTTAGAATGTCAAGTTCGCAGGATTTTGGTTCTTTTATTCCAGAAATACCTATAACATCAACAGGACAGATGTTAACACATTTTTGACACATTACACAGAAACCTTCAACAGGCATTTTTTTATCATCTGAAAGCTCGAGTATTTCTTGTGGACAAATTTCAACACATTTTCCACATTGATTACAAGCAATAGAATTAAAAGTTAACCTAGGTTGAGGATCTGCATTTTCATCAATAATGATAGATTCTACTTTATAAGCACCTTCTGGACAAATTTCAGCGCACTTAGGTTCACCATTACACATATCGCAATGAATGATTTGTTTTTCAGTTACATCAATAGCTGCTGAAGGACAGGTACCTTCACATGCCCCACATTTAATACAGCCATCTTCATTAAATATTATCATTTTTAAAACTCCAATTAGAATTTTTTAATAATATTTCCTTGAGTATCTACGATTTCAACTGTAGCTAATCTCATTTGACTATCCATAGTATGGGTAGCACAAGATAAACATGGATCGTATGCTCTGATAACCATTTCCATTAAATTAAATATTTTATCGTCGACTTCAACACCAGCTTTGATGTAATCTTTAGCTACTTGATTAATACCCATTTCCATAGCAGGGTTGTTTTGAATAGTTGCAACAACAATATTAGCTTCAGTTACTAAACCATCATCATCAGTTTTATAATCGTGTATTAAAGTACCACGAGCAGCTTCAACAATACCTACACCATGTCCGGAAACTTTTTCTAATGCATCAGGAACTTTATCCCCAGATAAATCTCCTTCTAAAGCATCAGCAGCACATTCTGCAGCAGCTAATAATTCAATTAATCTAGCCCAGTGGAATAATAATGGAGCTTGAGCAAATCCGAACTTCTCATGGAATGCTTCAAAAGCACCTTGAGCAAGAGGAGCTGCATCAGGCATTTGGTCAACAACATTAATTCTTGATAATGGAGCTACTCTGTAAATACCTTCAGGATATCCTAATTCTTTAATATATGGGAATTTTAACCAAGAAGTAGGTTTTACATGTTCTGCAACAATATCCCTATATTCTTCATTATTATATTCAGTGTAAATAGAACCATCTTTATCTTTGATTCTTACATTACCATTATATACATCCCATTTACCATTGTTAACAATACCACAGTGTCTAGTATCACCGAAATTACCTAAAGATTCAATTAAGTCCATTTTTTCTTCAAGAATAGGGACTGCTAATTCTATAGTACCTTGAGCTAACTCAACATTTTCTTTAGCTTTAGCTAATAAATCTTTTTGTGTTTCATCATCGATTTCAGTAGATATTCCACCAGGAGTTGATGAAGTAGGGTGAATTGGACGACCACCAGTAGCTTTAACGATATCTAAACCATTTTTCCTAAGTTTAATAGCATTAAGAGCAACTTCAGGCATATCTTTAATGATTTGGAAAACGTTTCTATTTTTTCTAGTTGCATCAGGAATAACAAGATCTGGTGCTGCTAAGAAATAGAAATGAAGAGCATGTGAATGCATAAATGAACCCCAGTTCATAAGTTCTCTCATTTTATATGCAGCAGGTAAGATTTCATCATCTTTAAAACCGAATACTTGATCAACAGCTTTTGCAGCTGCTAAGTGGTGTTGTACATCACAAATACCACAGATTCTAGGTACAATCCTAGGAACTTCTTCAATAGGACGGCCTTGTAAGAATTTTTCAAATCCTCTGAATTCCATAACATGTAATTTTGCTTCGATAGCATTACCAGAATCATCTACTTCTACAGTAATTTTTGCGTGACCTTCAATACGAGTCACAGGTTCCATAGTTAATTTTGGCATTTTATTTTCCTCCTTTCTGCATTTTTGCAGGAACTAAAGCAGCAGGTAAAGTGTAAGTATAGAAAGTACCTACAATATCATCTAATTGATTTGCTACTTCTTCAGGGTCAACTGTTTTATCTTCTTCAACACCATAATCAGATGCAATTGCACTAATCATTTTAGCACCTTGATCTGAAACTTTTGCAGTAGGACCATAACATCCACGGCATTGAATAGCTATAGATGGACATTCAGCACCACAAAGGGAAACAGTTGCTGGACCCATACATACTAAACCTTGTGAGATTAAACATAAATCTTTTTCAGGAACTCCAACTTCAAATTGTCTTTTAATGAAGTCCATAGCTAAACCTTCAGGTGGTTTTTCTCTAGGACATACTTCACAGAGATTGGTTGTTGGTAATTCAATAGATTCTCCTTTGAGTAAAGCTAATACAGCTTGAGCTACCACATCAGAACGAGGTGGGCATCCAGGGACATTTAAATCAATATCCATTGCATCACTTAAAGGTCTTACTCTACTTTCAAGTTTAGGTACATCTTCATTAGGTATGATTTTATCAGGATTGATAGTGGTAACAGAATTTACATAAGCTTCTTGTTCTAATTCATCAACAGTAGATAAATTACCAAGTCCTGGAATTCCACCATAACAAGCACAAGTACCATAGCTAATAACAAATTTAGCTTTTTCATTTAACATTTCAGCTAATTCTCTATTTTCTTCATTCCTAATTCCGCCCTCAACAATGAGAACATCTAATTCAGGAACTTCATCATATTTTGTATCCATGAGAACTGGAGAAAATTCGAATTCAGCTAATTCCATAACATCTAATAATGATTCATGAAAATCTGCAATAGACAAATGGCAACCAGAGCATCCGCCTAACCACATTGTTCCAATTTTTGCTTTTTCCGCCATAATTATTCCTCCAATTATCCTTCAGCCTCAAGTTGTTCTTTTAAAGGAGCTGGCCCTAAATCTTTAATTCTGTTTACCATCATTTTTACAGATTCAGAGAACTTTTCACCTTCGGATGCTGAAATCCAATCGTGATATAATCTCTCTTTACCAATTCCCATATCTTCAACTAACTTATAAAGTAATCTCATTCTACGATCCAATTTATAATTTCCTGAATCATAGTGACAATCACCCATGTGACATCCAGCTACGAATACACCATCCGCGCCTTCCCTAAATGCTTTTAAAACAAATTGTGGATCAATCCTTCCAGAACACATTACACGAATAACTCTAATATTCGGTGGGTATTGCATTCTCGCGGTACCAGCAGTGTCTGCTCCTCCATAGGAACACCAGTTGCAACAAAACATTACAATTTTAATATCATCTGCCATAGAGTTTTTCCTCCTAAATATTCAATCAATATCCGTTTGAAAAATAATTTTTTATTTATCAAACTTCACACTCTTTTTAAATTAATTTAAATCTTCAAGATAAATTTAGGTTTACCTCAAATCTAGATTTATTGTACTTAATGAGCTAGCTCAGCATACATTAATGTACTAATAGTATATTATAAAAATTATTAATATAAAGATTACTTAGAAAATTAAGTCAAAAGCTTTATATAATATATTACCACTTAAAAAACTTGTATTAAAAATGAATAAAAAATAAGTTAAAAAACCTTTAAAAAATAAATAGATGATAAAAAAATCTTTTAATGATATAATTTAGTTCAAAAAGGAAAATTTAATTAAAACAATAAAAATAAATGAAGAAAAAAAGTTAGGAAAGGCAAAAAAAGTTACATACCTTCCAAACTCATATCAATCATTCTTTGAGTTTCATTAGCAAGTTCATCAGGCAATCCTGTAATATCCATACTAAGGAAACCTCTAACAATCATAGAAGTAGCTTCTTCTTCAGTAAGACCTCTTGAAGTAAGATAATAAATTTCATCTTCATCAATTTTACCTACAGCTGCTTCGTGAGACATTTCAAGATTAGCTGCACTAGCTTCTAATTCTGGAACAGCATAAATCATTGAATCGTCAGATAAAACCAAACCATGACATTCTAAATGACCTCTAACACCAGGAACTAATCCTGCTAAGTGACCTCTTGAGTATATTTTAGATTCATCATGTGAAACTGCTCTAGAAATAACTTCCGCTGCAGAACCTTCTCCATTAAGAAGGACACGTGATCCAACATCAATGATAGAATCTTTATGACCACTTTGGATACTCTGAAAAACAGCTCTTGAGTTTTTACCATCACAGTATGCAGTGGGATAAGATTGAATAGTTTTAACTGGGCTAGTCAAAATATAATTATTAATATAAGTTGAATCATCACCTAATCTTATACCAGTTCTTGGTCTAACTTCAACTTGTTCAGCCCAATTATGAACCATAGTAAATGTTATTTTAGCACCAGGTTTTAAATAAAACTCAGAAACACCAACATGTAATGCAGATGCAACATCATCACCAGTTGCACAACCAGTAATTAAATGTAATTCTGAATTTTCTTCAGCAATAATAACATTGTGTGCAGTTTGCATAACATTTTCATCAGCAATAAACATACAAGTTTGAATAGGGAAAATCTCTTTAGTTCCAGGTAAAGATCTTACAAAGTATCCACTTTTTACATCTTCTTCTTGTTCCCTAAGAGCAGTTCTAGCAGTATATTTATCTGCATCAGGTTGAACAGCTTGCCATAAATAATCTTTAACCCAATCATATTTATCAATAGCTGATTCTAAATTCATTAATTCCACAGAATCAGAATTAATATTAGAATAAATGTTACTTTGATCAAATTGTAGGAAAGATCCAGATCTTTCATTTTCTTCAGTATCAATACCCACTTTTAAAAGATCTTTTTTATTTTTTTTAGATATATCACCAATATCATCAATAAGCTCATGTGCAGACTTATCTTCTTTAGTAAAATTTTCAATAGTAATATCTTGACCAATAGCTGCTTTTTTATTTTTTGCCTTTTCAGCACTATGAATTACATCTCGCACATTCAACACATCCTTTAAATCCTTCTTTTCTAATATCGTCTAAAATTTCTTTAGGGTTACCTGAGCAGGCAATTTTCCCATCCATTAAAATATGCGCCCAATCAGCATCAACAAAATTTAAAATATATCCTAAGTGAGTGATTAATAAACCGCCTTTTTTCCTCATACCTGGTTTTTTATCTTTATCAAGTAAAATGTTCAATTCTTCAGCTAATAATTCTACATTTTCAATGTCAACACCAGAATCTGGTTCATCGAACATGATAAAATCAGGCATTTGAGCTAAAAGCTGTAATATTTCAGACCTTTTAACTTCTCCTCCTGAAAAACCTAAATTAACATCTCTACTTAAAAAATCCTCATTGAATTTTAGTTTTTCAGATAATTCGCTCATTCTTTCATTAAGAGGTTGATCAATTTCTTGACCTGATTCTAATTTTAAAAGATCACGAACAGAAACACCACGAATAGCTGGAGGGTGTTGGAAACTAACTCCTATGCCTCTTTTTACTCTTTCAGTAGTAGATAAGTTTGTAATGTCCTCTCCTTTAAAAATGATAGAACCATTTTTAACTTTATAATTAGGGAATCCTAAAATAGTTAAAAACAAAGTACTCTTACCTGCACCATTAGGCCCTAAAAGAACATGAGTCTCTCCCTCTTTAATAGAAAGATCAATGTCCTTTAAAACTAATTTTCCTTCAACCTCTACAGCCAAATCTTTAATTTCAAGTAACATTTAAAACCTCCAAAATATATGAAAATAGTGAATTATTCCACTAAATAGTACATTATTACATATATAAAAACAAGTATAAATAGTTATATAAAACCCTTGAAAAAAATGAAAAATTAAATAAAAATAGAAAAAAAGAAAAGAAATTATTCAGTGACGATAATAAATTCGCCAACTTTTTCAACTTTAGCAAAAGGGACAAGTAAAAGATTTCCATTACGTTTTGCACCTTTAACATGAACATTGCGTCCACTTTCAACTTTAATAGCTATATCAACAATTTTACCAGTTTTTTCGTTGATAATAAGTTCATCAAGTACTCCGAGAATACGTGCATTATTAGTTGCTACTTGATAATTCTTAATTTCACTCCATAATTTTTCTTCCTTTTTAGGAACTTGTTTATTCTCCATAATTTCACCTTTAAATCTTAATATATAGATATATTATTATTTCATCATATTTAAAGTATTATAGTTATTAAAATTAAGAAATTGCATTATAAATAAGAAAAAATTAAAAATTAGTAAATTTATTAGCTACAGATATATCAGCTAGTGAATTTATATTAATTGCCAGTTCAACCTTAGAAATAATTAATTCTTCTTCATCTTGAATAGTATTTTGACTGATAAGTATGTTTAATCCTGAAGGCACAAGTCCATTAAATTCATATTCATAATCAATCTTCAAATCATCTAAAAATTTTGAAGGAATATAAACTGACAAAGAATTTTTATCAGATAATTCATACTTTTTTAAAACATAGTCAATACAATTAGCTGAAATTAATGGTAAATCAGCATTAATAAAAAGTAAAGTATCAGAATCATTATCTTTTTCAAAATAATCTAAAATAAAAGAAAGATCATTTACAAAACCACTACCTGGAGTATCAATAATAGTTAAAAAATCATTATTTTTAATATATTCCTCAGTTTTAGGAGTATAAGGACTAGTTGCAACAAATATTTCATTAACCAATAAAGATTCTTTAAGATTATTAATAACATAATCAATGAGATATGTATCATTGAATAAAAATAGAGGTTTTTCAACATCTGTTTTAAGACGAGTTCCTAAACCTCCAGCCATAATAATAGCTTTTACCATTATATCAAAAAAAATTATTTAGAAAATTTGCTATTTTGAGTCTGCATTCTTTTCTTTAAGATACATCTTTCTCCTTGATTTCCACCAATAGGAGTTTTTTGAGTACCCATAGAATTCATACAACGAGCCATAATAGCAGAACCTAAAGCAAGACCATCTTCAACAAAAACAACATTTTCAAATTTATCTTGAACATATTCAAGAATCAATTTAGGTTTTTCACCAGTAATTCCTGCTCTACCAGTAATTCCTAGTGCAGATCCTTCAGTTATAACTCCTTCTTCAAAAGCAACTTTTAAAAGTCTATCAACAATCATAGCACTAACATAGTCCATAGTACTAAGTAATGTAGGTAAACCATCTTTTTCATAGAATTCATGCCCTAAATCCATTAAGTCTTGAAGTTTATCTCCATTTTCACCTACATCACAACCAATTAAAGTTGTTCCAGCAGCTTCAGCAGCTTCAGGATCTAATGGAACAGTTCCAAACCGAGTAACACCCATTGGAACTTTTCTAATATCAATAAGCTCATGAGCTTTTAATGCATTTTCTTTAGCTTTTTTATGATCTGCTTTTTTAAGTAGTTTATCAGAATACAAATCTAATGCAGCACCATTATTTTTATCAACCTGACCTGTTCCTTTAGCAAGAGAATCAGCTATAACTCCAGCTAAACCTAAAAAATTACCAACAGTATTAGCATAAGGCTCATTATTATTAACAATACGCCCAGCTAATGTAGAACCAAAATCAATAGAAACACAAGGATTTCTAAAATCTACATCAGTCCATTTTGCACCTAATTTAATACCTGCAGTAACAAGTTCTCCTTCCATTTCATTAGCTACAGATTCTTTACCCTTAGGAGGAATAACACCAACAACTGCACCATCAAACATTACATTTTCAAGAAGAGAATATTTTTGAAGCCTATCAGGTAATTGTGAAACAGACATAGCAGGAGACATTTTTCGAGGAGGTATATCTGCATCAAGACATCCATCAGCTAATGCAATAATTAATTGTCCTGCTTCTTCTGCAGTTGAAAATCCTGCAGTAACCCCTGTAGATCTTACAACAAAATCTAAATCATCAATTTTATCAATATTAGCTTTTTTAAGAGACTTAAGAACTGTTTCTTTAATCATTTCAGATACAGCTTCTTTTGAAAGTTCAATCCCCCAAACAGTTTTACCAAAAACTTTTTCGTTTTTCTTAGGCTTTCTTATATCTCTAGTCATTCTAACAGTTTTATCTAAAAGATAAGATTCACTATTATTAAGATTAGTAGCTATTAACACACATTTAGTAGTAGTATTACCTAATTCAACAGAAGCAGTAACATAAAAAACATCAGGTTCATGAGTAATACCAGGACTTTGAGCTTTTCTAGAATCAGCTAATAATTTATCCAATTTTTGAACATGGCTTTTAGCTATAATAGGCTTTGGTCCTTTTTTAAAAATTTTATCTAAAAAAGACATAATATCTCCAATATTTATAAATTAATACATTTTTAAAAATATATTATCATTAATATTAGATTAATTTTAGTTAATATAAGTTTTATTAAATTTAAAAAATAAAAAAAAGTGATTAGAATAAATCTAATCATACCCTAAATAAATTATACTAATTTATTAATAGGATGGTTTTCTACAGGTTCTGTTCCCATATCTTTAGCAGCTTCAGCTATGAAAATATCAGCCATAGCACAAGCAGGGAATGCAATATTTGCATTTTCAATTGGGCCAAAGAGTACGAAATCTCCACCAGTCATTTGTTGAACTAAGTTAGAACCAATATCACAAACAGGCCATGCTTCTTTGTGTTCTTTTTTGTATTCTCTTAACCAATCCCATGCAGAAGGAACATTGTGAATACCTGATCCAACAGGGAATCCCCATTTAGCTTTTTCTGCAAAAGTAGTTCTAGCAGCAATACCTGCACCTTGACCTAAAGGAGTAACAGCTGTATCCATTAAGAACTTTTCAATACCACAATCACGTGCAATATCAATTAAACCTTTATCAACTGCACCATCACCATGATCCCAAATACCAATTTTACCATCAACAGTAGCATTCATTGGATTAAATCCTAAAACAATAGAAGCAGAAACATCACATTCTTTGATAGCATCTAATTCTTCTTGTTCAGCAGCCATGTTAATTGAATTGTAAATAGCTCTTTCACTCATGCCAACTTCATCAGCATATTTAGCTCCAGCAACTCTAGCTTCTCCTGAAGTAGAATCTATAAGGAAAGGATAGTCACTAACTTCTCCTACAAATTCTAAGTATTTGACAATAGCTTCTTCAGTTTGTCCGAAAGTCTGAATTAAACATGGATTTCCAGTGACATCTGCCATTTCTTCCATAGTTTTAATAAGAGACTCAGCTTTATCTTTATCAAAAGTTCCCTTAAGTTCATCATCAATAATATTGTGTCCACCGTAAAAGATGGTTCCAGCTAAAACAGTCGGATATTCACCAGGTTGTCCACCAATTTCTACACCTGCGATATCTATGACTTCTTGTTCTTTATCAAACCTAAACATTTATAATCCTCCATTAGATTTAAAGTCCTAATAATGCTGCAATATTAAACTTAATAAATACAACTAAAATTATTAGCCCTAATATAATACCATATAAAATACCAACATCTCTTCCAGTCTGTTGACCTAAACGTTGATAATATTCCCCAACAGTAAATTCAACTTTTTCCTCAGCATCATCTAGTTTTTCAGAAATACTGTTAAATTCCTCATCAGAAACCATAACTTGAGGTATTGAATTGTTTTCTTCTTCGCTCATTTAAAACACCTCTAAAATCCTAATAACTTAGCAAGAGCAGGAATAATAACTACAAATAAGACTGCAATGAATAAACCTAAAGCAATACCAGTAAATCTAGTAGAAATTAAACCAGCAAAAAGTCTACCTTCTCTTCCAATGAGTTTTGACCTATAATCAATATTTTCAGAGACTTTTTTAATACCACGAACATTTGGTTTATTTGAAATTCTTACCATACTAAACACCTATCCTATAATATTATAAATAAAGTCCCGATAACCAAACTGAAAACAAGTCCAATCATTATTCCTTGAACTTTACCGGAATAATTACCTGCCATGTTTCTTTGAATAGCAGCAGCCATTTTAATTTGAGTATCAATATTTCTCATACGTGCTTCGATTAAAGCTGTTTCAGATGATACTGGGCGAATTTCTTCAGTATCTCCTTCATCATCTCCATCTTCATCAACAGAGATAGTCATAGCTTCTTCTTCAAAAGCACCAGGGTCTTTTTCAACACATTCGTTAATTTTTGATTGAATAGCTGAAATATCTTCAACATCAATCATGTTAATAACTTCTAATTGTTGTTGGAATCTTTCAACGCCTTCTAAAGGTACATTTTCAACAAAAGGAATTGCACCAGTAGCACCATTAATACTTTTCTTTTCAGGGTCACACCCATTTTCATGTAATGCAACAAAACTCTGACCAGTAATGTGTCCTTGTACTTCAGAACCACATAAAACTAAGAATCTAATATTTGGATTAGAAATAATATTAGCAACAACTTTTTCTACACCAAGATTTTCAGTTTTACAAGGGCCAACAATAGCAGCACCACTAATATCAGCTTCAATGTGTGAAGCTAAAGTTGTAGCAGCTACTGGGCTTTCTGGGTCTCCTACGATATAGTCCCCACTAATAACAGGCCATCCTTCTGCTGGTGATTTTTTATCAGCCATCTAAATAACCCCCAAACTTGCTAATAAAGGAATAGCAGCGAATAATATGAATAATCCAATTAAGAAACCATATACCATATTAGTAAGCATACCTGCAGTGCTATAAACACCTTCACGTCCAGGATAAGCACCAATAGGACTAGTATTTGGATCTAATGAATACATTAATTCGTCAGCAGCAGCTTCTATAGAAGCTACACCTTCATTTACGTCATCCATAGACAAAATAATCATGTCTTTTCCTAAAGAAGTTCCGATCATACCTGAAGCTGGATCAAGAGCTAGATTCATTTCAGGAACAATTTGAACCATAGGTAACATTTCAACCATATTTATTCCTCCACTTTAGGCCATAATCCAGCCCATTTAACAGATGCTGCAGCAGCATAAGATGCTTCAACAAAGCTTCTGAAGGATATAATCCAACCAATTAAACCAACAATAGTTATGATGAAACCAGGAGTTAATCCTACAACAACCATAGCTAAAAGTCCAGTAATAACCATTGATAAAAATCCAGTAGAAACAGCACATTTGAGTGTTCTAACTTGATCTTCATTAGGTCCTAAACAAGCATTAAATGGATGTTGGATTGCCATAGTACTCATGATAAAGAATAAAGCAATAAAACCAGGAGCAACAACTGCATCTAAAATAGCAGTATAATCATAACTACCTGCTAAAGCAGCAGAACATCCAAGAACGGATAATGATGCTGCACCAGCAATTTCTAAAGTACATCTTTCTAAAATAGGAATTTTCATACCAACAATCTTTTTAGCAATAACAGCTACAATTAATCCAATTAACATTGAGAAAATTAAAGCTATAACTGGTCCAAGAATTGTTAAACCTGCAAATATATCTGATGTAGTAATAGCAATACCTGCTAAAGTTCCGATGATTGCAATAGAAAGACACATGTAACCAATAGATGGTACACCAGTACCTAAACCATAACTTGCAACTCTACGAATAGCATCTGCACCCCATACAACAGCACAAACTGCACCTAATACTGGAAATATATTACCAATAACTGGAACAAAAGGAGTTAAATAAATTCCTAATAATCCACCAACAATACCCAATATTAAAAGGTGTGTAGAACTAATTGCAGAACCTGCAGGTCCTCCACTAGGTCCATGAGACATTTTAAATACCCCCGAGAATAATGAAAGCCAATACTCCTAAAATTATAGAAGCAATACCACATGCAATGATTCCAGTTCCAATTCTTTTAAATTTAGGATCGTGGACACCTTCAATTGTTCCACCAATATTATAAGAAGCAATAACTGAATTGATAAAGAAAACAGCAACTGAAAAAATAGCAGCAATACCGATAGCAACAATTTCATTAGAAGCGAAAACACTTCCTTTTGATGCTTGATCGACAGCAAAATAAATTAATCCACCACCAGCTCCTCCTAAGAGACCACCGATGATTCCACTTACATAACAAATAGTAGGTACTCCATGTCCTTCAGTACCTGCGGTTTTATATTTTTCTTGATTACGACCAGTAATTGGGTCAACTTCAATTTTTGATGCTGCAGGAACAATACCTACTCCAAAAACATAAATAAAGTTAGCAACGAGCATAGTAATACCCATCATCATCATTGCCCCAATAGCTCCGGCAATCATAACTATATAAACTGGTTGACCAGTCATAGATGCTGCAGTAACTAATCCAGTTAAACCTGCACCGGCCGCTAACATTGCAGTACCAGTACCTACACCAGTAGCTGTAGCCATAGCAGCAGGAGCGCCTCCAACAGGAATAAAATGCACACCAGCACCAATCATAATTCCACCAATAGCAACAGATAAAATTAAAAATAACGGATCCATAATGAAACCTCCTTAATCTTCCTCATATGGTCCAAATTTATTTCTTGCATAGCTTTCAAGTCTTTCATTGAATATAATTAACAAGACAACAATAACTGCACCAGCAATTAATCCACCAACGATTCCGAAAACAACAGTGATCCAGAAACTTAAAAATACGACTGCTCCGAAACAGAAACCAGTTAAAGGTCCGCCAAATTTAGCACAAAAGTTACCAACATCAATTGAGTTTTTTGCACCTATTGGAGCTTTAGTAACGATATCCCCTTGAATAGCTACAGGAGTACCTCCACCAAATTCGAATTTTTGATATTCACTTTCTGCACCGTAATGAACATCCCCAGTTGAAGATCCAATAGCCCCAATAGTAATACCCCAAAGCACAGCTAATAAAGGTAATGGGAAAACATGCAAAGCAGTTCCACTAATAGGAATAATCATCAAGTAAGACATACCTACTATACAAAAAGTAGTAATAAATCCATGTCCAGCAATAGGACCTAAAGATTGAGTCAACACATCCATGAAAAGAGGTTGTTCAAATTGAGATTGACCAACAATACGTCCCATATGAGATGTGATAGTATAAATAGAGTGAACAAATGCAGCGACAACAGATCCAATAGCAATAGCAATTAATGGTAAAACATTAACAGCAATTAAAATAAATGCAATAGATCCAGCTACACCACACCAAGTACCATAAGCGACAGGTTCACCAGAAGTCGCTTTATTAATCATTCTGTGTAAATGTCCCATTTGGGGAGCAAGCTGAACTTGTGAGTTAGGATTACTCTGAGAACCAATATCAGATTCTAAATCCTCAGCAGCACCAGCAATAGTAGCAGCAGCACCCATTAATGCAACAACACCTAATGTTACAGGGTCCATAATTTTTTTCCTCCTTAAATTTTATTAAATATATCATTTAATAAACGTGATAATTAATAATATTTAACTTATCTTAATATTATTAATATGAAACTAGTTTAACACTAGTTAATGTAATTATTTTTATTATTTATTATTTAAATGTATTGAAATTTGTAATTATTTGTAAATATGAAAATGTTATTAAATTGAGTAATAAAAACTTTTTTAATTATTTTAATATTAAAAATAAAAAGAAAAGATAATAAAGAAAACTTTATTATCTAGAATCTAATTATTTAGCTGGAGTAATAACAGTTCTTTCTCCAGAAGGTTCAAATTCTCTTAATGCACCTTTAGCAAATTCTGCACGAGGTTTGCTGAAGTCAAATATTAAGTTTTTATCAGCAAATGCAATTTTTACTAATGGATTGAATGCGAATGCATCTCCACGAGCTGCGTGAGGAGCTTGGGAAATACCTGCGTATTCACCTTGGTGCCCTACATTCATTGCGTAATTAGGGTAGTTAGGACCTCTCATTTCAAGTGGTAAACCTTCATCATTTCTGATGGAGAATACATTAGCTGCACCACATTGATCTTGTAAATCGTAACCATAGAAACCTAATCTAGAATGTTGTTCTTTGTGTAAGTACATAGCTAAGTACCATGCGCTTAAACCAGTTTGTGCATTTCCAGTAGCGAATGCTGTTGAACAACCAGCAGCTGCGGAAACAACAGAAGCTCTTTGGGATCCACCGAATTGTGTTTCGAGTAAAGCTGGATATTCTTCGTATTGTTCTAAGGAGTAGAAAGTAACTTCTGTACCAACATCTAAAACTGTATCCATGTTGTTAGGAGCAGAACATAAATCACCATATTTGTCTTCTACATAATCTTTACCATAGTAAGTAAAGTCATCTAAGACATTATCAGTATATGCTGCAGTAGCATATTGAGTGAATCCTACACCACCAGACATGTAAGAACCTAACCAAATTTGATCGTAAAGTGCTGCAGATAAAGCTACAACATCTAAAGAAGTACGGACAGGATCATCAGGGTTTACTCTGGAAGATTGACAAATATCAGCCATGAAACCAAATGGAATTCCACCTAATTCATTTTCTGCTCTTGCTCTTCTAACAGGTAAATAAGTACCCATGTGAATAACTTCTGCGTGTTTTGATGCGTAAGCGAAATCACCAGTAGCTCCTTCACCAGCACACTGATTGTATGCAGAAATCATTGACATACCAATTTGCATAGCAGACCATCTAGAAGTGGTACCACCATCACAAACTCTACCAACAATACCAGGAATTCTAACAGCTTGCCAAATACTACTACCAACTTCACCTTTTAAAACTTCAGCTTGTTCAGCATTGAACTCTTTGTTAATATCTAAAACAAATGCTTTGTCAACTTCATCAGCTAACTCATCATCACCAGTAAAGATTTTAACATAACTGTCAGAAACTATTAAAGGATCAGTTTCTACCATGTGTTCTTGTACAACTGCAGCACCAGGCATAGCATGGTTTACAGTTTCTAAGTATTCAGTGATAGTTTCAGGGGTAACTTCAATACCTAATCTTTTTTCAAGAACATTATGTGCAGTGTTTAAACCTACAATAACAGTTTTCCTAATATCATCCCAAGCTTGTTGGATAGCTGCGTTGTTGACAAAGTGTAAATCGTCACCTTCAACATAAGTATCAGTGGTTGATACTTGGTAAGACATTAAAGCTCTTTGACCTAATGGGCTTCCAACGTCAGGATTGTACATTGGAACTCCTCTTTTAGCAGCTATTTCTTTACCTTCTTTTGCAAACTCGGTTTTTCTTTCAGATTGTTTCCAACCACCCATGTTGTAAAAAGTAGTTCTTGTTTCATCAGGAGCTTCTTTGAACTTCTTTTTCATTGCTTCTAAGAATTTTTTATCAGCCATATTATTACCATCCTATTTCTGGATTATATGCTCCGAATGATCTAGTAACGTGTATTTTTTGTAAAACTTCTACAGCGTCTTTATCATCCTTATATGCTTCACCATCTATTCTGTAAATAGTGGTTTTTGCTTTTAATGTTTCTTCGTCTAATGGTTCACCTAATATAACAGGTTCATCTAATTCACGACCAATTTGATCTTTAACCATTTCGACATTTCCAGTATCTTTATTGAAGATTTGTCTTCTAAGCATATCAAACATTAAACCGTTTTCATCGAGTCTTAAAGAGTGTCCGTGTACACTTTTACCTCTAATACCAGTTCTTGCGGTATCGAAGTATTCGGATTCTAAAAGTTCTTTAGAAATACGTTCAACATCTCTTTCTCTTGCTTCAATAACTTGTCTTCCAGATAAAGTACCGGTATCTACACCTCTATATCTGTTCAAGTAAGATCTAGCTCTTAAAAATGGTTGAGCAGGTGCAAAATACATTGAATCAACAAATTGAATATATCTTACTCTGTCTCCTGCTTTAGCACCATCAATAGGGGTAACTAATTCTCTTACAACATCGTCAGGCTCATCCATTTCATCTAATGGAGGGTGAACACTTTTATATTCTTCACCTGGAGCTCTGTGACCTAATATTTTTACTACGTCTTCATCAGAGATTTCTCTTAACTTTTCTAACTCATAAGTTGGGTCAGTAAAATTTCTTCTGTTTTGAGCAACCTGAGAAGTACCTGGATAAAATTGTGCCATAATCATGCATCTCCTAATGCTAATTTAACTTTTCTAATAATCTCATCTAATTTATCTTGAGGAGCAGTTTCTCCACGAATAACACCATTAATAGTGTTTACAATAATTCCTTGAGTTTTAACATCTTCAGGCATAACTTTAGATGTTTTAACTCCAATTCTTGCAAAATCTTCCCAATCAACAGGATATTCGCATATAATAACAAACGGTTTATTTACATTCCTTAAGATTAATCTAGCTTTATATATAATATGATTTTTAACTCCACCCAAATGAACAACAAGAAGTTTAAATTTATTCATTTGATCGATTTCTTTTTCGGTCAAACCAAATAAACTACCTCCCCCTGCAGCAGGGGCATCATGAGGAACACCAGCACCAGAGTTTAATACCATAGTACTAGTTAAAATGTTAGCTTCACGTAAAGCAAAAGTAATTTCACAAACAGGTTTTGTAATGTGTCTACGACCTGGAGACATTGCAACTGCTAAGACATCGGTGCCACATTCGGCAAATGTGCCTCGTTGAGCAATTCCTCCTCCATCACCCATACCTCTTGTTTCCCTACAATCTACAACGTGAGTACATCTTCCAATCATATTAATCTAAATCATCTTTTCTTAAAATTGAAACATTATCATCAAACTTAGAGTACTGATCAGTCATCCCAATTAATTCATCAGGTAACTCAGCATCTCCATATTTAATATTATCAGAAACAGTTCGTTGTTTCCTAATATAATTAGCTTTGTTTTGATTAATTTCAAATCCAAAAGGAATATATTTTTCGCAAATCTTTTCTATTTCATCAATAGTTGATTCCATAGTCAATTCAACAAAAATTCTACCAGTTTTAACTTTTAATGTAATATCATTTCCATTTACATGAATAACCTTACGTTCTCTATATTGAGGAGGTAAAGTTTCTTCATTTGGAAATCTAGGACCTTGTATAACAGTTCTTTTAACGTCGTCAAGAGATTCTAAATCATTTAAGATTTTTTCTGTTGTATCCGAACCTAGAACTCTCATTGGAAATATTTCAATATCCATTATTAAACCTCATTGATAAATACAGAATAAATTAATAAAATTAGATGTCACCTTTAATTTCATCAGCTGCTAAAGCAACATATTTGAGAGGTTCTCTAAATTCATCTACTTTACTGTATACCTCTTTAATTAATCCAGAAGTTTTTTCTGGAGAGAACAATTGTGTACCTGCATCTAAACACATAGCTGCAGCAACACAAGGAATACAGAATCCTTTACTGTGTCTGGTTACAACGTGGTTACCATTAAAGAGACCTGGGCCTCCTCCACCGTAAATTGAGTGACTGAAGAATGAAAATCCTACAGCAACCCCTTCAGCTCTACCGAAGTCGAGACTTGGTAAACCAGTTGCGAATTCAATATTATCATTGAAGTATAATAAAGTTGAAGGTACACCTTGAGCAGCACGAGCTGCACCAATGTTTACCATAGTAGCAGCAGTAGCACCTGCAGCAGCATATGCATTCCATTTAGCTGCATCATCAGTATCATACATAGTGAATCCGTTTAAGTCTTTTTGGGAAGCGATAATTTTATCTGCTTCAGCTTTTGCAATGGTATCTTGAACAATAGATCCAACGGTTCCTTCAGCGTTATCTTTTACTAATTCATAAACCATATTGTCTGCGTTCATACCTTGGTAAGCAAGACCTAATAAATGCATTCTTTCAAAAGCACCGACAGCATCTCCCATTTCAAACATAGCAGTTTGTTCGAAGATAGATGCTAAAGCAGTAGCTTGGAAACTGTTTTTTAAAGTAGCAGCTGCAAAGTGGTTAGCTCCAACATTTCTTAATGCATAACCTGCACCTTCGAGTTTTTGTGGAATATCTAACATAGTAGCAATATTACCGCCCATATAATCAACAGATTGTGGGTATCTTCCTAAAATTGCTGCTTTTACATAATTTGCATTGTAAATATCTACTTCGTCGTAAAGATCAATAATAGATTGTACTAAAGCAGTAGAAGTAGCTAATGTTGCAACAGAATATTCAGCTGCAGCATCAATTCTTTTTGTAGGTACTTGTACCAACAATCTTTTACCGCCTGAAATAGCTTCTACTTTTGTATCGTCACCTTCAGATATTTGAATCATAGATTTTAAAGATGCAGCAATTGCATCTGCATTACCTACAATATCAAGATCTAATTCTCTTCCTAAGATCTTAGATTTAGCTCCACCGACAGAACCAGTTTTGACAGCGCTTTCTATGCCCTCTAAGTTCACAGCTACAGTTCTTTTAACACCAGTAATGATGTTCTGAATTGCAGAATTTCTAAGTGGACTTAAAGCTTCAATAGGAACATTAGAAGCAGCTAATGAACCTCTATCGTCGTATAAATCGACCTTATCATCAAATTTTGCCATTTTTTCCCTCCTAAATAAATAGAATGTTATAATATACCGCCCAAAGATGAATAAGAATTTTTAATTCATATTTGAGAAAGCTACAAAGCAAGTTATTGCAATATCCAGCCATATGGTATACAAATTTTATTTTAATAAAGATATAATATAAATATTATTTTTAGAAACAATTAGAAAAGCTTATAAATAATGACCAAATCACGATTTTTTAAGATAATGAGTGAAAAAAGTAATACTTAGGAAACTTTCATTATAGGTGTTTTAGATTAAAATAATTAAATTAATTTAATTAAAATGATTAAATAATCTGATTTGAAATTATAATTAAAAAATAATAAAAATTAAAATATTTTGTTGAAAATCCAGCATTATTAAAGATAATAAAAAATTAAATGAACAATTTAAAGAAATAGTGATTAATAGACGAAGAAAAATAATGAGAAAATAAAAAATAATGAAAAAAATAGAAATAATATATTAAAATCACCAAATTATTGATAATTATATATCGTAATAATTTTTGTATAAAAAATTATTATTTTTTAGAAAAATTAATTAGCATTTTATCATTAAAAAATAATAAAAATAAAATAAATTTTTATAGAATAATATACAAAAAACTAGTTATGCAAATTGTAGCTGATATTGGTGGAATACCAGGAAAAGATTGTGATGGTTTCTGCAAATATTGTTATTTTAAAAAAGTCCAAGAAATGAAAACATTTGGTTGTTCCAATTGCCTTCCTGGAAAAATAGGTTGTGAAAGATGCACAAAAGGGGTTAGTGAACAAGTAGGAGAATTTAAAACACCATTTGAGGTAATCACCTCTGTTCAAAACACATTAATGATGAGCCCACATAGTGGTGATGTAAAAGCAAATATTACTGGTGGAGGAGATGTTAGTTGTTACCCTTATTTAGAAGATATAACACAAGGATTAAATCAATTATCTCTTCCAATTCATTTAGGATATACTAGTGGAAAAGGAATTAAAGATGTAAAAATTGGTTCTAAATTAATAAATAATGGTGTTGATGAGGTAACATTTACTATTTTTGCAAATGATGCTAACTTAAGAAAAGAATGGATTAGAGATTCTACTCCAGAAGTTTCATTAGATATATGTAAACTCTTTGCAGAAAATACAGAATTGCATGCTGCATCAGTAATAATACCTGGAGTAAATGATGGAGATATTTTAAGAAATACTTGTGAATCATTAGAAAACTGGGGAGCTGAAGCATTAATCTTAATGAGATTTGCAAATACTTTTAATGAAGGATTAATTTTAGGAAATGAACCTTTACTTAAAGATCATGAATCACAAACAGTAGAAGAATTTGAAGAATTAGTAAAAAGAATAAATTCAGAATATAATCTTAGAGTAACTGGAACTCCTGTGTGTGATCCCGAAACTGGTGCGCCTTTTGCAATTAGTAAAAAAGAAAATGAAGTGTTTTTACAATTTATTCAAGAAATAACTGGTGAAGCTACAATAATTTCATCAAAAATAGCTAGTCCTTATTTAACTAAAGTATTTAATAAAATTAGTGATGATAATGTTAATGTTGTACCAGTTGAAAAAGAAATAGCTTGTTTAATTACAAAAGAAGATTTAGAAGCTATTGATTTATCTGATTTAAAGGAAAGTGTAATATTGCCTGGTAGATCCTTTGTTCATCAAATAGATGCTGAGGAAATACTTTGTGCTGATGGAGTAGATAGAGTAATTGGTAGAGGTCCTGATACATTAAGTGTTGATGGAGAACTAAGTGGTACTTTAACTGATGAAAATGTTATTGAAAGAGAATTAGAACAATTTAATCAATTAGTTGAAGCTATTAACTTCTTTGGAATGAAAAAAATAAATTAGGAGTTCTCTACTAAAGAACTTTCATTATATATTTTAACTAAAATATAATCATACATTAGAGATTTTTTAATATCTGCAATGTCTTTTAATTTTTTATTATCTACTACAACATTTTCAATATCTTCATGATATTTATCATAGTCAAGTTTAACTCTTACACCATCTAATTGACTTGTTACAGGAGTAGGAGAAATAGAATCTTTAATTGCAGGAATTTGATTTTCTATAGCATTTTTAACAATAATTGGTGGTACAAGCGGAGGATCATTAATTAATTCCCTTTTTTTATTATTTAAAACATCTTCAACAACTTCAACCAATTTTTTTAATGCCCTAATATCATTACCTCGACGTAATCTACGAGGAATTCTTCCTAAATTATCTACATAAGCATCTACACTAGGCATCTCATCAAGTGCAATTTCAGGAGCACCAGTTACAACAACTGGAATATCAATATCATCATATAAAAAAGACTTATCTAAAATACATTGTTTAAAACTGCCTAATGCAAAAATAGCTAAATCGTGTTCTTCAATAAGTTTTTTTTCATCTTCAGTAATTCCTGCAGTTCCTTTACCATCACCTCGTGCTAGACCAATCATATTGTCTTTAGCACCAAATTTACGTAAGTATTCTGAAATATCACAAGCAGAATGAGGAAGGTGGTGTCTTGCAAGAGTTGGTGAAACAATAGCTATTTCACATCCTGCCATAGGAGCAGATGTTAACTTAGCAAGGAGTTCTTTTGATTTTTCTTCAATTTTTTCTACATCATCTAATGGAACTGCCATATTTATGACTAGTTCAGATTGTAAAATATTTTCTTGGAGAATAATTCCTCCTAAATCTTCTATGAGTTCTTTAAGCTCATCACTTTTATGAACTCCTCCTGTAAAAGTTAATGTTTCATACATCTACAATCACCTATTTTAAAAAAATATATAATTAATTTTCTAAATATTCATCTAAATCTATATCTAATTCATCACAAATTTCTTTTAATTGATCATATAATTTAGAATCAATATTTATTCCAACTTTTTCAGCTTCAGCAATTCTTGTAACTTCTAAATCTCCAGGAACAAAAGTGTTTCCACAATCTCTAACTTCAGATACGAAATCTTCAACTTCTGATGTAAAAGTACCGAAATCAACAAATTTAGAAGGATCAATAGCTATAAATAAATCCCCTTTTGTACAAGGTTCATTAACATTAGCAGTTCCAGTAACTTTAGCACCATATTCTGCACTTACAAGAGGTCCAGCCATTAATTCTATCATGAAAGCAAGCCCATATCCTTTATGCATACCAAAAGGTAAAATTGAACCTTCGAGTGCTTTTGTTGGATCTGTTGTAGGATTACCTTCTTTATCTAATGCCATATTAGGAGGAATTGGTTCACCTTTTCTTTTACATTCTAATAATTTACCCCTAGCAGTAGCAGAAGTAGCCATGTCTAATGCAATATAAGTTTTATCAGCAGGAATTCCAATAGCTAAAGGATTAGTACCTAATAATGGTTTACTAGCACCTAAAGGAGCCATAGCAGGCTCAGTATTAGCCATTACAATACCAATTACATCATCTCTAATAGCTAAATCAGAATAATATCCAGTTACACCAAAATGATTAGCATTATGAGTACCTACACAACCAATACCTACTTCTTTAGCTTTTTTAATAGCTAATTTCATTGCTTTATATGCAATTGCTTGACCAAACCCATTATTCCCATTAATGAGCGCAATAGCTGGAGTTTCTTTTTCAATAGTTATATCATCTTTAAGAGAGATATTTTTATTTGCAATTCCTTCAATATATTGTTTAAATCTGCCTAATCCATGTGATGTAAAACCTTTTAAATCAGCATCTAAAGTAGCTTCAGCAACAATCTTACAATCTTCTTCATTAACTCCCAAATTAGTTAATATTTCCTTTACAAGTTTGTATTCATTTTTACTTGAAATCTTCATTAATATCTCTCCCTAATATTCAATTTCTTTTCCTTCAAAGGTTTTAATTAAAATTTTATTTTCAGAAATTACATTTCCTATTTTATAAGCATTATCTAAATGATTTAATATATCATCAACATCTTTACTATCAGCTATAATAACAAAGCCAATTCCCATATTAAATACTTTATACATTTCTTCTATAGAAATGCCTTGATTATATATTAATTTAAATATTTCATGAGGTTCAGGTAAATTATTTATATTAAAACCAACACCATCTTTAAGGCGATTTAAATTAGTAAATCCTCCACCAGTAATATGAGCTAAACCTTTAATATTAAAATCCTTTTTTAATAAACTAACAATAGGTTCAACATATATTTCTGTAGGTTTAAGTAATTCTTCACCAATAGTTAAATCAGAATTAGGCATTTTATCATTAATATCAAATCCACCTTTATCAAGAATAGCTTTTCTAGCTAAACTTAAACCATTACTGTGGATTCCATTACTTTTAATACCTATTAAAACATCATCAGAACTTATATTCTCACCAGTAATGATTTTATCAACATCTACAAATCCAATACCAGTTCCTGCTAAATCTAGGCCATTGATAATATCAGGTAAGGAAGCTGTTTCACCACCAATAATAGATATTTTAGATAATTCTGCACCTTTTACAAGGCCATCAGCTATTTCAGCTGCAGTTTCAGGATTAGGAGTTTCAACAGCCAAATAATCTACTAAAGCAATTGGTTCTGCTCCAACACATAAAATATCATTTACAACCATCGCAATACAATCAATACCAATTGTATCATATTTATCAAGCATTTCAGCTATTAAAATTTTACTACCTACACCATCAGTACTCATAGCTATAGCTTTATCGCCTAAACGAACTAATGCAGCATAATGACCACTATCAGTGATAATATCTCTAAATTTGAGAGTTGACTTAAGTTTTGATGCTATTTTAGAAACAGTATCTTCTTCTAAACTAATATCAACACCAGATTGTGAATATGTAACCATTGACACACCTTTCTTTTTTTTATAATAATATATGTAAGTTATAATTTAATTATTTTCTTATTGAATACGAGTACTATCTAAATTAATTGGAGTTTTAGTTTCAATTTTAAAACTTCTATGAATACTAGAAGCTAAATCTACTGCCTTATAAGGATCACCATGGCAAGTAATAACCTTTTCAGGTTTAGGATTTAACCTTTTTACATATTCCATTAATTGACGTCTATTTGAATGTCCACTAAATCCATTGATTGTTTTAATTTCCATTTTAACATTAAATACTTTAGTTTTTCCTTCATCTTGGAGAGGAACTTCTTTCCATCCTTTTTGAATCCTACGCCCTAAAGATCCTTCGGACTGATAACCAACAAAGATTAAAGTATTTCTTTCATCTTCAGATAACCATTTAAAGTATTCAACAGAATTACCTCCAGTTAACATACCAGAAGTAGATAATATAATAGAAGGTTCACCTTCAACCAGTTCCATTCTTTGATTAATATTTTGAACTTTATGAAATGCATCAGAAATAAAAGGATTTCTACCCATATGGAATATTTGATCTCTTAAATCTTTACTTAAATATTCTGGACGAGCAGTATGAATAGCTGTAGCTTCCCAAATCATACCATCAATGTATATAGGTACCTCATCAATCATACCATGACGCATATATTCTTCTAAAACAACCATTAATTCTTGAGCTCTTCCAACTGCAAAAACTGGTACTAAAACTTTTCCGCCTCTTTTTAAAGTTTTATAGATTGTTTTCATCATTTCCTTTTCAGCTGAATTTCTTGAAGGTTGTACATCTTCATGACCACCATAAGTACTTTCCATAATAACAGTTTCAGCACGAGGGAATCTATTAGTTGCAGGTTCTAAAAGCCTGCTTCTTTCATATTTAAAATCTCCAGTATAAACTAAATTATGTTGACCATCACCAATATGCATATGACTCATTGCAGAACCTAAAATATGTCCCGCATTATGGAATGTTAATCTAATATCAGGAGAAATATCAGTTACTTCACCATAATCTAAAGTAATAGTATGTTTGATACTTTTTTGAACATGTTTAACATTAAAAGGTAAAGGATTATCTTCTCTGTGAGCAATATCAATATAATCTAATTGTAATAATGTCATTAAATCTCTTGTAGGAGTAGTACAGAAAACTGGCCCCTCATATCCATAATGATATAAATAAGGTAAAAATCCACAGTGATCTAAGTGAGCATGAGAAATAATTACTGCATCCAACTCATCAATAGAAAATTCCGGAACATTAAGATAAGGATAAGATCCTTTATCATCAGGAGCTGCTACATTAACACCACAATCTAATAAAACTCTACTATTTGGTGTTTGTAAAAGCATACAAGATCTTCCAACTTCTTTAAAACCACCCATAGAAGTTACTCTTGCCCAATCGCTCTCATATTTAGTTCCTTGATGAATTCTTCTTCCTAATTCTTGTAAAGTCTTTTTCCTTTCTTTACTATTATTTTTTAAAATAGTTCTAACTTTACCTATGATTTCAGATGAAATAGGAGGAGTTCTTAAAATTTTTGGAGCCCAACCAGTATTTTTTACAACCTTTCTTGAGGTAGCTCCATATTTACCTATAACAAGACCTGGTTTTTTAGCTTCTATTACAACCTCACAAGTAATATCATCAAAATAAATATTTGTAATTTCTGCTCCTTCAGGAACAATTTCATGAATTTTATCAATGGTCTTCTCAGGATCTAACAAAACAGATTTATCAGAACGAATAATAATTCTTTTTCTAATATCTTTTGCTAAATTTCTAATAAGGTCTCCATTTTCTGTTATTATTTCTGGATTTTTAGTATAAATAACTACTTCTGGACCTTCAAATTCAACTTTGGCCACTTGTGCATCATCAGGTAGTTTTTTCATTATTGTTTTTTTTGTATCTTCTAGTATCTCTGAGGTCATATAATCCCTTCAAAAAATAAGTATATAAAAATAGTATTAACCTAAAAAAGATAATATTTAAAATAAGTTTTTAAAATAAAATTAGTTAAGTAATACAATAAAAAAAAGTAAAAAAAATAGAATTTATAAATTCATATTTTTCAATCTTTCCTCGACTTCTTCATTATCTAACATTTTAAAGCCATTTTCATCAACTTTAGCAACTAAATATCCGTTTCCAGAATAAGTGTCACGTTCTGTTGCTGATTTGATAGATCTAATAGCTAAATCAATTCCTTCATCCACATCAATATCTTCATGGAACCTATCTTCTAAAACACCATATGCAAAGGTTGAACCAGATCCAGTTGAAATAAAAGTATCTTTAATCATACCTCCTGCAGGGTCTAATGAATATATTGCAGGTCCTTTCTCATCAACACCACCAAGTAATGTTTGTACATACATTGGATTAGAACTTAAAATATTTGCAGCTAATGATCCTGCTGCTTCTATATTAATAGGTGCTCCATTTCTCATTCTATATAATGATACTTCAGCACTAATAATTTTCATTAAATTTTGTGCACCAGCAACTGATCCAGCAATTGTGGTTGCAATATGATCATCTATTTTGAAAATCTTTTCAGCTACTTTATGAGCCACTAAATTGCCCATACTAGCTCTTCTTTCACTTGCAAATACAACTCCATCTTTGCAGGTTATTCCTACTGTAGTTGTACCTTCTAATATTTTATCTTTCATATAATCCACCTCGTGTAAATTACCATAAAGCGTAATAATTAATTAATTTAATATTCAAATAAGCTATTGTTATAATAAAAAAATAATAAATTTTATTAAAATCAGAATCAAATGTTAGTTTTTTTACTAACTAATCTTATTATATATTCTTAACTATATATAATCTTTTCTATTAATTTATAATTATAATTATTTTTTAAAGGGAAAATCGAAAATGAAGTGGAAAAAAATAGGAAAAATCTTAATTTTGGATAAAAAAGAAGAAAATTTATCTGAAGAATATTTAGATGAATTATTATTAAAAAATAATGCAGAATCAATAATTCAAATAAATAATATACAAGGAACAAAAAGACAACCTATTATTAAACTTTTAAAAGGTTCTAATACAGAAACAATTCATAAAGAAAATGGATGCTTATTTAAATTAGATTTATCTAAAGTTATGTGGTCTAAAGGAAATACTAATGAAAGACTTAGAATTGCAAAAGAAGTTAAAGAAAATGAAACAATATTAGATATGTTTGCAGGTATAGGTTATTTTTCAATTCCTATTGGAGTTCACTCAAAAGCAAGTGAAATTTACTCCATTGAAATTAATCCAGAATCTTATAGCTATTTAAAAGAAAATATTAAGTTAAATAATTTAAGTAATGTAGAAGCTATTCTTGGAGACTCTAAAATAGAATCTAATAATTTTAAAGTAGATAGAGTATTAATGGGATATGTTAAAACTACACATTATTATCTTGAATCTGGCATTAATAGTTTAAAAAAAGGAGGAATAATTCATTATCATGAAACTGTTCCAGATAAATTAATAGAAAGTCGTCCTTTTGATAGAATTAAAAAAATAGCTAATGATAGAGAGGTTGAATTAATTAATATTCAAAAAATTAAAAAATATTCTCCAGGAGTTAGTCATATTGTAGTTGATGCAAGAATTAATTAAATTTGCCTAAAAGATCTTCATCTAACCATTCATTATTAATATATTTATCATAAATAGCTAATCTTTCTTTTAAAACATATCCTGCATCAATAGTTAATTTTTCTAGATAATCTAAAGTAGGCCATGGAGAATCAGGATTTACATAATCTTTTGATAAAGGAGATACTCCTCCCCAGTCATCACATCCACATAATAAAAATATTTGAGAAGTATTATAGTTTAAATTTGGTGGTACTTGAATAGAAATATCACTGTTTTTAAAAATAAATTTAGCAAGAGCTACAGTACGTATCATATCAAAAAGACTTGGTTCAGAGTAATTTTCCATAGCTATTCCAGGTACAGGAGTGAAATTTTGAATAATAATCTCTTGAATATGACCATATTTATCTGAGATTTTTTTAATTTCAAGTAAGGAATCAACAATTTCTTCTTTTGTTTCCCCTATACCAATTAATATTCCTGTAGTATAAGGTATTTTAAGTTTGCCTGCATTAGATATTGTTTCTAATCTTAAATTTGGATCTTTACCAGGACTTTTTACGTGTGCTATAGTATCCATTAAACGATTAGATGAATTTTCTAACATTAAACCCATAGAAACATTAACACTTTTAAGTTTTTCTAAATCATCAAATGAAAAATTTCCACCATTAGTATGAGGAAGTAAATTAGTTTCATTTAAAGTTGACTTACATATATCATAAATATAATCGACCATATTAGAATATCCTAATTCATTAAGTTTATTTTTAACAATTTCATTAGAATCTGCATCTTCACCAAATGCAAAAAGTGCTTCCTTACAACCATATTTTTCAGCTTCTTTTAAAATAGAAAGAATTTCTTCTTTATTTTTTAATATGATTGCATTTTCATCTGTAGCTTCTTTTTTAAAACTACAATAACCACAGTCATTTTTACAAACTTCAGTTAAAGGTATAAAAACATTTTTAGAATAAGTAATTTCTTTTTTAAAATCAATAGATTTTATTAAGTTAAATATCTCAATAAAATCCTTACCTTTAATATTTAAAAAATCTATTAAAGATTGTTTATCATCAATAGAAATATTAATCATTTTTAATCAGCTATTTACCATTATCACATATTGTAACTTCAACATATAGTGGGCCAATACCAGATCTATCTTTCCATATAGCTATTACTGCATTGGAATGTTTTAAAGCAAAAATTTTAAATTCAGTTTGAAGACCCATAGTTTCTAAATCATTTTTCATTCTCATAAATCCATTTGCATCAACTGAACCTGAAATTTCCATACTATTTCTTAAAATTTCATCCATTTCATTTAAAATATCTTTTGCCTCATTAGAGATTGGATCTACTTCCTTACCACCAATTATTTTTCCAACTTCGTCGAGTTTAGATTCCATTTCATCTAAAGGAAAATTTTGCCTAGATTGACTTCTAACAACTAAAAGTTTATCTACATTTAATGCTGGCCTTGATCCTTTAAAACTTTCAAAAAAATCCATTACTTTAGAAGCAGTTTTATGTAATTGAACCATTAGTCATCACTTTTTATATTTAATTCTTCTTTTAATTCTTTCATTGTAGTGTTTTTCTCAGCATAAGCATTATGTCTGTGAATACTTTCTTCATTTATTTGTTTTGCAGTAATAACCGTATCATCAGGTAAATGATAAAAGTTTTCAAGAATTCCTTCCATCATATTTCTAACACAATCTTCAACAAAAACAGGTTTTTCATGAGCATTCATAACAACAGCGTTCTCGTCAGGACGTTTTAAAAGTTCATACACTGGAGAACTCATTGCCTTTTCAACAATGGACATAATATCTTCTGCTTTAATAACCTCGTTTTCAGGAACTTCAATTAAGAGAGTACCAATTCCTCTTTGATTATGAGAAGCAAAAGTTACAGTATTTAATACTTTTTCAGTAGTTTGCTCATCTAAAAATTCTAATAGCTTAGATTTATCTGCTTCTTTAACAGATTCTTGAGCACAAGGACAAACAGTCATTCCAATAACTTCAGCACCAATCATTTTTTGGATTTTTATTTGACCATCTTCCCTGTAACCTATAGCTTTTGCTTTAAGTTTTGAAACTTCTTGTGTTTTGTTTTTTGTTGCTGGAGATTCCCTAATATGCATATAATCGGAAGTCATATGAACTTCAACACGTTTAGCATATTCGTGTTTTTGCATCATCTTATTAACAATTTCAGCACAGATAGTTTCTACTTCAAGAGCCGAATTTTTAGTCACGTCTTCCATAACTTCACTAATAGCTTCAGGACTTCTTGACATGTGAATGCCTTTTTGATCATTTGGTAAATCTACAAATGCATCAAAAGTAGGTAATAAAATTATAGGTCTTTTATTAATTCTTTCAATCCTAAGTAATTTTTTTACACCAGTAACACCAACTCTATTTAATTCAATGGGAATTCTAGGAGTGTCATCTTGTGTATCTGGAAAACAAACATTCATATTAAAACCTCTTTCTTAATAATTATTAATTAAAAATAAATAAAAAAATAAAATTGTAAAATTAGCTATTTTCAACAATTTCTTTAAGTTCTTCTTCAGTTAAATCCTTTAAATTATCCCTTAGATATGTTTTAGCATCATACATCTTTTCAGATCTTTTTCGGAGCAAATTTCCATTAATATCTTTTTCAGCTAATACAATGATTTTTGAAGGATTTAATGATGATTTTTTACGATCTATGTCATTATGCACATGTTCGATTTTTTTCTCAATGCCTTTTAAAGCTGCATCAGGAATTTGGGGATTAATTTCTTTCATGTCCTCTATTAAAAGAGGAGTGTCTGCAACAATAATTCTTTGAACATCTACACCTAATTTTTTAAGTGATTTTTTAAAATTATTTTTTGTAGTTAAAAAAAGAATATTAGATGTTATTTCATCTATATTAATTTCATCTATTTCTTTATTTAATACATTAAAATTCATTAACTGAGCATCAATAGAATTTCTTGCATCTATTAAAATATCTGTATATTTAACAGCATCTTCTTTAGAGAGAAAATGATCAGGTAATGCATTAAAAATAAATTCTTCAGATTTTATAATATTTTTTAATGTAGATTCTGATAATTTAACATCAATATTTCCAGAATCTGCCTCATTAAAAAATATTCCATTATTAGATTTTTTTGTTGCTTTATGAATTAAATCTTGTGCTTGTTTCATTCTCATATCGTTCATAGCATCATCTTTTAGATTTAATCCTCAATTAATTATAAAATATTAGATGAACCCATATCTTCTTTTACAACATCTAATACTGTTTGAGTGTATGTTCTTTCAATAATAGGGTCTTTTAATAATTCTTTAATAAATGTATTTAATTCATCAGTATCTTTGAATTTAGCTATTAAAAATGCATCATATTCACCAGTAACATCATAAATACCAACTACATTTTTATTAAAAGAAGTTTTATCTTCCCAATTTTTGAGTTTACCACCTTTTACTCTTACACCAATAATTGTTGTAAGAACAAAGCCAAGTTTTCTGTGATCAATAACAGGTGAAAATTTTTTTATTACACCAGATTTGACCATTTTATCAATACGGTTATGAACTGTACCAACAGAAACATCTAAACTACGAGAAATTTGTCTATAAGAAGTCCTGACGTCTTCATTTATAATTTTAAGGATATTCACATCTGTGTCATCTAATTTTATAATATCGTCTTTTTTGTTCATATTTTATACACCTTGAATTTGATTAAAAAAATATATTTAATCTAATTAAATTATTATATAGATTATTTCTTTTTTATTATTTAAAAAGTTAATGTTTTTTAAATTTTTCTTAAAAAATTTTATTAATTAATAGAAGTTCCGGTATTTATAAGAATTTTGTTAAAAATAAGATATCCCTTAATTTTAATATCTAACAATGAAATTATTCTAAATAAAAATAGCTATGAAAATTAAAAAATGTTTAAAAGATGATTAAATTTAATCATCTTTCAGCGTATAATAAACCTAAAGCTCTATTAGTAAATAAAGAAAAGTATGGTGCAACTAATAACGATATAAGGAATGTTATAACTATTAAAAGATATGGGATAAATGCAGCTAAAACAAAAATCACCATTAAAATGATAAATACTGCTATTCCAATCAATATTAATAATAATGCCCATGTTATTAAATTACCAATACCTATTGTATTAATATCTTCCCAAACTTCTTTAAGATTTAAAGCTTCACCAATACTACCAGTATCAGCAAGTCTAGCATAAGAAATTAATGCAAAAAGAGCTATAGCAATAACAAGTATAAGTGCTATAATACCAAAAATAGCAACTAAAATTCCACTTACCTCACTAGAAAATACAATTAAAAAGCCAAATACCATTAGTAAAATCACATAAATTATAGCATAAACAATATTAACAACTAAATATTTTAAACCATCAATAATGTTATTACTTAAATCGATTTCAGGTAAAGAATCATTTGATTCAATAGTTGACTTTAAATCGCTGACCAAATAACCGCTAACAAAAATTCCCAATATTATACCAATAATACCTCCGAATATAGGTAAGAAAGGTTGTGTTGAGTCTAATGATCCACCAGTAGAAATTAATTCTGGTATTAATAATAAAACACCCAATATTAAAACTATTTTCCAATTTTGACTTGGATACTTCAAAGCATCTTTAAAAATTTCTGTAAAATTCATGTTTTCACTCCATCTTAATATATTATATAAACTGTAAAATAATGTTTATACATTATTATATTTAAATTGAATTAAATTGAATTAATTAAAAAAAAATATAAAATAAAGATGATTAAATTTAATCATCTTTTTCAAGATATAATAAACCTATAGCTCTGTTTTCAAATAATGAAATAAATGGTGTAAATAGCAATATTATACCTAATGCAATAATTGCTGCAAAAATAATTGTTAAAATTTCTACATAAGATACAATTAGTAAAATTTCTATAGCTACAACAAATATTACTAATAACATTAAACCAATAAAAACTGAGAGCAATATTACCCATGAAAGTAAATTAAGTTTACCAATTGCTTCTATATCATTCCATACTTCTTTGAAATTTAAAGCTTCTCCAATACTACCAGTATCAGCAAATCTAGGATAAGATATTGTAGAAAAGAATGCTACTGCAATAATTGATAATAAAGCAAGAATAGCAAAAAGAAATACTAATGCTGGAATTTGTAAATACACTGCAAATACATAAGCTAATAATATAAATAATATAAGTAAAACTATCATAATAATAGCATAAACAAGTTGAATAACGAAATATTTTATTCCATCAATGAAATTATTTTTTATATCAAATTCTGGCATTTCATCATTTAAATCTAAAGTGGACTTTAAATCACTAACTAAGTAACCACTGACAAAAATAGATATTATGAAAGTGAGTATTGATAAAATAATTCCTAATGGTGCATTTTCAGTATCGACAACTCTTAAACCTGATACTATTTGTGAAGCTAAAAGTAAAACTCCTAATATTAAAAGTATTTTTATATTTTTAGATGGATATGTAATTGCATCTTTAAAAATTTCTGTTAAATTCATATTTTCACTCCTTTAAATATGTCATATAAACGACATTAATGATTTTATTTCTTATTATATTTAAATATGAATAAAAATAAGTTTAAAGAATTTATTCAGAAATAGCTAGTTTTTTAACAATATTTTTTAGTGTTTCAGCAGATGCATTTGTTTTAATACCTAATGGATTATAATGAGTTTTAATAGCTAAATATCCTTCTTTTTCAAGCCCTTTCAAAATTAAATCAAACTTAGGAGCACTGATTTTTAAAACTTTACAGACAACATGAATGTCATAGAAAGTAACTGGTGCATTTGCTTCATCCATACATTGATTTAAAAGTTTTAAAACTCTGTCTTTAGTATTAAGTTTTTTATTATCTGAAATAGCTATCATAGAACTTATAAAGTTTTTATTTTGTATATCTCCAAGCCATAATGGTCCTGCATGAATTAATTTTTCACCACATTCATCACATTTATCTTTTAAAGAACTAGCTATTCCATAATTGATTTCCCTGTGAATACAGTGTTTACAATGACTAATATAACCAATATTTTTTAAAGATTCATCAGCTTCTTTTGATCCTTTTTTAACATTAATATATAACCTCATATAATGTTCACTACTATGAGTTAATTTAATTTCCATATATTTTTTGTATTTAGCTAGTGTTAAAGCTACAAATCCTGCTAATATCCTTATACCTGTTTCATGACAATATTCACTTTTATAAGGTTTAGCATTGTATTTGCGAATACAAGGTTCCTTATAAGTACCACAAAGAGCTGATGTATCTGTAGCTGTAACACATAAAAGAGAGTTTTTCTTAATAGAATAGCTTGCAGAATCTATAAAAAAACTTGGTGTTCCAAATGGATCAATATCAATTATATCAAATTCTCCTCTGTGAAGTCTAAGATGAACATTAGCTTCTTCTTGATAAATTTCAATGTTTTCAAGTTTATTTTCCTTAATATTAATTTCTTCAAATTCATTAGCTAAACTACTTATATCATTGATAGCTACATCTTGAACTCCATCAATTTCTTTTTTATATCTAACTCCTCTGATTCCACTTCCACCAAACAAATCACAGATGTTAATATCTTCTTTAAGTTCTTTTTGAAATGTTTGAAGAGCTAAAATAGAAATATCTCTATTAAATTCCATTTTTGGATTATAAAATACAGGAGCACTAGCTGATACTTTATCAAATTCTGGAAATTTAATAATAGTTAATCCTTCCTCAATTTCTTTTAAATCATTTTCATCATATTCAAAGGATTCATCCATTTTATCACTAATATTATATTTTTAAATAATATTAAATAAATATTATTAATAAATGAATTAATAAAGAGTGGTTAATTATGGAAGATAATAAAGTTTCAATTGCTAATCCAAATATAGGTAAAGAAGAAATAGAAGGAGTTTTAAATGTATTGAAATCCGGGATGATTGCACAAGGCCCTAAAGTAGAAGAGTTTGAAAAGAAATTTGCATCCTGGATAGGTAGTGAATATGCAATAGCTACAAATTCTGGAACATCTGCATTACATACAGCTCTTTTATGTTGCGGAATTGGAAAAGGAGATGAAGTAATAACTAGTCCTTTTACTTTTATTGCATCAGGTAATTCTATAGTTTATACTGGTGGAAAA
Organism: Methanobrevibacter sp. DSM 116169; assembly: GCF_046197865.1. Classification (GTDB taxonomy): domain Archaea; phylum Methanobacteriota; class Methanobacteria; order Methanobacteriales; family Methanobacteriaceae; genus JAHKLT01. The sequence continues at coordinate 362,194 of NZ_CP166990.1, read as the reverse complement.
CCTATTTTTGCAGATATTACTCTTGATACATATAATATAGATCCAAATCAAATTGAAACACTTATAACTGATAAAACTAAAGCTATTATGCCTGTTCATTTATATGGTCAGCCAGCTAAAATGGATGAAATTAAAGAAATAGCAGATAAACACGATTTATATATTGTTGAAGATGCAGCACAAGCTCATGGAGCTAAATTTAATAATAAATGTGTAGGAGATATTGGAGATTTAGGTTGTTTTAGTTTTTATCCTACTAAAAACATGACAACAAGTGAAGGAGGAATTATAACAACTAATAATGAAGAGTTTTATGAATTAGCTAAAAAAATAAGAGCTCATGGTGCAAGTGAAAGATATTACCATGATATGATTGGATATAACTACAGAATGACAGATATTGCTGCAGCTATAGGTATTGCACAAATGGATAAAATTGAAGAATTTAACATGTCAAGAAATAAAAATGCTAATTACTTAAATGATGGTTTAAAAGACATTGAAGGAATTAAAACTCCGTTTTTACAAGAAAATACTACTCATGTATATCATCAATATACGATTTTTATAGAAAATGGTAAAAGAGATGAATATGTTGAATTTTTAAATCAAAACGGAATTGGAACTGGAATCCATTATCCAATTCCTCTTTATAATCAACCAATTTATAAAGAATTAGAAATTGGTGGATCTTGTAAAAATGCAGAAGAAGCTGCAAGCAAAGTTATTTCACTTCCAGTTCATCCATCACTTAGTGAAAATGATTTAAATAGAGTTATTGAAGTTGTAAAAGAAGCATCTAATAAGTTTTCTTAAAATACTTATTATTTCATTAAATCATTTACAGTTTTTACTTTATCTGTAAGTGATCTTTTTTCATCTCTTCTATCATCTATTTTTATTACAGTATATACTCTATTAACTCCTTTTTTAAAAACTGCTTCTTGTGCATCAGCAATTGCAGAGTATAAATCATTTAAATTTTCAGCTTCTAATTGTGTTCCCATAGCTGTTAGTTCATAATTTAATCCAGAATTTTTAATTGATTCAACAGCAACAGTTACATATTCACGTATATTTATATCATTGTGTCCAATAGGAACAATTCCAAAATCAGCAGTAATCATGTATTAATATTATATTTAATAAAATATAAATTTTATTTTAAGTGGTAAAATGACTGTAATTTCAAAGTCTGAATTTAATGAAAAAATTTTCAGTAATATTAATAAAATAATCAATGATTATAAACTCATCGAAGAAGGAGAGTTAATAGCTATTGCATTATCTGGAGGCAAAGATAGTGTCTTAACTATACATGCATTGAATAATTATAGGAAAATTTTAGACTTTGACTTATTAGCTATTAGTGTTGATGAAGGAATCGAAGGTTACAGAAATTATGGTATGGAATCTGCAAAGGAAAATGCCCGTAAATTAAATATTGAATTAATTGAAAAATCATTTAGTGAAGAATATGATTTTACCCTTGATGACATATATTCTGATTTTAAAAGTGCATGTATTCCTTGTGGAGTTTTTAGAAGAAATATTTTAAATAAAGCATCTTATGAAATAGGAGCAGATAAATTAGCTACCGGTCATAATTTAGATGATGAAATTCAATCATTTTTAATGAGTTTTGCAAGAGGAGATGTATTAAAATTTTCAAAATTCGGACCAAAATTAGATATGATTCATCCAAAACTTATTCCAAGAATAAAACCATTATGGAATACATTAGAAAAAGATGTTGGAATGTGGGCAATATTAAATGATATTGATATCCATTTAGAAGAATGTCCTTATTCATACTTATCTTTAAGAGCTAAAATAAAAGAGTTTTTAAATAATAATGAAGATAAAAATCCAGGTCTTAAAAATAATATTATGAAATCTTTTAAAGAGATTTTAAATTTTGAAGTATATAATAAACCTAAATTAAATAATTGTTTAAGATGTAGTGAGCCAACATCTGCTAAAATATGTAAAACTTGTGAGATGTTAGATTTAATAAATAATCAAGATGAATCATCTTGATTATCAGGTAAGTGGTTAATTAAGACTTTATCAATTTGATGTCCATCCATATCAACAATTTCAAAAGAATAATTTTCCCAATCAAATTTTTCGCCAGTTTCAGGTATTTTACCAGTATAACTTAAAATAAAACCTGCAATAGTAGAAAAATTATCTTCTTTTTCATTTGGAAAATCAATTGGAATATTACAATCTTCTTTAAGTCTATCAATAGGATAACGACCATCAACTAACCATGAACCATCAGACCTTTTTGTAGCTATTGGATCATCTGTTTCATCAATTCCTGGAATATCTCCAACAATACCTTCTAATAAATCATTTAATGTGATTAATCCTTCAAGACTTCCAAATTCATCGACAATTAAAGCCATGTGAACATAACCACTATTTTTCTTAAATTGTTTTAATAATTCCAAAGAAGGCACATTTGTTGGTACAATAAGAGGTTCTTTAATAGTTTTTTCAATATCAACTTTTTCTCCTCTAAAGATTGAACTTAAAATATCTTTAGCTTGTACAACTCCAATAAAATCATCTAATTCATCTTTAGCTACAGGAAATATAGATCTCTTACTTTCAATGATTTTTTCATACATTTCTTCCTTCTCATCATCTAAGTCAATCCATACAATTTCACTTCTTGGAGTCATTATCATATCAACTTTTTGAGCATCTAAACGAAATACTCTTTTAATAATGTCTTCTTCTTCTTTTTCGATGGTTCCTCCAGCCCTACCTTCTTCAATCATCATTTCAATTTCTTCTTCAGTAACAACATTTTCTTCTTTGTTTCTAATTCCTATAACAAATAATATTGCTTCTGTTGATTTACTAAGAATGGTTACAAGTGGACCACAAATTTTAGATAAATATTTCATTAATTTTGCAACTTTAACTGCCATTACTTCAGGATTATTTAATCCAATTCTTTTTGGAACTAATTCCCCAACAATTAAAGATAAATATGTTGTAATTAAAACTACGATTATAATACTTATTACATCAGCATATGGTACTGCAAAGCTATTTAATGCACTAGCAAGTGGATAAGAAAGAGTAGCTCCTCCAAAAGCACCAGTTAAAATACTAATAAGAGTTATACCAATTTGTATAGTAGATAAAAATTGATTAGGATCTTCTGTTAAATCTATAACAATTTGTGCACTTTTTTTACCTTCATCTAACATTACTTGAAGTTTAGTTTTTCTAGAAGATAAAAAAGCGATTTCAGTCATGGACAATAATCCATTCATAAAAATTAAAATTATTAAAACAAAAATTTCTAGTAATATTATTGTTGTCGTCATTTATATAAACCTTGAATTTATTTAATTTTATCAGCTCGAATAAAACCCGTTTGACCATATATTTCTTCTTGCATTTCTTGAACAGCTAATGATGCATCTTCAGAAGTTTCTACCTTCTTAAAAATCCTACGTTGTTTAACTTTTATAGATTTCCCGCAAGTGCATTTTCTAGTAGCTACGCCTTCTTTAGCATATAAAACTCTACCACAATCACATCGAAATATAAGATACATTTTATTCACATTTGTTATATCATATTTGTTTAAAATTTAATTTAAATGTTGTTATATTTATAGTAAACATAAAGAAAAAAATAATAAGTTTATATTTTTATCCACCAAATATTTTTAAAAATAAAGGAATGAATACTTGGGAAGGAAGAATAATTAAAGTAGCAATACTTACTCCCAAATTTGTGCCAATAACCACTAATAAAATCCTAAAGATATTATTGCCCCATAAATCTCCTAATTTTTCAACTTTTAAGATATTATCTATGTCTCTTTTTCTAACTTTACGAAGTTTAGCTTCAGTTAAGCCTGAAAACCAACCTGCAGCAAGTAAAGGATGTATGATTGTAAGTGGAGATACAATTCCTCCAACAATAGCTGATTGAATTTTAGAACCAGATAATATAGATCCTAAAAAGCCCATTATAATACTTATTATAATAAAATCTAAGATATTCCATTGAATACTAATTCCATTTAAGAAAGCCAGAAAAAATATCACAACAAATGAAATAGGAATTAAAGCTAAAATAATTTTAAGCCATGGAATTCCTTTTTTCTTCTCCTCATTAACTAATGAATACATTGAAGGAATAGTAGAAGGATTATCTAAGTATTTTTCTATACCTTTTTTATGGCCTGCACCAACAACAGCTATTACATGATCTTCAGGAATATTTAAAATACTACCTGCCAGATAAGCATCTCTTTCTTTAACTAAGACTTCATATGCTCCTGGAGAAATATCTTTAAAGTATTCCATTACTTCATCTAAAGTATCAGGATTTTTAAGTTCTTCAACATCAATTTCTTCTTCATTTGACCCATCAAAAAAAGAAAAAACTGTGCTTGATAAAAATTTTGTTTTTTCCATAAAAGTCATATTGTTTAAAGCTCTTTCTAAGGTAATATTAATGTCTCTATCAATTAAAGCTATTTTAGCATCAATATCTTTTGCAGCTTCAATTGCAGCTATCATTTCAGAGCCTGGTTTTATGTCTAAATCTTCACCAATTTTTGATTGAATATAACTTAAAACAGTACTTGCAACAAAAAGACCTACTTTGTTTTCTTTTATAATGTTAGTAACAGATATTGTATCATCTTCTTCAATTCCAGCCAAATCATTCATTAATCTTTGAAATCTACCTTTGTCTAATTCAATAGCTACTACTTCTGGTTCTTGTTCGTAAATTGCATTTTTGACTTCATCAGCACTTTCTTGAGATACATGTGCAGTTCCGATAATTGTTAAACATTCTCTTTTCATTAAAAAAACACTTCATTATAAACTTAAATTAAATTTTTAATATATCTAATTAGTTTTCTAAGTATATAAATTTTTAAAAGACTAAATTTTATATTAATTTTAAAATCCCATTTTCATAAATAGCTACATTATCTGTTATATTTTTTTGGATGCAATAATCAATATCAGTTTTATAACCCATTTCAGTTAATTTTTCACCAGAACGAGAATTATAAAAAGATTTTTTTAGATTATCATAATTTTCTCTTGCAAGAATAGCTGATTGAGCATATTCACTTATTTTAAAATCATACTCATCATTTAATTCTTCTTTAATCCAAAATAGAATTTCACCAGAAGCTAGGAAATCTTCAATAGCAAATTTACCCTTTCGTCCTGCCATTACTACATCTATATGATTATCTGAAATAGCTATTGATTTTTTAGCTACTGCTTTTGCATTAATTAAAGACCCTATTAAAACAGTTGAATTCATCTTCTCAAGAGCTCTTGTTCCATTAGTAGTAGTTAATATAAGAGGTTTATTATCATTTAACTTGTAATCCTCAAGAGTTTTTGGTGAGTTTCCAACATCAAAACCTTCAATTTTAGCACCATTTCTCTCTCCTGCTAAGACACCATTATATTTTTTATTAGTTTCAAAAGCATGTTCTGGTGAAAAACAAGGAATAATTTCATTGAAATTATTTAAAGCTGCAGTTATAGTAGTACTAGCTCTTAAAGCATCCACCAAGATAGATACATCATCAGTTATTGTTTGTTCAAAGCTTAAAGTAATTTTCATTTTTTCAACCTATAATTTTATTAAAGTTATTATAAATAAAAAATAATTTTTTTAAATAGTAGCAATATTTGCTTCCATTTCAGGAATATTATAATTATTAGCGATATTTTTTACTATAGACTCTGATACTAATTTGTTATGTAATTTAAATCCAAAAATAACTTTAACAGATATTAATCCATTTTTTACAGAAATAGTCATTTTTATTTTTGCTTTATTTAAATTGTTTTTATCTAATTTAATGATTTTAGATGCATCTATTATTTCAAGATTTACTGGAATATTATTTTTATCAAAATCTAAAAAAACTCCTTTATCTAATTCAAGAGTTTCTTTATAATCATATTTATCAATCATTCCAATATTCATTACATCATATTGGTAATCATAGTCATATTCTGCCTTTATTTTAATGTGTTCCATGAAAATGATCCCTCCTACTTATTTTTTTATCAATTACACTAATAATCTTTATTTCATCATTGTTTTCTATATTAATAATTATATATAAATCATGTGATTTAGTGTATTCATATATTAATTCAAATTTACTACTTTCATTGTGTGTTTTTTGTATACCTACAGGTTTATTTTTAAGTAAGATATTAAAAATTATTTCTTGATTAATTTTTCTTTTTTTAATCCTATTTTCAGCATGTTTAATAAATTTAATTCCATAAAGATTCTTTTTTAAACAAATAAGAACTTTAAACACATCAGATATAGAATAATCTACCAATATATAACACCTCCAAAATGATAAAAAAATTATGATTTTTATTTGATTTAAAGATCCATATTATGTGAAATTAATAAAAAATGTTTTTGTGTATTTGTGATTTTTCATTAATCGAAAATATTAGATAGAATTTTTAATTAAGTATATATTTTATAAATTATTAAGTTATTAATAATTTAGAGGTTGTAAATATGGTTATTGTAACTACACCAATGTGCAAAAAAATTCTTGAATTTGCAGGAGTTAAAAACTTTAAAATAAATAAAAATCCAGATAATGAGAAAGGAGATTTAGCTATTTTACTATCTGAAAGTAAAGTAAAAATGAATTCATTAGCTATTAAATTAAATACATTTGACCAAATTAAAGAAAGTATAATTAAAGTATCAAAATATTCTGAAAATGGTAAAATTAATGATGGTCAAATTAAAGAGATATTTTCTAATTATCCAGTAGCCAAAGAATGGTTATATCCTACTAAAGAAATTGAATCTTTAAAACTTAAAAATTCTAAAATATCTGTTAAAGTATATTCAAAATTTTTAAAAGACATTGTTGAAGATATGAATTTTAATATAAACAATCAAGACCCAGATTATATCATATTTCCAGATTATTTAAAAAAAACAATTATAGAAAAAGATGAATCTAAATTTGTTGAGATACCAACACATAAAAATATATCTAAAGATCCTATTAAAAGAGGAGAAATAAGATATAGGTTATTAGAAAAATTATATTAAAAATTAAATATTATTATTTTCATAAAATTATTATTTTTTTATTTATATCAATATTATTAAATTAAAATTAATTATTAATTATAAAATCTTTTTTAATAATGATTAACCATCAATAATACTATTAAAATACTTAATAAGTAAGCATACGAACAAAATGCATTAATTAAAAATTATTACAGCTCATATTCCAATTTATCGAATAAAATAATATAAATAGCTATTTTTTCATATAATAAATTCAGAAAAATTATAAATGTTTGAATAAATAAGGATATGTTTATAACTAATGAAAATAAATTATCATTAGATATTATTTTATTTAGACTTTTAAAATATATCTGAATTTTATATATAGTTTTTTAAATTATATTAAATAATGTTTTTTTGATTCAAGTAAAAATAAACAATTAAATATAAATATTATTGATAAAAAACTCCTAAAAAGAAAATTTAAGAGATATTATTAGATTAAAAATAAATTATATGATATTCAATAATTTATTTTAAAATCTATTACTTCAATTATTTAAAAATATATTATTTAATATGAATTAGAATGGAGTATCTAAAAATGATTATAGAAAAGAGCATTTGCCCTTCATGTAGTGTTGGATGTGGTATAAACCTGATTTACGACAATAATAAAATTGTTGGAACATATCCCTATAAACGACATTTTATAAATGAAGGCAAAAATTGTTTAAGAGGAAGAGATAGCTATAAAACAGCTAATCAAAACAGAATATTAAAGCCACTTATAAAAAGCGGTAGTAAAACAGTTGAAACCGATTTAAATTCAGCTATAGAAAAAGTTGCCCAATTAATTAGTTCTGCATCAAAAGAAGATATAGGAATTATCAGCTCTGGATGTGCAACTAATGAAGAAAATAAAATCATTTCAAGTTTTGCAAAAGAATATGGAATCAATAATTTAGGATTTTATAATGAAAATTTTATTAAATCAACTGAAGAAGTTGCATCTTATGATGATTTAAATTCAGCTAATTTTATTTTAATAATTGGAGATGTAATTAAAGAAAATCCATTAATTGGTCGTCGTATAATGATAGCTAAAGATAATGGTGCTGAAATAATTACATGTGATACAGAAAATCTAACAATAAGTTCTTTAAATTCCAATAAACATTATAAATTAGATTCTGTTTCAGATTTATTTAATGATTTTCCAGATAAAATTAAAAATAAACTTGATGAAAATTCAGTGATTGTTTTTAATAAACTTGGAAATAATGAAGAATTAGATGAAATTAGTAAAATAGCTAATAATAGCAATTCAAAAATATTACCTATTTTAAAAGACTGTAATAGCTATGGGTCAATGGATTATTTAAATGCATTAGAAGAAAAAGAATTGATAGATTTAATCAACAATGTCAAAGTGTTAATATTATTCAATGAAGATTTAAGTTCATATTTAGATGGAAATTTAGATTCGTTAATATATATTGGTACTAATTTAAATGAAACAAGCCAAAAAGCAGATATAACTTTACCAGGATGCATTTGGATTGAAAAAGGTGGAACATTCACAAATACTATAGGAATAACACAAGAATTCAACAAAATTCAAAACCCTCCTGAAGATGTTCTAGAAGAAATTGAATTGATAAAACAAATTGGAGATAAATTAAACATCAATATTGAGTAGGTGATTTGATGAGTTCAGAATATTTATTACTTAGAGCAAAAAATGATGAATTAATAGAAAATAGTGCTTGTGGTGGTGCTGTAACATCTATTTTAAAATATTTACTAGATGAAGAAGAAGTTGATGGAGTTTTAACATTAAAAAAAGGTGATGATATTTATGATGGTGTCCCTGTTTTTATTGAAGATTCTGAAGAAATTATGAATACTTGTGGATCATTACATTGTGCACCTACAATGTTTGGAGGATTAATTTCCAAATATCTTAAAAATCAAAAAATTGGTGTTGTAGCTAAACCTTGTGATGCAATGGCAATTGATGAGCTTAAAAAAAGAAATCAGATAGATGAAGACAATATATACACTATTGGGCTTAACTGTGGAGGCACTGTTATGCCTGCAACAGCTCAAAAAATGTTTGAATTATTTTATGAAGTTAATCCTGATGATGTTGTAAAAGAAGAGATAGATAAAGGTCAAATTATTATTGAACTTAAAGATGGAACAGAAAAAGGCATTAAAATTGATGATTTAGAAGAAGAAGGATATGGTAGACGAGAAAATTGTCAAAAATGTGAATTAAAAATTCCAAGAAATACTGATTTAGTTTGTGGAAATTGGGGTTCAGAAGACGATTGGACTTTTGTTGAAATTAACACAGAAAAAGGAAAAACACTGGTTGATAAAGCCTTAAAAAAAGGATATTTAGAATCTAAAAATCCTTCTGAAGATTTAATTGGAAGAAGGTCAAAACTAGAAAATATAATGATAAAACTTGCTAAGAAGTTCCAGAAAAATTATTTAGAAAATAATTATCCAGAAACAGATAAATGGGATGAATATTGGAATAGATGTATTGGTTGTTATGGATGCAGAGATGCTTGTCCTCTTTGTTGGTGTAAGGAATGTGATTTAGAAAAAGAGTTTTATAAAGACGTAAACCCTGATATTTCACCAGATCCATTAACATTTCAAGGAATTAGATTGTCACATATGAGTTTTAGTTGTGTTAATTGTGGTCAATGTAGTGATGTGTGTCCAATGGAAATTCCAGTAGCTAGAATGTATGATAAAATGCAAAAAATCTACCGTGAAAAAAACGGTTATATAGCAGGAGTTAGTGAGGAAAAACCTCCAATTTTTGTTCCTGATGAAGAATAAGGTGATAATATGGCAAATGATATTAAAGTTGTGGGATTTTGTTGTAATTGGTGTTCATATGGTGGAGCAGATACAGCTGGAACTGCAAGAATGCAATATCCTCCAAATGTTAGAATAATTAGAGTAATGTGTTCTGGAAGAATGAATATTTCAATGATTTTAAAGGCATTTAAAGAAGGAGCTGATGGAGTTTTTGTTGGAGGATGTCATATGGGAGACTGCCATTATTCCTCAGGTAATTATAAATGGAAAAAAAGAGCAGAAAATGTTGGGGATTTAATAGAACAATTAGGAATAAGTAATGAAAGATTTATTTTTGAATGGATTTCAGCTTCTGAAGGAGAAAAGTTCCAAAAAACAATGGAAAATTTCCAAAATCGAATTTCTAATTTAGGCCCTCTTGAAAGAAAGTTTAAAACATTACAAAATCTATAAAATTTAAAAATAAAAAAGTAAAAATGGGATTAAATTAATTTTTCCCATTTAATATTATTACACTTTGGACAAGGAAGAAGATTACCTTCTTCATCATATTTCTTCTCAAGCCCACAAATTGTACACTTATAAGTTCCAGGTGGCGCTTTTTCTTTTGTACTATAAATCATAATATTCACCTCTTGATAAAATTATATTTGTTATAAGTAATAATTATGCTTTACTATTTTTTCTTAAATAAAAATTCATCAAAGTATTGATAAAAAATATTTTAAATGAAGTTTATGTAATAGCTATTTTATTTGATATCATGATTAATTTTAAAAATATTTATATGTTTCTTATACTAAAACTAAAATTATTAAAACAAGGAGTGATTAGATGGAATTTAAAAAAGAAATAAGTAAAAACAATACAGGCATGTTTTTGTTTGGATTAAGTCTAATCTTTCTTTTTATAATGACCTATGTTGGAATTACTAAAATAGGTATTTGGAGTGATGAATTATATACTTTTGCAATACTCCAATATCCAATTAGTGAAATGATTGAACTTATATCTCAAGATGTCCATCCTCCATTATATTATTTAATTTATAAGTTTCTATTAAAAATAGGGGAATTAATAGGCTTTTCAACTATAAATGATATGATAATAATTGGTAAAATAACTTCTCTTATTCCATTTTATTTATTGATTGGTTTAGCTATTACAAAAATTAAGAAAAACTTTGGATTATTAACAATGGGGATTTTTTCTTTGTGTATCATCACAATGCCCAGATTTATGTTATTTGGTGTAGAGCTTAGAATGTATAGCTGGGGCTTATTTTTTGTAACTGCTAGTTTAATATACCTATATGAAATCATTAAAAGCACTGATCAAAAATCTAATTTAAAAAAATGGATAATTCTTACAATTTTAACAATATGCTCGATATACACACATTATTTCTCAGCAATTGCTTCTTTTTCATTGTATTGTTTATTTTTAATATATATTTTATATCAGAGAAAAGATTTATTAAAATACTGGTTTTTATCAGGAATAATATCAGCTATTGCATTTATTCCTTGGGCTACATTCCTTTTAAAAAACTTTCTAAGAGTTAGTGATAGTTATTGGATAGCTCCTATTACATTTGAAAGAATTATAGGATATGTTTATTATATTTTATCTCCTGCAAATATTCCAGTTAATGCAAATGAAATCGTTTATCCAACAATATTGGGTACATTATTATTAATTGGAATAATTATTTTAATAGTATATTATTTAAAAAATAAAAAGGATTTAGAGGGAAATTTTGCAATTTTTGCAATTTTATCATTAATTTTAGTTTTTATTATTGGAATAGTTGCATCATATACAACTAGACCTATTTTTCATGTTAGATATTGTATTCCAATTCTTGGTTCGTTTTGGTTAGGAATAAGTATACTTTTATCTAAAGTTTATATAAAAAAAGAAATTTTTATTCCAATACTTGCTATTATTTTAATAGTTGGGGTTGTAGGAACAAATGATTTTATAAATATTCAAGAAAAAGAATTTGAAGAAACTCAAAACTTAACTAAAGACTTTGATGTTGTTGTTGGATCAGAAAGTGTAATATTTTTCAATAGCTATAATGTATATAGACTTTTAACACCTTATTATTTCTCAGATGATTATAATTTAATATGGGAATCTGGAGATAGTGGATTAGATATTGAAAATGCATTACAAGATCCTGGAATTCAAAATAGGATAAATCATGGTTCAAAAGTATTTTTTGTAGATAAAGCTAATTATGGATATCAACAATGTATTGATCACGGGCTAAAACTTGAAAAAAAATATTATTATAAACATGATAATATTACAATTTACGAAGTTCAATTATAAATTATTTTTTAATTTTATTAAACTCTTTTTTTAATATATCCATATAAACTTCATCATAGACTTTATTATTAATAGGATATGCTTCTCTTCTTTTGCCGATTATTTTAAATCCACAATTTTCATACATAGCTATAGCTTTTTCATTAAAATCAATAGCATAAAGCATTACATTGTTTAAATTTAAGATATTAAAAGCAAATTTTAGTAATAAGTTTGTAGCTTCTTTACCATACCCTTTTGATTGATGTGACTTATCTAATAAAAGTCCTAATGTAATTTTCCCATGAACAAAATCAGCATCATATAATAAACCAATTCCAATAGCTTGACCATTACTAGAACCTTTTCCTTTTTTTACAATAACAAAGAAAAATTTATCTTCACTATTATTATAGCTATCTATATATTCAGCTTGTTTTTCTTCTGTAAAAGCTATATGAGATCTTCCAAAAGTTAAATTAATTTCACCATCATTTAGCCATTTATTATATAATGACAAGTCTTCTTTTCTAGATAAACTTAAGAAAATTCTATCTCCATCTAGTTTATTAACATAAGTCATATTAAACCTCAATTTTAGCAATATATTTAGATAATAATAAATCAGGCCTGTAGGTTAATTTTGCTTGTCTTAAACCTTCAATTCCTAAATCTTCTTCACGATTAATAAATTTGTAATTAGACCATTGTTTCTGACAGAATTCTTGATTGATACAATTATAAATACCTTCATATTTAGTATCGCATCTTTCACAGTGAATAATAACTGTATCTTTTGTTAATTCCTCACCAGTAGATACACCAGCTATTTCACCATCAATTTTAATAATGCATCCTTTAATTTCAAGTTCAAACATATTATCAAACATTTCTTCCATAGCTATGATTTCATCTTGATCATTATTAGAATTTTTAATTATATTTATTGTGAATTCTTTTGCTTCAGCTAAATTATTTGAATTAATTTCTTCATATGTATAATCGTAATTTTCTTTAAATTTTTTAAGCCATCTACGTTTATTACGTAATTTAGAACCTGAAAGATTAATTAATTTATTAGAAGTATAAATATAATCAAAAGAATTTCTATCTTCTGTTAGTGTAAACTCTTCTATAGTTTTTTCTAAGCATTTTTTCATTTCAGGAAGTAATGGTTTAATAATTAAATCATTTCCTTCTTTTTTGAAAGCTTCTTTAATTAATGCTAAAGAATCTTCAATATCACATCCACCATATGGAAAATGACAAAATGGTTGTTTAGTATCTCTTGATTTACCTTTAATACATAAACAGTCATTTATTATAGCATATTCATATTTATATGTTTTTCTCCACATGAAAAGATTAGAAAAATTCTTTTCTGCATTATTGAAATCAGTTTTATTAAAATAATAATCAAATATAGATTTATCTGATAATGATATAGGTTTAAAGTTGATATTTGTCATTTTATCAATCACTCATTGTTTATTAATTCTAAAGAGCTAATACAAGCTTTGTTTAATATTTTAAAAAGATTTTCTTTTTCAATATCCATCTTATCACAAACATGATTTTCCCATTGGATTTCTTTTTCTATCATGTTTTCAACTATCTTTTTACCTTTTTCTGTTAAAAACAACTTGTAAGAACGTCTATTATTTTCATCGATTTTTTTAATAATTAATTCTTTATCTTCTAATCCTCTAAGAGATCTAGATGCTCCACATTTATCAGTACCACATGCAGAAGCTATTTTTCCTTGAATAGAACCTTCATCTCGATAAATATGTAATATTAGCCCATATTGGTTATAGCTAATATCATTTTCCTTTAAATAAGGATATATAAAAGCTTGATGAGATTTATTAAGAATTAAAAGATAAGAATTTAAATAATCATTAATGGTTTTAGTTTTTTCCATTATAAAAACTCTTAAAATTTTATTTATTACATTTTAAAATTAAACATAAGTATACTATAATATATGATTCTTATCATATATAACTGTTGTCATTGATAACAATTATCATTGATAACATATTAAAAATTTTTTAAAAAAAAGAAAAGTAAGAAATAAATTAGTATTTCTTATTATTTAAATTTAAGCACTTACTATTATTTTATTACTAGTACTATATCCATTCCAAGTTGCTGTTGCAATATATGAACCTGGATTCAAATTAATATTTAATTTAGCTAAACCATCATTACCACTTGATATATTATAAAATACACCATTGATATTAATAACAACGTTTTGGTTAGCTAAAGGTTTACCTACACCATCAAGAACCAATACATCATAAGTTTTAGATTCTGAAAATGTTTTATTTAAATCATTACCAATTAAAATAGATTTTACAGTAATATTATTACTTTGATTTAAACCATTAAAACTTGTAGTAATAACATAATTACCTGGATCTAAATTAATATTTAATCTTACAACACCTTTATCATTTGCAGTTCTAATATAAACCATACCATTAATGTTAAATGTTGCATTAACATTAGGTAACCCATTTCCAAAATTATCCAATAGTGTTACATCAAATTGAGAACCATTATGATAATATTTAACTAAATTTTTACTAATAATTGTTGAATTAACAGTAACTAAAGAAATAAAACTTGCATTATAATATTTGTCTGATCCATCAAAATATGCAGAAATATTGTAAACTTTAGGATCTAAATTAATATTTAAATAAACAAAGCCTTTATCATCAGTAGTTCTGTTATAAATAACACCATTAATAGTTAAATTTATTTTTTGACCAATAATAGGATTACCATATAAATCAGTTAAAAGAGCTTTATATTGAGTACCATTTCTATAAAATAATATAGTATTATTTGCAGTTAAATTAACATTAGTTTTAATTATATTAAAATTAATAGATTCATTTTTTTCATTGAAAAGATCATTACCAGAATAATATAATGTAGCATTATAATTACCTGCATTTAAATCAGTTAAATTAAAAGTAGCTATACCATCAATAATATTTGAAGTGTAATTTTTCTTATTTATTTCTAAAGTTATATTACCAGTAGTTGCAGGTTTGATTTCAATAGAAAAACTTTGGTTTTCACTAGCATAAATATCTCCATAAATAAATTTTAAATCTTGAATTATTAATGTAGCATTAGATTCTGCAAATAAATATTTTGAATTTTCAAGGAATCTTATTGTTATATTATATGTTCCTAAAGGCAAAGTAGAAAGATCAAAATAAAATTCACCATTATCTGTATAATTTGTGTTGTTTAATATTCCATTAATTAATAATTCGACATTTACTGATTCATCAACAATAGAAATATTACCAATAACTTTTCCATAACCATAGTCATATTTTTGATCTTTTAAACCAATACTTACTTCAGTTTTACCTAAAACATTATATTCTTTAAAATCTAGTTTTGTATCATAATAATATAGTGTTAAATTACCAATACCTACTTGTATTGGTTTAAAAGATTTTGGTTCGTTTATATAATTTTGAGCAATAAAACTATCTCCATCAATATTTACTAGAATATTTGGTAAATTATCAGAAAAAGTAGTATTTGTATTATTGTAGATCAAGTTTAAATAATATGTTAAATTATCACCAAGATATATTTCATTAGGATCAATTAATAATTTAACTTGAATATAATCATCCAAAGTATAAGTTATATCGCTCAATTCAACATATATTAAATTATCAAAGTTAGGATTATTATCACCCCAGAAATTACTAGATAAATCAACAGTACCGTTTCTAATATAAATTTCAGGCCCATTTTCTCTAGCACTATTATTATAAAATACAGAAGAAGAAATATTTAAGCTTCCAACAAGATAATAGTAATCTCCCCACATAAGGATAGCTCCACCAATACGAGCACTATTTCTTTCAAAATAGCTACCAGTCATGATTAATTGACTACCCCAAATATCATGAATAGCTCCACCATTATTATTAGCTGTATTTTCTATGAAAGTACAATTTGTCATTAAAAGAACACTTGCACGATTATAAATAGCTCCACCACTATCATCTGCATTATTTTCTATAAAATTACAATTTATTGCAGACCAATTACATTCTTCATCAGTAATTGCACCGCCAAGGTAGCCTGCAGTATTTTTTGTGAAATTACTATTTATTACAGTGAAATTACCACCATATAAATTAGTAATTGCACCACCACTACCTTTACTGCCTTTAGCAATATTTTCTATGAAGTTACAATTAATTACTGTTAAATTTTTACATTGCTGATTTTGAATTGTCGCACTATTACCAATTACAGAATTTTTTAAGAAATTACAATTAATTATATTTAGATTATTTGCATAGTTATTATAAATAACTCCTGCACGGAAATTAGCTGTATTATTTGTAAAATTACTATTACTTATATTAAAATTAGAACCATAGTTATTATATATAGCTCCGCCAGTATATGCAGTATTTCCTATAAAATTAGTATTATTTATAGTCATTTGTCCCCTATTATTGTAGATAGCTCCACCAAAATAATTAGGATCTGTACCTGTTGCATTTCCATTTTGTAAAGTCATATTTTCAAGTGTTAAAAATCCACTATTTGTTATTTTGAATATTCTTACACTATTATTCCCATCAATTAATCCATTTTTAATTGTTACTGTTTTATTTATTTCTATACCATTACTAAATAATCCAGTATCATTCCATATCACAGAATCACCATTTAAATCAATTGTAGATTCGTTTGTACCATTTTTATAAATTTCATTATTTAGCCAAGCGAAGTTTTGTACATTATTGTTTAAATTAGCATCTTGATTAATTTCATTATCTATTATGTTATTTTCATCTATTTGTATATCATAATTAGAATTTTCTATATTTTCTGCTGAAATTGCAGAAATTGAAAATAAAATTAAGCTTAAAAATAACATAATAGATAATGTAATATGTATTTTTTTATCAAACACATTTTCAACTCCTATAACTATTATCAAATGATTGTTGTTTAATACAATTGAGTTAAAAGAAAAAAAAGATAAAATTGTATTGAAAATTAAAACAACATGTATAATTATATTCGTTATATCATAAGTAATTTTTGTTAAATAAAAATATTTAAATATAAAATTTCTTAATAGTAAATAATATTTACTAATTATTATTTTAAAGATAGATAAAATGAATAAACTAGAACAAAAAATTTCAACAAACAACTTAATTAGGTTTGCAATACCAACAATAATTTCAATAGTTTTTACAAATATTTATAGCTCAATAGATGGAATATTTGTAGCAAGATTTATTGGAACAGATGCATTATCTTCTGTAAACATAGTATGGCCACTATTATCAATATTAATAGGAGTAGGTTTCATGTTTGGTATGGGAGGAACTGCACTAATAGCTAAAAAATTAGGTGAAAATAATGCTCAAGAAGCAAAAGAAAATTTTTCATTAATAACATTAACAGCATTTATAACTTCCATTATATTAAGTATAGCTCTTTTTACATATAGAAGTGATTTATTATTATTTTTTGGAGCAAATAATCATTTATTTGGATTATGTATGGAATATATGCAACCATTATTAATTATGCTCCCATTTATTGTTACAGGATTTATGTTTCAAGAATTTTTCATTGCTGTTGGAAAACCTAAAATTGGAATGGGGCTTTCAATTTTAGGAGGAATTACAAATATAATTTTAGATTATTATTTAATTTACACATTAAATATGGGAATGAACGGTGCAGCTATTGCAACAGGAATAGCTTTTTCAGTTCCATCAATAATGGGGCTTTTATATTTTACATTTAATAGAAGAAATTCACTTTACTTTGTCAGACCAAAATTCGATAGCCATGCAATAATCAAATCAATGACTAATGGATCATCTGAAATGGTTACAGTATTATCTACTAGTTTACTTGTAATTGTTATGAATAATATTTTAATAAGACTTGCAGGTTCAGATGGAATAGCTGCAGTTACTATTATAATATATATGCAAGGAATATTAATAGGAATATTTTTAGGATACTCATCAGGAATTGCACCAATAATAAGCTATAATTATGGTAAGAAAGATGAATATAAATTAAAAAAGATATTTTCTATTAGCTTAACAATCATTTCTATTATAGCAATAGGAAGCCTATTAATAGGACTTTTCTTTTCTAATACATTAGTTGGAATATTTGTTGATCCTCATACAAATGTATTTAAAATGGCATCCTTTGGATTTAAAATAGCTGCATTTGCATATTTATTTATGGGCTTTAATATTTTCACATCAGTATTATTTACAGCATTTAACAATGGTAAAATATCAGCTATTTTATCATTTTTGAGAACATTTTTATTCCTATTAATATTGTTACTTATATTACCTGGAATATTTGGAGTAAATGGGGTTTGGTATGCAATGCCACTTGCAGAACTTTGTGCTATAATGGTAACTATTTATACATTGAATAAATTTAAAACAAATTATAAATATGCTTAGAGGGGAAAAATGGAGAAAAAAATCAAAGAAATGCATTTGCATTTTCAATCCATTGATAAAACATATGAAAAATATGCAAAATCTGTAAATTTAAATTATATTGAACTTGCAGTATTAGAATTTATTTATCACGAAGAAGACATATGTACACAAAAGAAAATTTCTAATATAAGTCCCTTTTCAAAACAAAGTATTAATGTAGCTATTAAATTTTTCCTAAAAGAAGAAATAATTGAATTAAAAGAAATTGAAGAAGATCGTAGAAATAAAAAAATAGTATTAACTAATTATGGTCAAAAATATGCATCTAAAATTATTGGTAAGATAATAACTGCAGAAGAAAATATATTAAGAAGTTTTTCTAATGAAGAACAAGAGTTAATAATTAAATTTATGAATCAATATGATGAAACATTCTTTAAAAGTTTATTAGATGATTAAATAATATTATTTTTTAATTAAAATTCATCTTTAATAATTTCTTTTAATTTTTTAACAGTTTCTTCGCCAGTTTCACCTAATCTTGCAACTTTACCTGGTTTTAAACTATTTTTTTCTGCAAGTTCCATTATATCAATTGATTTATAAACATCAATATTTTTATTTTTTAATATTTTATTAACACAGCTATTAGAACAACCATTTAAAGCAATAACAGGATACTTATTTAAAAGAGAAGGTGCATAATTACTTGCAGCAGTTGAAGGAATACAAATTGAAATAATATTAGGTATCTCTTCAGATAAATCAGATGCTAATACTCTAGATATCAAACCAAATTTACTCATACCATTACAAGATGCTAGTGAAATCTTATCATTCATAATAAATCATCCTTTTATCTTATCATACACATTTTTCATATTTGAATATCCTTTTAAATAAAATGGGCAAGTTTCAATACAAATAGTACATCCTTGAGTACAACCAATACATGTAGAATCATTTAAATCAGCAATAGTTAAATCTTCATTTTCAAATAAAGCATTTTTAGGGCAATTTTTAATACAACTACTACATTTTTTACAATATTCTTGTATCCATTTATGATTATTATCTAAATTAAATGGTAAATTTTCTATTGAAGTTAATATAGCTGCAATTTTTAATCTTGGGCCTAAATTTGGATTTATAATTAATCCACTTTTTCCTTTATATCCTATTCCTGCTTCTTCTGCTAAAATAGCTAAATCTAATAAATCCTCTTTTGGATGTGCAACTTGTGTTTCAAATCCATTATCTCTTAAATCATCAGAAATATCATATGTTGCATTTCCAAATTTTTCATAAAGTTTATTATTAAGCTTTTGCGCATTAAAACCAGCATTTATAATATCCATACCAATTGGCATAGTTAACACAATTGTATTAAAAAACTTTAAATTTGAATTATTAATTGTTATATTTTTAGGAACTTTTCCATATCCTATATCAATAACTCCCAAATCTTTAGCTTTATCTTCTAATTTTTTTAAAAAACTAAGATCTATGATTTTTTTAGGATTTTTAGGATTATCAATCTTTGATTGATCTGTTACAATAAAATCATTTCCTCCACAACAGCTATTAATATTTGTTTCTTTTATATTACAACATGACTCATTTTTCATTTTATCACAATTATATTATTTTTTCGATATACGGAATTATTTTAGGGTTTTTAAGACTATAATATGTCCATTTACCTTCTTTTCTTGAATTAAGTAAATTTATATTTTTTAGTAATGATAAATGATGAGAAATAGTTGATTGAGGCTTATTTAAAGAAGAATTTATATGACAAACACATAATTCACCATCTTTTAATAAAAATAATATTTTAATTCTTAAAGGTTCAGATAATGCTTTAAAAATATCAGAAATCGATTTTAAATCTTCATCAGAAGGAATATTTTCAATTAATTTTTTTATATCTATTTCATCAGAACAATTATTACAGCTATTCATATATTAAAATATACATATCCATACATTTAAATATTTCGATACGTTAATTTATAAAAATAATTTTTAAAAAAATATCAAGGAAAATATTAATTTTTATTAAATCGAAGAATATTTAATAAAATAATATTTGAAAAAATAAAAATAAAACAATTTTAATTAAGATAATAAAGTTTAAGTTATCAATAATTAATAAAAGAAATTATTATTTAATTAAAAAAGTAATAAGTTTTTGTTTTACTCAAAAACCTTATAAGTATTTGTCAATAAAATTTTATTTAAAGGAGATTAATTTTTTGAAAATAATTGAAATTCAAAAAAGATTATTGAAAAAGAAATAATAGCTACAATAACCGATCAGGGGGATGTTAGAGATGTTATGTATAATATTTGGGAAATTAAAAAATGGATAAAATCTAATCGTCTTGAAAAAGTAGGTAAACCATTTGCAATTTATTATACAGATCCTAAAATAGTTACTTTTAAAAATATGATTTATGAAGTAGGAATTCCTATAAAAAATAAGATTAAAAATAGTGAAAAAATAAAAATAAAAGAAATTCCTCGCCATAAAGTTATATATGCAGTGCATCATGGCCCATATGATAAAATAAAAGCTGTTTATAAAATGTTATATGATGTATTAAATAAAAAAAAATTATGAAGCTATTGGGCCTCCTAAAGAAATTTATTTTAATAGGCTTCCTAAAGTTCTTCCAGAAAATCTCCAAACAGAACTACAAATTTCAATAAAAGATAAATAAGGCAATATTATGGCGAATAAATATATTAATTTAGATTTAAACAATATAAATGATGAACATATTTGTTGTGCAATTACAAATACCAAACATAAACATCATGAAGGAGTTCTAAATAAAAAAAAATGGTTAAAAACTCAAATACCTGAAGGACATGTTTTTAGAAAATTAGATGATAGAGGAAAAGTTTTTATTGAATATTGCCCATTAGAATATGCATATGTACCAATAGAAGGGGAAAATTATAATTATATTTATTGTTTTTGGGTTTCGGGAAAGTTTAAAAAGAACGGACATGGTAAAAACTTATTAAATTATGCTATTGAAGATTCTAAAAAGAATAATAAAAGTGGATTATGTGTAATTACTGGAAAAGATAAAAAATTACCATTTTTATCTGATGGAAAATATTTAGTAAAACATGGATTTAAAGTTGTAGATTCAACAGATTCTTTTAATTTATTAGCATTATCATTTGATGATAATCCATTACCTAAATTTTCAAAAAAAGCTAAGGAAAATAAAATAGCTGATAAAAAAGGAGTAGTTATCTATTACAGTGATGAATGTCCTTATATAAATAATTGTATTTTGGAAATTAAAGAAGTTTGCAATGACGAAAATATTGATTTAAAATTAATTCATTTGGATACAATTGAAAAAGCAAAAGATTCACCAGTTATTTTAAATAATTTTGTGGTTTTTTATAATGGAGAATTTATTACTCATGAACTTTTAAATAAAGGAAGATTTAAAAAGTTTTTAAAAATATAATTATATCAAGATTTTTAAAACTAATATAAGGCTTTAATAATTATATATTAAATAGAAAAGTGAAAAAATGAATGACACATTATCAAATGCAATATCTATAAGAAAAGTTGATATTAATTATTATGTTGATTTAATATTAAAAGATGAAAAGATTCAAAAGGATATTGTAGATTTAACATTAAATCATCCCCATATTATGACTTATTATCATGGATATTATATTTTAGATCAAGCAACTAAATTAAAGCCAGAAATATTTTATAAATATTGGGATGAATTTAGTAGTTTATTAAAACATGAAAATACATACCATAGACAAATAGGAATTGTCCTTTTATCAAATTTAAGTAATATTGATATAGATGATAAATTTTCAGAATGTATAAATGATTATTTAAATTGCTTATATGATAATAAAATTTTAATAGGTAAATATTGTGTGATGTATTTAAAAAATATCTTTAAAAGCAAACCAAAACATAGACATCAAATTATTGATGAATTATTAAATCATAAAAGAAAAACTCCCTATACAGAAAAACAAGAAGCATTACTTGAATTTTATGTTCTTGAATTAATTGAAGAAAATTATCAAGAATTAAAAAATAAAGAGGAAATTAATAAATATATAATTGAAAAACAAGAATCAATTAGTCCAAAAGCAAAAAAGAAATGTAAAGAATTAATCAAAAAATATAAACTAAGCTAAAAGATTGTGATTTTTAAAAAAATTCTTTGGAAATAAATTAAATGTTAAATTCTGCTTTTAAATAGATTTTAACATATTTTCAAATAATATTATTTTTCAGTTTGCTCAGCCATACATAATTGACAAACAGCATGAGGATTCAAACTTTGTAATTCTTTAATAGGGCAATAATAAACACCATCTATTAATTCTACTTTTAAACCACCAGGAAATGGAGTTCCTACAGGATGAATAGGTTCTTTTAAGATAAAATTAGCATATAGTGAACTTAATACATAAGTTAATGGTATTCTACTTTCATTTTTACTTTTTCTTCTTTCATTTGCCCTATTATCTTCAAATTGTTTTTCAAGTAAATCAATAAAATTATTAAACTCCCCAATATCTAATATTTCATCATATATTCTTTTATTATCTTTTATATCTTTTATTATAGTTATATAACAATTAATATATACATTTAGAAATTCTTCACGATATCTTTGTTGAACATGTTGTACATCGTCTTTTAATAAAATTGAGCCTGCCATTAAATCAAATACAGAAATAGTTTTTGAATATTTCTTTAATAATTTAAATAAATCTTCTTGATTAGTAGATCCTGTTTTACTTAATTTTTTTAAATCTGTAAAAATCTTTTTATCATCATACATATTATCATAACCAGAAGTGAATTTTTCAATTTTTTTTATAATTTATTTTTAGAAATAACTTTTTATTACTGTTTTAAAAGCATTTCATGAATAATAATATATTAAAAAATATATTTATATACTTAATCGTCCCAATAATGTACTAGAAATATTTTTATGACTTTTTATAGTTTAGGATGTAATTATGAAAAATAATAGCAAAAAGGATAATCTAGTAGATAATAGCTTAATTCTAATAAAGAAATACATGAAATCAAAAAAATGATTTATATGAATATACATCTTATAACTAAAAATAAAAAACGATATTTAGATTTGTTACTGTTAGCTGATGAAAATGAGAAGATGATAGATAAATATCTAGAGCTTGGAAATCTTTTTGTTTTGTGTGATGATGATTTAAAAAGTTTATGTGTTGTTGTATCAAAAGATAATAGCTATGAAATTAAAAATCTTGCAACAAAAATAGAATATCAAAATAAAGGATATGGAAAAAAGCTAGTTAATTTTGTTTTAGATTATTATAAAAGAAAAAATAATTTTAAGCATATTTATGTAGGTACAGGAGAAACTAAAAAATTAATGAATTTTTATCAAAGTTTAGGATTTAAAAAAGCCTGTAAAATAAAAAATTTTTTCATAGATAATTGTGATATTCCTATAATTGATGAAGGAAAACAAATAAAAGACATGATTTATTTAAAAAGAAATTTATAATAAACATAGCACTAATATCACTGTATTTTACAAATAATTAATTATTTTATTAAAAATACTAATTTAAAACATTTATCAAAGATAGATAAATATTTATAATATTAGAATAAGATTAATGAATAATAATAATGTTTTGAATAAATTATAGGAGTTTCAAAGAAATTATGAAAATTATAACAATATTCATAGTAATCTCAGTACTATTTTTTTCAATAGGACTTGTTTCTGCAGAGAATAATTTTACAGCATTAGAAATCCAAACTGAGGAATCTGATAATAATCAGAAAATAATTTTAAATAAAGATTATGACTACAAAAATAGTGATTATTCTCGTGATGAAAATTTTAATCCACTAGAGACAATTATTAACTTCAATATTACTGAAAAAACTGATGTTAATTTGAATACTAATAACATTTCTATGATTTATAAAGACGGAACAAAATACTCGGTGACTTTAACTGATTCTGATGGATATCCAATATTTAATCAAACTATTTATATTACTATAAACAATGCAACATATAATAGAACCAGTGATAAAGAAGGTATTGTTAGATTAAATATAAATCTCGATCCAGGTAACTACATTGTAAATACTTACTTTAATGGAAGCGATATATACAAAAATGCAACAATAACTACTAGTTTACTTATTAATTCAACCATAATTACAGATGATTTGGTAAAATATTATCGTAATAATAGTCAATATCATATAACAATTATAAATACTACAGGTAATCGAGTAGCTAATGCAGTAGTTACTTTAAACATAAATGGAATAATATACACTAGAACCACAAATAAAGAAGGTATTGCAAGATTAAATATCAACCTCAAACCAGAAGAATATATTATTACTACATCATACAACGGATTAAGTGTAAGTAATACAATAAAAGTTTTATCCACAATAAAGTCCAATGATATTAAAAAATATTATAAAAATGGGACACAATACCATGTACAAATAGTGGACGGTAAAGGTAATCCATTAAATGGTGTATCAGTTGATTTAAACATAAATGGAGTGATATATACTAGAAAAACTGGTGTTGATGGATTTGCAACATTAAATATAAATCTCGATCCAGGAGAATACATTATTACTGCAACTTTCAATGGTTTAAGTAAAAGTAATATAATCAAAATATTGCCAAAACTAATCGCTCATGATTTAAATAAAATATATGGAGAAAATAAAAGCTATGATGTACAAGTATTAGATGGTAAGGGAAATCCTATAGCTAATACTGATGTTACATTTAATGTTAATGGAGTATTTTATATTAGACAAAGTAATTTAAATGGAACTGCTAGTTTAAACATAAATCTTAATTCAGGAAATTATATCATAAGCTCTTATCATAATGGTTCTTCAATTTCAAATACAATACATATTTTATCATATAATAGCATACTTAGTGCAAATAACATATATATGGTTTCTAGTGAAAACCGTGTATTTAATGTTCATTTAACAGACCTTAGAAAAAATCCAATAGCTAATGGAACTATTTCTATAGAAATGATTCAATATAATATAATTTATAATACAAATAGTTTAAAATGGAATTATGAATATATACAAAAAAATAGCTATATATTAAATACTGATAATGAAGGGAATGTTTATTTAAATGTGTCTAATCTTGTTCAAGGCCATTATGTTTTAACAGTAAGTTATAATGGAGATAGTGAAAATTATCCTGCCGATCCAATTACAAATACTATAAATGTTGTTGGTTTATCAGAAAATAATGGAAAAGGAAATTCTATTTATAATGGAGAGTCTTTATCTGAATATTTATCTCCTTCAACAGATGTACAATCAACAAATCCAATCATTATTAATTTAGCCAAGCAAATAACAGCAAATTGTCCAACAAATACTGAGAAAGCATTTGCTATATTTGATTATGTTTCAGCTGAAATCGAATATGAATTATATGGTGGTACTAAATATGGTGCTTTGAGAACTTTAGAACTTAAGAAAGGAAATTGTGTTGATCAGGCACGATTAATTGTTGCACTTGCAAGAGCTGCAGGCATTCCTTCAAGACATGTTCAAGGACCAAGTCATGTGTGGGCACAAATTTTAATTCAAGAAGAAAATATATGGTTAATTGCAGATACAACAACTGATCGTTGTAGTAAATTCGGATTTTGGAATATGTTTTCAGGAACTTCATATTTTGCATAAACATATATTTTTAAATACTTTTTTTTATTTTAGAGAAAATTTTTTTATAAAAATGTTTTTAATAAACAATACATAAATATTTATACAATTAAGAGAAAATAAGAATTAAAAAGATATTATTATTATTTCATAAATAGTTAATTTAAATTTATAAATATTCTATTTTTAAATTATTTTTCTAAATATATATTTAATTAAAGGATGAATCAATTTGAGCTTAAAATTATCTGTTTTAGCAAGTGGATCTAGTGGAAATATCACTTACATAGAAAGTGATGAAACTTCAATATTAATAGATGCAGGTCTAAGTAAAAAGAGGACTGAAATTCTTTTAAAGAAAATTAATAAGAATTTAAATGATATTGAAGCTATTTTTGTTTCTCATGAACATATAGACCATATACGAGGAGTTGGAGTTATTAATCGTTGTTATGATACTTCAATTTATGGAAATAAAGATACATTATACTGTGATAAATTTAAAAAAGCTACAGGAATTATAAATCAAGATTCATTAAAGATTATAGAATCTGGTGAAAGCATTATTTTAGATGATTTAAAGATTACTGCATTTTCTACTAGTCATGATTCTATTAACTCTCAATTTTACATGATTGAACATGAAAATAAAAAATTAATATGTTTAACTGATATTGGCCATGTAGATCCAGACCTTATATCATTAATTAAATCTGCAGATGTATATTTAATTGAAAGTAATTATAATGTAGATTTACTTTTAAATGGAAATCGACCAGAATTTAATAAAAGAAGAATTCTTAGTAAAGTAGGTCATTTATCTAATGAAGACTGTGGAAGTGTTTTATCTAATTGTATTGATGAAACTACACATACTATTGTATTATGTCATTTAAGTAATGACCATAATAATAAATCTATTGCATTAAAGTCAGTTAAGAATGTTTTATCTGAAAATTGTAGATTTTCTTCAAATTCTCTAAATATTATGGCCTTCACTCAACAGGACGATCCTACTGATTTCATCAATGTTTAATAATTATATTAGAACTATAAATAGTATAATGAAAACAAAGTTTATATGTTTGAATTTTACATAGCTTTACTTTTAGTTATGTTTACAAATGATTTAATATGGAATTTTAATTAATAACATTATTTATTTTATATTTATTAAAACCCTGTTTTTATAACGAAAAACTAAATAAAATAATAATTCTCCTTTATAATATTTTATAAATAATGTATAAAAACATTTATATTAAATTAAGACCTAATATTTAATGTAATAAATATCAAATCTAAATTATATCATTAATTATTCTATTGAATCAAAACTATGTAATTAATGAAAATAAATAAGAAAGTAAATAATTTTTAAACTTTTATTTTAAATAGACCGATTATTATGAAAAGGACAAATAAACTCATCATAGGAAATCTTATTGTAATTATCATTGGATTATTAGCTATAGTAGGAGGTACTTTCTTAAGTGGTCCTGATTTGACTTTAGATGATAAAAATATATTAGTATTGGCTAGTGATAAAGACGAACAACCTGGTGGCGGTGTAGATATGGCATATATGGTTCATTTGGAAAATGGAAGTTTAGTAAATTATACTCCAATATATCCTGGAGGAATGACACATCCTACAGAACCTGCTCTAGGAAATCTTGGTGGGCCTATGTATCTTCATGATTGTTTATGGAATGGAACAGGACCAGGAATGCAATATGCAAAAGAAATTGTAGAAGCTAATACTGGAATGCATTCTGATGCAGTAGTAATCATATATGATGATGGATTAGATGCAGTTATAGATTCTATTAGACCAATTACAATTAATGGAGTTGAAACTGAACTTGGTGCAACAGATATTGTAAGACAAAATGATAATTATTCAGGATATGAGGGCAGAGATAGTGGAATAACAGGAAATATGTCAAGAGGAGATGCTGTGATGGTATTAGCTAAAGCACTCTCAGAAGCTGCTACAGATCCAGATAAAAAGGATTCTATGATTAAGGCTGCACTAGACGAATACTCCAAAGGAAATATTGTAATGACTCCTGAAGGGTCTTTTGCACGTTTAATGAGTGTAAAAGGATTTGAAAGCATCTTATGAACTTAAAAAATTAAATTCCTAATTATTTTTCTTTTTTTAAAAAAAACTTAACCATGTAGCATTTTACATAATTTTATTTTTATTTAGACTTTAATAACTATTTTAAAATATTATTTTTATTGAAATTTCGTTGAGTAGCATATATTTAAAAAATTAATTAAGAAGATAATTTTAATCCAACTATTCCTCCAACAATCACAACAATGCAAAAAATTCTAAAAAATGTTTTTGGTTCTCCGAAAAGAATAATTCCTGCAATAGATACTCCAACTGCACCAATTCCAGTCCATATCGCATAAGCTGTTCCCATAGGAATATCTTTAATAGCTAAAGATAAGAAAATCAAACTGACAATCATGAGAATAATTGTTACAATACTCATTAAAATATTTTGAAAGCCATTAGACATTTTTAATGCTAAAGCCCAACCAATTTCAAAAATACCAGCTAATATTAAAAAAATCCATTGAATCATCATCATATGTTTATCATTTAGATATATAAATATAACTTTTTTAAATATCATAAAAACATTATATTAAAAATAAATTTTAATATGAAATCCATAATCAAAACATTCTTAACATTACTACAAATAACTAATAATTAAAATAACCTAATAAGTTGCTTATTTTTATTTAATAATTTTACATAATTCTACTTTTAGGTAAATTTTAGAAGTGATTTTAATATACTATTTTAATTAATTTTAAATATGAAAAAAATTATAATATGTATGTAAAGCTAACTTTACGTAAAAAAATGGTTTTGAAAAATTGAAAAATAATCTAGAAAGTTTAAGAAAAGAAAAAAATATTAGTCAAGAAGAATTAGCTAGTATATTAAAAGTATCTAGACAGACCATTAGCTCATTAGAAAATGGTAGATATAATCCATCAATTATATTAGCTTTTAAAATATCTGATTATTTTAAAAAAACCATTGAAGAGATTTTTATTTATGAAGGAGAATAAAAATGACAGAACAATATGTTAAAAACAAAATAAAATATTTAAAAATATCTATAATAATCGGAATATTACTTTTAATTGTTAGTAATATACTTCCTTTTTTAAATTACACTTTTACAGAAGATAATTTTTGGACAAATATGTTAAGTTGTTGGGGAGCAATTTTCCTAGTAGCTGGACTAGTTAGATGGTATATGATTAAAAAAAATCCTACTTGGGTGGAAACTAATGAAATTGAAGAATATGATGAAAGA
Organism: Methanobrevibacter sp. DSM 116169; assembly: GCF_046197865.1. GTDB lineage: Archaea > Methanobacteriota > Methanobacteria > Methanobacteriales > Methanobacteriaceae > JAHKLT01. The sequence goes on along the minus strand of NZ_CP166990.1, from coordinate 332,333 downwards.
AATTCAATTATACGAGGGCAAGCAGCTTATTTAACATTTGTAATTTCAACAATATTTTTAGCTTTAATGAGTACAGTTTTTATTTATTTAGATTATTTAATACCATTATATTTAAGCTTAATTTTACTATTTGGACAATATATTGTTTTTATAGTTTTAATAAAGTATTATAGTAGAAAGCTATAGTAAAATAAATAGGTGATTTATATTAAAGTTCGTTTTGAAAATAGAGATTCATTTAATGTTGTTGGATATGCAGTTGAAACTAATTTAGATTCAGCTGTTGAAGATATTGGCCTACTTTGTGAAAAATATGAAAAAAAATTACTAAAGTTAGCTAATAAAAATCCTTTATATGGAGTTATGCGGTATACAGAAAACCATAATTATTTTTATTTAATAGGTATTGAAGATAATGAAGGTTTAGTGGAAAAAAAGTTGGATAATCCAATTTCTTTAACAATTCCTTCTACAACATTTGCAATAGCTACTCCTCCAAAAAATATGGATTTAATAGAAGCTTGGACAATATATTTTGAATCTAAACTTCCAAATTTAGGATATGTTCCTGATAGTGATCATGGAATATATTTTGAAAGTCATAATGATGATGGAGTTTGTGAATTATGGACACCTATTAAAAAAGAATAATTACCTCAGCAATGTACTTTTTTAATGAATAAATCTCAATTAAAAGAGTATTTTACATAATCCTACTTTTAGGTAGACTTTATAAACTATTTTGACATGAACACAGCAAACTATTCCAATGAGATAATATCCTGCAAATTGAATAGAAATATTTAAATATTTTAATATTAAAATATTAATGTATAAACATATTAAAATATACCATATTTGTTATAAAATTTATAATTTAATGGAGCGTATAAAAATGACAAATGAAACTGTCACAACTATAAAACTACCAAACGAAACTTTAAAAAAAATAAAACTTCTAGCAGTTGAAAAAGGAACTACACAAAAGAAAATAATAAATGATTTATTAAACCAAGCATTAAATAAAACAGAAAATGAAATCACTGAGCTACCAAAATCAGAAGTAATAAATCATAAAATGCCAGGATATGACCCAAAATATAAAGGAAGTTTAGAAAATATTATCGGTATTGTTGAGGTAGATAATCCTGAAAAAATAGATGTTCAAGAGATTAAAGATAGTATACGCATGAAAAAAGGTTTGTATTAAATGTTATTTTTAGAAACAAGTTTTATAATTAATTTAGAAGTTTCAAAACTAGAAAATCATGAAAGAGCTAAAGAAATAGCTTTAAAATACAAAAATGAAGAAAAAATAATAAGTAAAATGGTATTGTATGAAACTATGACAGTATTAAGAAAGTTAAAACAAAATGATGCAAAATTAAAAAAAGTCTATAATAACTTGATTAATTCTGAAAATATAAAAATATTTGAAGACGTTATTTATTATGAAAAAGCATTAGAAGAAACTTTTACTAATCCAATTGGCTTTTTTGATAATCTTAGCCATATAGTGATGATAGCTAATGATATTAATAAAATAGCTAGTTTTGATCTTGATTTTGATATATTCACAGATATAGAAAGAATAGGATAAAAATCATAATAATAAAAAAGTTATAATTTTATTATTCAATTAAAATATATAAATCAAGTAATATTTAAGATGTTAATAAATATAATTCTGAAAATTCTACTTTAAATAGCCACTATTTTTTAAAAATAAAGCTTAATTAGAAGAGTATTTTACATAATCCTATTTTTAGATAGACTTTAGAAACTATTTTAGATATACTATTTTCATAAGTACTATTATTAAAACAATAAATAGTAAAAAACATGAAAACAAAGAAAGTTGAGAATTTAATGGGTAAATCAACACTAATAAAGTAATAGTTGTAAACTGTAGAAGATTATTATATTGTGAGTAAAAATATATAAAAATAGATAAAATGATTAATTTGAATAGTATAAAAATTAAATTAACAAAGGAAAATGATTTCACTAATATTATGGACGTTGAAAAACAAGCATTTGGATATGATAAAGAAGCAAAATTAGTAGCAGATTTGTTAAAGGATAAAACTGCTGAACCAATGGTTTCACTTCTTGCATTTCATGATAAAGAAGCTATTGGCCATATTCTTTTCACCAGAGCTTATTTTTATGGGCAAAAAGAACAACCCATGATGCATATCCTCGCTCCTTTAGCTATAAAACCAAAATATCAAAATCAAGGAATAGGAGGATTATTAATACAAACTGGTCTTAAATTACTGCAAAAAAAAGGTTCAAAACTTGTTTTTGTATTGGGACACAAAGAATATTATCCTAAATTTGGATTCATACCTGGGGCCGAATCTAAGGGATATCTCCCACCATATCCAATTTTAGAAGAATATAAAGATTCTTGGATGGTTCAATCACTTAATGAAAAAGGATTTGATATTGGTAAAGGAAAAATAATGTGTTGTATTGAACTTAATAAACCAGAACATTGGAGAGATGATGAATCGGATAGATAGTATAATAATATTTGAAAAAAAGGAATTATTCAATTAATGTGTATTATTTTAGATTTTTTCACATCAAGATATTCAATATAATTAAAAATATTATTTTTAGTTTTACATATAAATCCAATATAGAAAAATTAATTTAAAAAAAATTAATTATCATATTAAATAATTTATTCATAATTTTTACCATATTGTCGTATTTGTGAAGTTACTGTAATAGTATAACTTTGAAACATTAAATTTTTTCCTTTATTTTGATTTATACGATGTTTTGTGTGCTTATGCCATTTACTAACTGTTTCTTCGTTTTTCCAAACTGATAGACTTAATATTTTATTTTCAAAAATAAGACTAGAAAAACGTTCAGAACGGATAAAACCATCACAATTTTCAAGATACTTTTTTAAATCAGCAGCTAAAGAAAAATATTCATCCATGAATTCTTCTTTTATTACTACTTCAAATAAAACATATATCATATTTAACCTCTTAAATTAAAGAGCTGTTCCTTTAGTTGGAATAAATAAATTAGTCATATCAACGTTTTCTAATTCGAGCAATTTTATTTTCGTATCAATCCCCCCAGCATAACCTGTTAAACTTCCATTTGAACCTACAACTCTGTGACATGGAATTATAATGGATATAGGATTATGACCAACTGCTCCCCCTACAGCTTGACTGGACATATTTTCTTTATTCATTTTAATAGCTATTTCTTTTGCAATATCTCCATATGTTGTTAATTTACCATATGGTATTTTGCACAATATTTTCCATACTTCTTGTCTAAATTCTGTTCCAATAGGAGATAAAGGTAATTTTGAAATGTCTGGTTGTTTCCTTTAAAATACTGATTTAACCATTTTTCTGTCTCATCAAATACAAAAATATTATTGTCTTCTTTTAAATCAAAATTTATTTTACCATGATATTTTTGTCCTTCTGTCCATAAACCTATAAGATTATCTCCATCACTTGCTAATGTTAAATCACCAATGGGTGATTTGTAAATTGTTGAATAGTACATTTTCACATCTCCTTATTTTTAAAGGGCATTCCAAAGATTAATTGTCGCATAACTTCTCCAAGGACTCCATTTTTCAGACATTTTCAATATTTCTTTTTCAGAATAATCTTTTAATGCTTTTTTTATTCCAATATCAGTTTCAAGAAATGAATCTGTCCATCCTACTGCGCGCATAGCAATATATTTTGCAGTCCAACTTCCAATCCCTTTAATTTTCATTAATTTTTTTATTTTTTCTTCAATATTATTACATGAATCGAAATTAATCTCTTTTTTATTGATTAAATTAGCTAATTCATAAATAGTATTAGCTCTTGCACTTGTAACACCTAATGGCCCAAAATGGTTTTCAATTGGTCCTATCAAAGATAATATTTTATCTGATGATGGGAAAACATGCGTCAATTCTTTAGAATTTGTTTCAATTGTAGTTCCATAAGCAATTACTATTCTCGAAATTATAGTGTTTGCTGCTTTTACAGATATTTGTTGGCCAATTACAGCTCTCGTTATCATTTCAAAAATATCAAAACAACCAGGCAATCTGATTCCTAGTTTACAAAAATTTGGGTTAATTTTATTCATCGATGAAAGCGTATCATATATTGTATAAGGGTCAGATTCTGTATCAAATAATTTCTTTAACTGAAATAAGATTTGAGGAATAACTGATAATAATGATTCACTTATTGTAATAGCTAAATTATTTTTTTTAAAATTATTTTTTACTTTAATCCATCCATAAACATATTCTCCTTTTTTATTTTTTATTTGAACTGTGCGCATATATGTGTTGTTTTTAACTAGTTCAACCCCTTCAATAGCTCGATTTTTTAAAAAATTTAATATTTCATCCCAACAATATGGAGGCCTATAACTTATTGCTAATTCAATATTTTTATTTTTTACAATATTTTCTTTTCTTAAATTTGAAGGTGAAAGATTATATTGTTTTTTAAAGACATCATTAAATCTACGTAAACTACCAAATCCTGATGATTTTGCAATTTCAAAAACAGGCAAATCTGTGGAAACAAGTAATTTTTTTGCAAGAAGAAGTCTGCAAGTTTGTAAATATTGAATTGGACTTATATTATATTCATTTGCAAAAGCTCTCCTTAAATGTCGATCACTACATCCTAACTCTTCAGCTATTGCTTTTATTGTTAACTTCTTTTCATAGTTTTTTTCAATAAGATTCCTAGCTTCATTAGCTAAATTCTCTAATGAATTTCTTATTAAAATTCCAGGAGCATTTTCTGGTTTGCATAAAAGACATGGCCTATAACCATCTTTTTCTGCTTCTGCAGCTGTTTTATAAAAAGTGCAATTTTCAATTTTTGGAAGTTTAGCTCGACATATAGATCTACAGTATATTCCAGTTGTTTTTATTCCAACAAAAAAACAACCATCAAAACGAGGATCTTTAGATTTGAATGCTTCATATAAACTTTTTTTATCTTTCAATCTTATTTCCTCTCCTTACATATAATTATTTTCTCATTATTCTTAAAGATAACTGGATATTTTCGGACTTATTATTTTAAATTGAATATTAAGGCACTGTCTAAAATTCAACTGATAAATTTTTTTTATTTTTATTGATCAGTTTATTGTTTTTAGGTATGGTTAAATTAAATAGTATATATTTTGTGTTTTTTGATTTAGATTATTTTAAAGTATTTTTTGCTTTAATTATACTTTATGGTTGATTCTTTAAATATGTGTTTTTAAGTTTTGTTTTTTATTTAACGAATCATTATTCTTATTTTCTTAGTTATCAATTTAAAAAAGTGTATTTTCATAATCAACATATTTATCAATCTATAATCGATTTATGTATGTTAATGAGTTTGTTTTAATTAAAATTAGTTAGTATAAAAGTTTTAAATAGTGGTAGTGACTTATTTATAGTTATGAGACAAAAAACAAGCACTACCAGTATTATATTGAATCTTGATATTAATAAATTTATCTTAAATTTAGAAAATGATACTTTAATTTTAAATGAATCAGTATCTCCAGATATTGCTATTTGCATTGATTATTATCTTCAAAATGATTTTAACACGTTAATTGTTAAAGAAAATCTTGTATGTGATGAATGTGGTTCTAAATTAAGTAAAAATGGGACGGATAAGTTAATATTAAATAAGAAAAAGAATATAAAATTGCAAAAATACAAATGTAGTAATAAAAAATGTCAAAAATATTATAAAGTTTCATTACTTGAATTTATTGACAAATCCTGCAATTATTCAAAGAATATAAGACAACAAGGACTGGAATTAGATTCAATTGATCATTCATCTTATGATAAAAAATCAGAAATAATTGAAAAACACACCAGTGTTAAAATACCTAGATCAACAATATATTACCATGAAAAATCATTAAGCAAACAATTTATCATCAACGAAGAAAACAAAATACAAGAAGAGGTTTTAAAATCAAAAATACAGCCCAGCGGAATATATCATTACGATGAACAATACGAATTCATCAACACAGAATTATATTTACGTATGACTATTTTAGACAATAAAAACAACTTAATAATAAATGAAAAACTAGTATCTCACAAAGAATTTAATAAAAAAACCATACAAAACTTTTTAGAAAAATCATTAGACAAACATCCCATAAAAGCAATTATAACAGATGGAAACAATTATTATCCTTCAATAATCGAATCATTAGGCGCCATTCACCAAAACTGCGCATTTCACAAAATGCAAAATCTAATGACAGAAGTAATTAAAAAGCTCAACAAATACCAAAGACAAATAAAAAATGCTGAAATACAAATAGAAAAAAATACAACACGAATAAAAGAACTAAAAAAAGAAAACAAAGGCAAAACTGGAAGAATACACTTAAAAGACAAGAAAAAACAAAAAAGACAAGAAAAAATTAGAAAACTAGAAAAAGAAACCAGAACTTTAAAAGATACAAGATGGAAAAACAAAGCTAAAATCAAAGAATTAGAAAAATATGTTAAAAAAATATCACTAATATTCAAATCAAAAACAATAAAAACAGCAAAAAAAAGATTCCAAGAACTACAAAACAAAAAAGACGAACTACCAAAAGTAATAAGCTCATTTATCAAAAAACTATCAAAAAACATAGAAAAAACACTACAACACATAATTCATGAAGAAATACCAAAAACCAACAACAAAATAGAATGCTACTACAAAACAACAATGCCCAGATACATAAAAAAAATTTTCAGAACAAAAGAAGGATTCATAAGACAAATGAAACTACAACAAATACGATGGACAAAAAGAAACGTACTAAACACAAACCAAAAAAAAACATAAAAAAATCAGCAGGATTCTAAACAGTGCCATATTAATACCCTAAAATGAAATATAATGAAAATTAATCTTTCATTCATATTTAGAATTAATATTAAGAATAAAAAAATTAAATTTAATATCTACTAAAAATTGTTTTTAGAAATATTCTGCTAATTTTTCTTTTTTTAAAAAACAAATGCATATTAAACAGTATTTTACATAATTCTACTTTTAAGTAGGCTTTAGGATTAATTTTGACATAATGGTTACAGCAATATTATTACTTATTTTTATAATTATTCTAATCATTTATTTAATAATAAAAAAGATTTTTGAAAAAGTTATTCGTCCCTATTTTCTGTTAGGTTTATATATTAGAATATGTAAAATATAAATGTCATTTGTAAAATATATATTACATGTGTAAAAAATATAATACATTAATAAGTAAAATAATATTTTAAAATTTAAATGGAGAAAAATATGAATAAAAACATTATTGAAACTTCCAAACTCACAAAAAAGTTTGGAAAAGAAAAAGGAGTTAATAATTTAAATTTAAGAATACCTAAGGGAAAAATTTATGGGTTATTAGGCAGGAATGGTGCAGGAAAAACAACAACAATGAAATTACTTTTGAACCTTATAGAACCAACAGAAGGAAAAATATTCCTTTTTGGGGAATATTATAAAAATAATCCTGAAAAAATTTATAAAAATATTGGATCAATAATTGAAAAACCTGGATTTTACAGTAATTTAACAGCTTATGAAAATTTAAAGATACTTTCTACATTAAGAAATAATTGTGAAAATGAAGATATAGTTAATGCATTAGAATTTGTTGGATTATATGAAGAACAAGAAAAAATATTTAAAAATTATTCATTGGGAATGAAACAAAGGTTAGGAATTGCAGCTGCAATAATGCATAAACCATCTCTTTTAATTTTAGATGAGCCAATAAATGGACTTGACCCCATAGGTATTCATGAAATTAGAAAATTCTTATTAAAATTATGTAAAGAAAAAAATATTACAATTTTTATATCTAGTCATGATTTAAGTGAAATAGAACAAATAGCTGATATCATAGGTATAATGCATGATGGAGTGCTAATAGATGAAATTGATATGAATAAATTAAATGAGATTAATAGAAAATATGTAGAATTTAATATTTCAAATTTGAAAATAGCTAGTGAAATAATGAACCAATACTTTAATAAAATTGATTTTACAACTCATGATGAAAATATTTTAAGAATATATGATAATTTTGAAAAACGAGGCGAAATTAATCAGCAATTTGTTAAAAAAAATTTATTAGTTACAGATATTTTTGTGAATTCTGAAAGCTTAGAAGAATATTTTTCTAAATTAATAGGAGAGGATATAATTGCTTAATATTATTAATACTGAATTTTTAAAGTTAAAACGTTCAAAAATGTTAATATTACTCCTTTTAGGATCATTAGTTACTCCTTCAATGATGATTGTCGATGCAATTAAGATACATTATTCAAATCCCAATGGAATTATAACTTTATCTGCACTTTTTGATAGTAATTTAATGTATAGTATGTTATTATTTGGTTTAATTGTCTGTGTTTTAGTAGGAACATATTTATTCACACGAGAATATAAAGAAAATACAATAAAAAATATAATTCCAATTCCTGTTTCTAAAATATCCTTTATAATAAGCAAGTTAATAATGTTATTAATTTTAGTAATGAGTTTTATGTTAATTTCTTGGACTTATACAGTAATTTTCTCAACATTATTCAATATTATGTATGGACTTAATAATTTTTCAATAATTGTAATGATAGAATATTTAGTTCAGATGATATTAGGAGGAATATTATTATTTTTAACAATTACTCCTTTTTTCTTCATTGGTATATGGACTAAAGGAATAATAGTTCCTACAATAGCTGCAACAACTGTTGCAATGGGAAATGCAGGTTTAACAAATGAATCTATAGGAGCTTTATTCCCATGGACTGCATCATTTTTATTAATAAATGGAAGGTTGAGTGAAACAGGATATTCTGAATTATTAGTAATTAGTATAATTGGATTTATATCAATATTTGGATTTATTGCAAGTATATTATATTTCCAAAAAGAAGATATTGATTAATATATAAGAAAATTTAATCATTTTTCTAACTAAGATTTACAGGATTATTTTACATAATCCTACTTTTAGGTAGACTTTATGATTGATTTTGACATACTATTTTAGAAAATAATATTACTAACAATTAATCAAGTAAACATAAATTATTTCAAAATATATAATCAAGAACAGGATAAATAAATATAGAAAAATATGACAATCAATTCATCAAACATCCCCACTATTATTATCTTTTTATTTATATTATGCATATTAGGAATATTTAAATAATAACTATAATATATTTGAAGATATATGAAACTTATGAAGACAATGAAATTATTAACATTTTATGATAATACCAGAGATTCTGATTATAAAAATGGAATCAAAATATAAAATAATTCTAGGAGACTAATAAATGTATGATATTATTATTCCAATAATAAGTCCTTTGATATTGTACTTAATAGTTTATTATTTAACAAATAAAAAAATCATTAAAAAAAGTTTCATGTTTAATTTTTGGAATTTACTGTTGTTAATATTTTTTATAGTATCTGGTATTGGTGGTTTAATTTTAGCATTGTTTATATCTTATGGCATTATAATTCCATATAACAACAGTTTACTTTATTGGCATGTTGAATTTGGAATTGGAATGATAATAACAACTATTATCCATTTAAAAAATTATTGGAAAAATGTATTGAAGCTATTTGAAAGTTAAAGGAGAGTTTTCTTTTGAAAAGTTATTTAAAAAAATTAATTATAACTTGTTTTAAAAAATTAGTTTATATAATTCCTTTTGTATCAATATGCTCATTAGCATGTAATAATGTATGTGCAGCAGAATGTCCTTTTGGAAAGATATCAGACCCATATCCAGGACAATGTAGAAGATTTTTAGATTCAGATAATGATAATAATTGTGATTTATCTGAAAGTGGGCAACAATCATTAAATTCAAATGCTGATAATATAATTAATAATGAAGAAAGTATTCTATTACCTTCAGAATATTTTGTTATTCCAATATCTGCCATTATTTTTATTTTCTATTTATTATCATATATGCTGCTGAGAAAAAAAATCATTTCATTTCAAAGCCATAAAAATTTATGGGGAATGCTTTTACTAATGACAACATTAGGTTCATCTATAACAGGTATTATTCTATTATTTGGAATAATTTTAGCTGTTAGCTTTTATAATAATGTTTTCATTTTTTTCCATGTAGAATTATCAATAATTATGGTAATTATAACATTGATACATATTCATATTCATAAAAAACCAATTCTAAACATGTTTAGATTTAAATGGATAAATAAAAAGTAAGAGTTGATTAAATGAGAAAAATATTTTTATTATCTTTGGGAATAATGATTGGAATTATTATCATTATTGGAATAGTTTTCATTAATATAACCCCAAATAATAATTCTTTTGAGGAAACTGGTTATCAAATAAAAATTATAAGCTCAGGAAGTTGGAAATTAGAAATTATAAGTCAAAACAATAAAACACTTGAAAAATATGAAGGTTCAGGAAATAAAACAATTAATTTAGAAAATAAAAGTTGTATACCCAATTATAATCTAGAAAAAAGTGGAAATACTAGTGAACTTATTATTCAAATTCTATTAAATGGGAAAGTCATTGAAGAAAAAAAACTCTCAAAGAATGAAATATTTTTAGAAAATAAACATGAAGAATCTACGAATAATCATTCAAATACTAATCATATTCGAAAATATAAAAATAGAAACTAAGCTAATAAATTCTATAAAATTTCTGCATTGAATGTTGTTTTTGACTATATTTTCATTGTAGAATCGAATTTTACATAATCCTACTTTTAGGTAGACTTTAGAAAGCATTTTGAAATACTTTATTATGGAATATTATTTTTTGAACAAATATTCTAAAAAATTTCATAATTATAAAATAGCTTTAAACTATTTTATTATTAAGCTATTTTTTATATCAACATAAGTTGAATTTAAGAGTTTTATATCATCAGACATTAACCAAAAATGATATTTTTTATTATCTTTTTCGAAAATAAATATAATTGAATGTTTATAATTAGTGGGTGCATCTTTTTGTTCTGATTGAACTAATAATCCTTGTGATTTATCGATATTCACAAATTCAGCAGTTCTTATTAAATTTGAATTATTAGAAATCCCCATAAAGTTTTCATATTCTTCTTCCAATGACCAATTTTTATTAATTTTAATAACCTGAAAATCCATACTAATATTCTCTTCTTTTGAATGAAATGATTTAGATTCTATTAAATTTGAATAATCATAACCACCTAAAGTTTCAGGAGTTTGAACATAAGGAAAAGTTTCTACTGGATAATAAAATGAAATAGATTCATCAGAATATTTGCCTTCTATTGAATTTAATCCACTTGAAAATAATGTGTTCAAAAATATAACACTTAATAAAATCACAACTACTATTAATCCTAATATTAAACCTATTTTTTTAATATTCATATTATCAACTTTACTTTAATATAATTAAGATATTAATGACATATGATATAAACTATTTCCTAATTTTTATCAACAAAATCAATTTATTTTAGTAAAAAATAAAAGTTAAAATATGATTAATGATTTATTTTTTCATTAACTAATTTAAAGTAGAACTATTTAAAAATAAAAGGAATGAAAATCACATAAAATAAATATAATCAATTTAAAAATAGCTAAATAACCTAAAAAACTTTAATTATCCATATTTACATATTTTACATAATCCTACTTTTAGGTAGACTTTACAATTCATTTTAACATATTATATTATATAAAAGTATTACTAATAAATAATTTTTTTAATTAAATGATGAATTTAATGAGTTTAAAAATTATTTATCCATTTTTTCCAAAAGATTATCCTTATTTTTTTGCACATCTTCATCATCAGGATTTATATCCAATGATTTATTATAATACTCTAATGCTTCATCATATCTATTCATTTTTTCAAAAATAGATGCTTTAGTATCTAAAATATTAGAATCATCAGGCATGATTTCTAATGCTTCATTACAAAATTCAAGTGCTTCATCAGATTTTCCTAAGTTATTCAATGCGATTGATTTCAAATTTAACAAAAAATGATCAGTGGGGTTTGTGTCAAGTCCTTTGTTACAGCATTCAAGTGCTTCATCATACTTATTTAATCTTCCTAATATAGAAGCCTTATTATACAAAATATCCACATCATTAGGTTCAATTTCTAATAATTCATTACAACATTCTATTGATTCATCATATCTATTTAATTTATCCAATATAGAAGCCTTATTATACAAAATATTTGTGTTTTTAGGTTCAATTTTTAATGCTTCGTCACAGAACCCCAGTGCTTCATTGAATTTATTCATCCATCTTAATGAGAATATTTTATTATTTAATGCATCAATATTTTTAGGCATAATTTTTAATGCTTTATTAGAACATTCAAGTGATGCATCATAGTTTTCCATATTATTCAATATAAATGATTTTAAAATTAATGCTTTGAAATCGTTCGGATTTGATTTAAGTATTTTATTACAGTATTCCAATGCTTCACCATATTTTTCTTTGGCACCAAATATAAAAGCAATATATATGTAAATATCTAAAGGATTATTAACTTTTCCTACAAGTTCTTGGTAAATTTCCATTGCCTCATCAAATTGACCTTTTTTTAGTAATTTTCCAGCTTTTCTAAATTTTTTATTCAAAAATAATTCTAATGGATTGTTAAAAATATAATAAATCAGAATTAAAGAAATAATACCCCATATAATATCATATAAATTAATATTTCCAAAAAATAATCTAATACATATTTTAATTAAATTAAATACAATCATTAATAATATCAATATCCAAAATAAAGTGATTCCAAAAGGATTCTTTTTAATATAACCTATTAATGAAATACTAAATACTATTAAAGATAAAACAAAAAATATCAATGAAATATCTGCAAACAAGATTCCCCATTCTCTTATAATTTGATAATATGGATAAAAAGCAGGATCATAACTATTATACCATAATTCAAATAATATTGTACTTATTATATTTAATATTCCTGCAATTACAAAAAATACTGGAAATATTTTTAATGTTTTTTCAGAAAAAATTTTATCCATCATAATCTTAATCCAAAATCTAAAAAGTTTAATTATGTACTCATATATTTAAATAAATATATTTATATTTATCAAATATAATTAACTATTTATAAAACAAAATTAATACAATCAACATGGATAAAATAAGTATTTTTGCATATTCTCCATTAGTTTATGTTATTTTAGGAATAATTGCATTTTTTACCCTATATTTAGGTTATGGTGAATTTTCATTATATGCATTACTATCATTAGCAGTTTTTGGAATTATAGATTCATTAATCCGATTCCATATATCATATAATTTATTTCAAAAAGAAAAAGATGAAAAATTGTTAAAACCTATGGTAATTGTAAATATAGTTTTTATTTTTGTTTATATATTTTTATTAATATTATTTATTGATATTTATTTATTAAACTATTAATAATTAAAAAAAGGATAAAAATTAGTTAAAATAAGCATATGGAAGTAATAATTATTTAAATAGTTTAAAAATCCTTAATTATTTTTATTTACATATTTTACATAGAATCCATCAGTATCTGCATAAATGGTTTCAAAACCAAATTCTTCTGCTTTTTTCATAGAATCCTTAATATATTCTCTACCCCATGCTGTAATAGCTTGAGCACATTCAAAAGAATACCATCTAAATCTTGGAAATCCATAAATACCATACATCGTATTTGCAAGCCTTTTTAATGCTTGTTGTTGAACATCTAAAGATTTTTTAGTAGTCTCATCTTTACTTTCTTTCATTTGTTTTTTAATTTTAGATCTTTCATTTAAAACATTTCCAATAACGGAAGGTATAAATCCTTTTGGATTCTTTTTAAACTTATATCCATGTTCTGGTGAAACATTATAATTATCTAAATCATCAACATCTTTATTTAAAACTATTACATCAGGAGATATGTTTTTAGAAATAATTATACTTGGATATAGGCTTCTAAAATCGAATTGGACGAGGTTTTCATGTAGACCTACTTCTGGTTCTTTTACATATCCTCCTTCATTGTTTTCTTCTTTTTTTTGTGCAAATTCCATACCTGCAGGTTTATTTGGAACTACTTCATTATCAATATATGCTTCTTTAACTAGATACCATTCTGCTTGTTGGCCTGTAGCCATACGTGATAAATCAAATAATGGTTGACCTACAATACGAGTAAGTTCTAAATTAAGTGGTAAAATTTGTTCTGCTATTTCAATTGTAGCTTTTACATCATCTAGTGAATAATCAAATAATTCATCAAGCTCGTCAGAATCACTATCCCAGTATTCCCAAATCTTATCTCCTGGAACATCAACTTTTTCTTTTCCAAATAGCTCTAGGTAAACTCTCTCTAATGTATATCTATCTAATGTCATGTAACGCCTCATAACTAGATATAAATCTACATGGATTAATCCTTTAATAGCTGCAGCATTAGCATATCCACGTCTTATAAACTTCAAACCTGATCCATCAAGACCTAAGTTTAAATCTACTTCTAATATTTTAGCTCTGTCTTTTAAATATGGAAAATCGAAATTATCTGAGTTATATCCTACAATTATATCTACATCATATTCTTTAACATATTGAGCAAATCTTTCAATCATAGCTTTTTCATCTTTAACTCTTTCAATAAAATCATTATTTGAATCATTAACTTTATTTTTAGTAGATATAACCTTTTCAAGACCAAAATTACTAGCTATTCCAATCATAATAATTTCATCTTCATTAGAATTAGGCATACCATGTGGATTTCTTACTTCTAAATCAAAACTCAATATATTAAAGTTTTGAGATTTATGAACATCTTTTTTAGGAGCTGATTCAAGTTTTAGAATTTTCAAATCTTTGTTTTGAGAGTTGATTGTTTCATATGAATCTATAAATTCACCAGTAAGTTCTACTTGATCCATGGGAATTATATCATTATCAATAAGATATCGTCTATAAAAAGGAATATCAGTTTCTCTTATATCTTTAACTGAATCTAATTTTCTAATTTCATCTCTGTGTTTTGCAAGATCTTGTGGGTGTTTAAATGTGATTTTTAAAAATTTTGTTTCAATTTGAAAATCCTTTTTTAATACCCATTCTAAATCAATAATATCAAAATCATCTTTTAAATCTTCTTCTAAAGTAGAACTTTCATCAGAAGGTAATATATACATATATGGAACGAATTTTTCATCTAATGCAATAAGTTCTTTATTAGTTCCTGGTTCTTTTGCAAAAAGACGAATAACAGGTTTATTATTATGCGTAATATAATCAATATCTAAAATTACAGCATTAATTTTCTCCATTTAAATCCCCTTTATTTTTTTCAATTTGATATGATTTAATAACTGCATAAGTAATTCCTAAAACCAATGGCCCTATAATCAAACCAATAATTCCAAAGACAAATGGGCCTGCTAAAAAACCAACAAGTAATATTAATGGATGTATGTCTGCATGATGACTAGATAATGCAGGGCGGATATACATATCGCTTAAACTAAGACCAAAACCAAATAATATAACAATAACTGCCCTTACATAGTTTCCATTAATAAAATCAATAATAGCTAAAATCCAATAAATAGGCCATGGCCCCATAATTGGTATTAATTGGAAAATTCCAGTGATAATTCCTAAAAATAAAGCAAATGGATAGCCTAATATAAAATAACCAATAGCTGCAATAATACCTATAATTAATGCTGTTAGAAAATGCCCATAAAATATACTAAGTAATACACTTTCTATTTGTTTTGTGAGTGTAGCAAAAAAAGACATGTTTTTTGAAGGAATAATAGATTTTATAAAATCATAACATTTTCCTCCATCACGAGTAAAGTAAAATATAGAAGCAATTAATATAAAAAGTTCTAATGAAATATAAGGTATTTTTTGAGCAAGTTTTAAAGTATAATTAGCTATCCAGTATAATGCATCAGTTATAGCTCCATTTAAAGAAGAAGAAATTCCATCAAAAAGTTGAGTTTGATTAATTGGAAGATAATTAGCTATTGTTTCAATAATATAATTTAAATTAAAATTATTTGCAGAATTTGAACTAATAAAATCCATAGACATTCCAAAAAGAACCATAAAAATATATACAAATAATAAAATTACTGGGACAATAAATATTAAAATCCCTAAAAAGATAGAAAGTGAGGAATTTTTAACTTTTGATTTGATTTTTAATGAAACAGGTCTTAATCCATAAGCTAAAATAGCTCCAAGTAAAATCATATTAATAACTGGCATTATAGTAGCAAATGAAATTATAAGCAAAATAATTATTACAAAAACAGGATTTGTAATATAATCAACAAAGTTTTTCTCCATAATATCACTTAAAAGTTTATTTTAGTTCCTGAAGAGGTTCTTCTATATTTTCCAAATTCATTGACTTTTTTTAAGTCATTATGAGTGAAAACTGGCCCTTCAACACAAATTCTCCATCCTGTATCATCAACACAGCATTGACCACAAATACCAAGTGCACATTTCATATATCTTTCCATAGAATATTCTGCTTCAATGCTTTTATCTTCTAATAAATCAAATATTCCAACCATCATCACTTCAGGTCCACAAACAGCTACAAAATCATAATCATTATTTTTTAATAAATCAATAGTTTTATGAGTTGCAAAACCTTTATATCCACAAGTTCCATCATCAGTACAAGTATGAACATTAACATTAGATCTTTTAAGAGATTCTACAAATACAAGTTCATCTTTAGTAGTAGCAGCTGATAATACATCAACATCAATATCTTTAGAAATTAAATCTAAAGCATATGAATTAATTGGACCCATTCCAACACCAGCACCAATAGCTAAAACTTTCATGCCTTTTAAATTAGTATTAAAACCATTTCCATAAAATCCTCTAATACCTAGTTTATCTCCTATTTTTAGAGAATGTAAATCATTTGTAAAGTCACCTACATTTCTAACTGTAATACCAATTTTATTTTCTGTTTTATCAATAAAAGATACTCCCATTGGTTTTTCATCTTTAAAATTCCAAACCATTACAAATTCTCCAGGATTAGGGCATCCGTCTTTTTTAAAATCCCAATTAAAAATAAATGTTTTTATTGTAGGTGTTTCTTCAATGATTTCTTGGATTTTTAAGACATTTGGAACATTTTTCATTATAAATCCTCCTTATGTGCAAGTCCAATCATTTCATTAATAGTCTTAAAGTCATTTTTTTTCATAAAAAGCTCTAAATCTTTAGTGATATTTGAGAAGACCTCAACACCATTATCCATAATACTTGTTCCTATTTGAACCAGATTTGCACCAGCATATAAGAATTCAACTACATCAGCATAATTTGAAATTCCTCCTACACCCATTATAGGAATGTCTACAGATTCATATACATCATAAACACATTTAATAGCTATTGGTTTAATAGCTGGTCCACTCATGCCACCAAATTTATTAGATAAAATAGGATTTGCAGTTATTAAATCAATTTTCATTCCAGGACCTAATGAATTAATAAGACTTAATCCATCTGCTCCTGCTTCTTCTGCTGCAACTGCACTTACTGTAATATCTGTAACATTAGGAGTTAACTTTGCAATTACTGGAATGGAAACTGTGTCTGTAACTGCTTTAACAAATTCATAAGTAAGTTCTGGATTTTCACCAATTGATGCACCATAACCACACATTGCATGAGGACAAGAAATATTAAGTTCAATAGCATCAACAATGCCTTCAATTTCACCTGCAAGGCGTGAAAATTCTTCAGGAGTTGATCCATAAATAGAAGCAAAAACCCCTTTACCATCATTAGAGTTGATTTTTTTAATTTCTTCTTTAAAGACTTCTAAACCTGGATTTGATAAACCAATTGCATTAATAATTCCTCCATCAACAGCAACAGTTGTAGGATTTTTATATCCTTCGTTAGGATTAATAGAAAATGATTTAGTAACTACTCCACCTGCACCAGAGTCTAATATCCAATTTAAAGATGAAGCATTACTTCCTAAAACTCCTGCAGCTAAAAATAAAGGATTATCCAAAGGTATTTTACAAAAATTTGTTTTTAACATCAATTACACCAAATAAAGTATTAATTAATATCTTTATTTTTTATCATTAATTAAAATATTGTACTTCATAAGAAAATATTTTAAATCATAATAAATATAAGTTAATTATGGATTGTTTTATTACACATTGTGTTGCTGGTTTTATAGCTATTGATGATACAAATAACATAATAAGTTATAAGCTTTTTGATGAAAAGGAACGTACATCAAAATTAGAAGATATTTCAAATAAAAAAGTTCTTAAAGAAGAAATAGAGTTAATTGAAGAACTTTTTGATAAATATGATAATATTTCTATTGAATCTCAGTCAAAAAAATCAAATTATAATAAATGGGAAAATATCACATTAGAAGTTCCAAATAAAGCTGGAGAATTTTTAAGAGAAAATTTAGAAAATATTTTAGATGAGATAAATTTCTCTAAAGAAACTTTTACAAAATCATATAGAGATTTAGCTATTTCAAAAGTTAAAGATGAATTAAATTCAGAAGATAAATATCTTATACAAGCTATAAATTCTATTGATGATATTGATGAATCGATAAGTAAATTAATTGAGAGAATTAGAGATTGGTATTCATTATATTTTCCAGAATTAGATATAGTACAAAACAATGAAACTTATATTAAATTAATAGCTGAGAATAAAACAAAAAAAGATATTATTGAAAATTATGATAATAAAAATCTAAATATAGATGATTTTGATGATGATATCTCAAAAGAAGATTTAGATGTTTTAAATTCATTTGCAAGTTCTATTTACTCACTTCAAAAATCAAGAAGAGAAGTTATAAATTATATTAATAAAAAAATGAATTCACTTGCACCAAATTTAACAGATCTTCTTGGATCATCTTTAGGTGCTAAGTTGATATCACATGCTGGAGGACTTGAAAAGTTAGCTAGTTATCCTTCAGGTACAGTTCAAATAATGGGTGCAGAAAAGGCATTATTTAGACATTTAAAAACAGGAGAAAATCCTCCAAAACACGGGCTCATTTTCCAACATCCTTCAGTTAGAACAAGTAAATGGTGGAATAGAGGAAAAATAGCTAAAAAATTATCACTTAAAATATCTTTAGCTATTAGAAAAGATGTCTACTCAGGTGAATTTGATCCTACAATCAGTGAAAAATTCCTTGAAGAGGTAGAAAAAATAGAAAAAGAAAATCCATTCCAACCAAGATCAAAAAATAAAGATAAAAATGATTCTAAAAAAAGAAAAAAGAGGGCTAAAAGATGAAAGTTTATCTAAAAGATGGTGAAATAGCTACAGAAAACTTAAATCCTAATATTAAAGTATATGGAGAACAACTATATCAAGAAAAAGATAAAGAATATAGAATATGGAATCCATATAGGTCAAAGTTAGCTGCAGGATTATTAAATGGTCTTCAAAGTGTGGATTTAAAAGATTCTACAAAAATTCTTTATTTAGGTGCTTCAACTGGTACAACAGTCTCACATATTTCTGATATTCTAGTAAATGGAATGATTTATGCTGTTGAATTTTCACCAATTACATGTAAAAAGTTAATAAACCTATCTTCTAAACGTTTTAATATTGCTCCAATTTTAGCTGATGCAACTAAACCTAAGACATATTTAAATTTAGTTGAGAAGGTTGATTTTTTATATTGTGATGTAGCTCAACCAAATCAAAGTGAATTATTCATGAAAAATATGGATTTATTTTTAAAAGATGATGGTCAAGGTTTATTGATGCTTAAAGCAAGAAGTATTAATGTTTCTTTAAAACCTAAAAAGATTTTTAAAGAAGAAGAGAAAAAAATTAAAGAGAAAGGTTTTAAAATTATAGAAAAAGTTAAATTAGAACCTTATGAAAAAGACCATATTGGATTTGTAATTGAAAAAAGTTTTTAAGAAAAAGTAAGTTGAAATTTTAAGTTTTTCAATGTTTTAAGAGCTATTTTAAAATTATAAAAATAGTAAAAAATTAGTGAAAAAGTATTACTAATGATAGCTTTTTATACCATGAACACAAATATTAATATTGCTAATGCAAATATAAAAAAATAGCTCATATATTTTCTCTAGTCAAATTCACTTCCATAATCACTCCATATTGGTAATATCTAGAGAAAAGGGCTTATTTTTTTTAAATACTTATTTTTATTAATTTTTCACATAAATTTTTACAAAAAATGACAATTTTTTAGTTTTTTAGATAAATAATAATTAAAGCCTATTTTTAGTGAAAAAGTATTACTAATATTACTGTAAAAATAGTTTAAAGCATAAGTTATACTCAAAGAAGATAATCTATAAAAAAAGTATTTTTATATTAAGATATCTAGATAGGGTTATCACGATTATTTAATATAAATCAAAAGAGTCATTATTTTAAAAATTACTTTAATAATTTATATATAAATTCATGAACTATTAAAATTATAATAGCTTAAATTGATAATTATGGCATTAAAAAATTAGAATTTTTTAGCTATTTTATCAAAAATTATTTTAGATAAATCTTTTTTAGAACTTAATGGAATTTTAATAGTATCTTGATCTATTAAAAAAATTTCATTATTATCAGAACCGAAATTACAATTTTTATTACCAATATCATTAGCAATAACTAAATCAGTTCCAGCCATTTCAATTTGTTTTTTAGAACAATCAATAATTTGCTCTTCAGAAATATTATATTCAGCTTTAAATCCAACTAAAAAGATTTCAGAGTTGATATCTTTAATTTTACGAATTATTTTAACTGTAGGTTTAAAAGCAAGTGAAATCTCATCAGTTGATGAAATTTTAAAATCTTCAACATTTCCTGGTAAAAAATCAGAAACAGCAGCAGTAGCTATATAAATATCAAAATCAGGAACCATTTTTAAAATAGCTTCATTCATATCATTAGATGATTCAACATTAATGACATTAAAAATAGAAGGGATTTTAACTGTAACATTTGCAACAATAAGAGTTATATTAGCTCCCCTAATATATGCCTCTTTAGCTAATTCTAAACCCATTTTACCTGAAGATTTATTAGAAATCCCTCTTATAGGATCAATAGCTTCGTAAGTTCCACCAATACTAATTAAAATATTTTTTCCAGCTATTTTTCTAAGTAAATCTAAATCAGTAATAATACCATCCCATTAATCAGTATTAACTTTGTTTAAATTAATAACTCTTAAAGATTCTAAATATATTTCTTCATGTTGAGGAAATTTAGCTTTTCCTTCATCCATTCTAGGATTAACAAAATTAATTCCTTCACCTTTAAGTTTATCAATATTTTCCTCAATAGCATCATACATAGAATCATGCATAGAAGGAACAAATAAAATAGGAGTATTATGCCCATATGCAGTAATAAGTAAAGTACTAATTGGATCATCAGCTATTTTATGAGCAAATTTACTAATAATATTAGCAGTTGCAGGAGCAACAAGAATTAAATCATCATTAGCATGTTTAACATGTTCTACTTTACCAGATAATTTTAAAGTAACATCATTACCTGTTGCAAATTCTAAAGAATTAGGATGAATAATATCACATGCAGATTCACTCATAAAACATTTAATATTAACATCATTTCTTTTAAATAGTCTAGCTAGTTTAACTGTTTCTGTTGCAGCTATACTGCCTGTAACACATAATACAATATTCATAAACACCACTTATCTAAATTGAATATTAGCAATAATATAATCAAATATTTTTAAATTAGAATCAAACTTATCTTCTGGAGCACTACATAAGACTACAATAGCTTCTCCATCTTTTTCAATCCATACAGCTTTATGCATTTTCATAGTTCCATTAGAATCAGATTTATAAACAACTTCAATAGCATCATATCCAGCCATAGTAGTTTGACCTGAAGATATCATTTCATATGAAGAATCTTTTTCTAAAGATGCAGTTGTTTTATTTACAAAAGTAGATAAGGATTCTGATATTGGTTGTTTTTCAACATTAACATTAACTTGACCTATTTTAGATGAATCAATTGAATTTGCAGCTGCAACTGAAATTAATGAACTATTAGAAGTTGACTCTGAAATTACCCAATTAGATGGATATTTCAATATAACTCCGTTTTTTGAAATGGTTTGTATCTCAGTAGAATTAGTACCATCACTATTTCCATCAATACATCCAGATACAAAAACCACTGCAAATATAATAGCAATTATTAGTAAGTATTTTTTCATAAATTCACCGAATAGTTTTAAATAATCTCATTAGACCCACTTTCAGAAGAAGTATCTGGTTCAGTACTAGGATATGATATTTCTGGTTCATAATTAGAACTATCATCATAAGAGGAATCATAAGATTCATCATAAGATTCGTCATAGGATTCATCATAAGAACTAGTGTCTGTAGCAGTAGTATTAGAAATTACAGTAGTATTTACCATTTCAATATCAGGAAAAGCACTATCTTCTACAATAGCTGCTGCATTTGAAAAGGATAAATCTGTGATATCAAAATTAAAAACACCAAATCCGATTCCTGCAGAAAATGCTATAACAAAAAGTACAATCATTAAAACACTATAAAGACCCTTTTTTGAAGAAGGATTAACATCTTTTTCTCCTGCATTTCTTTTAGGATCAATGATATATTTTTGTACAAGTTTTTCGTTTTCTGGGTTGTTTTTCTCAAAATTCCTATTTTTAGGACCTCTAGGATTTTGATTTTTATTTATATGTTTAGATGGATTTGCCGCAGCGTCCATCTGAGCTAATTTTTCATCATATTTAGAATATAAGTATCTAAATTTGTCTTGAGAAATCTTACCAGCACGATAATCGGCTTTTAAATTTTTCATAACAGCGATGATTTTTTTTCTATCGTTTTTCATATTAATAACCCCTTCATTATAGAAAATGAATTATTTATTAATGATATATTTTAAGATTGATTTAAAGTTTTTCATGAAAATAAATAAAATTTTAAAAATAGCTATGAAAATTAATTACTAGGATATGAACCTAAAATTTTTAAAAATGGAACTTTATCTTTAATATCATTTAAAATTTCTTTAATATCATCATTATTTCTATGACCTAAAAAATCAACAAAGAATATATATTTACCTAATCTTTCTTTTGATGGTCTTGATTCAATTTTAGTTAAGTTGATGGTTTTTTTAGCAAAAATACCTAAAATTTCATGAAGTTGACCAGGATAATCTTCAAAAATAGAAAAAGCTATTGAAGTTTTATCATTTCCAGTAATTTCATGATCTTTTTTAGATAAAATAACAAACCTAGTTTGATTATTATCATTATCTTGAATATTTGATTTGATTTTATTTAAACCATATAATTCTGCAGCTTTAGATGTTCCAATAGCTCCAGCATTATCAATATTTAAAATGTTTTTAGCAGCTGAAGCTGTACTTAATGCATAATGAGCATTTAAATTATTTTCACTAATAAACTTTTGACATTGTGCTAATGCTTGCTGGTGAGAATAAACATCAGTAATTTCTGAAAAGGTAGTATTTGGATTTGCAAGTAAATGGTGATTAATAGGTAAAATAATTTCACCTGAAATCATTAAATTAAAATTATGAACTAAAGAATCCAAAGTAATTCCAACTGATCCTTCAATAGAATTTTCAATAGGAACGATTCCTTTAAGATGTTTTCCAGATTCTATACTTTCCATTACTGCAGGTATAGAACAATAAGAAATTAAATTATTAGTGATTTTAGATGCAGCTTCATGAGTAAAAGTACCTTCTGGACCTAAAAAAGCTATTTGAGAATCTATTATAAACAACTCCAAAAAAAAATAAAAAAAGGCTTAAGATTCTATGAAAATCTTAAGTAAATCTGTCTGAGTTATAATTCCTATAAGTTGATTATTATCATCTAAAACTGGTAAACCATTGTATCCTGTTTCCATTAAAATATTAGCTACTTCAAGAATATTTGCATCTTGAGAAATGGTTTTTGGATTAGTTGACATAATATCATTTACAGTTATATTTTTAATTTGTGCTTGTTGATGTTTTTCAGGAACATTTTTTCTAAAGGAAATAAGGCATCTTATAATATCTTTAGAAGTTAAAATTCCTACAATTTCATCATCATCAAGAACAGGCAATCTTCCAATTTTATTATCAATTAAAATTCTTCTTGCATGAACTAATCTTTCATCTGAATAAATTGTTTTAATATCAGTGTTCATGTAATCTTTAACAAGAATTTTTTCAAATGCTTTAGTAGTACACATTGTAACGAAATCAGCTTTTGAGACGATTCCAACCATACTATCTTCGGATTCGACTGGAACTGAACCTATTCCTTTTTCTAACATTAAATTAGCAACATCGACTAATTCCATACTCTCATTTACAGCAATGACATCTTTAACCATTACTGAAGAAATATGAAATCTGGATGGAGGCATTGTACCATATTTAGAAGATCCTAACTTTCTAGCTATGTCTCTTTCAGAAACAATACCCACTAATTCTTTTTCATTATTAGAATTAGTATTTACTACAGGTAATCTGGAAATATTATTCTTTCGTAATAATTTTAAACCGTCGGTTAAACTTTGATCTTTATCAATAGTTATCAAATTCTCAGACATTAAATTTTTAACTTGCATATATATCTCCCCTGTTTTTAATTAATATTTAAATTTAAATTAATCTTCAATAGCTTTTAAAATATCTCTTTCAGTGATAATTCCAACTAATTCATCATTTTTTATAACAGGAACACCTGCAATGACATTATCTTGGAATATTTCACATATATCTCCTAATCTTGTTTTAGGATCAACTGAAGTTATTGAAGTAGCCATTATTTCAGAAATTTTAGAATTTAAAACATCAGAACCAGTATTAGAAGTCATTTTACTGAATAGTTCTTTATCATTTAAGAATTTAAGAATATCAGTAGCTGTTACAATACCTAATAATTTATCTTTAGATGTAGTTGCAATTTCAATGTCTTCTCCGATGATTGGAATTCTTCTTAATTTATTCCTAACCATTATTTTAGAAGCACCTTCAATAGGAGTTCCTGGTGTGGTTGTAATAACATCTTTAGTCATATAATCTTCAGCTAATTCTTCAGTTAAAACACCAGCAAGAGATAAAGCAAAATCTCTTTCAGTAACTATTCCTGCAATTTTTTCATCAGAATCTAAAATAGGAATTGCACCAACTTTATTATCTAACATAATATTAAGAGCTTTTGAAATACTATCTTTTTTACTAATATAAATTACATCTCTAGTCATTATTTCTCTAACTGGCTCATTAATAGCTGCTAAGAAGTTATCTTTATATTTAATTTGAATAATATTAAATTTCTGTCCACCACCTAAGAAATCTAAAATATCCATTACAGTAACAATACCTAAAAGTTTTCCAGAGCCTGGATCTGTAACAGGTAATCTCCTATAATTATATTTAGCCATTGTCTCAGCTGTTTCTTTAATACTTTTGCTAGGAGGGATTGATACAACATCTTTACTAGCTAAAGTCATTATGTCACCGTCATTTTCTTGAATTTTAGTTTGATGTTCGACTGAACCCCTATTTCTTGATTTTCTTAAATTAATAGCGTTTTTATCTTTCATTTTTCGAAACCTCTATTTAATTTCACATTATTACCATTTCAATAAATCAATATTTTTAGTTTTTAAAAACAAATCCATTATTCAATATTTAAAAATTTATGAATTTGAGGAATGGTGGATACTTCAAAGTATTTCCCAATTATCTCAGAAAACTTAAATAAATTAGAACTCAAATCTTTCCAGTCTTCAATTGGACTTGATGGCTGAATAACCATTTGAACGTCATTTTTATTTAAAATTTCTTTTGATAATTTTTTAATAACATTTTCTATTGAATTTATCTTTGTTGAAGGTAACACAACTAATTTACAATATACATTTATAGCTTTTGATGTTAATAAATTTACTGATTTAATTTCATTTTGAAAAACATCATCAAAAGAATCATCATCAAAATGCTCAGGTAATTTAATATCTAATGATACATAGTCAATTTTATTTAATTTATCAATATGTTCATACAATGTACCATTAGTTTCAAGCATTATTTTATAATCGATTTTTTTAATTAATTCATTGATAAATTCAAAATATAGGGAAGGTTCTCCTCCTGTAAGAGAAATAGAATGTAAATCATCAGAATATAATTTTTCAATTTTTTCGATTACTTCATCTACAGTTAAAAGAGAGGTGTTTCCAACTTTTTTACTATCTTCAGTATCACAATAAGAACAATTAAGATTACAACCTGCAAATCTTATAAATATTTGTCTTTTACCGATTAAAAGTCCTTCACCTTGAATACTTGAGAAGATTTCAATAATGGGAGCTTTCATTATTTATCTCCAAGATTTTCTTTATAAATAGCTCCTTGACCTATTCCTTCATTTACTCCAACAGCAACATATTCTAAATTATCATATTTTTTATTTAATGCATCAGATAAATTCTCAACAAAATATTTTGAAAGTTCTTCTGCAGAACTATATTTAATAGGTAAAAATCTGCAATCTTCTGTAGGAATAGAATATCCTTTATCCCCAACTTTAAAAAATACTGTTTTAAGATTTTCTAAGGCTTCAACTGAAACTTCATCCTTAGTAAAATCTTTAAAATCAATTGCATCATGGAAAATAGGAATTAGTAACTTATGATCTAATTTATCACAAATATCATCTACATTACTTTTTATATCTTTAAAATCAACTACAAAATCAAAATCTCCTGATCTTTCTCCTTCGATTTCCACATCTACAAAATAAGAATGGCCATGAATAAAACCACAAGATGTATGTCCTGGAATAAAATGTGCAGAAGAAAATCTTAAATTTGCATTAATACCATTTACTATTATTTTCATTATAATCACCTATAAAAAATTGGTTTTACCAATATCTTCTTTAATTGAACTTAACTCATCAATATAGCTATTTACAACAGTACTTATAAAATCTACTATATTTTCATTATTAAATACTTTTTTACCATTACTATTTTCAATATCGAACAAACCTATAGTTTCAACATCTTCTGGAGTTCCATTATCTTCAAGATTAAACCCAAAATGTATTTTCATAGAAGTTGGTGAAATACTAGCTATTGAAACAGTTAATTTTCTACCACTTACAAAAATATCATCACCACTTCTTGTTGATATGATGTTTTGTTTATGTAATTCTTCTTTAAAAATCATTACAAGTAGTCTTTGACGCATATAAGCAATTTCTATATTAGGTGGTTGAATATCAAAAAATTCTAATATAAAATGAGTCATATTAGCAGATTTAATTTCTAAATCGATGTCTTCAAAATCTTTTATATTGTCTGAGGCGATATTCATTGGTCCTATCCATGTGATAATTGAAGAACCTTTAATTTTTAAAAATTTAAAAGCCCAGAAAGGATCAATTTGGCTTCCATCATATTTTAAAAATTCATCAAGATGTTTATATTTTATCATAATCTTATTTCCTATAATATAATAATTATTTATTTTTTAGTATAAATGAGTTTTTTTAATGTAGTAAAAATTAGTTAAAAAAAGAGAATTTAGTTGAAAATATAATTTTTGCAAAAAATAATCTAAAAAATCTTTATTTTGTATAAAAAAAATAGAAATAAAGTCGCAATATTAATAAATCGTTTAATTTTGTGAAAAATTAAAAAAGGCAAATATAATCTTTTCATAGCTATTTAAGAAATATTAGCTGTTTTTATAAAAAATAAGAGAAAATTAAATCATTTAGAATTTTATATTATCCCATAATAATAAATTATGAAAAAAACTAATAAAATACTATTTATTTAATTTAAAAAGAATGAATTAGCGTGTTTTAATTAATAAACAAGAGCACCGCATGAGAATTTGAAATTAACAACCTTTATATAAAATAATCAATAACTTAGATAACACATTGCTTATTTAGCAATAATTAATTGAATATAAAAATTGAGGTGAAAAAATTTCGATACCAAAAAAACTAATGATATTACTAATAATCACATGTGGGTTATTAATTAATATTAGTACTATATCTGCTACAGATAATATTACAAATATAGCAGATAATAATGATATCGAGAGAATATCTTATACTGCAGCGGATTTAGATGAAAACGAAATTAAATTCGGATCTGCTATAACATCCCAAGAAAATAATATACATTATAATCAAAAAGAAAAGTTTAATGTTACTTTAATAGATTCTAATAATCAACCATTAGCAAATAAAAATGTTACAATATCTGTTAATGGTGTTGACTATGTAAAAGTAACTGATTCAAATGGTGTAGCAGGATTAACAATAAACTTAATTCCAGGAGATTATCATGTCAAATACTTCTTTGATGGTGATGAAAATACTGCTCCTTCATATGGTGAAGACATTATCCATGTTATTAAAAAAGAAATCCAATTAGAAGCTAAAGACTTAAATATGGATTATAAAGATGGAAGTAAGTTTACAGTTAAAGTAACTGATAAAAATAATAATATTTTAGCAAATGAAAATATCATATTCACTATAAATGGAATTGATTATGTTAGAACTACTAATAGCGAAGGTTATGCTAGTTTAAACATTAATTTAGGATCTGGAATATATAATATTCTTTATAAAATAGAAAATTCTGGAATATATAATTCTGCAAGTGGAATGAAAAATATATTTATTCATGGTTATGGACAATTAATTGCTTCAAATTTAAATGTAGCTCATAAAACAAAAGGAGCATTTAAAGTAACTTATTATAATTCATTAGGACAAGTTGTTTCTGGTGTGAATGTTTTTATTAAAGTAAATGGAATCATTTATGAAAGAATAACTGATGAAAATGGAGTTGCTTCATTAAATATAAATTTAAATTTAGGTAGCTATTTAGTAGAATATAGTGCTGGAGACCTTAGTGGATCTAATATTGTAAATATATTATCTAGTGAATTAAGTGGAAATGATTTAGAATTAACTAGTACTGGAAATTACTTTGAAGTTACATTAAAAGACAATAATGGAAATTTATTATGTGGCGAAGATATTGTATTCACAATTAATGGAATACAATATATAAGAACTACAGACTCTCAAGGTGTTGCAAAACTTCAAATTAATTTAAAAGACGGCAGCTATGTTATTAGTAGTGAATATAATGGAAACTCTCAATATAGTGAAAGTTATATTCAAAATATAATAAACATAAAAACATTGAATACAATTACGGCGACTGGAAAGCCTTCTTGCGTTTCATGTAGTAAAAAAATAAGTAGTGGGCAATTAAAATATACTGATTACACTACTGTTTATTTAAACTATTGTCCTTTATGTAAATCCCAAGGTACTTTAACTATAAATCCTAAGGGAGTTTATGAAGGAGAAATAACCTGTAAAAATTGTGATGCAGATTACTGTATAGTTAGTGGTTCTGATAAAATGTATAATAGTAGAGGAACCTTAACAACAGTATAAATTATAAATATACCTATTTCCATAATAAGACCAAGGAAGTTATTTTATGGAAAAAGTTAGAACAAGAGATTTCATTCATACAACAGATGATTTATTTTTTGCATCTACAAACTATACTCACCCTGAGGATAGGTATATATCTTTTTTAAGATATATTCCTAATCCCAAAGGGGATCGAGAAAAAAACGAAACTAGATATTCAAAAGTGAGTTCTGAAGAAGCTTATAGCTATTTAAGAGAAAATTATCCAGAATATCTCTATTTTTGTGAAAATACCCAAATTGAAATGATGGGTGTTCCATTAACTAAAGTTAAACAAATAATAAAACCAGAAGAAAGATTAAAAGAAATTAAAAAATCTTATGATTCTGGAAATAATAATGAAATTATTAAAAAATTAATAGACATTGCTGATTTTTTCCATTTTAAAGCTGGAATTGACTATAAAAACTTAGGAATTTCAGGTTCGATTTTACCAGGCCTTCAAAAAAAGGAAATTTCTGATATTGATTTTGTTATATATGGCCTTCAAAACCATAGACAAGCAATAGCTACTTTTAAAAAATATCACAACAAAGAAATTAATATTAATGGTAGAAAAATTATCTTAAATAAAATAGAAGATAATTTTTGGCAAAAAGTTTATGAAAAGCGAATGAGAGATTCCAGTCTTTCAAAAGAAGAATTTTTCTGGTATGAAAATAGAAAATTCAATAGAGGACTTATAAGAGGTACTTTATTTGATATTTTAGCTACTAGAAACTATGATGAAATTACTGAAAGCTGGAATGATACAAAATATGAGCCTATTGGAACTTCTAAAATTGAATGTGTAATTGAAGATGCACTACGATCCTTTGATAATCCAGCTATTTATAAAATTAAAAATTTAAAAGTAATTGAAGGAATAAATGAAAATATCAGTGAAATAGCTTCTTTTACTCATACATATGCTGGAGAAGTTGTTGAAAATGAAGAAGTAGTAGCTAAAGGCAAAATTGAAAAAGTTATGAAAGTGGGATGTGAAGATAGCTATAGATTAGTTGTTGGAACCACAAGGGAATCTATAGATGAATATGTAAAATTAAAAGATTCACCAATTATTAATAAAAAAGAGTAATTATTTACTCTAAATATAATTTTTACTTATTTTAAATATTTTAAAGAAGAAATAAACAATTGTAATCAAAAATAACCTCTCTTTATTTATAGATAGCTAATCAAAATAAAAATAAAGAAAAATGAGGTTATAAAAATGATAAATATTTCTTCGATAAAACAATTTATGTATTGTCCATTAAAACTTTATTACCAGTATCAACTTGATGAAAAAGAAGATAATGACTTATTGTTACATGGTGAAATAAAGAGATTAAGAGTCGATATAAATGATTTAACTCAAAAAAACATTCGTAAAATTAAGGCTAAAATGGAGTTAAATGAAATTGAAAGTATACTAATAGAAAATATAATAAGCTATATAGATATGACAATATCAAACCTTGAAAAATCATTACCTGAAGAATATAGTGAAAAAATAGAAGAACAAAAAATTGAAATAATATCTGAAGTTTATTTTTCAATTAAAATTTTGGCTTTAAAGACAAGTAAAGCTATGGAAACATTAGATAAAAATGGCAATCAAATTGTAGAAATGTTTTTTCCAAATTCAATGCAAGCATATGTATTAAAAGATCCAGATTTAGAGATTATTGGTTCTTGTGATAAAATTGAAATAATTGATGGAAAATATTATCCTGTGCAATTAAGAACAAGTAAACCTCCAATAAAAGGAGTTTGGGATAGTGATGCAGTTGAATTAGCAGCTAATGCATTATTGATTGAACAAGAATTTGATACCGAAGTATTTGTAGGATTTATAGAATATATTCAAATAAAAGAACGTAGACCAGTTGTTATGGATGTTCATTTAAGAAAAAGTTTATTTAAAATATTAAAAGAAATAAAAATGATAAAAAAAGATGAAATAATTCCTAAAACAGAAACTATAAGAAATAAATGTTTAAATTGTAATTATAATGATATCTGTAAAGCAGTAGCTAAAAATAAATAAATTAAATATTTAATTCATTTTGTAAATCAGCATGTGCTAGTTTATACAATTTTAAAAAGTTATCTTCATCTGAGACTGGAATAATTTCAAGACCTAAATCTCTATGATCTTGAATCCAACTTTCTTCAAAAACAGGCACTTCGAGTTTAACTGGTTCATCTGATTTATTAACTACTATAATATTACGATAAGGGAAATTTCTCTCTACAATATAACCTGCTAAGCTAATAATATGCCATGGTCTAATAACAAACTTCAAATAAATCACCTGATTATAATAATGTTAATGCAATAGCTAAAACACCAACTAATGAAACAGCAATTACAGTAGGGAAAAACTGCCTATTTGTAAATACTGGTGAGAAGGTACTAAAAACACCCATTAAAACTGGGAAAATTAATGCTACAACTATATTTACTAAAATTCCCCATGAAAAAATATTTGGAGGAATACCAATAAATAATACTGAAAACAATGCTCCTAATGTAAACATTAGAAAACCTCTTGTAATATAAACAAAAGCTCTGTATTTAGAAGCATATTCCATATATGGTCCTTCAATAACATCTGCTTTAGTTTTTAATAATGCAAATGGATATTCATTTAATATTACCATATATCCTATAAAAAATACTATTGCAGCTAAAATACCTGATAAAGTAAATAAAATAGGACCATTAACTTGTTGATAAGCTATAATATCACTTAAGAAAATACTTCCAGAAGCTGCTACAGGAACAAAAAGTGCAATATATAATGGAAAAGAACCATAAGAAATTAATCTTAATGCTCTATTTGCACTAATATCTTCAATATATGATCTCTCAGCATCAAGATGTGCTCCACCTTTTATAATATCTGGAAAAGGCAACCCTAAAGACATTACAGATTTAGATAAAGATCCCATTAAAACATAACATACTTCTTCAATTTTTAATAAACCTACAACAGTTATTAAACTTGCAAAAGCTGGAAAAACATAAGATTGAGGAACTAATGCAATTAAAATAGTCAATACAACTAAAAAGCATACAATTGGTAAAGCTTTATATAATCCTGGAACTGGAGATCTAGGACTAATATTTTCTTTAAAGCAAAACTTAATTGGAGCCATAATACCTGGACTTATAACAGATGGACCTATTCTTTGCTGAATTCTTGCATGAATATATTTCCTTTCAATTCCAGGAATTAATGTACTTATAATAAAACATACAGCTATTGTTAATATAATAGCTAATAATGAATTTAATAAACCATTTAACATTTTAAAACTTCCACTATCTCTTTATAATTTCAACAGCACGATCTGTGCAAGTAAAACATGGATCACATTGAACAATACATAGTTGAGCATCAGTTACATGATCTCCAATACAAGCATATTGCATAGCACCAATATTAGTCATTGATGGAGTCCTTATAACAGAACCTCTAAGCCTACCATCTTCAATAGCATAAGAATGATATAATGTTCCTCTTGGAACTTCAATATAGCTATGAATTGTATCACAATCAGCCATTTCCCATGATCTATCAACTATTGGTCCTTTTGGAAGGTTACTAATAGCTTGTCTAATAATCTTAATTGCTTCAAAAGCTTCTAAAACTCTCATAAGTAAATTAGCTTTTACA
The DNA here is from genome assembly GCF_046197865.1 of Methanobrevibacter sp. DSM 116169. Lineage (GTDB taxonomy): Archaea > Methanobacteriota > Methanobacteria > Methanobacteriales > Methanobacteriaceae > JAHKLT01. The sequence goes on along the minus strand of NZ_CP166990.1, from coordinate 298,898 downwards.
TCTCCATCTTCTTGAGTAATAACATTAAAATCAAAAGGATTATATTCAGGCATTATTGTTCTAAGGTCTTTAGGAACACCAGTTGCACGAAGTGTAGGTCCAGTTACTTCTAATTTTAAAGCTTGTTTTTGAGGAATTACTCCTATTCCTTCAACTCTTGATAAGAAAACTGGATCTGAGCTTACTCTCTCAGCAAAATTAGTTAATCCTTTCTCGACATTGTTTAATGAATCAGTGAGTTTATTTATTCTAGAATCATCTAATTCACATCTTGGTCTTACTCCACCAATAATAGAACATCCATATTGAACTCTATTTCCACCAATCATATGTAAAAGTTCCATTATAGATTCTCTTAAATAAAATGCCCTCATTGAAAAAGTTTCATGGCCTAAAACTTCACATCCATGTCCTAAATATAAAAAGTGACTATGTAATCTTTCAAGTTCACCCATAATAATTCTAATATAGCTAGCTCTTTCAGGTATTTCTATATCTAATCCCATTTCTGCAGTTCTAACAGAATTCCAAATATGTGCATTAGAACAAATACCACAAACCTTTTCTGTAAGAGCATTAGCCTTCTCAACAGGAAGTCCTTCCATTATTCGTTCAATTCCTCTATGATTAACTCCAACAGTGATTTCTGCTTCTTGAACGATTTCATCTTCTACAAATAATCTAACCCTATAAGGTTCTAAAGCAGCAGGATGAACAGTTCCCATAGGAATTTCCGTTTCGATAGTTTCCCTAGGTTTTTTCTCATCTAACATTATTTTCCTCACATCTTATAATTTGATAATCTTAAGTAATAATTTATTTATCTAATAAAGCTGGTAAGCTAGCTACCACTCCAGCTAAAACATCTTGTGGTCTAACAGCACATCCAGGTACTTTTGCATCAACTGGAATTACATTATCAACTGGTCCTTGAATCTCTTCAGAAGGAATATCTCCATGAATATTTTTATATACTCCACCCATTACTGCACAAGACCCTGCAGCTACTACTAACTTAGGATTAGGTATAGATTCATAAATATTGATTAATGGTTCTTTATTCAAATAAGTCACAGGTCCTGTAACAACTAAAATATCTGCTTCACGAGGATTCCATGTTAAAAATACATTATATTGTTCTATATCGAATTTTGGTGATAATACTGTATTAACAATCTCAATATCACAGCCATTACAACCTCCAGTATATACTAACATAATATGAATAGCTTTTTTTCTTGAAAATGATTTTATTCCCATAAAATTCCTCTTAATTATTTAGATTTTTTATTTTTTAGTATAGTTTTATCTGATAAAAATTGTGAAATAAATTTAATTTTATCTTCAGATATTTTAAATGGTTCATCAATGATATTTTTAGTATCAACTTCAAAATCTCCAACAGCATTTGGATGTATAGCTCCAGCTTCAGAATATAAAGCATAAATTGGGCAAAAGTCATGACAATAATAACAATGCACACATTTAAAAGGGTCTAAATCTGGTATTTCACTTTTTGACCATCCAGGAGATAACCATTCTGCTGAATTTAATTTTTTCATTGTAATAGCACTAGTCGGACAAGCATTTGCACAACCTCCACAACCAATACATGATTTTTTAGCTACTTTCTCCTCAGCTTCAACAGTGCCAGTTAAAATAGCATTTCTAAGTTCCAAATCAGTAACTCGATCTTTTGCAAAAAATATTTTCTTGAAATTTCCATATGCTCCTTCAAGAAATATTTTAATTAAATTCTTCATTTAAACACCATCAACAGAATCTTTAAATTTTCTCTCAAATATAAATGCATTTGAAGGACATGCATTTTTACATGCCCCACAATAAGTACATTTATCTAAATTAACTTTATATTTATTATTTTCATAAGTAATAGCATCTTCTGGGCAAATATCCTGGCAAATCCCACAAGAAATACACAAATTATCATCAATTTGATTAAATCCATCTACAATAATCTTCTTAGCATCTGTAGTTTTTGGAATTGCATCTTTTGGACAATGAATTCCACATTTTTCACATAATATACATTTATCCAAATTCACTTCAATATTACCACGATTTAAAGTAATTGCATCTTTTGGACATACTTCATAACAGATTCCACAAGAAATACAATCATCACTAACAGAACCATCCCAAGTATATGTTTCTAATTTTCTAGCATTATAAATATCACATGCTTTAATACAATTACCACAAGATACACAAAAACCAGCTAATGCTTGATCTTCACCATCAGCAGATTCAATGACAAAATCATTACTTTCTTTTAAAGTTGAAACTGGACAAAGATTAATAGCTTCAAGATGATTTTGAGAGTGATTTTCTGCATCTTCTAATGGATTATATCTTAGTTTGTTATCTTCAAACTTCAAAGAATCATTATTAATAACTTCAGCACATAATCCACAATTTAAACAAGAAATAATAGTTCCATTAGTTTCTTGATCTAATTTATTAATATTAACTTCAAAATCTCCTAAATAAATTGCATCTCTAGGACAAGATTTTATACATTTAAAGCACAATGTACATGTTTCATGATTAACATTAAATTTTTTAATTGAATTAGTAGGACAGACATCTTCACAAATCCTACATTCTGTACAAATTCCTCTATCTTGATCAAAATGAATATTAATTGCATCCATTGGACATTGGACACTACATCTACCACACAATATACAATCATCCTTATCTGTAATAATACCTGTTCTTTCAGCTAATTTACTAGTAGATTTTTCAGGAAGATTATAATCTTTAAGATAAAGATTTAAAGAATCAATATAGTTGATTTGTTTTTCTTTAGTTAATTCATAGCCATCTACACGATTAGGACATACATTTCCACATACTCCGCATCTAGAACAAATTCCATAAACAACACCATCTTCAATATTAATGTTGCTAGTAGGACAGTTAAACATACAAATGCCACAACCATTACATTTTGCTCTATCTACAACAAATCCACCATATTTATTTTTAGAAATTGCATTATTTGGACATTTTTCCATACAAGTTCCACAAGTAATACAACTAAAAGCTTTACCATTAACTAATCTAATGGCTTTCGTAGGGCATTTTTTTATACATTCCCCTGTTCCATCACAATCATTCGTTGATATAAACATAAATATAACATCTCCTAATTGAATTACCTATCAAATATAAATTTCCCCGCAAGTAAACCAACAGCTGCAGCTATTAAAGTAGTAGCTATACTATAATCATCATAATATGGAAATTGACCAATTCCTTTTGCAAATAATATAGCTAAAATAAATATTACAAGAAATGAAGATAAAGTGTAAATATTATTATTTTTAAATCTTGTTCCAATTATAAAGCCAATTATTAATGCTATAATTACAGGACCCCAAACAAACATGATATCACCTAATGATCACTTTCCAATTTATCAAAGCTATAAAATGCTATAGCTACTGTTGTTAATCCAACTAAAACTTTTAATCCAATAAATATATTTAAATAAGGAATAATTCCTGCATTTGTAGTATCTGGATAGTGGAAAATAGCTTGTATAATTGAAGGAACTATATTGTATACATCAGCTCCCATATTATATAAGAAAAATCCAGATGTAAAAAGACCTATTATACCTAATAAAACATATCCTAAAGCACTTACATTTTCAACTACATTAATAAAACTATGAGATATATTAAATGGATTATTTTTAACTCCATAAACAAGTAATGTTAAAATTAAAGCAGAAGCTATCATAGCTCCTCCCTGAAATCCTCCTCCAGGAGTAATATGTCCACCTAATATTATTAAAATACCATAAGCTATTATTACAAAGGCTATAGCTAATATAGTAATTCTAAGAATTATTGAAGGTTTTTGTTTCATTGTTTACCTCCTAATTTTCCTTTTCCAAATATAAGTAAAACTACTAAACATGCAGATAATAAAACTAAAGCCTCACCTAATGTATCATAACCTCTCCAATCAAAAATTACTGTAGTAATCATATTTGGAGCAATTGCTGTTCCAAGTTCATTATAAATATTACTAACTCCAGGGATAATCATATCTTTTAAGTTATATAATGCTGATAGAATAGTTGCAGAGAATAATATAATAGATAAACTTGCAACAAAAGTTTTAGTATTATTAGACATAATTTCCACCCCAATAAACAATTGTAAGTAAAACTCCAAGAGTCAATAAAATATAAAATAACATATCATTTAAAGAATCATTTTGCTCTTTTTTAAATATAGGAATAAGAGGTAAACTTTTAATTATAATAAACACTAGTCCTAAAAGAATAACAGCAGCTAATAATATATTGATATGTCTAAATAATAAGCAAGCTACAATTAAAGAGCTGATTAATGTCAACTCAGCAGTTAAATTACCAGAAATATCATCATAATTTGTAGATCCTTTGACCCCATTAATAATATTAATTAATTTATCATAAATACTCATAATAAACCACCTACAAGTCCAGATATAGCATTAGTAGCTATTGAAGGGAATAAACCAAATATTATACATAATAATAAGAGTATAGAAACTGCAAACATAGTAGATTTTGGAATCTTTTCATTTGAAATTTCCAGTGCATTTGGTTTTGATTTTAAAAACATTGAATGGAAAATCTTTACAAATGCAGTAAATGTTGCAATACTTATTAAAATTGTAATAACTGAAAGTTCTGGAAAACCCGCATCTAAAGATGCTTGAACAAGCATTAATTTACTTTGGAAACCATTTAATGGAGGAACACCAGCCATAGCTAGACCTCCAATAAGCATCATAATTCCAAGTTTAGGATAATGTCCAATTAATCCTCCAATTTGGCGAATATCTGTTTTTTTAGTTATATCAGCTATTGCACCAAATCCTATGAATAATAATGCAGTAACAATTATTTCATTTAAAGCTTGGAATAAACCTGCAGTAATTGCAAGTTCTGTACCTAAACCAATTCCCAAACCAATAAAACCTAATTCTCCTACAGCTAAAAATCCAATCATCTTTTTAAAGTCTGTTTGAACAAGTGCCATTGAAATACTTAAAATTAATGCAAGTAGTGAAAATACAATTAATAATATTTCAAATATTTTAAGTGGAGAAAATATTCTAAATAAAGCAATTAAAATAGATACCATGGTTAAAACAGAAAATGCCTGTAATAATGCAGCTGCATGAGGTTCTGCTGTACTATAAACAGAAGATTTAATAGTATGAAATGGAGGTAATCCTGAGACATATAACCAACCAAAGAATAACATTCCACAAGTAATTAAAAATATTGGTGATGAAAGACTTATAACACTATTACTAAGACCTTGAACAATATCAGTAATATTTACACTACCAAATATAGCGAGTAAAAATCCTATACCAAGTAAAAGTATAGGTCCTCCAATTGAACCTATCATCATGTATTTTAAAGCTGTTTCATACCTATTTTTAATAGTAGAAGCTGCAACAATACCAACTTGTGCAATAGCAGCTATTTCAAAAAATACATACATATGGAATATATCTTGAGATAACATTAAAGCTGTAATAGCTGCAGTTCCCATAAATATTAAAAATAAATAAGGTCCTGAAGCTTTTTTATATTTATTTAAATAAATTAACACTACTAAGAAAACTAATATTCCAAATACAGTTAAAAATAGCTGTTGCATAGATCCAAATGAATATACAATAGCAGGATGATATAAAACTCCCGTTAAATTATTAACCATTGGAGGGTGTCCACCAAAGTAATGCATACCATAATTAGCAATAAGTGGAATAATTGGAATTACGATTGCTACTATTGCTGCAAAAGCTTTTATTAAATTGTTTTTTCCACTAAATAAATATATAAGTAATGCAGAAGCTAGAGGAATGATTACCATTAATGGAATAAATTCATTCATTTACATCAGCCTCACTAGATCTATCTTTTAATAGCTCAGCAGTACTTAAAGTACCGTGTTTTTTATATAATACCATTACTAAAGCTAGCATAACTGCTAATGTACTAGCACCAATAACTATACTAGTTAGTACTAAACCAAAAGGTAGAGGATAAGCAGAATTTGAAGCAAACCAGCTAGCATCCATACCTGGTAAGAAAATAGGAACAATTCCTCCTTCTTTGTATCCTAATGTTACAATAAATAAGTTTACACCTTCTTCAATAAATGCAATACCCATTATCTTTTTTATTATATTATCAATAAAAATTGCTGCAAAAAGCCCAACTATAATTAAAAATCCACAAGTAAATAATGATGCTAATTGAAAATCCATAATTAATTACCATCCCTTGTAGTTTTTTTAATAGCTAAAGCCATGAATACTGGAACAATAGCTGCTCCAACAATAGCTTGAGTTAATGCAACATCAGGAGCTAAAAGAATTTGGAACAATAAAGCTATACATGCTCCAGAAATTCCAGTTAAAACAGCTGCTTTAAGCAAATCTTGTTGAATAAGAGCCAAAATAGCACTAATAACAGCAAAAATCATAAATATATATTCAAACATATTATTCATCCTCACTAATATCTAATGTTGATACTGTAAATTTTTCTGAAAGTTCTTTTTCTGAATTTTTACTATCTTGATTAGTTGATTGATTAAATTTAGAAATAGGATATTTGAAGGGATTTTCAGATACATCTTCTTCAACAATTTCTAAATTTTCATTATTTAAGTTATCTTCACCATAATAATATGCATTAGCCATTGCATGAGCAGTTATTGGAGCGATTATAAAGTAAATTATAGCTAAAAAGATCTCACCTAATCCAATAAATGCAATTATCAAAGCTATATCAAAAAGACCAATAATATGAATTCTTCCATAAACAACATTATTCATATCTTTATCTAATCTTATAAGTCCAATAGCACATATCAAAATCATAATAGCTGAAATTATTAAAAGAATAGATTGAATTAATTCTATACCATTAAACATCATTCATAACCTCCCAACACATATGAAAATACTATTGTGCCAACAAAACCAAATAACATTAATGCTAATGCTATATCAAAATTAAATTTTATGTAATGTAATTTATCGAAAATAACTAAAGCTAAAGCTACAATCATAGTTAAAACAGAAGCCCCTATTAAACCCATAGCAGTACTACTATAAGCTGAGATTCTTAAAACCACTAGCATTAAAACTATTAATGCAATGATTAAAATGATTTGTGAAAAAAATATTAATTCCATTACTACCACATTTATTTGTTATTCCAACATTTTTTTAATATAAGGTTCAAAAGGAATAACCGCCTTTTTATCTCTTGGAGCTATAATAGCAACTTTAATAATATTATTATCAGAATCAACATCAACAGACAAAGTTCCTGGAGTTAATGTAATACTATTTGCTAAAATTGTTTGTGAAATTGGTCTTTTAAGAACAGTTTCAATATTCACAACTACTGGGTTCATATCTTTTATCCCAATAGCACGAGATGCCATGTCTATACTCGATTTAATAATCTCCAATATTAAAACTATAAAATATAAAATCCCATTAAAAATTCTACTTAAAAACATCTAAAAAGCTCCACTCAACATTTATGAAAAAATCTAATAATTTTAGATTATAATTAAAAGTTATTATTTAATTATTATTAAATCTTTTGTTTTTAAATAGTTTTTAAAAGCTGATTTTGTTTAAATTATATTATTTAGCTTTAAAAAAAATATATAAAATTCAGAAAAAAGTAATTATTTTAAAAAAAATACCACATATATTAATAAAAAATAATATAGTAGAATAAAAATTATATTAATAAAAATTTTAAACGATATATATTCATTAATTTTATAAATAAATATATAATTTTCAAAACCAATAATTATTCTTTGAAAAGTAATTTAAAGAAATAAGAATAAGAATTAAAATTTTTAAACAATAAATTATTTTTATTGAAAAAAAACTTAAAAAATATATACTATAAGAAACATATAATAATATACAACGAGGTGTTAAAATGAATAATGAAGAACTAATGAATAAGTGTGAAACTTGTCAAATGAACTCAGATAATGAGATTGCAGAAGTTTGTGCGTCATTATTAAATCATGCAAAAGAATGTGGTGAAGACATTGGAATTGATAGTGATCAAATAGACACTTACATGGGTATGCTTGATTCATTAAAACCTAAGGATCTTCGAGCTATTTTACAACTAGCATTTGATATTGATAGAAGCACAACTATCAAAGATACTGAGTTAAAAAGAGATGCTAGTAGGCTCATAAGAGCTATTGAAAGAAGTTAAAATTTATTAGATTTTAACTTTTTAATGTCAAAGGTAGCAGTATCAGAAATAGCCATAACTGCCATTACCCCAGCTTGAGTAGGGTCGGTTATAATTAAATCAGCTATTTCTGTTATGCCTCCAGGCATATTTAAACTAATAACAATTAAATCATTATCTTCTTTTACTTTTTCTACAGCTTTTTTAATTTCCCCACCCATTAGAGATCCTGCAAGAACTAATGCTTGAACTCTTGGAAGTCTAGCTAATGCATTAACTGCTTCTGCAACATTTTCTTCTCCAACAAGTGGAATTGTATCTATACTAATTCTTTCTCCACGTATATTATGTCTATCAGCTTCAGCTATAGCTCCAGCAGCAACTTGTGAAACTTGAGCTCCGCCACCTAATATAATAATACGTTTACCATAAATATCATTTAAAGAATCATGAACTTCAACTGATTTAACATGATTAATTGACTTTATATCTTCAATTAATTTATCAATATTTTTTACTTGTTCTAATTCAAAATAAATAGATCCCAATTCATTATTTTCAATAAAAATATTTGCATAGCTGATGTTTATATCATGGCTAAAAATCATCTTAGTAATTTTATCTAAGACCCCTTTCTTCTCATATGATTTTATTGTTAAAGCAATGTTTTTCATAAATAAACCCTATATTATTATTTATAATTACACATTTATAAATTTTAAAAAAATTTTATATCAATATACTCATTCAATAAACTATTAATTACAATAATATAAAATCTTTGATTTATGTATAAATTATTGACAAAGATTAAATTTATATATTAATAACTGAAAAATATGATTATACTGCAATAAATAAAAGTGGTTATTATGGATAAAAAAGATTACATAATCTTATTATTAATGCTACTATTTATTTGTTTTTTAGTTTTTACAGTATCTTACATTTCATTTAATATGGAAGAAGATACTAGTGGAAGTTTAAATGACAACAGTGGAAATGGTGGCTTTATTGAAAGTCTTTTTAATCTAGGCGGCTCTGATGAGAGCTCCGGGGGCGGCTCTGGAAGTAGCTCCGATAAAAGCAATTCAGTAAATACAAATAGTAAATCAAGTGACACAGACGATGACGAAAATAGCACACTAGTAATATCAGAATCCGATGCAATTGACATAGCTAATAAAAATATCCTAGTAGAAGGATGTTATGCAGGAAAACCAGAACTTGTAGATGATTATTGGTATGTCCCAGTATTGGATCAAAGTGGTACAAAAGTGGATATAATAGCAGTTCATGTTATAACAGGAAAGACTAGTAGAGGATAAAATCAGAAAAAATGATTATTTGTGAATTAAAAAAAGCAATTATTAGCAAAGACCCAAATCAAATAAATAATATCAGTGACACAATTCGCATTCATTTAAGCAGGAAAATAAAAGGAGATTATGAACTTTACTCAGAATATGGAGTAGATAAATACAATAAAATATTTTTTGTATTAAATCTAAAACATGAAACTGGGCCAACGGCATTATCTTCAGAAAACTTAAAAGTGTTTAATTCTTTTTTTGGATACGATTTTGATATGATATTTAGTAAAGATTCTAAAAAGGATAATGAAATTTCGATATTGTACTTTTTATAATGTTTTGATTAAATATAGATTTATTTGAAATTGTTAATAATTTCTTTAATTATTAAAATTAAAATTCTAAATATTAATCAAATTGTGTTTTTTAAAATATATTGCAGTATAGCATGATTTTTAATATTTAGTATACAAATTTACTTTTTATTTTTTATATTTTTAGCTATTTTTAAATTAAGATATTTTCTATTGAATTAAACTGAAAATAAAGATTTAAAAAACCTATTATAATTAAAATAAGTAATGATGTGATTGCAAATTTTTTATAATATTTTTTATTAGAAAATGGTCTAAATAGCTTAACTCCAGCTGGTGTGAAAGCATCTAAAATTAAATGGCTAAAATAACCTAAAAAAATACTTAAAATTATTTGAAAGTAATTTATTGAATCAATATTAAAGAAAAATATACTAATTAAAAATAAAGGAACGAAAAATAAGTATAGTTTCTTATTTAAAGAAAATGTTCCAATTAATATAATTAATATTGCAAAAATTAATGATTTATTTGAAATATCTAAATAGCTATTTACTAATTCAAAAGATAAGATTAAAATTCCTGAGAAGAGTGAAGTTAAGATTATTAATCCAAAAATTGAATGAGTAAAACCTCTATGATTTGAAAAATAAAATATAAGGCCTATAATTACTAAAATAATTCCAATGTAGTATGGTAATTTCAAAATATAAAGGATTATGAAAAGTGATAAACCAAAAATAATCATTTTATAAACATTATCTTTTTTTAATTTATGATCAAAATCTGGTAAATTGGCTCCAATAATACTTAATGAAATCAATAATGGATTTTGAAAATAAAGTATAGATAATATTAGTGCGAAGAGTGTATGGCCTTTATATGATGAAATTTTACCACCTAAATAAACTATATTTTAAACATATAAAAGATTAGTGATAGCAAAAGAAAAATAATCAAAAATAAGATAAGAAACTTTTCATCTGCAGAAAAGATCTTTCAATACTCCCTTTTTTTATAGATCCAAATGGAGAGACAACTTCACAGGTAATAGCTGGAATACCTTCAAGATTTGATTCATCTTCAACAGCTCCTTTAAATGGAAAACCTGCTTTATCATTAATAATAGTTTTTGATCCTGTTTCACTTGCAATATGTTCTGCAATTTTAATACTTTCAAGTGAAGGCTCTTTGCTACAAAAAATAGATTCTATTCCAGGATTACTGTTTAATGCAGTAGTATGAAAATCAGCTACAGCATCAATTTTTAAATCCTTAATAGTATTTAAAATACAATTAGTTAATGATCCTTTAATATATGTAGATCTGTTTAAGTCTTTAGAGTTAAATCGTCGAGTATTATTCATAGTAGAATTAGGAGCTACAAAAGGAATTAAATAAACTGATGTATCTAAAGGAAAATTTAATAAATATTCAAACAATAATAAACTAGCTCTTTGAGATGATAATTCATTTCCATGAACACCTGATATTACCATAACTTTATCTTTAAAATCTCCGAATTTATAAATAGCTGTTCCAAAAAGAGCATTTCTTAGAATAAATTTATTAATTGAGTTTAATGGAATTGTATCGAAAATATTATGATTTTTTGCAATATATCCTCCAGATTCTCTTGAAATATAGGACATTTCTAATGAATTATTAAAATTTTCATCAATTTCACTAGTTAAAACCTTATTAAATTTCATCGATATACAATTTAAAATTTTAAATATATAAATTATTTTAAATTTGTAAAACTATAATATAATTATAATAGAAATAGGAGAAGAAATTTTGAAAAACTATATTAAATATCTAATAAAGCTTTTAGAATATGAAAGAAAAGCTGAAATTGATTTAATGATTAATGAAATAAAAAAAATGTCTCCTCAAAAAAGAGAACATCTTGGAAGAGCTGTAAATAATCTTAAAGGTAAAATAGTTGGTAAAGAATTAGGTTTTACAATTGTTCAATATGGAAGACGAGACATCATTAATACAGAAATTAGTGTTGGAGATGTAGTTTTAATAAGTTTTAAAAATCCATTAAAAAGTGATTTAACAGGAACAGTAACAGAAAAAGGTGGGCGCTTTATAAAAATAGCTATGGAAAATGTTCCTTCATGGGCTTTAAAAAAGAATATTAGAATGGATTTATATGTAAGTGATATTACATTTAGAAGAATGGAAGATAATTTAAAAAATTTATCTGAATTTGGAAAAAACGCTTTAAAATACTTAAATGATAATGTTAAATTCCAAAATCCAAAGAATATAAGTTTAATTTTTAAAGATAAGAATTTAAATGAATCTCAAAAAGAAGCTGTTAATGATAGCTTAAATATTAATGATTTTTTCTTAATTCATGGTCCTTTTGGAACTGGTAAAACTCGAACATTAATTGAATTAATTTATCAAGAATACTTAAAAGGTTCTAAGATTTTAGCATGTGCTGATAGTAATGGTGCAGTAGATAATATTTTAGAAAGGTTAGATATTGATAATTTAAATTGTACAAGACTTGGCCATCCTCAAAGAGTATCAGATGAAAATATTAAATATAGTCTATTTTATAAAGTTGAAAATCACCCATTAAATAGTAAAATTGTCACTTTACAAGAAAAATTAAGTGAAAAGATAAAATTAAGAGATATTAATGATAAACCAAGACCACAAAACAGAAGAGGATATAGCAATAATGAAATAATCAAAAATGCATGTCAAGGTATAGGTGGTCGAGGCATAAGGCCTGATACCATGATTTCTATGAGTAAGTGGTTAGAAGCAAATGAAGCAGTAGATGAGTTGAATAAGAAAATAAAATTAATAGAAGATAAAATAATTTCTGATATTATTAAAAATAGCGATATCATTTTAGCTACAAATTCTTCAGCTGCATTAGAATTTATTGATGAGATAAGATTTGATGTAGCTATTATTGATGAGGCATCACAATCAACTATTCCATCAGTTTTAATTCCAATAGCTAAAGCTCGAAAATTCATACTTGCAGGTGATCATAAACAACTACCTCCAACAGTAATAAGTTCTAAAGCTCAAGATCTTCAAAATACTTTATTTGAAGGATTAATAAATAAATATGAAAATAGATCAAAATTATTGAATATCCAATATAGAATGAATGATAAGTTAATGGAATTTCCAAATAAAGAATTTTATAATAATGAACTTAAGAGTTTTGATGGTGTTAAAAACATTTCATTAAATGATTTAGTTAAAAATGACTATAATGAACCAATATTATTTATTGATACATCAAAAATTCCTGAAAATAAAGAATCACATCTAAAAGATTCTAAATCAATTATTAATAAAGTAGAAGCAAATATTGTAAAAGAAATTATAGGCTATATTTTAAATTTAGCAATAGATTCTAAAGATATAGGAGTAATAAGTCCTTATCTTGATCAAGTTAATTTAATAAAATCTAAAATAAATTTAGATGTTAAAACTATTGATGGATTTCAAGGTAGAGAAAAAGAAATCATAATTATTTCTCTTGTTCGAAGTAATAATAAAGGAAATCTTGGTTTTTTAAAAGATTTAAGAAGATTAAATGTTTCTCTAACAAGAGCTAAAAGAAAATTAATTATTATTGGAAATTCTAAGACATTAGAATCTGATGATACATATAAAAGATTAATTGACTTTTTTAAAATTAATGAAAGTTTTTGCGTGCATAAATAAAATTTAGTTTAACCTAAACTTTATATACTATGAAGTTCAACTATTAATTGTGAGTTGAAAATAAAACACAAATCAATATCTCACAATCAAAATCTTTCAATTGATGTAATCTTCTCGCAAAATATTGAATATGTCATCTCAACGTTTATTAATTATTTTTAAATACATCAATTGAAAGGTTTTCTTCTGCAAATAACTTTTTTTTACTAAACTTGGCACTGTAAATTTTCACGGGTTTTGATTTTCTTTTTTGGATGGTTTTTTTTATTTTCTTGTTTTTTTATTTTTTTTAGTGTTTTGTCTTTATTTTTTGTATTGGTTTGTGATATTGTTTGTGTATTGTGTTTTTAATAATTTATATTGGTTATATTTATATAGTATGAGTTATATATTATTAATTATGAATATTGTTAATATTTTACCTTTTAAAAAGATATTTAGGGAGAATCAAACTTATTTGGATGATTTTGTTCGGTTAGATATTGATTTTGAACCTTTTTTTAAGAGGAATAAAAAGTATTGTGGTGATTCTATTGATTTAATAGATGAATTTCAAACAGTTTTATTGGAAAATATTGATGATATTAATAATATTGATGAATTTAAATCTTTTAATGATTTTAATGATAGTGATTCAAATGATGATCAGATTTTATTGGTTGATTTTGATGAAAATAATTTAGATTGGGGTGTAGGTGATTTTATGGTTGATAGACTTACTTTTAATGAATCTTTAAGAAACAATATTAAAAGAGGCTTTGGTATAGATATTTTTGAGGATGTAGAAGAATCTAATGTTATTTCTTATCCTGATAATCGTTTTGCAATGTTAAAAAGAATTTGTCCTCATTGTGGTGAATCTAATGCTAATGTTAAAGGATGGGAACGTAGGATTTATAAAACTAAAGAAAATAAATCTGTGGAATATTATCCTCAGTCTTATGTGTGTAATGAATGTGATAAATGGTTTATTACTCCTGTAGATTTTAAAGTAGATAAAGAATTAAAGGAGAAAAAGAAATTAGATGATAAAATACGTAAAATTCATGCAAATACTGGTTTATCATTTGATAAAATAGCAGAAGTGGTTGAAATTAGTATGAATATCAATGTAAGTCATGAATATGTTAGGAATGTGATTCAAAAAGAACATGATGAATTTGTTTATGAAACAGACATTGTTCCATTGCCTGGTGATTTTAAAAAAAAAGGTAAAACCTCACTAAAACGTGAGGTTACCGATTTAGGCATATTATTCATGTGTAAAAATAAAAAACATGCTAATTTTGGTCATATTACTGTTGATGAACTCTTTACAAATATTAATGGTCAAAAAAACTACTTAGTAACTATTTTTTCAAATGAAATAAAAGACATGCCCATATCTATTGCAATAACAAACACACGTCATTATGATGTTATAAATAAATTTTTTGATTTTACATTCGATAAAACACCAATCCAATCATTAACAAGCGATATGTTAGGAGTATACGGAAAAATAGCTGAAAATAAAAATATACCACAACAACAATGCATATTTCATTGGATGAAATACACCACAGACAAAATATTTGATGAAATTAAAAAAGAAAACATTCCAGAAAAAGATATCACTTATAATTTAATGATATTTACTGAAATGAAAGAAATACTCAGAAGTTTTGACGAAAATAAAACAAAAGAACTACTTGCAAAATATGAAAAAAACATATTTTTCATTGCAGATCCTATACAAAAAATCATGGATAAATTCTCCAAACAAAAAGACAAACTAACAGCATACTCTAAAGATAACAAAATTCGCAGAACCACAAGCCAAGCAGAAACATTCAACAGCCTACCACAAATAAGACATAAAAAACACACATCCAAAAAACCATGGTCATTACTACTATCACTATCCTCCACAATCAAATTCTACAAACCCAACCACAGAACACTACAAAACAGACAATAAAAAAAACAAAAACCCGTGAAAATTTACAGTGCCCTAAACTTATCTAAAATAATAAAGCTTATAATAAATTAATAATAAATTTATTAATATATACTAATTTTTATATGAAAATTAATTTTATACAATTATAAATTTACATGGTGATTAAATGGAGAAAGTAGTTTTAGCTTTTAGTGGCGGACTTGATACCACAGTATGTGTTAAATTATTAGAAGAAAAATACGATTTAGAAGTAATAACTGCATGTGTAGATGTAGGCCAAGGTGAAGAAGAAATTAAAAAAGCAGAAGAGATGGCTGATAAAATAGGTAGCTTAAAACATTACACAATAGATGCACGTGAAGAATTTGCAAATGATTATATTTCAAAAGGAATAAAAGCAAATGCAGAATATGAAGGATACCCATTAAGTACTGCACTTGCAAGACCTTTAATTGCTCAAAAGATCATAGAAATTGCAGAGGAGGAAAATGCAACAGCTATTGCACATGGATGTACTGGTAAAGGAAATGATCAATTTAGATTTGAAGCAGTTATCTTATCAATGTCTGATTTAAAGATTATTGCACCAATAAGAGAGCTAAACTTAACACGTAGTGAAGAAATTCAATATGCAAAAGATCACGGCCTTCCTTTATCATCTGATAAAACTTACAGTATTGATGAAAATATTTGGGGAAGATCTATTGAAGGTGGAAATCTAGAAGATCCTGCAAATGAGCCATCAGAAGAAATTTATGAATGGACTGCATCTTATAAAGATTCAAAAGATGAACCTGAAAAGGTAATCATTGAATTTGAAGAAGGTGTTCCAATAGCTATTAATGGAGAAATGATGGGTTTAATAGAACTCATAAATAAAGCTAATGAAATAGCTGGTTTTAATGGTGTTGGAAGAGTAGATATGATTGAAAATAGGATCATTGGTCTTAAAAGCAGAGAAATCTATGAAGTTCCTGGTGCAAAATTATTAATAGCTGCTCATAAAGCACTTGAAGAATTAGTTTTAACAACTGATGAGATAAGATTTAAAGAGCTTATGAGTACAATATATGCAGATTTGGTCTACAGAGCAATGTGGCAAGAACCTTTAAGAGAAGATTTAGATCAAGCTATTGATAATATGCAACAAAGAGTTAGTGGTAAAGTCTCATTAAAATTATTTAAAGGGTCAATTGCTCCACTTACAAGAGAATCTCCTTTCAGCTTACATGATATTGATGATATCAGCTTTGAAGATAAGCAAACAGATCAAAGAGAAGTTGAAGGTATGATTAAACATCATGCTTTACAAGCTGCAAAATATCAAAAATTAAATAAATAAGTTAAATTATTCTCCTAAATCAAAATCTAATGATTTAGGAATTAATTCTATTTTTTCTAGTGAATTTTTACATTTATATACTAATATTTCAACACCAGTATCATATGCATCATTTAATGTTTTAGAAAAGACTGGATCATTTTCCCAATTTGGTTTAAATGATTTAGCTATTGGATGTTGAACTAAAAAGAATACAATAGCTCTTTTACCTTCTTTTTTTAACTTAATTAATTCATTTAAATGTTTTGAACCTCTCTCTGTTGGAGCATCTGGAAACATTGCAACATCACCATTTACAAGTGTAACTCCTTTAACTTCAACAAAACACTCTTCCTCATCATTAGATAAATATATATCAATTCTAGAATTATCAACTTGTTTTTCACGCTTTAGATAATTATATTCAGATAATTCTTTAATTTTGCCATCTGATATAGCATCAAAAACAATCTTATTAGCTTCTTGTGAGTAGATAGAAACAAGTTCACCTCTATTTAAAACATAATGAAGAGTAAATTTAGTTTTCCTTTTAGGATTATTAGATGGAATAAGATATACAGTAACTCCGTGAATTAAAAGTTCTTTACATCTACCAGTATTTGGAACATGGACTTCCTCAATTTCACCATTTATTTCAACTTCAGCTATAAATCGATTAGGCCTATTTAGAAATATTCCTTTAATATGTTTTTCCATAATAAATCATTATTTAATAATTTCACCCATTAAAGGACCATAATATTCAAGAATATCAGTAGCCAAAAAACCATCACCTAATTTAGATTCGGCTAAATCTCCAGCCCTTCCATTTAAATAAATAGCTAAAATTCCTGCATCATATGAGGAGATATCTTGTGAGAGTAAACTTACAGATAAACCAGCTAAAGCATCACCAGTTCCACCAACAGTCATTCCAGGATTACCAGTTTTATTAATTTTAAGTTTTTTATTATTTAAAACTAAATCATAATGGCCTTTTAAAATAACAGTTCCTTTAATGTTTCTTGTAATAGATTGGAATTTTAAAATCTTTTCCTTATTATATTCATAATCATCTTCTTTAAAATTTAAGTTTAAATCATCATCATTAATTAATTTTGAAAAGAAACTTTTAAATTCAAACAAATGAGGAGTAATAATTAAATTTTCTTTATTTTTAATTAAAGATAACTCAACAAGTTTTAAAGCATCTGCATCTAAAACAAGAGGTTTTTTAATTTTAGAGACTAAAATATTTAAAAGTTTCCCAGTTTCTTCGTTTAATCCTGCACCTGGACCGATTAAAACAGAATCTACTTTATCAACATCTTTTAAAATATCATCTAAATTTTTTAAATTTAAATAATCTCCTTCTAGCTCATTAACAATAAAATTTGGAGAAAATGATTTAATATTATCTGAAGCAGATTCAGGTGATGCAATATAAACTAAATCTGCACCTGATTTTAAAGCTGACATTCCTGCAATAGCTGGAGCACCATGATAATCTAGACTTCCTCCAATAATTAAAACTTTACCATTGTTTCCTTTATGAGAGGACTCATTTCTATTTTTAAGCCTTAAAAGATCTCCACTACCTGTAAAATATTCTGCTTCTATTGGAATACCAATGTCTGATATAACAATTCCACCAACCTTTTCCTCACCAGCTATTTTAACTCCTGTTTTAACTTTATGAAATGAAACTGTATATTCTGGAATAATCGCTATATCATAAACATCTCCTGTTAATGGATCTAATCCTGATGGTACATCAACAGAAATTGTAAAACCAGCAGAATTATTAATTAATTCTATAATGTTTTTAACTTTATTTTTTAATTTTCCTTTAATTCCAGTTCCTAAAATTGCATCAATAATGATATAATCTTTAAAATCATTATCTAAATCATCAATAGAATTAATTTTTAACCTTGAAAGCATTGGTTTTAAGTTTTTAATAATTTCAAAGTTTTTTAAAGCATTTGAATCTTTAAAATCTTGAGATAACATGTAAAGTTCAACTTCATAACCTCTATTTAATAAATGTCTAGCAGCAACTAAACCATCACCACCATTTCCACCAGAACCTGTAAAAATAGCTATTTTTACTGGTTTTGAAAAGTTAAAAGTAGCTATTTTTGCAATCTCATCGGATAAAGACTTTCCTGCAGATTCCATTAAAGCAAGTCTTGAAATTCCTAAATTTTCACAGTTTAGGTCTGTTACAACCATATCTATAGGATTCATATTATCACAAGTTTTAAAAATAAGTTAAAAAGAATAAAAGTAAATAAAAAAGAAAAAGAAATTATAAGACTAGAATAAGTCTTGTAATTGGATTTTATATGCACCAAGGTTTCCACCGAAGTTACCTGCGTTAATTTCAATAACACCTGCAACAGTACAAGCAGCAGCAATACCTTGTTTCATAGCTTCTCTAACAGCAGCTTCATCGACACCATCAATAACAATTTCAAAAACACCGTCAACATCTTCTCTAATTTCAGTTTCAGCTACTTTTTCTTTTAATGTAACACACATTTTTTCATTGGTAGATGCATCTAAGAAATCATAACTATTACAACCTACTTTAGAACCAGAAGCAACCATACCGCCAGGGAAAGGAGTAATTGCACCTTTAACATTAGCAATTGCATCAACTGCAACTTCAGCAGCTACTAATCCTTCCATTTTAGTTTTTGCCATGATGAAGAAATTTCCCCCTGCAACAGCTTTTTTCCAACCAAATTCAGACTCAACTAAAAAGTCACCAGACATAATAGGAATTGAATGAATTGTTCTTCCATCAATATCAAGTTTTTCTTCATATCCATCACCGAAGAATTTTAATTTGAAACCAGTTTTGAATTTATCATCAGCATCATCTAACATATCAAAAACAGCAGTTGTAGGTGCTGTTAAAATACACATACCGATTCTTTCAAGTAATTCATGATCTAATTTCTTTTTAGATGAGTTACAAATCATTATTACATAACCAGGTCTACCATCAGGAGTTTCACTAGGAGGCATGTAACAATCAATACCAGCTTCAGCAGGACATCCAATTACAGAAGTTCCATATCCAGTTGCTTCAGTAGCAGCAATTTTAGCTAATTTTTTTGTAGCAGCAGTCACAAGTAATCTAGTAGCTTTTATTTCAAAAGCTTCAGCATAATTATCTTTAATTTCTACACCATTTATTTCCATTTTTTCACCATAAATATTATAATTTAAAATTTAACATTAACTAAAAATAAACTTTTCTATTTAATTTTATTAAATATTTTTAAAAATAAGATTATTTATCTTTTTTAGAAATATATGAAAATTCATCTTCAATATCATCTACTGAATCTTCATCATCATCAGCAATAGAACTTACTTTTTTCAAGGCAGAAGAACCATAATAAGGTAAAATAATAAATCCTAATACTGTAGCCATCCAAAAAGAAATAAGTCTTTCAATTACTGTTGCAGCTGCACTAATTCCAGGTGAAATTCCTGCAGAAGAATAAAATAAAATCATAACTCCATCTATTGCACCAAGACCTCCTGGAAGAAGAGGAATCATACCAATAAGAGATGCTACAATAAATATCTCACCAATAAGAAATGGAGAAACTGATACTCCAAAAGCAAGAAATACTATATAAACTCTTAAGATTTCTATTATCCATATGATAAATGACAAAGGAAGAGCTTGAAATAAAATGTTTTTATGAGAAAACATTAATTTCATAGTATCTTGAAATCCTTCAATAACCTCACATACTTTATCTTCAGTTTTAGAAGTACATTTTTTATAAAATCTTCTAACTAGTCGAATAATCCATTCTTTTATACTATTACCAAATTTATCATTAAATGACATATACATTAATATAAATAAAACTAACATTACTAAAAGAACAGCTACAATCATAGCTGCAATCATCCATGAAGGAAGAGGAAAATATAAAGTAACTGCAATAATTGTAATAATAGCTAATACAACAAAAGGAAATGTATCAAGTAATTTATCAGATACAACACCAGCTAAAGTTTTCTCCATTGGTTTATTAACCTTTTTAGATAAAATATATGCTTTTACAGGTTCACCGCCGCCTCTACCACTTGGAGTGATATTATTAACTGCTAGACCTACTAAAACCATAGGTAATAATCCTTTTATACCTAAATTAATATTATCAATTTTATTTATGATTTTCCACCGCAGAGCATATAAATAATAAGTAAAAATTTGAACAAGAATAGCTAAAAGTATAAACCACATATTAGCTAGTCTTAGAGAAGATATAACTTGATCTATTCCAATAAACCATAACATAATTGCCATAATTGCAAGGCCAATAGCTAAGAAAATAATTGATTTATACTTCATGATATCATTTATAATTAATAATATTATAGTTGTCATTTATTACATAAATAATTTTTATAATGAATTAGTTACCTTTATATAAGTAGAAAAATAAGTATAAGTAATGCATAATTTATAGACATATATTACTCTTTTAATTAAAAGATACTTTATAATTTTACAATTTTTTAAAAACATTCTTGTTATTAAATACTTATTTTATTATAATTTTTTTTTAATTCCTTAGATTAAATTTTATGGTATTTTTGTGCATTAAGCTATAATCATAATAAATTTAATACATATTAAATTTTCGATTATAATTAGGATATGAAATAATGTTTGAAGATAATATGAATCAAGAAAATTTTTCCTGCCCTGTAGAAGTAGGAAAAGAATATGATGTTAAAATTGAAGACAAAGGAAGATCTGGAGACGGAATCGCTAGAGTAGAAGGTTTCGTTGTATTTGTTCCTGAAGTTGAAGTTGGTCAAGAAGTAACTATCAAAATCAACACAACACGTAGAAAATTCGCTTTTGGCGAAGTTGTAGCTTAATTTTAAACAAATACCTAGCTATAATTTAATTTATAGCTATAACTCTTTTTTTATTTTTTTTATAAATTAATTTTTGAAAATTCTTTTAAGTATTTATAGTATTTTTTAATAATAATATACTATATGATGAAATATTTCAATAGAACTGATCTTTTTACTATTTTACATTATCTTGGTATGATAATGCAAGTTATTGGTTTAATTTTTATCCTACCTTTTATTGTATCAATAATCTATAGTGAACCATATCATGTTTATTATCTACTACCTTTAGTTATTTCAATAGTTTTAGGTAAATTAATAACTGTTAAGCTAAAAGGACATAAACGTATTCGTTTAAAACATGCAATGATTATATCATCACTTGTATGGATATGGGCAGGTTTAATGAGTACAATAGCTATTTATTTATCTATAGATATTTCATTAGTAGATGCCTTCTTTGAAAGTATGTCAGGATGGACCTGTACAGGACTTACACTATTTGACAATGTAGAAACCTTACCTCATTCATTATTATTTTTAAGGTCTTTAGAACAATGGCTAGGAGGTTTAGGAGTAGTTGTTGTAGTTTTAGGAATATCTTTTAAAGCAGGAACAGCTGTTAAAAAATTATACCAATCTGAAGCTAGAGAAGATAGGATAAAGCCAAGTGTAGCTAATACATTACATAAAACAATTAAAATTTATTTAATATACACAGTAGCTGGAATTATCTTATATATTATTGCTGGAATGCCTGTTTTTGATTCTGTTTGTAATTCACTAACAAGCATATCAACAGGAGGAATGGCAATAAAAAATCTAAGTATAGCTCATTATAATAGTGATTATATTAATATTATTACAATGATATTAATGATTTTAGGAGCTACTAGTTTTGTAGTTCATTACAATATAATTAAAACACGAGGAAAATCATTTATAAAAGATATACAGTTTAAAACAATGCTTTTAATTATAGCTATTACAACTATAATAATCTATGTTTTTACAAATATTGTTCCAATGGAGATTTTATTTGATGTAATATCAGCTTTAACATCAACTGGAGCATCAATTACACCTGCACCAATTTTAGATAAATGGCCACCATTTGTACTAATAATAACTATAGTTTTAATGTTAATTGGAGGATCTAGTGGATCAACAGTAGGAGCTATTAAATTAAATAGAATAATTATAGTATTAAAAAGTGTATGGAATAATATTAAAAGTATCATCTCACCAGAAGGTAGAGTTATTCCTATGAAAGTGTCTGGACACACTATACCTCCAAAAGCTGTTCAAGAAGCAACAATGTATATATGTTTATATCTTTCATTTATTTTTATAAGTTGGACAATATTTACAGGTTATGGATTTGACCCATTTAAAAGTTTATTTGAAGTAGTATCTGCACAAGGTAATGTAGGTCTTACAACTGGAATTGTAAATGCAGGATTAGATCCACTACTTAAAATGTTATTAGTATTAAATATGTGGATTGGAAGGTTAGAAATAATTCCAATATTAGTAACAATTAGAAGTTTCTTTGAAATTTTTAAATAAAAATCTAATTTTCGAAAAATTTATAAACATTGTATAACATAATTAATATATTAATTTTTATTAGGCGATGCTATGTATGTTATTATAATGGGAGCGGGGCGAGTAGGTTTATCACTTGCAAATTTATTAATAGAAGACGGATATGATATAACTATAATTGAAAACAATGAAAATTTATGTTCCAATGCTTCTTTAGAATTAGATGCTCTTGTTATATGTGGAAATGGTACTGATACTAAAACACTTGAAGAGGCAAACATAGAAGATGCTGATTATTTTGTTGCAACAACTGGTTTTGATGAATCGAACCTATTATCCTGTATATTAGTTAAAAACTACGAAGTTCCAAACATTATAGCTAGAGTTAGTAATCCTGATCACGAAGATGCATTTAAAAAAGTTGGAATTGATGATGTAATAAGTCCTGAGAGAACAGCTGCAGGATTTTTAGAAAAACTAATAACACGACCAAATGTAGCTAATTTAATTAGCTTAGGTCAAGGAGACGCTGAAATATTAGATATGACTATAACAAATGATAAAATAGTAGGTAAGACAATTAAAGATGTATCACCAACTAAAGAATACATTGTTATTGCATTATATGATGGAGAAGATGTTAGTATTCCCCAACAAGATACTGTACTTGTAAGAGGCCAAAAAATTTCAGTTCTTGTTAAAAGAGAATCATTTAAAAAGGCTTCAAAACATTTTGAAGGCTAAAATTTTTAAATTAAACTAGAAGCTGAAATATCTATATGTCTATTAGCATTATCAGTCCAGGAACCATGACCTGGAAGTAAATATTTAACATTTAGAGCATTTAGTTTATTTAAAGAACTTTTCATATCCTCTACATTACCACCAATATCCATTCTACCAATACCACCATTAGCAAAGATAGTATCACCAGATATGAGATTTTCACCATCAAATAAACAAATTCCCCCAGGAGTATGTCCTGGTGTGTGAATCACTTCAAAATTAGCTATTTTATCTCCACTTTTAAGTTCAATATCAACATCGTGCCTTTTTATTTTATCTTGAAAAAGTTCAATTGCTGTATCTTTGTTGTAATTATCTTTTAATGTTTGAGCATCAGCTTCATGAATTGCAACTTTTGCCTTAGGAAAAAGGTAGTTACCTCCAACATGATCAAAATGACAATGTGTATTTACAATTAAACTAATGTCATCTGGGTTGATCTTATTTTCTTTTAGTTTCTCATGTAAAAAATCCTGATTTGAACCAGTACCAGTATCAACTAAAATTTCATTATTAATTACATAGCTATTAGAATCATTTCCTAACCCTTCAATACAAATAATATCGTTAATTTTTACCATAATAACACTCAAAAATAATTATTTATTATTAGAACTTAAAAAAGTTCACAAAGTAATAATATATTAAACTAGTAAACAATATAATATAAATATTCTTAATCATCTGATAAAAGGTGATAAAAATGCAAAAGAAAAATAAAAGCACAATAAGCTTAGAACCTGAAATAATGGAAGCAATTAAACAAATAGCTATTAATAAACGAACTACACAAACGAAAATAATTAATGACTATTTAAAAGAATGTATAGAAAAAGAACCAATGAAAAACAAAGCTAAAATAAATGTCATAATGGAAGGAGATCCTAATATAGACATTAGTAATTTTATAGGAAGTATAAAAACAGATAAACCATTTAATGTTTTAGAACTTCAAAATCAAGTACGAAAAGGAGAATAACATTCTTAGTGTTAATTATTAATAAAAATATAAATAATTTAAAAAATATAAATAGCTATTAGTGATTTATTATGGGTTTTTGTAAAGATTGTATATTTTATGGTAATGTTGATGATTACTATAGATTAGGTCGCTGGAGTGAAGGTTGTACTTTAACAAATGAATTAACAAATGATTATGATTCCTGTGGAAATTTTGTGCAAAAATAAATTTTAAAATTAATATAATAATTTCATTTATTTATTTTAATCGTTTTATTTTGTTTTTTCAATGAAAATTCACATAATTATTTCTTATTTCGATTATTACTAGATTAAATTAGTAAATATCTTAAAATAATAAACAATAAGGCTTACTAAAAACACTATTTTTTGCGACATCTAAGTCAAAATCTTAAATGTGTAAAATAGAATACTGAAAATATGTAAAATAAAATAGTGAAAATGTGTAAAATAGAATACTGAAAATATGTAAAATAAAATAGTGAAAATGTGTAAAATAGAATACTGAAAATATGTAAAATAAAATAGTGAAAATGTGTAAAATAGAATACTGAAAATATGTAAAATAAAATAGTGAAAATGTGTAAAATAGAATACTGAAAATATGTAAAATGAATATATTATATATTTTTCTAATTAAAACTATTTTTAAAATAAATTGCAAATGTTCTTAAAAGAATCTTCTAGGATAAAAATTTTAATTAATTAAAAATTATATAAAAATGAAGTCATAGAGATTTGAAACCCCATCCTGAGATTTCTCATGTTTCAGTACTCCAATTGATCATCACAACGGATACTGTTCAGACTACGCGTATTTCTTCAAAGACAACTGGAGTCCCAGATGATGCCAGGTTACACTATAACCCAAACAAAATGAAGAACATACGTAGTGTTAATTCCCAAATAAATTTATTTTTACCTTTTTTAGAACTTACAACAATACACAATCTCTAATAATATATTGAATAATAATAAATATAAAATTTACTAAAGTTTATGACACTTATTATTTTTTGAAATTTATATTAAATAAATAAATTAATAAATAATTGGTCAAAAAATTATTAAAAATATCACAACAAATTTTTAGAATATTATATATATTAAGAATATCAATATTTCAACAGTGTTAATATGAGTGATGAAGCGAGTAATAGCAAAAGACCAAATATAAGTATTCCTACTATTAAAATTCTTTATACACAGGCATCTGATCAATGCATGATGGAAAATTGCACTCAAAAATTGACTTTTCAAAAAGGGGATGTTGAAGGACAAATTGGAGAAATGGCGCATATCTATGCTGATAGTATTAATGGCCCTCGAGGAGATTCTAATTTATCTAAAAAAGAAAAATCCAAAGAAAATAATTTAATATTGTTATGTCGTAATTGCCATAAAATTATTGATTCAGATTCTGAATTTTATACTCCTGAAAAATTATTAGAAATCAAAAAAAATCATATCAAAAAAATGGAACTCATTAGGGAGAATTCAATAGCAGATTTTGATTTTTATGATTTAGAAATTGCTTCAAATAATATTATTAGATTTGGTAAAGATTATAATTCTAAAATCGGATTTAATGGAGAAGTGGATTTTGAGAATTTACGTAAACCTGATGTTAAAATTCAGAAAAATAATCTTTCTGCTATATCAAAAACTTTAATTTCACAAGGAATAAGTCAATCTATTCAAATAAAAAATTTTCTTAAAGAACAAGAGCAAGATGATGAATTTTTTTCTACTAAATTGAAATCTGGTTTTTTAATTACATATGATAATTACAAAGAAGAACTTGAGGGAGATATGTTATTTTTAAAACTTTATGACTCTGTCAAAGAAAATTTAAATGATAGACAACAAGCAGCTAGTCTTGGACTTTTATGTTATCTATTTATGATTTGTGAGTTGTTTGAGAAATGATTTTGCCTACAAAATACTTAAATTCTGATGAAACCCTAATAGGAGTGGGAAATCTTATTATTAGAAATATATCTTCTAGTATCCCTTTATCTACATTATGGGAAAAAGTTAAAAAGAATGAAAATGTTTATAATTTTGAAAGATTTCTATTAACTTTAGATATGTTGTTTATAATTGGAATTATAGATTTAGACAATGAAAATAATATTATTAAGGTCAAACAATGATTTACAAAATTTATGCTGAAAATGACGAAGATAAGTTTAAAGAAGTTGAATTTAAGAAGGATCTTAATATAATTGTTGGAATTAAAGAAGATAATTCTGGGAAAAAAGATAATCGTAATGGTGTTGGAAAAACAACTTTGATAGAAGTGTTAGATTTTTGTTTAGGGACCGAACCTAATAAAAAAAGCTATTTAAAAAATATTAAATTAATAGAAGACTGGATATTTAAAATGGATTTAGATCTTTTTGATCAAAAAATAACAATAAGTAGGGCCATAAATGAATCAAATAAAATTTTTATTAATGGAACAACTGAAAAATTTCCTATAACTCCTAAGACAGATAAAACAGGTGCAACATATTATACAATAAAAGAGTGGCAAAAATTATTAGGGTTATATTTGTTTAAACTTGATGATATAAATCACATCTCATACACTCCCACATATAGAAATTTAATTTCTTATTTTATTCGTAAAAATCCAGATGCCTATTTAGATCCTTTTTTAACTGATAAATACTATAAAGAATGGAAGGTACAAGTTTATAATTCTTTTTTATTAGGCTTAAATTCATGCTGTGCAACAAAAATTAATAATATTAAAATAAAAAATTCAGAATTAGATAAAGAATTAAAAAAAATTAAATCTGAATATCCTAGTAAAGGGCAAATGGAAGCTGAAAAACTTAATTTGGAAGCTGAATTAGAGCAAAAAGATAAATTATTATCCAAATATCAAATTCATGAAGAATATGAACATTTAGAAGATCAAGCCGATAGTTTGTCTAGGGAAATTAGAAATGTTTCCAACAAAAGCTTAACTCTTAAGAAAAAACTATCTAATTATAAATCTGCAATAAAGCAAGAAAAAGGTCCTGAAGAAGAGGATATTGAAAATTTGTTTGAAGAAGTAGGGATTGTATTTTCAAATAATATAAAAAAAACATTTAAAGAAGCCAAAAAATTCCATGAAAAATTGATTTCTAATAGAAAAGAATTTCTTAATGTTGAAATTTTAGAATTAGAGAAAGAAATTAAAAATAATGCTAATAAATTGGAAAGCATAGATTTAAAACGTTCTGATATAATGCAGATATTAAACACACATAAAGCTTTTGATGAAGTTAAATATATACAAAAAGAACTTTATGATTATAAATTAGAAATAGACAAATTAAATTTCAATATCAACAAATATAATCTAATTGATGAAAATAAAGATAAACTTAAAGAAGATAGTGTTATTTTATCTGAGAAAATGAAAAGAGAATATGAATTAAGGCGTCCTGTATGGGAAAAAGCTGTTAACATTTTCAATTCAAATACTATGGCATTATACAAAGAACAGGGAAAATTAATCATAAACACTCCCGAAAAGGGATATGATTTTAAAATAGAATTTCCTAAAGATAAAAGTAGAGGTTATAGTAAAATGAAAATATTTTGCTATGATGCAATGTTATTAGAACTAAATTCTGAAAAAAGAAATATTGATTTTTTAATTCATGATAGTGAGCTATATGATGGTGTTGATTCAACTCAAGTAGCTCTAGCATTGCAATATATTAGATCAAAATGTATTAATAATGACACACAATATATATGTACACTTAATTCAGATACAATACCTGATAATTATTGGGAAGATAATTTTGACATTAAAGACTTCATCAGATTAGAATTATCTGATAAAGACCCTTCTGGTCATATATTTAGTGAAATATTCAATTAATAAATTATATTGGATTATAAAGTAGATTACACATAATTATTAAATCAAATATGATTTTTCATATAGTTATTAATTTGATTTATACAATTTTTGTGAATCCATTAACTCTAGTTTCATTGATCAAATTTTAAATCTTTCAATCAAGATAAAAACTTTCATTCATTTCATCATTTGGTTTTAAATCTCTATACACTTTATGAATTGATATATCTTTTTTATTATCTTCAATTATCTTACGTAACTCATTTATTTTTTCACATTCTTCTTTTGTCAGATAAAATTCCCCTGCAGTGAAAAATGACATTAAATGATTAAAATATTTAATTTTAACTTCTTCAGATTTGCTCATTTCTTCCAAAGATTTTATCGCTTCAATAATCTCCGAATGATTTATCTGTGGTTTTAAGTTAGGAATAAGATTTATCATACCATCTTCAGAGATAATTATTAAAACTGTGGGATGATTTTTACCAACTTGTTCATAGTAACGGATAGCTGAATTATATCTTGCACCTCTTGATGAATCTCCTTTGTCAGTTGCCAAACCATCAAGAATAACACCAACAGCATGACAAAAAGAATTTTTATCTAAAAAAACTGCCCCATCTATAGAAGTAATTTGTAATACAATATTTGGAGTCAATTTAAATGGTTCCAAAGAAAAACTTTGTTTACATAACCTTTTTGTTTCTATTTCCACATTATCCGAAATAACAAGCATAGTTCCATGAGATTGCTTTGTTGCCTCATTTGTAATGTCCCAAAGATCGTCTAATTGCCTTTTATCAATATCATTGAAAATTCTTTTTAGATCAGCATAAAAATTATCTCTATCCATTCTATCCTTTGGAATATTTGGTTGCTCGTATTCAACAACCATCATTGAATTGTTATCATGAAGCACTTCCCATTTATAATGACTTATGAAATTAATCATGAAAAGAGATTCTTCTTTTGGGTTGTATTTACCTATATATTCACCTAAACCATATATTAATTCTGAATCCAAAACAATCAGATATTTATCATCCGATAATTCCAAAAATTTTCTTACTTTTCTAAAATCAGAAATTTTAATAGGTTCTTTAAGTTCCAATGTCAAACGAACATTAGAATGATTTTTTTTCGCAACTATCATTTTTCCTAATCCTTCAGCACCTTCATATTTTAATGATGAAATGGCATTACATGCATCATAAAAACCATGTAACCCATTAAAATTTTCACCTGCTTGTGAAATTGAGTACATAAATTGCTTGCCAGATTCTCTTAAAAGTTCATACATAGATCTTTCAATAATGTTTAGTCCTCGATTTGGTTCTTTAAGATAATTTGGAGTTTCTTTCAAAAAAGCATCTATAGCACTTTCAATAAAAGAACGACTGATTTTATACCCTTCATCGGTTTTATTTTTTGTTAGAGAATAGTGATTATCTAATGCTTTTTTATCGATTTCAAGAACAATATAAACAAAAAATCCATCAACATAAGTTGGATATGAAACAAATTTTTCAGTACCTCCCCTCACATCTTCTTTATACAATATTTTTTTTATTGCTTCAATTTTAGCATTAGAAGATATTCTATTCATATGGTTTTCATGAACACTTGGAATCGTATGAAAAATGTTTCTGTTTTTGTCAACTTTTTCAAGTTGTTGTGCAAGATTCTCCATTTCTTCAAATGCTTTCACAGAATAACCATAATCCTCAGGCTCTATGCAAATAGGATGTCTATCAGTTCTTTCTTCATTAAGTATCCCAAATAAAAATACTTTTGGTTTTAATTTAACATCAATTTCGTCAAAGAGTTCTTCAGCATATACTTGTAAAGAAATTTGAAAATGTTTCTGGTATCCCCACATAAAATATTTTATTGTGTCAGTCATATTCATCCATCCACTAATAAGTATTTAATAAATATTTAATTGAACCATTCATAATTAAGATAATAATTCTGTTATCATAATCTATCTAACTATGTTCATCAACAGTATTTTTATAATGAAAGTCATTTAAACCTATCTTAAATTGTAAAATTTTTCAACACAATATAAAAGCTTGTTCTTCCCATAATTGTTTAAATTTATTGAAATTTTCATACATATTTTACAGAATTAATAACATTAATGAAATATTTGAAAATTTAACCAAATATTATTTGTTCCTAGAATAAGCATTCTAGGATAAAAATTTTCATTTATTAAAAAATTATTGAAAATAGATTAATTTATTCCTTTTTAAAAAATTTTGGTAATTATTTAGAACAATTTATTATAAAAAAAATACAGATTTAAAAAAAAATGAAGTTTATATTACTTTATTTCATATCTTCCAAAAACATCTTATTAATTCTTATATTATTTAATTTGAAGATATTCAATTGTTTAATAAAAAAAATTGCAAATATATGGTTTTATATCTTCTTTTTGAGATTGTGAAAATTGTATCAAATAATTAAAAATGACTATTAAAATGCTTTAATTAATTATTAAAATGTTTAAAATTAGTAAATTCCTTAAAAATAAGCATAAAATGGGGTCACAGGGATTTGAACCCCGATCCTGGGATTTCTCTTGTCTCAGTACTCCAATTGATCATCACAACGGATACTGTTCAGACTACGCGTATTTCTTCAAAGACAACTGGAGTCCCAGATGATGCCAGGTTACACTATAACCCCAAAAAGCTAACAAAAAATAATATGTTAACTAAGAGCCAAGAGAGAGATTTGAACTCCCGTGTAATGGATCTGCAGTCCACCGCTTCGCCGCTAAGCTATCTTGGCATATAAAAATATGTTTGTTTACAATGATATTTAAACCTTTTCATGAAAAATTAAAACTTAACTTGTTTATCTATTCCAATAATCTCATCGATTTCTAAAGCTTTTTCTAAAGCTACATCTTTTTCTATTTTAAGATTATTACTTTTAGTACGTTCTACATCTTCAGGTTTTAAAAAAAGCCATTTTGTATATTTAAATTTAATTCCAATATATGCAGTTGCACCAAATGTATTAGAAAATTCACATAGTGCATCAATTTGAACAGAATCTATATAAATTTTATCTTTAGTAGTGGTTTTAACTTCAATAGCTAGATAAATTTTTCCATTACCTGCAATAATATCTGGAAGTGGTCTTTTAGTAGCTCCTCCTGAAGCTGGAGCTCTCATAGCTGCAAAATTTCTATCCCATAGCTTATGAACTAAGTCTCGTTCTTCAGTAGATCCTTTTTTAACCATAATATCATTAAGTTTTTTAAAAAATTCATAAAAATAGAATTAATCATGGGGCCGGGGCCGAGATTCGAACCCGAGTCGCAGGATCCACAGTCCCGTAGGATAACCGCCTACCCCACCCCGGCTTTTGAATACAAAATATATTTCAAAAATTAAAGATTAATGCGGGAGCAGGGATTCGAACCCTGGTAGACCTGCGTCAACAGGTCCTAAGCCTGTCCCCTTTGGCCTCTCGGGCACCCCCGCTAAAAATAATAGGAGTCAAGAAACCGTAACGAGAAATCTTAATTTTTAAATGCTCCGGCCGGGATTCGAACCCGAGTCTTCGGCTCGAAAGGCCGAAATGATTGGCCGGACTACACCACCGGAGCAAACAAAACAATAAAATATAACATGGGCCCAATGGGAGTCGAACCCATGGCCTCCCGGTTATGAGCCGGGCGCTCTACCTGGCTAAGCTATGGGCCCAAAGCGCCATCGACAGGGCTCGAACCTGTGACCAATCGGTTAACAGCCGAACGCTCTACCTACTGAGCTACGATGGCATATGATAACCCATGCATTTAACCATGAAACATACCCATGTTTAAAATTCGATAGAATTTAAACAGTAATAATAAGTTGATAATTATTATATATAAACCTTTTGTATAATCCTACAAAAACCAAATTAATTACACAACAAATTAATTTTTCTTAAACATCATATATAAAGTTTAACTATTATGAAAAAAATAATAAAAATATGAATAATATTGATAGCTTTGAAATTTTAAAATCAATAGAAAAAGCTAATAAGTTAACACTTAAACATCATTCTAATGAAATAACATTAGAGAGAGCAATTTTTCTATCATGGTGGTGTGATAAAGGAGATTGTAAATTTTGTTATATGAGTACTCAAAAAGATCGTATAAAAGAATCTAGTAAAGCTAAAAGGCAAGTAAATAACATTTATGCAGAAGCTGAAATGTGTGCTCGATTAGGGTGGAATATAGAGTTTTTATCTGGAGGATATGAATCCTTTACAACACTTGAAATTAAAGATATAGCTCAAAACATTAAGAACATAACAGGCAAAGGTGTTTGGTTAAATACTGGAATTACAAATGAACTTGATCAATTTGGTGATGAGATTATTGGTATTACTGGTGCATTAGAAGTAGCTAATCCTAAACTCCACGATGAAATATGTCCAAGTAAACCAATTGATAAAATAAGTGAAATGTTATCTTCAGCTGGTGATTTAGGTTATAAAAAAGCTATTACAATAATTTTAGGTCTTGGTGAAACATTAGATGATTTAGATTATTTAATTGATTATATAAAATTAAATAAGATTGATAGAATTATTTTTTATTCATTAAATCCCCACGAAGGTACTGAATTTGAAAATGAATCACAACCTGCATCTTTATATTATTCTCAAGTTGTATCTACTATAAGATTGAACTTTCCAAAAATTGAAATCATTTGTGGAACTTGGATAGATAATTTAGCTAATATTGGAATATTAATTTTAAGTGGAGCTAATGGAATTACAAAGTTTCCTTTATTTAAGATGTTTGCAAGTCGATACGGTAAACGAGTAGAACAAGAAGTTAAATGGACAGGTAGATCTTTAAAAGGAACATTCACAGATATTGAAAAATTAGGAAAAGAAGAAAGTGAAATCAATAATGAATATACTGATTTCATAAAAAGATATATAAAAAAATCAAAGAAAATTTGATTAATTTAGAGCAATTTCAATGGTATTTGAATTTGTTTTAAAATGTTTTCCATTAAAATCATATTCAAGACCGAAGCCACCAATAAAGAGACTTTCTTGTTTTTCAGATTCGTTTTCATCATAAGGACCTTGAGTTGAAAGCTCAAAACTTGTAGTTTTTGATTGACCAGGCTCAATAGTGCCGAAGTTATAATCTCCATATTGACTTATACCTTTTACATTAGTAATAGATAAACTTCCTTTATTAGTAACAGTCCATTTTACAGTGACAGTTGAACCTTCTTTAGCTGCAGAAGGACCTTCTTGAACAGCTGAAACATCATGAGTTACAACAGTCTTGTTTTTACTAGTAGAATTATCAGATATGTTTTTATTTGAATCATTTTTATTAGTTGTGTTTGTATTATTATCATCACTAGATCCATTATTTAATAAAAGGACTCCAGCAATTCCAACAATCACAACTACAATTATGACTATTAAAATAGCTAATTTTGATTTTTCCATATTAATCACCTACATATATTAGTTTATTTTAAAAGTTTAAGTACTTTATTGAAAAAAATTTAAGAAATATTTATATGAAAATACTAAGAAATATAGTATATAATAAAAATTTTCAAATTATACAAATTATTATAAAAATTTCCAAGTGGAGGAATTAATATTAGCGTCAATATGAAATGTGGGCTTGAAATACACGTACAATTAGAAACAGAATCTAAATTATTTTGTGAATGTCAAACTAACTATCAAGAAGCTCCTGCAAATACAAACATATGCCCAGTTTGTTTAAATCAACCAGGTGCAAAACCATATCCAACAAATGAAAAAGCAATAGAAAATGCTTTAATGATTTCTTTAATGCTTAACTGTAAAATCGATAAAAATTTCACTTATTTCATGAGAAAACATTATGATTATCCTGATTTACCATCTGGATTTCAGAGAACTTCAGTTCCTATAGGATATGAAGGCGAATTAAATGGAATCAGAATTAGAGAAATTCATATGGAAGAAGATCCAGGTCAATTTAAACCAGATAGAGGAATAGTTGATTTTAATCGTTCAGGAATTCCACTTGTTGAAATTGTAACAGAACCAGATATGCACTCACCAGAAGAAGCTAGGACTTTTTTAAAAGAACTTATTAGAGTACTTCAATATAGTGGAGGAGCAAGAGGTGAAGGTACTATGAGAGCTGATGTAAATGTTTCTATTGAAGGTGGAAATAGAGTAGAAATGAAAAACATCAACTCAATTAAAGGCGCATATAAAGCTTTAAAATTTGAACTTGTTCGTCAAAAAAACCTAATGAAAAGAGGAGTAGAAATCAAACAAGAAACACGTGCATTTCTTGAATCTCAAATGATTACAGTAGCTATGAGATTAAAAGAAGATGCTGATGATTATAGATTTATACCTGATCCTGATCTTCCACCAATGGGAATTACTGATGAACAAATAGCTAGTGTAGCTGAAGTGATGCCAGAAGCACCACATAATAAAGTCAAAAGATATATGGAAACTTATAATATTGATGAAGAATCTGCAAAAGTTTTAACATCAGAATTAGATCTTGCTGAGGCTTATGAGGAAGTATCTAAAATTATTGATCCTGCATTTGCTGCAATGTGGATGAAAGATGAGTTAAAAAGAGTTTTAACATATAATAAAATGAGCTATAAAGATAGTGAAATTCTTGTTGAAGATTTAATTGAACTATTTAATATGCTTCAAAATAAAGAAATTACAACTAAAGCAGGTCAACGTATAATTGAACATTTACCAAATAATAAACAAACACCAAAAGCAATAGCTGAAGAGCAAGGATTAATTGGAATTGTTAAAGATGATGAAATAATAGCTGCAGTTGAAAAGGCTATTGAAGATAATCCTAAAGCTATTGAAGATTATAAAGAAGGTCAAAAGGCTTCTCTAAACTTTTTAGTTGGACAAGTAATGAAACTAACACGAGGAAAAGCAGATCCTGGAGAAACTGTAAAATTAATTAAAGATAGAATTGATTAATGAGGGATTTTGTGAGTGAAAAATCATTAGTTAAAG
The DNA here is from genome assembly GCF_046197865.1 of Methanobrevibacter sp. DSM 116169. GTDB lineage: Archaea > Methanobacteriota > Methanobacteria > Methanobacteriales > Methanobacteriaceae > JAHKLT01. The sequence goes on along the minus strand of NZ_CP166990.1, from coordinate 262,854 downwards.
ATTATATGACAAAAGACGTTATTAGTGTTAAAGCAGAAACACCAACTGAAACTGTCATAAAAATAATGAAAGAAAGTAATCACAATAGTTATCCAGTAGTTGACGATGAAGATAAATTAATTGGAATGGTAACAGCTTTTGATATTTTATTAAAAGATTGGGCAGATTCTGTTAAAGATTTAATGAGCACTGATTTAATAGTAGCTAATGAAGAAATGTCCATAGATGATGCATCCAGAGTAATGTTTAGAAGAGGTGTTTCAAGACTTCCTGTAGTTGATAGTGATGGATCTTTAATAGGAATCATTACAAATACAGATATGGTCAGATCTCATATTGAAAGGACAACACCAAATAAAGTAGAATATTTTAAAAGTACCTTAGAAGCATTATATGGTGTTAAAACTGAAATACAACATATGAAAGTTAGTACTAAAAATTTAAGGCCAACACAAGATAGAGTTTATGCAGATGAACTTGAAGGAAGAATCTATGAAATTAAAAGAGGTCTTGCAGAACCAGTAATTGTTGTAAAAACTGGAAATCGTTGGATTTTAGTTGATGGTCATCACAGAGCAATAGCTGCAAGAAAATTAGGCTGTGATAAAATTGATGCATATGTAATTAACATCCATTCTGATATTGAATTAGGTTTAGAAAAGACTGCAGATGATTATGGAGTTAAAACATTTGATGATATAAAAATTATTGATGATGCACAACACCCATTAATTGCAATTACAGAAAGTATAAAACAATCTCAAGAGAAGAAGTGATTTTATGGTAAATGAAAACATAATTAGGGAAGTTTATGAAGTATTAGAAAATAGAAGAGATAATCCAATAGACTCATATACATCTAATTTAATGAAAGATAGCTCTAAAAAGGCAGAAGATAAAATACTTGAAAAGATTGCAGAAGAAACAGGTGAAGTATTAATAGCTTCTAAAAATAATGAAAACCTTGTTCATGAATCTGTTGATTTGATTTTTCATACATTAATGATACTCGTTCAAAAAAACATCCCATTAGATGATGTATATGAAGAATTTGAAAAAAGAAGAAAATAAACTATTCATTTAATTCATATTCCATATTATACATTCCTCTTTCAAAATTTAAAAATTTTAATCTCTTTTTATTAAATTCTTTAAAACCTAATTTCTCATAAAGTGTTTTAGCTTTATCATTTCTAAAATCTACATCTAAAATTAGTTTTTTATACCCTTTATTTTTAAAACTTTCAATACAATGATTTAAAATTTTAGCACCAATTCCTTGACCTCTTTTAGAAGAATCAACTGCTAATTCTGCTAAATAAATATCGTTATCTGTAAAATCTGCTAGTACAAAATAATCTAGGAGGTCAATTAAAAATAGCTTTAATGCATCTATAAATTTCAAGTTTTGAAATAAAGTAATTGTATCTTTAATAAATGTATTTTTATTTTTACTATAATAACTTAGAAAAGCTAAAATTTCCTTAGATTCATCATCTAATACAATTTTCATTTTAAAATAATCAGAAGGGTCTGTAATTTCTAAAGAATATTTAATAGCTAGAATAGCTTTATTTTTATCATTAAAAAACATCTCATAAGTTCTAAAATCTACATCATACTTTAACTTAGCTATTTTAAAAGTATCATGATATTTTGGGTTAAAATCTTCATAAATCATTTTTTTAGAAAAATCCTTATAAGTTATTAACAATTGAAAGTGCAAAAACACCTGCACCAAAACCATTATCAATATTTACAACAGCTATTCCAGGAGCACAAGATTGAAGCATTGAATATAAAGCTGCAATTCCACCTTCTCCAACACCATAACCAACAGATGTAGGTACACCAATAACTGGAATATCAACAAGACCTGCAACAACAGAAGGTAATGCTCCTTCCATTCCAGCACATACAATAAGAACTTTAACATCTTCTTCAATCATTTTAGATATTTGAGGAAATAACCTATGAATACCAGCTACTCCAATATCATATGATGTAATTGTTTTATGACCTGACTCTTCTATAATAACTTTAGCTTCCTCACCAACAGGAATATCAGATGTGCCTGCTGTTATAATGCCGACTTTAAAGTCTTTATTTTCTACTTGCCTAAGTTTTACAATGAGAATTCTTGCTTTTTTATTAAAAATTAGTTTAAAATCTTTATCTTTTGATGAGATTTCATCTTTAATTAAATCAAACCTATTGGAATCTAGGCGAGTAATAATAAGATTATCATCATTTTTTTCAATATGTGAGTTGATAATTAAAATTATATCTTCATCAGATTTATTCTCAGCAAAAATAGCTTCTGGAAAACCAGTTCTATCTTTTCTTTTTAAATCTAATTTAATATTATCTCCTAATTCTTGGATATTTTGGGCTTTTAAAAGGGTTTCACATTGATCAAGTGTTATTTTCCCATCTAAAAGTTTTTCTAGTAAATTTCTCATCAAATCACAAATTTTAATATATAATTAATATAATAATATACTATTAATATATATTTTTAATTATTTAAAATATGGATATTTTTTAAAAAATGAAATCTATTAAAATTTTAACTGAAGGAATTGTCCAAGGAGTAGGATTTAGGCCATTTGTATATAGATTAGCTTATAAACTAGGTTTAAATGGATATGTTAGAAATTTAGGTAATGTTGTTGAGATAATCTTACAAGGAGATAATATCAAAATTGAAGATTTCATAAAAGAGCTTGAAAGTAATATTCCTCCAATAGCTAGAATAGATTCTATAAAAATAGAAGATATTGATATTGATGAATTTAATGATTTTAAAATACTTGAAAGCATGGATAAGTATTCAGGAATGTCAACAATTCCATCTGATGTGTCAATTTGTGATAATTGTCTAGAAGAATTACAAAATCCTAATGACAGAAGATATAGATATCCATTTAATGCATGTACTGATTGTGGTCCAAGATTTACATTAATTGAATCTGTTCCATATGACAGAGATAAAACTTCTATGATTGATTTTCCATTATGTGATGAATGTTTAAAAGAGTACACTAATCCTAATAATAGACGTTATCATGGTGAAGCAATTTGTTGTCCCGCATGTGGACCACAAATGGAACTTTACAATAATAAAAAAGAAAAATTAGATTTAAGTGATCCTATATCTAAATCAAGAGAGTATTTAGCTAATGGAAAAATAATAGCTATTAAAGGAATTGGTGGAACACATCTTGTTTGTGATGCTTATAATGGTGAGGCAATTACTAAATTAAGAAAAAAATTAGGAAGATTTAATCAACCTTTTGCTGTTATGAGTAAAGATATTGAAACTGTAAAAAGTTTTTCTAAAATATCTAAAAAGGAAGAGAAAACATTAGTTTCTAATAAACGACCAATAGTTGTTTTAAGCAAAGGTGAAAATTATCATTTTCCAAATTCCCTGGCACCTACATTACACAATATTGGAGTAATGCTACCCTACTCACCAATGCATTATTTATTATTTGATAATAATCTAGATACATTGGTTATGACATCAGCTAATGTGCCTGGTGAGCCGATGATGATTACAAATGAGGAAATTTTAAATCTAGATAAAATAGCTGATTATTTCCTAATTCATAATAGAAGAATAATTAATAGATGTGATGATTCTGTTATAAGATTTAGAAATGATGAGTTGGCATTTATTAGACGTTCAAGAAGTTATACACCAGAACCATATAAAATTAGTGAAAAATATTCACTTAATAACTCTAAAGTACTAGCATTAGGACCTGAACTAGATGTTACCTTTGCACTTAGAAAAGAAAACTTAATTTATCCATCTCAACACATTGGAAATACAAATAAATACAAAACATTGGAATTTTTAAAAAGTGCAATTAATCATATGATTAAAATTACTAAAATTGATGAATTTGATATTATTGCTCATGATATGCATCCTCAGTTTTTTACAACAAAATTAGCTAATGAGTTAAGTGATAAATACTCTTGTAACACATTACCAGTTCAACACCACCATGCACATGCTGCTGCACTTGCAAATGATCACAACATTGATAAATTTATAGCTATTTGCGCAGACGGAACAGGTTATGGAAGTGATGGTACAAGTTGGGGTGGAGAAGTACTTTATACTGACATTAAAACATTTAAAAGAATGGGATCACTTGCTAGTCAAAGGATGCCTGGTGGAGATAGATCTACAAAATATCCAGCACGAATGTTAGAATCTATATTATATAATAATATAGAAAGTGATGATTTAGAAAAATTAATGATTGAAAATTATAAAGATTACTTTAAACATGGTGCAAACGAAATTAAAAATGTTATAAATCAATTAGATAAAAATTTAAATGTTTCAACTACAACAAGTACAGGTAGAATATTAGATTCTATTTCTACTGCTTTAAAGATATGTGGTGAGAGAACATATGAAGGAGAATGTTCTATGAAATTAGAATCAGTTGCACATAATGCAAATGGAACTATAGAAATTCAGCCTATTATTAAAAAAGAAGATAATCGCTTAATTTTAGATACTAATGATTTAGTATATAATGTTATTAAGCTTATAGATAAAGGAGAACGTATTAAAGAAATAGCTGCAGCTAGTCAAAATACAATTAGTGATGGATTAAGTGAAATAGCTATTAAATCTGCAGATAAAGAAAAAATAGGCACTATTGGACTTACTGGTGGTGTTTTTTATAATGAAGCTATTACTGTTAGATGTGTTCAAAATATTAAAAATAGTGGCTTAAAAGTTATTCAACATAAAAATACTTGTCCAGGAGATGGATCAGTATCTCTTGGTCAAGCAATAATAGCTAGTTTAAATTAAAATTATTTTTTAGAAGTTCGCTCTAAAATATATTCTGCTCTTTCTTTAAGATTATCATATAATCTTATTTGATTTTTAAGCTCTTCAATAGCTTCCCAATGACCATTATCGATTCGTTTTTCAATGTTTAATAATTTAGACCATTCATCTCCAGAAGGTAATTGTAATTTATTTATTCCTTCAGAAATATTAATAGAAAAGCTATTTTTTGTAATAGATATATTTATGTTAACATCATGAGGCATATCATAATATTTTCTTGGTCTACCTCTAACAATTTTTTTATAAGAAGAGTGTAATATTCCAATAGCTTCCATAGCTCTTAAATGTTCTATGATAGCTTTTTGACCTATGTTTAATTCATTAGATATTTCACTTACAAATTTAGGTTCATCATTTAAAAGACTAATGATATCTCTTCTTGTTTTACAACCCATAACATCTAAAATATCTTCCATATTCATATCTGTAAATGAATCGTCAAAATCTCCTTTTATTTCTAGAGTATTATTATTTTTATAGATATTTGAATCAATATTAAAACCAAAATCATTTTTAGGGCTACTTTGATTTTTTTTATTAGTATCTATATTTTCCATATATTATCTTTTGTAAGTTCATGTTTATATAACTTTTTGTTACTATAATAAAATTTTTTTAAAAAATAAAATAAATTAAATTAAATGAATAATTTAAGATAATAATTATAATAGAAAATTATAATAAAATATAATTAATAATTAAAATCATGTAAATTATATTAACTAAAAATAATATTAAAATTAAATTATTACATTAAAACAAGCCAATATAATCATCTAATAAAAAATTTTTTAATCGAAACCTTTATATAACTTTTTGTTACTATAATAATATGAGAAAGATAACTTTTTGTTACTTTAATATTTGGTAATAATTATAAGGCTTAAATTTAGCTATTTATCAAATAATTTCCTATATGTCCATAAATTTCCCCAATTGGCCGAATATTAAAATCAAAAAGTGAAGGCTCACCGAAAATAGCTATTTATTAAGCCTTATATATTAAATTAATCTATTTTATAAAATAACCTTACAAGGTGAACAGATGACTAATGAGAAGAAAGAAAAAAACCTTGAAGAAGAATTAGAAAAGGATGATTCGTCTCAAGAAGAAAAAATTAGTGAAGAGCTATCTTCAAAAGATGAAGAAATAGCTGAACTTAAAAAGAGTCTTGAAGAAGAAAAAAAATCAAAAGAAGAATATATTTCTCATAGTCAAAGACTTCAAGCAGACTTTGAAAACTTTAAAAAACAAACTGAAAAAAGAAATAAAGAAATCATTGCTTATGCAAATGAAAAAATTATTATGGATTTTTTAGATAGTTATGAAGACCTTGAAAGAGCTTTGGAAAACTCTAAAAATGAAAAAGAGTTAAGAGAAGGTGTCGAATTAATTTATTCAAAATTACAAAATGAATTAAAGAAGGAAGGTCTTAAAAAAATTCTAGCTATTGGTGAAAAGTTTGATCCATTTAAACATGAAGCACTTTTAGCTGAGAAAAATGATGATTATGAAAATGGTGAGATTATAGAAGAACTTATGAAAGGATATACTCTCAAAGATAAAGTCATCAAATATTCTAAAGTTAAAGTCTGTAAAAAATAAGTTTAACTAAAAAATCAAATTTATAAAAAAAAAATATTAAAAATTAACTAAGGTGATAAATTATGGCAGATGATAATAATACAAAAAAAGAAAAAATAATTGGTATTGATTTAGGAACCAGTAATTCTGCAGCTGCAGTACTTATTGGAGGAAAACCTACTGTTATTCCTAGTGCAGAAGGTGCAAGTCAATATGGTAAAGCATTTCCAAGTTATGTAGCTTTTACTGATGATGGTCAAAGATTAGTTGGTGAACCAGCTAAAAGACAAGCTGTAACTAATCCAGAAAATACTATTAGTGCTATTAAAAGAAGTATGGGTACTGATACAAAAGTAAAAGTTCAAGGAAAAGAATACAGTCCACAAGAAATTTCTGCTTTTATTTTACAAAAAATTAAAAAAGATGCAGAATCATTCTTAGGAGAACCTGTAGAAAAGGCTGTTATTACTGTACCAGCATATTTTGATGATAATCAAAGAACTGCTACTAAAGATGCAGGAACAATTGCTGGATTGGATGTGGTAAGACTTGTTAATGAACCAACTGCAGCTAGTCTAGCTTATGGTATTGATAAACAAAGTGATGAAGATGTCAATATTCTTGTATTCGATTTAGGTGGAGGAACTCTTGATGTAACCATAATGGAATTTGGTGGAGGAGTATTTGAAGTAAAATCCACAAGTGGTGATACTAAACTTGGTGGAACAGATATGGATAATCTTATCTTAAAATACTTAGCTGATGAATTCCAAAAAGAAAATGGTATCAACCTTATGGATGATGATCAGGCTGTTCAAAGACTTAGAGAAGCTGCAGAAAAGGCAAAAATTGAACTTTCCACTACTTTAACTACTGAAATTAACTTACCATTTATTACTATGGGTGCAGATGGATCTCCTAAAAACTTAATTCTTAGTTTAACTAGAGCAAAATTAGAAGAATTAGTTGATCCTATAGTTAAAAAATGTGGAAACCCAATTAAACAAGCATTAGATGATGCTAAAATGGATAAAAATGGAATAGGTAAAATTATTCTTGTTGGTGGGCCAACTAGAATGCCTATTGTACAAGAATTTGTAGAAAAATATATTGGTAAACCTGTAGAACGTGGTATTGACCCTATGGAATGTGTAGCTACTGGAGCAGCAATCCAAGGTGGAGTTTTAGCTGGAGAAATTAAAGATTTAGTTTTACTTGATGTAACCCCATTATCTTTAGGTATTGAAACATTAGGTGGAGTATCAACAAAACTTATTGAAAGAAATACTACTATTCCTGCTAAAAAAAGCCAAGTTTTCTCAACAGCAGCTGATAATCAGCCATCTGTAGATATTCACGTATTACAAGGTGAACGTCCAATGGCAGCAGATAATGCTACTTTGGGAAGATTCCAATTAGTAGGAATACCACCTGCACCAAGAGGAATGCCTCAAATTGAAGTTACCTTTGATATTGATGCAAATGGTATTTTAAATGTATCTGCTAAAGATCAAGGAACAGGAAAAGAACAAAATATTACTATTACTGCTCCTAATAAGCTATCTGATGATGAAATTGATCAAAAAGTAAAAGAAGCAGAAATGCATGCTGAAGAAGATAAGAAAAAACAAGAAGAAATTGAAGTTAGAAATAATGCAGATTCTATGATTTACACTTCTGAGAAAACCTTAGAAGATTTAAAAGATAAAATATCTGATGATGAAAAAAGCAATATTGAAAACTTAGTTAAAGAATTAAGAGAAATCATTAGTGGAGATGACATTGCAGCTATTAAAGATAAAACAGAAGAACTAACAAAAGTTGTTCAAGAAGTAGGTGCAAAAATCTATCAAGAAGCAGCACAAGCACAGCAAGCTCAAGAGCAAGCACAAGGTCAAGATGCTGACAGCCAAAATAATGATGACGATACAATTGACGCAGACTACAAAGTAAAAGATGAATAGATAAAAAAATTATTATATATTTTTAATGAAAATTAGTTAATTAATAAGCTATCAGAATCAAAACATATAACTAATTATAAATTAAAAATATTAATTTATTTTTTTAAAATTGAATAAGGTGAATAAATGGCAGAAAAACGTGATTACTATGATGTCCTTGGAGTGGACAAAGGTGCTGATGAGAAAGAAATTAAAAAAGCTTACCGTGATTTAGCTATTAAATACCACCCTGATGTTAGTGATGATGAAGAGGCTTCAGACAAATTTAAAGAAATTAGTGAAGCATATGCTGTTTTATCAGATAATGATAAAAGGCAAAAGTACGATCAATTCGGACATGCTGGAATGGATGGCTTTTCTGCTGAAGACATGTATCAAAATGTAAACTTTGATGATATTTTCCAAGGCTTTGATATGGGAAATATATTCGATATGTTTGGTTTTGGAGGAGGCTTTAGTAGATCAGGTAATCAAGGCCCTCAAAGAGGTTCTGATATTTATACTGAAGTTACTGTAACTTTAGAAGAAGCATACTCTGGTATTGAAAAAGAAATAAAAATAAATGTAGATAAATTATGTCCAGTTTGTGACGGGTCAAAATCAAGACCTGGAAGTAATCCTGAAACTTGTCAAACATGTCAAGGTACGGGACAAGTAAAACAAGTAAGTAATACTATTTTAGGACAAATGATGAATGTTCGCCCATGTAGGGAGTGTGGAGGAACAGGTAAAATAATAACTGATCCATGTACAGAATGTAATGGAAAAGGAAAAGTCAGACAAACAAAAGTATTATCCATTAGTATACCTGCAGGAATTGATGATGGAGACCGCATGCGAGTTTCTGGTGAAGGTAATAGTGGAGAAGGTCCTGGTTTAAATGGAGATTTAATAGTGTCTATCCATGTTAAAAGAAATGACACATTTGAAAGAGAAGGATCTCATTTATACTTTGAAAAACAAATTAGCTTTGTTCAAGCAAGTCTTGGAGATAAGATTGATATTCCAACAGTAGATGGTAAAACATTAGAAATTGATGTTACACCTGGAACTCAAAGTGGTACAGTTGTCAAACTTAGAAATCAAGGAATGCCTAATACTAGAAACAAAATGAGAGGAAACTTATATGTTGAACTTGTTGTAGTTATTCCTCAAAAATTAAGCTCTGAACAAAAAGAACTTTTAGAAGAATTTGCTGAAATAAGTGGTGAAGAAATTCACAAATATGAAAAAGGATTCTTTGATAAAGTTAAAGATGCAATAAATTCCTAATTTTAATGGTTTAATAACCATTCTCTTTTTTATTTTTATTATAAATTTTAATAAATATTGTTTTTTAATAATTACATCTACATATATTATATTAAATATATTATTTTTTAAAAGTCTTTTATTAATATAAAAATATTAGTTGATTAAATCGTGTTTGAAAAAAAAGTATTATGTTATTTTAATCGAGAAATTAATTAAATTGATAGTAAATATTATAGTATTTGAAAAAAAATAAAAAAATAATTATTCTAAAAATAGAATAATTAATTATACAATTTTAATTGTATTAATAGTAGTTACATCTGCATAGTTAGGATCTTGTGCAATCATAAGCCAGAATTGATAAGAACCAACAGGCAAACCTATTCTTGCAGTAGCAATACCTTCCGCATTAGTTTTATATCCATATAATTGGTCAATACCATCAACTTGAACATAAATTGTAATTCCTGCAATAGGATTACCTTTATGTGTTGCTTTTATTTCAAGATTTCCATTTTTAGATATAGTATTACCATTAGGAAGTGAAATACTAGCAGGCATTTTATTAACAGTTAATTTATTTGTTTGATTAAGACCTTCATAGCTAGCTACAACAGTATAAGTACCTGGTCTTAAATTAATAGTTAAATAAGCAGTACCATTTTCATTAGTAGTTCTATTATATGAATTTCCATTAAGAGTGATTGTAACAGTTTTATTTGCAAGAGCAGTGCCATTAGAATCTACTAATTTTACAGAATATTGACCTTTTTCATTATAAACAACAGATTGGTCTTTAGTAACTAATGTAGAATTAATAGTTAAAATAAAATGTCTTGATTCATTAGTAACTGGATTGTTAACAAATGCATCATATTTTCCAGGAAGAAGACCATCAAAAGTGAAATAAGCAGTACCATTTTCACGTATAGCTCCAATAAATACTGAATCTTTTCCTAAAATACCAAGAGTTATTATTCCAGCAGGTGCAGCTTTACCAGTTCCATCTAAAATTTGAGCAACAGCATGTTCTCCACTTTCATAATATACCATGACTTTATCAACAATTACAGTTGAATTAACAAATATTTTAAAAGATTTTTCTAAACCATCAACAGGATTTTTAGCAGTTAAAATATAGCTATTAGGATCTAAATTAATATTCAAAGTAGCAATACCACTAGCATTAGTTAATCTTGTATACATTACACCATTAATATTGAAAGTAACATTTTTACCTACTATTGGAGTTCCATCACCATTAATAAATAAAGCATGGAATTGAGATCCATTCTTATAATATTTAACAAGATCTTCACCAAAAATAGTAGAAAGAACAGTGATAATATATGAATCTTCTAAACCATCAACAGGATTTTTAGCAGTTAAAATATAAGTGCCAGGTTCTAAATTAATATTCAAAGTAGCAATACCACTAGCATTAGTTTTTCTTTCATAAAAAACACCATTAATATTCATAGAAACCATTTTATCAGCAACAACAGTTCCATCACCATTAATAACTTTTACATGGAATTGACTCCCATTACGGAAAGTCTTATTTAAATCATTACCAATTAAAGTTGGGAAAACAGTTATAGTATATGAAGTGTTCAAGCCATCAATAGGATTAGTAGCAGTTAGAACATAAACCCCTGGAGCTAAATTAATATTTAAAGTAGCAATACCACTAGCATTAGTTAATCTATAATATTTTTGTCCATTAATATTAAAACTAACATTTTTACCAATAATAGCTGATCCATTAGCATAAATAGCTTTTATATAGAATTGACTACCATTACGGTAAGTTTTATTCAAATCTTCACCAATTAATGTAGGTAAAACAGTAACATTGATTGAAGTGCTAGAATTAGCATATTCATCATTTCCAGCAAATGAAATTTCAACAGGATAAAAACCAGGCTCTAAATTAATAGCCATAGATAAAGTACCATTATCATTAACAGGCCTATTATAAGTTTGACCATTAATAATAATAGTTAAATTTACACCACTAATAGGAGTACCATTAGAATCAAATAAAGTTGCTTCTAATCTACCACTATCATTATATGTTTTTTCTATATTACTTGAATTAATATAAGTTTCTTCTTTCGTATCATTAAAGACTTGATTATCTTCAGTGATAGTTTCTTCTAATTTAACATTGTTAACATCAATGTATTCATTAACTACATTTGTAGTTTCAATAGCTGCATTATCATCAAAATTTTCTATTACTGTATCTTCTGCAGAGATTCCACCAATAGAAAATAAAATTAATGAAGCTATTAATAAAATTTTAAGATAATTTTTCATTAAATTCCTCCTTTAATTAAATGAGAACAAAAAATTTATTTGAACTTACTGAGTAGGCACGCAATTATTTTATTTTAGTATTTTAATTAATCAGATATATTCAATAAAATATAGTTTTAAGCCAATATTGTATTTAAAAATTAATTCTCATTAAAAGATATTACATTAAGTTATTATTAAATATATGTTTTTTAATGAAAAATAATATTCAAATAATAAAAAAAATTAGAAAAAATTAAAAGAAGAATAGAATTATTCTTCAACCATTATAAGTTTACCTGTCGACGGGTCTTTATAAACTTTACCCATTTCAGTGTATCCTTCACCAGAACTATTAGATGTATCTGGAGTTTCATTTAATTCTTTTCCTTGATTTACTTGGGAGACTTGTTTCATTGCTTCCATTACATCTTGTTTTTCTTCTTGAGACATGTCTGAGAAGACTATACTTTGCATATTCCAACTCATAACTAAAAAAATAAGTAATCCAACAGATATTACTAACATTGCATCAACAAGGTTAGTTGTACCTGCTAAAGGATCTTGATCTTCACTTTGAGACCGCCTAGACCTACGTTGTTTCCTAACCATTTAAATCACGAAAAATTATCTATGCATAAAATCTAAAACAGAATCAGATAAAGCATCTAAAGTAGAAATATACTCTTCATACCATCTTTTACGGATTTTAGAAATTACATAAGCCAAACCACCAGCAGCAATACCAATAACAGTAGTATCAAAAGCAACAATAATAGCATCAGCTAATGCTGCAACATCACCAGTACCTAAAGCAGCAAGACCAGGACCCATAGGAATTAAAGTACCCATCAAACCCAAAGTAGGGCCAATACGAGCAATAATATCAGTTTTCTCTAAAACCTTATCAATCTTATCCTCTTCAACCTCAATTAACTTATTAGTTAAAGCTCTACGATTCTCTTCATCTAATTCAGAAGAATCAGCAATCTCATTTAAAACCTTTTTTTGAGAATTAGAAATCTTAGAATCCCCAATAATACTTTTAAGTTCATCAGTATTTTTAGATTTATTAATACTATATATAATACTCTTAATTTCCCCAACAGAAACTTTCTTTCGAGATGTATATTCTGATATTAAACCTCCTGCTAAAATTATTGAGTAAACAATTAAAACTAATAATAATAAAATAACTGGTATAATCAAACTTTGAGCAATCGCATTTAATGCACCAGATAAAAATTCCCCACCAGGGATTACAGAACTCATTAATATATCCTCCTTAAATTATTTATAAAAACTATCACTTTTTTTATTTAAAATTATTCCTACAATTAAAAGCATTACAACAAATATAATTATCATAGCTATTGATTCAAATGAAGCAATATTAATAGAGCCCATTTGTTTACTCATAGCACTAGAAATATTAGGTAATACAATAGAAGATAATAAGAAATAAATACCTAAAAATAACATGAAATTCCCAAGAATTACAGGATAAGGCTTATTTAAATGTTTTGCAATAAAATTTGATCCAAAATAAGTTATTGCAATTGTTAAAATTAAAGCTAAAGCTACATATTGACTTAATTGATATGCACCAAAACCAATAGTAGGAGCAACTAAAAGAATACTAGCAATAATTGAACCAAAACAACAAGGACAAGGAGCAACAACAGCTAAACATGTTGCAGTAGTTGTATTTTTTGAATTAACTTTCCATTCTCTAATTGTAAATACCCCAGCTATTATCATAATTAATGCCATAGCTAAAAAAAACACAACATTATAATCATAAATCCAAGTAGTTAATTGATCTGCATAAAAAGAAGCAATTTTTGCACAAATTAAAACACCTGCACCATAACCTAGACATATTAAAGCTAAATACTTTTTTGAAAGATTAGCTAAACCAGATGCTAAACCAATTTTAATTCCAAAAACTAATACTGCAGATAAAACACCTAACTGCCATAACATACTCATCATATCCATAGTATATCCCCCAATAATATTTAAAAAAAATAAAATAGCTATAAATTAGCTATTTTACAACAATAATATTTGAAGTTGAATAACCACCATAAGAAGCAGTTATAATATAATGTCCTCTGTCTAAATTAATATTTAACTTAGCTAAACCACCTGAACTAGTTGTTCTATGATATATGACTCCATTAATATTCATTGAAATATTTTTACCCACTAATTCTTTTCCATTAGTATCATATAAATAAACTCTATAATAAGAACCATCTTGGAAACTCATACTAAGATCATAACCAAGTAATGTGGGATAAACACGAATTAAATTACTTTGCTCTAAACCATCAACAGGATGATAAACAGTTATAATGTATTCACCAGGATCTAAATTAATAGATAAATAAGCTATTCCATTTGAATCAGTAGTTCTAGTATACATAACACCATTAATATTCATACGAACATTAGTATTAGTTATAGCTTTTCCTTGCCTATCAAGGACTTTAACACCGTATTTTTCTGCTCCTCCAACCATTTTAGTTAAATCGCTTCCATTTAAAGTAGATAAAACAACGATATTATTAGAATGAACTTCTTCAGTAACTAGGTTTTTAGCAGTTATTACATATTTATTTGGACTTAAATTAATTGATAATTTAGCAATACCATTAGAATCCGTAGTTCTAGTATACATTACACCATTAATGTTAAATTCAACATCAGTATTTTTTAAAAGCTTTCCTAACTTATCATAAACAGTGATATAATATTGACTATCATTTTTGTAATATTTAGTTAAATCACTAGCAACTAAAGTACTTTGGATTTTAACAATATTACTAATTGTTAAAGCAGTATAATCCTTATCACCTAAAAATTTAACAGTAACAAGATATTCTTTTGCATCTAAATTTAAAGCAATACTTGCTTGGCCTTTAGAATCTGTTTGTCTTACATAATCAACACCATTAATAGAAATGGTTACATCTCTACCAACAAATGGATTTTTATTACTATCAAGTAAAGTTACAACATATCTAGATCCATCTTTATAATACATTGTAATATTATCTCCAGAAAGATAAACAGGCTTAGCTTTACCTAATGATAAAGTAGCATTTTTAAAATTGCCTTCATAATCATCATTTCCAGTAGTTTTAGCAGAAATTGAATAATTACCATAAGTCAAACTACTTGGCATTTTCCAGCTAAGAGTAGCTATCCCATAAGTTCCAGTAGTTCCTCTGCCAATATATCTATTACCATCTCTATAGAACTCTACAACAATACCTGGAACAGGATTATTAAATCTATCATAAACTGTAGCTTTTAATGTTATAGTATTTCCAGGTAAACTTGAAATATCCTCGAAAATTATAATTAAATTTTCTTTAGTAATAGTTAAGGTCGAAGCAACTTTTTCTGATTTATAATCATCTTCAGAAATTTCTGCATAAATATTATGTAGACCTACTGCAAAAGCATCAGTTAATTTATAAGTAAACTTAGCTACACCATTAACAGATTTTGTTTCCCCTATTAAAACATTACCAATATAAAATTTAACTTTAGAATCTCCACCATCAGATAAAGTAACTGTGAAAATAGCTGTATCTTTATAAATAGCTACAATCGGATTAAATTTAATATTTGAGAAATATTTAGCATAATTATCATGAACTTCATTATTAGCTATTACACTTACAGATGCATCTCCTATTTTATCAGATGATTTAAGATAATTATAAGTTATTACATTGTTTTTACTAGTGTTTATAGCTATTACAGAATAATTTCCTAAAGTAGTAATAGAATTATTTTGAATTAAATTATTATCAGAAATTAATAATATAATACCAGAATTTCCTTGTTTTATTACATCATAATTAATATAATTTAAAATTTCATTTGAATTACCTAATGCAGAGACATTATTATTAATAATATTATTATTTGATGCCCTATATCCTGCAATACCATATACATATTTTCCCATACCATATAATTCATTATTTTCAATCAAATTATCATCAGATAAATACATTTCAATAATATAATTAATATCTGCTGAAGTTTTGACACTATTGTTAATAATAATTGATTTATCAGAATCTTCTAAAGTTATACCATATGCAAAACGTTTTGTATTTACATTTATACTATTTCCCATAATTATAGTATTTATAGAGTTATATCCTGCAATGAAACCTGTTCCAAAACTATATCCTTCAATATTAACATTATTATAAGCAAAAGTATTATTTTTTGAATATTTTTCTTGACCAGAATTAGTTTCTGCACCAATAACTCCCATACCATAAATATAATTGTCTTTAGCATTAATTGTAATATTGTTATATTCAATTATATTATCAGAACAGTCAAAATAAAAATCAATACCTGCAATTGAATTTGATGAATTAGCATAAGCTTCATCTAATAAAGATGAAATTTGTAAATTATTTTCAGCTATATAATTACCAGATGATTCAATAGCTAAAATACCATATGTTTTTAAAATTTCATTTACATTAATACCTTCACCAATAGATATTCCTTTTTGATAAGAATATTTTTCACCAGTACCAATAGTAATAATTTCATTATTTACAATATTTGCATTAAAAGAAGAATACATTAGTATTGTATAAGTTAAATTTCCACCAGAAGATTTTAATTTATTATTATGAATATTTAAATCACCTGAATCTAAAATAAAAATTGAATATGCAGCAGTTTTATCCTTAATATCAATATTATTATTTTTAATAACTATTTTATTAGATTCTTTAATAAGAATGCCCCACTGATTATCTGCATTATGATCATTATTTACAATATTTAAATTTTCTATTAAAACACCATTAACTGAAAGTACTTTAATAGTAGAATTATAAAAATTAGGGTTAGATCCAGTTAATTTTAGTCCGATATTAATTTTTATTAATTTATTATAAAAATCACCAACAAAAATTAAAATATCTCCTTTTTTCAAAGCATATATGATATTTCCATTATCATCAAAGAAATTTTTGAAATTAGTAGGGGTGATAGTATATGTAGTTCCATTAAAAACTAAATCTCCTGAAGGATCAACAAGTCCATCTGGAGAAATAATTTTTTTACCTCCTACATTATTATTTGAAATAATATAAGAATTATTATCTGCTTGAGAAGCATCAATAGCTATTTCATTTTCAGTTATTACAATATTATCAATTATTTTAATATTATTTGGATAAATTCTATTAGATTGTTTTTTTATTAATATTCCGATAGCTGAAGCAGAATTAATAGTATTATTTCTAACAATTAAACCTGAATAACCTCCAGAGCTTGAACCTCCAATTTGATAGATTCCTACATTTTGAGATTTTACTTTATTATTATATATTTCTATATTATTACCTTCAGCTCTAATTCCAAAAGAATCTCCTAAAACTTCAATATCATTATTATAAACTTTAGAATTAGACCCTACAGAAATTCCAGAACCAACTAGATTTGAATTAATGATAATATTATTTGCAACAGTTGAATTTGTAGCTAAAATAATACCATGATCTCCTCCAACTAATTCATTAGTAGAAAATTCTATTCCAGTCAAATTAATTAAAGTATTTCCAATTGCAGAATTATTAGTACCTGATCCTGAAATCCCCCTATAAGTTCCAATAACAGTATTTTCCTCAGCAAGATTATAAGAACCCATCATTTGAATAGCATAATTCCATGAAGTGGGAATTAAATAACAACTAATAGTATTATTATAAATATGATTATAATTAGATAATCCTCCTAAAAAGTTACTTGATCCATATACAGATAAATAAATTGCATTAGAATCTCCACTTTCAATAATATTGTTTGCAATGTAATTATTATGAGAATCTCCTAAAATAATATTAGCATGATATTTACCTTCAGATGTTTTAGCAGTAATTAAATGGTTTGAAATTACTTTATTATTATTTGCTTGCATATCTAAAATTATTGGGAAAGCTCCCACACCATTTACACTAATTGTACAATCAGAAATAATACAATTTGTAGCACTTTGCAATAATATTCCATAGCTTGATACAAGTGAATTTTGAATATTAATATTAGAAATATTAGAATATGATCCACCTGCAACTACAATGATTTTTGAATTTTTTAGTTGAGCATTAATACCATTTATATTTAATGCTTTGTTAATTTTAAAAGTTAAACCTGTAAAATCTCCATTTAAATTAAGAGTATCTCCATTTTTTACCTGACTTGAATCTTTAATACCATTTCCATCAAAATAATCATTGAAATTATTTGAATTTATTTCATATGTATTTAATACGTTATTATCAACTATCTCTTCTTCAATTGATAATTGATTAAAATCTAAGTTATTTTCTTGAGTTTCTAAATAAGTTTCATTATCAGTAGCACTAATTCCACTAATAGCTAAACTTACAATAAAAAACAAGAGAATTAAAAATTTAATAGCTTTCATAGTTTTTTCTCCAATTTTTAAAGTAAAATAAAAAAATTATTTTATAAAACAACTATGTAAATTCAATTATATAATAATTTCTATAAAGTGAAGTTGAAAAAAAAATAAAAATAGAAATAAAGATTAAAATTCATTATCTTTATTTCTTAAATATCCAATAGCAAATACAATTATTAAAACAATTATAGCTGCAATGAAATAAATAGGCATTGAAGATTCTACACTAGCACTACTTTTAGAACTAGTTTTAGAAATTTCATATGCATCACCACTTTCTGAAGAATCTGAGCTTTCAGAATTATCTTTTGAACTTTTTTGAGAATCACTTCCTGAAGTAGAAGATGAAATAGATGGAGATTTATCATTACCATATTCTCCTACAGATCCTTCAGAATCTGTATTTGGTGATGGTTCATCAGTGGAAGTTCCATTTGAATCAGTATTTTGGGTTTCTGGGTTTGTAGTAGTAGAATTGTAAATTGGATCTTTTAAAGTAACTGCTTGTATAATATCTGAAAAGTCTTGTTTTATTTTATCTGAAAGAGTACTAGAAACTACTATTTTATTCATTAAATTCAAATTACCACAAGTATGGTGACAACATGCTATTCCATATTCATTAACTATTTCTATGAATTTATTTACTAAATTTTCAAGCATTTGAGGATCTGCATTATAATACCCTCTTTCGATTGCATGAATCATAATAGCTATACTAGATTGCAAACCATATGCTTGTGAATCAGATCTGATATTTGAAGATTGTTCTAAAAGAACATTCGCCATTTGATCATAAAGATTAGTATTGATAGTTGATTCCCCAGTAGTTTCTTGATGAAGAATTTCATATTTCCACCATTCCTCAAACATACTATAATATTTTAAAGTACCTCCAGGACTACTAAGCATAGCTTCAATAAATTTAGGATTTAAAACATTAGTTCTTATCTCTAATTGTAATTCAGCAATAACATCCCTCATCTTAAAGTTATTTAGATTTCTACTATCTCCAATCATAGTATATGGATCTGCGCCTAATTCTTTAGCTACTGCCCACATAGTATAAAACCAATCAACATAATCATCAGTATCAAGAAGTCTCCATGTACTATCCATATTTTGACTAATAACATCTACTTTACCCAAAAGATAAGAATAATCATCTCTTTTTTGAGTTATTATAATATTACCTTTTTCATCTATAGACCATGAATAAGAAACTCTGGTTAAATATATATCTGCTAAAACTGCAGTAAGATCATCTAAATCTTGCCAATTATTAGGATTTGATAAGAAATCACTTCCACCAGTACCTTCAAGAATATTACCTGGTAGACCAAATAATCTATCAAGAGAAGGATTTTCTGCATAATGTTTTTTAACAAAATTTACTGAAGAATCTTCATCAGGTGTATTATAGAAAACAATATTAACAGCATTAACCATTAATTTAATCCAATATGAATTACTAGTAACAATACTAGCATAAACATCAATTCTTGGACGGTTTAAAACTGTACCATTAGATAAAGTTATGGTTAAATCTTCAAGAGGGATTAATTTTACACCAGTAACAGTACCACTCCTACTCCAAATAGGTTCAACACCCAATAAGTATAAAAATTCACCAATTCCCATTCCATTAGTACGGAGAATTTCTGTACCCCATAAAACTAAACCAAATAGTTCTGGGCATTTACCTTCTTCTTCATAATAAGCTGCAATTTTTAAATCCATCATTTCTTTAGCTGATTCATATGCAATTTTAGTAGGCATTTTACTGGAATCTTCCACATAACCATTAGTTCCAGTTGGAAGAGAATTTCCATAAGAAGGATCAGCAAATAATCCTGCAAAAACATAACCTCCAGATAATGCTGAGATTAGGGATTTCCATTCCATATTACTTTGAATTCCAATAATTACATCAACACATTCCAATAAATCATCATATAATTCAGAATCATTTTCAATACCATATTTTTTAGCTAAATCATTACAAGAAGCAGTATTATAAACGAGTTCTTCAATAAATTTATACAACCAAGCCTTAATTTCAACGACTTCTCCTTCATATTTACGATTTGTAATTATATTTTTATAAAAATCTAAATCAGCAAGTTCAGGGAATAAAAAAGCTGTAAGTCTATTATATATTTCTGTTTTAGATGATACAATTGTTATTACTTCTTGGATTAATTCTTCACCAGATAACACATATCCTAAAGAATGCATACCCAATACATTTAAATCATTTTCCATTAATTCCAAATAGTCATGTAGTTCCTCAGCCCAGTTATCAAAAGATTCATAATTAGAATCAAAACCTAATGAAATTGCAAATTCTATAACTGCTTTTTGAGCATTTTCAATTTGTTGAGTAACATTATTTTTTACTGCATTTTCATATTGAAGAATCGCATCTTTTAACTTAACATAATCCCCATATAACTCAGATTCAACAATAGCAGGAGTCATATGAGTGATAATTAAACTTCCCAATCTATCTTTTGCAACCATTCCTTCACCAGGATTAGATACAATATATGGATAAATAGTTGGATTTAAAGTTAAAGCAAAAGACCAATCATCTTCTTGAAGACCAATAGAACGCCCTGGCAAAAATTCCAGTGTTCCATGAGTTCCTAAATTAATTATTGCATCTGTATTTAATACTTCATCTAACCATTTATAAAATGTAACATATTGTTGATGAGGAGGCATTTCCAAATCATGATAATTTGAAACCTCTTCCCAACCTCTACTAGGTTGAAATGTTATAAAAATATTTCCAAAGAAAATTCCAGGAATAACAATATATTCACCATTGTATACCATTATTTTTCCAAGTTCATTTTCACTTCCATTCCAATAATCATACATTTGTTGATATAGTCTATAATCTAATGAATCAATAACCAATTCTTGATATTTTTCAGAATTGATAAGTTGCCCGTTATTCATTAATGTATCAAAATACTTTTCTACATATTCATTTAAAAGTCCTTGAGCCCAAGTCCCTTTATTACCAAATTCAGCAACAATAGTGTAAATTTCATTAGCATTAGGAATCTCTTCTTTAGACATACCAATATCATATCCTTCATCATATAATACTTCTAATATATCATGTATACTTTCAAAAACATCTAAAAATGAAGCACCAATTTCATTTTTCCCTGGAGGATAATTATAAAGAACAATAGAAACAATTTTATCATCATTATCTTTTTCTTTAAGATTAGCCCATCCCAATGTCATTTTAACAAGTTTATCAACACCAGATTGAATAATTTGCTCGACACCATTTGAATCAACATAAGAAACAACAATTGAACCAAAAATACTTTCAAAACTAGGAATTGTAACAGCATAAATCCATTCCATTTGAGGGCCAAGTTCATTATTATAGCTGGTTTCTGAAATTTGGTTAACAGCATTTAATATAGATAAATCTAATTCTGATAAAGTATCAGTAGCTCCACCATTACCTAAATTAGAATAATCCAAAGACCAACTTACTAATGAATTTACAGCTGAAAATCCATATTTGGAAGCATTATTAACTCCTGCTAATATTTTTGCAAGAGAAAGTTTTGGATCAGGAACACTTTGAAATACATTTATAGCTGCTCTATTTTCTGATTCATAAGCTCTGATTAAAGCATCTACAAGAGGACCACCTGCATAATAGCTAGCTATTGCAATATAAGGTGTATTAAAAGAAAATTTTTTAAAATATTCTTTTTCAAAAAGCTCAGTTAAATATTCGGGACTTGAAAACTCTTGAGCCCACAACGAATATTCTTCTACCATCCAATTAAGACTACCATTGCCATCAGCGTCATATCCTGGATTAGAAATAATCCACTTATTAATTAATTCTGGTTCTGGTTGAGCTAATATAGTACCAATATCTGGATGATATAAACCAAATGAAGCTACAAAAAGAGGAGTTCTAGAAGAATCTAAAGTAGGATTCTTATATTTATTAGGATTTATTAAATAAAACATATAATCCAAATAATTTTTCATATTTTCTTCCATAACACTAATATCTGGAGTATCTTGTGCTTGAAAATAAGACCCAATATAAGTATTTTCTAATGTATTAGGAGTATTATTAAAAACCGAACCTCCTATAAAATTTAATCCAAGAGATTTTATAATTGTATCGCCATATACTCCAAAAGTATAAGCTATTTTATAGTTATCATTTGCAGGACTATTTTTAATAGGTCCCAAATCTATACTATCAGTTTTACTATCAATATACATATCTAAATGAACATAATTTGCAAATTCTAATAGCCAATCTTTTTCTTTTTCATAAACATCAGTGTGAATATAAGCTACACGCCTACTTAATCCCATTAGAGCATCAATTTTTTCTTGATGACCAATAGTCATAACCAATATTATATCTGGATAAAAAGTGTGAGTTAACACTTTATTTGAATTTAAATTAACATTAAAAGATTTTATCTCATATGTAAGATATGAAATATCAACTCGATAATTGCCATTATTTAAGTTATTAGATATTATTTGACCTTTCTTATCAGTTAAATCTGAAAATACTAAATTATTTTGAGAATCAAAAATTTCTACTTTAGCATTTGAAATTGAAAATCCATCTTCAACCCATGTATTTAATGATTCGTTATAAGAATCTTTAACATTAACTGTGATTGAACTAGTATCAGATGCAAATATAGTATCAGAAGATGCTAAAGATAAATCTTCATTAGATAAAGCATTGTCATTAATAATTAAATCATGGTTAACAATATTTTCATTATCATTTGCCATTACATTTCCAGTTACAATTAAAACTATTGAAAAAAACAGAACTATGGATAATAGTTTATTAGTTTTAATATTTTCACCTCCATTATAATTAATAATAAAATCATAGTGCAAAAATACTTTATAAAAATTAAAGTTTCTTTTACTATATATAATATTAAATACAGCATAATATATAAAATATAAAGGTTGTATGAAAATAAAAAAAGAAATTAATACTTATAAAAATCTTTTAAAAAAAAATAAAAAAAATTCTTCTAAAAAATAGAAGAAAAAAATTTAAGCATTTACAGTAACTATGTTTGATGTTTCGTATCCTTTATACATTATTGTTGCAATATATGTATTTGGATCTAAATTAATGTTTAATTTAACTATTCCGTCTGAACCAGTGGTTCTTTCATACATTACTCCATTAATGTTAATTGTAACATTAACATTATTTACTGGTTTTCCTTGACCATCTAAAACATGAATATCATAAGTATCATTTGTACCGAATTTTTTAGTTAAATCATCTGCAAAAACAGTAGGACGAACTTCAATATTATTACCTAATTTTAAACCAGTAACAGGATGTTCAGCAGTAATAGTATAATTACCTGGATCCAAATTAATATTCAACCAAGCAGTACCATTAACATCAGTAGTACGATTATAGAAAACACCATTAATATTCAAAGAAACATTACGACCAACAATAGGATTACCTAATTTATCATAAACAGTCACACCATACTTACTACCATTACGATAAAACATAACAAGATCCTCACTTTCTAAAGTAGGTAAAACCTTAATAACATTACCAATTTCTAAACCACTAATAGGATGTATAGCAGTAATAGTATAAGTACCTGGATCCAAATTAATATTCAACCAAGCAGTACCATTAACATCAGTAGTACGATCATAAAAAACACCATTAATATTCAAAGAAACATTACAACCAACAATAGGATTACCCTCACCATCAATAACACTCACACCATACTTACTACCATTACAATAAAACAAAGTAACATTATCTGCAAAAACAGTAGAAAGAACAGTTACATTATAAGTCATAGATACATTATCAGCAAGATTAGTAATTTTAAGAGCATAATTGCCAGGTGCTAAATTAATACTGAATTTTAAAGAACCATTTTCATCAGCAGTACGATTATAACTTACACCATTAATAACAATAGTAACATTAGCATATGCTAAAGGAGTACCATCACTACCAACTATTGTAGCTTCAAATTGAGTACCATTCTTATAATATTTTTTAACATCTGATCCATTAATAGTTGGTAATACAGTAATAGTATTAGTTATATTAGAAGAAGTATAGTTAGCAGTACCATTAAATAATACTGTAACTTCATAAGTTCCTACATCTTTACTAATTGTTAAATAAGCTTTACCTTCATCATTAGTAATAGCAGTAGTAATTTGACCATCAAATATAAAAGTTATAGTTTTATTAGCCAATATATTACCATTTTCATCAATTAAAGTAACAACATATTGAGTATCATTTTTATATAAAATTGAAATGTCAGACCCATTTAATGAGGTATTTAAACTATAAAAATTATTTTCAATTAAATTAGTTGTATTATTACCTTTAACACTATTATCTCCCATTAATGAATTACTACGCAAATCATTAAAAGTAACATTATTATCTTTAATAGTTGACCCATTTAATATTACAACAGAATATTCTGCATTAGTTCTTACATAATTATCAAAAATAACATTATTTTTAATATTTTCATCATTTTTTTGCCCTATTTGAATACCAGTACTGTTTTCATTAGATCCTAGAGAATAGATAATATTATTATTAAATTCATTATTCCATGTACCTGCAAAAATTTCAATACCTCTTGTAGTATTTCCACTTGTATTAATAAAATTATCATGGAATTTAGAATTTCTAGGACCATAATTTTGAATTCCAACTGCATAATTACTAATAGCAGTTATATAATTATTATAAAAATCATTATAATATGTAGGGCCATTGCCATCATTTTCAAAATAAGCACCATATGTAAAATTATCAGCAATTACAGTAATTTGGTTATTAAAGATGTTTGTATATTCAGTTAATGAAGAAATAGTAAATCCATTTGAATGATGTCCAGAAATAGTATAAAATTCATTGTTAGAAATAGTAGTATTAATATTTTTATAATAATCAAAATTATTCATATCAAAATATCCAGCTACTTTCAATCCATAAACATACTTTGTACCATTTGATACAATACTATTTGAATCAATTAAAGTATTATTAGAAGAATCGATTAAAATATTTTCAATTGTTCCTAAGTTTTCTGGAGTTAATCCATTAGATCCCATGTATAAATTATTATTTGAAATAGCAGTATTATCATTTCTATAAATATGCATTCCTACAGAAAAAATCTCATAATCTGGCCAAAAAGACCAATCTATATTTTTCTCAGATGCTAAAGTAGTTATATTATTAGAATCAATGAAAATATTTTCAGAATTACTAACCACAACAGAAAATGTTTTAATTTCTCCATAAACATTAATATTGTTTTTTGAAATTGTTAAATTAGAAACTTTATCTGCTGTAATTGCATTTGTATAGGAGACATTTCCAGAAAGAACTTCAATAACATTGTTTAAAATTTCAATATTACTAGAAGATTCTATATAAATGCCATTTATTTCTAAAGAATCATTTTTAATTGAATAAATATTATTATTCTTAATTGTAATATTATTTGCATTACTTAAACTTATAGGAATTCCTGAACTAACATTAAAAATACAATTATTTACATCTATATTAGAAACATCTTCAATAATTAAAGAATAATCTCCTTTTTCATTGAAAATATTTAAATTATTAATAATTGTTCCATCACTTCCTGAGACTAAATAGATGCTTATATTATTTAAAACATTATCTTTTATAGAATTAACAGTTAAAGACTTATTAATAACAAAATGTTTATTAGAAACATTATTTACATTAATAATATCTCCATCAACAATAGTAGAATTTGCTAAAAATTCCCCAGTTGTTATATTAAAGTATTCTTCATAATTTTCATCAGTTATTTCATATTCAGTTGAACTTAGAGTATCATAAGATATAATTTCATCATATGCAATCTCATAATCGTCCAAATTTAAATTATTATCATTAACATCTTCAATTATTGTATCTTCAGCATTGACCGCACCAATAGCTAAAACTAATATTAAAGATATTAATATTATCTTTTTAAAATTCAAATTTTTCACCTCTTTTTTAAAAATTTAGATTAATATTTAAAAATGCAATTATAGTAGAAAAAAATTAAATTACATTTTATAATTAATATTTTAGAATTATAAGTTAATAAAGTTTATGTGTATAAATATAAAGTTTACTTTAATATTATTATTATAAAAATACAAAGCTATGAAAATAAATTTATATGAATTTGGAGTTAAATCATAATCAATAAAAAGAAAAATAAGAAATAATCAACGCAATTTTATAATTCTAAAGAAAAAACTAGATTAAAAGATTAAATTGGAATTATTAAAATAAATAAAAAAATTTTAAAAAAATAAGTTTTTTAGTCAATTTATATATTGATAGTTAAGAAAAAAAAGAATTTATTAAAAATAAATTTTATAGCATGTCAAAAATAACCCACCTTCTGTTTAACAGCATTCATCTTAGCGAACTACCTTGTCTCAAACAGGGGTCATCAACAAATTTGTTCTTGCATCCTATGGATTGGCCGTTTCACCGATCCTTTTAATATCCTCAATTAAATATCATCGTCAACTATTAAAAGACGTGTCGTTTCTGCTCCAGAGTCATACTTCTCAGTATATGTCTTTAAACATCATAGTCTGTAATGATGGGCGGAGTTTCCTTAGTTAAAAAATAACCAGCAGCTGTCTTTGACTTGCTATAAAATTAGTAAAAAGTAGCAGGGCCTAGATTTGAACTAGGGATCTCGGGGTTATGAGCCCCGCGGGATCACCAGACTACCCCACCCTGCTATACAAATAAAAAATATAACTATTAAAATAATAGCTATATTAAACTTTATTTGAAGCATTATATAAAGGTTTGTTTTATTCGTTAGATTCTTCTAATTTTTGAATTCTATTTTCAAAATTATCGAACTTCTTATCTGAATCTTCTTTAAAATTATTAAATTTTTTCTCTAAAGAATCAATAGATTTAGTAGTATTATCAAATCTATCTTCAAGATCAGCTAAGTCAGTTTTAGTAGCTAACTCCCAATCTTGAATGAGTTCATCACTTTTTTCATCTAAAAAAGCATCTATTTTTTTAGAAAAAGCATCAGTATTAAAGCTAGACATGTCAATATCATTTAATTTAACTTTAATTTTTTTACTCATTGAATCTTTATCTTCATCATCTACAAAATCTTCATCTTCATCAATATACTCAATGTCATTAGCTACATTATTTCCACCATAAGATGAAGGAATATAGCTATTAATTGCTTGCATAGTTGAAGGATTACTTTGTAAATAATAATAAATTAGAATTAAAACAGCCAATATTAAAATTATTATAGCTATTACTTCTATAATTCCCATAATATCACCAGATTATTGTAATTTCTTTTCTTTACGCTCAATTTCTTTAAGCATTTTTTCTAATTTTTTCTGTTCAGTTTGTGCTTCTAAACGAGCTAATCTTTCATTAATCTCATTATGTAAAAACCCAACATCGCTTCTTACTTGATTGGTAGAATCTCTAATAGATGCTAAATTTTCTTCTTGTTCTTTAGGTAAAGGTATTGGATTTTCCATCAATCTTTTGGATTCTAAATCTTTTTCAACCATAGCCATTTTTTTAAGTTCGATTTCTTTTTCAAGTAATTGAACTGAGCTTTGAGATTGTTTTACCTTTCTCCATTGGATTAATATAATTATAAGCACAATACATACTATTAAAATTATTATTAAATTATATAATTGAGATGGTATGTCTAAATTCATTATTTGCCTCCATTAGTATACTAAAAAATTTATAATTAGAAGTATATAAAAATTATGAATAAGAAATATTTCTTTATAAACTAGTTTGAAAAGGAAAAATAATATGATTGAATCTTATATAAAAGCAGGAAAAATTGTATCTAAAATAAGAAATGATGCTTCAAAAATGATTAAAAATGATTTAAAAATCATTGATTTAGTAGAATATGTAGAAAATGAAATAATCAATAATGGAGCAGGAATAGCGTTTCCTTGTAATGTATCAATTAATGAAATAACCGCACATTATACATCTGCCCTAAACGATGAGGCAAAAATGGTTACAGGAGATTTAGTTAAGTTAGATTTAGGTGCACATATAGATGGATATATAGCTGATTCTGCAGTAACGATTATGGTCCCTGGAGATAACATAGAAGAGTTATTTAGTGTAGAAGAATTAGAACTACGACAAAGAATTATTGATGCATCTGCTGCAGGATTAGATGCTGCGATTAGTACTGTAAGAGCAGGAATAGAAGTTAATAAAATAGGTAAAGCAGTAGAAGATGCAATACACGAATATAAATTAAATCCAATAGCAAATCTTGGAGGACATAGCTTAGAACAAGGAATATTGCATGCAGGATTATTTATTCCAAACATTGAAAATAATGATACTACAAAATTAGAAGAAGGACAAGCTTTAGCTATTGAACCTTTTGCAACTAATGGTATAGGATATGTAAATGATGCACCAGGAACATATATTTATTCATTTTTAAAAAATAAGCCATTTAGAATGGCTCAAACAAAAAAAGTATTACAATACATTCAAACAAATTATAAAAGCCTTCCTTTCTCAGGTAGATGGCTTACAAAAGAATTTAATGAACATAGATTGCAATTATCTTTAAAACAACTATCAGAAGCTATGGCAATATATCCATATCATACATTAAAAGAAAAAACTGGTGGATTAGTCTCACAAAAAGAACATACAGTAATTGTTGAAAAAGATGGTTGTATGATTACAACAAAATAATATAATTAAAAAAAATAAAAAAATAAAAGAAAAATTAATAGATGTTAGGAACTGGAAGTCCCATTGAAGTTCTATTATCAATTTCTTTTTTAGCATCAGCCTTTTTACCTTTAGCTAATTTTTCAAGTAAAGGTAAACCTGGTTTTACATCATCCATGTTTTTGGTTTCAATAACACCTGCATCGACTGCAGCTTTGAATATAGAATTACCATCGTCAGTTCTGAGTAAAACAGTAGACCAACCATCTGGAGATCCTACAGATCCTGTAGAAAGATCAGAATATTCAGCTACATAATCTGAACAGATATTACATCCAGCTTGCTCATATCCATGAGTCTTTTTAAGAGGAAGACCTTCTTCTCCTTTATCAGATATAGCCCAGAATTTTCCTTTTCCAATATCCATTTTTTTAGTTTCATCCATAGTGGAATTTAACTGAGCATCAATGAAAGTATCTAATGATGCATAAGGGAAATTTTCCATACAGAAAATACCAAGAACTAATTTAACTTTGTCTGCTATAAATCTGGATGAAAATGGGTAAACTTGCATTTTCCTAAGACCATTGATTTGGCAAGGAGTGCCTACAATACCTAATTTTTCAACACCACATTGACGGACAGCTTCTTTGACTGCAGCAATATTTGGAGACATTGTATATTTTGTCCCTGCAGCAGCAATAATTTCTTCTGCATCCATAGCAACAACAGGTTGAGGTCTCCATTTTTCATCAGTATTGCCAGCAACAACAGCGCCTTCGATAATACCTTCTTCTAAAGCATACATAAATAAAGCAGAGACAATACCTCCATCTTGTGAAACATCTTGAACTCTTTTATCAGTAGCTCTTGCAGAAATTGCTTCTTTATAAGTACCTAATACCATGATTTAACCTCCCTATAAATTTAATTCCTTTTTAATTTGTGTTTCAGGTAACCATGATCTTGGACAGCTCATATAACAAGATCCACATTTAATACATCTATCAAGATCTATATGTGGTCTTCCTTGGATCATTGTAATAGCTCTAGTTTGACAAGCCATACCACAAGTTCCACATCCAGTACATAAAGCTTTATTCATAATACCTGTAAGTAAGTCACAACCACAAGCACTATTACAACCAGCAATATCTAAAGCAGGTTGTAAGTAATCCATATCTCCATTGATTAATGCGACAACTGATTTAGCTATCATTTCAGGAGAAACAGGACATCCAGGAAGTGCTAAGTCAACTTTAACTAAGTTACTAATAGCTACAAAGGATTCTTGTTTAGGTTGAGCTTGTTGTCCACCACGAGCAAAAGTTGTGAAACAACCATTCATAGCACATGAACCGAAAGCACAAAGAAGTGTAGATTTTTTACGAGCTTCTAAGAGTTCATGTACACTGTGTTCATCTTGAAGACACACGGATCCTTCGATTAAACATAAGTCCATTTCAGGCATTTCCCATGCATCTACTAATGTTTGACCATATACTATGTCAACCATGTCAGTAAGTAATGGTGCTAATATATCATAATTTTCAGTAAGAGAAATACCGTCTCCAGTACACCCGCTTAAGTGAATATAACCAATACGTGGTTTTGCACTAGCTTTTGCAGCAGGTTTAGCTTTAGGAGTATCAGCTTTTACTGTCTCTTGAACTTCATCTTCAGAGGCACCTAAGATTTTTTTGATTTTTGAAAACATTATAAAACCCCAATTTCTTTTAAAATTATATTAACGGCTTCAGGAATAGCATCTTGAACAGGTTTTGTAAGACCCATATCAACATCTGGTGCAGAGATTTCCTCTGGCTTGCAACCTACTACAATAACTTCAGCATTTTCTGCAAGATCATGTAAAGGTTCTTCAACAGGCCAAGTATGAACATTCTCATATGTTCCTTTTGGAATATCATGTGGACTAAAAATTTTCACAGTTCCTGGTTCAGCATTAAATTCTACAACATCAACAACAATAATTTTTTTCCATTTCTCATCAGGAAGTGAAAAAATAAAGTGAGTTGCACCTGTTCCTGCATCAATAAACATAGTCTCATCAGGCATTTCCCTATCTTCGAAATACTCTTCTAATTTTTTTATAACAGTTGGACCGAAACCATCATCTTTGAATAAGATGTTTCCACAACCAACTACTAAAGTCTCTGCATCATATGGCATTAATATTCCTCTAAAAGCTTAAATTCTCACCATATCGTTTTTGAGAACACTTTTGTCCTCATCGTCGACAACCATCACATGAGTAGCACATGAAAGACATGGATCATATGCTCTGATAACATGAGGGCCTAATTCATGAGAAAATCCTTCAGTTGCAGGTCCCATTGTTGGAATATTCCAAGTTGTTGGAACAATAGCGGAGTAAAATTGGATTTTACCGTCTTTAATTTGAGCCATGTGGACATCAGTACCTCTAGGGCCTTCAATAACTCCAACACCTAATTTATCATTTCCTCTAGGATCATAGTCAGCACGAACTCCAGCAGAAGTGTTAATTTGATCTAAAAGGTCTACTAACCAATTATAATTAACTAACATTTCGTCTGCTCTTGCAACATGTTGAGCAACTACACCCTTATCTTTGAATCCAGCGAAATCATCCATTCTAGCTCTAGGACCAGTTTCGACATTTACGCCATTCCATAAAGGTATTACAGAACAAGCTCTTTTACCAACTTCAGGATCATCATACCATTCTTCAGGTAAAACTTCAGAGAATTTATCAAAATCAAACCATTCATTTTTACCATAGTTAGGATCACTAGCTAAAGTAGGAGCATCAACAACACCTAAATCAGTAGGTAAACCTTTTTCAAGCACTAAATTTTTAATTAATTCAACATGTGCCTCTAAGGTAGGTTTTAATTCTTTAATTCTTTCAACTAATTTTTCTTTAGCAAGAGGAGAGATATTTCTCGCCATACCGCCAACTACAATATCAGAAGGGTGAATACCTTCACCTGCAATCATATCTACAACGTATTGAACAGTTTTTCTAACAGTAGAAACACTTTCAACAGCAGTTGCAAACTTGTCTTCTGGTACAAAATCAGGAGCTATTAAGAAATGATGTATAGCAGCACTATTAATGTTGTGCGCAGCAAGTGTTGCTTCACGGAGTAATTTACCATTTTTAGGTATATCAATACTCAATGAACTATCAACAGCTTCTGCAGCAGCTAAAGTATGTGGAATAGGACATACTCCACAAATTCTTTGACATAAAACAGGTGCGGTTTCAGGACTTTTACCGACAACCATTTTCTCTAAGCCTCTGACAGGAGTGATACTAAAGTATCTTCCTTTTGTTACAATCCCTTGATCATCGACTTCCATAACAAGCTCAGCATGTCCTTCTTGTCGAGAGGTAGGGGATATTACTATCGGATTATTCACATTTGTCACCTCATTTATAAATTAGAAACTAACAATAATATACATTTAATATTACCTTATTTATAAACATTTTCAAAAAAACTAAAAGAAAAGTTTAAATAACAGAAAATTTAACTTTAAAATCCAAATAAACTATAGAAATGTTTAATTATACCTAAAAATTATTTAGTTAAAACTAAAAATTAATATGATTAAATATGAAATAAATTTTTTTACATAAGTTTAAGTATCACGGAATTAAAATATAATAACTATATTCAATCTAAAAAAAGTGGAGGTAAAAAATAATGGAAAAGTCTAATATAATTATTTCAGTTATCATAGTTTTATGTATAGCTGCAGGTGTAACAGCTTACGGTTTAACTAATCCAGATAACGAGATTTTTTCAAGTCTACCAGAATTAGACGGAGAAGGTGGTTCTGGAAGTGAAGGAGCAGGAAATTCTACAAATGTTTCTAATAGTAACGGAGGAAGTGTAGCAGCTTCAGGTAACGGTAAAGGAAGTGGAGTTGGAACTGGAACTGGTGATGGATCAAACAGAGGCAGTGGATCAGGAAGTGGAAGTTCATCAAACAAACCAGTAATTACAAATCCTACTACTCCAGATGATGACCCTAAAATACCACCAAGTGAAGCAGAAAGTATTGCAAAAAATGCTGTTAAAGAACCTGGTTGTACCATAGGAAGTGCTGCATATTCTAAAGAAATTAATATGTATTTTGTTCCAGTTTATGATTCATCTGGTGATTTAGTAGATACCATTGGTGTTGATGGAACAACTGGCAAAACTAGTAGAGGATAATAATTAAAATTATCCTATCTTTTTTATTTTTTAAATTTTTAAAAGTTAAGTTTATATACTAAAAAAAATAGACTTTTAATATAAATTTATTAGGGCCCGTAGCCTAGCTGGATAGGGCGTCGGACTTCTAATCCGAAGACCCCGGGTTCAAATCCCGGCGGGTCCGTTTTTACTCTTTTTCTAATAAATTAATTTATTTCAAAAATTAAGACCAAATAATACTTATAATTATTTTTTTTATGGGCTTGTAGCCTAGTCTGGAAGGGCGCAAGACTCCTAATCTTGAGGCCGAGGGTTCAAATCCCTCCAAGTCCGCTTATTTATTTTCTAATTATACTTTAACTTTAATTTAACTATTTTTATTTTTAATTATTTATGAAAAACTTTATATATGTTCATATGAATATATCATCATATGACTGAAAAGGATGTTTGTGAAATAAAAAATATCAGAAGTGATTTAGTAAATAAAATTTCTTCTGAAATAGAACCTCATGATGTGATGCATGAAGTAAGTGATTTATTTAAAATACTTAGTAATTGTACGCGTGTTAGAATATTACTTGCACTTTCTTATGATGAACTGTGTGTATGTGAACTATCATTATTATTAAATATAAGTCAATCAAGTATTTCTCATCAATTAAGACATTTAAGAGCTAGTAATCTTGTAAAATATAGAAAAGAAAACAAACAGATTTTTTATTCAATAGCTGATTTGCAAATAATAAGTATAATTAAAGAAGGTATAGTTAATGTCAAGCAATGAAGAAACTACATGTTCATCTAGTTGTTGTAGTCATAATCACTCACATGAAGAAGAACATCACCACTCTCATGACCATTCTCACGACCACGATCATGAACCAGAATGTGCATGTGAAGGAAATTTATTAGATAACTTAGATACTAATCACAAACAGTCAAAAAAACCATTATTAATATTAGGAATAGGTATTGGAGTATTTTTAATAGCTCATTTTATAAATATAGTTATTAACAACCAATATAGCTATCTTTTAAGAGAATTATTATTTATAGCAATTGTGCTTTTTGTTGGAAAAGATATCATAACTCATGGAATTAAATCTTTATTTAAAAAAGAAATAAAGATTGATTTTTTAATTACAATAGCTGCATTTGGTGCATTTTTACTTGGAGATGGAAGTGAAGGTGCAATTCTTATATTATTATATTATTTAGCTGAATATTTAGAAGAATATGCTTTAGATAAATCTAAAAAATCAATTATTAACTTAATTAAATTAAATCCTGATACTGGAACTATTAAAAAAGATGGAAAAAACATAGAAGTAAATGTAGATGATATAAAAGTTGGTGATATTGTTGTTGTTCATCCTGGAGATAAAATTCCAATTGATGGTGAAATAATTGAAGGTAATACATCAATAAATCAAGCATCCATTACAGGAGAAAGTGTACCTGTAACTAAAAAAGTAAGTGATGATGTTTTTGGATCAACTATTAATGAAGAAGGATATATTGAATTAAAAGCTACAAAAGCTGCTGGAGATACTGTAATTTCAAAAATTATTGAACTTGTAAAAGAATCAGAAGAGAAAAAAGCAAAAGTAGATTTATTTATTGATAAATTTGCATCAATTTATACTCCTCTTATAGTAGTTATAGCTTTTTTAGTAGCAGTACTACCTACTTTACTTTTTGGAGCATCTTTAAGTGAGTGGGCCTATAGAGCATTGGTTTTGCTAGTAATATCATGTCCATGTGCATTAGCTATTTCTACACCTGTTTCTATGGTTTCTGCAATTACAGCAGGTACTAAAAATGGAATAATAATAAAAGGTGGGGAATATATTGAAGAGTTATCTAAAATTAAGGCTTTTTTATTTGATAAAACAGGAACATTAACTGAAGGTAAGTTAAAAATTGAGTCTATAATTCCACTTAAAGATTTTAATAAAAATGATTTAATTCAAATTGTTTGTTCAATAGAAAATAAATCTAAACATCCAATAGCTAAAACATTTCATGAATATGGGAAAAACAAAAAAATATCTCTTTTAGAAGTAGATAATTTTGAATCAATTTCTGGTAAAGGAATTCTAGGATCAATAGAGAAAACTAGTTATTATATAGGTAAAGAATCATTATTTGATTTTAATTTATCAATAAAAAATGAATTAAATAATTTAGAAAATGAAGAATCTTTTAAAAATAAAACTAAATTAATAGTATCTAATGAAGAAGAAATTTTAGGATATATTACCTTATCTGATCAAGTTAGATCTGATAGTAAATCATTAATAAGTAAATTAAAATCAAATAAAATAGTAACTATGATGTTAACTGGAGATAATGAAGAAACTGCAAATGACATAGCTAGTGTGAATGGTTTAGATAAACATTATTCTAATTTATTACCAGAAGATAAATTAAATATAGTTCAAGAAGTTGTTGATGATTATAAAGATGTTGCAATGGTTGGTGATGGTGTAAATGATTCACCAGCTCTAGCAAGAGTAAATGTTGGAATAGCTATGGGTTTTGGAGGATCTGATGTAGCTATTGAAACAGCAGATATAGTTTTATTAGATGATAAACTTTCAAAAATAGGTTTTTTAATTGATTTATCTAAAAAAACAATGAATATTATTAAACAAAATGTAATATTAAGCTTAATAATAAAAGTAAGTTTAGCTGTTTTAGGAGTTTTAGGATTTATTGATTTATGGATGGCTGTACTTGTAGGAGATATGGGACTTACTTTATTTGTTGTTGCAAATGCAATGAGAATTTCAAAACTTGAAAGTTAATAGTTATCTAAAGTTAAATTTTCCTTTTCTTCTTTTTTTCTTTTTTTATCAATATTTTTATCAAAATCTATTGATCCATATTTTCCTCCACCACCTGGTGAAATAGTTAATGAATCATTTCTAAATGAGTTTATAGCTATACAAACATCTGAATCTACTTTATTAATTTCATCTAAAGGAGTATCAAGTAAAATATTAATTTCAGGACCAAATGAATCTATTAAATTTTGCCATTTACCTTGAACTGTTTTAGTTGTAACACCTTTATCATAAACCATACTTATTATCTCAGCAAGTGGCATTAAATGAACATATTTTCCTCTGAATGAAGGATGAACAGGTTCTTTTAAATCAGCTATTTCAGATATCCTATAATCTACACCTTTTTTAATCCTTCCACCACATGAACATTTCATTTTATTTTCCTTAGCTATTTCAGGATTAATTAATTTATAGCATTTAGTACATCCAGTCATATGATATTTACCTAAGTTAGGTATGAGGCCATAATTTGCTTTAATAGTCTTATCTTTTATTGCCTTTTTTAGTGATGAGTATGAAATATCTTGAAGCTCTATTTGATTAAACTCCCTACCCAATCTATGTGGCCATGGAGAATGTGCATCAGAATTTGAAAGAAATGGAAAATCTTTAAGTTCAGACACTCTATCAGCCATATCGGTATCAGCAGATAAACCAAGTTCTACAAAGTCTGGTTTCTTTTCATAACAATCATAAATACTATCAAATGACTTATACATTCCAGTCCAAGGAGTAAAAGCATGTGCTGGACCAATCATACAATCATACTCTCTAACTAATTCTAATAATTCAACACCAGTTAAAGGAGATCTTGGTCTTCCATCAGTATTTTTATTTTTAGATGGAAGTTTTTTAGAAATCTCACGAGCTATATCAATATCTGGAATTATAATTAAATGATGGATTTTATTTTTTCCTTCAACTTCAGTTGTTAAGACAAAATCAACATCATCTCTTGAATAGATTCCATCTCCAGAATAAGTAGTGCTTTCCTCAATAATATCTAACCAACCAGGATGTAGACCGTCACCAGTACCTACAAGATTTAATCCTTTAAGTTTTGACATCGGAGCTATGTTTTTAATAACCATGTCTTTAGAACTTGCCATTGAAAAACAACTATGAAGATGTAAATCTGCATTAACTAACATAAATTAAAATAAGTAATGTATTATATATAAAAATATTTAAAAAAAAATAAAAAATAAAAATAATGGAATCTATCCAATATATCTTAAATCATCGACATCTTGAGAAGTAGATTTACCCATCATTTCTTGTTCCATTTGTTGAGCCTTTTCTAACATTTTCCTTGTTTCTTCAGCTCTTTCATCTAATTTTCCAGTATCAACTTCAATATTTAAAAGATTAGATAATTTGATTAAAATAGCTTCAGCAGACTCTGCATCAATGAAATAACCTGGAGTTTCACCCATTAAACAAGCTCCTGAAATATTTAATCTTTGACCTAAACCTAAAAATAAACCAGAAGCACCAATAATACCTCCATCATTAGATCTAAGTTCAATATCGTGTTCCTTTAAATATTCAGCCATTTTAGAATCTGATGCTGCACCTAATACTTTATGATTTTCGACAGGTTGACCTGTAGCTATTCCACCTAAAGTATACATGGTTTTAATATCGAATTTTTTAAGATAATCTAAAATATCCTTACAAATCTCAAATTGACCTTCAGTAGACAATCCTTGAGTATTACCAACAAGAAGAATAAAATCTTGCTTATCTTCTCCAATATCTTTTAGATAATATAATTCATTAATCATATTTTCTATAACACCATCTTCTCCAACAAAAACTTGAGGAGGAAAGTATGGAGAATAAATTTCTGCAAATTTTGTTGCATCCAACTCATCAATCATGGAATCTGCAGCTAATTTGCCAACATGACCAATGCCTGGAAGTGCTTCAATAAAAATAGGATTTTCTAATTCAACTTCTTCGATAATATTTATTTCTGTTGCTTTCATAAGCTCACCTTTTAAATGTTTCTTGTTTGTTTTTTCAAAATTCTACGATATTTACCATATTTGTCTTGAACAGAAAATTTAGGAGGATAAATAACATTTAAATCCCCATTACATTTTGGGCATTTATCTTGAATTGTATATATCCCACAAGCAGAACACTTTTTCATTTTTAAATTCATTAAATCACAAAAAAACTATTCTAATTCTCTTAAGAAAGTTCCATTACCTTCAGATTCTTCAATAATTTGAATACATCTGTCAGCAGCTTCTTTTAAACTTTTTTCAGCTTGAATATAATCAGATGATTTAACAGTGATTCTATATCTTGGAGCACCAACAGATTGAACTTGGATCTCTTCTTCCTCATCACCATTATCTTCAGCAGCTTTAAGTGATTCGATAATAACATCTACCCCATTAGAATCAAAAGTTTCAATATCTACATATCCACTAATTTGAACTTCTGGAGGAGTGATGTTTTTATCTGCAATATCAACAATAGATTCAGCCCAATCTTTTGGAATTCCTTCATCAGTTAAAGAATTGATTCCCTCATCAGCAGCAGTTTCAAATGCACCATAAATATCTCCATAGATATTCATAAGTTCATAACCTACTTCATCATAAGCTGTGTTTAAGTCTTTACCTAATGATTTAGCTGCAAGTTCTAAGAATTTTTCTGCTTTTTGTTCAATTTTCCATTGTTGAATTTTTTTAGTTCTTTGATCTTCTCTTATTCTTTTAAGTGATGCATCAACATGCCCTTTTTTTGGATTAACTCTAAGAACACGGCAAACTATTTTTTGATTTTCTTTTACATAATCCCTAATGTTTTTAACCCAACCAGAAGAGACTTCTGAAATATGAATAAAAGCTTCTTTGCCTTTGTATTCTTCAAGTTTTGCAAAAGCGCCGTAATTTAAGACTTTATAAACAGTCCCAACTATTAATTCACCTTCATTTGGCCACTCTTGACTTTTTCTTACCATTATATCACCAATGAAAAAGATAAGTTTTTTAATTTAAAACTTTATCAATATGAGCCATAATTTTACCTTTAGCTCCTTTAGATTTCATAATAGTTTTACCACATATTATGCATTTTACATCTGAAGCAGCACGATCGAAAATTACTTGCTCATTATCACAATCTAAACATTTTACTTTTAAAAAATTTCCTCTACCTTTACTAGTCATAATAACACCTATTTAGCTACGAATTCAGGTTTTCCTACTCTGAATGAATCTTTAATGTGAGATTTACCACATACTTTACATTTATATCTTAAATCTAATTTCTTAACAGGTTTGTTTCCAGCAGGTAAAGGTCTTGGATAACCTCTGTAACCAGCAGTTACTCTTCTGAACTGTCTTTGTCCCCATTTTAACTCACTAGCTTTTCTTTTCTTAGCAGTGTGTAATTCATGAGTTGTATGAGTTTTACAATATGGACAATATGTTCTTTTTTCCTTTGGTATTTTCATTTTATACACCTAATTCATTTAATAAAAAATTATAATAAATCTATCTGAATAGATAACTATCTGTTAATTAAATCTTTAAAAAAAGTATTTTTTATAAAGTATTAGAGATTTAGACTTTTTTGTAACAGTTTAAGTTTACATAAAGCAAAAATCAAAATAATATTTAAATTAATAAATAAAATTTTTCGCTATCACAGATACAGTATTAAATATGTTTTTAATATATATTTAAAGTTAATGGAAAAATTAAATTTTTACGAATCTGGCTTTTTTATATCTTGTAAAAACCTTAGCATTTTCATTTGGAATAGTAACAATATCTTGAGGTCTAAATGGCCCATATACTTTGCCATCAACACCCATAATAGAATCAACTTCATCAAAAATTAGAATTGTATTACTACCTTCTTTTTTAGTAGGATTTTGATTTATAAATTGACTATCCACATCATTATAAATATTTGATAAATCATCTTCAGTAATATTTGTTTTAGAAATTTGCTTTTCTATTGGTTCTCTTTTTTCATCAAAAATAACCTTAGATTTTGAAACTTTTTCTAATTTTTCTAAAACTTTATCATCAGAAGGTTTTTCTTCCTTTTTAATAGCTTTTGGAATTTCTTCTTTTTTTTCAATAATTGTTTTTTGATTAGAATCATCAGATATCTTTTTTAAATCATCTTCACTTAATTTATCAAGTGAAATATCCATTCTATGGTTTTTTAAAGTATCAATTAATGAAAAATAAAATTTTTCCTCTTCAGGAGTTAAATTAATAGGAGTAGTATCTAAAAGATCAAATTTTGGTTTTCCAGTAAATAAGTGAAAAGAACGATGAATATTAATAACTGCAGCATCTGTAATTTTGTGTTCGCGTCGCTCACAAATTTCAGTTGCAACCATTTGACTTTCTTTAAAAAGGTTATATTCATTTGAGAAGGGATCGTTACCTGCAATTTCTTTAAGTTTATCTAAATAATCATGGATACTCTTATAGAAATCCTCTTCTACACGAGCTAAAACACCTTTACTTCTTTCTTTTTTTTGAATATCACGTAAGAATTTGTAAAATTGGTCCACTTAATACCATCTCTTAAAATAAGTAAAATAAAATAAAAAATTGATGAAATTAATCATCATTTTCAATTCTTGGAGCAAGTAAGAAACTGAGTTCCCCATCCTCTGAAACCATTTTTAAATTAAGGTTTAAAGGCATGTCATCTCCAAGTTGAATAGTAGCTATATCTGAAAATTTATCTGCTTTAAGCATTTGTCTAATCTTTTCTAAAGAAAAAAGAGAACTAGCTTCTGTGTCAATCTTTTCACCATGAATATATTCAACACTTGCATCACCAAAGTCTCCTTCAGCTTTAGCAGTAAATTTTTCTTCATCAACTTTTAAAAGTATTTTCTCTGAGAAAATCTCAATATCGTTGATTGAATCTTTTAATAATGAAAATGGAACTTCAAATTTAGTAGGCTGATTAATATCTGGAGGAGTAGGACTCTCATATTCCATATCAATCAATCTTATTTTAAATTGTCTTTTAGCTTCACCTTCAAAAGTAATTATAAAATTACCTTCATCCAAAGACATAATAACCCTATCATCAGATTTAGAACGTTTTAAAACCTTCATTAATTCATCAGTATCGATGTTAATCTTTTCAGGTTCATCACAAACATATTCATCAAATAAGCTTGCTTTAAGTTCTAAATGAACAAATGTTATATGACTACGATCTAAGGCATCTAATCTCATGCCTTCACTATCAGTTTGAATTTGAACTTCATCAACAATAGATGAAATAGCATCAAAACTGCTTTTTAATATATTAGCATCACTTAATTCTGCTTTAAACATTTAAAATCCTCAAAATACATTATTAGGAATAAATTTAAGTAAAAAATTTATATTATACTACCTTTTATCCTTTAAATAGATATAGTAAAATATAATATTATTTTAGATTTCATTATTTATAAAGTTATTATGAAAAAATAAATAGCTATTTACATGCATTTTTCATAGATTTTACATATTCTATAAGATGTTCACTAGCATCATCACCATATTTTTCTATAATTTTCACTATTGCACTACCAACAATAACTCCATCTGTTATTTTAGCTATTTCACTAGCTTGTTTTGGTGTTGAAATTCCAAAACCAACAGCAGTTGGTACATCAGTAACTTTTCTTATTTCAGAAATGATTGTTTCTAAATCTGTTGTAATTTCTGGTCTAACTCCAGTTACACCTAATGATGAAACTACATAAATAAATCCAGATGCTGCTTTAGCTATTTTATGAATTCTCTCATTAGATGTTGGAGCAATAAGAGACACTATATCAATATTATACTTTTTAGCATATCCATCTATTTCTCCTTTTTCTTCAAAAGGAATATCTGGAGTAATTACACCATCAACACCAAGTTCTTCACATTTTAAAAAGAATTTTTCATAACCATAATGTAAGACTGGATTAATATAGGTTAAAAATACTAAAGGAATATCAGTTTTTTTTCTAACTTCTCTAACAACATTAAAAACATCTTCCACAGATACATTATGTTTTAAAGCCCTAATATTAGCTTCTTGTATAACTGGACCTTCAGCTACAGGATCTGAGAATGGTATACCTATTTCAATTAAATCACATCCTCCTTCATCCATAGCTAAAATATATTCAGCAGTTTTATCTATTGAAGGATCACCTGCAGTTAAAAATCCAATAAAAGCTTTTTTATCTTTAAATGCATTAGCTATTCTAGTCATTTATGTCAACTCCTCTATATTTTGCAATTGATGAGACATCTTTATCTCCTCTACCAGATAAACACACAATTATTATATCATCTTTATCCATTGTTGGAGCTACCTTAATAGCATGTGCTACAGCATGTGAACTTTCAATAGCTGGAATAATTCCTTCAATTTTTGATAAATATTCAAAAGCATCTACTGCCTCAACATCTGTTACTGGTACATATTTTGTTCTATTTAAATCTCTTAAATAAGGATGTTCAGGCCCTATTCCAGGATAATCTAGGCCTGCTGAGATTGAATAAACATCAGCAATTTGTCCATCCTCATTTTGACAAAACATTGATTTCATTCCGTGAAATATGCCTATTTCTCCATTTGTCATTGTAGCAGCATTTAGAGAACTATCTGCACCTTTTCCAGCACCTTCACATCCAATTAATTCAACATCTTCATCATCAATAAAATTATAAAATGAACCCATTGAATTACTTCCACCACCAACACAAGCTATAATAGCTTTAGGTAGTTTTCCTTCTTTTTCAAGAATTTGTTCACGAGCTTCGCGACTTATAACAGATTGAGAATCTCGAACAATCATTGGAAATGGGTGTGGTCCTACAGTTGATCCAATAATATAATGAGTATCATCAAATCTTCCAACCCATTCAATAAATGTTTCATTAACAGCATCTTTTAATGTTTTTGTACCAGAACATACTTCATGAACTTTAGCACCTAATAATTTCATTTTATAAACATTTAAAGCCTGTCTTTCAATGTCCTTTTCACCCATATAAACTTCACATTCCATTTCAAGAAGTGCTGCAGCAGTAGCAGTAGCAACTCCATGTTGACCTGCACCTGTCTCTGCAATAAGTCTAGTTTTACCCATTTTTTTAGCTAAAAGTGCTTGCATTAAAACATTGTTAATTTTATGAGAACCTGTATGGTTTAGATCTTCTCTTTTTAAATATATTTTAGCTCCACCAAGTTCTTTTGACATTCTCTTTGCATAATACAAAAGAGAAGGTCTACCAGCATATTCTTTTAATAATTCATCAAGTTCTTTATTAAAATCTGGATCATTTTTAAAAAATTCATATCTT
This sequence comes from Methanobrevibacter sp. DSM 116169, assembly GCF_046197865.1. Classification (GTDB taxonomy): domain Archaea; phylum Methanobacteriota; class Methanobacteria; order Methanobacteriales; family Methanobacteriaceae; genus JAHKLT01. The sequence continues at coordinate 219,138 of NZ_CP166990.1, read as the reverse complement.
TCTTCAAGGTGAATAATTTCACTCATTAATGTTTCTGAAATATATTGTCCACCATATATACCATATCTTCCTTTAGACAATCTAAAAGCCTCCATAATCTTTTTTATCTTTTTTTCATCTTTAATTTTATTAGTTTCACTTCCACTACTTAAATCAATAGCAAAAGGAGAAATCTTAGAAATAGCTTCATTAATATTTTCACTATTTAAACCACCAGCTAAAAAGAATGGTTTATCAATGTCTTTGATTTGACGCCAATTGAAAGTTTTTCCACTTCCTTTACCATTATCTAATAATAAATAATCAACATCAGCATAATCATTAATTTTATCATAATCTTTATTCATATTAATAGCTTTTATTATAACTAATTTTTTATTTGTTTTATTAAAAGACTTATTTTTTAATTGCTTAATATAATTATTATCTTCATCTCCATGAAGTTGAGCAATTTCTATAATATCATTAGAAAATATTTCTATAATTTTTTCAATATCTTCATTTACAAATACTCCAACAGAAGAAATATCATTATTTAATAGAGATTTAAGTTTTTGAGCTTTTTTTACATCAATTTTTCTTTGACTTTCAGCAAAAACAAATCCAACATAATCAGGATTGTATTTATTAATAATTTCGATATCTTCAACCCTTTTAATACCACAAATTTTTATTTTAGTCATTTTTAAACTCCTTAATTAGTTGAACTTTATTATTACTTTTCATAAGAGTCTCACCAATTAAAACACCATTAATATTGTTATTTTTTAAAATAGCTATATCTTCTTTATTTTTTATACCACTTTCTGATATAAAAATTATATCTTCTGGAATATATTTTCTTAAATCAATAGATGTGTTTAAATCAACTTTAAATGTTTTTAAATCCCTATTATTAACTCCAATAATGTCTGCACCTGCTTTTAAAGCAATTTCAATTTCATTTTTACTGTGAGTTTCAACTAAAGTAGATAAACCTAATGAGTTAGCTAATTTAATATAATTTTTTAATTGATTTTCATCTAAAATAGCTACAATTAATAAAATAGCATCAGCACCAATAATTTTAGATTCATATATCATATATTCATCAATAATAAAATCTTTTCTAAGAAGCGGGATATTTGTTTGATTAGAAATTTCAGTTAAGATTAAATTTTCTCCTTTAAAAAAATAAGGTTCAGTTAATATAGAAATAGCATCAACCTTTGCTATTTCATATTCTTTAGCTATAGAGATATAATCAAAGTCTTCAGAAATAATTCCTTTAGAAGGAGATGCTTTTTTTATCTCAGCAATAATTGAAAATTCTTTATTTTCTAAATTATCTTTAAAAGGAAATGAATTAAGTGAATTACTTAAGTTTATTTCTTTTTTTAAATCATCTAAAGATTTCTTTTTTTTATTTTCTTTCAATCTTTGAATTGTTTTTTCAACTATTTTATTTAACATAATAATCAGCTATTTGAAGCTTTAATAAACAAATCTAATTGTTTTTTAGCCTTTCCATTATCAATCATTTTTTCTGCTAATTTAACTCCATCTTCAAGAGAATCTACTTTTCCTGCAACATATAAACCTGCAGCAGAATTTAAAACTACTGCATCTCTTTTAGGGCCCTTCTCACCATTTAAAATAGCTAATGTTATTTTTGCATTCTCATCAGGAGATCCACCAACTAAATCATCTTTAGAAGATAAGCTAATATTAAAATCTTTTGGAGATATTTCATAATTTAACAAGTCTCCATTTTTAATTTCACAGACTGTAGTTTTATCACTAGTAGAAATTTCATCTAACTTATCATGGCCATATACCACCATAGCAGATTTAACTCCTAAGTTTTTTAATACATTAGCTAGAGGAAGAACAAGTGATTTATCATAAACACCTAAAACTTGCATTGATGCACCAGCAGGATTTGTTAATGGACCCAAAATATTGAAAATTGTAGGAATAGATAATTCTTTTCTAATTGGAGCAACATATTTCATAGCTATATGATAATTTTGTGCAAATAAAAAACATATATTTACTTTTTCTAAAACTTCTAAGGCTTTTTGAGGAGATATATCAATATTAACTCCTAATGCTTCTAAAAGATCTGCAGAACCAGATTTACTTGATGCTGCCCTATTTCCATGTTTTGCAACTGGAACTCCTGCTGCTGATATTACAATTGAAGAAGTTGTTGATATATTAAAAGAATTTGATCCATCTCCACCAGTTCCAACAATTTCTAAAACATCAACATCATTTAAAAGTTTAATACAATGTTTACGCATAGCATCAGCAGAAGCAGTAATCTCATCAATTGTTTCTCCTTTTAAAGATAAAGCAGTTAAATAAGAACTCATTTGAACATCACTTGCTTGACCAGTCATAATCTCATCCATTGAATCTTTAGCTAGTTTATAAGAAATATCTTCTTTTTTTGCAAGTTTTAAAATAGCTTCACTAATCATTGAATCTCTTTTAAATGAATTTAAAAAATTTAAAATAATTGTTGGGCCAACATCAGTTAAAATAGATTCTGGATGAAATTGTATACCATAAATAAGGTTATTTTTATGTTTAACTGCCATTATTTCTCCATCATCGCTTTTTGAAATTATTTTTAATTCTTCTGGAAGAGTATCTTCTTTTACAGTTAATGAATGATATCTTCCAACATCAATAAAAGATGGAAGAGTTTTAAATATTTCATCATCTTTTAATTTTATTGTAGATGTCTTACCATGCATTAAATTTTTAGAATGAATAATTTTCCCACCAAAGGCTTCACAAATTGCTTGATGGCCTAAACAAATGCCTAAAATTGGAATTTTACCTTTAAAATATTTAATAAGTTCTATTGAAATACCTGCATCAGATGGCTTACCTGGGCCTGGAGATAAAATAATAGCTTCAGGATTTAAATTTTCAATCTCAGAAATTGTAATTTTATCATTTCTAAAAACTTTTATATTTGGATTAAACTGACCAATAATCTGATATAAATTATAAGAGAAACTATCATAATTATCAATTAAAATTATCATTAGTCAATACCTCCATTAGCAGTTTTTAATGCAGAAATAACTGATTCTGCTTTATTTAAACATTCTTCAAATTCATTATCAGAAATACTATCTGCAACTATACCTGCACCTGATCTAACATAAACCTTATTATTTCTTGCAAAAGCTATTCTAATAGAAATACAAGTATCAATATTACCACTTAAATCTATATAACCAATAGTTCCACCATAAATTCCTCTTTTATTATTTTCTAATTCATTTATGATTTCACATGCCCTAATTTTAGGAGCACCAGATAATGTTCCAGCAGGTAAAATAGAATCAATAGCTGAAAGTTCATCTAAATCTTGTCTTAAAAGACCGGATATTGTAGAACCAATATGCATTACATGTGAAAATTTCTCTACAGATAAGTACTTATCTACACTAACAGATCCAAATTCACTAATTTTTCCAATATCATTTCTACCTAAATCAACAAGCATGTTATGTTCAGCTAATTCCTTCTCATCAGATAAAAGTTCCTTTTCTAGATTTAAATCTTCTTTTTTAGTTTTTCCTCTTGGTCTTGTTCCAGCTAGTGGAAATGTATGTAATTTTCTGTTTTCCAATTTTACAAGTGTTTCAGGAGAGGCACCAGCTATTTCAATATCATCACTTGAGAAATAAAACATATAAGGTGAAGGACTACTAGTACGTAAAACTCTATAAGTATCTAACAAGTTACCAGTAATTTCAGCTTCAAATCGATTAGATAAAACTACTTGGAAAATATCTCCATCTTTAATATAATTTTTAGCTTTTTTAACATTAGATGTAAATTGATCTTTAGAAAATAATGGTTTAAAGTCTGTTTTTAACTTTAAAGGTTCAATATCTGCAAATTCACCATTTTTAATTAAATTAGCTATTACTTTAAGTTCTTTAGTAGCTATTTCATAATTTTCTTCTAAAAAATCAGTTTTAAAATTGATAATAATAATTATTTTTTGTTTAAAATGATCAAATACAATTACCTTATCAAATAACATTAAATCAATATCTTTAAACTCATCTTGATTTTCTGCATTTAAATGAATTGAAGGCTCTGTATATTTAATATAATCATATGCAAAATATCCTACTAAACCTCCTGTAAAGTTAGGTAAATCTGGAAGATTAGGAGATCTATTTTCTTTAATAATATCTTTTATAAAATCTCTAGGGCTTTTAGATTTAGTTTCATAGCTATTAAAATCATTATTTAAATCTTTTTTAATATTGATTATACCATCATCACATGTAAATTCTAAAATAGGATTAAAGCCTAAAAAACTATATCTACCCCATTTTTTAGAGCTTTCTACACTTTCTAATAAGTAGCAATGTTTACTAATTTTTTTAATTTTCTTCAATACATCAATTGGAGTTGATATATCTGCATACATCTCATATGCAATTGGAATTCTTTTATAATCTTTATTTGAAGCAATGTTTTTTACTTCATCTATACTTAATGAAAACATAAAATCACGTCTATGTATAATAAATTAATAAATTGACATATATAAAGCTTTGTTGTACAAATATGTACATTGAAAAATATTTTAAAAAAAATTATTCTGATACTAATCCAAGTTTATCAGCTATTTTATAAACTGTAGAACCTTGTAAAAGCATGGAAATGATTGTAACGAAAAATACTGTGTTAAATACCATATAGGCTCCTGGAATCGAATATACTAATGGATAAAAAGCAAATACAATAGGTACAGCTCCTTTAATTCCTGCCCACGACAAAAATAGCTTAGATTTAAAATCATATTTAAATGGTATAAGAGTTAAAAATACAGCTACAGGACGAGCTACAAAAATGATAATTAAAGCTACAAGTAAACTAGCTGCGGCATTTATAAATAATTCATTAGGTAATGTAAACATTCCCAAAATAATGAACATTACTACTTGCATTAACCAAGATAAACCTTCAAAAAAGCTTGCTTGTGGCTTTCTATGAAGAGATAATCTATTTCCTATAATAAGTGCAGATAGATAAACTGCTAAAAATCCATTTCCACCTAAAAATTCAGAACATGCATATGTAAATACTGCAACACCAATTAAAAGAACAGGGTATAAACCATCAACTTCTAAATGGATACTTTTGATGATTCTTGTAAAAAACAATCCAAATAAATAACCAATTACTGCACCAACAATAATTGATTGGAAAAACATGAAAATAATTTCAATTACAGAAGATGCTGGATGTAAAATAAAATAAATTAAAGAAGTAGTTAAAACATATGCTGTAGGGTCATTTGTTGCACTTTCAAGTTCTAAAATTTTATCTAAACCATGTTTTAAATTTGTTGCATTAGATTTAAAAATAGAAAATACTGCTGCTACATCAGTAGATGAAATTGTAGCTCCAACTAGAAGAGATAAGTAAAAATTAACACCAGTAATTAAGTGAAATAAAAATCCAGTTACAAAAGCAGTTAAAAATACACCAATAGTAGATAAAGCTATTCCTTCTTTAGCAATAGGTTTCATTTCTTGAAAATCTGTTTCCAAACCACCTGTAAACATGATAATAATTAGAGCAAAAATACTAATATTCAGCACTATTGTATAATTATCAATAGTAGGTTGCATTATTGGACCAAAATCTATTACAAGTCCAAGTAATAAAAAAACAATTAAGGTAGGAATTCCTAAAATTGAAGAAAACTTACTTAAAATGACACTCACAAGTAAAAGAGCACCTAAACCAAATAAAATTACATTAATCGAAACTAGCATGTTATACCAAAACTTAAAATAATATTTATTTTTTAACTTATTTAAAACAATAAGTTAAAGTTAAAATCAATTAACTAAAAGTTAAACTAATTTGAGAATTCATAGCAATTTTTCTTTAATTAAGAAAATAGATCTATCTGCTTCTAAATTAATAATCTCATTATTTGTAAAATTTTTAATTTTCTTTAAAAAACTAATACTATCATTATTTCTAAAAGAAGACAGACACATTGTAATTTTCCATAAGATTAAATCATTATTTTTATATTTATCAAATAAATAAGTTAAATATTTAAAATTAGATCCTGTTTCTAATTTTTGATTATGAAAAACCATATATCCAAAAATATCTAAGGATTCTGATATGATTTCTAAATTATTAGAACATAATAATTCTAAAATAAGTGGAAAAATAGCTATGTCCATTTTAGATAAAATTCTTGCAATTAAATCTCTAGGAATAAGATAAGTTTTCTTTTTAGAAACTTTTTTTGGTAATGATTTATATTGTTTATTTGGAATTTTATCTAAATAAGGAATCATTAGTTTAGCTGTTTCAATATTACCCTTTTCTAATGATTTGGCTATTTCTAATCTAACATAAAGCTTCTTCTCATGTGATAAAATCTCTAAAAAATAAGGAGAGTATTTATTGGAATTATTAAAGTTATTTAATAGATTAACAGCTATTGCTCTTTTTTGAGCTGTAGAATTTTTTGAAAGATTTATTAGTTCCTCTTCATTAAGCTTTGAATATTCTTCTAAATCTTTATTTTCAAAAAATCCTCTTTTAATTAAGTTTTCATTTTTTTGATTCATTTTTATCAGTTAATTGTTTGAACTCATTTTTAAGTGAAACAAACAATAAGTATGCTGAAATTATAGCTAATATTCCAAATAAGAACATTAAAATATGATTTGAAAAGATTAAATTAGATGAATCTACAGTTGAAATTAACTCTGCAATTAAATTATTTAAAAAATGTGCAAAAATAGGTACTAAAATATTTCCAGATTTTATATAAAGAATACACATGCATATTCCAAATACTGCTGCAGAAATCATTCCTCCAACATTATGAATAACACCAAATAAAACAGCAGTTAAAATAATAGCTACAGGTAATTTAAAATAAGATTTTAATTTTTGAAGAAAAACACCCCTAAAAAGAATTTCTTCAAAAATTGGAGCAATAATTACTGTTGAAAAGATTCCACCAGCAATAGCTAAGTTTTTTGCTGAATTTAATGTGATAGTTTGACCTAAAAACAATACAGAATTACTAAATAAATCAATAATTAATAACATTCCATAGGAAAAAAAGATATTTAATATAACAATTGATAATATGCTTTTAAAAGAAAAAGTATCGAAAATTGAATATAATTTACTTATAAAGTCTTCTCTGCAATCCCTAAGAGCATAAATAAAAAACATTATTAAGCCTAAATATGCCCATGATTCAGTAATTTCCATTTTAAATAAGCTACCTAATCCAGTTGTTACGATTAATAAAACAACTAACAAGATCAATATTCCAATAATATTTATTTTATTTAATGTTTTGTTTATATAATTCATTTAATACCAAACCACTTTTTATATTATAATACTTATTTTTGCATCATATAAAAATATTTAGGTAATTTAAAAAAGTAATTAGAATAATATTTAATTAATTATTATCTAATTCTTCATAAATTAAACCTATAGCTCTATTATTAAGAATGTTTAAAAATGGAGTTATAATAATTGAATATATTATAAATAACACTATAAAAGATGCAAAAACCATTGTGCCAAAATGAGAAAATGATGAGAAAAGACCAAATAATGCACCATCCCAAGAAGCTATGAAAGCTCCTAAACCTCCAATTAATCCAAACGCTAAAAGAAAAATACCTGTAATTACACTAACAATTACAATTCCAATAATTAAAAGACCTATTAAAAATCCAATAAGTCTTAAAACACCTATTAATTTAATAGAATCAAAAATTTCTTTAAAATTAAAAGCTTCTTTAATTGAATCATCATTATAAGCCATTCTAGGAATAGCTAAAAGAGCAAATAATGCAGAAATTATAGCTACTATTATTGTTATAATCATACCCAAAATCACTACAACATTACCTAATTCGTCATTAAATTCTCCCAAACTACCTCCTATAACAAGTAATATAAAAAAAGTCAACATAGGAATTATTGAATAAATAAATTTAATTAAAAAAACTTGTATTCCTTCAATAAACATAGAGACCAAATCATCAAAATTAGGAACATCATCATCTCCATTAATAGTTCCATGAGTTGCTGTTTTAATAACTCTATAATTATATCCAAAAAATAAAAATATAGGTAAAATTAAAAAACTGAGTATTGACATGAGTCCTAGTTTTAAAATTGCTGTTCCATCTTTAATAGCGTATTCTAAAGAATCTTTATAAATATCTAATATCATTTTATTCACCTTCATTATCTAAAAAAAATACATCTTCAATATATTCACAATTTAATATTTTTGTTATTTTACGTGCTAAAAAAAGAGAAGGATTATATTTACCTTTTTCTAAGGCAGTAATAGTTTGTCTTGTAACATCAGCCTTTTCAGCTAATTCTTTTTGAGACATTCCCATTTCATATCGTAAATATCTAATTTGATTTTTCATCAATTCACCAAAAATATGTGTAAAAAATATATTCCATATGGAAAATTTATATTACATCATATATACAAATTATGGAAAAAATTTGAAACCATGAAACTTTTAATTATTATTAATAAAAAATAGGTTAATATGAATAACAAATTACAGAATATATTAAATAAATTTGAAGAAAGTCAGGTTTATTTTATTTTAAAAAAGCTTAATTTATTCATTTCAATTATATTGATTATTTTAGTTTTAATTCATGGAATTGTTGGAAGTACAATTCTTTTAAGAGTATTTTACATTGATTTAAAAGATATTTCATGGTTAGCTTTTGATTTAATTCTTATCCATACAGTTTTTGGAATCATATTTACAATTCTTCCCATATTAAGTAGAAAAAATAATGAAAAATTATATTTAAAAGAAAATAGATTATTTTGGATTAGAAGAATTAGTGGCTTATTAATGTTAGTTTTATTATGTTTCCACTTTTATCTATTTGGAGGCATGGAAAATGGACAATATGTACTTTATGAATTTAATATAATTAGTTTAATAATACAAATTTTACTTACAATTACATTATTTGTGCATATTATTTCAAATATCAGACCAATGCTAAATTCGCTTGGAATAATTAATTATAAAAAAAAGAATAAAAGAATATTTTTAATTCTACTGATATTTTTTATTTTATTTACAATATCAGCAGTATTTTATTATATTAGTTGGCTGTAGAAAATTAGCCATTATTTTAAAAAAAGTGAATCAAATGAGCAAAATAATAATTATTGGAGCTGGTCTTGCAGGTCTTTCTGCAACTGTAACAGCTTGTGAAAATGAAAATGAAGTGATACTAGTTTCGACAATGCCATCTGAGCGAGCTCAATCTGTTATGGCAGAAGGTGGAATAAATGGTGCTTTAAATACTAAGAAAGAAAACGACAGTGTTGAAGAACATTTTAATGATACATTTAAAGCAGGAGTATATCTTAGTAATCCTAATGCTGTTAAATCTTTAACATATAATGCTCCTAAAATAATAAACAAATTAGCATCATGTGGAGTAATATTTAATAGAGATGAAAATGGAAATATTGATCTTAGAAATTTTGGAGGACAAAAGAAAAAAAGAACAGCATTTGCAAAAAGTAGCACAGGAAAACAAATAATGACTTCCATTATTCAAAAAGTCAGAAAATATGAAAATGAAGGATTAGTTACTAGATATGATAATCATTACTTTTTTGAATTAATAAAAGATGAAAATGAAATATGTAATGGTTGTATACTATTAGATAAAGATAGTAAAGAATTAATTCCAATAATAAGCAATAGTGTAATTATAGCATCTGGTGGAATGCATGGATTATTTAAAAATACTACTGGATCTTTAGATAATAAAGGAATTGTAACTGCTAATTTATTCACATCAAATGTTTTACTAGCTAATTGTGAATTTATCCAATATCATCCTACAACATTAAAATTTTCAAATAAACATTTACTTATTAGCGAAGCTGCTCGCGGTGAAGGAGGTAGATTATTTTATTATGAAAATGGAGATAAAAAATATTTTATGGAAGAAAAATATCCTGAAATGGGTAATTTAATGCCTAGAGATATCATTTCAAAAGAAATATGGAATATTTTAAATCAAGGAATAGAAACTGTTTATTTAGATTTAACTGAAATTCCAAAAAATATTTTAAATAGTAATCTATTAGATGTTGTTGAAGATTGTAAAACATTTTTTAATATTGATCCTTCAAAAGAACCTATTCCAGTTACACCAGGAATTCATTATTTTATGGGTGGAATTGAAGTAGATGAATTTCATAGAACTAATATAATAGGTCTTTATGCAGCTGGAGAATGTGCATGTCAATATCATGGAGCTAATAGGCTTGGAGGGAATTCATTACTCGGAGCAATATATGGAGGAGAAATAGCTGCTAAAACTGCTATAAAAGATGATAATAAATTAAATAAAAACTGTGAAGTTGATAAAATAATTTTAGATAAAACATCAAAGTTAAAATTAGCTACCAAAAAGAAAAATAACAATTCTTTACCTGTTTTAAAGTATAAATTAAATAATATATTAGAAAATAGCTTAGGAATAATACGAAATCAAAACACATTAGAAAAAGGTTTAAAAGAATTAAATGAATTTATTGAAAGAGAAGTTAAGGATAATTATGATTCAACAAGTAATATTTATGAAAATATTAACTTTGAAAATCAATGTATATTAGGAAAAACTTTAATTGAATGTGCAATACTAAGAAAAGAAAGTAGAGGAGCACATAATAGAAGTGATTTTCCTGAAATTAATGATGAAAAATATAAAAAAACAACAATTGCAAAATATAATGGAAATTATTCAGTAAATATTAGTTTTAAAGAAATTCTTGAGTTAAAACAGTAGATATTATGAGAAAAATTAATATAAAAATAAAAAGATTTGATTCAGATAAAAAAGATAGCTATTTTCAAACTTTTGTTTATGAGGGAAATGTTTCAAACTCAATTGCTTTTGTTTTAGAAGAACTTAATTCAAAAGAAGAATTAATTGATATTGATGGAAATAAAGCTAAAAGAATAGAATGGGAATGTGGATGTTTACAAAAAAAATGTGGTGCATGCTCCATGGTTATTAATAATAAGCCAAATATTGCTTGTTCATCAATATTAAAAGATTTACTAGAAAAAAATAATACCATAATAATCGAACCTTTAAGTAAATTTCAAGTCATAGCTGATTTAAAAGTAAATAAAGAAATTATATTTAATAATTTAAAAAATATGAATTTGTGGCTTGAAAGTGATGCTAAAATTAATGAAAATCAAAGCGAAACAGAATATCAATCGTCACGTTGTTTGATGTGTGGCTGTTGTTTAGAAATATGTCCTAATTTTAATATAAATAATTCTTTTAATGGAACATTATCAATGGTAAATGCATTTAAGCTTATAAATCAAGAAGAAAATTCACAACATAAAAAAGAAATGATAAAAGAATATAGAAAGCATTTTTACAATGGTTGTGGAAAATCTCTTTCTTGTAATGATATATGTCCTATAAATTTACCTATTGAAGAATTAATAACTAAATCGAATGCAATTAGCATCTGGAATAAATCATTAAAATAAATTTAAATTATTATATAAATTAAATAAGACTAAATTTATTAAACTATAAAAATCAAATTATAAATATATGAATTTTATTTGTTATTATAAAAATGGAGGAAAATAATGGCTATACATCCAATAGAATTTAGATATGGAACCCCTGAAATGAAAAATATATGGGAATCTGAAAATAAATTACAAAAAATGCTAGATGTAGAATCTGCACTTGCACAAGCTGAAGGAGAACTTGGAATAATTCCTAAAGAATATGCAGATGAAATTAAATCAAAAGCTTCTACTAAATATGTTAAACTTGAAAGAGTAAATCAGATTGAAAGTGAAACCAAACATGACATTGCTGCACTTGTAAAAGGTCTTGGTGAACAATGTGAAGGTGATGCAGGAGAATATGTTCATTTTGGTGCAACTTCTAATGATGTTGTAGATAGTTCTAATTCTTTACTTCTTAAAGAATCAATAGAAATTATTGAAGGTAAAATTGAAGAAATTACAAAAATTTTACTTAAATTAGCTAAAGAAAATAAAGATAAAGTAGCTATTGGTAGAACTCATGGCCAACATGCACTTCCAACAACTTATGGAATGAAATTTGGTATTTGGGCTGATGAACTATACAGACAATATGAAAGATTACTTAATGCAAAAAATAATGTGTGTGTTGGAATGATGGATGGTGCTGTTGGAACTACTGCAGCTTTAGGCGAAGATGGATGGACAATTCATAAAAAAGTATCTACCATTTTAGGATTAAAACCAGCTACAATTACAAATCAAGTTGTTCAAAGAGATAATCACTTAGAGTTTATCATGGTGCTTGCAAATATAGCTACAACACTTGATAAAATTTCTTTAGAAATTAGAAACTTACAAAGAACAGAAATAATGGAAGTTGGAGAATTTTTTGATCCTGAAAAACAAGTTGGTAGTAGTACAATGCCACATAAAATGAATCCAATTACTGCTGAGCGAATTGGTGGAGTTTCAAGAATTATAAAATCATATGTACTTGCTGCAATGGAAAATAATCCTCTTTGGCATGAAAGAGATTTAACTAATTCATCATGTGAGAGAATAATGTTTCCTGAAAGCTGTATATTAACTGATTACATTTTACAACTTACAATTAAATTAATGAACAATCTTGTTTTCTATGATGATAATATTGAGAAAAATCTTAATTTGACAAATGGATTGATAATGGCTGAGAGATTAATGGCAGAACTTACAAGAAGTGGAATGGGAAAACAGACTGCTTATGGAATAGTAAGGAAAAATGCAATTAAAGCTAATAAAGAAGGAATACCACTTGGAGAATTAATTTTAGATGATAGTGATGTTCAAAAATTCTTAAATGAAGAAGATGTTGAAAAGATTATGAATCCTCACACATATATTGGATCTTCTTTCAAAATTATAGATGAACTTTTAGAGAAATCTGAAAGCTGGTTTTAGGTGATTAAATGACAGATTTTAAAGAAATAAAAGAAATGGATATAATTTCAGCTACTAAAATAGGAACTGGAATTCAAGTAGCTTTTGGAATATTATTTGCAGTTGTTCTATTAATTTTTGGAGGAATAATTGGAGGAATGGGTGTTGTTAGTGGTTTATTGTCCATAGCATGTACAATAGTTTTTGGATCTTTAATTTATTACATTTTTGCAATGTTTACACAAAGTTACCTTTACAATATTCTTATAAAATATTTAACACCAATTTCTGTTAAAATAAAAGATAATGAAATTTTAGAAGAAGTTTCTGTAATGAGTACAGCAATAATAGCTGGATTAGTTACTTTAATTTTAGCTATTTTATTATATTTAGCTTCAATTTTCATTATTCCAATGCTTTTTACATCAATAATTCAAACTTTAATGTTTTCAGAACAGATGGCATTAGCTTTTACATTATATCAATTTTTATCATATTATACTAATCCTCTTATTATAATAATGATATTATTAGTATTGTATATTTCTGTATTTATTGGAACTGCAATATCCATATACTTATATAATGTATTAAGTAAAAAAATTAATCCTATTAAGTTTAAACTAAGTCAAGAAGGAGATTTAACTTCTATTGATTATATAAATCCTATAAACTTAGCAATTATTTCAGGAGTTATATCACTTATTGTTAATGTAATATTTGGAATAATATTAGCTTTAATAACAGGAGAATTTGTACAAATAGCTGTTAATGGTGTTACAGGATTTGTCTCAGGTATAGTAACTGCAGCATTAGTAGCTATCTTTTATAATGTATTGTCAAAGTATTTAGGTACTTTAAAAATAAAATTAAATAATTAATTTTATTTATTTTTCTTTTTTTAAATGGTTTTTTATAAAATATGATTCAAAAAAGCAAATATTTATATATAATTTAAAACATATCATAGTATGTTAAAAAGAGAAGGATGTAATCCCCAATATTAAATATTTTTATATATTTATATTCATTGATTATCAATCATTTATATAACAATAAGAAATTGATTTATTTACATCGTATTTACCAATATTCATTGGATAAACCCCCTTACCCCCCAAATACGAAGAATAAATTAATCTTAACTTTAAAATAATTTATCCTCTTATTTAATAAAAATTATTGAAATGTTGTATCAATACGAGAAACACGAAGTACCCTTCTCTTTTTACGTCTTTTTTTAAAATACTAATTTTTAACTTGTTTTATTGGTGGTACATATCTTTTAAGCATTAATGACAATGAAATAACTGTTACAGAACTTAATGCCATTGCAAAAGCTGCCCATTCTGGCATAAATACTATTCCAAAAGTAGGATATAATACTCCTGCAGCTACTGGGATTAAAATTCCATTATATGCAAAAGCCCAGAAAATATTTTCTTTAATTCTTTTCATAACCTTTTTAGAAAATTGAATAGCTGCAACAACATTTTCAAGATCTCCTTCAATAATAACAATATTTCCACTTTCCATAGCTACATCAGTACCATTTCCCATAGCTACACCAATATCAGCTTGAGTAAGTGCAGGAGCATCATTAATACCATCTCCAACAAATATGACTTTATTTCCTTTATCTTGAATAGATTTTACAATGTTTAGCTTATCGGCTGGTAGAACATTAGCATCAATATTATCTATACCAACTTGACTTGCTACATCGCTAGCTGTCTTCTCATTATCTCCTGTAATCATATATGTTTTAATACCCATTTTATGCAATTCATCAATAGTTCTTTTAGAATTATCTTTAATTTTATCAGATAAAGTTATTAATCCTTTAATTTCACTATTTATTACTAAAAAAATAGCTGTTTTATTTTGATTAATAGAATTTTCAAAATCTTTTAATGGGTTTTCACTTATATCAATATTTTCACTTTTTAAAAAGGACAAGTTACCAACTATAACTTTCTCATCATTAATAAAACCATATATACCTTTACCAGATATATTTTCAAAATCATTTACAGTAAATAAATCTAAGTTTAGATTTTCTGCTTTATTTAAAATAGCTTTAGCTATTGGATGATTAGAATTTTTCTCTAAACTAGCAATGTATTTTAATACATCTTCTTCTTTTAGATCATATGAGAAGATTTCTTGAACTGTAGGTTTACCTTGAGTAATTGTTCCTGTTTTATCAAATGCAACTACATCTACTTTACCAGTGTTTTCTAAAGTATCTCCATCTTTAATTAAGATTCCATATTCTGCTGCTCGACCTGTACCTACAGTTACAGCTGTTGGAGTTGCAAGACCAAGTGCACAAGGACAAGCAATTACTAAAATAGAAATTAATGTAGTTAAAGCAAATAATAAAGTGGAATCTAAAATAAAATACCATATAATAAATGTTAAAATAGCTATTCCTAAAATTACAGGAATAAAATAACTTACAGCTACATTTGCAATTTTTTGAACTGGAGGTCTTGAACTTTGAGCCTTTTCAACTAAACTAATAATTTGAGATAAAACTGTGTCTTTTCCTATTTTTAAAGCTGTAATTTTTAAAACACCATCTTGGTTGATAGTTCCTGCAAATAATTCATCGTCTTTTTTAACAGTTCTAGGAATCGGTTCACCATTAATCATAGCTTCATCAATATAACTATTTCCATCAATAACTTTACCATCTACTGGAATTTTATCTCCTGGTTTTACAAGTAAAATATCTCCAATATTAATATCAGCTATTTTAATTACTTTTTCTGTTAAAATATTATTATCATCATCTAAAGTAATTAAATTAGCATTTTTAGGTTGTAAACCAATTAATTCTTTTATAGATGAAGATGTTTCGTTTTTTGCTCTTGCTTCTAAATACCTACCAATAAGTAAAAATGAAGGAAGCATAATAGCTGATTCATAAAACATGAAACTGTGATCTAGTACAATATGAAATGTTCCTAAGATACTTGATACATATGCAACTACAATACCCATAGAATACATAACATCCATATTAAGGTTTTTATGAATTAAACCATTAAATCCAGCTTTTAAAATTGGTAAAGATACATAAATAAACGGAGCTATTGATATAATAAGAGATAGCTCTCCCATAGATAAGCCAAAAACATCAACATGAATATACATTAAAGCCATTAAAATTCCAGAGAAAATCAAACCTACAATAATTCTATTTCTCTTATCTTTTAGGTCTTTTTTATAAAGTTCTTCTTCATTAAGATTTGATTGTCCTTTAATACCTAAAACTTTAAATCCTAAAGATTTTATAACATCTTCCATTTGTTTTAAAGATACTTGATCTTTATTATATAATATTTGGGTTGTATTTGATGTTAAATCTGCGTGAACTTGAAAAATCCCATCTAATTTTCCTAAAAAGTTTTCAACATTCATTACACAAGAAGCACAATGCATACCTTCAATTTGTAAAGTTACCTCATCTGCTCTTGTTTTAAATCCTAGTGATTCAACTACTTCATTAATTTTATCATATGAAACTTTTTTATAATCTACAAGTAAATGTAGTTTATTAGAATTTAAATCTGCATTAACTTCTTTAACACCTTCAATCTTCTCAAAAGCTTTGTTTAAATTTAAAACGCAAGAAGCACAATGCATACCTTCAATTGGAATATCAATATTTTTTGTTTTGGCCATGTTAATCTAAATTATTAAAATTATTTTTCCATTGAAAAACCTGCTTCTTTAACAGCTTCATCAATATCATCTAATGAGACTTTATTATCATCATAGGTTAATTTTACAATTCCTGTATCTAAATCTGCTTTAGCATCTTCAACACCATCTAAATCTTTAATTGAATTTTCAACTGCAAAAACACAAGAACTACAATGTAAACCATTAACTTTTATTTCATTATTTGACATAATTATTCCTCCATATAAATTATATAAACTATATTTAAAATTAATATGATAAATATTTTGGCATGACAAAATTCTATAAATTATCCTTATTTTTAACTATAATACCATCTTGTATAACTAAATCAATATTAGTAGAATCAGATAAAATTTTTATATTATCAATTGGATTATCATTAACTAAAATCATATCAGCTATTTTTCCTTCATTACTTGATCCAATTTCATTATCTAAATTAAGAAACTTAGCTGCATTAATAGTTCCAGAAGCAATAGCTTCCTCATT
Organism: Methanobrevibacter sp. DSM 116169; assembly: GCF_046197865.1. Lineage (GTDB taxonomy): Archaea > Methanobacteriota > Methanobacteria > Methanobacteriales > Methanobacteriaceae > JAHKLT01. Next base: position 201,880 of record NZ_CP166990.1, on the reverse strand, counting down.
AGATAATCCTATTTGAGTTAATAATTCTAATTCCCTAAGATTATTACCATGAGGAGTAACACCACAATCAGTTCCCATTAAAATATTAACTCCATTATCATAAGCTATAGCTATGTTTTCTTTATGTACTTTAGCTAATTGTTTAATATGAGATTTTTTCTCCTCATCAAATGTAGAACCTTTACTTATAGTATCTACAACACTTAATGTTGGAATAAGAGCAATATCTTTTTTATGCATTTTAATAGCTGATTGCTTATCAATAAATGTTCCATGATCAATTGAATCTAGACCTACATCAATAGCATTTTTAATACCATCTAATCCATGAGCATGAGCAGAAACTTTTAAATTTCTAGTTTTAGCCTCACATAAAATTGTTTTAAGTTCTTTTTTATTAAATTGAGGAACTGTTGGTGAATCATTTTCACTTAAAACTCCACCACTTACCATGACTTTTATAAAATCAGCCCTAGCTCTCATAATTTCTCTGGTTTTTTTAAGAACTCCTTCTACACCATCACAAATAGCTTTTGGCATTCCAGGATATAATAATTCCATATCAAAACCAGAATTAAAATAAAAATCATAATGGCCTCCAGTAATAGATAAAGGAGTTACAGAAATATGTAATTTTGGAGATAAAAATAGTTTCTTAGATGCAGCTAGTTTAACACCGAAATCTGCTAGTCCACAATCCCTTAGAGTAGTTATACCAGAATGAAGAGTGTTTTTCATATTAGCTAAGCCATTATAAAAATGCATAGCTAATGGATTTTTCATATTATCAACTTTATCAAAACCATTTGCCATTATATGATTATGCATATCAATAAAACCAGGTAAAATAAATTTATCCGCGCATTCAATAGTTTTAATATCTTTAGAACTAGTTATTTTATTTTTAGAAATTTCTAGAATTTTATTATTATCTATTAGAATATTATGATTATATTTAATAGATTCATTAGGATTAACTATATTAACATTGTTTAATAATAATTTAGACATAAAATCAGCTATAATATTTTAATTACACCATTATCTGCATCAAGTTCAATTTCAATACCATCTTTTAAAAGTTCTGGATTTGATGGAGAATCTACCATAGGAATATCAGACATGATCGCACCAGTTGCAATAATTGGCTCTCCTTTTAAACATATTATTGCTTTTGGAGCAGTATTATTTTTTTTCATTTGGAAAATAACATAAGAACCTACAGTTGATCCTTTACCTTCCGGAATAAACAGTATTTTATCTTTAATAGATTTTCCTTTTAATTCATGGTTTGGATCTATAACTACACCAGTTTTAGAATCAACTCCTCCTAAAAAACTTAGAGGCTCAGAGCTTACTATTAAATTTCCTTTTGATTTACCTTTTGAAATAGTTCTACAGTTAATCATGATTATTCCTTTATATTTTATATAAAAATATTATCATTTTAATTAATTATATAATTATCTAAAAAAATTACCTAAAAAAGAAAAAATAAGAAAAAATTAATTTTGTTTTATGAATTTACCTTCATTTAAATCTTTAAAGGCCTCGATTAAACCATTTTCATCATTCATTACAATAGGACCTGCCCAAGCTATTGGTTCATGAAGAGGTTTACCAGCACATAATAAAAATCTTACTCCACCAGTTCCTGCTTTAGCATGTAAAGTATCTCCTTTTGAAAAGATAGCTACAGTTCTATTATCTACAAATGTATTATCTCCAAAAACACCATTTCCCTCAAATAAATATACAAATAAATTATTTTCATCTTTAACTTCTATATTTATTTCAGAGTCTACTTTTAAGGAAATATCAAAAATACTAGCTTGTACATGTTTAGGTGAAACACCTTCTATTCCATTAAAATTACCAGAAATAACTCTAATTTTACCTTCTGGAATTTCAATTTCTCTAATCATTTCATTATGAATATCCAAATATTCAGGATCTACCATTTTATCTTTTTTAGGTAAATTTAACCAAATTTGAAGACCATATAATCTATCAGATTCTTTAGGCATTTCTTCATGGAGAATTCCACTACCTGCAGTCATCCATTGAGACTCCCCATCTTTAATTTTACCAGTATTTCCTAAACTATCTTTATGATCAATTTCACCACTAATTAAATAGGTTATTGTTTCAATACCTCTGTGAGGATGCATTGGAAAACCTTTAATATATTCTTCAGGATATTTACTATCAAATGCATCAAGCATTAAAAATGGGTCAATATCTTCAACATCATCATCTCCTAAAACTCTTATTAAATGGACTCCTGCTCCATCGACAGTTTCTTGTCCTTTGATTGTTTTAGCTACATTTCTAATTTTCATCATATTACCTCCTTTTATGTATATATATGTTAAAAGAACTATTAATAACTTGTTAAAATCAAAAAAGAAGGGAAATTTATTATAAAATTTATAGTTCTTTTATAATATAAATATACAGAAAAATATTAATTAAAAAAAAGTTTGATGAAATCATTAAAGATTATTTTATGATACCTTGATTAATACAATTTATAACATCTTTGCCTAAATCAGTAGTTTTGTATATTCTCCCTTTTCTTACATCATCATTAATACATTCTACTAAATTTTTTTCTTTTAACTCAGATAAAACTGAAGATACATGATTAGTTCTTAAATCAGTAGCTTTACCAATTGCAGTAGGTGTTATAAAATTTCCATCCATAGATTTTAAAACTTTTAAACGATATGTAGAAGTTTGAATATATGCTACTAAACGAAGTAAATCTTCCGAAACCACATAATCTTTTGATGTCATATCAATTTATTTAAATGAGATAATAGAATATTTTATATACAAGATAAATACAAGTTATATACAATATTAGTTGAATAAAAAAACTTTTGGTATATGTGGTTAAATTTCAATAGTCTTAGTAAATGTTGGTCAATTACAAAATGTCATTGAAATTCCATAAAATATATTAAAAAATAATATTTATCCAACTAATCATCAAAAATAAAAACATCTTCTATATGTTCACATTTTAATATTTTTTTAATTTTATTAGCTAATTCTAAAGAAGGATTATATTTACCATTTTCAAGAGCACTAATTGTTTGTCTACTAACACCAGCCATTTCAGCCAAGTCATTTTGACTAATCTCTAATTCAAAACGTAGAAATTTAATTTTTGTTTTCATTATATGCTCCAAAAGAAATATTTAAAATAATAATATCTATAAAATTATGTTTTTTATAATAAATATAATTAATCAAATTTTTTAAAAAAAAATGAAATTATGTAAAAGTGCTTAAAATTAAGATAGCTATTCCTACTATCCAACAATAATAAGCAAAAATATCTAATTTTTTCTTTTTAATAATTTCAAGTAAAATACTTATAGTTAGGTATCCAACAATAATAGCTGCAATAAAACCACATAAATAAGTAATATCTAAAGCAGCAGTGATATTTTTAAATTCAAATAAATTAGCTCCAATAATAGCTGGAATTGATAATATGAAACTGAATTTAGCAGCAAACTCTTTATTAAGGCCTAAAAATAAACCTGTAGATAAAGTTGAACCTGATCTAGAAATTCCTGGAATAATAGCTAATCCTTGAGTAATTCCAATAATTAAAGCATCTTTAGAGTTAATATCATTAATATTTCTATTACCTATATTTATTCTTTGAGAAAGATACAACAATACCCCGGTTACTATTAAAAATACTGCAGGAATAGTAACAGACTGAAACATACCTTCAAAAATATCTTTAAATAAAAAACCAATAATTCCTGTTGGAATAGAAGCTATTATAATTAACCATGCTAATTTTTTATAAGGATTAATATTAAGTCCTTTTTTAAACTTTCCACTAAAAATATCTAAAATACTTAAAAAGAAAGCTTCAATTAACTTAATAATATCTTTAATAAAATAAGCAATAACTGCAATAAGAGTTCCTAAATGAAGTAAAATTTCAAAGCTTAAATTACTTTGAGAAACACCAAGAAGTTCTTGAAAAAATATTAAATGGGCAGAGCTACTTATAGGTAAAAATTCAGTTAATCCTTGAATTATACCTATAATAATAGCGGAGAAAATATCCATAATATCAACTATTAAAAGAATTATTAATAATTTTTCCATCAAGCACTTCAATAGTCCTATCAGCTAGATTAGCTACATTCATATCATGTGTAACCATTATTATTGTTACATTTTCTTCTTTATGTAATTTTAATAATTGAGTTAAAACTTTATTTGAAGTTTTCGAATCTAGTGCTCCTGTTGGTTCATCAGCTAAGATGATTGAAGGATTATTAGCTAAAGCTCTTGCAATAGCTACTCTTTGTCTTTCGCCTCCAGATAATTTAGTTGGTTTTAAATGTGCTTTATCAACTAATTCAACAATATTTAATAAGTCAAAAGCTCTTTCTCGTCTTTTTTTATTAGATAATTTAATTGATTGCATTGGAATTTCAATATTTTCAACAACTGACAAATTAGGAATTAAATTATGAAGTTGGAAGACAAAGCCGATTTGATCTCTTCTAAAATCATTTAATTTTTTATTATTTATTAAATTTATACCAGAAACAGAAATATTTCCTTCATCGGGAATATCTAATGCACCAATCATGTTTAAAAGAGTTGATTTTCCAGATCCTGATGGACCTATAATTGATACAAATTCTCCTTTTTTAATTTCAAGATCAATTCCATTTAAAGAAGTTATATTTCCCTTTTCATAGCTTTTTTTAAGATTTTTTATCTCTACAATATTATTATTCATTTTATCACCTTATTCATATCTTAAAGCCTCAGTTGGCTGTAAATTACTTGCTTTTATTGCAGGATATAAACCTCCAATAATTCCTACTATTAAGGAAATAACTATGGCTTCAATAAATAGATTTACAGATAAAACTGGTGCCATTCCACTTAAAATTCCAGAAATATTTAATATTTCTACAAAAACTATTCCTAAAATAGATGCTACAATACCTGCAACTAATGTTATAACAATAGATTCACCTAAAATCATTCCAATAATTCTAGATCTGCTCCATCCTACAGCTTTTAAAACTCCAATTTCTCTTGTTCTTTCATAAACTGACATAATCATTGTGTTGATAATTCCAATACCTCCAACTATAATAGCTAAAAGAGATATTCCCCATTTAGCACCATTTAACATATCTAAAATATTTTGAGTTCCAGCCATTTCAGAAATTGATGAAATAACAGTTATATTATCTTTATATTTATTTTCAATATCTTTAGCTAATTTTTCTGTATCAACACCTTTATCAGCTTTAACATAAATTTCACTTATTTTACCTTCTTCATCCATTACTTTTTGTACACCTTCTAAAGGCGCATATGATAAAGTATCAATATTAGGGTCTCCACTTTCAAAGACTCCTACAATTTTCCATTCTTCACCATTACTTTCAATAACATCACCTACTGTCTTATTTAATCTATCTTTAGCAACTTTACCGATAATTAATTCATTTGCACTATCATTAAAGTTTCGACCCTCTATTATAGCTATTTCTAAATTTTTTGTATCTTTAGAATTTATTCCTTGAAAGGCCAGATATTTTCCATCAAACATAAGTGCCCCATCACAAAGAGGTGTTGTGATATTTACACCAGGATAACTAGCTATTTTTGAATTCCAACTTTCATTTAAAAAATTAGCTTGATTTGCATCAACCTCTGAATTCATTATAAGAAAATCAGTTCCACCAGCATGTAAAGTATCTTCAGCACCCACAATTAAACCATTAGTTATAGCTCCAAGAACAATTATAGTAATTATTCCAATTGATATTCCTGAAACTGATAAAAAAACTCTCATTTTATTTCTAAAAGGATTTTTTAATATTAAATTAATAAACGACATAAATTCACCTTAGTTTTACTTAGTAAAAAATATCCTACATTTGTAAAAAATATATTAATTTTGTAAGATATTTCTTACATATGTAAAAAATATACTACATAGTATATAAATGTTTGTTTTAGTTCAAGAAAAAAATATTTGAAAAAAAGAGAATATAGATTTATTTTGATAAGTAAGTTATTATATTATTATATATTTATTTATTTTAATTATATAGTCTTTAATTTAAATTTAAAGTATTTTACAAGATTTAAAAATTAATATTGTATATTTTATTAATATACAAGATTTATAGTTTTAATTTTTTTTATTAATGAGAAGAAAAAAGTTTTAATTTTGTTCTGATTAATAAAAATAAAGTTTAATTAGTACATAATTGATTTAAGTAGTTAATTAATGAAATAATTAGATTCTTTATTTTGTTAATCATTATTTCAAGATAATAATGTTTAATAAAATGAATAAAAAGGATATTTGTTATAATAAAACATTTCTTTTTATTACAATTTTATAATGCCATTATTATAAAAAAAATAGTTTAAAAGGTGGTTTAAAACATTAAAATTGAAAATTCAAGAATCTTTTTATTATTTGTACTAATCTGTATGTTAGGTATTTCACCGATGAATGCTAATGAAGACATATTAATTGAAGAACAAATAGTAGAAAATTCAACAAAAATAGAAAGCATTAATGAAAACATGGAAAATGTTAATATTAATAGTAAAGAAGTCATATATGAAGGTGAAATTTTATTAACATCTTCAGTAGAATTAGAAACTCAAGATTTGAGAACTTTTAGTGGTAATATTATAAATGTAACTGGAAACACATATGGTGATATAAGAGATGCAATTTCTTTAGCACAACCCGGAGATACAATAGTTTTAGGTAATAAAACATATACTGCTACTGCAACTGATACTTATATAATAATTAATAAAGAAAATTTAACTATAACTGGTTCAACTACTGAAAATGGTATAGATAGATCAATTATAGATGGAAATAATTTAGTTACAATGTTTAGAGTTACTGCAAATGGCACTACTATTAAAAACATTGATTTTAAAAACTCATTTAGTAATGCTAGGGGTGATTCTGCTATCCGTATGATGAATTATCTTAATGATATTAAAATATTGGATTGTACATTTAATAATTCTGTAAAATATGATAGTGGTGATCCGGCTGGTGCATCATTATTTGCTTTAAATATTAAATATTTAGAATTAATTAATTGTAATTTTACTAATGGTTATATATACTCTGATGATGATGCTTCTTCAGGTGGTGCACTTTTTATTAGTGGAAGTAATATATTAATTTCTAACTGTTTATTTGAGAATAATAGTGCTGTTACAAATACAAATATGGATAATAAAGGTGCAGTTGGAGGTGCTTTTCGGATTGCCGAGAGTGAAGATTTAGATGATAATATTACTATTGATTATTGTGCTTTTATTAATAATAATGCTATTAATTTAAATGGAGGATATTCTCATGGTGGTGCAGTTTGTGTTGGAAAAAATTTAAATTTGACTAATTGTATTTTCATTAATAATTCTGCAGAAGATGGGGGCGCAATTACTACTCATGCAGGAGGAATTATAATTAATTGTACTTTTATTAATAATTCTGCTTATAATTATGGTGGTGCAATAAGTACTGGGTTCAAAGAAGATGCTACTGGTTTAGTTAGCATTGATGATTGTATGTTTATTAATAATTCTGCACCAATTGCAGGAGGAGTTTATGTAAATGGTGAAACTCTTGATATTATTATCAATAATTCTACTTTTATGAATAATATTGCTACTACTGATAATGGTATTGGTGGTGCTTTTGTTGCTAATTCTTATTCTTTGACTATTACTGATTCTGATTTTGAAGGTAATAGTGCTGTTTATGGTGGTGCGGGTTATATTCAAGGTGAATCTACTACTATTATAAATTCATCTTTCACTGGTAATGAAGCTCGTGTTATTGATCAAGAACATAATGGTGTTGATGGTCTTGGCGGTGCAATTTATTTAATGACTGAAAATAATAAGGTTGTTTCATCTCATTTTAATCATAATAAAGCTCGTAATGGTAGTGCAATATATAATAATGGTCATATTGAAATTGAAGATACTGAATTTATTACTAATCAAGCTTGGTCTTATTATTTAGTAATGTCTACAGTTGACAACATCACTTATGGAGATACTGTTGATATTTATATTGTTTTAGTTGGTGGAGATAATATTCATCACCCAAATCCAAATATAAGTAATGCAATTTACCATAATAATACTTTTGATACATTATTTATTGATGGTGTTAATCCTGTTTTAGGTGCTGAAAATTCTGATGAAGGTACTAAATTGTATCAAGATGGCCGTGAACCTCATTCTATTGTTGATGTTGTAGTTATTCATGAAGAAACTGGTGAAGTTGTATTTAATGGTACTGTTATCACTGATTATTTAGGTGCTGCAGCTATTTACGGTTTAAAAAATGGAGCAATTCCATTAAGAATCGGAAATTACACAGTATATGGTAACCATCCAGAAGACATGAATTATAAAGAAATTAATAACTTCACAACTTTTAAAGTTATTTCAGGAGATCTAATTAAAGAACCTAATAAAGATGTACAAGATATTGGAGATAATGCAACATGGACAATATCTTTCTTCAATAATGGTACTAAAAAAGTTAATGTAACTATTACAGATACTTATAATCCTGAAGAAATGAAATATCTCGGTTCAAATGTAACTCCATTTTCTATAAAAGATGGAATCATTGTCTGGAAATTTACAGATGTGGAAGTAGGAGAAACAATCTTCATAGAACTATATACTCAACTTTTAGTTGGAGGAATATTACAAAATAATGTATCAAATGAATATGAATCTGTTGTTTCTTTTGTTGCAGTAATGACTCCAACTATAACTACTGTTACTATTCCTAATGAAATTATTGTAGGTGAAACTGTTGAAATCGAAGCAACTTTAACTGATAAAGATGGTAACATTTTAAAAGATAAAGAAGTTGAATTGTTTGTTGATGGCGTTTTCATTGGCAATTTCACAACCAATGAAAATGGTATTGTAAAAACTAACCACAAATTCACCCAAGAAGGCGAATATAAAATAGAAGCTAAATTCAATGGTGATGACTTATATTATGCAAGTAACGGAACTAACCAAACTGTTGCAAATAAAATTCCAACTATTACTACTGTTGAAGTACCTGATGAAGTCATCATTGGCGAAAAAGTTGAAATAGAAGTAACATTAACTGATGAAGATGGTAATCCTTTAGAAAACAAAACCTTAGACGTAATCGTTGACGGTGAGAAAATTGGTAATGTAACAACTGATAAAGATGGTAAAGGATATATTAATCATACTTTCACTGAAGAAGGTAAACCTGTTATTACTGCAGAATTTGCTGGAGACAATGTATACGAAGAAAGTACTGGAAAAAACACTACTAATGTAGCTAAAATTCCAACAACTACTACTGTTGAAGTGCCTGAGAAGATTATTCCTGGTGCAACTGAAGAAATAACTATTACTTTAACTGATGAAGATGGCAATCCTTTAGAAAATAAAACTTTAGATGTAATCGTTGACGGTGAGAAAATTGGTAATGTAACTACTGATAAAGATGGTAAAGGATATATTAATCATACTTTCACTGAAGAAGGTAAACCTGTTATTACTGCAGAATTTGCTGGAGACAATGTATACGAAGAAAGTACTGGAAAAAACACTACTAATGTAGCTAAAATTCCAACAACTACAACTGTAACAGTTCCTGATGAAATCACTGTTGGTGAAACAATCGAAATAGAAGTAAGATTAACTGATGAAGATGGTAATCCTTTAGAAAACAAAACTTTAGATGTAACCATTGATGGTAAAGTAATTGGTAATGTAACCACTGATAAAGATGGTAAAGGATATATTAATCATACTTTCACTGAAGAAAGTAAACCTGTTGTAGAAGCTAAATTCCTTGGTGATGATCTTTATGGTGCAAGTGAAGGAGAAAACAATACTAATGTTAAAAAGATTCCTACTATTACTACAATCATTGTTGATGGAGACAAAATAATTGCTATCGTAACTGATGAAGAGGGTAATCCTCTTGAAGGCGTTGAAGTAACTTTTACTATTGGGGGCAAAGTAATTGGTGTTGGAACAACTGATGCTAATGGAATTGCAACTATATACTATAAAGATGCTTACAAAGAAACTATCAAAGCAACATTTGCAGGAAACGATAAATATTACGGTTCAAGTGATACTTATAATCCTGCTGTAGATCCTGTTGATCCTACTAATCCAACATCCAATGATGTAAAAAATGAATTAGATATTGTAAATGCTAGTACAATGCAAAAAACAGGAAATCCTGTAGCACTCGTACTTATAGTATTAATCGCAATTAGTATGATAGGATTCAGAAAAAAAGAATAAAAGACTGATGAACTAAAATGATAGCTGATCCTCTTAATATAAAGAGGAATGGTTATTATTTTTCTACTTTAAAAAAATAACATAATAATAACTAGATAATAACCGATTGAATGGTTATTATCTATTTATTAAAATGTTTTCATTTGAAAAAAACATATTTTAATAAACCTCCCTTAAACAATAAATAGATGATAATAACTTATAAAAAATTATCTGCCTATTTATTAACCCTAAGTTTTTAAATCAACCACAAAAATATTAAAAACTAAAAACACGAGATAATAGCTAAAAATAGCTATTATCAAAATCTCATTTTAAATACAAAATAATTAAATAATCTAATTACTAATTTTTAACTAATGATAAAAAACTTTAAAAAAGAATGTTTAGATGAAATAACAAATATTTGGCTTAAAACAAATATTGAAACTCATAATTACATACCTTCAAAATATTGGATTAATAAAACAAATCAAGTAAAAGAATTATTACTTTTAGCTGATATTTACATATATGAAGAAAATAACAACATTAAAGGTTTTATAGGTCTAAACAATAACAATATTGAAGGTTTATTTATCAAAAAAGAATTCCAATCTCAAAATATTGGAACAAAACTTTTAAACTTCATAAAAACTAAACACAATTCATTAACTTTAAAAGTTTATACTAAAAATAAAATAGCTATCAAGTTCTATAAAAAAAATAATTTTAAAATCATAAAAAAAGAATTAGACCAAGACACTCAAGAAGAAGAGTATCTAATGGAATATTCCTCTTAAACTACATCTTCTTTCATAATTTCTCTTAAAACTGCAGTTGCATATGATCCTTTGTTAATAGAAAATTCTAACAACACTCCTTCAGGAGTAGCAGTAGCACTTGTATCCCAAATCTTAAAACGCATAGCTCTTCTAAGTCCATGACTTCCTAGTCTTGGCATTTTTGGAACTTCAAAATCTTCTCTAGTTAAATTATAGCTATTTAAAATTTTCTCTTCCATCAAACCAACTTCTCCACCAGCAAAGGGAACTTTTGTACCATATAATGGAGATGTAGGATTTGCTTCAAAATTATCAATTAATTCTTGAAACTGCTCAGGAGTTTTATCTCTTATAATCTTCTCATCATTTCCAATTATGATGTCACCTTCAATATATTTATTCATTCCCATAGCTACTCTTTCACTTACAACAGCATTAAATAAATATGATTGATATGCATGAACAAAAATCCTTTGAATTGGCTTAGGTAAAGCATTTAAAGCTTTTTTATATGATTTATCAGTTAAATCACCTTTTTTAGAATCTCTAATAAGCTCACGAATCATCATCTTTTCATAACGCATTCCTTTACTCATTGCATCTAATGATTCGGTAAGTTTTCCCTCATCATAAAGTGATCTAGCTACCTGTGATGAATCACTTTCATCTTCTGATGGATCTCCAATATATAATCCAACAGCCTTTTTCAAGTCATTTTGAATTAAAGCTTCTCCTACTAAATGAGTATTAGTTCTTGGTTTTCCAAATCTTTGCCAACCAAAATAATTAGGAACACCAGTAAGTTCTAATTTTTTAAGCACGTCACTTGATCTAATAGTTGCATCTTCAATATCATCAATATCTTTAACAAGAATTTTGAATTTATTACCAATAAGTTGACCCATTCTTAGTTTTTTCCTGCCTCTTGTAACTTTTAAAAATTCAGTTTTATAAACATCATCTTTTAAAGCATTTACTTCATCAAGTTGAGCATCAGATTCCATATTAGCAATACATATCCATTGGCGAGTAACAGCTTTTTTATCTTTCATTCCTGCAAAGCCCATTCTCTTTCTATCAATATGTAAATCTCTTGAAATATCAAGTAAAACATCAAAAGTAGTTCGTCCAACTTTTTCAATCCAAATCCAAATATTTGGGCCTTCTCCGTCAGGTAAAATTTCAGGAATTTCTTCTACATAGAAATCTTCATAAGTATTTCTAATTGTTCCGCCAATTCCTTTATTATCAGTAGCATAATTATTAGCATTTAACATAGTATCATGAAAAAATATTTTAAAGTTTAAGTAATGCCCTAGCCGGGATTTGAACCCGGGGAATAGGATCCGCAGTCCTACGTGTTATCCAAACTACACCACCAGGGCAGGAATAAAAAAAGTTATAATAAAAAACATTGTTTTTATAATTTATTAACAAATAATAATTTTTATCTTTTAGTATTTAAATTATTAAGTTTGGATAATTTTATACGGAAAATTGTTATATTGTTTTATTTTGATAAATTAATGTTCAAAAATGATTTTGAACAAAAATGCATATGTGATATTGTGTATAATCACACTATCGAAAGTATAATTAACAATGAGTCATCATACATATAAAAAAAATGAATAATGATAATATAAATGAATTATTCGGATAGGAATTATTTTATGGATTATGTATATATAGATGAAAGTGGAGACTTAGGAAAGGATTCTAACTATTTTGTTATGTCAGCAATTTTAATAAAAAGAGATTATGATCCATTAAATAGAATAATTAAAAATGGTAGAAAAAAATATCCTATAGAAGTTAAAAAAAGCAATGAATTAAAAGCTACTGAAAGTTCAGCTGATTTAAATAAATATATTATTAATGCACTAAATTATACAGAATCAGAAATTTTTACAGCAATTTTAAGAAAAGAAAACATATATAAATTAGATTTTGATAATAATAAAAACTTATTATATGATATTGTTGCTAGTGAAGTTGCTAATTTAATTAATGTTAAAAATCCATTAGAAATACGAATAGATAAATCTAAACCAACAGAAAAATATGTTAATAATTTTAACAGAATGTTTTTGGAGAGTTTGAAAAATAAAAATAATTTTCCTATTGAAATATATCACAGTCATTCACATAGCTACAAACAATTACAAGTTATTGATTGTATTGCTTGGTCTTATTTTCAAAAATATGAATATAATAATAGCGAATATATCAATTTATTGAATTTAAAAACTAATTGTAAAATAATATAAATAAATAAAAGTTCGATATAAAATTAATAAGATTAGAACCTAGCAGCACCCTACATCGCCACCTACTGTGACAAGGCTACTAGGCATTACCCAAATCTTAATATTAAATATGTGTTAAAATGATATATAAAATTTTCGAAGGTGCACAATTGTGCATTTTCACAAAATAACTAAAATGATTTTATATTTATATTAAAAAGAATTTATTATATTATTGTTTTTATAAATCTTAACACTTTTAATTAATTAAAAATCAGAAAAAGATAAATTATCTAAGAAAATAGTAAGACCGGAACCTAGCAGTACCGATTTCGCCACCTTAAGGTGACGAGACATACTAGGCTTTACCCGCATCTTAATACTAAATGTCTTTAAAATACTATATAAATTATTTGGTAGTACACATTTGTGAATTTTCACAAAAAAATAAATTAATTTTAATGAATTTATTCAAATGTTAATACATGATATTGTGTATTTTCACATTTTGAAAAATATAAATAGTTTAAAATTAATTTATAAATAAGGTTTTTAAAATGGAAACTATTAATGAAAATCCTAATATTCAATTAAAAAATTATATTATTGAATATATAAATACAGAAGAAGATTTGATTGATTATCATTACCAAAATATTGATGATGATTATTTTATAGGCCAATTATTTTTAAAAGTTAAAAAAGGAATTTCTTCTAAAGGCTTAACTAATGCAATGGATGAATTCATTGGCAATGTTTTTGATAATTTTGAGGATAAAGAAGAAATTCAAGATATTTTTGAAAAAATAAATATTGTAATGTCTAGATAATTAATTCAAAAAAGATTTAAATTAATCTATTCACACAATTTTTCTATTTTTCCGCGTAAATCTTCTAAACTAACTCCACGATTAAGTGCTGTAAACATTGCTCCACCTGCACCTGCTCCTTCTTTTGCAAATCCATTTAAATATAATTTCAAACCTTCATAGCTAGATTTTTCAAATTCTGGATTTACAACATGTATTGTTAAATCTTCATCTACTTGTGATGCAAGATCAAATAAATCAGCTGATTCATCTTTTGCAACATAAATTGTAGTAGCTAAGTTTATTCTTGAGAAATCAAAATTTGGTTCAATAGCTTTAATTACTGCACATACTGCAACCATTTGAGTTGCACCTGCAAGTATTATAGGTCCATTTCCACCTAAAACTAAACCTGCAACTGCTGGTATGATTGGATCTCCTACTGCACCAATAGCTTGAAAAGCATCAATATTATCAAGGTCTAATCCACTATTTTTTAATCCTTCATTAACTGTTTCAAGTTTAAGTTCATGTGGGTTTGTTGGCATACTCCCACTTACTTTTCCATCAGCAGAATAACCTAATGCTTTTAATACTCCAAGTGCTGTTGTTGTACCTGCTGCAATACTTTCACCAATGACTAAATAATCATGACGAGAATCTAACTCTCTTCCAAGTTCACGAGCATTTTCAAAAATTTCAAGAGGATTTAAAACACCTTTACCTGTTCTAATATCTCTTCCATAATCTGTGCCTAAATTCATTGCTCCAACATTTGGTTTTATTTTAGAACCTGCATCAACAATAACAAAAGGAATATCTCCAATTTCAAGTGAAGCTTTTGTAAGTACAGCAGGTGTTGGTGCAGCTATTCCATCTACAACAGTTTCTGCCATTTTATCTGTACATAGCACTTTACCATGAACCATCAACTCAACATCTGCAGCAGGAGTATATTCTGTTAGTTCAGCTGATGCACCTGCTCCACTAATATTTTCTATTTTTGATGTTTCTGTAGTTCCAATTACACATAAAAATACAGGTTCAAAACCTTTTATTTTATCTAATAATGATTCTGGGCCAAAAGTTGTTATTCCTTCTATCATGTTTTTACCTATATTTTTAATTGTGAAATTAAACATTTAAAGTTTTATAATATAATTAATAAAAATAATATTGATTAATTATTTAAGTGTGAATATTGTGATTTCATTAGGAATTGAAGGAACAGCAGAAAAAACTGGAATTGGAATTGTAAACTCAAACGGTAATGTATTAGCTATGGCTGGAGAGCAATTATATCCTGAAGAAGGTGGAATTCATCCAAGAATAGCTGCAGAGCATCATGCTAAGTGGATTCCAAAATTAATTCCAGAAGCTATTAAAAAAGCAGGAATTACATATGATGATATTGATTTAATTTCATTTTCTCAAGGACCAGGTTTAGGGCCTGCTTTAAGAGCTGTTGCAACTTCAGCTAGAACATTATCACTATCACTAAATAAACCATTAATAGGAGTTAACCACTGTATAGGCCATATTGAAATTGGAAAATTAGATACTGGTGCAGTTAATCCTGTATCATTATATGTTAGTGGTGGAAATAGTCAAGTAATATCTTATGAAAGTGGAAGATATAGAATTTTTGGTGAAACATTAGATATAGCTATTGGTAATTGTCTAGATCAATTTGGAAGAGAAACAGGTCTTGGTCATCCTGGTGGACCAGTAGTTGAAAAATTAGCACAAAATGGAAATTATTTAAATCTACCTTATATTGTTAAAGGAATGGATTTTTCCTTCTCAGGTTTATTATCAGCAGCATTAAGATTATATGAGAAAGGTTCCAAAATAGAAGATATTTCATATTCTCTACAAGAAAATGCCTTTTCAATGCTTGTTGAGGTTACAGAACGTGCATTATCACATACTCAAAAAGATGAAGTAATGTTATGTGGAGGAGTATCAGCTAATAAAAGATTAAGAGAAATGTTAGCTATTATGGCAGAAGAACATGGAGCTGAATTTTATTTACCTGAGATGAAATATTGTGGTGATAATGGAGCTATGATTGCATGGCTTGGATTATTAACTTATGATGCATTCGGTCCAATAGCTATTAAAGATAGTGAGATTATACAACGTTTTAGAGTAGATGAAGTTGATGTACCTTGGGTCGATAATACTAAAAGAATCTTAAAACTACCTGATAATATACTAGCTAAAGGAGCAGAATCAAATATTGTTAAAAGTTCTTATTTTAACACAGAAACAATCTCTAAAGTAAGAATATCTAAAAAATATAGAATAAAAGAGATTGACAATAAAATTATTAAATCAAGAACTAAAAGTGAAGCAAAATTACTTTCAGATATTAAAGCATCTGGAGTTTTAGCCCCTATATTATATGATGTTGATTTAGAAAGTAAAACTATTTTAATGGAAAAAATTGAAGGTAATCTCATAAAAGATGTAATAAATAAAGATAACTCTAAAAAATTAGGAATTTCAATTGGTAATCAGATTGCAAAATTCCATAATTCAGATATAATCCATGGAGATATTACAACATCCAATATAATTTTAAATAATGATAATAAAATTGTTTTCCTTGACTTGGGTCTTGGAAAATATTCTAATTTAATTGAAGATAAAGCATCTGATTTACTTGTTTTGAAAACTTCACTAGAGACAATTGATAATAAAATAAGTAAAGAAACATTTGAACATGTTTTAAATTCATACTGTGAAACTTCAAATATTCCTAAAAAGCAAATTTTAAATAAATTAGATGAAATAGAAAAAAGAGCTAGATATACACATTAGGTGATTTTATGATAACATTTATTACTGGTAACAAACACAAAGTTATTGAAGCAGAAAATATTTTTAAAAATTTTGATATTAATTTAGACCATATTGATTTAGGCTATACAGAAGTTCAAGGAACACTTGAGGATGTAGCTATATCTGGTGCAAAATATGCTAGTCAAAAATTAAATAAATCTGTGATTGTTGAAGACGCTGGATTATTCATTAAATCTTTAGAAGATTTTCCTGGTACTTATTCATCTTATGTACAGGAAACCATTGGTAATGATGGTATTTTAAAGTTAATGAAAGATGTCGATGACCGATACGCCGAGTTCAGGTCAGTTATTGGGTATTGCGCTCCCAATTCTGAGCCCAAGATTTTTTTAGGTAAGGTCAAAGGACAAATTGCTCTTAAAGAAAAAGGAAACTTAGGTTTTGCATTTGACCCTATATTTTATGTAGAGAAAATGGACAAAACTTTTGGAGAACTCACTACAGAAGAGAAAAATCAGTTTTCACATAGAAAAAATTCTCTAGAACAGTTTATAAACTGGTATTCTAGTAATGATTAAAAATAAGTTATATTTATAACATTTATAAAAAAAATACAAGAGGTAATTATTATGGCAAGACCTGAATGGGTAACATATTCTGATGAAGAAATTGAAGAATTTATATTAAAATTTAATAAAGAAGGAAAAAGTACTAGTGAAATTGGAATTATATTAAGAGATCAATATGGTATTCCTAGTGTAAAAGAAGTAACTGGTGAGAAGATCACAGCTATTTTAAAAAGAAATGAACAAGCAGGAGAGTATCCTGAAGATATCATGAATTTAATTAAAAGAGCTGTTAATATTAGGGATCATTTAAAAGAAAATCCTAAGGATTTACATTCAAAAAGAGGATTAACTATCATTGAATCTAGAATCAGAAGATTAGGTTCTTATTATTCAAATGAAGGTGAATTACCTGAAGGATGGAGATATGACCCACAAGAAGCAGCACTCCTTGTTAAATAGAGCTAACGAAGCTTGTGACGTAATTCAAAAACACATTAAAAATGAGGAGATTATACGTATAATCTCCCATAATGATGCAGATGGTATATCAGCAGCTGCAGTTATAGCTAATGCTCTAAAAGAAGAAGGAGCTCAATTTCATACCACCATTATTCCTAGATTAAAACCAGATATTATCAGAGAACTTAGAAAAGAAAAATATAACTTGTTTATCTTCTCAGATATGGGTAGTGCATATTTAAAAGAACTAAGTGCTTTTAAAAGTGATGTAATTATTGCAGATCATCATCAAGTTGAAGATTATGAAGCTGGAGAAAATATCACTCATGTAAATCCTCATTTATTTGGAATTGATGGAAGTAAAGATTTAAGTGGTGCTGGTTCTAGTTATCTTACAATCCGTAATATGAAAAAAGAGCATTTAGCTTATTTTGCATTAATTGGTGCTTTTGGAGATATGCAAGGACAAAATGGTTTTACTGGAGTAAACGAATTAATTTTAAATGATGGACTTGAAGCTGGAAATTTAGAAATTCATGAAGGTTTAAAAATAGTTTCTAAAAACTCAGAACCATTATTTAAATCATTAGCTTATACCTTCTCACCTGCTTTACCTGGAATAACAGGAGATCTTGAAGGTGCAACTGCATTTTTAGAAAAAATCGGCCTATCATACGGCATCAAATTTTCAGATCTTGAAGGAGAAGAGCGAGATATCTTAAAAGATGAGCTTATTAAAATAAATCCTGAAATATTTGGTAATGTTTATACTGTTCCAAAAGAAAATAAAAAACTCAGTGATTTAGAAGAATATTCTTATATTTTAGATGCATGCGGTAAAAACAAGAAATTTGGATTAGGTTTAAGCATAGCTATTGGAGAGCGAGATAAAGCATTAGATGTTGCACTAGACCTTCAAAGAAAATACCGTGATCAACTTATTAAAGGTCTCGAATGGGTTAAAAAAGAAGGTGCCATGCAACTTGATAATATACAATATCTTTATAGTGAAGATAAAGTATTAAAATCAATATTGGGTACTATAGCTAGTATTAGTATTTCTACAAAACTCATAGATAGTAATAAACCAGTTATTGGAATATCACGACTTGTTAATGATATTAAAATTTCAGGTAGAACAACACGAGAAATGGTTGATAAAGGAGTTAATCTTGGAAAGGCTTTTAATGATGCATCAGCTAATTTTCAAGGACAAGGTGGAGGTCATGATATAGCTGCTGGTGCTATGGTTCCTTATGAAAGTATGGATAACTTTTTGAACATTGTTAATGATATTATTGAACATCAAATAAATAGTTAATAAAGGGTTATTATGTATTTAACTAAAAAAGAAGAGAAGATGTCTAATGGTGAATATGGAGAAACCATTAGAAAAAGTATGGATATTTTAATAGCTTTAGGAGATATTTATGAAGCAGAAAAATTAGTAGATATTGAATCTGCTCAAGTTTCTGGTGTTTCATATAAAACTATTGGTGATGCTGGTTTAGAATATCTAGAAGATTTAGCTAGTGATAAATTAGAACCTAGTAATGTTAATTCTACTTTAAATCCTGCAGGTACTGATTTAGATAATTGGAAAAGTTTTAATTTTCCTGAAGATTTTAGTATAAAACAAAATAAAATTGTAGATGCCTATGGTAAACTTGGAATAAATACTACATGTACTTGTACTCCTTATTTAATTGGTAATGTTCCAAAATTTAGAGATCATGTAGCATGGTCTGAATCATCTGCAGTAGCTTATGTTAATTCTGTTATTGGGGCTCGTACTAATCGTGAAGGTGGTCCTAGTGCACTTGCTGCAGCTATTGTTGGTAAAACTCCAATGTATGGGTTTCATTTAGATGAAAATAGAGTTCCGACTACAGCATTTAATGTTGAAACTGATTTAAAAACTATTGATTATGGAGCATTAGGTTATATTGTAGGTAAACAAGTTGGTTCTGGAATTCCTTATTTTAAACTTCAAAATACTCCTAATAACAATGATTTAAAAAGTTTAAGTGCAGCACTTGCATCTTCTGGTGCAGTTGCATTATATCATGTTGAAGATGTTACACCAGAATATAAAAATTCTGAAATTACTGATTTTATTACAATATCAAATAATGATATTAATGAGACAAAAGATAAACTTTCTACAACTGATAGAGAGCCTGATTTAATATGTTTAGGTTGTCCTCATGCATCTTTAGAAGAAATAAAACAAGTAGCTAATTTAGTTAAAGATAAAACTATTAAAAATGAGCTTTGGGTTTGTACTTCTATAAACATTAAAGCTGCAGCAGATAGAATGGGTTTTACAAAAACTATTGAAAATGCAGGTGGACATATACTATGTGATACTTGTATGGTAGTAGCTCCAATTGAAGACATGGGATATGAAGTAATCGGTGTAAATTCTGCAAAGGCAGCAAACTATGTACCATCTATGTGTGGTCTAGATGTAATTTACAAAGACTTATCTGAACTTGTAAAATTTGTTTAAATTTATTGGTGACTATATGAAAAAATGTATAATCATAGGAGCAGGAAATGCAGGTCGTCCTGTTGGAAGACTTTTAAATTATCAAAATAATGAAGTTACAATAGTTGATTCTAAAGATTTCACAGATTTTAATGAAGATGCACAACACTTTTTAAAGTTAATGAAAGATGAAGGAATTAATATAAAATTTAAAAATAATGATGTTGATTTTAATGATTATGATTTAGTTTATCTTCCACCAACAATATCTAAAGATTCCAAACTTTATAAAAATGTTTTAGACTCTAATATTAAAATATTATCAAATGAAAAAGCTAGTGATATGGTATCTTCATTAATTAATGTAGATATTATTGGAATTACAGGAACAATGGGTAAAACTACAACTAGTTTTTTAACAGAAAGCCTATTTAAATCTGCAGGATATAATACTTGGACATGTTCTTCATTAGTATACAATCTTTTAAGTGAAGCTATTGTTAATGATATTATTGAAGGTAAGCCAGATAATTGCGATATAGCTATTTTTGAAATGCCTCATGGGACATTAGGATTACTTTCAACACTTCCTATGAAAATTGGTCTTTTAACAAATCTTAATGGAGATCATTTAGATGAATTTGGAGGATCTCTAGATAAATACATTGAAAGGAAACTTATTTTAGAGAAAAACTCTGATAAGTTCATATCAAATAATAAATGTAGAGATATTATATCTCCTGTTAATCCAAATGCCTATTACTACAGCATGGTTGAAGATTTAGATGAAAATACAGTTAATTTTATAGGTAAAGCACTAAAAGAAGCATTAAATATTAGCTATTCATTTAATGATATGAAAGGAGATTTTACATCTACTTATCATATGATGAGTTATTTCTTTGAAAATGCACTTGCAGCTAGTTCAATAGCTTTATTATATGGACTTAAAGAAGAAGATATTATTAATGCACTTACAGACTTTAAAGGATTACCTGTCCATATGGAATACCTTGGAGATTATAATGGACGTAAAGTCATTTTAGATGCAGCTTTCCTAGAAGAAGGAATGAAAAAAACTTTAGAATATTTTACAAATGATAATTTAGTCTTATTTATAGATCATTTTGATACATCTACAGAGCGAGATAAAAAAGACGTTGGTAAACTCTGCGGAAAATATGCGGATGTTATAATAGCTAGTGGATATAATGAATTTAAAAGAACTGTTGAAATGGATGCAGCAGAAGAACTTTTAAGTGGAGTTCAAAATCCAAATGTTAAAAAAATAGCTTGCCCAACTATTGAAGAGGCTGCTGAGCTTTGTTTTAAATATTCTAAAAAAGGTGATGTAATTTTACATATTGGTCCTTCAATAGCAGCATCAAGAGAAGCAGTAACAGGGAAAATTAAAGAAGGAATTGAAAGTGGAGCTAAAAAGTATAAATAAAGAAGATTTTACAGATAAAACTACTTTTGGAGTCATTGGGATTTGTGGAATCGTTGGAAATTTAGTATCTAGAATATTAAAAGATAAAGGATATAATGTTATAGGTACTGACTTATCTAAAAAAGAAGATTGTACATTTTTAAAATCATTAGATGGTTATGATATAGAAATTTTCTATGAGCATCATCCAGAAGAGTTTTTTAATAAATCTGATTATATTTTCTATCCTCCAGGTCTTTCTAAATCAATTGATTTATATAAAACCATTCAAGATAAAAATATTCCTATTATAGAACTTGATGATATTTTTAGATTATTTAATCCTGATAAACCAGTTATAGGTGCAACTGGTACTAATGGTAAAACAACTACAATAAGTCTTTTAAAAACTATTTCTAAAGATTATGGTTTAAAACCGTCTGAACATAACTTATTAAATATGCAAGGAAATGCTGAATATATTCCTGCACTACAAAGTCTTTTAAATGGTGATGTAGCTATTTTAGAGGTAGGTACTTTTGGAGATAAGGGAAGTATTGCTCGAACAGTAAAGCTATCAAAGATGGATTGTGGAATAATAACTAATATCACACCAGATCACCTAGAACTGGGTAAAGACTTTTTAAGCTATGCTAATATTAAAGGAGAAATGATTAAAGAGTTAGAAGGTAAAGAGCTTATTGTAAATTCTAATGATCCAACAATAATGGGACTTTTAAAAGATCATGATTTTAAAGGGAATCTTATAACTTTCTCAGTTGAAGGAGATATTTCTAATAAAAGCACAAAACAATGTACTTGTGGTAAAAAATTAAAAATTGATGAGATTATATCAGGTTCAGGTTATTATCATTGTCTTAATTGTGGATTAGAAAACATTGAAGCTGATTATGTGGCTAAAAACATAGATTTAAACAATAACTCATTTATTTTAAACACACCAGAAGGTGATTTTAAAGTTGAAATGGTTTTAGAAGGTATACATAATGTTTTTAATGTAACTGGAGCCATTATTGCATCTCATGAATTTTTAAAAATACCATATGATGAAATTCTTAAATCTATTTCAAATTTTACTGGTGTTCCAGGAAGAATGGAAACTATTGGAATAATTAATGATAAAAAAGTTATTGTTGATTATGCTCATAATCCAGGAGGAGTAGAAACTGTTTTAAGAGAATTTAAAAAAATTTATGGTGATTTTACACTAATTTTAACAGTATCTTCTGAGTCTGGTCAAAAAGGTGATTCTATAATTTTTGATCTTGGATTAGACTTTGCAAAATACATCATTCCTGTATCAAAATCATCAGATAAAATAGCTAAGTTAAAAATCCATGAAGATCCATCTTTAAAAGATAAAATAATATTAAGTGAATCTAATTTTAATAAAGAAGGTACTCTTGGGGCAAGTAAAGAAGATCTTTTAAAAGGCTTTAAGAAAGCTTTAAAAACTGATAGTAAAACGATTATAGCTATTGGTGAAGCTGCAATAAAATTTAAAGATGTTTTTAAATAGTGTGTTTATGCATAAACTCACATCATTACAAAGGACAAATATCTTTTGAATAATGTTTAATTACATTCATTATGTTTTTTTTATATTATGATTTTTTTCTGAGGTTATTTAAGGACTGTTAAATATTTAGAATATATTATAAATATTAAAACAAAACTTTAAAATATACACATAAAAAAAATTTCTTTAGAGTAAATTTTTAGGGGTCTATTTTTTTTATGATTCTGAAAGAGTTTGTAGGTCTGTTTTTTTGTTATAACCGATTGTTGTAATTAGTCCTGCTAAAAATACTCCTAAGATTGTGATTTTTTTCACTGATTTTGGTGTATATTTGTTTATTTTCTTTAAATGTAATCCTTGTTTGCATAATTTAAAAAAATCTTCGATTTTTCCTCTTATTGGTTTATATTGTTTCCATTTTTTGATTAATTGGATTAATTTTTTGGCATTGTTTTTGTAAGACTTTTTGAGCTTTTTTGTGTCTTTATTTTTTGAATAGATGTCTAATGGATAGGATAATAACCCTTCTAATTTTTCTATTTTAATGTTTCCTTTTGGAAAAATGAAAGGGACAATGTTGTACTTTGCAATTCCATGAATATAATTATTGTAGCTGTAATATCCTTTATCAAATATTATTGTATCTTCTTTTTTTAATAAACGTCTTCTTTTTAGTTCTTGTAATATTTCATCAAATATTTTTGTATCGTGTTTTGCTCCAGAATGTATTAAAATAGCAACAGGTATTGCAGATTCATATTCTATCACTACTGTTGCTTTAAATCCAATATAAAAACCTTGCGAGCTTGAATAACTCCATTTCAGATCAAGTGATTTTAAATGTTCTTTACTTCTTTTTTTTCTTTTAACATTAAAATTTAAGTCTACGGGAGTTGCATCAATAATATAAGTCATTTTTCTATTTCTACGATGTAATTTAAATGTTTTTAATATCCTATTTGTAATTTCAAGAATTTGATCCTCAGAAATTTTTCCAAAAAAGTTATAAATCTGACTTGTTTTAGGAACACTACTAATATTAAAGAATTGTCTGAGTTCTAAACTATTATTTAAATCATTAACAATGAAATTAATATCTAAATCAAAAAATAAACCTGTAAAAATAATTTTTAAACATAAAATGAACAAATTAATGTTTTTAATACCATATGAAGCCATTATTTTCTGACTATTTGTGCAATCGATAATTTTAAATATTTTATCTAATAAAATATAATTTGGGTCGTTCTTTACATAATTAAGGTGATGTTTCATTATAATCGCCAATTATACTTTGTAACTCATCTTATATATAATTATGGACTGAACAACCCTTTAAACTAATTTTAAAAAATTATAAAAATGTATTTTTAAAATACAAACAGAAAATACATAAATACTGATAAAAATAAGAACACAAAATCATTTAATTTTAATTAAAAAAATAGATGGCTAAAATTTTCTTTCATATATACACTAGAAGAAATTAAAAAAGTACAATAAGAAAAAATAAACTATAATATATAATCAAATATATATTGTAATACAATATGGTTAATAATAAAAAATGTATATTGTGCAAAAAAGAAAAAACTAATTTTAATTCAGAACATATCATCCCTAAAACATTAGGTGGGTCTTATACAATACATAACTTATGTGAAGAATGCAACATCCATTTGTCTGATACAATCGAGTCTAAAATTAAAGGAGATTTATTTGATACTTTAAATGGACTATATAAAATTAAATCAAGACATAAAAAATACAGAAATTTAATTAAAGACGGAGAAATAATCGAATCTAATACAGGTATTCCTTTAATCTTTAAAATAAATAAAAATGGCGAAATTTATATGGCCCCATTAGTAAAAATTGAAAAATATGGAAACAATAGATTTCACATTAACATTACAGATGCATCAATGTCTTGGGAATATGTTAAACCTTTTATTAAAAAAGAATTTAGTAAAATAGATAAAACATTATCTAAAGATAATGAAGAAATACTGAAAAAGCATTTTAATAATCAGGAAATTAAAACTAATGATGGTAAAGAATTTTTTATTAAAGATGGAGAAGATGATGTTTTAAGACCCGAAATGAAAAAACTTATTTTGAAAATTGCTTATGAAATAGCCACAGATTATTATGGGAGCAAATATTTAGATGATATTATCGGTGAGGATATTAACAAAGTATTACTTTCTAAATTGTCCATAAATGGATTTGAAAAAAAATATAATCCCTTATTTTACCTCATGACAGAAAATACAATAAGTAACATGAATAAAATTAAGTTTAATGAAGGTGATGATGAATGGGAAGTAATACATGCTATTATTTTTAGAATTCCTGAAAATAATATTCAAAAACTGGATATTTATATATTTGGAATATTTAGTGAAATAATAATTACAAAAAATGCTGATTTATATAATAAAAAAGAAGGAATGTTGGTTTTTTATAAAAATAAAAATACTCAAGCAAAAAAATATAAATGGGTATATCCCTAATACTTATCTATTTCTTTTTCATCAGCACATTTAATATTAATTTTAAATTGACAAAATGAGTTTATGCATAAACTCCTTCGTTTTCTTCTTCTGTTTCTTCTGCTTCATCATGAGACATTAATTTAGGACCAAAGTATTCAATTAAAATTGCTCCAACTGGTGCAGTATAAATAATAGCAATACCTGTTATAGCTAAAATAATTTCACCTGATGCAACTCCTGCAGCTAAAGGTAAACTTCCTATTGTAGCTTGAGCATTAGCTTTAGGAATATAAGATACCATACAAAATAGTTTTTCTTTATGATTTAATCCTGTGCCTAAAAGGGAAATAAATACTCCAATTGCTCTTGCACCTAAACCTAATGTAATAATTATCATTCCAGGAACAAATATTTCAGGAATAATGTTTAATTGTATTTGAGCACCTAATAAACAGAAGACAATAATTTCTGCAAAGAACCATATATGTGAGAACTTATCTGATAATTCTTTTCCAATTTTTGGTAGTTTATCAACAATTAAAAATCCTACAACCATTACACCAACAAGGCCTGCAACAGGAATATAATTTTCAACCAATTCACCAAATGAATTTAATAAAATACCAATTGATAATACAATGAGTAATTTTTCTGTACTTGAGAAATCCCATTTTTTGAATATAAATAGTATTCCTAAACCAAAAACAGCACCTATTAATATTCCTAATATAATTGATATTGGAATTCCAATGATATCTCCAGCTACATTGATATTTGATCCTCCATACATTCCTAAAAATGCTGAAAATATAGTAATAGCTACTACATCATCTGCAGCTGAACCTGCAAGAAGAAGTGATGGTATTCCTTTTTTAGTACCATATCCACGTCTTATAAAATCAAGCATTCTTGGTACAAGTACAGCAGGAGATACTGAAGCTAAAATAAAACCTAACATTCCTGCTTCTATAAATGAAATCCCTAAAATATAATGAGCTATTACCATTACAGATAATCCTTCAACAATTGATGGAATACAACTCATTTCAACAGCAGGACGACCTACTTTACTAATAGCTTGTCTGTTTAATCCTAATCCTGCTCTAATAAGTAAAATAACAATAGCTAGCGTCGATATTTCTTGGCTTAAACCTAAAAAGGCATCGTCAATCATGTTTAATCCAAAAGGACCTAAGACAATACCTATAAGTAAAAATCCTAAAAAGGAAGGAACTTTAAGTCTATTTAATAATTTGATTGTTATTATTCCTAATACTAAAATAATACCTAAATTAAATATAATACTTTCCAATTTACCACATCAACGCCCATGTTTTTTAAAAATAATCCCCATAGAATGAATATAAAAATCATTCTAATCTAAAATGACATACAACTATAAATTAATAATTTCTTAATATTTAAAAGTATTCATTTTAATGAAATATTTTATAAAAAAAGTAAATAATTTTTAATTTTAAATCAAAAATTATTTTTTACTAATAAATTAATATTATACTATTTTAAACACCATCATTGATTTTGTTTGAGAATTCTTCAAATTCAGATTTTTTAATAAATTCTAATTCTATTTTATAATTATCAATTCTATTCCAAATTATTGTATCTCCAGCTTGTAAATTGTATTTTTTAACTATTTTTGGAGGTATTGTGGTTTTATTATATTTAGATATTTTTGTTGTACAAGTCATATTTAATCACGAATATCATTATAATTTAGAAAATATTTAAATATAGAAGTTATTTTAGCTATAAACTTAATAATATTGGATAAATTATCGAATAAAAAAGAAATAAATCTGTTTAATAAAAATTAGCTATTATTATAATAATTTTGATTTTAAAAAAATAAAAAAATAAAAAAAGAGAAGTTAATTTAATCTTTTTGTAATCCACAAGCTTTTCTAAGTCCTTTACCGACTTTTTCAATATCTTTAGCTCCTTCTGCAGATCTCATTTCTTTTAAATTAGCTCCATCAGTTTTATTCTCATCAGCCCATTGTTTTTTAAATGTTCCATCTTGAATATCTTTTAATACTTGTCTCATACCTTCTTTAGCTTCATCAGTAATAACTGTGTTTCTTCTAGTTAATCCACCATATTCTGCAGTATTACTAACATCATTCCACATTCCTTCAAAACCTTTTTCATAAATTAAATCTACAATAAGTTTAACTTCATGGCATGTTTCAAAGTAAGCAATTTCTGGTTGATATCCAGCTTCAACTAAAGTTTCAAAACCTGAATTGATAAGCTCTGTAATACCACCACAAAGAACAGCCTGTTCACCAAAAAGATCTGTTTCAGTTTCTTCTTTAAATGTTGTCTCAAGTACTCCTGCTTTAGTTAAACCAGTAGCTTTTGCCATTCCTAATGCAAGTTGTAATGCATCTCCAGTTGCATCTTGTTCAATAGCTACAAGTCCAGGGATTCCAAAACCTTCTTCATAAGTTCTTCTAACCATGGATCCAGGACCTTTAGGTGCAAACATTATAATATTAACATTTTCACTTGGATTAATTAATCCAAAGTGAATATTATATCCATGTGAGAAGGATAAAGTGTTTCCATCTTCAATATAAGGTTCAATTTGTTCTGTGTAAACTCTTTCTTGAATTTCATCAGGCAATAAAATATGAATTATATCTGCTTCTTTGGAAGCATCTTCAATGGTTTTAACATTCATTCCATCTTTTTCAGCTAATTTCCATGAAGAACCATCTTTTCTAAGGCCTACTATAACGTTTAATCCGCTATCTGCCATGTTTCTAGATTGAGCTCTCCCTTGACTACCATAACCAATAACAGCTATTGTTTTATCTTTAACAGCATTTTCATCAACATCTTTATCATAATACATTTTCATTTTTTATTCTCCTTAGAAATTAATTCATAAAAATAATATATGTTAGTAATTATTGTTTTTGTAATTAATAAAAGTTGTTGAAATTGACCTTATATTATATTAATTTTATAAAAATCTGAAAATAAGAAAAGTATTATATATTCTAAAAAACAAATTTTATATTAATATAATTTAATTTTGAATAGGATAATTTTTATTTATTTTTCTATTTTTTTAATATTTAATTTGTTGAAAACACTTTTTAAAATAATTATTTATAAATTTTACAGGTGAATAATGTCTAATAATAATTCTAATATCGATTTAATAACAGGAGATCCAAAAAAAGCAATAAGAACATTAGCATGGCCAATGATGGTTTCAATGTTTCTTATTATGGCATATAATTTAGCAGACAGTATATGGGTAGCTGGGCTTGGTTCAAATGCACTAGCTGCACTAGGATTTATTACACCATTATTCATGGTTGTTATTGGTCTTGGAAATGGAATTGGTGCAGGAGCTAATTCATTAATTGCAAGATCAATTGGAGCTAAAGATAAAAAAACAGCAGATAATGCAGCAGTACATGCAATAATTTTTACAATTATCATATCAATTATCGCCCCAATAGTTTTACTTCCTTTTTTAGAGAATATACTATTATTAATGGGTGCAGGCCAAGCAACACAAGCAGGACTTGATTATGGATATATTGTATTTGGTTTTGTATTTGTAATTTTATTCTCATCAGTAGCTTCAGCTATTTTAAGATCTGAAGGAGATGTCAAAAGAGCTATGAATGCAATGGCAATAACTGCAATTTTAAATATAATAATTGATCCAATTTTTATATATACATTAAATATGGGAATGGCAGGAGCTGCAATAGCTACAATATTATCAGCATTAATAGCTTGTATTGTACTTGCATATTGGATTTGGGTTAAAAAAGATACATATCTCTCATTAAGCCTTAGATCATTTAAATTTAAATGGATTATAATGAAAGATATTTTAAAAGTAGCTATACCCTCTACTGCAGAAAATTTTGTAATGTCTATTTTAGGACTTATAATGAATGCAATGCTAGTTATAGCTGGTGGAACAGTAGCAGTAGCAGTATATACTGCAGCTATGAGAATTTTACAAATGTTTATGATTCCAATGATGGGATTAGGCACAGCTGTTTTAACTGTAGCAGGTGCAGCATATGGTTCAC
This sequence comes from Methanobrevibacter sp. DSM 116169, assembly GCF_046197865.1. Lineage (GTDB taxonomy): Archaea > Methanobacteriota > Methanobacteria > Methanobacteriales > Methanobacteriaceae > JAHKLT01. Next base: position 171,793 of record NZ_CP166990.1, on the reverse strand, counting down.
ATAATTATAATAAACTAAAAACAGGTTTTAGCTATACAATAATCTTAGGAATTTTAATATCTTTATTATTTGCAGGAATAATGTTTATATTTGCACCACATATAGCTTCAATATTTACATATACCTCTACAAGTGCTGCTCTAACAGGACAAATAACAGAAGCTTTAAGATATTTAGCATTTTTCTTAATAGTATTACCTGTAGGTATTGTTCCTTCAATGGTTTTCCAAGGTGTTGGAAGAGGTTTAACTTCACTTATAATAACTGTATTTAGATCATTAATATTTGAATCAATATTCGCATATTTATTTGGTCTAGTATTTGGTTGGGGTGTTGTAGGAATGTATATAGGAGTAGTATTTGGATGTGGTCTAGGTTGTGTGCTAGCTTATATTTGGTCTAAAATATTCTTAAACACTTATAAAAAAGATATGATAAAAAAATATGGAAATGTAGAAAATTAAAATTTTCTAATTTATCCATTTCCTCTGGAAATTGCAGTAGGTCCAGTCCTAGCTATTTTAATTATTCCGTAGTGTTTTAAAAGATTAATTAAGGAATCTATTTTTTGAGGATTACCAGTAACCTCTAATGTTATGTTCTCATCACAAACATCAATAATTTCACCATTATAGATATTTGCATATTGGATAATTTCTGATCTTGAACTTTCATTATTTACTTTAACTTGAATTAAACATAATTCTCTTTTAACTAAAGTTTTTTGATCTAGATCTTTAACTTTTACAACATCAACTAACTTATTGAGTTGTTTTGTTACTTGTTCTAATACTTGTTCATTACCATTAACTACAATAACCATACGAGCTAAGTTTTCAACTTCAGATTGGCCTACAGTTATACTATCAATATTATAGCTTCTTCTTGTAAAGAGACTTGCAACCTTTTGTAAGACTCCAGGCTTATTTTCAACTAATGTACTAATAACATGGCTTTCCATAATAATCCCTCATAAATCCTCATTTTCAAGTCTATATTCACCAAGATATTCAGTAATAGTAGCACCTGGTGGAATCATAGGTAAAAATTCATCTTGATCAACAATAATATCTAATAAAATAGATTCATTATCTTTAACTGCCTTACTTATTACTTCTCTTGTTTCACTTGGATCAGTAATTCTCAATGAATTTATTCCAAAACTTTCACCTAATTTAACAAAATCAGGAGATTCACCTAAATCTGTTTCAGAGCAACGTTTATCATAAAGTAAATTTTGCCATTGATAAACCATACCAAGTTTTCTATTATTTAATATTGCAATGATTATAGGTATATCATATTCTTTAATAGTTGCAAGTTCTTGGCAAACCATTAAAAATCCACCATCACCAGTAACAGCTATAACTGGATTATCAGGACATGCAACTTTAGCACCAATAGCTGCAGGAAAACCGAATCCCATTGTGCCAAGCCCACCAGATGAGATGAATTTTCTAGGTTTTTGTGCGGCATGAAAATGAGCTGCCCACATTTGATTTAAACCTACATCTGTTGTCATAATAGAATCAGGCCCAATAGCTTCTGTAATTTCTTTTATAACTTCTTGAGGTTTTAATGGACAATGACCATAAGTTGTTTTTGGAATATATTTATGTTTTAAAGCACTAATTGTATTAAACCAATTTTTAGAATGTTCATTACCATCAAATGAACCTAATTCTTTAATTAATGAATTTAATATATTTTTTGCATCACCTACAATAGGAATATCAACTGGCATATTTTTTCCAATCTCAGCAGGATCAATATCAATATGAATAACTTTAGAATTTGGTGCAAATTCATCAATTTTACCAGTAGTTCTATCTGAGAATCTACAACCAATAGCTATTAAACAATCACTTTCATTAACAGACAAATTAGCTACTTTTCGTCCATGCATTCCAAGCATACCTAAAGAATAATCTTCAGTTTCATCAACTGCACCTTTACCAAGTAAAGTGGTCATAACTGGAGCATCAATCATTTTTGCAAATTGATTTAATTCTTTTGCTGCATTAGCTATTATGATTCCTCCACCTGCAAGTATAATAGGTTTTTTAGCAGATTTAATTTCATCACAAGCTTTTCTAATTTGTTTGATATTACCTTTTGTAGTTGGTTTATATCCTGGTGTTTCAATTAAAGAATATGAATAATTATCAAGTTCCTTTTCTTGCATTTCTTTTGGAACATCAATTAAAACAGGCCCAGGCCTTCCACTAGATGCAATATCAAAACTAGTTTTAATTAAGGAAGGAATTAATTCTGCATCTTTAATTTGGAAGCTATGTTTTGTAATAGGCATTGTAATACCCATAATATCTGCTTCTTGGAAAGCATCATTACCAATTAAATGGGTTGGAACTTGTCCTGTAATAGCAATAATAGGAGAAGAATCCATATGTGCAGTAGCAATTCCAGTTACAAGGTTAGTTGCACCAGGTCCAGATGTTGCCAAACACACACCTACCTTACCGGATGCTCTAGCAAATCCATCAGCAGCATGAGCAGCACATTGTTCATGTCTTACCAATATATGGTTTAAATCATCACCATATAACATATCATAGAAAGGAATAACTTGTCCTCCAGGATATCCAAATATAGTATCTATTCCCTGTTCTTTTAGAGATTTAATAATAGCTTCTCCACCTTTCATTTAAACGACCTATTTTTACAATTTTTTTATAAAGTATAATAATATTTATAATCAAAATTATATAAACATAACACTAAGTAATATTTTGATGGAGAATTATAATGAAAGTTTTAGTAGTTGGAACAGGTGCAAGAGAGCATGCAATTTGTGATACATTGAAAGATGATGTTGAATTATTTTCTTATATGAGTAAGGTAAATCCAGGAATTTCTAGAATTGCTGAATATAAACAAGGCAATGAATCTGAAATAGAAAAAGTAGCTGAATTTGCAAAGGAAAAAGAAATTGAAATTGCTTTTATAGGTCCAGAAGCTCCTTTAGGTAAAGGAATTGTTAATAAGTTAGAAGAAGTTGGAGTTTCTTGTGTTGGTCCAAATATAAATGCTGCTAAAATTGAAACAGATAAATCATTTATGAGAAAGTTGTTTGAAGATTATAAAATTGAAGGATCATTAACTTATAAGGTTTTTGATGAATATGAACCTTTAAGTGAATTTTTAGACAGTTTTGATAAAGATGTTGTTGTAAAACCTGTTGGTCTAACTGGTGGTAAAGGAGTTAAAATAGTTGGTGATCACCTAAAAGATAACCAAGAAGCAAAAGAATATGCTAAAGAAGTTATGGATAATGCTATGGGTGGATTTGCACAAGTTATTATTGAAGAAAGATTAGTTGGTGAAGAATTTACTATTCAAGCATTTTGTGATGGTGAAAATCTAATACCAATGCCTGCAGCTCAAGATCATCCTCATGCATTCAATGGAGATAAAGGGCCAATTACTGGCGGAATGGGTTCATACACTGATAAAGGTGGACTTTTACCATTTTTATCACAAGATGATTATGATAAAGCAGTTCATATAATGGATAAAACATTAAAAGCTATTAAAGAAGAAGCATCACCATATAAAGGTATACTTTATGGCCAATTTATGTTATGCTCAGATGGTCCAAGATTAATTGAATATAATGCAAGATTTGGAGATCCTGAAGCTATGAATGTATTGCCTCTTCTTAAAACTCCAATGATTGAAATTTGTAAAGATATAGTAAATGGAACATTATCAAGTGCTGATTTTGAAGATAAAGCAACAGTATGTAAATATATTGTTCCTGATGGATATCCAGAAACTAATCATGCTGGAGAGATTGTTGAAGTTGATGAAGAAGCTATTAATAATTTAGGGGCTAAAGTATTTTATGCTGCAGTAGATTTACAAGATGATGGAATTCATTTATCTTCTTCAAGAGCATTAGGAATAGTTGCAAAGAGTAACACAATATCTGAAGCAGAAAAAATAGCTGAAGAAGCTTGTAAATTTGTTAAAGGCAATGTATATCACAGAAGTGATGTTGGAACTCCTGTATTAGTTGAAAAACGTGTTGAACATATGAAAGAAATATTAGGTTAAAATATGGGAAGTATATTTTCCAAAATACCAACTTCAAGACTTGAAGGTCTAACAGATGGAATATTTGCAGTAGCTATGACAATACTTGTTTTAAGTATTGAAGCTCCATCACCAGAAAATATAGGCATTACAGATGTAAATACCTACATAATATCATTAATTCCAAAAATATCCATGTATTTTATTAGTTTTATTTTACTTGGATGTTTCTGGCTTACTCACCATTCTTTCTTTTTAATTGAAAAAATAGATCAAACTTTAGTATGGACAAGTATCTTATGGTTAATGACTATTTGTTTAATACCTTTTTCAGTTTCACTTGTTGCAAATTTTGGAACTTCTATGTATGCTGAACTCTTTTTTGGAATAAACATATTTTTCATTGGATTATTATACTTTATTAATATTTATTATGCTTATAAAAAAGATTTTTTTAAGAAAAATTTAGATTTTAATATCAATATATTCCTATGGTTTCCAATATCTATAATAATACTTTCAATAATCGATATTGTTATATCAATAATAGATCCATCATTTACAAATTTATTTTATCTATTAATACCTGCATTTTTGATTATGTTATCAAATTCAGTTCCTAAAATTAAGTTTTTTAAAGATAATGATTAATAATATCATTATTTATTTTAAATATTTTAATTTTTTATTAATAACACAAATAACATTATCTTTTAAAACTATTCTATTAGTTTTGTGTCTATTCGAATTTGCTATTACTGTTGGTTTTCCTATTTTTCTTGCTTCTGCTGTTATTATATTGCCTTTTATTGCAGCTCCTTCTTCAGTATATATTTTCATATTAATCTTCAATATCTCCAAGTCTACCTTCTTTTATTAATTCATTAGTTATATTAACTACTAATTCTAAATCAAATTCTAAATCATCTGCAACATCTGAAATATAAGCTTCTTTATGTATTTTATAATAACCTAATATTTCTTTTTTAGCTGTTTTATAATCAACATTTCTAATATTAATTATTTTATATGATTCTAATTTTTCCCTAATGGCTTCTCTTACAAAGTCTGAAACACTTAAAAATGCACCTGCATCTACTAATTTATTTATCTCATCTTGATCTAATAAAGGAAGTTTAGTAGAAATGCTTTTATTTTCGTTCGATTTTCCTTTTGTAATAGGCGACATGATTAATATTATGTAAAGTCTCATATATAAGACTTTTGTTTGATTGCTTATAATTTATTTATATCAAATAATTTATCTGTTTTGAAGGAAATACAATTTATTTTAAGTTTTTTATTAAAAATAATGAAAATTATAGCTAAATAAAACTTTATTTGAAGAAATAATTAATATTAATACTAAATTATATTTTAATATTGTTTCAAAAATATTATGTGATTGAATATTTTAAAAAAATTAACAAGATTATAATATTTTTCATAGAAAACTTTAATTAGTAATAATATTAAATTAAAAATAAAAATTTCTCTAAATAATTATCTTATTTTAAATTATAAAATAAAATTTAAGGTTTAAAACCTTAAAAATCATTATAATGGACATTTACATCGAGTGCCAACTTCTAAGGATTTATATGTAAAATATATCTAACCAAAGGTAATATATTCCTAATAATATGGAATTGAATGTAATATATAAATCTTTTTTTAATTGTGTAAAAGCATAAAAAACTCCATTTTTAAAAAAGTATAATCTATTTTAAATACAATTTTATTAATTATCCGATAATTTTTAATACTGTTCAAAAATCTATTTAAATATATTTATTTATCTAAAATTAATTTTCATGATTATATAATAAATTTTAACTCAAATAAAAGCAAAATAAGAAAACTATCCACTTATATAGATATATTGAGGATTAATCATGATTTATTTGTTTATTGATGAAAGTGGAGATATTGGTTTATACGGTTCTGATTATTTGATAATAGTTGCTTTATTAGTTAAAAATGATTACAATGATTTAAATAATATTATAAAAAATATGAGAAGGCATAAATACAAAAAACAGTTAAAAAAGATAATTGAATTAAAAGGATATGATATGCCGCCCGAAATTATTAAACATTCAATTAACAAATTAAATAATAAAAAAGAACAATATAATATATTAGTAGCTGTTTTAAATAAGGAAAATATAAGTAATCGGACAAACATTAATAATAATGATTTATTATATGATACGTTAGCATCTGAAATAGCTAAGCTTATAAAACAAAACTCTAATTTAGAAATTTATATTGACAAATCTAAAACAAAAAATCAAATAGGTAAATTTAATGAAGAATTTAAAAAAAACTTAGATTCCAATTTTAAAGTTAGCATTATACATGAAAATTCAACTAAATTAAGTGGACTACAGTTTGCAGACATCATAGCTTGGTCTTACTTTCAAAAATAGAGGTTGACTCATAATTATTTTGTTTTTTCTTTTTATTTTTCGTTAATTTTATATATAATGCTGTACAATATTTAATTAGTTGTTTGTTAAATTTTGTTGGTGTTTTTTATGGTTTTAAAAGATGATACTATTAATCAGCAATTTTTGGTTCCAATGGATTTGAGGGATTTGATTCCTAATGATCATCCTTGTTATTTGGTTCAAAATGTTGTGGATAGGATGGATTTTACTGATGTTGATGATAAATATCGTTTTAATCCTGGTGCTCATGCTTATTCTCGTAAGATGCTTTTACGGTTGGTTTTGATGGGTTCTTTTGATGGTGGTTTGTCTGGTAGGGAATTGGAGCGTCGTTCAAGAACTGATGTTAGTTATATGTATCTTGCTGGGTTGCAAAGACCTGATTTTAGGACATTGAATCGTTTTAAAGTTGAAGAAAAAGAATTAATTAATGTAGCTTTTCAAAAAAGTATTTTGATTGCTAAAGAGGAAGGTTTAGTTAAAATTAATCATATTGCGATTGATGGAACTAAAATTAAAGCCAAAGCATCAATTAATAATATTACTGATGAAGAGCAATTAAAAATGCTTAAAAATATTTTAAATGATAGTATTGAGTTAGATGAAGAAGAAGATAAGTTGTTAGGTGATGATTCAGGTAATTCTATTCCTAAAAGTTTGATTGATAAAGAATCTTTTGATAAAATTTCTGAAAAAATAGAAAATGAGACATCTGAGTCTAAAAACCAAGAAAAATTAAAATCATCATCAAAAAAATTATTAAAACAAGCATTTAAAAGTAAAAAAGATCGTGAAAAAGTTTTAAATAAAATAGAAAAATTAGAAAAGGAATTAGAAAAAACTAATCAAAAAACTATAAGTTTAAATGATCCTGAAAGTCGATGGATGCTCAATAAAAAGAATAAATGGGAATTTGATTACAATTTACAAATAGGAGTAGACGAATATAAAGGAATAATGTTATCAATAGAATTAACAAACAATCCCACAGATGTACATGAGTTAATACCTCAAATAGAACAAATAAAAGAAAATATTGGGCCATTAGATGAAAATACACAAATTTCAGCCGACAATGGATATTCAACAGATGAAAACATAGAATATCTAGAAGAAGAAAAATTAGATGGATACATATCAACTAGAAAACTCTCAAGAAAACTAAAAAACAATAAGAATAATAATAATCCATATTCCAAAGATAATTTTACTTTCAATTTAAAAAAAGACGCATATATTTGTCCCGAAGGAAAAATTTTAAACCAAAAAGGAATATATGAAAACCCTTCAAAAACTGTTTACTGGACCAACGAATGCAAAAACTGCAAATTAAAAGAAAAATGTGTTAAAAATGGATATAGAAGAATAACAGATTACGGAAACTCATCTAAAATCCGAATGCTACGAAAAATGGAAGAAGAATGGGCACAAAAAATATATAAAAAACGATCAAAAACAGTAGAATGGCCATTTGGAAACATAAAAAGAAATCTAAGAATCAATGAATTTAACACAATTGGAACAGGAAGAACAAATACCGAAGCCAAATTACTAGGAATATCACACAATTTAAAAAGAATACACAACGAAAAAAACAAAAACAACTAAAATAAAAATAAAAATTAACAAAAAACAACAAATCAAAACCCACTCAAAAAAAATTAAATTAATTTTTTATGAGTCATCCTCAAAATATGAAAAAAATAATTCAGAATTTGTAGATTTAATTAAAATAAATAGTTATGTAGTAGAATGTAAATTATAAAAAAAATATAATGCCATAAGGCCAGAACCTTAGAAACCATTATGACGGACACTAACATACGAATGCCGATTTCTAAGGATTTATCTGTAAAATATATCAACTATTTAGTTATATACTCTTAATTATAATATGATTTTTAATAATATATAAATCTTTTTTAAGTGTGTAAAAGCACAAAAACACAAATTAATTTTTCAGCAGTTTCATAAATGTTATTTTGAATATTTTAAAAAAATTAACAAGTTTATAATATTTTTCATAGAAAACTTTAATTAGTAATAATATTAAATATTTAAATTTCTAATAAAAGGTGAATAAAACAATGAATAATTTACTATCAATATGTGATATTAAAGATGATATTTTAGAAATTTTAGATTTAGCTAAAAGGTTTAAAAATGGAGAAATGGAAGAAAAACCTCTTAAAGATAAATCTTTAGCTATGATTTTCGAAAAATCATCAACAAGAACACGTGTTTCATTTGATATTGGTATGTATCAATTAGGAGGCCAATCCTTATTTTTATCTCAATCTGACTTACAGATGGGTAGAGGCGAACCAATTGCTGATACTGCTAAAGTATTAAGTAGGTATGTAGATGGAATAATGATTAGGGCAGTTAACCATAGTGATGTTGAACAACTTGCAAAAGAAGCAGATGTTCCAGTTATAAGTGGTTTAACTAATATTGAACATCCTTGTCAGGCATTAGCTGATTTACAAACAATTGAAGAACACTTAGGAGATTTTAAAAATCTCAAACTTTGTTATGTTGGAGATGGAAACAATGTTTGTAATTCTCTACTTTTAGCTTCTGCTTGCGTTGGTATGGATATGTCGGTAGCTTGTCCTGAAGGTTATGAACCTAATTCTGAGATTATTAAAATAGCTAGTGAATTATCTAAGAAAACAAATTGTACTATTACTATCAGCCCAGATATCGAAAAATGTGTAAAAGATGCAGATGCTGTATATACTGATGTGTGGGTTAGTATGGGTGATGAAGCAGAACAAGAAAAACGGATGAATGATCTATTAAAATATCAAGTTAATGTTGATCTTATGAAATTAGCAAAAGAAAATGCAATATTTATGCATTGTCTTCCAGCTATTCGTGGCCAAGAAGTTTCAAGTGAAATTATTGATGGTCCACAATCTGTAATTTTTGATGAAGCTGAAAACAGATTACATGCTCAAAAAGCTGTATTATATTATTTTTTAAAGTAAAAACAAGTGGTTTAAATGAAATGTCCAAATTGTCATGCACAAAATGAAAATAGGGCAATGTATTGTAGTAAATGTGGTACTAAACTACAAGTTGAAAATAGTAATGATTCTAAAAATTTATTAATTATAGTTTTAGTAGCTATAATTGTAATTGGTGCATTAACTGGATTATATATGGTTTTAAATTCTAATAATTCTTCTACTAGTAGTGAAAATATCCAAAGTAGTGAAAGCAACGTTGTTGAAGTTCAAAAAGAAAATCCAAGTGAACCTGCAACTTGGCATCAAGTAAACACTTATAGTGGAGTAGGAGGATATTCTACAGGAGTTAATATTAAGGGAAGTCAAATGAAAATTCAATTTTCTGCATTTCCTATAAAAAATTATGCTGATAACCATATGAAAGTAGAAGTTTATAAAAATGGACAATTTGTAGATTCTTCTAGTGTATCATGGAATGGAAAAAGTGCTGTTGCAACTAGATCAAATACTATAGAAGTATCTGGTTCAGGAAACTATCAAATATATGTTGATGGTTATGAACTCCAATACTGGAATATGGAAATATATGAATGGTATTAACCATTCAAAATTTTATTTTTAAAAAAAATTAAAAAAAATTACATCTTATCAGGAGCAGAAACTCCTAAAATATTTAATGCATTTTTTAAAGTAATTTTAGCTTTATCAACTAAAATAAGTCTTGTATCTTCTAAAGGAGATCCTATTACTTGTTCTGATTTATAAAATTTATTAAATGAATTAGCTAAATCTTGACAATATTGACTAATTAAATGAATTCTCTTTTTACTAGCTGAATCTTCAATAATTTGAGTAAACTTAGCAATTGACCTAATTAAATCTTTTTCATTTTCATTAGGAGACCAATCATCTCCAATAGCTAAATTATTAATATCCTTCTCAGATTTTTTAAGTAATTTTGAAGCTCTTGCATGAGCATATTGAATTGATGCACAACCTTTTTCAAAATTTAATGCTTCATCCCATTTAAATGTAATATGCTTCTCAGGAGACAATTTAGCTATATAGAACCTTATAGCTCCAACACCTATTTCTTCAGATATTTTATCAATCTCATCATCTGTTAAATCCATTCTTCTTTTGATGATTTCATCTTTAGCTCTTTTTTGAGCTTCATCAATTAATTCATCTACAGAAATAAATACTCCTCTTCTTGTTGACATGGATCCTTCTGGTAAAGTAATAAATTCATAGAAAATTACCTCAGGAATCTTATCTTCCATAATCTCAAGTGCATGTTTCATTTGATCAATAGCTAATTTATGATCTGAACCTAAAATATCAATTATTCTATCTCCAATTGATCCTTTCCATCTGTGATATGCAAGATCTCTAGTTGAATAAAGTGAAGTGCCATCTGATCTTCTTAAAACTAATTCTTTTTCAATTCCAAAATCAATTAAATCTAAATAAGTTACTTCGTTTTTACGGACAAACCCTGCATCTGTCAGTTCATCAACTACTTTATCTACATCACCATTTCTAACAAATTGACCTTCCCAGACAAATTTATCATGTTTAATATGTAATCTTGCTAATGATTCTTTTACACCTTCAAGACAGAAACTAACAACTTCTTCAAATGTTTTATTTAAAGTGTCATCTTCACCTTTTTCATATTGTTTTATTAAATTATTAACATTTTCAACTAAAGATTCATCTTCTTTAATTTTTTCATTAACTTTAAAGTATAATTGTCCTATTTTATGATCAATTTTATCTCCATCTTGATTATCGATTTTAAGACCTAACTCTTTAATTCCAAAAACAATCATTGCAATTTGGCGACCCATATCATTTACATAATATTGTGTTTCAACTGTTCTACCTGATTTTTTTAATAAATTTGATAATGAATCTCCAATAATTGCATTTCTAACATGGCCAATATGTAATGGTCCATTAGGATTAGCTGAAGTATGTTCTAATATGATTTTTTCATCTAATTTATCTAAAGATCCATAATCATCTGTAACATTATTTAAAAGATCTTTTGAGAATTTATCATAATCAATAAAGAAATTTACATATGGCCCTACAGGTTCTACTTTTTTAAAGTATTCTGGAACTTCAATAAGTTCTACTAAATCTTGTGATATAACATGTGGAGATTTTTTTAATTTTTTAGCAAGTAAAAAAGAAACTTTTGATGCTAAATCTCCTAATTCTGGATTTGGTGGAAATTCTAACTTTTCATCTTCAATATCATCAATATCCATTTTTTTAATAGCTGTATTTAATGAAGCTACAGCTAATTCTTCAATTTCAAAATACATTCATTCACCTAAATAATCTTAATATCCTTTTAACCATATTGTAAGGTAACCAATTTTTGGAATAATTAAAGGTTGATCTCCAATCATCACTACTTTTTGCGTAATCCTTTCTTCTTCAACTAAATATGGATCTGGAGCTTTATTATTATCTCCTTTAATTGTATAATATTTCGTTCCATTAATATCTGAAATATTTATTACTCTATGAATTACAGGTTCAGAATACCATGCTGCATCATATACAACAATATCTCCTACTTTTGTTTCACTTGGATCAAATTCTTGAATTCCTAAAAAGCTAACTTTTTCAACAACAACAATATCTCCTCTGTAGAAAACAGGTTCCATACTACCTGAAACTACGACATTCATGTGTTGAGCTGCCATTAATCCAATAATGATAATTACAGCATAAATTACTATTTCTTTTGTATCGCTCACATAAACACCTATATTCTAATTTATTTATTTTATTTAAAATAATTATCTTTATTATTTAAAAACATTTTTTAAAGATTTCTCTATAGCATCTGATGTTAAATCTAAATCTTCTTTTGAATGTTTAATAGATATAAAATTTGATTCAAATTGACTTGGAGGTATAAAAACATTATTTTTGAGTAATTCTTTAAAATAATTGAAAAATTTATCACTATCAGATGCTTTTGCATCAGAATAATTTAAAACTTCCTTATCATTAAAATAAATTTGAAACATTGAAGATAAACCTACACTTTGTAAATTAAGACTTAAATCTTCAATTATATCTTTAATATTATTTCTTAAATAATCTCCCTTTTTATTAATTTCATTATAGAAATTATTGTCTAAAATATTTAATGTAGCTATTCCTGCATTTACAGAAACTGGATTTCCATTAAAAGTTCCAGCTTGATAAACTGCTCCATTAGGTGCAATCATTTCCATTATTTCTTGTTTACCTGCTAAAGCTCCCATTGGATAACCTCCACCAATGATTTTACCAAAAGTTACAAGATCTGGTATAACATTATAATATTCTTGAGCTCCACCACTTGATAGTCTAAAACCTGTTATAACTTCATCAAAAATTAATAAAATACCATTTTCTTTTGTAATTTTTCTTAAAAATTCTAAAAAACCATCTTTAGGTTCAACACAACCAATATTACCCATTACAACTTCCATTATAATACAAGCAATGTTTTCTCCTTCTTTATCGATTAATTCTGTAATAGCTTCTTCATCATTAAAAGGAACAGATAATGTGTTTTTTGTTGTATCTTCTGGAATTCCTAATGAATCAGGCAAAGTAGCTGCACCAGAACCACTTTTAACAAGACAATAATCATGAGCTCCGTGATATGCACCTTCAAATTTTACAATTTTATTTCTTGATGTAAAACCTCTAGCTAGTCTAATAGCACTCATAGTAGCTTCAGTACCACTATTTGTAAATCTTATCATATCAACACAAGGAACTCTTTTTACAACTTCCTTAGCAAGTGTAATTTCAGATTCAGATGGTGCACCAAAAGTAGTACCATCTTCAATTGTTTCTTGTATTTTACTTGTTATCTTCTCATGTGCATGACCTAAAATTAAAGGACCATATGCAAGACAATAATCAATATATTGATTACCTTCTACATCTTCTATTTTTGATCCAAATCCTTTTTTAACAAAAAATGGATATGGTTTATATGCTCTTACAGGTGAACTTACACCACCAGGTAAATATTTTTTTGATTCATTGAATAAATCTTTAGAATTCATATTTTACACCTCTTTTAATGATTGAATAAGTGAATTAATACAAGCTACAGCTATTGGAGTTCCACCTTTAGGTCCTTCAGTAATAACATTAGGAATATCTGTTTCATGTAAAGATTCTTTAGAATCAGCTGCACCAACAAAACCAACAGGAACGCCAACAATCGATTTAATATTAATTTTATTACCTTTTATTAAATCCATAGCTGCATATAAAGCAGTTGGAGCATTACCAACAACTAAAATCCCTTCAAAATTTTCTTGTGATGCATATAATAGACTAGCCGCTGCTCTTGTAATTTTATTTTCCTTAGCTATTTTAATAACTTCTTCATTTTTAATAAAACATTCAACTTCACCGTCATATTGAGTAATACCTGATTTAACCATATTAATATCAGTTAAAATTGTTTCATTATTTTTCAATGATTTTAAACTTTCTGTAACAAAGTTATTTGAGATTTTAACAAGTTTTGCATATTCTGGATCTGCTGTAGAATGTACAATACGTTCTACAATATCTTTTTCATATGGATTTAAATCTTTAATATCATCTTTAATTAAGTCTCTTATAATTTCTCGACTTTTAATAGCTATATCATAACCTTGTTTAGTTGAAGCACCCATGAACATTGTATCACTTAAGTTAATTATATCTTATTTATCGTATTAAAATTTTTTTGAACATCTGTGTAGAACTTTCCTAAATCTTTTCCAAAAACAAAAATATGGCTAACAGTTATTGCAACAGACATTTTAAAATCTTCATTAACTTTTCCCCAAGTAATTAATGGCTGACATTGGTGAGGATCACATATACAAGAAGTTAATGTTTCAAAATCAACCCAAGGAATACATGAAAAATTAGCTATTGGAATTTCATCTCTTTTATCCATAGGTTCCTTAAAAGCTAATGTATCATCATTTAACACATTGTTTTGTTCTTTTATAACATAATCATACCATTTATCGAATGATTTAAAGTTATTTGGTGGGCCTACTCTCACTTCTAACATTTCTTCATTTTCATTTAATATTGGAAAAACTCCATCTAAATTGTCGAATTCATAAACTTCATTATTTATTATTCTTCTTTTAAGATTTGAATTAGAATTTACTCCATTTAATAAAGCACCAAGTGATAATACGAAAAATGATAAGTCATTTTCTTTTGAATAGTCCCATGTTTTTCGAACATCAATTTTTGAACTCATTGAATATCTTGATGTTGTAAAATCTTTAAATAAAGATTCATTTAAATTAAAATCAATTTTTCTCATTAATTACACTTCCTGCAAGGTGTCCAGTTGAAAAAGCAATTTGTAAATTATACCCACCACTAATACTAGCTGGTTCTAAAATTTCTCCTGCAAAATAGAGATTTTTAACTATTTTAGATTCCATTGTTTTAGGGTTTATTTCATTTGTTGGGATTCCACCAATCGTTACTTTAGATAAATCTTTATATAATCCATCAATTTTAATATTAAAGCCTTTTAAATTTTCAATAATCTTGTTTTTATCCTTTTTAGAAATATTGCTTAATGTATTATCTCCATTAACATTAATTTCATTTAAAAAGAAATCTATAAGTTTATTTGATAAATATGTTTTTAAATAATTTTTAATTTTTGTTTTACCATTTAATGGAATTTCATTAATGATTTTATTATTTAACTCATCTCTATTTATTTTAGGTTGAAAATCTATTGAAATATTTAAATTGTCTGGAAATTTTGTTTCATAATTTAAAATATCATATGTTAAATTTTTTGAAATTTCACTACTTAAATCTAAAATTCCAGGTCCTGTAAGACCAAAATGACTAATTAAAACAGTTTTAGATGAAGATGATTTTTTATATTTTACAAGAATATTGTCTAATGGAGTTCCAGATAAAGCAGTTAAATAAAGGTTTTTAGAAACTAAAGGTACAAGACCATATTTAATTTCACTTATATCATGATTAAAAGTTTTAACTATTTTGTACCCATCACCTGATGAGCCAGTACTAGGATAAGTTATACCACCAGTAGCTATTATTATATTACGAGCTTTAATAGTATCATTTATAATAAAATAGTCATTTTTTTTAATGATTTTTCCTACTTTAAAACTAAGTTCAATATCAACATTTAAATTATTTAATGTATTTTCTAATACATTTAAAATATCTTGAGCATTCTTATTTTTTGGAAAAACATTTTTATAGCTTTCTTCTTGAAAATCAATTCCTTTGCTTTTAAAAAAATCTAATAAATCATCATTTGAAAAGGAATAAAAAGAGTGTTTTAAAAAGTTATTTGATAGTTTTAAGTGTTCTTTTATAGAGGAGCCATTTGTAATATTACAACGACCTCCTCCAGTTAAAAGAAGTTTTTTTCCTAATGAATCTGTTTTTTCTAATAGGATAACAGAATCTGAATTTTTAGAAGCAGCTATTGCAGCTATCATTCCTGCAGGCCCACCACCAATAATAGCTACTTTAAATTCTTTCATTAAAATCTAAGGAGTTAATCTATGTCTATCTCTTGGGAAAAGAACAGTTTCACGAATGTTATTTGAACCTGTTAAAACCATAGTTAATCTATCTGCACCAACACCCCAACCAGCATGAGGAGGCATACCATATTCAAATGCTTTTAAATAGCTTCCAAATGCATCAGGATTTAAACCTTTCTCTGAAATCTTCTCAACAAGTAAATCATATTGGTGAATACGTGTAGCTCCAGATGAAATTTCTAAATCTTTATACATCAAATCAAATGCATGACTATTAATTGGATTATCTTTATTAGGCATTACATAAAATGGTTTAATTTCACTAGGCCAATCAGTTAAAAAGTAAAATCCTTCCATAGATTCTCCTAACGCTTTTTCAGCTGCACGAGATAAATCTTCACCCCATTCCATTTCAACATCTCTGGAATTGACAATATCTACTGCATCATCATATTTAACAACTGGGAAAGGAGTTTTTTGAACTTTTAAATCATGTTCTAAAATTTCTAATTCTTTAGAACATTTTGTTGAGATATCTTCTAAGACTTTATGAATCATATCTTCTAAAATCTTCATTACATCAACATCATCTAAAAATGATGCTTCCATATCAATAGAAATAGCTTCATTTAAATGTCTTAAAGTATCATGTTCTTCTGCTCTGAAGATTTGAGCTATTTCAAAAACACGATCCATTCCACTACTCATCATGATTTGTTTATATAATTGTGGAGATTGACCTAAAAATGCTTCCTTTTCAAAGTATGTAATTGGGAAAAGTTCTGTTCCGCCTTCTGTAGCTGATGCAACAAGTTTTGGAGTGTTAATTTCTGTAAAATCATTTTCATAGAAAAAGTTACGAACTGTATGTAACATTTGACTTTTAATTTTAAAAATTGAGCTAACATTTTGTTTTCTTAAATCCATAAATCTTGAGTCTAATCTTGTATCAATTTCAGCTCTTACTTTTTCTGTTGGATCCATTGGTAATGGTTGATTAGCTGGATTTAAAATTGTAACTTCTGAGGGTATAATTTCAACACCATTAGGTGCTCTTCCTGATTCTTGGACTTTACCTTTTACAGCTACAACAGATTCTTTTCTAAAGCTTCTTAAAGCTTCTAATACTTCTGGTGTAACTTCTTTACTTGGAGCAGTAACTTGAAGCATGCCATCTTTATCTCTAATAAGTATGAAAATAATTCCACCTAAATCACGGATTTCATGTACCCATCCCATGATTAATACTTCTTGATCTTTTAAATTTATATCAACATTTTTACTAAAATGTGTTCTTCTTAGTTCATTTAATAAACCTTGCAATTAATTCACCTGTAATTTTTAATAGTAATAAAATTAGTTTAAAATTTAAATACAATATTATTTATAATTTTTTTAATTTATAAATCTAATTTATATAAAACTTAAAATGTATTATAATCTTTAAATTTTAATTTTCTTTACTTTTAAATTAAATGATTTATTTAAATTATTTTTTAAAATGTAAGGATATCTTGACTTATTATATAAATTGAATGTATATACATTTATTAAATACTTATTTAAATAATTAAAACATGAAAAATAAAGATGATAAAATTATTAAAAAGTTTCATGCAATTAGAGGTCATAATCAAACTACAATAATAAATTATGAAAATACTTTAAAAAAATATTCTGATTTTCATGACCTTTCAATTGATGAGTTAATAAAAGAAGCTCTAAATGAGCAAAATCAGAAAACTCCTCACCACGCATTAAAAATTTATGATAGATTATTAGACTTTAGAACAGAATGTTTAATACCAGAACATAAAAATAATAGTGTATTATCGCATGAGACAAGAATTAAAACATTTTATAAATGCCATAGAATTGAAGTACCCTTTTTACCTTCAATTAATAGAAAAAATCTCCAAAAAAACCCAATAATTACATTTGATGATATTTTAAAAAAAGAAGAAATAATAAAAGGTTTAAATCATTCTCATATATCTTTAAAAGCTAGAATAATGATGATGATATCAAGTGGAGCAGCTATAAATGAAACTCAAAGTATTTCAAAGAAAATGTTTTTTAATGCTACTTATTCTTATCATAAAAGTGAAACATTAGATGAAGCACTTGAAATATTAATTAAAAAAGATGATGTTGTTCCAATATTTCAATTATATCGATTTAAAACTGGAAAACCGTATTATTCATTTACAACACCTGAGACGGTTAAATCAATTGTTGAAAGTATTATTTATGAAGATAACAATGATTTAAATGATGGATTATTTAAATATTCTAAAGGTCATGTTAATGCATTATGTAAAAAAATCAATGATAGATGTTGTTTTGGAAAAGCAGGAGGATATAGTCGTTTTTCACCTCATATGTTTAGAAGATTTAATTCAACACAACTAAATCAAGGTTTAGGTGAAGAAAATGCACTAACTATGGATTTAGTTGATAACCTGCAAGGACGAGGAAAAGGAGTAACAAGAGAAGCTTATTTTAAAAATAATCCAGAGTTTTTAAGGAAAATTTATATTAATTCTATGAATAATGTTTCTTTATATAATAGCTATTGCTATGATATTGAAAATAAGAAAATAATTGTTAAAAAAGAATAATACTATGAAAATTTCATAGTATATATTTATGTTCTAAAAGCACCGTTTTTATAAAAAGTAGCTGCATAATTAATATTATAAGAACCATCATAGAGATATTCTTTATTACCTAAATATTTATTAGCTTCTGCATTTTTAAATTCATTAGTATCTTCCCAGAAAACAACAGCTGATACATCAAAACAAATCCATATATTATCAATTAAAAATTGACCCCACATATGACCAACTTCTTCATAACGTGCTTCACCAACAATATATCTTGTTGGGAAGTTTGCATTACGTGCAAGTGATATAAAAACAGCTGATTGACCAATACAATTTCCTTCAAAAGATAATAAAGTAGCTACTGCATCTTTTTCTGTTCCTGTATAATCTTTATAGTTTATACTTCCAACATAATTATTTATAGCTATTATATTTTCTAATGAATCATCAAATTTTGTTAAAAGTGAAGATAATGCCTTAATATAATTATTATTTAAACATGATGTTTCATCACTTTCAGGATAATCTTTATTAGGGGGATTAATCCAATAATTGCTTGTTACATTATCAGGATAAGTAGGATAATTATACTTTAAGTCAGTTATAGAATTTACAAAATAAACTAGCTTATAAGTAGATATTGTCTTATATGATTCACCTGCAAAACTAATAGCTATTGGATAAACTTTTGAAATTTTAAAATCTACATTTAAACTAGCTATTCCATTATTATCTGTAGTTTTTACATATTCTTTTCCATTAATATAGAAAACAATTTCTTGATTTGCTAATCCATTACCAGTATTTTTATTAGTTAATTTAACATCAAAAGTTTCATCTTTTGATATTACAGTAGTTAAAGGTGTTAAAAGTGTTTCAATACCTTTATTTAATCCTGTTACAATTAATTCTCTTGAAATTCCGGTTTCCTCGAATTTAACTTTCACATCATATGTGCCAGGATTTAATTTTAAATCAATACTTGCAATACCTTGATCATTTGTATAAGCATTATAATTGCTATTATTAATTGTTATTTGAATATTTTTATTTATAAGAGGTAAACCATTATCTTGAGTTAGTTTAACTTGATATTTTTCTTCTTTTTGAATATATTTAGTAATTGGAGTAATTAAAACATTATTAAGATTATCTGCTACATAATGATAAACCTGAATAATATTGCTTCTTTGTAATCCATTATGTGCAACTGTAATAATATAGCTACCAGGATCTAAATTAATGTTTAAACTAGCTATTCCATTAGAATTAGTACTACGTTTATATAAAACACCATTAATATTCATTTCAACAACAGTATTTTTGATAATTTTACCTTGTCCATCAACTATTTTAACTGTGTAAGCTTCACTTTGAAGGAAAAATTTTGCAAGATCTTCTCCCATAATTGTAGGTAAAACAGTTATTATATTACTCATTTCTAATTTATTAGTAGGATGAATTGCAGTTAAAATATAAGTATTTGGGTCTAAATTAATAGACAACATTGCTCTTCCATTTGAATCTGTATTACGATAATACATTATTCCGTTGATATTCATTTCAACAGCAGTATTAGTAATTGGTTTGCCTTGACCGTCCAAAACAGAAATATAATATTGAGTACCATTTTTATAAAATTTAGTAATGTCATTGCCATTTAAATTAGATAAAACTTGAATGTTATTTGTAGCTGTTGAGCCGTCGCTAGGATTAGTTAGTTTAATAGAATAATTACCAGGAACTAAATTAATATTAAAATTAAGAACTCCTTTGGAATTTGTAGTTCTTATATATTCTTGATTATTAATATTGATTTTAACATCAGTATTTGCTAAAGGAGCATAATATTGATTATAAAAAGTAGCTTCAAATTGACTATCATTTTTATAATATTTTTTTAAATCACTACTTTTAATTGTTGATTTAGCACTATTTATTGAAACATCTTCTTCAATAGTGTCTTTTATTAAATTTGAATTTTCATCAGAATCTAAAGTTATTGTTTCATTACTAGCAGAAGCTATTGACACGACCAATAAAAATACTGAGAAAAATATTAAAATTTTAAACATGTTTTTTTTCATATTTTTTCAACCTCATTTTTAAAATAACCACAAAAATTATAATAATATTAGATTTACCATTTATATATTTTATTTGTTTATGAGGTAAAATTAATTTCAACTAATTAGTTTTTATATATAATATTAGAATTGAGTTTATGATTAAATTTAAAAATAGCTATTAAATTAGTTTTATATTATGAAAATAAGGAGTATTGATTATTAAATAGCTATTTTAGAATAAATCAAGTATTTAAATCTTTTTTTGTTCATTTAAATTTATTAAATTAAATTGTTTATATATTTGAAAAAAATAAACTTAAATAATACAAATACCAAACCTATATTATACTACAATTATCACACATGTCAAAGTTTTTTGACAAAACAAAATTGCTTTTAATTTTGAGGTTAGCTAGTTAGATGATAGTAATGATAAAACAACTCAGAAAAGAGAAGGGATTAACTCAAAAAGAATTAGCAGATAAGATTGGTGTGAGTAGACAAACATTTAACGCGATAGAAAACGGAAAATACAGTCCTACTCTAGATATAGCATATAAAATCGCTGAAGCTTTTGATAAAGAATATGTTGAAGAAATATTTGTTAAAGAAGAAGTTAATTCTGGGAACGGTGGTAATCTATGATATTAGACATATTTAGATATTCTATAGACTATAGTCTAAAAGGAAAAATGAATTTTGTAAAATTATCAATACTTTCACTCTTCTCAGGATTAATAATACCATTTATAATGATACAAGGATATTATTATAGAATAATTGGAAAACAAATTGAAACATTTATTAACGATGATTATCCTACACCTTCATTTAGTGATTTTAAAAAATTATTATTAGATGGTTTAAAAATTATAATCTCAAATATTTATAATATACCTGTAATATTACTTACAATAGTAGCATATCATCAAATGATAAAATTTGAAGGATCTTTAATTTACATTGACATAACATCAGAAGCTTTGATTATATTTATATTATTTATAGTAGCTTTAGTGACATTTGTTTTCTCAAAAATCGCTGTAGCAAATATGGTAAAACATGGAACTTTGAAATCTTTATTTAGCTTTAAAGAGATTTTTAGTGTGATAAAAAATATAGGATTTTTTAATTGTTTTAAATTTTTTATTTATTATGAAGTAATATTAGCTGTTATAACACTTGGAATATTTTTATTAATCTTATTTGTTGGAAGTATTTTCTTCTTTAATTATATACCAATTGATTTATACTTTATAACATTAAGTTTAGATACTGTAATCTTTCTTTTTGTGTATATATTGATTATTTACCCATTCATAATCTTCTTTGAAGGTAGGGCAATAGGATCATTATATACTCTTGGAGAAGAGGAAGATTAAACTTTTACTTTTTTTAATCTATATGTTTAAATCTTGTTTTTATTTTAAAATTAAGTTGTTTTAAATTAATAGATTAATGTTTAATTAAAAATGAGTATTTAGTTTTAAGTTTCTTTTTTAAGAAGTGAAAATGCATTTAAAATGAGATTTTGATAATAGCTATTTCTAGCTATTATCTCGTGTTTTTAACGTTTTATATTTGTGGTTGATATAAAAACTTTGAACAATAAATAAATGTCTATTTATTGTTTAAGGGAGGTTTATTAAAAATATTTCTTTTATTTAAACGAAAACATTTTAATAAATAGATAATAACTTTTTAGGGTTATTATCTAGTTATTACTTATGTTATTTTTTAAGAAAATTATAATAACCATCCCAGTAAGGGACAGCTATTAGTAATTTATAGTTCGCCTTATTCTTTTTTTCTAAATCCTATTGTGCTGAATAATGTTATTAATGCTATGAGTACTAAAGCTACAGGGTTCCCTGTTTTTGCCATTGTACTAGCATTAGCTATTTCTTCAACATTTGTAGAATCTTTTTCAGTTGGGTTTACAGGATCAACAGGATCAACTGCTGGTTTGTAAGTTGCACTAGAACCAGCATATCTATCATTACCTTCGAAAGTTGCTGTTATAGTATTTTTATAAGCATCTTCGAAGAATAGAATAGCTATTCCATTAGCATCTGTAGTTCCCACACCAATAACTTTACCGTTCATTGTGAATATGACTTCAACGCCTTCTACAGGATTGCCATCAAGGTCTGTTACAATAGCTATGATTTTATCATCTTCAACAATGATTTTAGTGATTGTTTTAATTTTATCTACTACTGTATTATTGGTTCCAGTACTTTCTTTGTATATTTCATCACCATTGAATTTTGCTTCAACTTTATATTCACCTTCTTGTGTAAATGTATGATTAGTTTTTATAATTCCGTTTTCGTTGGTTGTGAAATTACCTATAGAAACTCCATTAACAAATAATTCAACAGTTTTATTAGCTAAAACATTACCATCTTTATCAGTTAAAGTAACTTCAACTTCAACAGTAGATCCAGGAACAATTTCTTGTGGAACATTAATATCAATATTAGTTGGAATTTTTGCTACTATTGCTTTGTCTGTTCCATTGCTTGCTAAGTAGATTTCATGTCCATTGAATTTTGCTTCCATTTTGTATTCACCTGTTTGTGTGAATTTGTGAGTAGTTTTTACAATTCCATTTTCGTTGGTTGTGAAATTACCTATAGAAACACCATCAATAAATAATTCAACGGTTTTGTTAGCTAAAATTTTATCATCTTTATCAGTTAAAGTTGCTTCAATTTCAATTGTTTCTCCTACAAGTATTTCATCGGGTGTGGTTATTGTGGTTATGGTTGGCATCATGACTGCTACAAATGAAATGGCAAATTCATGGCCATTTGTTATGTTATTTTGTAATATTCCTTCTTTTATAAGTTGTGTGTATAATTCTATGTAAATGGTTTCTCCTACATCAACAACTAATTCCCAGACGATGATTCCGTCTTTTATTGAAATTGGATCTATGTTGGATCCGAGATATTTCATTTCATCAGGATTATAATTATCTGTAATAGTTACATTGACTTTTTTAGTACCATTGTTATAGAATGATATGTTCCATGTTGCATTATCTCCAATATTTTGCACATTTTTATTAGGTTCTTTAATTAAATCACCTGAAATAACTTTAAAAGATGTGAAATTACTAATTTCTTTATAATTCATATCTTCTGGATGATTACCATATACTGTGTAATTTCCGATTCTTAATGGTACAAGTCCATTTTTTAAACCGAAAATAGCTGCAGCACCTAAATAATCAGTGATTACAGTACCATTAAATACAACTTCACCAGTTTCTTCATGAATAATCACAACATCAACAATAGAATGAGGTTCACGGCCATCTTGATACAATTTAGAACCTTGATTAGAGTTTACAGCTCCTAAAACAGGATTAACACCATCAATAGATAAAGTATTAGCAGTATTGTTGTGATAAATTGCATTACTTATATTTGGATTAGGGTGATGAATATTATCTCCGCCAACTAAAACAATATAAATATCAACAGTATCACCATAAGTAATATTATGTACGGTAGACATTACTAAATGATAAGACCAAGCTTGATTTAAGATAAATTCAGTATCTTCTATTTCAATATGGCCATTATTATATATTGCACTACCATTACGAGCTTTATTATGATTAAAGTAAGATGCAATAATCTTATTATTTTCACTTAAAATATAAATTGCCCCACCAAGACCATCAACACCATCATGATTTTGATCAATAACTCTAGCTTCATTACCAATAAAAGAAGAATTTAAAATAGTTGTAGTATTGCCTTGAATATAACCAGCACCACCATAAACAGCTTCATTAAAAACAAAAGAAGAATTATCTATAAAACAATAAACTCCATTAACAACAATCGCCCCACCAAGACCATCAATACCAGTAGCATTATTATTAGAAAAAATAGTATTATTAATGTTAATATGATATCCGTTAATTTGAGTTGCACCAGCAAAAGGAGCATTATTATTAGAAAAAATACTGCTTATTACATTAACAACATTAGAAAAATTAGTTTCTCTAAACCCAGTACTTAATCCTCCACCATAAACCATCGCTGTGTTATTTGCAATTGTACAATTAATAATATCTCCTTTGGCATGAACTGTGACACCTCCACCTTCACTAGCTTGACTATTTAAAATAGTTGTATTAATTAAATAGCTTGCACTGGATTGCATACAGATAGAACCTCCATGGGCATAATCATTCAAAAGAGCTTTTGCAAAATTATTTGAAAAATATGATGAAATTATAGATACAGTATAATCAGAATTATCCATACCTATTTGAATTGCCCCGCCCGCTGCAGTGCCGTTAATCGAAAATACATAGCAATTTGTGAAATTACAGTTTTGAATAAGAGAATTATTACCATATATTCCTGCAGCCCCTCCAGCAGCAGATGCTGGCCTTTTTACAGTTCCATTAGCATTATTTATAACAAAACAATCAGTAAAATTACATCCTATTATTTCAATGCCTTGTGCACTATGCAAACTTGAAACTCCACCACCATACCAAAGCGGAGTTTTAAGTGTTTTTGGCATGATTGTAATATTTTTTCCGCAATTTGTAAATGTACAATTATAAATTTTACTATTATTCTCTCCTATACCGACAGCTGAAGTTCTAACATTCATTAAATCTCTTTCTAATTCTAAAATACCTACATTCATTAAATCATCATCATCAATGTATGAATTTATGAAATCAATGTTTTTTATAGTGACATTGATTGCATCAATATAAAACATATTAATCATATAATTCCCATCTATTATAGAACGATCAACGCCATCAATAGTATTAGAACCAGTAATAGTTAAATTAGGAGTTGAAATCCAGATAACGGTGTCTCCTGCCCGAGCAGTATATGTTTTAGCACCTAAAATAATAATATCTCCCGGTTGTGATAAATTAATAGTTGCATTTATATCATCGTATGTAGTCCCATTTACTGTTATTACATTATGAGTTTTCGTGTTTTGATTTTCTATTTCTAATGATATTTTACTTTCATATTTTACTTCTTTATCTTCAATATTAATAATTCCTAAATTTTTATCTATATTTTCTGAATTTTCTATTTTTTGCTCTTCAATAAATATATCTTCATTTGCATTTATTGGAGTTATGGATAACATGAGAATAATTGCAAATAATAAAAAAAATCATTGAATTTTTAATTTTAATGTTTTTACCACCTTTAAATTTATTTTTATATAATAATGGTATTATAAAATGTAATAAAAAGAAATATTTTAGAATAATAATTATTCTTCTTATTCACTTTTTCAAACATTATTATTAATTTCTGATTAACAAAATAAAAAAGTTCAATTATTTTATTAATTAACTATTTTTAAGTAATTATGCACCAATTAAACTTTATTTTTATTAATCAAAACAAAATTAAAACTATTTTCTTCTCATTAATAAAAAAATAAAAACTATAAATCTTGTATATTAATAAAATATAAAATTAAAAAAAATTATTAAATTATATTCAGTTTAATTTAAATAAAACAAGTTAAAAATGAGCAATAATATAAAAAAATAGGATAAAAAATATTATTTAAAATTTTATAAAATAATAAGTTAAAATAAGAAAAATAAATGATTTTAAATAATTATTAAATTTTATACTTTTTAAAAAAATTTAATATATTAATAAAATATAAAATTTATAGTTCTACAATTATCACATATGTCAAGATTGTTTGACATAATATATAAACATTACTATATATTTTTAAAATGTTTAATTGATTAAATCATTTAAAAATTATTTTATTAAAAAATATGGTGATTAAAAGGTTATGGTTACTTAATAATATCTTATAAATACCTTATAGTAATTTAAATTTAGTTTATGATAAATTAAAGGAAGAATTTTTAATATAAATTTTTTAATGAAAATATAATTTTATTAAAGTACATAATTTTTTTAAAATAGTATAAATTTAAATTTACATCCTTTTTTCATTATTATTGTATTGTTTTCATAATAAATAATTAATTCAACTTATACATAATAATATTTTATCTAATAATTAGTTTAAAATAAATATTAGACTAAATTAAATACATATTTTATTTATATTTTTAATTAAAGTTATTATTCTATTTTGAAAAAATTTATTTTCTATAATTTCTTCTATTAATTGAAAAATAATATTTTAAAAATCTTTTAAAATTATTTTAATAAAAAATAACTTCTATTTTTTTCTGTTTTTCATCATCGTACTGTTTTTAAACTCTTAAACAGACTTTCAATAAAAATTTAAGATTTTAAATTAGATAATTTATATTTTATTAATATGAAATTCATAGCTCATTTTTTTATTAATGAGAATAAAATTATTTTGAGTAATTTTATTCTGATTAATAAAAATAAAGCTTAATTAATACATAATTACTCCAAAATATAGATAATTAATGAAATAATTGAATTCTTTATTTTGTTAATCATGATTTAACAATAATAAAGCCTAATAAAATAAATGAAATGAATAAATGAATATTTCTTAATATATGAAAATATTTTTTTTATTTATATATCCAATTTATTAAATAAATTTTATTAAGCTATTATTATAAAAAAAATTAGTTTAAAAAGGAGGTGTAACGATTAAAAGCAAAAAAACGACAATATTTGCAATCTTAATCGTATTTATATTTATTTGTAGTTTATCAATTGTTAGTGCTGCTAATCAAACTGTTGCACAAGATGGAACAGGAGATACAGACAGTATTAGAACAGCACTTTATAGTAATGCAAAAAATGGGGACACTATAACAATAAAAGCAGGAACATATAAAGGACCTGGCAATAATACTAATCTTACTATAAATAAAAATATCACTATTCAATCAGAAAAATATAAAAATGGAGGAATAGGTGAAGACACAATAATTGATGCAGAATATCTTTCAAGAATATTTAGAGTTTCAGGAAATATAACTGTCAATTTTTATGGAATAACTTTCATTAATGGACACACCAATGTATTTGATAATTATAGAATAAATGGTGGAGGAGCTATTAGAATAGGTTCTTATTCGACTGTTAATTTCGAAGATTGTGTTTTTATTAATAATAATGGATCAGCAGATCATAATTATGATGATCCTACATATTTAGGTAATAATGGAGGAGCCATATTTATATTTCCTAATGCAACGGTTAGTGTAACTAATTGTATTTTTACTAATAATACTGCTAGTGGTGGAGGGTCAATATATAATATTGGAAACTTATCAATTAAAGACTCTTTATTTGAAAATAGTATTGCTACTAATTTTGGTGGTGCTATTTGGATTAATGGTAGTGCAACAATTGTAAATACTATTTTTAATGATAATGAAGCTCATGGTAGTGGGGGAGCTATTTATACTTCTAAACAGATGAAAACTACTGATTATATTAATATAATTAATTCTACTTTTACTAATAATTATGTAGCAAATAAAACACATGCTTCATTAAATAGGTATAATGGAGGAGCAATTAATATTAATGGAATTCCAACAGCAATAATTACTGGTTGTGATTTTATTAATAATAGTGCAGAAGACGATGGTGGTGCAATAGGAAATAATGGAAATTTAACCCTTTCTAATAATTATTTTGATAATAATTCAGCTACAATGGGTGGTGCATTATATAATAATAGAATTATTAATCTTTCGAATAATACTATGATTGACAATTCTGCAAATTTAGGACAAATGATTTATAATAATGGAACATTAGATATTATCAATTTAACATATATTGATGGTTCTACATTAAATGTTACTAAAAGAGATAATGTAACTTTATATGCTACTTTAACTGATGATATGGGCAATACTATTACTGGCCAAAATATAACTTTTGTTATTAATAATACTGAATTTATAAGTGTAATGGTTATTGAAGGTAAAGCATTTTATAATTATACTGCAAACTATGGTCCAGGATATGTTCCTGTTACAGGAGTTTATACAGGTTTTACACTCAGTAAAACCCAAATCAAAAATGGGCAATTATTAATACAAATTTCTACTGTAATTATTGTTGAAACTAATGATAAAAACATTACTGTGACTTTAAAAGACAATGAAGATAATATTCTTGTTGGTAAAGAAATTATCATTACTGTAAATGGAACTGATTATAACAGAACAACCGATAATAACGGTCAATTCATAATCAACTATCCAGATGCATGGGATTATAAAGTTGAAGCTGAATTCAAAGGAGAAAATGAATATTTTGCATCTACTAATTCAACTAAAGCTAGAACTCCAACTGAAATCAATATTGAGAGTAATGATAAAAATATTACTGTAACTTTAACTGATGAAGATGATAATCCAATAATTAATAAAAATATTACTATTACTGTAAATGGAACTGATTATAAAGGAACAACAAATAATAACGGTCAATTTACAATCAATTATCCAGATGCATGGGATAATAATATCACAGCTGAATTCAAAGGAAATAAAGATTATGCTCCATCAAATAATAAAGCTGATCCAAGACAAGCTACAGAAATCACAATCACTACTGATGCAGAAAAAGTAGTTGCAACATTAAAAGATGAAGATGGCAATGTTTTAAAAGATAAAGAACTCGCAATAAACATTAATGGTAAAACTTTAACTGGAAAAACAAATGAAAAAGGACAAGTTACATTTGACTATACTGATGCATGGAATTATAATGTTCAAGGTGAATTCAAAGGTGATGATAAATACCTTCCATCTGAAGATTCAAAAGATGGTAGAACCAAAACAATAACTACAATCATTGTTGAAGAAGATAAAATCATAGCTATTGTAACAGACATCGATGGGAATCCTGTAGAAGGAGCTGAAGTCATATTCACAATAGGCGGAAAAGTAGTTGGAGTAGGAACTACAGATGCAAACGGAATAGCTATTTTCTTCCTAAAAGATGCTAATAAAAATACAATAACAGCAACTTTCGAAGGTAATGAAAAATACGCTGAATCCAGTACAACTTACAAACCAACAGTTGATCCTGTTGATCCTGTAAACCCAACTGAAAAAGATTCTATAAATGTTGAAGAAATAGCTAATGCTAGTACAATGGCAAAAACAGGAAACCCTGTAGCTTTAGTACTCATAGTATTAATTGCATTATTTAGCACAATAGGATTTAGAAAAAGAGAATAGAACGAAATAATTATCAATAGCTGTCCCTTACTGGGATGGTTATTATAATTTTTAAAAAGAGTCTAACATAATAATAACTAGATAATAACCGTTAAAGTTATTATCTATTTATTAAAATGTTTTCGTTTGAAAAGTATATTTTAATAAACCTCCCTTAAACAATAAATAGGCAAAATTAACTTAAAAATAAGCAATTTACCTATTATTGCCCAAGGTTTTTATATCAACCACATAAAATATAAAACGTTTTAACACGAGATAATAGCTAGAAATAGCTATTATCAAAATTTTAATTTTATGCAAATATAATATATCTAATTAAAAATATTTAAAATTATGTATAAAATTATTTAAAATTAATCTTTTTTATCCAATCTTATTTTTATTGAATCTGCATGTGATGTAAATCCTTCATATTCTGCAATTGGAATACATGTAGAAGAAAGATTTTCCAAACCTTTTTTTGTAATTTTTTGAACTGTTGGCTTTTTTAGGAAATCCTCAGTTGATAAACCTGAATACATTTTAGCTCCACCAGCAGTTGGTAAGACATGGTTTGTTCCTGAGCCATAATCTCCACATGCAACAGGAGAATATTTACCTAAAAAGATTGAACCTGCATTTTTAATATTACCCAAAATCTCATCATCCCTTAAAGTAGAAATTATCAAATGTTCTGGTGCATATACATTGCTTACATCAACTGCTTCATCTAAATCATTAACTAAAATTATTTTTCCATATTTAGATAGTGATTCTTCAATAACTTCACGACGAATAGCTATTTTAGTTTTAATTTTAATCTCTTCTAAAGACTTACGAGCAATTTTAAGAGAATCTGTAACTAAAAAACATGATGCATTTGGATCGTGTTCTGCTTGAGATAGTATGTCTAATGCAATAAACTCCACATCAGCACTTTCATCAGCAATTACCAAAACTTCAGATGGTCCTGCAGGAAATTCAATATCAACATCCCCATATACAAGTTTTTTTGCAGCTGTTACAAATACATTTCCTGGACCTACAATTTTTTCAACTTTAGGAATACTTTCAGTTCCATAGGCCATAGCTGCAATAGCTTGAGCACCACCAACTTTATAAATTTCATCTGCTCCTGCAATATCTGCTGCAACGAGAATTGCATCCATAACACTACCATCAGCCATTGGAGGTGTACATGCAATAACTTTATCTACACCAGCTATTTTAGCAGGTATTATTGTCATTAAAATAGTTGAAGGATATGGTGCTCGTCCACCTGGAATATAACAACCTACAGTGTTTAATGGACGAATAATTTGACCACCTATTACACCTTCACTTATTTCCATATTCCATCCTTCTGGAATTTCCATTTTATGGAATTTTTCGATATTAAAAGCAGCACTTTTTAAAGCTTCGAGTAATTCAGAATCAATTTTATCATAGCTTTCTTGAATCTCTTGCTTAGAAACTTTAAACTCATTAATTAAAACTTTATCAAATTTTTCAGTATAACTAGTAAGTGCCTTATCACCGTTTTTTTGAACATTAGCTAAAATTTCAGAAGCGACAGGTATAACATCACTTACATCATCACCAGATCTTTTAACAACTTTTCCCAAATCAATATCTTTATAATTTAATATTTCCATAATAATTACCTTAAAATAGCTCCTTTATCAGCTGATGAAACTTGTTGTCTGTAAATATTAAGCCACCCATCAACTTTTTTATCAACTTTTACAACTTTTGAAATTCTCTCAGTAATCTCAGAATCTGTTAATTCTACATTAATTGATCTATTTTTAATATCAATTTCTATAATGTCCCCATCTTTAATTGCAGCTATTGGTCCGTCTGCCATAGCCTCAGGAGAAATATGCCCAATACATGGTCCACGTGTTCCACCTGAAAATCTTCCATCTGTAATTAAAGCAACATTTTTAATTCCAAGACCCATAATAGCTGATGTAGGATTTAACATTTCCCTCATTCCTGGTCCTCCTTTTGGACCTTCATAGCGAATAACTATTACATCACCTTCAGATATTTTACCACCAAAAATAGCTTCAACTACATCTTCTTCGCTTTCAAAGACTTTTGCAGGTCCTTTAACATACATCATATCATCAGTTACAGCACCTTGTTTTACAACTGAACCATTTGGTGCAATATTTCCTTTAAGTACAGCTATTCCGCCCTCCGAGTGTACAGGGTCTTCTAATGTATGTATAACTTTAGGGTTTTTAACAGAAACCCCTTCAATATTTTCTTTAATTGTTTTACCTGCACATGTAATAGAATCCAAAAATATCTTACTTTCTAAAGTTTTAAAAACTGCAGGAATACCACCAGCTTCATGCAAGTCTAACATTGTATCATCACCTGCAGGTGAAATTAAAGCTATGTGAGGTATTTCTTTACTTATTTTATCAAATAAATCTAAATCTACTTTCAAACTTTCGCATTCACTAGCTATAGCTGGAATATGTAAAGCTGTATTACTTGATCCTCCAAGTGCCATATCAACAGCAATTGCATTATAAAAAGCATCTTGAGTTAAAATCATAGAAGGTTTTAAATCTTCAGAAACCATCTCAACAATTCTCTCACCAGATGATTTAGCAATTTTACGATTATTTGCATCAACTGCATGAGTTGTAGCTGTCATAGGTAAACTTAAGCCTAATGCTTCTGTTACACATGCCATTGTATTTGCAGTAAAAAGTCCAGAACATGACCCTTCACCAGGACAAGCACATTTTTCAAGTTCAATAACTTCCTCTTTAGAAATTTTACCAGCTGCCTCTTCTCCAACAGCTTCATAAACACTGATTAAATCAACGTTTTTACCTTTATAAACTCCTGAAATCATCGGTCCACCAGTTACAACAATTGATGGAATATCAACTCTTAATGCAGCCATAAGCATTCCAGGAACAACTTTATCACAACTTGGAATTAAGACCAAACCATCAAAGCTATGACCTTTAGCCATACTTTCAACAGTTGCAGCAACAATTTCACGAGAAGGTAAGGAATATTTCATTCCTTCATGATTCATAGCTATTCCATCACAAATAGCCATAGTATCAAATTCAAAAGGAATTCCACCAGCAGCTATAATACCATCTTTTACATGTTCAACAAGTTCTCTTAAATGAATATGACCTGGAACAATATCTGTAAAACTATTAGCTATTCCAATAAATGGTTTTTTAAAATCATCATCTCTTAAACCACAAGCTCTAAGTAAAGACCTATGTGGAGCTCGTTGAATACCTTTTTTAATATTATCGCTTTTCATGAAATCACTGCTATTAATATAATCATTATTAATTTTATTAATTTCATTTAATAAATATTATTAATTTGAAAAATTTTATTAGCATATTGTTTTTATATCATGATATTATTTTAATAGCTTAAAATTGCTTTAAAATATTACATAGGAGTTTATATAGAATTTAAAAGAAATTAATATATAATTCAAAGAAAAACATGCGAAAGACTGATTTTATAAAAAAAAAATTAACTTATCATATCTAAGAATTAAGAAGAATTTATATAGTAAGGATTATAATGGATTATTTATTTATTGATGAAAGTGGACTTTTAGGTACGAAATCTGATTATTTTGTTATTATTGGATTATTAACTAAAGATAATAAGAGTATAGATAACATTATTAAACATATAAGGAGATATAAATTTAAAAAACAATTGAATAGTATTTCTGAATTAAAAGATCCAAAAGATCCAAAAGAAATTATCGAATATTTACTAAGAAAGTTAAATGAAAAAGATTATAAAATAATAGCTACTGTTTTTAATAAAAAAAATATTTACAAATATGATTATGATAACAATTATCAATTGTTATATGACAATATAGCTTCTGAGATAGCTAAAAAATTAGAGATTAATGATAATTTACAGGTTTATGTTGATAGATCAAAAAAACCAAATGAAATCGTTAATTTTAATAAAACATTTAAAAATAACATATATAATCCTAATAATTATAATATAAATATTACTCATGAAGATTCCATGTCTTTAAAAGGTTTACAAGTTGCTGATTATGTAGCTTGGTCAATTTTTCAAAAATATGAAAGAAACAATCCTTATTTTATAGATATACTTAATAAAAAGAACATTATATTAACAAAAATATGAAAGAAACAATCCTTATTTTATAGATATACTTAATAAAAAGAACATTATATTAACAAAAATATGAAAGAAACAATCCTTATTTTATAGATATACTTAATAAAAAGAACATTATATTAACAAAAATATGATAAAAATAGTTAAGAGTCCAGTACCTAGAAGCACTATTAGTCGTTCTCGCAGAGAACAGTCTTCTAGGCTTTACCTGTAAAATATATAGAACCCTAAGGAATACATATTCTTACTCACTAATTATTGATTGCTTAATATATAAATTTTTTGTTTCCAAATTAAAACAATTGAATTATATAAAGAATAAATAAGAATTTGTATATGAAAATGATTACATAAAACACTTAAAATAACTTATAAATAAATTAACATAAGATAAAATAAAATTAATTGAAATAAACAAAGAAAATAGCTTAATGACATTGAATTTAAAAAAAATTATTAGTTATTGCTTTCATGTTGGAATATTGTTTTAATGGTGTAAAATTGCTTTAGAATAAAACATAGGATTTTATATAGAATTTAATACAAATAAAAATATGTAAAAGATTAATATATATTTTTAAAAGCTTCAATATACCATATACTGTGTAACTAAAGGATATTAAATTTTATTGCTTAAAATGTTGAAGTGAGATAAATATTAATTAAATAAAATAAGTGAGGTGTAAAAATGGCAAGACCAATAAAACCAACACCAACATTAACTGGTGAAGATGCAATAGACTTTTTAAAAAGAATGAATGAACCACCAACAAAAGAAGATATAGAATTTGCTAAAAAAGTGAAAGAAATTCGTGAAAAACGAAAAGTTCATTTTAAATTTTAAAAACGAAAATGTGATAATATGGCAAGACCAATAAAACCAACACCAATACTAACAGGAGAAACAGCAATAGCATTCCTAAAAGAAATGAACGAACCACCAACAAAAGAAGAACTAAAATATATGGAAGAAGTGAAAAGGATTCGTGACAAAAGAAGAGTTCACTTTAAATCATGAAAACATAAATGTGATAATATGGCAAGGCCAATAGGAATAACCCCCACATTAACAGGGAAGGATGCAAAAAGAATTTTAAAAAGAATGAACGAACCACCAACAGAAAAAGATAAAACTTTTTCTAAAAAATTAAAAGAACTTAGTGAAAAAAGAACAGTTCCTTTCAAAACAGGATATGAAAACAAAAACACAGAAAAATAAATCATTATAACAGAAATAACTAAAATAAGTGATAACATGGCAAAACCAATTGGAGAAACACCAATACTAACTGGAGAAACTGCAATAGCATTTTTAAAAAAAATGAATGCACCTCCAACAAAAGAAGAAAAAGCTTTTGCTAAGGAGCTAGAAAAACTCCGTAAAAAACGAAGAGTTCATTTTAAATCATGACAAAAATTAAATATTTTAGTAAACATATTATAATTAATAAAAGGCGATAACATGGCAAGACCAATAAAACCAACACCAACATTAACTGGTGAAACCGCAATAGCATTCCTAAAAGAAATGAACGAACCACCAACAAAAGAAGAATTAGAATTTGCTGAAGAGGTGAAAAAAGCTCGTGAAAAACGAACAGTTCATTTTAAACCATAAAATCAATATTTATTAGTAATATCCTGATATAGTAAAAAAGTTCTTGTTGGATCTTTTTTTATTATATTTTCAATATTATCAATATACTTTTCATCTTTTTTTAAATGTTTAAACTTTGTTTTTTTATAGAAATTATGTGCTTTTGCATATCCTTCAACTATTATAAATTTTATTCCAATATTCAAAGATATTTTAACTATTTCACCAATTATTTGCCTCATAACATCCATACCTATTCCATGGTTAGAATATTTTTTAGAAATTGCAAATCTTCCAATTTTTACAGCAGGTACTTCTTTTAAATTAGGAATTTGTTCTTTTACAGATTGTTTAACCTCATCATCCACTAATTTTATTCTTAATTTATCAGCAAGTAATGTAACAAATCCTATTATCTCATCATCACAAACAATTAATTGTGTTGCATTTAAATTAATAGCTTGCTGATTTAAAGCATCGTTTCTTAAAAAATTTGTTAAATCTTTTTCTCCACAATCAAATTCTGATAAATCATATTTATCAGTTAATTTCTCAAAAGTATAATTCTCTAATATATATTCTAAATTCATATTATTGTCTCCATCTTATTAAAAAATGTTAAAAGCATTTCATATTAAAATTATAGAATATAAAAGATATATTTCTTTTTATACTGCGATTTTACACATTTATTCTAAAATTAAAAATCATAAAATCACTTTTACACAATTTAACTAAAATTAATAAAAATAAAAACACAAAATCACATTAAAAAAAAATAGTTATTTAACAAATAAAAATAAAATATTAATAACTATAATTTGGTGAAAAAATGAATGGACCTTGGGTAGAAAAATACAGACCTCAAAGCTTAGATGATGTTGTTGGACAAAATCACATAATAAACAGATTAGAAAAATATGTAGGTGAAAGCAGTATGCCTAACTTGATGTTTACAGGCCCTGCAGGAGTAGGAAAAACAACAACAGCTCTTGCACTTGTAAAATCAATTCTTGGTGAATACTGGAGACAAAATTTCCTAGAGTTAAATGCATCAGATGCAAGAGGAATTGAAACTGTAAGAAATGATATTAAAAATTTCTGCCGTTTAAAACCTGTCGGTGCTCCATTTAGAGTTGTTTTCCTAGATGAAGTAGATAATATGACTAAAGATGCTCAACATGCACTAAGACGTGAAATGGAGATGTATACAAAAACAGCTACATTTATCTTATCATGTAATTATTCATCTAAAATAATTGATCCTATTCAATCTAGATGTGCAATTTTCAGATTTACACCAATTAAAGGCCAAGATATTTTAAAAAGATTAGAAGTAATAGCTAAAAAAGAAGGCTATGAATATGACACAGATGCACTCGAGACAATAGTGTATTTTGCAGAAGGAGATATGCGTAAATCTATAAATATGCTTCAATCTGCAGCTACTGAAGGAGATAAAATCACCAATGAAGCAGTATATGAGGTCGTATCAAAAGCTAGACCAGAAGATATAAACAAAATGATTACACGGGCTTTATCAGGAGATTTTATGGGAGCTAGAACACTTTTAAGAGAAAATATGGTCTTACAAGGTACTAGTGGAGAAGATATGGTTTCTCAAATCTATCAAGATATTTCTAAAAGAGTTATGGAAGATAAAATGGAAGGAGAAATCTATATGGATTTAATGGAATATCTTGCAGATTGTGATTTTAGAATTCGTGAAGGTGCAAATCCTAGAATACAGTTAGAAGCATTATTAACTAAATTTTTATAGGTCATTTTAAAATGTTGTGGACAGAAAAATACCGTCCAAAAACTCTAAAAGAAGTTTTAGGAAATGGTAAACAAAAAGTTGAAATAGAAAAATGGGTTGATAGCTGGAAAAACAACAAACCAGAAAAACCATTACTTCTTGTAGGGCCTCCAGGTATTGGAAAAACAACACTAGCTCATATAATAGCTAAAGAATTCTCAGAATATGTAGAGTTAAATGCTAGTGATAAACGTTCATATGATATTATAATGAATACTATTGGAGAATCTGCAACAACTAAATCATTTTTCAATGATGATTATAAACTTATCATTCTAGATGAAGTTGATGGTATTCATGGAACAAATGATAGAGGTGGAGCAAGAGCAGTTGGTCAAATTATTGCAAAATCTCAACACCCTATGATTTTAATAGCTAATGATTTATACAGTAAAAGAATAGCTACAATAAAAACTAAATCTCAAGTAATTAAAATGCATAAAGTTAGATCACCATCAATATCTGCATTTTTAAAGAAGATCGCACATGAAGAAGGAATTGAAGCAAATCCAGTAGCTTTAAAAGAACTTGCAGCACAATCAGCAGGAGATGTAAGATCAGCTATAAATACCTTCCAAGCATTAGCAGAAGATAGTAAAACCTTCAACACAGATGATTTAAACATCATTAGTAAAAAAGATGAAAGAACTACAATCTTTGATAGTGTTTCAATTATTTTAAAAAGTAAAACACCAAATAAGATAAAAAGAGCTACATTTATTGAAGAAGATCCAACACTTGTAATGGAATATATTGCAGAGAATATTCCAAGAGAATATGAGAGAAAAGATGATATAAAAAGAGCATATGAAAATATAGCTAAATCTGATTTATACTTTGGAAGAGCACGAAACAGTAGAAACTATGGATATTGGAAATATGCATCAGATTTCATGAGTATTGGAGTAGGATTATCTAAGAGAGAAAAATATAAAAAATTTACAAGAGTTATGACACCTACAATATTTTCTCTAATGAGTAAAAATAGAGGAAAACGTGCTTTAAGAGATAAAATAGCTGAGAAGATTTCAGAACACATGCATGTATCAAATAGTGTAGCTATTTCAATGTTTCCATATTTTGAAATAATGTTTAAAGACGACGAGCAAGCATATGATATAAGTGACTTTTTAGAATTAGATGATGATGAGATAAAAAGATTTAGATCTAAGAAGATTCCTAAAAAAATCATAACTGCTAAAGAAAAAGAAAAAGCAGAAAATAGGGAAGAGAAGAAAAAAATTGAAATAGAAAAAGGGATTTTTATAAAACAAAGAAAAGAAGTTCCTGAAGTAGTTAAAGAAGAACCAAAACAAGAAGAAATTATTGAACCTATAAAAGAAGAAGTCAGAGAAGAAAAACCAAAAGATAGTAATGCTCAAAAATCACTCTTTAATTTTTGATTTAATGTATTCATATGATACTAAAACATTTTCTCTATAACTTGGAAGAATTTCACCCATAAAATCCATAAAAGAGCTAGCTACATCTTTTTCAATATCATTTTCTTTTAACACATTAAATCCTTCCATTTCTAAGAAGGAATTTAACCATTCTTTTGGAATATTAATAAAAGGGTAAATTACTTTTTCATCATTAATAAAATCTATTCCATTACCATTAAAAATATCTGTTAAAATCTCACTTACTTCTTCATCTAAAAATTTAGGACTAGCTATAAAATCAGCACTTCCTGAATAAACTAATTTTATACCATATTTTCTTGAATAAGGTTCTAAAACAATCTCTAATAATCTATTAATATCTTCATCATCTGAAGGTAGTAAAACAGTATTTTGTGGTTTTAATTTATCTGATAAAACTTTAGATGATCTTGCACAAATTTTTTGAAATAAACTAGATCTT
Organism: Methanobrevibacter sp. DSM 116169; assembly: GCF_046197865.1. Lineage (GTDB taxonomy): Archaea > Methanobacteriota > Methanobacteria > Methanobacteriales > Methanobacteriaceae > JAHKLT01. The sequence goes on along the minus strand of NZ_CP166990.1, from coordinate 132,402 downwards.
AAAACTTCAATATCTGGATAATGTTTTTTAAAAGTCTTTTCTTTAGTTTTTGAAAATTTAGAAAATCTTAAATTATTAATATAGATTTTAGAATCAGTATAGCTAATATATCTTGAATCTATACCAATAATTTTTAAAAATTTTAAAATATCTTTTTTAGAACTTGTAAATTCTTCATTAGAAGGTAAAATATCAAAATTTAAATCCATATAATCACAAAACACTTAAAATACTTTTTTTCATTATATCAATTGGTGCATCATAACCTGTCCAAATCTTAAAAGATTCTGCACCTTGGTAAATAAGCATCTTTAAACCAGATACAGTTTTTGCATTAGCTTTTTTAGCCTCTTTAATTAAAGATGTCTCAAGAGGATTATAAACAATATCATTTACAAGTAAATCTTCATGTAACATATCAGCTGTAGCTATTGGATTATCATTAATATTTGGATACATTCCAATAGGAGTAGTATCAATGAAAATATCAGCATTTAGAAGTTCATTTTTTAAATTATCTAATGAATCATAGCTAACATTGCTTAAAAGATTTGAAGATAAGATATCATCAGATAATGATTTAGCTTTATTAATATTACGATTAATAAGTACAAGTTCTTCAATATTAGAATTAGCTATTTGAAAAGAAATAGCTCTAGATGCTCCACCGCAACCAGTAATTACAACTTTTTTATTTTTTAATGAAGTCATATCTTCAATTGCACGAAGAGCTCCAATTCCATCAGTATTATAACCTTTCATATCTTTAAAATCAATTGTATTTACTGCACCAATTAGTTTAGCTATTTCATCTAAATTATCAAGATATTTTAAAACATCAATTTTATGAGGTATGGTTACATTTAGCCCTTTAATGTTTAATGCGTTACAAGAAGAAATTATATTTTCTAAAGATGACACTTTAAAAGGAACATAGACATAATTTAAATTAAGCTTTTTAAATGCAGCATTATGCATAATTGGAGAGAAACTATGTTCTACAGGATTTCCTATTAAACCTACAACTTTTGTATTACCATCAATCAATGTTTTCACTCTAAATTTTTTTAATTAATATAAATTATCTTAAAATAGCTATTTATAACTTACTTAATATGAAATTTTTATTTTTATATTAATAATTATTGCTTAAATTAATTTAATATAAGTTAAATATTGTTTTTTTATTTAAATTTTTATTTAAAAGTGTTATTTTTATCTAAAAAATAATAATGGTTATTTATATTAAAAAATAATGAATATTATATAGTGATTAATTTTAAAACAAGTCTATAGGATTTTTGATTTATGAACCCCACTAGGAGATTATTAAACTTTTCATATCTTACAGAAGTTATTGAAGAAATACTTGTAATCAATCCATATAATAAGATTAAAAACCCATTAACAAGTAAAAAATCTGCTAAAATGACTGTTGATGGTAAAACAGTTCATGGTGTTGATGAAAATTCTAAAGATAGAAATAACTTTAAAAATAAGTATGGTATATCAAAAAATGATTTGAGCAAAAAAGAACATGATTTTATTAAAATATATACGGGTGAAGGTTATTTTCCTTTAAATGAATATATTAGGAAAAATATTAATAAAAAAATATGTGAATATGAATGGAATAAAGCATCTAAATTATTGTTTGGAGAAGTTGCTGTTAGTTTTGATGAAGCATTAAAATTAAGAAAAAATATATTTAAGAAAGCTATTACCTTAGAAAAAGATCTAATTGTTATAAGAAAGGAAAAAACTTCTGCATTAATTAAATATAGCCAAAAAGGAATATATGTTTCTGATACATTATTATCTGTTAGTATATCTAAAAATTTAGATGAAAATAAATATGGTAAAAATGTTAATTATATTCTACTTCCTAAAGGAACTAAAATATTATATATTGAAAAAATATCCTCAACTAAAGAAGAATTTGAAATTTTACTTGAATGTGGAACTAAATTAAGAAAAATAAGAAAAACAGGAAAATATCTATATCATTAGCAGCTAATTAAATAAAAAGAAATATTTATATTTTATTAAAAAGAAATAATATAATTAATACAATTACAAGGAGGACTATTATTCATGGTAATATATTTAAAACCAAATAATCAATTTGTTAAAAATTTATCTGAAGATCAAATAAATAAACTAATACATTTAAAAGAACCTATTCCAACTAGAATTGAAAATATATTTAATGATATTATTCCAAACTTTAGAAGTAGCAGGTCTTTAAATATGGCTGATAACTTATTAAAGCTTGAACAAATAGAAAATGGAAATAAAAGAAACATGACCATTGAAGAGTCTTCTGATTATACTGCAAAGCTTGCTTTTAAATTTCTTAAAAAACATCCAGAATTTGAAGATATGATTGAAAAAGTAGTTGAATTATAAAAATATCAATCATTTTTAAATCCTAATATTCTTATTTTCAAAATTTTAATATACAATTAAATCTAATTAAAAACTATGAATAAAAAAATTGATTATAATACTCTAATTTTAACTGTAATCATAACATTATCTCCAATAATACTTGGAATTATTTTCTATGGGGACCTTCCATCAAGCATCCCAGTTCACTTTGATGTAAATTTAAATCCAGATATGTTTTTAGATAAGTTATATATAATTTTAATTCCTGTTTTTCTAGCTATTTTACAAACAATCCTATGTGTATTTAATGATTTAAATAAAAACAATAATATAAGAGGTACTCCTTTAGAAAAAATTTTTAAACTTATCATACCTGTTATGACAATTTTAATTACAATTATTATATTATCTGCAGGACTCGGTAGCTATTTAGAAATTGAAGTAGTTGTTTTATTTATTATTTTAATAATTTTAATATTAATTGTGTATTTTTTAAAGAAAAAATAATAGCTATATTAATAATTAAAAACAAATTTTTTAATATATAAATAAATTACTTAGAGGATTTAAATGGAATTTACAAGACCTAGAGGAACTAGAGATTTCTTATTTGATGAAATGGAAAAAAGAAAAGAAGTGGAAAAAGTTCTAAGAAACACATTTGAAAATTATGCATATAGAGAAATTAAAACACCTTTATTTGAAGATTTAAAATTATTTACAACAAAATCTGGTGAAGAAATTGTTGATCAATTATATAATTTTAAAGATAAATCAGATAGAGAAATTACTTTAAGGCCTGAGATAACTGCACCAGTAGCTAGATTATATTTAAATGAACTTCAAAAAGTAGCTAAACCAATAAAATTATATTATTTTGGAAGCTGTTTTAGATATGAGAGACCTCAAAAAGGAAGATTTAGACAATTCTGGCAATTTGGATGTGAACTTATAGGAGCTAAATCACCAGAAGGTGAGGGTGAAGTAATTGCATTGTGTAATGATTCATTAAATAACTTAAACTTACACTCAGCAGATATTCATATTAATCATTTAGGAATTATTAGAGGATTATTTAAACACTTTGATATCAGCCAAGAAACACAAAGAGAATTAATGGTTGTTATTGATAAAGGAGATAAAGAACTTTTAAGAAATTCTTTAAAAGGTGAAAACCCTATAATAGAAAATGATGAATTAAATGGAATACTTTTAAAGCTCATTGATATTGTTGGAGATAAATCTGTATTAAGTAAAATCGATGAACTTTTATCAAAATACGATGAAACACAAGACTCATTAAATGAATTTAAAAAGTTAATTGATGATTTAGAAAGTTTTAATGTTAAAAATTATACATTAAATTTGGGAGTAGCTCGTGGACTTGATTATTATACTGGAATTGTATTTGAAGTTTATATTCCAGAACTTGGAGCTCAAAAACAAGTTTGTGGTGGAGGAAGCTATAGCTTAATTAAGATTTTTGGTGGTGAAGAAATTTCATCAACAGGTTTTGCATTTGGATTTGATAGGTTAATGAATGCAATAGAAGAGTTAAATGATAATAATGAAATTAAATCATCTGTTGATATTTATGTTGCACCATTTTCTAATGAAACACGTAGTAAATCTTATGAAATTGCACAAACATTAAGATCTGAAGGGATTAAAACTGAAATAGACTTATCAAGAAAGAAATTTAAAAAGCTTTTAAACCATGCAAATAATTTAAATGTTAAATATGTTGTTTTAGTTGGTGAGGATGAACTAAAAAACAATCAAGTAACTATAAAAGACATGGAAAGTGGAGAACAAGAACTCGTAAAACTTGATGAAATTATTGATTATATAAAGAGGAATATTTATGAATATTAATTTTAGACATGAAATTGCAGGTGAAAAGGTCATAACAGCTATTGCACAAGATTATAAAACAGGTGAAATTTTGATGGTAGCTAATATGAATAAAGAAGCCTTAAAAAAAACACTTGAGACAAAAAAAGCACATTATTGGAGTACATCAAGACGTAAACAATGGCTTAAAGGTGAAAGTTCAGGTCACATCCAATATGTTAAAGAAATATTTACAGATTGCGATGCAGATGCAATAGTAATGAAAGTAGAACAAAATGGTGCAGCTTGCCATGAAGGATATGGATCTTGTTTTTTTAGAAAACTCAATTTAGATAATGATATTGATATTGATAATTTAAAAGATGATGATTTAGAAGTAATTGCAGAGAGATTATTAAATCCTGAAGATATTTATTAAGATAAGATGAATTTAGAAAACCTAAAAAAGATTGTTCCAGATACAAGTGCAATAATTGATGGAATAATAAGTGAAATAATAAAAGAAAATGATTTAGATTATCCTGAGATAATCATCCCAGAAGCTGTTGTATCCGAACTTGAACATCAAGCAAATGTAGGTAAACCAATAGGTTTTAAAGGATTAAATGAACTTAAACACTTACAATCTTTAGAATATGATGGTAAAATAGCTATTGAATTTAAAGGTGGACGGCCTAAAGGATATGAAATAGCTAATGCAAAAAAAGGTGAAATTGATGCAATGATAAGAGATCTTGCATTAAATGAACTAGCTACACTTATAACATCAGATAAAGTTCAATCTGATGCAAGTCTTGCACAAGGAATAGATGTAATTTATCTTAAACCTAAAGTTAGTTTAAAAGAACTATCATTATCTAAGTTTTTTGATTCAGAGACAATGTCAGTTCATCTAAAAGAAAATGTTCCTCCAACAGCTAAGAAGGGAACACCTGGAAATATTAAATTAACTAAATTAGATGAAAGTCCTACTACATATAAAGAACTTAAGAGATTAACTGATGAGATTTTAGAACTTGAAAGAAACGATTCAAAAACATATTTAGAATCTGAAAAGGACGGTTCGATAATTGTTCAATCAAGAGAATATAGAATTTCAATAGCTTATCCACCATTTTCTGAAAGTTATGAAATAACTGCAGTTAAACCAGTTATTAAAATACCATTAGAAGAATATGGATTAACTGATAAACTTATGGATAGACTAACAAGTAATGCAGAAGGAATTTTAATTTCAGGTTCTCCTGGTGCAGGTAAAAGTACATTTGTTCAAGCTATAGCTGAATTTTACTCTAAAGACTTAAATAAAGTTGTAAAAACAATGGAATCGCCAAGAGACTTACAAGTGTCTGATGAAATAACTCAATATTCTCCTTTAGAAGGAGATATGGAAAATACAGCTGATGTATTATTACTTGTAAGGCCTGATTTTACAATTTATGATGAACTTAGAAAAAGTAGAGATTTTGAAATATTTGCAGATATGCGTTTATCAGGAGTTGGAATGGTGGGTGTTGTTCACTCAACACGAGCTATAGATGCAATTCAAAGAATATCATCAAGGGTAGAGCTTGGTGTAATACCATCAGTAGTAGATACTAGTATTTATATTGAAGATGGTGAGATAAAATCTGTTTATGAGGTATCGATGACTGTTAAAGTTCCATCAGGAATGGAAGAAGCAGATCTTGCAAGACCAGTTATAGAAATTAGAGATTTTGAAACAGAAGAACTTAAAAATGAAATATATACTTATGGTGAGCAGACCATTGTAATGGATTTAGATCTTGTATCAAGTAAAGATGATTCAAATCATAAAACATCCGTTGATAAAATAGCTGAAGCAGAAATTTTAAGAAAAATTAAAAAAATCATACCTAAATCTAAAGTTGATGTTGAAATTGTATCACCTGAGAGAGCTAATATCTATATTAATGAAAAATATATTCCTAAAGTTATTGGTCAAAGTGGTAAAAGAATAGCTGAGATAGAACAAGAAATAGGAATTAGTTTAGGTGTAGAAGCTATAAAACACGAAAATGAAAAGAAAGGTAAAGAATTTAAAGTAGATGTTATTGAAACAAAAAAACAAGTAATTTTAGATGTTGGTAAAGGTAATTATGGTGAGAATTTCGATGTATTTGTTGATGGAGATTATTTACTTACTGCAACAACAAGTAGAAATGGAGAAATTAAAATCAAAAAAGGAGTTGCTTTATCTGAAATTATTTTAAATGCATTAGATATGGATTTAGATATCACAGCTATTAAAAAATAATTGATTTATATGAAAATTGGTGCATCAACATTATCTATATATGGAGAAGACATTGAGCAAAACTTAAAATATTTTGAAAGTTTAAATATTGAATATTTAGAGATCCTACATCAATATCCATGTGAAGAGATTAACACAGAAGTATTAAATAGCTATAACTTAAATTATACAGTCCACTCACCAATAATTGATCTTAATATTGCATCACTTAATACATATATCTATAAATCTTCTATTGAAGCTATTAAATCATCTGCTGATTTTGCAAATAAAATAGATAGTGAAATTCTTGTAGTTCATCCTGGAATAATACCTTATCTAGCTAGAGATTATGAAAAAGAAGTTTATGAAAAATCACACCCAGCTATTAAAGAAATATCAAAATATTGTGATGATTTAGGTATTACAGCAGCTATTGAGAATATGCCAAATATTGAAGGTTTTATGTATCAAGATATAGAAAAATTAGATGAATTTCTTAAAAGTTATAACTTAGCTATGACACTAGATATTGGCCATGCATATACTGCAGGATATAGCGAAAATCAAATGTATTTTGATTCGATTAAACACATACATATGTCTGATAATTATGGTGATAATGATTCACACCTTGCATTAGGTGATGGAGAAATTGATTTTAATAACATCATTAATGTTTTTAAAAAGAAAAACTATAATGGAATATACATGATTGAAGTAAATAATACAGATTACTTAGAAAAAAGTCTTGAGTACATAAAAAAATTATAATAATCTTTTTTCGGTTTGATCATTTTTAAAATATAAATACTTACTTTCAATTACTTTTCTAATATTTTGAGCAATTTTCTTACCAATACCTTCAACTTCTTGAAGTTCAGATTCTGATGCATCCATTATTTTTTTAACAGAACCAAAATGTTCTAAAAGTTTTTTAGCATTAACAGGACCAACATTTGGAAGTGATTCAATAATAAAAACTTGTTGTTCCCATAAATTATCTGGTTTCCTGTCAGTTCTAAGTTGAATATTAGTTTTCTCACCACGTTGTTCTCTACTAGCTATTCTTTTAATCATTGCAGCTGTATCTTCTGAATCTCTTGTTGGGATTATACTAATACCAAAATCTAATGCAATAGAAGCTATTGAACCACGAATAGCATTAGGATTAATAAAACCAGAATAAAGATCATCCCCTTCTAAAATGATTATAGGTTTTTTAAATTCTTCTCTTAAATCATTAGCTTGTTTAAAAAGACGTTTATCAACAATAGAATCAACAAAATCTTTTGCAGTTTTACGTTCAATAATTACATCATCACTAACTTGATAATCCCCTACAGTCATAGATTTAACTTTAACATTTACTTCAATATTATCTAAATGTCTTATAACAGTAGAATTACCTTCTCTTGAATCGGCATAAACAATAACCTCATCAGATTTTTTAGGTTTTTCAATAACTTTAACAGCCTTTTCATCTTCCATTCTCTCAGCTGCATTTAAATTTAACTCTTCTAAAATATTTTTATCAATTAATTGTTCTCTCATCATTTTTTCTTTATTAATTGATGCCCAATAATAGGCTTCATCACGTGTTCCTTCAGTCATGAGTATTTTAACTTTACCTGTTCTTTTACGACCAGTTCTTCCTTTTCTTTGAATCATACGAATTTCAGATGGAACAGGTTCATATAAAATAACTAAATCTACAGCAGGAATATCAATACCTTCTTCGGCAACACTAGTAGAAATTAAAACATCATATTCCCCCATTTTAAAGGACTTTATAACATTTTTCTGTTCTTTTTGAGATAATCCCTTCTCACCATCTTTTTTACCTTGACCAAAGAACTTAACAGATTTAATACCTTCACTTTCACATTTATTATGAATCATTTCAAGAGTATCTCTAAATTGAGTAAAAACAATAACTTTAGGTTGTTTTTTATCTGGATTATCTCTTAAAGATTTAAGAACAGTTTGAGACTTATCAGTACCTAACTCTGTTTTTAATAATTCCATTAATTTTTTAAGTTTAGGATGTTCCCAACCATGTTCTTGAGCTTCAAAAGATAGTGCAATAGCATGCGAAAAATTATGATCTGCAAGTAAACCTTTAGCAGCTTTAGTGTTTTTCTTACGAAGTCTTGAAATATATTTATTAAAAGTAGCTACACCTTGAGTTTCAACAAGTTCTAAAGAATGTTGAATATTAATTACAGCACTTAAAATAGAAATTGCTTGATATAAATCTTTAGGAGGATTAGTAGATCTAGCTATTTTATTTTGTACATCTCCACGAGCTTTTAAAATATCTCTTTTATTTACAGAAACTGTATTAATAATATTCATATTTTTTAAGCCTTTAAGTCGAACTTTTAAAGATTTATTTAAGGATTCTTTAATTTTAGCTAGTTCATTACTCATTTTAACTTTAACCCATTCAGTATCAACAGGATTAAAATAAGGTTTAACATCTGTATCATCTTCAGATTTAACAACAACATTTTGAATATATAGGTTGTGAGAAACTTCTTTAATTTTTGATTTATCAGAACCAGGAGAAGCAGTAAGACCTAAAATTAAATTTCTTTTAGCTTCTTTAACATAGCGATTAGCTAGGTAAACATAAGAATAAGATCCTACAGCATGATGACATTCATCAAAAACAATTAAAGAGACATCTTCAAAATTATATCTACCATTTAATAAATCAGATTCTACAGTTTGAGGAGTTGCACAAATAATTTTAGATTCTTCCCATCTTTTTTGTCTATCTTTAACATTGATTGATCCAGTAATAGATGTTATTGGAACATTTAAGAAATTTTTGAAATTTTCCTCATGTTGAATAGTTAAAGGTTTACTAGGAGCTAAAATAAGTACTTTAGATTTATTAAATTTTTCTAATCTATCAGCTGCAACTAATATAGCTACTAATGTTTTACCTAAAGCAGTAGGTGCAACTACCATTGTGTTTCCCTTTTTTAAAACATCACCAGCTAATTTTTGCTGATAAGCCCTGGCTTCAACAGTATCTACTTTAATAAGAGGATGTTTAATATAATTTCCCATATTATTATTTTTAGTAATATAAGTTTATAAAGATTTAACAAGAGCAAAAGATGAGAAATTTTCATGAAAAATAATAAAATAAATGAATTACATAATAAATATAAGAGGGATTTTAATGTATGGAATGGATATTGAAAAAATAAAAAACAAATATATGGACCTGCAAGATAATATTAAAATCTTTGACACCACATTAAGAGATGGTGAACAAACTCCAGGCATTGCATTAACAGTAGATGAAAAAATCGAAATTGCAAAGAAATTAGATAGTTTAGGAGTAGACACTATTGAGATTGGTTTTCCAATTGTATCAGCTGGTGAAAGAGATACAGCTCGTAAAGTAAAAGAGTTGAATTTAAATGCAGAAATTTGTGGATTAGCTAGAGTGCTTGAAAAAGACATGGATGCTTTAATTGATTCTAATTTATCATATGTTCATACTTTTATTGGAACAAGTCCATTACATAGAGATTATAAGCTCAAAATGAATAAAGAGCAAATTTTAGATAAAGCAGTTCATGCAATTGAATATGCTAAAGACCATGGAATTACAGTTGAATTTTCTGCTGAAGATGCAACAAGAACTGAGAAGGATTATTTAATAGAAATTTATAAAGCCGCAGAAGATGCTGGAGCTAGTACAATCAATGTTCCTGATACTGTTGGTGTTTTAACTCCAATAATAGCTAAATCTTTAATATATGATTTAAAACAAGAATTAAAATCTCCAATAAGTGTTCATTTCCATAATGATTTTGGTTTAGCTACAGCTAATTCTTTAATGGCAATAGAGGCTGGTGCATCACAAGCACATGTTACTGTTAATGGTTTAGGTGAACGTGGAGGAAATGCATCTTTAGAAGAATTAGTTGTTGCATTAGAGGTTGCATATGGAATTAAATTAGATATTGATACTAAAAAATTATACAACCTATCTGATTTTGTAAGTAAAATAACAGGTATTAAATTATCTCCAAATAAACCAATTGTAGGAGAAAATGCTTTTGCTCATGAATCAGGAATACATGTTCATGGTGTTTTAGAAAATGCTTCAACTTATGAACCAATAGCTCCTGAACTTGTAGGTCATTCTCGTAAAATTGCACTAGGTAAACATACAGGTGCAAGTGGTTTAAAATCAAAATTAGAAGAGTATAATATTGATTTATCTGAAAGTCAATTTTGTTCTGTATATGATCAGATAAAAGCATTAGGTGATAAGGGTAAAACAATCACTGATGCTGATTTAAAAGCAATAGCTGTTACAGAACTTAGTACATCAAAAGAAGAATATATTAAACTTTTAGGTTTATCTGTTATGACTGGTGAGACTGTATCTCCTTCAGCTACTGTTAAATTATTAATAAATGGAGAAGAAAACGAAACATCACAAACAGGAGTTGGACCAGTAGATGCTGCATTAAATTCTATTAGATATTTAATAAAAGAAACTACTGATATTGAACTTGAAGAATATAATATTGAAGCTATTACTGGTGGTACTGATGCATTAGCAGAAGTTTTTGTTGTTACATCAGATGATAAAGGTAATAAAGCAACAGGAAGATCAACAAAAGATGATATTGTTATGGCTAGTGTAATTGCAATCTTAAATTCAATAAATAAGTTATTAGTTATTCAAAATTCATCGAAAAATATTACTTAATATAAATATTTATATAGATTAATAAATAAACTATTTTTAGTACATCTTTGGAGGTTATAAGTTGGAAGAAAATGTGATTTACATCGGAAGTAAACCAGTAATGAACTATGTTTTAGCAGTAGTGACTCAAATGAACGGTGATACCGAAGAAGTATTTTTAAAAGCCCGTGGTCGAGCTATTAGTAAAGCTGTTGATGTTGCTGAGATTGTTAGAAATAGATTTATACCTGAGTCTGATGTAGGAAATATTGAAATTTCTACAGAAGAAATTACAAATAATGAAGGTATGCAAACAAATGTTTCTACAATAGAAATTCAAATTAAAAAGGATTAATTTCCTTATATACTATTTTTTATTAAATTCCAATTAGCATTGTAAGTAAATTTCGAATCCCTGGAGCTAATCCAAGGACAAATATTGCTAATTTTATTAAACCATTTAATATCTCATCATCAATATATTTATCTATTAAATATATACAGGAGATTATAACAATAATTTTTAATGGATACATTATAATAGCTGTATCAAATATATTGTAGATTATACTTGGAAGTACATGTTGTTCATTATATCCATAAAAATCAACAGCTACAAAAGTAGTTGTAGCATCGAGTAAATGAGCAGAAATTATAGATAAGTTAATTTTATCTTTAAGTAAGCTCCAATATTTTCCTATTAAATAAAATAAACTAGTTAATATAATCCATAATAATATAACAAATGATAATATTTCTAAATTAAAATGATCCATTTTAAAGAAAGGATATAATCCAAAAGGTAAAGCTAATAAAAATATTGAGATTCTATAATCTATAATATTTCTTAAAATATATCCGATAATTAATGATAGAATTGCAAGTATTCCAACAGATAAATATATACCTGGTGTAATTGTCAAATAATTATATTGTAATATATTATTATCTACTAATGCTCGAACTCCAGATCCAAAAAATATGAAAGGAATAATACTATATATTATATTTTTTGGATTGATTTTTATTTTATTAAATAGCTTTAAAATTAATTCTAATATTATAATTAATATAATTGCATAAATAACTGTATTAAAAATAGTATATCCTGAGAAAAAATATTCATCAATAATATTTTTTAAAATAAAAAAATCCATCAAAATTTTCTCCTTGACAATATAATAGAATTATTTTCTACTGATTTTATCCAATAAATTATTTTTAGCATTGGAAATATATGAGTTTCCTTTACCCATAGTATTAATTTTATTCTTTTTTATAGCTTTTAAAATACTATCAATATCCATATCACTATTTACTTTAGTAAAACAAGAGCCTATTGTTTTTAACATATGTGAATCACTTGCACCAATTCCAGGTATATTATACTTTTTTGAAAATTTTCTTGCTTTTTTATTTCCATATCCAATAAAGTATTTAGCATTTAAAATTTCAATAGCATCAATCTTTAAATGAGGAGGAATCACTTTAGAAAATAAACCACTTCTATAAAAGCTATATGGGTGAGGTATAATAGCAAGTCCTCCTTGATCATGAATTTTATCAATTGTCTCCTCAGGTGATAATCCTTTATCAATTAGCTCTTCTACACCTAAACCTAAAACATGACCTTTACTAGATGAAATTTCAATAGAAGGAATAACTAATAATTTTTCATATTTGCTAGATTCATCAATAGCTTTAATAGAACCTTTTACAGTATTATGATCACTAATAGCTATAGCGTCAAGTTTTTTAACTTTAGCTACTTTTAAAATATTACTTATTTTAGAATTAGAATCATGGGAATATTCACTATGAATATGAGGATCAAGCCTTAACATAAACTACCTTTTACTTAAATATTCCAATGTTTTTATAAGTCCTATGGTGCCAGTCATCATAACGTCTCCTCCAGGACAAGAATAATACCAATCTAAATGAGTACTTTCAATTAATTCTCTTCTTGGACCACTTACTACAACTTTTTCTATTGTTGATATTGGATTTATTACATGTGCTCCATGACCATGATCATTATAGACTTCTTCATTAGTTATTTTGCCACTAGCTAATTTAGTAATATATTTTTCTAATGAATCTTTTGTTAAAGATGAGGTATGATGTTCAAATATTCCTTGTATTTTATTATTTTCTATTGATGCAGCAGTAGTATGTCCATTTCCAATGTCAATTACTATAAAACTATTTAAGTTTTTAATATTTTCATCATAGCACATTCCACAAATAGATGCAAACTTAGTATCCATTAATAAAGGAGTTAATTTTTCTTCATTTTTTATTGTAGATTCTACTGATTTCATCCTAGAGAAATATTCGGGAATATTGTCTATATATCCAAACTCTTCAACATTTATTGGAAATTTAATTTTTTCTCTAATTTTTTCAAATCTAAAATCTCTATCACCCATCTTTTCATTATAACCATGATCTTGAACAGCAATAGCTATTTTATCTATTTCAAAATCTAAATCATAATTTAAGAATGTTTCTTTTAATTTTTTCATATCTACATCAGATAAGTAGATTTTAGTATAGCTATCATAATTTTTATTATCATCTTTAATTTTAATTCCTAAATCTTTAACATGCTCAAGATTATCTCTAATTGTTTTTGCACATTTTTCTTCCATTACTACTTCATATCCTTTATCAATATGTTCTAGTATCTTCTTTTTTAGTTTTCCACCTCCCATTATATTTCCTGTAAAAAGTATATTATTTTCTATTTGATCTATTTTTTGACCAATGAAAATATGAGGTGAAGGTAGTACTAATTTAATTGAATTTTCTAATTCTTTAGTAGTATCATAAAATAATATATCTTGTGTACCTGTCCCTATATCAATAGCTAAAATTTTCATGATTTTACTATGTTTTTAATAATATTAAAATATTTAGATAGTTATAAGTTATAAGTTAAAAATTAAAAGATAAACTTTATAAGATATAAGTTAACATATATAACATATAACTTAAAAGTTAAAACTTATAAATTATAAAAGAATAAGTTATAAGTTAAAAATTATAGGTGTTAAGATGGGCGAAACTATAGCTATTATGAATCAAAAAGGAGGATGCGGTAAAACAACTACAACTGTAAATTTAGCTACTTCATTAGCTATTTTAGGTAAGTCAGTTTTAGTAATCGACATGGATCCTCAAGGAAATGCAACAACAAGCTTTGGAATAAATAAAATAGAAGCTGAAAATACAATATATTCAGTTTTAACAAGAAAAGTTACAGCACAAAAAACAATTAGAAATACATTTATTCAAAATTTATTTATTATTCCAAGTAATATCTCACTAAGTGGAGCTGGAGTAGAATTAAGTAGAGAAGAAAATTATCATAATATACTTAAAAAATCACTAAAAAATATAGTTGATATATTTGATTATATACTAATTGATTTACCTCCATCTTTAGGAGTCCTAACTGTAAATGCAATAGTAGCATCTGATAGTGTACTTATACCAATTCAAGCAGAATATTATGCGCTAGAAGGAGTAGCTGATTTAATAAATACAATAAAACTTGTAGAAAATAGACTTAAAAGTCCAACACCTATTAAAGGAATTTTACTTACATTATTTGATAAGAGAACTTTACTTTCAAAAGAAGTTCAAAAAGAATTAAAGAAATTTTTTGAAAATAAAGAACATATATTTAAAACAATTATTCCAAGAAATATTAAACTAGCTGAAGCACCTAGTCATGGAAAACCTTGTATAATTTATGATCCAGAAAGTACAGGTTCAAGAGCATATTTCAATTTAGCAAAAGAAATATTAGAAAAAGATGGTGATTAAATGGCAAAAAAGAAAAAATCAACATTAGGCAAAGGATTAGATTCATTAATTCCTGATATATATAATGAAGATTTTGATGAGAAATCATCTAAAAGTTTAGAAGAAATTTTAAATGAAAAAGATGATGATTTTAAAGAAGAAGTTCCAGAAGAAACTATAACAGGACAAGAAGTAGAAATTGAAGAAGAAGTTCCAAAAGAAACAGTTGAGAAACTTTCAAATGAACATGTAAAAGAAGAAGTAAGTAATGTTATTGATTATTCTGATTCAAAAGAAGAAGAAAAAGTAGATATTATAGAAAATGAAAACAATTTAGAATATAATCAAGAAAATATTGATGAAATATTAGAACTTGTAGCTAAAAATCCTAGAATAACATTATGGTCAGCTCATTCTGCAGCAGTTTTAAGATATTTAAGAAAAACAGAACCTGAATTTAGTATTAGTAAAGAAGCATCAAAATTAATAGATGAAGCTGTAAAAAGTAAATATCCAGAAATTTGGGAATTATTTGAAAGTTAGAAATTAAATAAATCACTTTGATAATTACCATTGAATTTAATGTATGGTTCTGCTCTTCCAGTTACAACACCAATTTTTTTTAATTCTTCTTTATTTTGGAATGGATGTTTCTTGCGGATATTTATAATTTTTTTTGCAGATTTAACACCAATGCCTGGAACTCTAATTAAATCTATAAAAGGAGAGGAGTTAATTTCAACAGGGAAAATATCCATTTTACGAGCAGCTAGTATTTTAGGATCTTCATCTAAAGATAAATGATCATTATTATCAAAAACTAATTCTTTTAAATTATACTTATATTCATTTAATAATGCATCTGCATGATAAAGTTTAGAAGTTCTATCAACATTACATGAATCTTTATTTTCAAATTCAGTTCCTTCAACTGGTGTAAAAGCACTAAAATAGCTACGTTTCAAATTAGAGTTTTTATAAAGTTTTTCCATTCTATTTAAAATTTCTCTATCTGTTTCATTATTTGCACCTACGATTAATTGTGTTGTATGAGTAGAATTAGGATAAACATAACTTTTACCTTCTAAAGAATTAATCCAAGATAATCTCTTTAATATGTCTTTATTATAATCTTTTGTAGATGTTAACTCTTCTAGTCCTGATGGGGTTGCAGCTTCAATATTTAGACTAACTCTATTTGCAAGTGCCATTGATCTTTTAATTGCATCTTTAGATGCACCAGGAATAATTTTTATATGAATATAATCATCATATTCATATTTTTTTCTAAGAAGTCTGATTGTTTCAATAATTTTTTCCATTGTATTTTCTTCATTATCACTAATACCAGAACTTAAAAAAAGACCATTAACATAATTGTTATTATAATAACTTAAGAAAACTCTAGCTAGTTCATCAGGTTCGAGTTCAAGTCTTGTGAAATTATTTTTATTTTGATTAATACAATATTTACAATCATTTTTACATTTATTACTAAGTAATGTTTTAAATAGTGGAACTTCACATCCATTTCTACCTTTAGCATGATAAATTCCTGGCAGATTAACTTGAGAGCTTTTATGATGATTTACATAATCACATAAATCAAACTGAGCTGAATCTGTTAAAACTTTCATCTTAGATAATGTAGACATAATTAATATATTTGTTTTTTAATTTAATTATATTTTTGTAAGCAAATGAAAAATTTTAATAAGATTTAAATAATTTTTAATGAAATTATATTATAATGAGAATTGTTTTATCAGGAACTGGAAGTGCAGTTGGAAAAACCACAATTTCAACTGGAATAATGAAAGCCCTATCTAAAAAGTTTAAAGTTCAACCATTTAAAGTTGGACCCGATTATATTGATCCATCATACCATACACTAGCTACTGGTACATGTTCTAGAAATTTAGACTCTTTTTTTATGAAAGAAGAACAAATTAGAGATTCCTATTTAAAAGCTATGGAAGACAAAGATGTAGCTATTATAGAAGGAGTTAGAGGATTATATGAAGGAATTGATTCTATAAATGATATTGGTAGTACTGCATCAGTTGCAAAAGCATTAAATGCTCCTGTAGTTTTAATAGTTAATTCTAGAAGTTTAGTTAAAAGTGCAGCTGCATTAGTTTTAGGATTTAAATCATTAGATCCTGATATAAACATAGCTGGTGTAATATTAAATAAAGTTAAAAATAAAGATCATTATTTAAAAACTAAAAAGTCTATAGAACAATTAGTAAATGTTGAAGTTCTTGGTGGAATTAAAAGAGATGATTCAATAGCTATTGAAGAGCGACATTTAGGCCTTGTACCTGCTATTGAAAAGGAAAATTCCTTAAAATACATTGATATTTGGGCAAAACTTATTGAAGAATCCATTGATTTAGATAGATTAATTGAAATAATGAAAACCGCTCCTAAAATTACAGGTAAAAGACAAGATATATGGAGCGTGAAAAATAAAACAAAGGTTAAAATAGCTGTAGCTTATGATGAAGTTTTTAATTTTTATTATAAAGAAAATTTAGAAGGGTTAAAAGCAAATAATGCAAAAATTAAATATTTTTCTCCATTAAAAGATAATGAACTTCCTGATGTGGATGGGATTTATATTGGTGGAGGATATCCTGAACTTTTTGCAAAAGAACTTTCAAATAACACAAATTTACTAAAACAAATTAAAGATTTTCATTTAGATAATAGGCCAATTTATGCAGAATGTGGTGGATTATTATATTTAATGAATGCAATATCAAATTATAAAATGGCTGATATTTATCCATATAAATCACTTTTAACAGATAAAGTTCAAGCATTAAAATATACCATAGCTGAGGTTCAAGAAGATAATATCATATCTAAAAAGGGTGAAAAATTCAATGGTCATGAATTTCATTATACAAAAGTACTTGTAGATGAAGATGATATTAAAAATAAAATGGCATTTAATATTTTAAGAGGTAAAGGTTCTTATAATAATCAAGATGGTTTTATAGATAAGAACACATTAGCTAGTTATGTTCATACACATATTGCAGCTTTACCTGATTTTGCATCAAATTTAACAATATCTGCAAAGGAATTATAAAATGATTAAAAAAATTAAAAATATTGATATTTTCTCACCATATATTGTAACTATAGCTATATTGATATTTTTAATTATGGGTTATATTGGATCATTTAATTATAGGTTTGATGCACCTTTATCAAATGAAACTATTTTAATAATTTTATATTCAGTTCTAGTTTTTATTATAGGAGTAAAAGTTGTAGATTATTTTTTTAAATGGAAAAAAGAAAGTGAATTTAAAATAAATATAAATGAAAAGATCTTAATTTCTTTAATTTTAATAGCATTTTTGCTTCAAATAATTAATTTATATTATTTAGGTGGAATACCTCTTTTTAATAGTGTTTTAAAATCAAATGCTACTACAAATTTTTGGAGAATTTCTTATTTATTATTTTTAGTTTCTATAAATTTATTAATAGCTAAATTTTACAATAGAAAATATTTTTTATTAATTTTAATAGGTCTTATTTTATTTACATTAAATGGATATAGAACATCAATAATGGGGATTTTAATAAGTTTATTTATAACATTCTTTTATATTGGAAAAGTAAATCGTAAAATTTTCATAATATTTATTTTATTAATTGGTGGTTTAGGTTTAGCTATTGGTTTTATTGCTTCTCAATCAATTGCAGGTCAACACTGGATGTTAAATCCTATAGAATTAGTATTTTATAGAGCAGGATTTACATTAAAAGTTTTTGATAAAATAGTTCCATTAGCTGGTAGTACAGGTGGACATATTTTAAGTATGGTCTTTTCAACTGGAAGTCCTAGAACATTTATTGGAGAATATGTCTTACATTATCATGCACTTATAACATCGACATTATTTGGACCAGTATATCTAGATTTTGGAACTATTGGTTTAACAATACAAATGTTTTTCTTTGGATTTTTCTTAAAATTAGTTCATTTAATTTCAAAAAATATTAAAGGCATAGCTATTGGAATTTATGCTATACTTTTAGCACATACTTTAATATGGATTGAAACAGGCCCAACAGATATTATGATTTGGCTTCTTTTTATTTTAGGATTGATTTTAATTATATTTAATTATAAAAGCATTGAATTAAAATAAGATTTTGAAAAAAATTAAAAAATTTTTTAATATACTAATAACTATTCAAAGTCAAACCAAAAAATTTTAATATAACAATACTCATATTTTTATTTGACATATAAATTTTAAAAATTTTTTAAATGTAATATGGTGAAAAAATGGTTGTAAAAATAGGTATTATAAAAAGCGGAAATATCGGTACTTCACCGGTACTTGATTTATTATTAGATGAACGTGCAGACAGACCTAATATTGATGTTAGAGTAGTCGGTTCTGGTGCTAAAATGAACCCAGAACAAGTTGAAGAAGTTGTCCCTAAAATAGCAGACTTCGATCCTGATTTTTGTATTTTCATAAGCCCAAACCCTGGTGCTCCTGGACCTGCAAAAGCTCGTGAACTCTTATCAGCAGCAGATAAACCAGCTATTATTATTGGTGATGCTCCTGGTGCAGGTAAAAAAGATGAAATGGATGAACAAGGTTTAGGTTACATTATTGTTAAAGCTGATCCAATGATTGGTGCTAGAAGAGAATTGTTAGACCCTACTGAAATGTCTTCATTCAATTCTGATATTATTAAAGTTTTAGCTACAACTGGTGCATACAGATTAGTTCAAACTACTATTGATGATGTTATTGCAGCTATCGATGCTGGTAAAGAAGTTGAACTTCCAAAACTCATAATCACTGCAGAAAAAGCTGTAGAAGCAGGTAATTTTGAAAACCCATATGCAAAAGCTAAAGCTATTGCAGCATATGAAATGGCAGCAGCAGTTGCAGATCTCGATTTAAAAGGTTGTTTCATGCTCAAAGATGCTGAAAAATACATACCTATTGTTGCAGCAGCACACGAAATGGCTACAGCAGCAGCTAAATTAGGTACTGAAGCTAGAGAAATAGAAAAATCAAATGATACCGTATGCAGAACTCCTCACATGGGTGATGGATCTGTTGGTGGCAAAGTTTCCTTAATGGAAAAACCACAATAAGTAGCAATTAAGCTACTTTTTATTTTTTATTTTTTTTAAAAAAAAGTTATAATATACCTTTTGTACTAGGTATTTCATCATGTTCTATTTTACATGCTTCTTTTAATGATTTTGCAAATGCTTTAAATAATGCTTCTGCTTCATGATGATCATTTGACCCATTAACATTACCAAATATATTTATTTTTCCAGAATTTGCAAATGATTCAAAAAAGTGAATTATATTTTCTGAGGTTAAATCTCCTATTTTCTCATTTGTAAAATTTAACTCCATATTACAATAGCTACGTCCACTAATATCAATTGCAACAATAGCTAGTGAATCATCCATAGGAACAATAGCATCTGCCATTCTCTTGATTCCTTTTTTATCACCTATGGCTTTATTAAATGTTTCACCAAGCAAAATTCCAATATCTTCAACAGTATGATGATCATCTATATGAATATCTCCTTGAGCATTTATATTTAAATCCATTAAACTGTGTTTAGAAAAAGATTCTAACATATGATCTAGAAAGTTTATTCCAGTATTAATATCATACTTTCCCTTACCATCAATATTTAATTCAATATCAATATTAGTCTCAGAAGTCTTTCTAGATAATTTTGCATTTCTTGCCATAATTTTTCTTCCTTTATTTTAATTTATCGAATAATAATTTATAAAGTATATCATTACCTTGTAATTTTAATAGCATCTACAGGACATTCCATAGCACATAGTGTACAAACATGACAATATTTTAAATCTAATACATGTGCAACCTTATTAATTTTCCAAATCTTAGGTCCTTTGGGACAAATTTCATAACAATTTCCACAGCCTATACATTTATCCTCATCTACTTCAATTTTTAAAACCATAAAATCACCATTATAGTTTTAAGGTTGCAACAGACATAGCTTTAAATCCAACATAGATTTCTTTACCTAAATCTAATCCCAATTCCTTTTCTGCAGATACAGTAACATCACAAAATATATTAATTCCACCAATATCAATCTTTACGCGTATAATATTATTTTTTAAACTTAACTCAACAATATTTCCCTTGATAACATTACGTATACTTGATTCCTGTGGTTCTAACATTAAAAATATATTATCATAATTAATTAAAGCTAAAATTTTATCTCCAATAGCATAATTTTTCTTTAAAGGAATATTAATTTCAATATCTTTCATTTTAATAATCATTATTCCTTTTGAAGGATCAATTTTTTTTACAGTTCCTTCTATTTCATTAACATATCTATGAAGTTCCATAATAGCATTGATCTTTTTACATTCTTTTAAAATTGAAAATCCTTCTTCAGAAAGTGAAGTATTGCCTCCTCCACCATGACCACCTTTTTTAGAATTTACGATTTCAATTCCTAAACTATCTTCAATTTTATCAATATGATTTAAAGCAGTCCTATATGAAATTCCTGTTAAAATTGCAGCTTCGGTTATAGAGCCTGAAGTATTAATATTATCTAAAAGTTTATATTTTTTCCTATCTAATAAAAAAGACTTATCCTCTAAGTTTATTTTATACTCAACGCCTGCTTTTACATTAGTCATTTTAAATACCTTATAAATATATCTCTCAATTATTTAATAATTAATTTATTTATTGATTACTTATAATAAATTTTTCCATGAAATTTAAAATTTTGTCAAATAAATTAGCTAGTGGACCTAATTTTAAAGAATATTTTCTAAAATTATTAATATCATCTAAAGTGAAAAATCTCAATCCAGTAATTGATAAGAAATAAACAATAGGGCATAAAATTATACCTAATAATAAACCAATAGAATTACTTGGAAGTAATATTATTACAATACCCATAATAAGAGATGATAAAATGATTTTTCCAATAGATTTGACAGGTGCTTTAGTTTTTGTTAGTTTAAAGACAAAATAAAGAATTGGAAACATCATTAAAACACATGCAAATGTATTTGCAAAAGCTCCTCCAACAATTCCATATATAGGAACAAGCCATACACTTAAAACTAATGTAATAATACAACCTACTATTAAAATATACATTGGAATTCTTGGATTTCCAATTCCCTGGATAATACTAGTAGAAATAACATATATTGAATAAAATGTCATCCCAATAGTTAAAATAGCTAATGCATCAGCACCTATCATATAAGCAGGATTTGTAAAGTAAACAACACTTAAAATCTCTTTTGCAAATAAAGCAATTCCAACACACATCGGCACTATAAAAAGCATAGAATATTTATAAGCTTCATTTACATAATTAGTTAATTTTTGTTTATTTTTTGATGAAAAGGCCTCTGATGAAGCAGGTAATATTGTAGTAGATATTGAAATTGAAATAATTAAAGGTAGACGAGCTATAGGATCAGCTGCAGCATAATAACCAATAAATGCACTTGTTAAAAATCTACCCATAACAAGAGTACAAATAGTATAAATTCCCATCTCAGCAAGCGCTGTGATAATTACAGGTACTGAAAAAAATAGTAGCTGTTTTGTTAATTTTAACTCATCTCTAATAGAAAATTTAAAATCAGGGCTTTTACTAGGAATAAATTCACCCATATAATTTTTAAAAATATAAATAGCTAAAATTGTTGAAAATACAAATCCTAATGTAGTACCAACTAATGCTCCAGTAACAGATAATCCAATTAAAACAAATGCAGTAGCAAATAATATCATTCCAATTTGTTCTACGAATCTTGTATATAAAATATATTCCATTTTATATACTCCTTGAAATGCTCCCCTAAATGCTCCTACAATAGAGCTAAATGGAGCTATTAATCCTACAATTTGTAAAGGAATAGTAGCTTCAGGTTTTTGAAGATAAACTTCTGCAATCCATGGTGCAGCATAAAATACCATGAAAAAACCAAAAAATAATCCTAAAATAACCGTTATCTTTAAAGACGTGTAAATTGTTTGTCTTGCAAGATCTTTTTCACCTAAAACTTCATATTCTGCAATGTATTTAGCTATAGCTGGAGGCATTCCTCCAGAAGACAATGTTTGAAAAATCCCTTGAAAAGGTAAAGTAAGTCCTAAAATACCATAACTAGAAGGACCAAGAAGCGATGCCATTAAAAATCTATAAACATATCCTCCAACACGGAAAATAACATTTCCAATCATTATTAAAAAACTGCCTCTTAGTAACTTAGAACCCATCAAATACCAACTTAAAATAAATTTTTACTATTTATAATAACATTTTTTAATTATATAAAGTTGACACATCAAAAAATAATTTTTAAATATATTTTTCAATAAATTTTACAAATTCTTCTATAGTTCTATTTAAACTTTCAAAACCATAATCATCATTTCTAATTTCTTCTAGTGAATCTTTAGAATAAAAATATGCTCCTAAGTTAGATCCAAATGGTCCTCCACTAACTGGAATAATCCCATGAATCATATAATAAGTAATAATTTTTAAAAGCGCCATATCTTGTCCACCAGTTCTATCTCCTCCAACAGCTATTCCCATACCTATCTTTCCACGAAGAAGATTATAATCAATAGCCTCTAAAGCCCTGGTTCTATCCATTATAGAACATAGCTGAGCACTTGCTCCACCACTTTGAACTGGTGTAGCTATTACAATACCATCGGCTTTTTTTAAATTTTCATAAACTTCCACCATATCATCTTTTATAACACATTCTTTATGTTCCATACAATAATCACAATGCATACAACTAGCTATTTGTTTTCCAGCTGAAGAAAATAATTTAGTTTCATAACTTTTTTTATTCAATATATTCAATGCTTCTTTTAAAACAAATTCTGTTGTTTGATTACGTGGACTAGCACAAATTCCGAAAATCATGATTTCAACTCTATAATAAATATACTATATAATCATAATATTAAATTTTTTTATCCAAAACTTTTTTAAATATATCGAATATATATTATGTATTAATTAATTTTTTGAGAATCACTATGAAATATGGAAAAGGTACTGTAAAAAAATACTCTAGAGAGTATGTTAGAACTCTTAAAGATGGTAAAAAGAAGAAATACAAAACAGAACAAATTCAAATTACCGTTTCAAAGCATGACGATATATATGAAAATGATGAGGAAGTTATAATCATTCCAATCGCATCAAATGATAATGTAGAAAAACTACTAAATGATAATAGTTCTACAAGCTCATCTACACAATATATTGAAGATTTACAATATACTATTGATACAAAAAATTCTACAATAAAAGAATATAAAGAAAAAGTTTCATCTCTTGAAAATGACCTTAAAATAGCTAAAGAAGAGAAAAATAACTTAGAAAATACAAAAAGTTCTACAATAAATTCATATGATAGTAAAATTTCTACATTAGAAAATCAAATAAAGATTCTAAATGAAGAAAAAATTAATAATATACATCAAAAAGATTCTACAATAAATTCATATAAAAGTGAAATTAATTCTTTAAAAAATGAAATAAAATTACTTAAAAAAGAAAATTATAATAGCAATCATATTATGAAATCATATGATGAATTAAAAAGTGATTTTATTAATGTAGAAAAAGAATTAGAAGAAGTTAAAAATAATGATTCCTATAATAAATCTATTATAGAAAAATATAAAAGATTTATATTAGAAACCACCAACTAATTTTCATCATAACTTTCTTCTGTATACCAACGTTTTAGTCCTGGAAGAAATCCCATTACAATACCTGTTGCTTGTTCTTCTTGTAATCTTGGATTTTTATTCATCATCTTCTCAGCACATTTAATAATCATTTCATTTAATGTTATATTTGGTTCAGTAAACTCACCATTCATATAACATTCATCGCAGTAATCTAAATTTATGCTTCCATCTGAATTAGTGCCACAATCATCTTTAAGTATTGGACGACCACAAGAATTACAAAATCCCATAATATTTATCCCTTAAATTTGTTCATCATCATCAAGAACAAGTCTCATACTATCTGGATCTTGAGGGAAATGTGCTAAGAAATCTTCAGTAGATCTTCTTACATCTCTAGAACCAATAATATAACGTCCAGCAATAATGATATCTGCTCCTTTAGATGTAGCTTCTTCTACTTTATCAGGAGTAATTCCACCAGCAACAGCAACTAAGCCACCACCTAAAATATCTTTAATTTTATTAATATTACCCCATTCAGTCATTTCAGAAGTATCTTCACCTTTTTCAGATTTATAAGTTTCTAAGTCCACATTTCTGTGTAATAAAACAATATCAGGCCTTAAATCTTCTTTCAAATTAGTTAATTTTTTTTCAAAGTCATCTACATTCATCATGTCTAATATTGAGTAGATTCCTTGTTTTTGAGTTTCATGAATAGCTTTTTCAATAGATTCAGTAGTTCCAAGTCCAGAAATAGCTACAGCATCAGCAGTTTCATCAGCTGCCATTTTAATTTCTACTCTACCAACATCTAATGTTTTTAAATCAGCTATAATAAAAGCATCAGGTCTAAGTTCTCTGATTTTTCCAACAACTCCAACACCGAATTTTTTAACAAGTGGAGTTCCTGCTTCAAGTAATACTCTTTCTTTATCAGGGATTGCATGGATAATTTTTTCCATAGCTTCCATATTATCTAAATCAAGTGCAACTTGTAAGTAAGGTGGAGACCAAAGTTTTTGTACTTTGAATCCCATAATTGGATGAGTTCCACGATCTTTTTCTGCTAAAACTTTCTTAATATCAGGATATCCTTCCATTGCTCTTCTAATAGCTAATTTAGTAGCTCCATAATTATATTGATATATTTTCCTGTAATCTTTTGCATGAGGTTCAATAAAGATACTAGCTACAATAACTAATTCTTCAGCCTTTTCTTGAGGAATATAACCTTCTTCTACAGCATCTGCAACTGCTCTACCTACAGCAGTTTGAGCAGGTCCAAATATTTTACCTGCATCTTCCATATTTTCTACAGTTACTTTAGGAACAATTAAAGTAGCTGGTTTTGTAAGTAAGTTAGGTCTAATAACAGTAGTAAGAGGAGTATGACCTACAGAAAGTTGAGCCAAACCATTTGCAAAAGCAGTCCCAACAGGTCCATCTTTAGTACCAATCATTAAGTCAACATGTGCTAATTCATTTCCGTCACCAATAAGAGCTTCGCCTATTCTAAACATTCTATATCTCCATGAAATTTATAAATAATTATAAAATATTATACATATTATAATATATTTTTTAAAATATTTAAAGTTTGAATATTTTAATATAAAACAAAATATCAAGAGTATTATAAATAAAAAAAGTAAAAAAAAGTGCTAATATTAAATAATATTAGCTATTAATCAGATTTAATCATTGTTAGCATCATTTTATATGGTCCATTAACTGCTTGTAAAGCATGTGGATCATTTGCTGCCATAATAATCATTTCGCCTTTTGAAACAGTGTGTTTTTTACCAGAAATAGTAATTTCTGCTTCACCATCAAGAATTTGAACAAGAGCATCAAATGGTGCACTATGTTCACTTAATCCCTGTCCTTTATCAAATGCAAAAACTGTAACAGTTCCAAGGTCTTTTTTAATTATTTCACGACTAACAACAGAATCTTTTTGATAATCGATTAAACCTTCTACATTTAAAGTAGTATTTAAAATATCCTTCTCCATATTATCATCCCATAATTCTTTTTATATCTTCTACTGGATCACCAATAGGAGTTAAATTAAATGTATCTACAAGGACTTTAACAATATCATCATTAGCCCAAGCTGGTAAAATTGGACCAATTAACATATCTTTTTTACCAAGATAGAATAAACTCCATAAAATAGCTACTGCTTTTTGTTCCATCCAACTTAATACAATAGTTAAAGGTAAATCATTTAATTCCATATCAAATAAATCACATAATGCAAGTGCTACATCAACAGCAGCTATTGCATCATTACATTGACCCATATCTATTAAACGAGGAACCCCTTCAATATCTCCTAAGTCCATATCATTAAATCTATATTTACCACAAGCAAGTGTTAATACAACAGTATCTTCAGGTAAATTTTTTACAAACTCTGTATAATAGCTAGCTTTAGGGTTTGGTGAATCACAACCACCTACTAAGAAGAATCTTTTAATTTTACCATTAGTAACTAATTCTTTAATTTTATCAGCAAGTGAAAGAATAGTTCCAACACCAAAACCAGTAGTTAAAGTAGTTCTTTCCTCTTCTTCCAAATCTCCAAGTTCTAATGCTTTATCAATAACTGGAGTGAAATCATAATCTTCAATAACTGGAACATCTGGTAATTTAGCTACATCCATAGTGAAAATTCTATCTTTATATTCATCTTTTGGAAGTAAAACACAATTACTTGTACCAACAATAGCTACTTTATATTTAGAAAAAGTTTCTTTTTGATCAAACCATGGGCCGCCTAGTTGACCAGCTAAATGTTTATATTTTCTTAAGCCAGGATATCCATGTGCAGGTAACATTTCACTGTGAGTATAGACATTTATTCCTTTGCCTTCTGTTTGTTTTAGTAATTCTTCTAATGCTTTTAAGTCATGCCCTGTTACAACAATTCCAGGACCTTTTTGAGCTCCAACTTCCACTTCAGTAGGTGTTGGTTCACCATAATGAGCAATATGTGCATCTTTTAACATTCTCATAACTTTAACATTTGCTTCACCTGCTTCTAAAGCTAATTCTACTAAATTATTAGCATCAAAATTAACATTAGTTAAAGTAGTATACAAACCTTTAGTTAAAAATTCATCAACATCGTCGTCTTTTGAGCCCAAAGCATTAGCATTATAGTTATAAGCACTAATTCCTTTCATTGCATATATTAAATTATCTTGTAATCTAGCAACAGTAGGTACTTTACCACAAACTCCTCTTACAGTACAACCAGTACCAAATGCAGTTTGTGAACACTGATAACAAAACATATCTAATTTTTCATTTGACATAACACATCATCTCCGTATTAATTAATATATTTTATAAATTATATAAAGATTTTGTAACTTTTTTTAGGTAAAAAGTAACAGTCATATAAAATAAATTTTAAAATAAAATTATGGAAAACAAAAATATAGAAGTTTTGAAGAAATTAGGCCTTACAACTAATGAAGCTACTGTCTATATAACTTTAAATTCTTTAATTAGTGGAAAAGCGACGGAAATAAGTGAACATTCAAAAATTCCACGATCAAAAGTTTATGATGTATTAAAAAGCTTATATGTAAAGAATTTTATTGAAATTGAAAGAACAAAGCCAATAAAATATACTGTAATTCCTCCTCGAGATACTTTTAAAAAAGAAAAAGATAAGTTAATTAGTGAATTAAATGAAACAGAAAGAGATTTAAACGAAATATATGAAGATCAAATTTCATATGTTCAAGCTCCCATGTGGTTAATTCATGGTCAGGATAAAATAATTAAAAAAGAAATAGAAATCATTTCAAGAGCTAAAAGTTCTGTAAATCTAAGAATAGGTTTTTTATTTGAAAATGAATTAGAAAAGCTTATAGATGTTTTTAAGAAAAAAAATAAAATTCAAATAAACATATTATATTCTCCTAATTGTTATATAGAAAATAAAAAAATTGATATTGCAAACAAAATCGATTTAGATAATGTAAATATGAAAAAATTTGATCTTCCACCTGTAAAAGTAATTATTAGAGATGGACAAGAATTAATTCAAATTTATAGTAAGTTTTTAAATAAAAAAACAGTAATTCCGAACACGTCTATTGGAGTTTGGAACCAATATGAAGAAATAGCTAAAAATTATAATGAAAGGTTTAATAAACAATTTAATAAGAATAAATAATAGATAAAATAAAAATAAAAATAGATGGTGATTTAATGAGAGTATTACTAATTCATTCTGATTATCTTAAATACAAAGTAAAAAACAAAACTCCAATAGCTGAGGAAATAGACGAAGCTAAAAAAGATGGATTTTTTAAAGAATCCCTCATAGTATTTACAGCTGTTGAAAAAGAAGATGAGAAAAATCCACAAACTATTATTAAAAATTTAGTTGAAGAAGTTAAAAAAACAAATAATCAAGTAAAAGCAGAAAATATAATTTTATATCCTTATGCACATTTATCTTCATCATTAAGTTCTCCTAAGATAGCTATTGAAATATTAAAAGGTGCTGAAGAAGCTATTAAAGAAGAAGGATATGATGTTTTCAGAGTTCCTTTTGGATGGTATAAAGCATTTGAAATTTCTTGTAAAGGACATCCTTTATCAGAGCTATCAAGAACTATAACTGCCGAAGAAGTAGAAGAAAATGATTCTGAAAAATTAGAATCCGAATGGTATATATTAAGCGATTCAAAATTAAGTGATACTGCAGAATATAAATATGATAAAAAAAGTAATTTAAAAAACTTAGTTGATAATGAAGTAGGTGAAGGTTCATCAGATGGTGGAGAACCTCCTCATGTTAAATTAATGAGAGAAAAAGGAATTTGTGATTATGAGTTAGCATCAGATATTGGAAATCTTAAATGGTATCCTAAAGGTAGGATAATTAGAGATTTATTATCAGATTATGTTAATAATTTAGTAATAAAAGAAGGTGCAATGCCTATTGAGACTCCTATTTTTTATGATTTAGACAATAAAGCTATTAATGAACATGCAGCTAAATTTGGTGAAAGACAATACAGAACTGATACTAAAAAGAATTTAATGCTTAGATTTGCATGTTGTTTTGGTGCTTTTAGAGTAATGGAAGAATCATTTTTAACTTGGAGAAATTTACCTGCAAAATTATATGAATTATCTACTTATAGTTTTAGATTTGAAAAAAGAGGAGAAGTTGTAGGTCTTAAAAGACTCCGAGGATTTACAATGCCTGATATGCATAGTTTTTGTGCAAATATGGATCAATCTCTAGAAGAATTTGAAAAACAAGTAAAAATGTGTCTTCAAACTGGTATTGATTTAAATGTTGAATATGAAGTAATATTTAGAGCTACTAAAGATTTCTATGATGAACATAAAGACTGGATGATGAATGTAGCTAAAATAATTAATAAACCTCTTTTATTTGAAATTTTACCAGAGAGAAAACATTATTGGACTTGTAAAATTGATTTTGCAGCTATTGATTACCTTGGTAGGCCAATAGAAAATCCAACTGTACAAATTGATGTAGAAAGTGGTAAAAGGTTCAATATTAATTATTTAGGTGAAGATGAAAAAGAACATCACCCTATAATTTTACATTGTTCTCCTACTGGAAGTATAGAAAGAGTAATTTGTAGTTTACTTGAAAAAACTGCTATTGAAATAAATCAAAAATCACCAATGTTACCAGTTTGGCTTAGTCCTATACAAGTAAGAGTATTAACTGTAGGTGAAAAACACGTTGAATTTGGAAAAGAAATAGTAAAAAAACTTTCAAAAGAAAACATACGTGTAGATTTAGATGATAGAGATGAAAGTATAGGTAAAAAAATCAGAAATGCATCTAAAGAATGGATTCCATATATTTTCGTTGTTGGAGATAATGAGATTGAATCTAATAAATTCCAAGTAACAGTTCGTGAAACTAAAGAAAAAGTAGACATGACCTCTGATGAATTAATTGAAAAAATAGCTACTGAAACTAAAGGTATGCCATTTAGAAAATTAACTTTGCCAGAAGATATTTCTAGAAGAATTAATTTCCAATAATCTTATTAAGTTAAGATTATATTTTTTTTATTTTTGTGTGATTTTATGGTATTTATTGGAATGGATCATGGTACAACAGGAATTTCATTTTGTATAATGGATAATGATGAAAATATTTTAGATATTTTTAAAATTGGAAGAGAAGAATCTAAAAATGGAACTGTTAATGCAATTTATGAACTTGAAAAAAGAATTGATTTAAAAGATATTGATTTAATGGCTATAACATATGCTATGGGAGATGGAATTAGTAAAATACTTCCAATAGCTGAAGTTAAAAATAGGGGTATTTTATCAATTGAAGGTGCTGGAAAAGTTACTGGTGGAGGAACATCAGTATATTCAGATTTAGAAAACTCTAAAATACCAGCTATTATAATCCCAGGATTACATGAAAATTCCAAATCATTGAATAAACTTTTTAGAGCTGCTTATTCTCATCAAGCTAGTTCAGAAAAGGTAAGTATATCTTATAATGCATACAAAGAAACTAATTGGAAAAATATGATTGTTGCAGATATTAGTTCTAATAGTGTAGATATATTAATTGAAAATGAAAAAATTAGTGGAGCTATTGATGCATGTCTTGGAGCTATGGGTGTAATACATGGCCCATTAGATTTAAAAATGATCCGTGAAGTTGATGAAGGTTATAAAACTGCAAATGAATGTTTTTCTCATGCAGGTGCAATAAAAATAGCTGGAATTGATGGAAAAGTAGCACATGCTAAAAAAGAACTTTTAGATAATTATAAAAACAAAGACGAAAAGGCAATACTAGCTATTGATACATTAGTGATGACTGTAGCTATGGAAATAGCGGGACTAATAGGGATTTCAGAAGAAAATATTGAAGGAATTGTTTTAACAGGTTCCATTGGTTCTTTAAAAGAGCCTTTTAATTTTGAGGATAAAATAAACAAATATTTCAAAAATAAATATAAAATAAAAATATTATCTCCAGAATCTGGATCAATTGGAGCTTGTCAAATAGCTAAAGATGTATTTAAAGGGCAGAAAAATATTTTAGGAATAGAAGTGAAATTATAGCTTATAGCATTGAAATATAAGCTATTTTTCCACCTTTAAAAACATTAAGACCATCTTCGCTTTCAAGAACTATATTTAATAAATTATCTATGCTTATAAGTTTTCCACTGTATTCATCACTGTTTCTTAAACTTACAGTAACGTTTTTTCCTTTAAATTTAAGAAATTGCTCGTTAACTTTGAATTCATTTTTCATTTTTTAAACTCCATTAAACAATATTTATGTATAAAGATATAAATAATGTTATAATACATAAATGTTTTGAGGATAAAATGTCAATAAATCAATTAGAAAGTAATCTTGAAGCTATAACTCAAACAATAGCTTTTTTAGAAAAACAAGAAGTTTGTGATGAGAAATTATTAAAAGAATTAAAAAAAGAAAGAGATAAGTTATTAAAAGACATTAACTTAATTTAATCTATCCAATCTTTAAAATCGTTCATATTTGATGTAAAATCAATAGCAAGAGGAGTTAAAGTTGAAACTTTCTCTTCAAATAAAGAATATCCATCAGTACCTTCAACATCATTATTATAAGGCATACCATCAATCCAATAATAAGGTTTACCTCGAGGATCAAATCTAGTTTTAATTAATGGAGTATACATTCTTTTTCCAAGTTTAACTATTTTGACTTTATCAGAATCAGGATTTGAAGGAATATTTAAATTTAATAAATCTATATTTTCAGGTAAATTTTTATTTATAAGATTTTTTGTAACTTTTTTTAAAATTTTTTTTGCAAATGTAAAATCAATATCAATAAAATTATTTTCAAATTTTATATCTCCCCTATCAACTTGTAAAGATACTGCAATAGCTGGAATACCATAACTAGCGGCTTCCATAGCTGCACCAACGGTTCCAGAAGTAGTAAGCTCACTTTTTCCAGTATTATGTCCAATATTAATTCCTGAAATCATGAAATCTGGTTTATCCTTCATTAGTTCAAAAATTCCAAGTGTTACTGCATCAGTTGGTGTTCCAGAAACGGAATATCCAGGACTTCCATCTTTTAAAGATGTTGTGTTTATTCTTAATGGTTCAAAAAGGGTTAATGCACGGCCAATTCCACTTTGTTGAGTAGAAGGAGCTACAACCATAACATCTGCTAAATCTTCAACAGCTTCTTTTGCAGCTAAAATTCCAGAAGCATTTATTCCATCATCATTACTTATCAACGCTTTCATGATATTAATTTAAAAATTTTAATAAATAAGTTTATCATAATCATTTCAAAAAATTTTTATAATAGCTCATAAAAAAGTATTATTAATTTATTTTAATTTAGGTGTAAGTTTGGAAAAGTCTCAACTAATAAATTTTGTTGCAAAAGTTATGGAGGAATCTGGTTTTCAAGTTCACAAAAACTTTAAAACATCCATTAAAGTCGTGGATATCTACGCTGTCCTTCCCACTTCCATGGGCGATTTTGGAATTGTAATGGAATGTAATAATTATGATAAACAATGGGAAGTAGGAGTAGATATTTTAAAAGAGATGGAAAAAGTTGGAGAAAATCTAAATTCATCTAAAGTAGCTATTGTAACAACATCTAGATTTTCAGCTCAATCAAAAAACTATGCAAATAAAAAAAATATCAAATTAGTTGATAGAGATGATTTATTAGTGCTTGCAAAGAAATATTCTAATAAAAAAGAAGAAAATGAAAGCATTAGTAATTTTCCAAAAAATGAAGAATATATAGAGCCAGATAACTATGGTTATGAAGATAGCTATTCTTATAATGAAAACTCTTTAAACAATAATGATTATTATCAATCAAATAATGTTTCACCAGATAATAGTGATGATAATTATTATAATGAGGACTATGAGGATTTGAATAATTATAATGATCAAGATTTATATGATGATCAAGTATATTCTTATAATTATTTAAGAAATCAAGAACAGAACAAATCAAATCAAAATTCTTTAAATAGTCTTCTTTCTAGGAAAAAAGATACAAATAAACATCCTTTAATAGTAAATGATAATTATAATAATTTTAATAATGAAAGACCAAATATTGACTTAAGACCTATTTTAAGTAATACTATTTCTCTTGTTTTAATGGTAGTTGTAACATCATATGTTTTAGCAATTGCATTAGAATTTTTAATGGGATTGCCAACTGGCTTTGCTGGTTTAATAGAATTAATTGTAGCATTAATATTATCATATGTTTTAGTATCAGTATTTGATCGTGAAGGAATGTCTATTTTAATAAAAGGAACAATAGTCTTTTTTATTTCCTTCTTTATTTTAATAATAATGACTGTAATATTATAAAAAGAGTTATTTAAAAATTAGAGTGGTTCCGACGAGATTCGAACTCGTGATCCCCTCGTTGTAAGCGAGGTATCATACCCCTAGACCACGGAACCAGTAATAATAAAATTTGTATTACACAATATATAAAGCTTTTCTTTTAGCATGAAAAAATAAAATTTTTAATAAAATTATTATATTATTAAAATCTATAAATAAAATAAAAATTAAATTTAATTACGTGATAAAATGGCATGGGATGAAACAGGTAAAATATGGATAGATGGAAAATTAGTAGATTGGAAAGATGCAAAAATTCATGCATTATCTCATGTTGTACATTATGGTACAAGTGTATTTGAAGGTATAAGAGCTTATAAAAATGATAATGGAGTAGGAATTTTTAGATTAAAAGAACATGTAGAAAGATTATTTGATTCTGCAAAAGTTTATAAAATGAATATTCCATTTACACCTGATGAAATATCTAATGGTATAATTGAAACTATAAAAGCTAATAATTTAGAAGAGTGTTACATCCGCCCAGTTACTTATAGAGGCTATGGGGAGTTGGGAGTAAATTCTTTAAACTGTCCTGTAAATACTGCAATAGCTGTATGGGAATGGGGATCATATTTAGGTGAAGAAGGCATGGTAAATGGAGTAGACGTTGGAATTTCATCTTGGAGAAAACCAGCACCAGATACTTTACCAGCTATGGCTAAATGTGGTGCTAATTACATGAATTCTCAACTTGCAAAAATGGAAGCAATTGAAAATGGTTATGATGAAGCTATTATGCTTGATTACCAGGGTTTTGTTGGTGAAGGAAGTGGTGAAAATATTTTCATTATAGAAGATGAAACACTTGTAACTCCAACATTATCTTCATCTATTCTTAAAGGAATTACAAGAGATTCTGTAATAGAATTAGCTAAAGATTTAGGTTTAGAACTTAAAGAAGAAATTATTCAAAGAGAAAGATTATATTTTGCTGATGAAATGTTTTTTACAGGAACTGCAGCAGAAGTTACTCCAATTAGATCTGTTGATGGTAGAACCATTGGTAAAGGTAAAAGAGGAGACGTAACTGAGAAAATACAAAGTTATTTCTTTGATATTTTACATGGAAAAGTTGAAGATAAGTTTAATTGGTTAGAATACATTTAAGAGGTTTTAAAATGGAAATATTAGAAGCAATAATTATAGGTATTGTTCAAGGATTAACAGAATTTTTACCTGTAAGTAGTTCAGCACATTTAATATTTGCTCAACATTTTTTTGGAGTAAATGAAGTTGGATTAGCATTTGACACATTAGTTCACTTAGCTACACTTGTAGCTGTAATATCTTTCTTTTATAAAGATATAATAAAATTATTACAAGCTTGGTGGCTAAGTATTGGAGATATTTTACAGAAAAGATTCCAAGAAGGATATAGACAAGACCCATATAAAAGAATGGCTTGGCTTGTAATTCTTGCTTCTGTTCCAATTGGATTTGTTGGAGTATTCCTTAAAAGTGAAGTAGAAAGTGTATTTAGTGCAGGATTATTTGTTCCAGCTTTCTTTTTATTTGTAAC
This sequence comes from Methanobrevibacter sp. DSM 116169, assembly GCF_046197865.1. GTDB lineage: Archaea > Methanobacteriota > Methanobacteria > Methanobacteriales > Methanobacteriaceae > JAHKLT01. The sequence goes on along the minus strand of NZ_CP166990.1, from coordinate 96,615 downwards.
AGGTACAATTTTATACTTATCTCAAAGAATGAATAAGGGAACTATTAATTTTGAAAAGATAGGTCTCAAAGAATCCATATTTATGGGACTTGCACAAGCATGTGCAATACTACCTGGTCTTTCAAGATCAGGAACAACAATCTCTGCAGGATTAGTTGCAGGATTAGATAAAGAATTTGCTGCTAAATTCAGTTTTATTATGTCAATACCAGCTATTTTAGGAGCTACACTTGTTCAAATTACATCTATTGGAAGTGCATTAAGTGCTGATTTTCTTCCAATGCTTTTAGGATTTATAGCTGCTGCAGTATCAGGATATTTAGCTATTAGATGGCTATTAGAGCTTATTCAGAACAGAAGTTTGGATATTTTCGCATATTACTGTTGGATTGTTGGAATTATAGTGTTTATGGCATCTATGATAAACATTATTTAATTCTTTAATTTTTTTTACCATAAATATAACACAAAGCAATAATCTCCTACATATCTTATAGCTACACTAAGATTATTTGCATTATTTATATTTCCTTTTTCTAAAATTACTTCTTCTTTTAAATAATTTCTTTCAGTGAAATAAAAATTAGAGTCTTTTGATAAATCATAAAGAGTTTCATTTAATAAAATAGAAACTTTATTTATTGAAATTTTAGAATTGTTGTTTTCCCTTAAAATATACTCTGCATTTTCTAAAAGAGTCTTATCATTATAGTTAGTTTTAGTAGATAAAACTTCCATTATATCTTGACTATCTTTAATATTATAAGATTGGCTTGAAAAGTCTGGAGATGAAATAGTGTTGGTATATGTCAATACAAGAAAAACTAGAAAAACTAAGGTTATTGCAAAAAAAGCATCAATTATATGTAAAAATCCTTTTTCATTTTTTAAAATCATAAATAAAATAGGATTTTTATAGTAAATAAAATTAAAAAAGTGTGAAAAAGTTAATTTTCAAGAATGTGTTTTATCACTTTTTCTTTTTTAAAAATAGCTCTTTTAGAAGCATATTCAACTTTCTCTTTCATTAAATCAAAATCTTCAGGAGTTGTATCTCCAACAAGTTTTTTAATTTTTGTATAAGCTGCTTCTCTAAATAATGGAACTAATTTTTCACTTGTATCATCATCATTAATTAAAGTTGGTTCCCCACTAGTATTAACAGAACCAATCTCAGCAATATCAACGCCAGCAGAATTAATTATATTTTTAACATCTTCTGCAATTTCTGGTGGGACAATAAGCATTAAAGAATCAATTGAAACTCCTAGTGGATCAATATTTAATGAATTCAACATATTTAAAACATTTGGAGCTACCATGCTTTCAATTTTATCTCTATAAAGTTCTAAACCCACACCAGTTGTACTAGAAATTTCATATGCATCACCTCTAATACCACCATTAGTTACATCAGTCATTGCATGAATGTTTTTAATAATATCAGATTTGAAAAGAGCATTAGAGGCTTTAATAAAATCAACATCCATAGTATCCCATACAACATCAAAAAATCCATTATATAAAGCAGTAGTAGTAATAGTTCCTCCACCAGATCCACTAGTCATCAATACAATGTCTCCATCACTAGCACCTTTTCTAGCAGTTGGTGGATAATTAGAAACACCAACACTTCCAACAGCTGAGACTAATCTATCACCTAAAACCATATCTCCTCCGACTCTTAAAGTACTTCCAGCTACAATAGGTACATCAATAAGCTCAGAAACTGCTGCAACACCAGCTGTAAAATCAAATAATTTACCTACATCTCCATCATCTGCAAGATGTAAATCACTTAAAATAGCTACAGGTTCAGCACCCATAACACAAACATCTCTTAAAGTAGCTCGTGTAACATGAAATCCTCCTAAGAAAGGATATTCACTTAAACGAGAATGAATACCATCTACAGCAGTTGTAATATAAACATCATCTTCATTTGATTTAACTTTTACAACACCACCATCATCTTGTTCTGTAGGATTAACTAAAGATTTTGTATTAGTACTTGCAACAATTTCAGCTATTTTTCTATGTGTAAAAAAGTCTCCTGCTCCACGAGAACCTACACCCATCTCACCCATAGCTACTTTAGCTTCAGGTACTGCAATAATTTCTTTTAAAAACTCATCATTAGTTTCATCAAGAGATAATGTAGTATTAACCTCATCAATGACACTTTGTGCCATTAATTTAGCCTTTTCATCATTTAAATTTTTATATTCTTGAATTCTAGTAGCTAAAATTTCTTCTAAATTCTTTTGATTAAATTTATTTTTAATTTTATCTCTTGTAAATCCTTCTAAATCCATTTTTACACCAATAATCTATAATTTTAAATTAACAAAGTTTTTAAGTATTTTAAGTCCTTGTGATCCACTTTTTTCTGGATGAAATTGAGTTGAAAACAAATTATTTTGAGATAATGCAGAAACAATCTTTATACCATAATCACAATAAGCAGCTATAATCTCTTCTTCATCAGGAACAACATGATAAGAATGAACAAAATAAAAATATTTATTATTAGAATCTTTTAAAATTTCAGAATTATTTTTAGTATTTAATTGATTCCAACCCATGTGAGGAATTTTAAGTCCATCAGGTATTTTTTCTGTATGGCCTTTAAACAAGTCTAATCCTTTAACATTTTTTGCTTCATCACTTGATGTCATTAAAACTTGTTGGCCTAAACATATTCCTAAAAATGGTTTATCATCTGCTACATGTTCGTAAATAAGATCTTTATAAGGTTCAATATTTTCCATTGCTTTACCAAAAGCTCCAACACCAGGTAAAACTAAATAGTCTGATGATGCAATTTTTTCCCTATTAGATGTAATTTCAACATCTACGCCTATTTTTTTAAAACTATTAGAAATACTTCTAAGATTTCCGCTTTTATAATCAATAACTGTAATCATTCTTCATCTTCCCATTCAATAGCTGATCTAATCATTAATCCAAAATCAGAATCAACAATAGAATCTACACCTAGTGTTTTTGAATGTGCATCAAGTTCAGCTACAACATTATCATAACCTAAATTTTTTAAAGGTTCTACAAGTCTTGGTCCATCAGTAACTGCAATGGATCCTACATCAAAGTCTTCAATATGAAATGCATGAGGAACACCAAATACAACCATTAAATCAACAGGATTTTCTTTAAGATATTTTTCTGCCTTTTTTGAACTTACTGGATATTCATCTAATCCACCAGTAATAAAATCAATATTAATGTCTTTATTTTCAAGTTCATTTTTAATATTAGTTGCATGTTTTTTAATTCTTGGTAATCCAATATTTTCATCTAAATTAGCTATTATAATTGGTTTATTATTTGGATTAATTTTTTTATAATCAAAATTTAAAATATCAGCAAAAAGATAAGATGTTTCCTTCTTAGCATTTAAAACAAAAGCAACTTTTTTATTATCTTTAATAGCTTTAATAATTTTTTTTGCAACTATTTCTTTACTATCTCCGAAATTTGGCTTAATATATTTTCCTTGAGCCATACCACGTGTTTTTTCTATTTCAGTAGCTAATTTAAGCATTTTAATTTGACGATTAGCTTCTTTCTCCTCAATAACACCATGTTCAACAGCAGCTTCTAAAACAATAATTGCTCCTTCAGTATTATCTCCTTCACCAAAACCACCATGTGATTCAGCAGGAATAACTGTGCAATCAAGATCAGCATTTTCAATAGCACTTTTTAAATCTTCACCTATAATCATGCTTGCACAAGTTCCAACAATACCAACTAAATCTGGATTAAACATTTCATCTGCCTGTTTTAGTGTTTCTTCAAGTTTTTCACCAGCACCTAAAATAAAATCATTTTCTGCCATTGAAGTAGTTAAAACTCTAACACCATCGCCTTCAAGTAGTCTAGCTGTTCTAAAACAGCAGCCATGAGGGCCATGCATAATAATTACATCTGCATCCATATCTCTTAAAGTATATAATGATGCAGCTATTGGACTAGGTCGTGGATGCATTAAATCACCTTAACTAGTAATAATACTAATAATATCTCCGTTTTCAAGTTCATAATCACTTGCAACTCTCATATTCTTTTTTGCACTAATTGCATGTAAAAATTTATCCCCAATATCTGTGTGAACAAGATATGCAAGTTCACGAGGAACTGATCCTTTTTTAATTAAAATACCATCAGGTAAAACATTTCCTTTTTGATCTGTTAGTTTATGTTCATCTTCTACAGGATATACAACAATCATATCAAGTAAATTAAAAATAGCTTCATTTAATGTTTTTTGAATTCCAGTCCCACCATACTTTTTCAAAATATTTTCATCAATATAATTCAATGCATTTAATTGACCTTTAGATAATTTATCTTTTTCTAGAATTTCAAAGCTAGAATCCCCAGGAACATAATTAATTAAACCTGCTTCACTAGCTCGAACAAGAGCAAGTTCAGATTCAGCAGATGCTGGTATAACATTGGGATATTTTTCTTGAATTTTCTTAATATTTTCATCAGAACTAGGCAAATCTGCTTTGTTTGCAACAATTAACATTGGCTTAGCTATTTTTAAAATATTTCGAGTAAGTTCAATTATATCTTCTTCTTCCCATTTAGTATAATCTGCTTCAATATTTCTTTTAGCTTCAATAATATCTTCTAAAGAAATTCCAGTTCCAGATAATTGATCAAAAAGAACTTTAGAAATATCTAATTTTTCTGCTCCAATTTTACGAATTAATCTATCCCAATTATTATTTATAATTCCATAGAGCCACATTACAATCTCATTTTCCATGAACTCTAAATCATCTAATGGATCATGAGACCCTTCTTCGACTGGATTTCCTTCTGAATCAGTAGAACCTGAAGCATCAATAACATGAATTAGAACTTTAGCTTGCATCAAATCATCTAAAAATTTATTTCCTAAACCTTTACCTTCATGAGCTCCAGGAACTAATCCTGCAACATCAATTAATTCTATAGGAATTAATCTTTTACCATCTACACAATCTGAATTTTGAGGATTGCATTTTACATCTAATAATTTACAAGGACATTCACTTACAACATGTCCAATAGCTTTATTAGCATCTATGGTTGTAAATGGATAATTAGCCATTTCAACAGATGATGCTGTAGCTGAATTGAAAAAAGATGATTTTCCAACATTTGGTTTTCCTGTAACTGCAATTTGAAGCATAATAATCACATATAATATTAATATAATTATTTTAATTTTTAGTTTATATAACTTTAATTAATTAATGAATTTATCTTAAAATATTATCAAAAGAAAAATTAGATATTTTAGCTAATTAATTCTAAAATTTTAAAAATAATGATTTAAAGCAAAAGTAAAAAGATATAATGATTTTAATCCGTTTTTATTAAATTTCAATAATTTTTCAAAAAGAAAAAATTTAAGATATATGTAAAACATAATATAAATATATTAAAATTTTACTAGAAAGTGATAATATCGAAGATGTGAAACCTCATGGATTAAAAATTCGCCGAGGAATGCAAAAATTCATGACAAAACAACGAAGAAAAATTTTTGATTTAGAATTTGATGAAGATAAATTTGATTTAGTTAATATTGAGGTAGAACTTGAAGGTTTAGATTCTGTATTTGATGGATATAAAATTATTAATTTAACTGATATTCATTTAGGTCAATGGATAAGTCCAGAACATCTTAAAGGTATTGTTGATTATGTGAATAAATTAGAAGCTGATGTAATAACTTTAACTGGAGATTATGTTTCTTATATTTTAGAAAGTTATGAAGAAGGTGTTTTAAAAAGTGCATTTACAAATTTAAAAGCTAAAGATAAAAAATTTGGTGTTCTTGGAAATCATGACCATTGGTTAGGTGCAGATAAAATAAGAAATATCTTTAAAAAATCAGACATAATTGATTTAAGTAACAGTGTATATACATTAAATAAAGATAAAGATTTAAAAGAAGATTCCTCTAAAATTTTACATTTTGCAGGTGTTGATAGTGTAATGCTTGGAAAGAATAACTTTGATCAAGTAATGAAAGAATTACCAGAAAAAGGTCCAGCTATTTTATTATCACATGAACCAGATTTTGCAAAAATATCTGCATCAACAGGAAGATTTGGACTTCAAATTTCAGGCCATTCACATGGTGGGCAATTTATAATACCTGGAACAAATACAACATTATTTAAAGGATCTTATTCAAGTAAATATCCAGTTGGTAAATATAAAATTAAAGACATGATTCAATATACAAGTAAGGGACTTGGAACAAATATTTTTTGGCTTAGAGTTAATTGTAAACCAGAAATAACTATATTTACTCTAAAACCTAAAAATAAAAAAAAGAAAATTAATGTAGATTTTGATTAAAAATGGCTCTATCAAAAAAAAACAGAAAAAAAGTTGAAGAATTAGAAAAATTCTCTTTAAAAGACATTATTAAAAGAATTTTAGTAGTATTAATCGCAGATATGATTGGATTTTTAGTATTATATGAAGCAAATATTGGAATCCATCTAAATGCAAATAATATCTTAGAAAATGTAATTTTTATTATAATAATAAGCTTATTAAATTCATTACTATGGATTATTTTAACAAATTACTTCATGCCTTTTTTAATCTACACCTTAGGAATTGGTACATTTGTATTAAATGGAATTATTCTTTATTTAGTAAGTAATTTTTTCCCAGGAATTTACTTTACAAATTTTGCACTATTAATTACACCATTATTACTCTCTATTTTAACAACATTTATTTCAACTGTTTTAACTGTAGATGATGATACATCCTATTTCAGAGCAGTAGTTAGAAATTCTTTAAAAAGAAAGAAAAATAAAATTAAAAGTTATCCAGGAATAGTTATCCTAGAAATAGATGGTTTATCAGAAGAAATATTAAAAGAAGCTATATCAAAAGGACATATGCCAACACTAAAAAAATGGGTTGATAATAAAAGTCATATAGTAAAAGAATGGGAAACAGATCTTTCAAGTCAAACAGGAGCAAGTCAAGCAGGAATATTACATGGAAACAATGAAAATTTAGTTGCTTTTAGATGGGTCGATAAAGAAAATGGGAATAAGATTGTTGAAAGTACTGGAATTAATGATGCGCCGAGAATTGAAAAAGGAATAAGTAACGGTGATGGTCTTTTAGTAGATAAGGGTGCAAGTAGGTGTAATCTTTTCTCAGGTGATGCGAAAGATGTTATTTTTACATATAGTCAACTTTTCAATATTAGAGGTACATATAATAGTGCATGGTTTGCTTTTTACTCACATCCAAATAATTTCCCACGTATATTAATATTATTTTTTAGAGATATTTATACTGAAATAAAATCTCAAATAAAACATGTTGTAAAACGTATTAATCCTAGAATTAACAGAAGTTGGAAATATATTCCAACAAGAGCTTTTGCAAATATTTTTATGAGAGAAATTACTACTCAAACAATTATTGGAGATATGGCAATTGGTGAAATTGATAGTTCTTATTCAACTTATTTAGGTTATGATGAAGTTGCACATCACTCTGGAATTAATGATGAAGATGTATGGCCAGTTTTAAGAGGAATAGATAAACAAATTTACAGATTAGAAAGAGTTAATGAAATAACTGAAAGAGATTATTACTTTGTTATTCAATCAGATCATGGTCAAGGAAATGGAAATACATTCAAACAAAGATATGGAATTAAATTTGAAAACTATGTTAGAAGTTTCTTACCAGAAGATATGAAAATGTTTAGTAAGATGAGTTCAAATGATGACCATTTTAAAAGTGCTTTTGTACCTCATACTAATTATACAAAACAATTAAGAGAAACATATAGTACTAGTTTAGAATATATTAAAAATCATGACCCCCTACAAATATCTAATAAAAAACCAAAAGAATCTGAAATTATAGTTTTAGCATCTGGAAATTTAGCTTTAATATATTTTACTCAGTGGAAAAAAAGATTATATTATGAAGATATTATTTTAAGTTTTCCAGAACTAATTCCAGGATTAGTTCATCATGAAGGAATAGGTTTTGTTTTAGTTAATTCAAAAAGACGTGGTGGAATGATAATTGGTGATAAAGGAATATATTACCTTGAAGATGACAAAGTAGAAGGAGAAAATCCTCTTAAAGATTTTGGTGAAAATGCAGCTCACCATTTACGAAGAACTAATTCATTTAAAAATGTTCCAGACATTTTAGTAAATAGCTTTTATGATCCTGAAAGTGAAGAGATATGTGCTTTTGAAGAACTTATTGGAAGTCATGGAGGATTAGGTGGGAGCCAAACCAAACCATTTATAATGTATCCGAGTAATTGGGAAATTAATGAAGAATTAATTGGTGCAGAAAGTATTTATAAAGTATTAAAAAAACAAATAAAAAAGGTTAAAGAGGAATAATATGTTATATATTGTAGGAATAGGACCAGGTTCAAAAGAATATTTAACACAAAAAGCAATGGCTATTGTTAAACAAGCAGAAATAACTGTTGGAAGTAAACGTGCTATAGATTTATTTGATGAAATAAATGAAAAAATTATTTTTAATGTTAAAGATTTAGATGAGAAATTAGAAGCATCGGTTAATTTAGCAAAATCTGGAAAAGATATAGCTATTTTATCTACAGGAGATCCTGGATTTTCTGGAGTTTTAAAACCAATTAAAAGGATAGCTAAAAGTAAAGATTTTAGTGAAGATAATATAAAAGTTATTCCTGGAATTAGTTCCCTGCAACTTGCAGCTAGTGAAAATAAAATTTCATGGGATGATGCAAATATTATGACATTCCATGGTAGAGAAAATATTGAAGATATTTTAGATGTTATAAACAATGGTAAAAAAACAATAGCACTTCCATCAAGAAAGGTTAAAGATATGGCTCAATTTTTAATTGATAATGGAATAGATAAAAATAGAAAAGCAATTGTTTGTGAAAGATTAAGCTATCCAGATGAGAAGATTGTTGAGAATACCTTAGAAGAAATTTCTAAAAGTGAATTTACTTATATGTGTGTTATGGTAATTCATGAAATCTAATGATTTATTTATAGAAATACAAAGTAAAATAAAAAATTCAAAAGTTAAAAAACCTTTAAAATATGATAATAATAATTTAAACGGCTCAATCTCGAATTTTAATTATGATAATTATTTAAAAATAAAAAATACTTCAATTGATGAAATTAAAATTGAAAAAATAGATGATAATAAAATTAATGATTTAAAAAATGGAATAGATAGTTTTTTTAAAAATTATCCAGTAGATAATAAAGATTTTGAAGATTTTACAAAATATATATCTCTATATTTAACTTTTATTTTAAAAAAACCATTACACCCATTAAACCTTAAAATAAAAGATGAAGTTTTTATTTTTGAAAAAAATAATAAATATTATTGTAAATTTAAAAAACAGTATTTAGAAGATGAAAATTCTGTTTGTAAATATTGTATAGCTATTGATTTATAATTCAATAGCATTTCTTTTTACTTCATTATTTTCTTTTCCTTCATATAACATATCAGCAAAATCATATAATCTATCTTTACCTTTAATTTCATCTTTAAATAAAGGCATTTTAACTATTTCTTGATTATTGAATTTCTGATTAATTAGTGCAATACGTTTTTGTTGTAATTTGTTTCTAGAATGACAAAAATCACAATCATCAACATCAGGCATTATTTGATTAACAATAATACTATCTACAGTTATATCATATTTATCTAATGCTTCTATAGCTCTTTCAGATTCATAAATAGACATTTCTTCTGGTATAACAACCATTTTAAAAGTAGTTCTATCAGGATCAGATAATACTTTTTTAGCTTCATCAATTTTGCGTTTAGTTTCTTCAAGTTCTGCAGTAGATGCAATATCATTATCTCCATCCATAAATGGAATAATATTTTTAAATGCTGATGCAGCTGAACCTAATTTAGATTTAACTTTCATCATTTTTCCAACCCAAGAATCCATAATCTCAGGGAATGATAAAAACCTTAAAGTATGGCCAGTAGGAGCAGTATCAAAAACAACAAAATCATATTCATTAGTTGTCATTACAGTTAAAAATACTTCAAATGCAGCGGCTTCATCAGCTCCAGGTGAAGATGAAGCAAGATCTAATTGATCTCCAAGCATGTCTAAACCCATTAAATTATCTCCAGATGAAGATGATTTTTGAGCTTCAAGTTGAACTTTTTTATCTTCCATAGCTTTATCAGGATCAATTTCAACCGCATATAAATTTTCTGCAACTTCAGTGGGTATAGAACTTACAGGAGTTTCAAGTGAATCAGATAATGAATGAGCAGGATCAGTTGAAACAATTAATGTTTTTTTCCCTTGTTTTGCAAGCCATAATGCTGTTGATGCAGAAACTGATGTTTTCCCAACTCCTCCTTTTCCTCCAACAAAAATAAATGTGGTTTTATCATTATTAAATTTAAAAAGATCTTTAAAAGACAATAAAATACCTCCAATAATATTTTAGTAACATTATGTTATTTTTATCTTTTAATATATAAATTTATTTTAAAAATATACAAGAAAAATATAAGTCATAAAATGAAGAAATATATCTATAATAATTAAAATATTAGAACAGGCAATGATAATATGGTAGAAATTCCTAAATTAGATGAAAATAAATCCAAAACAGAAATAGTTAATTTTATAAAAGATAAAATAGATGATTCTGGGGTAGATGGAATTGTAATAGGATTAAGTGGAGGAATAGATTCATCAATAAGTGCATATTTAAGTTGTGAAGCTATTGGAGAAGAAAAAGTTTTAGGAATAATATTACCAAGTTCTACAACACCTACAGAAGATACAATTCATGGAAAGGAAATAGCTATAAAATTAGGAATTGATTTTATAGAAATAAACATAGATAATATTTTAAATGAATACTTAAAAGTTCTTAAAACAGATTCTAAGGAAGCTATTGGTAATTTAAAAGCTAGGATTAGAATGAATATTTTATATTATTATTCAAACTTAAACAATTACATTGTAATGGGAACAGGCAATAAAAGTGAGATTTTAATTGGATATTTCACTAAATATGGAGATGGGGCATGTGATGCAGAACCCATCGGCCATATATATAAAACACAACTTAGAAAATTAGCTAAAAATTGGGAAATACCTGATGAAATTATTAATAAACCTCCAAGAGCAGGACTTTGGGATAATCAAACTGATGAGGAGGAAATTGGTATGCCTTATGAACTTTTAGATAGGATACTATATATGTTGATAGATGAAAACATGAATAAAAATGAAATAGCTAAAATATTAGAAATATCAATTAAGGAAATTGAAAGAATTGATGAAAAGATAAAAAATAATGCTCATAAAAGTAAGATTCCTGATAGTATCTAACAAGGTGAAAATCCTTTTTTAGATATATTTTTATTTAAAAAATAATAAAAGAAATAACAAGATAAAATGTTAGTTTTAATTTATATAACTTGCCAAGATAAAAGTGAAGCAAAAAATATTGCAAATACTCTTTTAAAAATGAGATTATGTGGATGTTGTAATATAATAGATGAAATTGATTCTATGTATTGGTGGGAAAATAAAATAGAAAGTGATGAAGAATCTGTTTTAATAGTTAAAACTATAGAAAGTAAAATAGATGATATAATAGCTAAAGTTAAGCAAATACATAGTTATGATAATCCATGTATTTTAGCTATTCCTACATTAAAAATAAGTGATGATTATAGAGATTTTATTGAAAAAGAAGTTGATGGTGATTAAATGGATATAAATATTGAAAAAAAATGGCAAAAAAAATGGGAAGATAATAAATTATTTCAATCAAATCCAAACAATAAACAAAAATTATTCTTAACAGTAGCATATCCTTATCCTAGTGGAGCAATGCATATAGGTCATGGCAGAACATACACAGTTCCAGATGTATATGCAAGGTTTAAAAGAATGGAAGGATTTAATGTTTTATTTCCAATGGCATGGCATGTAACAGGTGCACCAGTTATTGGAATAGCTAGTAGAATTAAAAGAAAAGAAAAATGGACAATGGATTTATATGAAAATGTCCACAAAGTTCCAAAAGAAGAACTTTCAAAACTTGAAGATCCAGAATACATTGTTAAATATTTTAGTGGCGAATATCATGATGTAATGAATGATATGGGTTATTCTATTGATTGGAGAAGAGAATTTAGAACTACAGATCCTACTTATAAAAAATTCATTGAATGGCAAATCAAAAAATTAAAAGAAAAAGATTTAATTAAAAAAGGAGAACATCCTGTTAAATATTGTCCAAATTGTCAAAATCCAGTTGGAGATCATGACCTTTTAGAAGGAGAAGGTGTTGGAGTAAATGAATTAACATTACTCAAATTTAAATATGAAGATAAAATCCTTGTAACAGCTACTTTTAGGCCTGAAACAATTAGTGGAGCTACTAATATATGGATGAACCCCGATATAAAATATATTGCAGTTGATTCAAATGGAGAAAATTGGATTATATCTGAAGATTCTTATCACAATCTTTCAAATCAAATTAAAGATTTAAAAGTTTTAGGAGATATTAATCCAAAAGAATTAATAGGTAATTTTCTTATAAATCCTAAGACTAATGATAAATTACCAATTTTACCAGCTAGTTTTGTAGATGGAGAATATGGAAGTGGAGTTGTATTTTCAGTTCCAGGACATGCACCTGCTGATTATATTGCATTAAAAGATTTAAAAAATAATGATGATTTAATTTCTGAATATAATTTAAAAGAAATTTTAGAAAATGTTAACCCAATTAATGTTGTAACAGTAAAAGGATATGGAGAATTTCCAGCTCAAGAAATTATTGAAAAATTACAAGTTAAAAGCCAAGAAGATCCTAAACTTGAAGAAGCTACAAATGAATTATATAAAATCGAACATAGTAAAGGAATCATGAGTGAACATATTCCTAAATATAATGGTGAGAAGGTAGCTATAGCTCGTGATGATATTAGAGATGAAATGATTCGAGATAATACAGCTACAATTATGTATGATTTTGCAGAGCGACCTATTGTTTGTAGATGTGGAACAAATTGTGTTGTAAAAATAATGGATGATCAATGGTTTATTAAATATTCAGATGTTCATTGGAAAGAAAAAACATTTGAGTGTTTAGGTGGAGAAACAATAATTCCAAATGAAGTTAGAAACAATTTTGAATATTATATAGATTGGTTAGAAGATTGGGCATGTTCAAGAAGAATAGGCCTTGGAACTAAACTACCTTGGGATGATAAATGGTTAATAGAACCTTTAACAGATTCAACAATTTATATGTCCTATTATACAATAGCTAAATATTTAAAAGAGATGAATCCTGAAGAGTTAAATGATGCATTCTTTGATAAAGTCTTTTTAGATATTGATTCTAGTGATATTAATGTGGACATAGAAACTGTTAATCAAATACAAAGTGAATTTAATTATTGGTATCCACTAGACTGGAGATTATCTGCAAAAGATTTAGTTGGTAATCATTTAAGCTTTTTAATGTTCCACCATAGTGCAATATTTCCTCAACCTAAATGGCCAAAAGGTACAGTAGTATTTGGAATGGGCTTACTTGAAGGAAATAAAATGTCATCTTCAAAAGGAAATGTAATTCTTTTAAAAGAAGCTATTGAAGAATATAGTGCTGATGTTGTTAGATTGTTTTTAATGAGTTCGGCTGAACCATGGCAAGATTTTGATTGGAGAGAAAAAGAAGTTCTTGGAACCCAAAGAAGATTACAATGGTTTATTGAATTTCCTGAAAAGATTGAAGAAATTAATGGTTCATCAATTGATTTAAATTCAAATAAAAAAATTGAATTAAATAGGCCAATTGATTTATGGATGATGAATCAATTAAATTTAAGAATAAAAAATGCAACTGAAGCTTTGGAATTATTCCAAACAAGAAAAGCATTACAAGAATCATTTTTCTTACTTAAAAAAGATATTGATCACTATATGCATAGAAACCAAGATAATGATAGTGAAGAATTTATCTATGTATTAACAGAAGTCTTTAAAAAATGGTTAAAAATATTAACTCCCTTTACACCACATACATGTGAAGAATTATGGGAAAAATATTTTGGTAAGGGTTTTATTTCAATTCAATCTTGGCCAGAATATGATGAAAGCTCTATAAATGAGGAAATAGAACGTAGTGAAGAAATGATTCAAACAATTATAAAAGACATTGGAGAAATTAAAAAGATGATCAATGAAGATGTTGAAAAAATCCATATATATTTAGCTCCTGAATGGAAATGGGAAATGTATGAAATAGCTGATAATATTGGAAAACCTGATGTTGGACAAATAATTGGTAGATCAATAAAAGCTAATATTCACAATGATAAAAAAGAAATAGCTGAATTTGCAAAAAAAATCGGCCGAGAGATAACTAAAACTAAATATATAGGTAAAATTGATGAAGCAAAAGTTTTAAACAATGCAAAAGATTTTATAGCTAATGAATATGGAGATGAAATAGTAATTCATACAGATAATGATTTCGATCCTGAAAATAAGGCTAGAAATGCATTACCATATAAACCAGCTATTTACATGGAATAAAAAATTTATAATTTACGAGCAAAAACTAAATAACCAGTATGACCAACCATTCTGGTTTTTGGTCTTGTTCCTTGAGGCCTTACTTCAAGACCTCGCTCAAAAGTTTCAATAATATCAATATTTTGGAAATTTAATTTTTTAGCTACTTTATATGCTAATTCTGCTTGATCAATATAAGGAGCATAAACTGCAAGCCAACCTCCAAAATTTAAAGATTCATACACATCTTCAAAGATTTCATAAGGCTTTGGAAGATCTAAAAATATTAAATCGATGTTTTCTTCATCAATTCCCTCTTTAATATCCTTATTTTTAATTATAATATTTTTAAGTCCAAATGTTTCAATGTTTTTATTAGCTATTATAGAAAAATCTTCCCTAATTTCATAGCTATAAACCATTCCTTCACTACCTACAACATTTGCAAAGTTTAAAGCAATAGCTCCTGCACCAGTTCCAGCATCAACGACTTTTGAGGAAGATCCTAATCCAGTATGAGCTAAAACAGATCCAATATCTTTTTGAACAAGAATTGAACATCTTCTATCCATTAAATCTATAAAATCATTAATATTAGGTTTAATAACTTTAAAATCGTGTTCTAAATGAGTAGTTAATGTATCTCCAATGTTAGCTTTACTCATTTGTTCTTCATCAATAATACCTAAATCGCTATGGAACTCTTTGTCTTCATTTAAAAAGTATTTTTTTCCTCGCTCATCCATTATAATTTTCAAAAAATCACCTATTGAAGATCAGCTAACTTTTTGACTCTTTTTAACATATCAGGATGAGTAGACATTAATTCTTTAAGATTATCAGAGCCTTTAATATGAACATCAGAATTTTTAAGTCTATCCATTTCAGCATCACTAATTTTACCATCATTATCAATATCTAGTTGACGAAGTGACCTAATATCTTCTCCTGCATCACGAACATCATTTAAAAAGAAAGCAGTGCTTCCTTCAATATCTTTGATTTGTTCTTCGGATGTATTAGATGCCCCATAAACTAATTTATAAAGAGCTGATGCTAAATCACTTGGTTTATTTCCAAGTTCAATACTAGCTTCATCTGCATAATATTCTCTTATTCTAGATACAAGAAGTACTAATAATTGACCAACAAAATAAGCAATCCAAGCAAAAATTGTAATTAAACCAGAATTATTATTATCATTTCTTGAAAACATAGAAGAAATAGCTATTCCATAACAAATTAATGGGATTGTACTTACTATTGTAGTTATTGCCATGTCATTATGTTTAATATGGCCTAATTCATGACCTAAAACTGCTTTTAATTCATTTCTATCTAATAAACCTAAAAGACTTCTAGTTATACAAACATGCCCATTTCCTTTAGATCGACCATATGCAAAAGCATTAGGCATATTAACTTCTGAGACTCCAATTTTTGGCTTAGGAATATTAGCTTTATTAGCTAATTCTTCTACCATTTCATGAATATAAGGAGCTTCTTCAACTGATAATGGCTTAACTTTCATTGAGCTTTCAACAATTCTTGGTGAAAACCAATATTGTGCAAAAATTACTATAAGTCCAGTTATAACATAAAATGATGAAAATCCACCATAACCTAAAAAGTTACCAACTAAAGTAATTAAAATATAAACCATTCCAAACATTACAAGCATTACTGCCCATAATCTTAATTGTAATTTCCATGTTCCTTTCATTAATATATACTCCAAAATTTTAAATTAATAAGTTGTTTATAAAACAATACTTAAATAATTAATTATTACATAAATTTAAAGTGATAAAATGGAGATAAAATATCTTTTAACGGATGATAAGAACTTAGATTTTCAAAATTTGATTAACAAACTAGAAAAATATTATATTAGCTTAAACAAAGATTTAGCACTTCAATATCAAGATATTAATAAAATTACAAAGAAACATTATGTTTGTATAGCATATTATAATGAAATAGCTATAGCTTGTGGAAGTTTTAAGATATATGATGAAAATACAGTAGAAATGAAAAAATTTTATGTATTAAGTGAATATCAAAATCAAGGTATTGGAAGTAATATATTAAAAAAATTAGAAAATCATGCTAAAAGTCTAGGATATAATAAAGTTCTTTTAGAAACTGGATGTATATTACCAAAAGCTATAAGTTTTTATAAAAAAAGAAATTATAAGATTATTGAAAATTTTGATGAATTTAAAGATGATGAAAATATTGTTTGTATGAAAAAAGAATTAAAATAAGCAATTATATTATTTATAAGTTACTTTATAGATATTAACTCCATTATCTCCGTCAATTCTATTAAACGTTACATTTTCATTTGAAAGTGTAGATAAATCTTCATAAGTCAAAATATATGTAATATTTAACTTTTTCATGTCATTTGTATCTAATATTAAAACAACATAGTGAGATTTTTGAAGGCCCAAATCCGAAGGTACTTCTATAATCGTTGGAGCACTATCTTTAAATACTATTTTTAAAAGTGCATATCTATTCCAAACCTCGTAAGACTCATTATTCGGATCTAATTTCGACCATAAATCTAAATTAGGATATGTGTTAACAGAATTTAATGTGCGAGCCCCTACAGGAATAGTTTCACCAAGATAAAGTTCATGGCCTTCTATAACCCATATAGCATTAGGATCTTCTTCAACAATGTCTGCAATTTTTTGAGTTATTGGTTGTTCAAAATAATAATCTAATCCACTTTCAACAGGATTAACTAATGAACCTGCACACATTGAAATAAATATTACACTAATAAGAAAACCAATTTGGTATTTTTTATTATTTCCAATATTTAAAATGAAATAAAATGTGATGCTAAATACTATAAATGCTACTATTAACATGATTGTTGTATAAAATTTAAATCCAAGACCATGGAATGCAATAGCTAAAACAGAACCTACTATTAAACAACTTAGAATCAAACTAAACTTAGAATAATCACTAATAACTCTATTTTTAAATTTAGATAGAAACTTAAATTCTATTTTACCTATAATAGAAATAGATCTAATAAAAATTATAAGATCTAAGAAAGTTATTATTAATAAGAAACGCAAACTCATTGATTTATCCATAAGGGTAATTTTTCCAATAATTTCTGGGAAAGTAAAAAGATAATATAATATAAACAAAGCATAAAGAGCTATTAAAAGATTAAGAAGGAAATCTTTCTTTTTTTGTACAAAAGTTATAAGTGAATAGAATATTATCCCCATTGGGAAAAATGATATGAAATAAGTTAAAGATATTCTAGCACCAATTTCATTAGGGCTAAAAGGATAAAATATATTCCTCATATAATCAAATACCCAATATGGATCAGCACTTCTCCAATATATATCTGGTCCACCATAATATCTTCTTAGACCAGGATAAACTGTGTTAAGTTGGGCAAGAATAGCATCTTGAGATTTAAGTAAAACATAACAAACTAAAATAGCTGTAATAGCTACAAACAAAGCAATTAAAAGTGCATCTTTTTTATTAAATTGAAATTTACTCCAATTTTTTCTTACAATCCAAATTGCTAATACTAAAAATATATAAAACAATGGAACTTGCCATGCAGGGTATACTGCGAGAATATAACCTCCAGTACATAAAATCATACCTAATGCGCAAATTAAACGTCTTTTATAATCATTAGTAGTCATGTATTGATTTATTAAAATTATAGCTAATTGAGCCCAAAATAGCATTTCAACTAGGCAATTAACACTATACCACCATTGAACAATTGGAGAAAGTACAACAAGTATTGCATAAGCTAATGCAATAGTTTTATTTTTTTCAGTTAATATTAAACCCATTTCAAAACTAACTAAAAATAAAAGAATAAAACGACTACACCAATAAAAAGATAGACCTTGACCTTGTGGTAAAAATAAATAACCCCATTGGAAAGGATTAAAAATAATAGCTATATCCCATACCGGTTGTCCATATAAAATAAACATATCAGTAGTTGTAGCTCTAACAATGTCACTAAAATAAGCAAAGTTATTGTAATATTGAGATAATGCAAATGGAGTATTAACTTCAAACTCATCAATTTTAATTGTACGGACAATACCAAAAATAGGGTTGTGTTCTAATGTAGATAAATTAAGTTGAGCTATAGATGATCCATGAATCTCAAAAATAACACCTAATAATAGAAAAATACCAGCTAAGACATATCTATAATTATAACAATAATATAAAGTTCTTTTTCTAATATTCGATTTATATAGTAGAAATACAATTATAAAAAATATAAAGAAAAAAAGTAATAGCTGTTTAATTGAAATAAAGTGTTGTAAACTAAGTAAAGCATCCATTGGTGAAAGTCCATATAAAAATGAAGAACGTTCTACTAAAATTACATAAACTTGTGTTAGTAATGTTAAACCTAATGTAATTAATGAGATAAAGAATATATCTTTTTTATTAAAGTTATTTTTTAAAAAATTCATTATTAACCATCAATCACATATGTTTTTAAAGCTTATAACTTAGTTATTATAAAACACATATTTATTATTTTCTGAAATTTTTGATTATATAATAGCTTCTTTAAAGAATTCTGGTATTAATGATTTATACATTGGACTTTTAAAAATCATGTTAATATCACTATCTAAAATGTATGTATAACAAGAATCATCTTCAGCTCTCATTCCTCTACCATATGCTTGCATAAGAGTCATTACAGTTTTATAAGCATACCATCTTTGATCTTTTTTTCGCCTTAAATTTACTTGTTTATCTCCTAAATAAGGGAAAGGAATTTTATAAATTATTTGGAATCGACATTTATCATAAGGTAAATCAACACCTTCACTCATAGAAGGAGAAACTAATACTAATGGATTTTCATCTTCTTCAAAATGTTTTAAAACTGTTTCTCTATTATTAGTTGTATGAGAAATTAATCTAGAATTAAATAAATTTCTATTAATATAATTTTGACATTTATAGCTGTGAGTATGTATTAATCCTTTATCATTTTTATGTTTTTCAAGTATTTCTTTTAATATATCAATAGTTTTTGGTGCAGTAGTTTTAATTCTATTTGCAGACATTTTACCTGCAAGTTTTAATTCAACTGGACGATTTTCTGCTTCAAAAGGACTATCTACTTTTATATGATAAACTTCATTTGGATTTAATCCTAACCATTTAGAAAACATTTTATGAGATAAAACTGTGGCACTTAAAAATAGACAAACATCACCATGTCTAAGTAAATAATCTTTAGCATATTGATGAACTCTTAATGGTTTAAAAGATACTCCAAATTCATCTGCATCAATAACCCAATTATTAGGTTCTTTTTCAAGATTATCACATAATTGTTTAAGACTAGCTATTGTTGAGTTGATTCTATCAGCTTTGTTTTTATTTAAATCTTTGGTATCGATCTCTTTATAAGCATCATAAATAGCTTCCACCTCAACAATCCAATCAGATACATTTCCATTTTTTAAAGTATTTGGGCTAATAGCTTTACCTATATCTTTTTCAAGACGCTTATTATATATATTAACTTCCATTGTTCTCATTAGCTTATCTTCAATATTATGTGCTTCATCTAAAATAAGAAGAGATCTTTTTGGAAAGTGTTTAACATAGTTTAATTCTAAAATTCCATAATCATAATTCATTAAAGTAATAGGAGAGTTAATAGAATTAGATTTTTGTTGCCAGTAATGACAATGTGAATCTGAATTATAAAAAATAGATCCACCAAATGAATCTTCAAATGCTTCTTTACTATCAAGTGTAGGATTTTTTCCAACTCCATATTGGCAGAAAAACTTACTTGAAGTAGGTGTTGTTTTACAAGTTCCAATATCACAAGTAGAGTCTAAATTATCTTGAAGACAATAGAAGTTACCCCTACCTTTAACAAGAGGAAAATCGAAATCCTGCATATATTGAGCTTGAAGTTGTTTTGTCATTGTAAATATATATGCAGATTCACACATTTTTGCAAGAGTTGCAGCTATTACAGATTTTCCAGTACCAGTACCTGCTTCAAGAATTATGTATTTAAATCCTTTGTTAATAGCATCTACAATATCCTGAATAATATTAAATTGGCCAATTCTTGGTTCATTAAAAGGAAAATTTTCAATAATTTCCTCATCAATATTTGGAAAATCTTTTTTAAGTTGTAGTACTCTCTCATCAGATAATTTATGATCTTCTAAAGAATATACATCTGGAATTTCTTCAACAATATTTGTTTCATTTGATTTATATGAAAAAAGATTATTTTCATCTTCATTTTTTGAGAATATATTGTTATTAGTGTTTTTGGAGCTTTCATTATCGCATATACAGTTGCTTTTCATCATTGAACAATTAGGACAGAAAATAGAATTAGACATTACACTTATATTATTTGGTATAATATAAATAAATTACAGTAAGTGTATTTGAAAAGAAAAACACAAATAATAAAATTGTGATTATATGAGTAAAAAAGGTAAATTATATGGAATTGGTGTGGGACCTGGAGATAGTGAACTTTTAACAATAAAAGCATCAAAAATATTAAAAAAAGTTAATGTAGTATGTTCACCACGTTCATCAAAAGAAAAAGAGAGTATAGCTTTATCAATTGCAAAACCTATCTTAGAAGAAAGAGAAGATTATAAAAAATTAATGGTAATTGAACCGATTTTCCCAATGCTAGAAGATGAAAAAAAATTAGAGAGATATTGGGCAGAAGCATCAATGTTAATTTCTGATTATTTAAATAAAGGAAAAGATGTTGCATTTATAACACTTGGAGACCCATCAATTTTTAGTACATTTTCTTATGTTCAAAAAATTTTAGATAAAGACTATGAAACAGAGATAATTCCAGGAATAACCTCGTTTACTGCATGTGCATCAAGTATAAATAAACCATTAGTTGAAAAAAATGAAATTTTATCAATAGTTCCGAAAATAGATGATAGATTAAACCAAGTTTTAGAATATAGTGATACAATAGTTTTAATGAAAACTTCACGTAATAGTGAAGAGTTAGAAAACTTAATACATTCTAAAGAAGGTGAAAAAGAAATATTATCTGTTGAAAATGCAAGTCGTGCAGAAGAAAAAGTAATAGAAGGTTTTTCAAAAGATAAACCTTATTTATGTACATCAATAATAAAATTAAAAAAAGAAGCTAAGTAATTAGCTTTTTTTCGGTTCAACTTCAAAAGTACATTGTCCATCACCCATAGTATAACATTGTACTTCAATAACATCTACAGGGAATCCAAAATAATTTGAAAATAAAGCTTCAATAATTCCTGCATCTAAAAAACATGCAGGTTTACCTGTTTTTGGTAATAATCCACATTCGAAACAATCAACAGAAGTTATTTTAATTATTTGACCAATATCAACTGAAATAATTCCAAGGCCTTGATTTTGCCAAAATTCAGATACATTAGCTAAAAATTTATCAAATGTTTCATCATATAATTTTTCAAAAATTGCATTACCAATGCTTAATCCAGTATCATGTAAAATTGGATCTATATTAACTCCTTCTTGAATTAAACTTGATCTAAGAGTATGGAATAATAATAAAGAAAATTCAAAATCATCTTTATTTAATATATTATCTATTAAATATTCTTTTTTTCTCTCTTCAATTTCAATTGGAGATGATGTGTTAATTGATCCTAAAAATCTTGAATTTAAATGAAATATTTTCTTACGGCTATCTGAAGGATTAACTTTAAATGAAATAATTCCTTTTTCTCTTAAATCTTTAAGATGTACAGAAACTGTAGATTTAGATTTGCCTGTGTTTTTAACAATTTCATCAAATTCCATGTGTTTTGTTTTAAGCATTTCTAAAATAGTTAATTTTACTTCACTTTTTATAACATTTACATCATTAGATAATTCATGCCCTGAAAAAATTTGGATTGGTTTTTGTTTAATATAGTTTTCATTAGTATTCATCTAAACAACCTCAATATAATAAAAGTTTTATTATATGTTATTTAAATATTTATGGTTTTATTTTTTTAAGATAATTAAAAAAAATAAAAGATATGAATATCCACATAAATAAATTATAAATTATTATAAAACTGTATAACTGTAAAATTATATTAGTAAATAAAAAAACAATAAAACAAAAAACTGTTCGTAAATTAACAAATTATATAAATGATGAAAAATAATATAATAGTATAAATTAAAAGAGTTGAAATCATGAATGCAAAAGCAAAAAAAATTGGAGAAGGAGTATACTGGATAGGAGTCCTCGATTGGGACATTAGAACTTATCATGGTTATACATTAGATGGAACAACATACAATGCATATATTATTTTTGATGGTGACGAAGTTGCAATCATAGATAATGCATATCCTGGAAAAACAAAAGAAATGATGGCACGTATTGAAGATGCATTTGTTCAAGAAGGAAAAACAGAAGTAGAAGTAGATTATATTATACAAAACCATATTGAACTTGATCATAGTGGCGTATTACCTGATTTACATAAAAGATTCCCAAACGCACCAATATACTGTAGTAAAATAGCTGTAGATGGTTTAATTAAACATTTCCCAGTACTTAAAAATGCTAATTTTATAACAGTAGGAACAGGAGATCAATTAAAAGTAGGAGAAAAAACTTTAGCATTTTTAGATGCATTTTTATTACATTGGCCAGATAGTATGTTTACATTACTCGTCGATGATGGAATATTATTCCCAAATGATGCATTTGGTCAACATTTATGTTGTTCTAAAAGATATGATAAAGAAATTCCAGAATATGTCTTAATGGATGCAGCTAAAAAGTTCTTTGCAAACTTAATAACTCCATTATCACATTTAGTTCTTAAAAAATTTACTGAAATAACAGATATGGGATTACTTGAACAGATAAAAATTATTGCACCATCACATGGACAAATTTGGACAGACCCTATGAAAATTATTGGTGCTTATAGTGAATGGGCTACAGGAAAATGTGAAGATAAAGTAACAATAATTTACGATACTATGCATTATTCTACTCAAAAAATGGCTCATGAAATAGCTGAAGGAGTTATTGATAGTGGATATGAAGTTGAAATGTTCTATTTGCATGAAGATGAAAGAAGTGAAATTGTAAAAAGTATCTTAACAAGTAAAGCAATAGCTATTGGAGCACCAACAATAAATGATGAACCTTATCCAAGTATAGCTGATATAATTTATTATTTAAAAGGTTTAAGATTTGAAAGGACTGGAATTGAAAGAGCTGCTGTGACCTTTGGATCTATGGGAGGTAAAGGTGGGGCACCTAAAAAATTAGCTGAAGAAATATCTGATTATGGATTTAATGTAATTAATGAACAAGAAATTAAATATGTTCCAACAAATGAAGAAGAAACAGATAGTTTCAAATTAGGTCAACAATTAGTTGAAGAAGCTAAAAAACTTTAATAAAATATTTTTAAAGTGAGAAAAATATATAAAGATAAAATTAAATATAAAAAAATGGAGAGTTTAGAATATGGTAAAATATGAACATAAAATTGGAATAACAAAAGACACGGCAGTTGAAAAAGAAGTACAAAATAACTTTATGGGAGAAACCCAAGAAGTTGGAATGTATCTTGCAATGAGTAGACAAGCTTCAAGAGAAGGTTATGGAGAAATAGCTGAAGTACTTAAAAGATTAGCATGGGAAGAAGCTGAACATGCAGCTAGATTTGCTGAAATGAATGGTGTTATTAAGCCAACTTTAAAAGAAAACCTCGAAATGATGTTAGAAGGTGAAAAGATGGCAAACCAAGAAAAACATGATGCTGCTGAAGCATGCCAAAAAGAACAAATTGATGATGCTAAAAACTTCTTCTATGACAGCTCAAAAGATGAAGCTCGTCATGCAAAAATTTTAGAAGGAATCTTAGAAAGATATTTCTAGATTCTTTCAAAAACTCTTTTTTTTAATTAAAATTAAATATTTATATATTAAAAAATCTCTTTTTTATTTATATTCCTAATTATTTAAAAAATACCCATTCCAAAACTATAAACAATTGAAAATACTATTATAATTCCAAAACAGATTGAAACATAATTAACAAGTGGTGTTACAATCTTCTCAGGAAGTTTATATCTTAAAAGGTTTTCTAATATATGGCCACCATCTAAAGGTTTCATAGGTAGTAAATTAAAAGTACCAACTGCAAAATTAAGGAAAAATATCCATTTAAATAATTCTAAAAGTTCAAATAAAACCCAAGGAATTTCTCCAAAGGATTTATCTTTAAGTTCAAAATGTTTTTCACCTTGAATTCCTAAATATCCTCTTGATTCATTATTAGGATTGGTCCCTAGTTTAATTTCAAATGTTCCTTGATCTGTTACAATCGTCGCTTCTTCATTTGGTTTTAAATTTGATAAAACATTTAAATAATTTTCTGAATCATGAATATCTTGATTATTAATAGATTTAATAACCATTCCTTTTTTTAATATTCCACTAGCAGGTGCATCATCTAAAACTGTTTGAATTTCAACACCATTTTCTTCAAAAGCTCCAGGAATAGCTAAATTTCCAATTGCAAAAAATATAATAAAAGCAATAAAAGCTAATGTAAGATTTGCCATTGATCCTGCAGCAAAAATTCTAAGTTTAGAAGATTTTTTTGCCTTTTTCATTTCATCTTCATCAGGTTCAACAAATGCTCCAGGTAAGATTGTAAAAAGTAATAATCCTATTGATTTAATGTTTACTTTCTCTGCTCTAGCTAATATCCCATGTGAAAATTCATGAACAACAATTACAGTAATCAGTCCAATAAATCCAAATAAAAACGGTATAAAAATTGGAGAGCCTGGCATTTCAACTCCTGGAAGTAAGATTGATACATTAGGAGTTTCCATAATTGTAGATAAAGACATAACTAATGAATATGCCATGAAAATCATGAAAAATACACATATAACAAGACCTATATTCATAAACCATTTCCAAAATCTCGGAGAAATATTAGCTATTTTATCAATGAAACCTCTTAATCTTCTAGTTTTCCACATTAAAACAGGAAATTCTATTTCTACTCCGTGTTTTTCTAATTTATTTTTAAAAACAATAGCTACTACCCATATAAGTACAAAGGCTATTGCATAATACCATATTCCGTTCATGTTATTACCTGTTAAAATTCATTGAATCGAAAAAGAGAATATCTACTTCATCTTGCTCATCAATACCTTCATCATTTTCATCAATAATTATATAACTATTTGCTTCAACCATAGATCTAATGATACCTGAACCACGGTTTAGTACGTGGTGAGTAGATTCATCATCAGACACCGCTCTAATATAGTCAGTTCTTCCTAAGGTAGATGGTATTTTAACTTTTGATGTTCTTTTAACAATTTTATCAGAAAAGTTTGCACCTTGCATATTCATTATGAATTTTCTAGCAAACATATCAAATTGAGTCATTGCTGCTACAGGTTGACCTGATAACATGAAAACAGGAGTATTATTAACTATAGCAAATGCTGCTGGTTTTCCTGGGCGAATTGAAACTCCATGGAATTTAAGTTCACCTACTTCTGATGCAGCATCAACAACTACATCTCCTTTACTTAAAGCAGTTCCACCAGTAGTAATAATTACATCATATTCTTTAGAAGAATTTAAAATAGCTTCTTTTGTTTTATTAAAATCATCAATTACATGTTCATAAGTTAAAAGAGCACCACAATTTTCAATTAATGCAGATAATATATACCTATTAGAATTAATAATTTGAGCCTTATTTAATGTTTTTGTTGGTTCAACTAGCTCATTACCAGTAATTAAAATCTTTACTTTAGGTTTTTTATATACTTTAATTTTTGAATAACCTGCAGAAGCTATTAAGCCAATTTCTTGAGGACGAATAAAAGAATTAGATTTTAAAATAAGATCTTCTTTTTTAATATCCTCAGCTCTTGGAGAAATATTTTCTTTTGGTGTTACTTGAGATTGAACTTCAAGATTATCCCCATCAACAGATGTAAATTCTTTCATAATAACAGAATTCGCTCCTTCAGGAATTGGGGAACCAGTAGCTATAGTAATAGCTTCATTATGATTAATTGTTTTATTTGAAGATGCTCCTGCACCAATTTTATCAATTATTTTAAATTCTTTTGGTTTATTTTGAGATGCACCAAAGGAATCTTCAGCTATTATTGCAAATCCATCCATAGCAGATTTATCAAAAGGAGGAGAATCATGAAATGAATATATATCTTCTCCTAAAACTCTTTTATGAGCATCTTTAAGGTCTATTTCTTCTAAATCTGTTTTTATTTGAAAATTATCTATTTCAAGTAAAGCATCTTTAAAAGGTAACAATTTTGATAAACGCATTTTAATCAACTAAGGCATGTATTTTTCTAATGAATTATTATAATTATCATTCAATGTATCAATATTAATATTAACATCATCAATAATTAAAGATTTTCCTTTAACCTCACCAATACAAGTTGCTGGAACATCAATATTATCTAAAATATCTTCAATAACATCTTTTTTAACAGTGATAATATATCTTCCATGGCTTTCAGAATATAATAAATTATTTAATGACATATCACCATCTTTAATGATTTTTGATGTATCAATTTCTGCTCCAATATTACCAGATAATGCCATTTCTGCTAAAGCTATAGCTATACCACCTGCAGAACAATCATGAACAGCAGTAATATTTTTATCTGAATCATTAGAAATAAGGTTTAAAACTGTTTGTGCATTATTAAACTCTTCATCTATTCTAACTTTTGGAGCTTGACCTTCTTGAATATTGTGAATTGTTCTATGATATTCAGAGCCTTCAATCTCATCATAAGTTTTTCCAATTAAAATGATTTGATCTGAATCTTCTTTGAAATCCATAGTTCTAATATTTTCAAGTTTTTCAACACCAATTACACCAACAGCTGGTGTAGGGTTAATTTTAATTCCTTCAGTTTCATTATAAAAACTAACATTACCACTTATAACAGGAGCTTCAAACTTCTCAGAAACCATTGACATACCTTTAATACATTCTCTAAATTGCCATAAAATATTAGGATTTTCAGGATTTCCAAAATTTAGGCAATCTACAACTGCATAAGGAGTAGCACCCATTGATACAACATTTCTTATTGATTCTGCAACAGAACCTGCACCACCATCAAATGGAGATAATTTTGTATGAATTGTGTTAGAATCTGTAGATAAGGCAATAGCTACTTCATCATCAATTTTTAAAACTGCAGCATCATCACCAGGTTTAACAGCAGTTCTAATTTGAACTTCATGATCATATTGTTTATAGACCCATTTTTTACTAGCTAGATTAGGTGATGAGATAAGTTTAAGTAATGATTCTTTTATATCAGGATCTTCAACTTTAGTTAAAGCTTTTTGAGGCTCGATTGGAGTAATTTCTCTATTTAAAGAAGGAGGATCAGCAAGTAAAATAGTTGGTAAATCAGCTATTAACTTTCCATTATCCTCAATAATCATATTATTTCCATCTGTAACTGTACCTATAACACTTGAGATAATTTCATGTTTTTTACATATTTCATGTGCTAATTTGACATCATCAGGATTTAATACAAAAATCATTCTCTCTTGAGATTCAGATAACATAATCTCATATGGAGTCATGTTTTCTTCTCTTAAAGGAATATTATTTAAATCTACAATAGCTCCATTTTCAGATGAATCAGCTAGTTCTGAAACACAACATGTAAGACCTCCACCACCAAGATCTTTACAACCTGTA
Source organism: Methanobrevibacter sp. DSM 116169 (assembly GCF_046197865.1). Classification (GTDB taxonomy): domain Archaea; phylum Methanobacteriota; class Methanobacteria; order Methanobacteriales; family Methanobacteriaceae; genus JAHKLT01. The sequence goes on along the minus strand of NZ_CP166990.1, from coordinate 68,148 downwards.
ACTTTAATCTTTTCATATATTTCAAGTGATGCTTCTAAAACTTTTTTCTTAGTAAAAGGATCAGCTACCTGAACAGCAGGCCTATCTTCTGCTTCACTATCAGAAGTTAACTCTTCAGATGCAAATGTTACACCATGAATTCCATCACGACCAGTAGCTCCACCCATTAAAAAGAAAACATCTCCTGTATTTGGAGCAGCACTTCTAACAACTTTATCCTTCTCAACAAGTCCTGCACACATTACATTAACTAGAGGATTTGTTCTAAAAGATTCATCAAATTCTACTTCTCCACCAACAGTTGGAATTCCTACCCTATTTCCATAGTCAGATATTCCATCAACTACATGTTCAAAAAGATATCTTGATTTTTGATCTTCTAAAGGACCAAAACGTAAACTATCTAAAATAGCTATTGGCATTGCACCCATTGAAATGATATCTCTTAAAATTCCTCCAACACCAGTACCTGCACCACCATATGGTTCAATAGCTGAAGGATGATTATGACTTTCCATTCCAACAGCAAGCGCATATTTATCAGTGATAGATACTAAACCAGCATCATCTCCAGGCCCTAAAATAATATTTTTTCCTTCAGTTGGAAATAATCTTAAAATAGGCCTACTACTTTTATAAGAACAATGTTCTGAAAACATTACATCGAGCATTCCTTCTTCTAAAGGATTCATTTCTCTTTTTAAGATTCCCCTAATATATTCCTTTTCAGAATCTGTTAAAGTCATTTAATCTCCTCCATTATTTTTTAATATAAATTATAAGATCATGTTCTTCAATTTTCCAATCTTTTATATAATAATCATCAACTTCAAAGTTTGCATTACATACATCTTCAGTAGTCATAATTAAAGAATTAGCCCTAATTTCATTAACAATAATACCTTCTTGATTATTAATCAAATCAGCAAAATCTTTACTAGATTTAACAATTACATGAATATTAGCTTCAACATCCAAATCCATGTCTTTTCTCATATCTTGAACACGTCTAATAAGTTCACGAGACATAGCTTCAGATAATATTTCAGGAGTAATTTTTGTATTTACAAAAACATTACCTCCATCAAATTCTGCACTAATCATATCATTAGGTAATTCTGTATCAAAAAGAACATCATCAGATGATAACTCTATTAATGATCCATCTTTATCAATAGTTAATTTTCCATTATCATCTAATTCATTTTTAATCAAATTACCATCTGCATCTGCAAGATAGTTTTTAACAAATCCCATATCTCCTTTAAGTCTTGGACCTAAAGTTTTAAGATTTGGTTTAGCAATAAATGAAAGATTTTCAAATTCTGATGAGGTTAAAACTTCTTTTGTATTAGATTGATCTTTAATAATTTCTTTTAAATCATTAACAGCATCTAAAATCATTTCATCTTGAGAAACAATAGTAATATCAGATACTGGCCACCTAAGTTTATATTTAGCAGAATCTCTAGCTCTAGCAGCTGAATCAATGATATTTCTTATATTATTCATTTTTTCTTCTAAATCCGGATTAATATCTTTTTCATTAAACTCCCAATCATTCATATGAATACTAGAATTATACCTAGATTTAACATTTTTAACTAGATTTTCATGAATTTCTTCACTAATATATGGTGAAATAGGAGCTAAAGCATTGATTAAGGATATTAAAGCTGTGTATAAACTATAATATGCACCTAATTTATCTGGATCATCACTTTCAACCCAAGTTCTGCCTCTAATCAATCTTACATACCAACGACTTAAATCATCTAATATAAATTGGTTGATTTTTCTTGTAGCATGATGAAAATATAAATTATCTAAATCTTGGCCTACTTCTTTTACTAAAGTATTAGCTCTTGAAATGATCCATTTATCTTCATCTCTTAAAATAATATTATTTTCATTACAATTATCAGGATTAAAATTATCTAAAGACATATATGTAGTTGAAAAGACATAAACATTCCATAAAATATTAAACATTTTGTTTACATTGTTTAATTCATCCCAAACAAATTTTAAATCTTCCCATGGTTTATTAGCCCATAATAAGTAGAATCTTAAAACATCAGCACCATGTTTTTCAATAACTTCTTCTGGAGTTACAACATTTCCAAGAGATTTACTCATTTTCTTTCCATCTTCATCTAATACAAAACCATGCATTAAAACTTTTTTATATGGAACTTCATCTAATGAAATTACTCCACTACCAAGCTGAGAATAGAACCAGCCTCTTGTTTGATCATGGCCTTCAGTAATAAAATCATATGGATACCATTCATTAAATGCTTCTTTTTCATTAGGATAATACAAAGAAGCCCAAGGAGCAACACCTGAATCCATCCAAACATCTAAAACATCAGGAATTCTAGTCATTTTAGAGTTACATTTTTCACATTTTAAATGAATATTATCAACATGTGGTCTATGAATTAAATCTTCATCAGAAACTGTTATATCTTCTAAAGATTTATTTTTAAGTTCATCTAGAGAACCTACAACTTCAATATTTTCACAATCTTCACATTCCCAAATAGGAATAGGAATTCCCCAATATCTTTGCCTAGAAATTGTCCAATCCTTAGCATTTTCAACCCAATCATGGAATCTACCAGAACCAGCCCACTCAGGTACCCATTTAACATTTTTAATTTCACTAAGCATTTTGTCTTTAATTTCAGTGACTTTTAAAAACCATTGTTTAGTAGCTAAATAAATAATAGGAGTTTTACATCTCCAACAAACACCATATCTATGTTTAATTGTTTCAGCCTTATATATTAAATCTTTATCTGTTAAATCTTGAATAATAGTTTCATTTGTTGATTTAACAAAACCATTTTCATATTTACCTGCATCAGATGTAAAAATCCCTGCTTCATCTACTGGTGAGAAGATTGGTAAGTTGAATTTTTGACCCATTTCAAAATCATCTGGACCATGGCCTGGAGCAGTATGAACAAGCCCTGTACCTTCACCAAGTTCTACATGATCACCAGGTAATAATTTATGAACATTTTCAAATTCTGTATCAAATTCAGCTTGTTTTGGAATTTCACTAGCTAATGGATAAACATATTCTAAAAATTCTAATTTTTTTCCTTTAACAATGTCTACTACATCATATAGAACTTCAATTTCTTCTAAGATTTCTTCTTCATCATCATCTTTTTGAATTTTAGTTCTATGAATTTTTTCTTTAGGTCCTAAAACTGTTTCAAGTAAATTTTCAGCTAAAATTAAAATTTCACCATCTTTTTTAACAAAAGCATAATCAAAATCAGAATTAATAGAAATAGCTAAATTTGCAGGTAAAGTCCAAGGTGTTGTTGTCCAAACTAAAAAATACTCAGTTAAATTATTGTCTTTTAAAAACTTATTTTTTAATGGAAATTTAACATAAATAGATGGATCTTCTTTATCTTCATAATCTATTTCAGCTGCAGCAAGTGCAGTCTCACAATGAGGACACCAACTAATTACTCTTAAATCATTAATAAGTAAATCCTTCTCATGAGCTCTTTGCATTGTCCACCATGAAGATTCCATAAATTTTGGATCTAAAGTTTGATAAGGATTTTTCCAATCCATCCAAACACCAATATCTTCAAATTGTTTTGTCATGGAATCTTTATGAGAAATTGCAAAATCTCTACATTTATCTACAAATTGATCTATTCCAATTGTTTCTTCAATTTCTTGTTTACTTTTAATTCCCATTAATTGTTCAACTTTATGTTCAATTGGAAGACCGTGCATATCCCATCCTGCTTGACGTCTAAGATTAAATCCTTCCATGGACTTATATCTTAAATGTGCATCTTTAATGATTTTATTCCAAGCTGTACCAAGATGAATGTTTCCACTACAATATGGAGGACCATCTAAAAATGAATATTTTGGTCCATCTTTTCTTAATGTGTTTATCTCGTCAAAAATTTCATTATCTTGCCAAAATTTTTGAACTTTATTTTCAATTTCCTTATGATTAAGTGATTTTTCTGCCTCTTTTATTGGCATGTTATTTCTCCTTATTTAATAAAAATAAAAATGATTTTTAAAGTGATGATTAAGTTTGTTTAAATTAAAAAAAAGAAAAATTAAATATAAGTTTCTAATAGGAACCTATATTTTAATTAACTCTAAAACTTAGAAAGTTCTTGTTTTACCTTTAACAACATTTTCAGTAATAACTGATATATCTTCTAACCATGTATCAATGATGTTTTCAACTTTTTTATCAACATCTTCCATTTTAAAACCTTCTTCTAAAATAATTTGAGAAGATGCAGCTTTAGGTTGATCAATAGGTTTGCCGATTTGACTTAAAATCATGATATGAATCTGTTTAATACCTTCAACATTATTAACAACATCATTAGCTATTTCATTAGAAAGAATGTTATAAATTTTACCTACATGGTTAATAGGGTTTTTACCAGAACTAGCTTCCATAGACATTGGTCTACAAGGAGCAATTAAACCATTTGCTCTATTACCTCTACCAACAGAGCCATCATCTCCCATTTCAGCAGAAGTACCGGTTACAGTTAAATAATATCCAGCTTCACTTGCAGAATCATCATTATCTGCAGTGTTTACAAAGACTGTTACATCACGAGTAGTGTATTTACTTGCAAGATCTAGAACAATATCTTTTAGCTCTTCCCTAATAGCAATGTACTCAGGAATATCACTAATATATTTTGAAACCATAGCACAAGCAATAGTTAGAATGATTTTATCATTTTCTCTTAATCCCATAACTTTAATATCTTGACCAACAGCAGGATGTCTGGTTTTAAATGCTTTAGAATTTAAAAGTTCTTCAGTAGCTAAAACTAAAGATTCGACTTCAGAAAATGGTGCATAACCTACACCAAATGAAGTATCATTAGATGATGGTGCCCCATCTCTTTTAAATACATCTACTAAATCTCCTGAACCATGTCCAATTTTACATTCTACCACAGTATCAGTTTCAACATTTAAATTAATAATAGTATCATCTAAATATTCTTTTGCAGCTTCAATAGCTACTCTATCTAATGGAAATTTAGTTCCCTCATATTCTGAAACTCCTCTTCCAGTTAAGAGAATGTCGATTGGTTTTAAAATTTCTCCACCACCGAATTTAGGATTAGATTCACCTGCAGTAAGTTGGACTTCATCAGTATTATGGTGCAATACACCACCTAATTCATCCAAGTACATATTACATAATGCTTTACTAACAGATTCAGCAATCCCATCACTAATACTATCAGGGTGTCCGATTCCTTTTCTCTCCACAATTTCAATGTCTAAATCTTCAATATAAGTTTGATTAAGTTCTTTAACAAAAATATTTCTCATTTTATCATCACTATAAAATAAATTATTAATATATATTTATTTTTATTGATTAAATAAAATATAAATGTTAGTATTGGCATTGTCAAAAACTTATGATGAAAATTTTTAAAGTTATATAGTTTCATATATGAAAAATATTGTTTATAAATTTTTGATTAAAAGATTACCAAAAGAACATACCAATTAAAATTGTTAAAATAATCAATAATATAAATGAAAATCCAATGCACAAGGCACTGTATTTATAAAAACCATTTTTTCTCCTAATTTCGAATGGTAAAATTTTATTCATTAAATCTGGGCATAAAACTAAATAAACCACAATTAATGAGAAAAATATTAATAAAAAAGAAATAACTATAGGTGGAACTCCATTAAAGAAAAATGAAGATAAACAGAAAAATCCATATCCTATAGTACAAAGACCACAAATTGACCCTAATACCCAATAATGTCTAATGGAATATCCAAAAACCTTTTCATTTGAAATTATCTCACTTTTTTCATTAAAACATTTATCTTTTCTAAAAAACATGACCATGAAAGGATAAAACAATACAAATCCAAAACCTAATCCCTGAATAAAATTATTTGAGAAATAACCCAAAATAGAAAGTTCTATGGATAATCCCAAACTAATAATAGACCATAATATAATTTCAGCTTCAAATCTAGAGTCCATATTAAAATGTTTCTTAAGAAAATCCCATGTAAATATAAGTGAAAATGGAAAAAATGCTGCTAAACTTACACCTAAAAAAAATGGTAAAAATGCACCGGGATATCTAAAAGAAATTAAAAAAGCTGTTATGGCTGATCCAATTAAACATAAAATAAATATCATTATTGTCTGAATCTTTAATTCTTTTGAATTTAAAGAAGTTGAAGGTGAACGCATAATTTCAAGGAAATTTTTACTCATCAAATCACTTTTATATTAGTTAACAAAAAAAATTAATTACTGGACACTCCCCATAATATTTTCTTTTGAATTATCATATCGTTTCTTTTCATATTTACTACCCGAAAAATGTAATCACTAAATAAGATAAAATATTAATATAAAAAGAAATATAAAATATTCATTATTATATAACATATAAATATAAAATATCTATTTGAGTAATTTAAATATAACTATATTCAATAATTATTTAAATCTATTAAAAATTATACAATAGATAATATATTTCCAAATGTGAATATAATTATATTAATATATAAAATTATCGAAAATATTTATAGAAAAAAATTTTAATATAAAATTAATGAAAAAAATTTTAATTTATAACAAAACTGAAAATAAACTATTAAATCAAGAATTTCAATGCAATAATAGCTTTTATGAAAAATTTAAAGGATTAATGTTAAATAAAGACTTTAATAAAAATTTAATATTTAAATTTAATTCTAAAAATAGATATAATTCATCAATACACACTTTTTTCATGTGTAAATCAATTTATATTTATTTTATTGATAAAAATTATAGAGTTTTTGAAATAATTAAATTAAAACCATGGAAAATAGCTATACCTAAAAAAGAAGCTAAATTTGTATTAGAAAGTTATAATAAAATTAATTTAAAAATAAACGATGAAATTAAAATTCAATGTCATCAGGACTTTTAAAAACAGTTAAACCTTTAAAATCATCTAATTTTTTAGTATTTTCAATGTCTATTGCCCTCATATAAATAGTGACTATTTTACCACCAGAAATAGCTCCATAAGGACATGCATCAGCACAAATGCCACATCCAGTACATTTTAATAAATCAATTTCTTCATAAGGTGTAATTGCATTATTTGGACATGCGATAGCTGCATCACATGTAGAACATTTGGTGCATTTATTTAATTCTAATTTAGAAGGTAGAACTGTATCAACTGGTCCTTCTTTTAGATCAACTGGTACAATAGCTACTTCAACTGCACCTTTACCAGATTGAGCAACTGCATTTGTAACTAGATTATCAGAAATTCCATAAACTATTTTAGAAACTGTATTAGCTGTTGCAGGAGAAACTACTAATAAATCATATTTACCTAAAGAAAATCTACCAGTAAGAGGATAGCTATATTTTTGAGAAGAATCAGATACTAATTCCCTATATCTACCACCAGTAATATTTACTAAACGATTGTATAGGCCATACATCTTTAAAACTTCTTCACCAGAAGCAGATAAAAGAATTGTAATCTCATGAGATTTAGCTAAAGATTCAATTACTTCTACAGATTCTTTTAAAAGATGTCCTGCTCCTGTAATTGCCCAAGCTATTCTCATAAAATCACACTATAATTTATGATATTTGTATGGATTTTCATCATTAAAAGCATAATGAACTGATGTAAATTGACTCATAAATTCAGTTACTTCATCTTTAATGTTTTTATCTTCCATAGCTACTTTTTTAATAAATTCAGCTACTTCATACATTTCTTTTTCTTTTAATCCACGACGTGTTAACTCTTGTGTTCCCATTCTAATTCCTGAAGGATCATCACTACGATGAACATTATCTCCAGGTAATAAATTCTTATTTAAAATAACATTGTTTTCTTCTAATTCTTTTGCAAGAACTTTAGCATGTTTAACACCAGAAACATTCATGACAATTTGATGAGACTCTGTAAAACCTAAATCTTCACATAATACATCAAAACCTAATTCATATAGACTTTGAGCTAACTTTTTAGAGTTTTTAATAGTTTGTTTAGCATAATCTTCACCAAATTCTAACATTTCAGCTGTAGCTATTCCAAGACCTGCTAAATGATGTAAGTGATGATTACTTACAACACCAGGGAAAACCGCTTCATCAATTAAGTTTTTATTTTTAGCTTCTGATAAAATGATTCCACCTTGAGTTCCAGGAAATGTTTTATGGGTACTTCCCATTACAACTTCAGCACCTTCTCTTAAAGGATCTTGGAACTGTCCACCAGCTATTAAACCTAATACATGAGCACCATCATACATAATTGTTGCTCCAACTTCATTAGCAGCATCAACAGCTTCTTTAACAGGATGAGGGAATAAAAATAAACTTCCCCCAAATAAAATAATCTTAGGTTTTTCTTCAAGTATTTTTTTAACCATTGCATCAGGGTCTATATTCATTACATCAGTATTAAAAGGATGAGAAATTGTTTTAAGTCCTCTAATACCAGCAGCACTTACTTTTGCATGAGAAATATGTCCCCCATAAGGAACTTCTAATGCCATCATTTTATCTCCTGCATTAGCAAAAGCAAAAAATACTGCAAGATTTGCAGTTACACCTGAAACAGGTTGTACATTAGCATACTCTGCATTATAAATCTTTTTAGAAAGTTGTATAGTTAAATCTTCTATTTGGTCAATATATTTACAACCTTCATATAATCTGTGATGCGCTTGACCTTCAGCATATCTATGAGCTAAATCAGATGCAACAGCATTTTCAACATCTGCACTAGTAATATTTTCACTAGCTATTAAATTCAAACTATTTTCCATCCATTTAGAATGATCTTGTATTAAATTTTCAAGTTTTACAACATTATCTTGGTTTTGAGACATGAATTAACTCCTTAATTGAAATTATAATTAATAAAAATTATTTATGATAATATCTTTAATTTTTAGTTATTATATAGTTTAATATGAAACATGTAAAAATAAATATTCAACAGAAAAATTTAGTTTAAGGTGTTAAATTTATTTGATTTAAAAGAAAAAGCTTATTAATATAATTAAAAATAATATAAAATACTGGACACTGTTAATATTTATAATAAAAATATTTTTAGTAGTATATTACTAATTTTTTTAAAATTAGTAGTTTAATACTAATATTTTATCAGAAGCGAAATTATGTAAAATATTCTTATAATTAATCTTTATTTTATTAAATAATAATATTAAATCTTTTAATTAAGTTTTTAGATATTATTAATATTCAATATCGATTAACTATATTTAATTTTTAAAAAATAATTTTTGAAAATTTTTTATACAATAATTAACATTATTAATTAAGAAAAGGTGTTAAAAATGGATAGAAAGAAGTTAGCTATTGATTTTGCAAAATCTTTAAATTTTCCTCAAATTGAAAAGGTTATTTTATTTGGTTCGGTTGCTCGAGAAGAAGATGGTGATGAATCAGATATTGATATTTTAATTATTACTAAAAATGAAAAAGATGATTTTAAATTTGAAGATGAAATCTATAGTATAGCTTTTGATAAACTCCTTGAAACTGGAGAATATTTATCTGTAAAAATAATATCATTACAACATTATAAAAAATATAAACATTTCTCTTTTTATAAAAACATTGAAAAAGATGGTGTTTTAATTAGATAATGAAGTTGCATTATATTAATAATATTTTTTTATAAAATCAATTTTAAAGCCTATCTAAAAGTAAATTTATGTAAATAAGGATAATTAATGTATTTATCTAATTATAAATAGTTTATATTTATTTTAACTAATTTATTCCTTTTATTTTTAAATATTTTTGATATTGGATAATTTTTTGAATTTTTAAATAATAAAAATCATATTTTTTCATGTTACTGTTTAATATAAATAATTAAATAACAAATTTACAATATAAGTTAAAAAATAAATATTTGGTGTTATTTTGAGAATAAACTTTTCTAAAATTATGAATGATTCTGTTCATACTTTAAATCCTATTGAATTAGTAATACATTTAATAATTATTTCTTTTATATTGACTTTTTGTTCTTTCTTTGCTGCTGGTATGATTACATCAAGTTCTAATGCTAATCCGATTTTAGTTTTCTTGGGTTGTGAATGTATATTATTTTCTTATTGGATTGCAGTATTTTCACTAAAATTTTTAAATAAACATTTTGATATGTTTGAAAAAGATAATCCTAATAAAAATACATTTGAAGGATGGATTATTGGTTTGATGTTTTATGGAGTAGGATTTTTCTTTTGTTTGACAATTATTTTCCATGCTTTTGGTAATTATATTGTAGGTATGGGAATTGGTTTAGTTTTCGTTTTTCCTCAATTAGTTATGTTTTTTAGAAGAAAAACTTGTTTTAATGAAAGAAGCCGAATTATTTCAAATGAAATAAGTTTGGGTTATGAGCCTAGACATTATTGGTTATTAGGACTTATTTGTGGATTTGCTACTATTGGATTCGGATTTTTTTCTTTAGGTTCTTATTTATCTTCTGGAAATCCACCATTAATTTTTTGCCTAATTGTTATTATTTTATCATTTATGATAATTTCTTTGATATTATCTCCTGATTTAATGAATAAAAAGTTACCATTTGAAATAAGAAAAAATAATGGATTTAATTATTATTTTGTATTATGCATAATATTTTGCTTAATTTTTGCATATATTGTTTATTCATTGTGGGGCTTACTTTTAGGATAACTTATTTTAGAATTACTTCATATTTTTAAGTTTACAAAATAAATTTCAATAATATAAATTATAATATGTCAAAATCAATCCTAAAGTCTACCTAAAAGTAGATTTATGTAAAATATAAAAATAATTAATAAAAAATAAAATAAAAAAGAATTAATTAATATCTTCTTCTATCAACTAATTCTTGACGTTTACCAGGATTCCATCCACCAGAAGCAGATTTTGCACGGCCTACTTGTTGTACATATCCTGTAATTCTATCATACCATTCAACATCTTCTCGCTCACCACAAGTTGGACATTGTTGATTTAATCCTTTCATGAGTGTTTTACATTTAATACAGAAACTTAATGCAGAACTATATGCCCAAAATCCAATATCTGATTTTCTAGCCATTTTATTAGTTAAACTCATTAATGAATCAGGATCTGAATAAGATTCTCCCATAAATGCATGGAAAATATGTCCACCAGGAGTTAATTTATGATATGGTTCTTCAATTTTTATTTTATCAACTAAAGATACATCTGAATTTACTGGAACATGGGAAGAGTTAGTATAATAGCTAGCTGTTTCATCTCCTTGAGAAATAGCTTTATCTCCAAATACTTTTTTATCTAAAGAAGCAAATCTATAAGCAGTTGATTCAGCAGGAGTTTGTAAAACAGTCCATCTTAAACCTGTTTCTTGTTTTAATTCTTTAGTCCTATCATTCATGTATTCTAAACATTTAAGACCAAATTTATTTGCTTCAGGATTATCAATACCTTCACCAAATAATGCAAGTAACATTTCATTTAATCCAACAAAACCAAAGGATAAAGTGGAATTTCTAACTCTATAATAAGTATCATCTTCAACTTTTTGATCTAAGAATGGTAATATTTTAAAATCATCTAAACATTTTAATCCTTGTTCTCTTCTAAGCATTAAAGTTTCAACAGCTAAATCCATGTATTCATCTAAATATTCGAATACTTGAGATTCATCATTAGATTGATATCCAATTCTTGGGAAATTTAAAGTTACATAAGCCAAGTTACCAGTTCTTAGACAATCTTCATCCCAATCACCTGTCCAATTATCTTGCAAACAGGTTCTACAACCCATATAATTAGCCATGTCATTTCTGTATTTAGGTAACATGTTTACAAAATAAGGAGATCCATATTTAGCAGATAATTCATGAACTAAATGTAAATCTTCATCAAATTCACCTTTTAATGTTTCATCACGTAAAGTATATATTGTGTTTGGGAAAAGATGAGGTTTACCTTCACTATCACCAGCAAGTAAAGTTTCAGTAAATGCTTTTTGGATTAATCTAGTTTCTTCTTCAAAATCTCCATATACTCCTACTTTTTCTCCTTTAGGTCCATATGCTGTAACATTTTGTAAGAATTTTGGTACACTGAATTCTAAAGCTAAACTTGTAAATGGAACTTGAGAACCACGAGCTGCATAAGCCATGTTTAAATTATAAACAAGCATTTGAACAGATTGTTTAATCTCTTCATAAGATCTACCTCTAGCAAATGGTGCAACAAATACATTCCAAAGAGACATTCCTTGTCCTCCAGACATGTTTTGCTGAGCAGCAAGCATAATCTCACCAGTATGGTTCATTAATGTTTCCATGTGATTTGGAGGTGCTGCAACAGAAGTATGATCTCCAGTACCATCTACTTTAAGACCATATTTAATAAATGTCCTAATATCATGTTGCATACAGTTTAATGGTCTACCTGCAAAAAATTCCAAGTCATGAATATGAACATCACCAGACATATGAGCATCAGCTAAATGAGATGGGAGCATTTTTAAAAGAGCATATTGTTTTAGTGCTTCATCAGCAACATATTTATGAATACTTTCTGGATTATGAATCATGTTTGCATTATCACGATTACCATTTTCAATTAATGAAGTAATATTATAAACAGGAATACCTAAACGAGTGTATCTGCTTCTTAAATCTTCTAATCCATATTCAACTAATTTAGTGTTTACAATTTCCCTAATCATTGGAGCTGTTAAATATTCTACATTGAGTTTTTTAAGTTCTTTCCAAACATCAGTAGCTATTTCAAATGCTGTTTCTTGTGAAGCACCAGTTTCTTCTACAAGAGTATTAGCTATTTTTGACATATCAAAAGCTTCAATAGTATCGCGAGAAGTACGTACTTTTAATTTTGTACTAGCTAAGTATTTATTAGCTATTTGCTCATCAACATCTTCTAAATTTTCATATACAATATTTTTAATTTCTTTTGTAGAAATTCCATCATATAAAGAAGATACAATATTAGCAATTATTTTATCTGATTCAAAAAAAGGAACTTCAACTAAAACTAGAGATTTTAACAATTTTTCATAGCTAAATCTTTCAGTAATTCCATTATTTTTCTTAACACATATTTTTTCATCTTTAGAGAGATAATCTGCAATTTGTGACCTTTTATCCATATAATTTCCCACCAATTAAATAATTTTATAAGATTTATAATAATAAATTTTTATTGATACTCCATTTGAGAAGTAAGTATTATTTTAGAAATAACTAGTATAATAAATGTTCGTTTATGAGCGAACGATATTTTAAAAGAATACATCTAAAGAACTTTGTTTAGATTTATCACTTTCAAAAAGAGAATTAATACCAAATTCCTGAATTTTTAAACGTTGTACAAGATAATCAGAAACAGGATATCTATCAACAAGTTCTTGTGAAATATCTAAATATTTTACAACAGATCCTTTTGATACACTTAAAATAAGATTGCCTCCACATTTACATTTTCCAGATAAAGGCATACGTCTATATTTACTATTACATTTAGTGCATCTAACTTTTTGTTTTGAGAAGGCCCTTACATTACCCATAATATCAGGTAAAAAATGAGAAGATAAAACACGTTCTACAACATTTCTTTGATCAACAGCTCTAATAATCTCAGCAAGAGCAATTTGAGATTCAACCTTTTCTTTCATAGAAGGTAAAGTTTTATAAAGACATATATTAGGACCTGCATGAATATTAGAAGTATTATGTGAAAACATTAATCCTTCATATTGAGCTGGAGTACCGAGATGTTTTTCAACATTATCAACTAAATCAAGAACATCACTTGGTTTTAATGGATCTTTAGTTTTTTCAAAAAATTCTAAAGGAAATTTTTCCATTACATCAATATTGTGAGATTCATCATCGATTTCTTCAGGATCTATTCTTGAAGATAAAATCAAAGGAGCATCCATACTTCCACCACGAGTATTTGGAAGATAAGATTTAGAAAAATTGATTAAAGGATCAAGTAAAAGCATAATAGCATCTTCATCACTATCACAATTTCTACGTTTAGCAGAATGGAAATAAGGATGAGCATAACAAGCTAAAGCATTTGTAAAACCTACAATTCTTCCAAGAACTCCTGCAGATGTATGAGGAGCAAGACCTGCAATCAAATGACCAATTAAATCAGATTTATCTTTAACATTATAAAAACTATCCATTCCATAGAATTTAACAAGTAAATCATCCATAAAATTAGCTATTTTAACTAAATATTCTCCACAATCATTAGAGACAACAACATCTTGAATTTTAAGTTCAATAATTTGATCTTCATTTTCTATAGCTTCACCATAGCAATCATGAGTATAACCCATTTCTAATAGCTTATCTACAGTAACTCCAATTTCTTTAGGAATGAAATGAGTTAACGGTAAATCAGTTGAATCATGACGAATAGTAGCATCTTTGAAGGTGAAAACTTCATTTTTAGCTCTTAGGATGCCTTTTTCTAAAGGTTCAGGTAGTTTTGATTCAGAAATCATTCCTACAACACCTTTAATTTCATCAACTCTTCTAACTCCAACATTATCAGAAGCTTTTTTAAGCATTTTAGATAAATTGATTGTTTTAAGGCCTGATGGACCAATAATAGTAGGTTCTCCACAATATGGACAGATTGAACCAAAAGAACTTAATTTACAACTAGTACATTGTCTTTTAGCCATTTCAATTTTAAGATTTCCTTTTTTAGCTGCAGTAGAAATAAGACGTCTACTACCTCCTGCAGTAGAAATTGGAAATAAAACATGAGGAGCTGGTCTCATTAATCTTTCTTTAGATTTTTCTGGTCTACCAACACGAGTTCCAATATAAGTAGGAGCTTTATCCTTAATTTCGATAGCTGTAATTTCATTTATAGCTTCTACAGAGGTATTTTGATTTATATCTAATTTCTTAGTAAGTGTATTTAATAATGCATATCCCTCATCATAAGTTAAAACAATTTTATCATCTTCAATAGTATGAGGAATACATAAAACTTCTAAAACTCTTTTAGGATAAGAAAGTTTTAATTTTAAGCCCTCATCAGAAAAAGATTCTCTTGAATCATCTAATAAATCTATTAAAGAGTTTAAATCTCCTATAGTAACATCATTATAACAATAAGTATAATCAGGATGTAAAGGAACATCATATTTACTTGAAATATTAAAAGCTTCCTCAGCAGAAATAGAATCATGTTCTAACTTATCTAAATCTAAATCTCCCTCATTATATTTATCACTGTTTTTTATTGTTTCTATCCACCATTCACTACACCAAGCTGATGGAAGTAAATATTGATTATTTCTTAAAAATTCTCCAAAAGCAACTAACATATCACCTAAGAATAAAATTTCAGAGATTTTACCCTTAACTGCTTTTGCCTCTTTAGAAGTTTTTAGCTTAAGCACATCTCCATTTTTAAGTTTAACGGTCGGTCCTTCAATTGAATCAACAGGAACAGCACAATTACCTTTACCTGGTCTTTCAATTTTTAATTGTGTTCCAACAGCAATAAACTCAAGTAATGTCATTGTAGCAGGGCTTACACCCATAGCTGCAAGACCTGTATTTCTAGATCTTCCATATCTTAATCTAAATCCACCCTTCTCAGAAGGATAACCTAAAACAGGTCTTCCACCAATAATATCTTGAATATATTTTGGTTCTTCAACAACTTTTTCTTCCTCAGCTTCTCCTTCTTTAGCTTCTTTTGGTGCTTCTTTAGAATATTCACTAAGCCATCCCCAGCTATTTAATTTAAGAGTACTAGCTATTTTTGAAATCTTTTTAGATTTTTGAATAACTCCTTCAACCATAGCTAAAAGAGCACCACCACGAATATTGTTTGTTTCAACTCTTTCTAAATCCCTATGTGAAACTTCAACTTGATCTGTTGGTTCACCTGATACTTCAACAGGAATATTACGTGCTGCTAATCTCACCTCATCAGGAGTAGGAGAATATTGGAGATTTGTTACCTCAGATTCATATAATTCTACTTCTTCAACATATCTTTCAATTTCTTCATCTACAGGTTTAAAAACATCTAATTTAATAGCTTCTTTAATTTTATCTCCAATTAAAACCGCAAGTGCTGCTGCAGTTCCCCCTGCACTTCTAATAGGGCCTGCAAAATATACTGCTAAATATTCAGTAGAATCAAAATTTTTCTTAATTGCAACTTTAGAAATACCTTCTAAAGGAGCTGCTACTACCCCTTCTGTTAAAATAGCTAAAGCTGTTCTAAGACCTTGATCTGCAAGTTCTTCTTGTGTTTTTTCCTCTTCAATTTTAAACTTACCAGATGCAATATCAGCTGCTATTTCAAAAGCTACTTCTTCTCTTGACATATCGTTTTCTAACTGCTTTATACGATTAGATATTCCTTTAGGTCCAACTAACCCTTCTACTCTTTCAGCTAAATCCTTAGCTAAAGGTACTTCTGTTTCCAATTCAACGTCAAGGCCTTTAGATCTAGCTTCATTAGCTATTGCATATAATTTTTGTGTTTCTTCTTCTAATTTATCAAAATAATCCATTTTATCCCTATTAATATAGAATTCAACTATGTAATATATTTATAAAAATTGCTATTTAATAGTATTTGATGAAAGAAAAAGAATAAATAAAATATATAAAATATTAAAAAAGTTTTGAAAATATTTAAATTAATTTAAAAAATCTATAAAAAATGATTTAAAATAGATATTTTAATAAACATTAAGAATTTTCATGAAAATGCAATATATAAAGCTATAAATAATTTTAAAAATATAATAAAAATCAGCTAAAATGCAAATGAGGCATATAATGTACAATAAGATAAAAAATACTATAAAAATTTTTAGTTTTCTAATGATTTTTTTACTTGTTTTAGGGGGAGTATCAGCAATAGATTCAAATATTGATGATATTAATTTAGATAATCAAGAAATAGAAACTAAAAGTGAAATAATTGCAAGTACCAATAATTATAATGGTTTACAAGGATACATAGATCAAGCTAGTCAAAGTGATGTTATAATATTAAATCAAAATATTACATATAATCCAAGTACAGATTCCCCATACAGTGAAGGAATACTAATTAATAAATCTTTAACCATTGATGGGGATAATTTTGCAATAAATGGAAATGATATAGCAAGAATCTTTAAAATAACTGCAGATAATGTAATTATTAAAAATATCATATTAACTAAAGGAAATTCCACATCTGGTGGTGCAATATATAATGTAGGTGAAAATACTACATTAATAAACTCTACTTTAAGTTATAATACAGCTAGTAATCAAGGTGGGGGAATTTTTAATGCAGGTAATAATTTTTCAATAACAGGGACAAATACAATTTACAATAATACAGCTATGGTTGGAGGAGCAATTTTTAATGTTAATTCAATGAATTATTTTGGAATGGATCAGAATGAAAATCATACTGGAGCTAATTTTTTAATCAGTGGTTCTAATATCTTCTATAATAACTTAGCTTCAGGATTAGGAACAGGTTATGGAGGAGTAATCTACAATAATAATGCTGCAGGTTTTACAATTCAAGGAAATAATAGATTTGAAAATAATAGTGCAACTGAATCTGGTGTTGCAGGAGTAATATATAATGTAAATGGCCATGATTTTAAAATAATTGGAACTAACTTATTTATAAATAATTTTGCTGGAAGTAGTGGAGTAATAGAAAATGCTGAAGGAAATAACTTTATTATTGATGACCAAAACTTATTTTCAAATAATATTGCAAATTCTAGTGCTGGTGCAATTCAAAACAGCGGAAATAACTTCCAAATAACAGGTTCAAATAAGTTCTATAATAATTCTGCATTAACAGATTTAGGTTATATGAATGGAGGAGGAGCTATTCAAAACAATGGAGATAACTTCCAAATAGCTGGATCTAATGAATTTATAAACAATTCGGCTATTTCTTATGGTGGAGCTATTATAAACTATGGAATAATGTCCATAAGTGGTTCAAATAAATTCTATAATAATAGTGCAGGAATTTATGGTGGAGCAATAGCTAATGAATATGGTGGAAATATTACAATTCGAAACACCGAATTTAAAGATAATAAAGCTAATGGGCATGGAACAGCGATTTTTAATAGGAATTATGAAAGTGTTTCATCAACTGATAATAAAATAACAATTATTATTACTAGGATATACTTATATGATTCAATATTAGAGGGTAAAGATTATTTATTATCAAATCTTGGATATTTATCTTTAGAAAGTAATGAAATGACTTCTGATAGAGCACCTATTTATTTCCAAGCACATAGTAATGATAAGCTTAAAGGCCATAGAAATATTGTAAGTGATACAAACTTAATAATTTTAAATAATACATCCCATAATGCATTATATAATTCTACAATTAAATTAACAGCAATTTTAACAGACGATAATGGAAATATAATTGTTGGAGAAGAAATTGAATTAAAAATTAATAGCTGGTTTGAAAAATCTAAAACATATAATTCAACAACAGGAATTTATACAATAGAATATACAACAGACACCCAAGGAATTAATATTGTTACAGGAAATACAACATACTTTAATAACCTCAATATATTAAATGGAACTATAAATGTTGTAGATAATGAATTTAATGTTGAAAGTACATTAAATGGTAATGATTTAACAATAGAAATTAATTTTACAGATTTGACTACATCAGGAAATATGAAAATTACAATAGGCAATAGGACTTATACTATTGAAGTAGTTAATGGAAAAGCTTCAACAACAATTACAATAGATTCAAATGATTATCAAGCATATGTCGAATATATATCAAATGGATATTTAGATTCTGGAAAATATACGGAATTTAAAAATAATACAGAAATAAAAATTGATGTAAAAGATATTGAATTAGGAGAAAATGCCACAATAACTATTGAATTTGCATCAAATATGACAATTGATTTTACAATTCAAATAAATGGCAATGACTATATTATAAATATTGTAAATGGAACCGGAACTAAAAGTATTTCTGGTTTAAAAATAGGGAATTATACAATAATAGCTAATTTCACAGGAAATCAAACACATATAAGTTCTTATAAAAATGCTACATTTGAAGTTACTAAAATTGCAACTACTACTTCAATTGCTGCTCCTTCAAATCTTAATTATGGTCAAGCTATTACAATAACAATAACAATAAATCCAAAAGCAACTGGAAATATAAGTTTATACATTGGAGAACAGTTTGTTAGAACTTTATATTTAATAAATGGATCTGTTACATATACAACAACTATACCTGCAGGAATTTACTTTATAGAGGCCGTATATAATGGAAATGAAAATTATAGTAGTAGTTTAAAAAGACAAAAATTCCAAGTCAATAAATACAACCCTACAGTTACAATTGATGTAAATAACACTGAATATGGGAAAAACACTCCAATTAAAGTTACTGTTAGTTCTACACTTTCTGATGCTATGAATGGAACAATAAATATATTTGTTGGAGGTAAATTATATGAAAACCTTCTTTTAACAAATGGCCAATATATTTTAACAGTTAGTGATTTAGCTGCAGGTAATTATCAGATTGAAGTTTGGTATAATGGAAATGAAAAATACAATGAAATTGGATCAAGTAAATCATTAACAATATCTAAGAAAGCTCCACAAATTATTACTGATACAAAAAGCACTAATTATGGAAAAGATGTATCCATTAATATTACATTAGTACCAGAAATTGAAGGAAATATTACAATTTCTATTAATGGAGTAAATAAAGGAACATTTAATTTAACTAACAGTAAATACACTTATTTATTAAATAATTTAATGCCTGGAACATATAATATTGTTATAACATATAATGGAAATGAAAATTACACAACAGTTTCAGAAAATATTAATATAGTAGTAGAAAGTGATAAAGTAAAATTAAATGTTAGTACTCAAGATATTATATATGGAAAAGATGCTATAATAACTGTAAAAACAAATGAAACTGTTACAGGAGAAATAACTTTAAATATTGATGGTGTGCTATATAAAAAAGCAATTAATGGCAGAGAAGTCCAATTTACAATAACCGGATTATCTGCAAAAACTTATGTAATAAATGCAAGTTACAGTGGTAATCAAATTTATGCACCAGTTTCAAATCAAACAAATCTTAAAGTAAGTAAATCCAATTCAGCAATAAATATTACTACTACTTATAATAATGCTTCAAACACATTAAATGTTGAAGTTAGATTAAATAATACAGCTAGTGGAATAGTTACTATAACTATTGGTAGTGAAAGTAAAAATATAAGTTTAACAAATGGAAAAGGTTCTATTAATTTTGTTAATTTAAATAAAGGAAATTATACTTTAAAAGCATATTATCCAGGAGATGGTAACTATTATAACTCATCTTCTTCTAAGCAAGTTGAAATAGCTCCAAATACTATTTTAACAGTTGCCGATATTGAATTATATTATAGAAATGGTACAAAATTAATTGTTTATTTATATGATTCTAAAGGAAACCCATTGAAAAATACAGATATCATAGTAAACATCAATGGTGTTGATAATAATAGACGAACTAATGAACTTGGAATAATGGAAATGAGTATAAATTTAGATCCAGGAAATTACACTGCCATAACAAAATATGGACTTTTAGAAGTTAAAAGTTCTGTAAAAGTTTTATCTACTATTGAAGGATCTGATATAGAAAAAAGTTATAGAAATGGAACACAATATCATGTTAAAATATTAGATGGACAAGGAAAACCAATTGTTGGTAAAAATGTAACAATGAATATTAATGGAGTAATATACCAAAGAGTTACTAATAATAATGGAATAGCTACTTTATCTATAAATTTAGATCCCAGAACATATATTATAACTGTGCATCATCCAGATAATAATCAAGCACACAGTAATATAATTAAAGTATTAAGTACAATTGAAGGGCAAAATATTGAAAAATACTTTAGAAATGATACCCAATATTATGCTACATTATATGATTCTAAAGGAGCACCACTTGCAAATCGTGAAGTTGAAATGAACATTAATGGAGTTATGTATAAGAGAAATACAGATAGTAATGGTATTGTTAAATTATCTATTAATTTAGACCCTAATACATATATCATAACTGTGCATCATCCTGATAATGGACAAACATATAGTAATTTAATTAAAGTATTGCCAAAATTAACTGGAGAAGATTTAACAAAACAATTTGGAGCAGCTGGTGCATATTTAGTAAAATTGGTTGATAATCAGGGAAATGCTTTAAAAGATGAAATAATTTCAATTAATATTAATGGAGTATTATACCATAGAACTACTGGTAGTGATGGAATAGCTCGTTTAAATATTAATTTGAGTTATGGAAGCTATATTGCAACTGCATCTTGGAGTGATTCAGTCACTTCAAATATTATAAAAGTAGTTTAAAATTAATTTTTTAAACTACACATAATTTAAATAAGATAAAAAAAATATTATATATACAATTATAAACTATAAAAAAAGGAGATTAATATGTCAAAAAAGGACGATAAAATTAGTATGCCTCAAACTGGTGCAGGTTTAGTTAGATATTTCGATGAAGAAAGTGTAGGACCTAAACTTTCCCCAGAACACGTTGTAGCTATGAGTATTATACTAGCTATTTTTTGCTTTGTTTTAAGATTCTCAGGGTAGACTTTAAAAAACTTTTTATCCTTTTTTAAAAAAAGGAATTTATTTTTATTTATTTTAAGGAATTATAAAATGATAACTAAAAGAATAATCCCTTGTCTAGATTGTGACCTTCAAGTTCCAGAAGGTAGAGTAGTTAAAGGTGTTGAATTTAAAGAAATTAAATATGCAGGTAATCCTGTAGAATTAGCTAATAAATATTATGCTGATGGAGCAGACGAAATAGTAATTTTAGATATTACTGCATCACATGAACGCAGAGAAACAATGAAAGATGTTGTTGAGAGAATAACAGAAAATGTTTTCATTCCAATTTGTGTTGGTGGTGGAATTAGAACTGCTGATGATTATGTTAACATGTTAAAAGCAGGTGCTGATAAATGTTCTACAAATACTGCAGCTATTCAAAATTCTAATGTAATTAAAGAAGCATCAGATGTTGTAGGCTCACAAGCAGTTGTAGTTGCAATTGATGCAAAAAGAAAATACATCGATTCACCAGAAGAAGCTAAAGATAAACATGTAGTTGAAACTGATAATGGATATTGTTGGTTTGATACTAGTATTTACGGTGGGCGTGAATTTACAGGAATGGATGCTGTTGATTGGGCAATGCAATGTCAAGATCTTGGTGCTGGTGAAATTCTTCTAACTAGTATGGATGGAGATGGAACAAAGGCAGGATATGATATTGAACTTACAAAAGCTGTTAATGATGCAGTTGATATTCCAGTAGTTGCATCTGGAGGAGTTGGAAAACCTCAGGATATTTTAGATGTTTTTGAAAAAACAGATGTTAGTGCAGCTCTTGCAGCAAGTATTTTCCACTTTAATGAATATCCAGTTCCTGAAGTTAAACAATACTTAAAAGATAATAACATTAGAATCCGATGAAAATCGAAAAAAGTATTGATCTTGATTTAACACAATATTCAGGTCAAACTTCACAAGCTCCTTGGAAAAATATTGATAAAACATTCGAGGAGCTTCTTTTTATTAATAATCAAGCTATTTTAATTAAATTAACTCAAAAGAATAATACCTTAATTTATAACTATGAATTACCTTTAGATTGTGATTATACAGTTAAAAATAAAGATATAGAACGAGAAATAGCTAATATTTTTGATTTAAACTTTGATTTAGACAAATTTTATACTTTCCTAAAAGATGATGAAAAGCTCTCACCATCAATTGATTTTTGTAAAAACTTAAGACTTTTTTTAGCTAAAGATAAATTTGAATGTATCATCTCATCAATTTCATCATCAAATAACTCAATAGCTAGATGGACTTCTTCAATAGATAAAATTAAAAGTTTATGGGGAGAAGAATATAAATTTCCATCTGGAACTTTTTATAGCTTTCCTAAGGTTAAATCTTTAGAAAATAGGTATGTTGATGATGATGAAGACCTTGAAAACTGTGGAAATACATTAAAAAGTTGTGGTGTAGGTTATAGAAGTAGCTATATAAAAAATGCATCTAAATTCTTTTTAGAATATGATTTAAATGAAATTTCTAAAATGGATTATGAGGAAGCTTTTAAATTTATTCAAGAAGTTCCAGGTGTGGGTCCAAAAGTAGCTGATTGTATTTTATTATATGGATTTAATTTTAGAGAAGCTTTTCCAACTGATGTATGGATAAAAAGAATTATTTCACATTTATATTTTGATAATGAAGATATATCAGTTAAAAAGATAAGAGAATTTGGACTGGAAAACTTTAAAGAAAATGCTGGTTATATTCAGCTATATTTATTTCACTATGCAAGAAAAAGTGGTATGCTTAAAAAATTAAAAAGGTAAGTTAACCTTCAACAGTTAACTTAGTCATTTTATCCCCTTGTTTAATGGAATTTACAACATCCATTCCAGAGATAACTTTACCAAAAACAGTGTGAACACCATCTAAATGAGGTTGTGGAGAATGAGTTATGAAAAATTGACTTCCACCAGTGTTTTTACCTGCATGAGCCATTGAAAGAGCACCAGTACCATGTTTATTTGGGTTACCTTCAGTTTCACAATCTATACAATATCCTGGTCCACCAGTACCGTTTCCTTCAGGACAACCTCCTTGAATAACAAAATCTGGGAGTACTCTGTGGAAAGTAAGACCATCATAAAAACCTTTGTTAATTAAATCTACAAAGTTTTTAACAGTATTTGGAGCATCTTTTTCAAATAATTCTAATTCTATTGTACCTTTATTAGTTTCCATAATTACTTTTTTCATTTTATCACGTTTTTAAAAATATAAATATTATCAAATATATATTTTATTATAATATTAAATTAACTTTTAGGTGTTTTAAATGAATACAAAAGAAATCAAAAAAACTGAAGAAGAATACTTTATTAATACATTCTCTAGACAACCAATTGTCTTAGATAAAGGCCATGGTGCAACAGTGTATGATAAAGATGGAAATAAATACACAGACTTCTTTGCAGGAATAGCTGTAAATAATCTAGGCCATACCCACCCAAAAGTTGTAGAAGCTATAAAAACACAATCAGAAAAATTAATTCACATATCAAACATTTATTATAATGAACCTAATGTAATACTTGGTAAAAAATTAGTAGATTTAACTTGTTTAGATAAAATATTCTTTTCAAATAGTGGAGCTGAAGCAAATGAAGGTGCAA
Organism: Methanobrevibacter sp. DSM 116169; assembly: GCF_046197865.1. Taxonomy (GTDB): domain Archaea; phylum Methanobacteriota; class Methanobacteria; order Methanobacteriales; family Methanobacteriaceae; genus JAHKLT01. The sequence continues at coordinate 43,660 of NZ_CP166990.1, read as the reverse complement.
TTAAATTAGCTATTAAATATACAGGTAAGACCGAAATAATAGCTATGAAAAACTCATTTCATGGAAGAACAATAGCTACTCTAACAGCAACAGGTCAAGACGCCTATAAAAAGGATTATTTAGAAAATTTACCTCATGGATTTAAACATGCTGAATTTGGAGACATTGAAAGTATTAAAAATCAAATAACTGATGAAACTGCAGCTATTATGATTGAACCTATTCAAGGTGAAGGTGGAGTAAATATTCCTAGTAAGGAATTTTATAAACAATTAAACAAATTATGTGAGGAAAAAGAAATTCTATTAATTCTTGATGAGGTTCAAACTGGATTTGGAAGATGCGGATCAATGTTTGCATATGAAATATTTGGAATAAAGCCAGATATTATGACACTTGCAAAAGCTATGGGCGGAGGAATGCCAATAGGAGCTATTTTAGCAAGTGATAAAGTAGCTAGTGCCTTTTCACCTGGTGATCATGGTACAACTTTTGGTGGAGGGCCATTTGTCTCTGCAGTAGCTAATGCTGCAATTGATGCAATAATTGAAGAAAATTTAGTAAATGAGTCTAAAGAAAAAGGAGAATACTTTAAAGATAAACTTTTAAAGTTAAAAGATAAACATTCTAAAATTAAAGAAGTTCGTGGAATGGGCCTTATGATTGGAATAGAGCTAAAAGAACCTTGTTCTGCATTAGTAAATAAGTTAAGAGAAAAAGGATTTTTAGTTAATTGTACTGCTGGATCTGTTTTAAGATTTTTACCACCACTTGTAATTAGTAAAAAAGAAATAGATGCATTAATTAAAGTTTTAAATGGAGTATTAGAATGATATGTCAAAAATGTGGATATAGAAATTCAAATGAAGCTTCATTTTGTGAAAAGTGCGGAACTCCTTTAAAACAAACAGTTCAAACTACAAAAGAAAATAATAACAGCTTATATATAGCAATAATAGCTATCTTCATTGTAATTGGAATTATTGGAGCAGGAGCTATTATAGCTTTTTCTGGAAATAATTCTAATATAGGAGGAAGTAGTGAAGTTACCGAGCTTGCATCATATGATAAAGGTTTTCCAGTATCAAGAGCTCCTGATTTAGCATCTGCAATTTTAAGCTCAGGAGATTTTCAAACCATAAGTTTTGATTCTGTACAACTTACAAAATATCAATGTTTGTATATTTTATCAAAATCTATTACTATGATAAGTTCTGCTCAAGATGGAAATATACCAATTAAAAGCTTTTCAAGCGCTCCTAATCCTTATGGAAGAATACATTCTGGAACAATAGCTAAAAGTAATTATTTAGATATGGCCCAAAGAACTGGAACTTGGTTTGATAATAATGGAATTGCTCCTAATTATGTTGGAATTTATACACCTGGAGCAAACGATGTCTCACCAAGTACTATGCTTAGAATTTTAGCTAAAGCTTTAGTTGAATATAAATCAACTGGACAGTTACCATCAACAGTTTCATTTTAAGGTGATAATATGGATTTACCCTATGGATTAACAATGAGAGGATTATTAAAAAAAGATGAAAAAATTTTACTTCTTAGAAGGCCTTTAAAGTGTAGAACGAATCCTGGTTGCTGGGAATTACCAGGAGGAAAAGTTGACAGCGGAGAATTTTTCGATGAAGCATTAGTTAGAGAGCTTAAAGAAGAAATTAATTTAGATATTACAATTGGAAAGTTGATTGGAGCAGTTCAAGAAGATTTTTCACATAAAAGAACTGTTGTAATTATAATGGAAGTTAAGTCTGAATCTTATGATGTAAAAATTAGTGATGAACACATTGATTGGATGTGGGCATCTTTAGATGAATTTAAAGATTTAAAACTTTCTAGTTCTTTAATATCATTACTTGAAGAAAAAAATTATAAATTATAGATAATAAAAATTATTAAAGGAGATATTTTATGGATTTAAATATAAAAACAAATGAAAAAAATCATTTAGAAATTGGTGGAGTAGATGCTGTAGAAATAGCTAAAGAATTTGGAACTCCTACTTATGTAATTGATGAAGATAGAATAAGAGACAATTATAAAAGATTTTATTCTGCATTTAGTAAATATTATCCAGATTTTAAAGTTTTTTATGCATGTAAAGCTAATACAAACATAGCTGTTTTAAAAATACTTGAAGAGGAAGGATCATGTATTGATGCTGTTTCTCCAGGTGAAGTATATATCTCTAAAAAATTAGGTTTCACAGGAAATCGAATTTTATTTACTGGAAATAATATTAAAGATAGTGAACTTAAAGAAGTTTCTGATGCAGGAGTAATTTTAAATATTGATTCTGTGTCTGCTTTAAAAAGATTAGCTAAACTTATAAATCCTGAAAATGTAAAAATATCATTTAGAGTAAATCCTATGGTTGGTGCAGGTCATCACGACCATTGTATTACTGGAGGCGTAATGAGTAAATTTGGTATAATGGACTCAGAAGCTGTTGAAGTATATAAATTAGCAAAAGAATTAGGTTTTAATCCTGTTGGTATGCATTCTCATATTGGCTCTGGAATATTAGATCCTGAACCATTTAAACTAGCAATTGAATCTACTATGGATATAGCAGGTAAAGTTCATAAAGAAGCTGGAATTGAATTTGAATTTTTAGATTTTGGTGGAGGAATTGGAATACCTTATACTCCTGATGAAAAGCTATTAGATTTAGATAAATTTGCAGAAGAAAATATGAAATTGTTCAAAGCGAAACTTAAAGAATATGATATGGCAGAACCTACTTTATATTTAGAACCTGGTCGTTATTTAGTTGGAGATGCTGCAGTATTACTTACTGAAGTAAACAGTATAAAACAAAGCTATAGAAAATTTATTGGAATTGATGCTGGATTTAATACTTTACTTAGACCTGCAATGTATGATTCATATCATCATATGGTAATTGCAAATAAGATGGATGAAGAAGATGTAGAAGAAGTTGATGTAGCTGGAAATGTATGTGAATCAGGAGATTTATTTGCAAGAGATAGACCGCTTCCAAAAGTTGAAGAAGGAGATATTTTAGCTATTTTAAATGCTGGAGCTTATTCATTTACTATGGCATCAAATTATAATACCCGTCCTCTTCCGAAAGAAGTTTTAATTAGTAATAAAAAAGCTATTGTTGTAAGAAAAGAACAAAGCTACGATGATATTTTCCAAAAACAAACTATGCCAGAACATTTAAAATAGGGATAAAAATGGATTTAAAAGGAATTAAATTTGGAAAATTACATGGTTTAGGAAATGACTATGTGATTATTGATGAAAGTAAAGGAGAAATCATTCCAGAAGATGAAAAAGCTGAAGTCTGTAGATTTTTAGGAGACAGACATTTTGGTGTTGGTAGTGATGGAATATTATTTGTATATCCATCTGATGAAGCTGATATAGGATATAGAATGTTTAATCCTGATGGATCAGAAGCTGAAATGTGTGGAAATGGAATTAGATGCTTTGGAAAATTCATTTATACAAAAGGCATTATAAAAAAAGATAAAATAGCTATTCAAACAAAAGATGGTATTAAAAATATGGATATAACTATTGAAAATGGTGAGCCAGTATTATTTAAAGTAGATATGGGCCTATCAAGATTTGATACATCTAAAATACCAATGAAATCTGAAAAACAAGAATTTTTAAATGAAGATTTTGAAATAAATGGTGAAACATTTAAATTGAGTGCTGTTAATGTTGGTAATCCTCATGCAATAATTATTGTAGATGATGTAGATTCAATAGATATTAATGAATATGGGCCAATAGTTGAATGTGATGTGAAATTCCCAGAAAAAATTAATGTTCATTTTGTAGAGATTAATTCTAAAGATGAAGCTCGTATGATCACATGGGAACGTGGAGCTGGTGTAACACTTGCTTGTGGAACAGGTGCAACAGGAACTGCAATTGTTGCTTATAAATTAGGATTATTAAATAAAAATATCTTATTACATCTACCTGGTGGAGATTTAATATTTAATATTTATGAAAAAGATGGTAAAATTGGTGCCTTTATGGAAGGCCCTGCAGAGTATGTATTTAATGGAGAATTTTAATTTATAAATATCCATTAATTAATACTATTTCTTCAAAAAAGAATCTTTCACTTTTAGCTATTTCTGATACAAAGCCTAATGAATCAAGTTTATCTAAAGTCTTTTCTGAATCTGAAAGTGAAGACTGAATTAGTTGGACTTTACCTTTATCATTTAAGTGATTTTTCACTTCATTTAAAAAAAGATCAATAACTTTTCGCCCATCTATGCCACCATCAAATGCATAATTTAAATCATCATCTAAAATTTCATCATCTGATGTAGGTAGATATGGCGTATTAAATAAAATTACATCAAACTTTCTATTTTTTACAGGTTCAAATAAATCTCCATATAAAACTTCAATATTTTCAATTCCATTAATTTTAAAATTTTCTTCTGCAAGTTCAATTGCATTATAATTAATATCTGTAACTGCAACTTTATCAGTTAATTTTGATGCATACATAGCTACAATACCAGAACCTGTACCAATTTCTAAGACAGTATCATCTGGTGAGATTTCTAAATTTTCTGCAAGTAAAAATGAATCCTCAGCAGGTTCATAAACCATTTCACTAGTATTTAATTTAAATTTATCCATTATTTTCACTTTTTATAATATAATCTAAATGTTTAGATAAATATAATATATCTTCAGGATATGTTCCAACAACTTTTTGAGATAATAAATCATTAAGCTTTTTAGATGTAATTTCATTTAAGATTTCTTTAATTTCTTTTTTATCTTTATAACCTAGAACATGTCTTGAATCAATTAAAGCATTTCTTAATTTTTTGTTTTTATGTTGAAAAAGAGCTTTTGTAAAAATACCATAATTATTATAATCATCTTTAGAGATTTCTTCTATATCAATAGCTGGAGATAATCTAACAAGTGCAGAATCTACTTTAGGTTTTGGAAAAAAAGATTCTTTAGAAATATTAGTTAAAAATTCAATATCAGATTTAAAATGAAGCATAGCTGCAAGTCTAGAATAATTTTTAGTTGATACATCAGCTATCATTCTGTTTACAAATTCTTTTTGATACATTAAAATAGCTAAATCAAAATCATAATCTAAAAATTTAAAAGTTATTGGTGAAGAGATTTGATAAGGTAAATTTGAAACAATTTTATTAAAATAAGGAAAATCTATATCTAATGCATCAGCGTTTATAATTTCAACATTATCAAGATCTTTTAAATTCTCAGATAAAATATTAAAAATAGTAGGATCTTGCTCAATAGCTATTACTTTTTTAGCTTTTGAGGCGATATCACGAGTTAAAGTTCCAATTCCTGGACCAATTTCTAAAACGATGTCTTTATTATCAAGATATGCAAAATCAAGAATTTGTTTTCTTTTATTTTCATCAATTAAATAATGTTGACCGAGTTTTTTATTTAATTTGATATTATGTTTTTTTAGAATTTCTTTTGTTTTTTTAGCTAAAGAATAGCTATTTTTATTATCCAAAGAATCCCTCAAATATTATCTTCTCTTTTCTATGTTTTTCCTAGGAATAGGAGTGAATAAATAATATTTTTTCTTACCTTTTTTAGCTGAAGTGTTATCAAGCTCTTGTTTGATACGTTTAACTAACATTTCAACAGGATCTGGAAATGAAGGAACTCTACTTCTTATATCTTCAAAGCTATCAAAAGGTTTTTGTTTTCTTGCATCTAAAAGTGCATCCCTATGTTTTTTACCAACACCAGGAAGAAGCTCTAATTTATGAAGTCTAGTGTTTAAAGGACCAACAGTGTTGAAATACTCTACATATTTATCTTCTTGTGATAAAATAATCTCTTTAATAGCATAATCTATTTCGATTCTAGCTGTAGCAGTTAAGTTTTCAAAATCTAATTTTCCTAAAATTCTGTTGATTTTTTCTCTTTTACCTTTACCAATATAGACTTTATCGTGAATTTCTAAGCTTACTCCTTCTTTAGGGCTAAGTTCTAATAAAGTAAAATTTTCAGTTCCCATAACTTGAGCGACAGGTTTACCACGGAATTTAGACATATCAGAATTTACATAACCCAGACTAAGGTAATCTAAGACTACTGCGCAATCTTCTTTTTTATTATGAGATTGTCTTTCTTTATTGTTTTTTTCCATACTATCAGCTCTTTTGTAAAATTTAAATGAAATTTTTATTTTAAAAATAATTATTCTAAAGTATCGTACTTATCTAATATTTTTAAAATTTCTTCCATATCTTCTTTTTTAATAGGGATTTGTTCTTTAGCAAAAATTAATCTTAAATCTGCTAAATCTTCAGGAATTAAATCAACTACACGTACTGCATATTTGGTTTTAATAATTCCTTCAAGTTCTTTAACTATTTTTTCTGTATCTTCAAGTGAAAATTGCCTGAAACGTGAAACATGATTTAAAGTAATATTTTGCTCATAATTAAGTTCATTATTTTCAGAAAAATCTTCAAGTATTGCCTTTACCTTAGCTGCAGGAATAGGCTCACTATCTAATATTTCTTTACCAATCATGAAAATCACTCTTGCATTTTCAAATGATCAGGTCTAACGATTAACTCTTTAGCTTTATTTCCATCGTTTAAAGCTAAAATATAAGCTTTACCTTTTGATCCAATAACCTTAGCGGTTTTACCATGGAATCTAGGGTGTGGTTGACCTTTTTGAATACTTGGGTCAATAATAATATGAACTAAATCATCAGCTTCAAATCTTTGGAGTTTTTTAGTAATAGGGTTAGTTCTACCTTCTCTAAAGACTTTTGTCATTTTTTTTCTTGATTTACTTTTAAATCCTCTTGATCTTTTCATTTAAATAACCTCTGTAATTTTAAATTATAAATTTAACTTATTAATAGCTATAAGAACTTTTAAAGTGTTATTACTTAAAAAAATGTGTTTAACTTTTAATAAATTAATTAATCATTATGTTAAAATTTGATGAATATCATCAAAGATAATAATATAATTTTTCTATAAAGGTATTAATAAACTTATGTTTTTTATAAAATTAGAATTTTATTAAAAAATGAATTTTTTAAAATTTCTTTAAATAGTGTGCTTTTTTCATAAGAATTATTTTTCACTAACTTCAATAACATCTAACTGAGCACAAACACATCCAACATCTAATAAATCAGCTATACTTGGTTTGGTTCTTTCACCATCACCAGAAATTAATTCTTTAATATATAATCCCCCTTCAGTTTTAACAATTATTTCAAATTGCTTTGAATCAATAACATTAGCTTCTATATTTTTAACATGTTTAGCTCTAACTTTTTTAGCTCTTCTGTGTTCTACTCTTAAAGGTGTAAATTGTTCTATTTTATCTAAAGATTTTAGTTTTTCTAACTTTTCAATGTCATAATCTTCTTCACAAACAACTAATGCTCTATAAACTTTAAATGTATCAGGTGATGAGACTTTAATTTCTGCTTTTCTATTTCTTTTTACAAATTTTAAATTGTGATAAGCAGTTTTTCCTTCATTTTCCGTGTTTATTTCCTTTTCAAGTAATGATAAATCTAAATTCCTAACTTTAGGCTCTTTAATTTCAAGTACAAATGGTCTGCCAGAACCTAACATTTTAACATCAATGTCTTCTCTACCTGCACCATGAAATTTAGCTTCATAACCTTTACTTTCTTTTAAAAATCTTTCAGAAATTAACTCTTCAACAGACATGACATATTGTTTACCTGTATCATTGCATTCATCACAACCTCTACCTTTACATTTTCTACATGGCCATTTAGTTTGAGGAATACCTCTAATAAATTTATTATATTTACCTTCAATAAAAATAGGATTAATTTGAACTCTTACATTAACTTTATCTTCTAAAAACTTTTTAAAATCAATATTAATTACAATATCTTGAGAATCAAATTCTACTTCCTTTTTAAAATGATTTTCAAGTAGCTTACCAATTTCTCTATTTAATTCCTTCTTAAGTGGTTCAACTTCAAAATCAAAAGTTTCATCTAATGTCTCATCATTTTCAATAATATCTTTTGATAGCATTGATCCAACTAAAAATGTTTCAAATTCTATACCTAAATAATTAATTTTATTATCAATTTTTTCAATTAAATCTTCATTAATTTGATTAAAAATATCATTACATATTGGACATTGATTTTGAGGATTATCTAATTTTAAATTTTTTCTAATTTCTTCTCCTCTTTTTAAATTGCCATCTAAATCTAATACATCTGAGAATTTACGGCCTAGACAATGATTACAGATATTATTATCTGTTGAATCAATTAACTTTTGAGCTTTTTTTAAAATTTCTGTTTTCATGTTATCATTTCATGAATTGGTTCATCATACGGTTCATTGAACCTCCACCCATACGGCCATGTTTTCCAAGTCCTTTCATAGCCTTTTTAGCATTGTTATAATACTTTAAAAGATCTTTAACATCAGCCTCATCAACACCAGCACCTCTAGAAATTCTCATAATTCTAGATTGCTTGATAAGTTTAGGGTTTTCCATTTCTTCTTTAGTCATTGAAGACATTATGACTTTATATGAACCGATTTTATCTTCTGTGAGTTTTGTTGCTTCTTTAGGAATTTTACCTCCTAAACCTGGAATCATGTTTAATACCTGTTGCATTGGACCCATTTTTTTCATCATATCAAACTGATTTCTCATATCCATAAGTGTAAATTTACCACTCATCATTGCATTCATTGTCTTTTCAGCTAAATCTTCATCAATGTTTTCTTCAGCCTTTTCAATTAATGATTGGATATCTCCCATACCAAGTAATCTTGAAATAAATCTTTTAGGATCAAATAGTTCAAAATCATCAATACGTTCACCAGTTCCAATAAACTTAATAGGTGCTCCAGTTTCTGCAACTGCAGATAAAGCTCCTCCACCTTTTGCAGAACCATCTAATTTTGAAATAATAATAGAACCAATATCTGTAGCTTTTGAAAATGCTTTAGCTTGTTCACCAGCTTGTTGACCTATTGTTCCATCAATAACTAAAATAGCTTCACTAGGCTCAACAATTTTATCTAACTGATTCATCTCATTTAAAAGGTCAGATTCTTCTTTATGTCTACCTGCTGTATCAAAAATAATTACTTTTTTATTTCTAAATTCTTTAAGACCTTTTTCTGCTAAATCTAGAGCATCTTTATTATTAGGATCTCCATAAAGAGGTATTTGCATTTCTTCAGTTAATTGTTTTAATTGTTCATATGCTGCTGGTCTCCATGTATCAGTACATACAACAGCTGGATTTAAACCCTTTTTTTGAAGATATCTACATAGCTTACCAATAGTAGTTGTTTTACCACTACCTTGTAAACCTAAAAATAAAATTTTAAATGGTTTTTCATTAATATCAAGCTCAGCAGTTTCGTTGCCAAGAAGATTAACCATTTCTTCGTAGATAATAGTTATAACATATTCTCTAGGAGTAATACCTTTAGGAGGTTCTTCATCAAGAGCTCTTGTTTCAATTTTTTTAGATAACTCCATAACCAATTTAATATTTACATCTGATTGGATTAAAGCCCTTTGTATATCCTTTACAACTTCTTTAATTGTTTTTTTATCAATAACAGTCATGCCCACTAATTTTTTCATTGTATTAGTGAGATTTTCACCTAAGCTTCCAAGCATCTTATCACACGGTTTTATATTTTAAGAAAAATAAAAATATATTAATTACAATTATATTAGTTTTTGATATTATATAAAAATGAATGTGGTAAGATGTTAAGTGAAACAAAAAAATCTTTAGAAAACTCCCCAATTGTAAAAAAAGGAGAATATAATTACTTTGTTAATCCTATTAGTGATGGAATTCCACAAATGGAGCCAAAAATATTACGAGAAATAACAAGTGTGATAAAAAAATATGTAAATACTGATGTTGATAAAATTGTAGCTATTGAAGCAATGGGAATACATTTAGCTACAGCTCTTTCACTTGACTTGGACATACCATTTGTAGTTATTAGAAAAAGAGAATATGGCCTTGAAGGAGAAAAAGTAGTTAGTCAAAAAACAGGTTACGGCGAATCTAAATTATATATTAATGATTTAAAAAAAGGAGATAAGATTCTCTTAATTGATGATGTTGTAAGTACTGGTGGAACATTTATAGCTACACTTAAAGCATTAAAAGAAATGGGTGTTGAAATTGTCTCTCCCATTGGTGTAATTGATAAAGGTAATGGTAAAGAGATTGTTGAAAAGGAACTAGAAATGGATATCATCTCACTTGTTAAAATTGATGTAATTGATGGTAAGGTTGTAATTGAATCAACAATAGAAGATTAAAATGACATTATATAATATGGATGTAAAAAGAGTTATAAAAAAAATAAACTCTTTAAATGCTAAGACTATAGGATTACAATTTCCTGAAGGATTAAAAACACAAGCTATTGAAATAGCTAAAACACTTGAGAAGGAAACTGGAACTATTGTTGTAATATCAGGAGATCCATGTTTTGGAGCATGTGATGTAAGTGATTTGAAAATGGAAGATATTGTAGATTTAATTGTTCATTATGGTCATACTCCTTTACCACTACATTATAAAATTCCTGTTTTATTTATAGAAGCATATGCAAATATTGATATTAAAAAAACTGTTGGAAAAAGTTTAGATTTACTTGAAGATTTCTCAAAAATTGCACTTGTTACAACAACACAACATTTAAATCAATTAGATGAAATTAAAGATTACTTAGAAGATAATGGTAAAGAAGTTGTATTTGGTTCATCTAAAAATACAAGAAAAGGCCAAGTTTTAGGATGTAATTTTTCATCTATAAAAAATCTAGATGCAGAAATATACTTATTTATTGGAAGTGGGAATTTTCATCCATTAGGAATATATTTATTTACAAAAGCTCCAGTTTTATCAATTGACCCATATAATGATGAAATAAAAGAAATGAGTGATTATGCAGATAAAATTTTAAGAATAAGATTTGCAAGAATTACAAAAGCTCGTGAAGTTAAAAAATGGGGAATACTCGTATCATCTAAAGAAGGCCAATATAGAATGAAACTCGCTAAAGATTTAAAAAAGCTACTTGAAGATTCTAATCATGAAGCTTATATTCTTTTAGTTGATAATATAAATCCTGATGTTTTACTACCTTATATGGATTTAGAAGGCTTTGTTGTTACAGCTTGTCCTAGAATAGCTATTGATGATTCTCAAATGTATAAAAAACCTGTAATAACACCTAAAGAATTAGAAATTGTTTTAAATAAAAGAGAATGGAAAGATTATCAGTTGGATGAAATCTTATTCCATGAAAGATATGATTAAATTCTTTTTTAAATTCCTTATTTTTAATAGCTATTATATAAAAAACATAATTATATATATAAAAATCTTATAAATTTATAACATTAATAAAATTTTTTCTAATTGGTGCTAAAAATGAAAGTTGAAAGTGGAGATTTCGTGATGCCTGGTGATTTTCTAGGAATAATAGAACAATTTTTACCAGGAGACGGAACATATGATGATGAAGGAAATATTAAATCAAATATTATTGGTAATGTTTCCATAGAAAATAAAAAAATCTCTGTTATTGCAAAAACAGATGAACCATCAATTTTAAAAATTAATGATAAAATTTATGCTCAAGTATCTGATTTAAGAGGTCAAAGAGCACTTATTAATATTAATAATATCAAAGACATAGACAGACAATTAGCTCTTCCTTATTTAGGAGCTATCCATATTTCTCAAGTTAAAAAAGGATATTTAGAAAAATTAACTGATGCTTTTAGAATTGGAGATATTATTGAAGCAGAAGTTGTTAAAATAACTGGAGATAGTGTTGATTTAAATACTTTCGATGGAGAATGTGGTGTTGTTAAAGCTATGTGTACTCGTTGCAGGTCTTATATGAAAACCACCCCACAAGAAAATGAACTTGAATGTGAAAACTGTGGTAAAAAAGAAAGACGAGAAATATCAAATAATTATGTTAATTAAAAGATGATAAAATGGATCCTATAGAAGTTAACTCAGAACAGACATTAGAACTTGAATTAGTAGCTCATGGTGAAAGCCATGGTGTATGTAATGCTTTAAGAAGTCTTTTAATGGAAGATAAAGACGTTGAATATGCAGTTTATAGTATTGATCACCCTCTTATTGGTGAGCCTATAATGACTATTAAAACTAAAAGAGGAAAACGTCCTAGAAAAGTACTCTCAAAAGCATCAAAAACTCTTAAGAAAGATACTGAAGAGTTTAAAAAATTAGTTGAAAAAATTTAGATATGCAAGATTATAAAAAACCATCAATTACTGTAGATGTTGTAATTTTAAATAAAAATAAGGAATTTATTTTAATTAAAAGAAAGAACAGTCCATATAAAAATTACTGGGCAATACCTGGTGGTTTTGTAGAATATGGAGAAACTGTTGAGAGAGCAGCTATTCGCGAGATGAAAGAAGAAACTAATATTGATGTTGATTTAGAAAACATTATTGGAGTTTATTCTGATCCTGATAGAGATCCTCGTGGACATACAATTACAGTAGTTTTTTATGGTTTTGGTAATATTAAAAATATGAAAGCAGACAGTGATGCAAAAGACATTGATATTTTTTCATACGATGATTTAGATAATATAACCTTAGCATTTGATCATGAAAAAATATTAAAAGATGCTTTTAACTTATTATAAAAATTAAATACTCATATAAAATTGTTTGGAGATATAATATGGAATTTTGTCCAGAATGTGGTGGGATGCTACTTCCTGATGCAGATAAATTAAAATGTAAATGCGGATTCAGTAAAAGCTTATCTGGTACTGACGGATATGAAGTATCTGAGAAAATTGAAAGTAAAGATAATGTTATTATGAAAGGAGAGGAAATCTCTACTCTTCCAACAACAAATGCAACTTGTCCTAAATGTGGTCATGACAAAGCTGAATGGTGGTTGCAACAAACCAGAAGTGCTGATGAAGCAGAAACTCGTTTTTTAAGATGTGTATCTTGTAAAAACACCTGGAGAGAATACGATTAAATAATAGGAGACCCTTCAATGAAAGATTCAGAAAAAGATAAAAGGATATCAAACCTTAAAAACATAATGAACAATGTTAAAAAAGAAGATTCAGATAATGCTGATGAAAAAGATGTTTATTCTACCTCTGAATTTGAAGAATTTCACGAAGGTAAAAAAGATTCTGTTAGCTATTTATTTAATAATAATGAAGAAGAAGAGATTGAAGATGAAGATATAATCGATGACGAATTTATATTTAATCCTTCTAAAAGTTCTGATGCTACTATATTAGAAGATGAAAGTGAAATTGATGAGAAATTTATAATTAAAACTCATGATGAAAAAGAAGATTTTGAAAAAATCGATTTTTCTGAAGATGACGAAGATATGAATTCTCTTAAAAATACATTTAAAGATGACGAAGATATAGAAGATGAAAAAGAAACTGAAGGAGAATTTCCATTAAAATTCTTAAATAAATTATATGATTATAAAATAACTAATATTCAAATTATTTTTATATTAGGAATACTACTCGGAATACTTTTAATTATTATCTCAGCACTAATGTTCTTTGGAAATGCAGATAGAGTAATTGATAATGTTGCATCAGGTGAAAATAATGTGGCAGGAATTATATTCTTATTTTTAGGTATAATAATTACTATTTTATCTATTTTTAAAGCATTTTCATTGAAAAATCCTTTTGGAGATTTAGTAAGTTCTATAGAAACACTAGAAAAAGTAGAAGATAAAAAAGAAGATGATGTTCCTGAAATATTAAAAGAACCTCCAATAGATAGAAGCAAATATAAAATTGGAGAGTTTGATAAAGATAGCTTAAGACCTACTAAAAAAAGTCCTGAAAAAGACTTAGAAGATGAGGATTTTTCAAAAATTGAAGAAGCTGAATCAATTGAAATTGTTTCTATAGATGATAAATTTAATGATTCATCTGATGAAGAATAATTATTTATTTTGATTAGGGCCTGTGGTCTAGTCTGGAATGACGTAGGACTTCGGATCCTGAGATCGGGGGTTCAAATCCCCTCAGGCTCGTTTTATAACTAAAAAACTTTTAATTAAATTTTATACTTAATTTTTTTATTAAATAATACATGACTTTAAAAAAAGTTAAAATGAATAAATTTATAAAAAGTATTATAAAAATTTCTATAATTTCTTAGATATTATGTTTATTTTTAAAAAATTATTAATTATTTATATGTATTTTAGTCATTTAATCTTTATTTAAAGAAAAATTTCATAAAGAAAAATTTATATCTTATTATATTCAAAAATAGGATTAATGTGTAAATACTGGAGGTTTATTCAAAATGCTTAGAAATAAGTTTATTATATTGTTTTTTGTATTAGTTTTTTCTATAGGTTTAGTATCTGCAGAAGAAATCAATGATATAGAAGATTCATTTGATGTTTATAATGATGATCTTGAAATTAATGGAGATGAGGTAAAGACATATTCTGTTGCTGGTAATTTTACTTGGTTAGAACAAAAAATAATTAGTGAAGATGTGGTTGATCTTGAGGGTAAAACAGTTTTATGGAATGATACAGGTAAATATAGTGATGGTATAAGTATTAATAAAACTGTTACAATTAGAAATGGTGTCATTGATGGTGATGGACAAGTAAGAATTTTTAACATTGTGAGTAGTGGTAATTTAATTTTAGAAAACATAACACTACAAAACGGATATGAATCATATGGTGGTGGAGCAATCTACAACACTGGTAGTGCTACTATAAATAATTCCACACTCAACAACAACAACGCAACACATGGTGGAGCAATCCGCAATAATGGTGGTAGTGTTACTATAAGCAATTCCACACTCAACAACAACATTGTAAGTGGTGGTGGTGGAGCAATCTACAATGATGATGGTAATGTTACTATAAGTAATTCCACACTCAACAACAACACCTCAAGTAGTGGTGGAGCAATCCGCAATAATGGTGGTTTTAGTATAAGTAATTCCACACTCAACAACAACAAAGCAACTCATGGTGGAGCAATCTACAATGCTTATGGTAATAGTTTTAGTATAAGCAATTCCACACTCAACAACAACAAAGCAAGTTATGGTGGAGCAATCCACAATTCAGGTAGTGGTTTTAGTATAAGTAATTCTGCATTTAATAACAACACCGTAAACAGTTATGGTGGAGCAATCTACAATGACTATGGTAATGGTTTTACTATAAATAATTCCACACTCAACAACAACAACGCAACACATGGTGGAGCAATCCACAATGAGCGAGGTAATAGTTTTAGTATAAGCAATTCCACACTCAACAACAACAACGCATATAATGGTGGAACAATCTACAATTATTATGGTAATAGTTTTAGTATAAGCAATTCCACACTCAACAACAACAACGCATATAATGGTGGAACAATCTACAATGAGCAGAGTAATACTTTTACTATAAGCAATTCCACACTCAACAACAACAACGCAACACATGGTGGAGCAATCCGCAATCAGCGTAGTAGTTTTAGTATAAGCAATTCCACACTCAACAACAACAACGCAAGCAATGTTGGTGGAGCAATCCACAATGAGCAGAGTAATACTTTTACTATAAATAATTCCACACTCAACAACAACAAAGCAACTCATGGTGGAGCAATCCACAATAATGATGGTAGTAGTTTTAGTATAAGCAATTCCACACTCAACAACAACAAAGCAACTCATGGTGGAGCAATCTACAATGAGTATCGTAGTAGTTTTAGTATAAGCAATTCCACACTCAACAACAACAACGCAAGCAGTGTTGGTGGAGCAATCTACAATGATGATGTTTTTAGTGTTATTAGTTGTAATTTAACTAATAATTATGTTGATATTTCTGGTAGTGTAATTTATAATACTGGTAATTTTATTCTTAGTAATTCTTTGTTAAATAATTCAAAAGATGTTAATCATCTTATTTATAATGATAAAGGTGCTATTTTATCATTAAAGAATAATACTATGCTTAATAATTATTCAGAGCAAATATATAATAATGGTACAATAAATAGTAGGGTTTATTTGATTATTTTAGGTAATGATACTTATTATAGTATTTATGGTGATGATATTCTTTTAAATGCTAGTTTAACTGATGATAATGATAATGTTATTGTAGGTCAAAACATCACTTTATTTAATAATATCGTGCTTAATATCAACTTAACTAGTTTTAAAGATGGCCTATATACTAAAAACCTTACATCTCCCAATAGTGGTGAATATTTAGTTAATGGTACCTATATTGGTGGAAACAATGTAACAGTGCAAACTGGTTTATTAGTTATTGATAAAATTAATGCTACTTTTAATTTAAATGAAAGTAACATGATTTATGGTGCTAATCAAACAATAAAAATCACTACCAATATATCTGGTGTTACTGGTAATATTACA
The DNA here is from genome assembly GCF_046197865.1 of Methanobrevibacter sp. DSM 116169. GTDB lineage: Archaea > Methanobacteriota > Methanobacteria > Methanobacteriales > Methanobacteriaceae > JAHKLT01. Next base: position 27,130 of record NZ_CP166990.1, on the reverse strand, counting down.
ATTTATTATAATGGTAAAAACCAAACCAAAAACATTACAAATGATGAAGTTATTTTCACTAATTTAAATTTACCTGCAGGAGATAATATTATCACTGTATTTTATTCTGGTGATGAAAAGTACCATTTTAAAACTTTTAATACTACAGTTAGTGTTTTAAGGTCTAATAAAACTGATATTAATGTTACTAATCCTGATATTGTATCTAGTGAAAATCAAACTATTACTGTAACAGTTGCTCCTAATGCTACTGGTAATGCTACTTTAACAATTAATAACAAAAATTACACATCAAAAATAATCAACGGTACTGTTAATTTTAATGTTACTGATTTAAATCCAGATAATTACACTGCAGTCATCACATATCCTGGTGATAATAATTATAATAGTTTTAATAAGACATTGAATATTACAATAGCTAAAACAGATGTTTTATTAGATGCAAATGATACTTTCTTGTTTTATAGAAATGGTACACAATATGTAGCTGTTTTAAAAGATTCTAATAATAATCCTATAGCTGGTATGCTTGTACAAATTACTATTAATGGTGTTACATATAATAGAACTACAAATAGTGATGGAAAAGTCTTTTTAAACATTAATTTAGATCCTAATACTTACAACGTCACTGCAACATTTAATGGTTCAAGTAAATACTTTAATAAATCAATTACTAATCTTGTTGTTGTTAATTCTACTTTGATAGCTGAAGATCTTAGTAAACATTTCCGTAATGAATCACAATACAGTGTTGAGGTTTTAGATAAACAAGGTAAACCAATAAATAATACTGTAGTTGAATTTAATATTAATGGTGTACTTTATAATAGAACAACAAATGATAAAGGTATAGCTACATTGAATATTAATTTAGATCCTAATACTTACATTATAACAGTAAAATACAATGATTTAGAAATAAGTAATATAATCAAGGTTTTACCAATTCTAATAGGAAAAGACTTAAACAAAACATTTGGAGATAAAGACACATACAACGTTGAAGTATTAGATGATCAAGGAAATAAAGTAATAAACCAAACAATACAAATCAACATCAACGGAGTAATATACAACAGAACATCAGATGATAACGGAATAGTAAAATTAAACATCAACTTAAATCCTGGATCATACATAGCAACAGCATCATGGAAAAACTTCCATACAAGTAACATAATAACAGTAAACAAATAGTGGAAAAAACTTGCATTCCACTAAATTTCTTTTTTAAATAAACTATAATTTTACTAAAAAAATATTTTATATAAAAAACATAGTATTAATAATGAAATTTGGTTTTTCAACTCTATCTTTATTTATGAAATCTTTTGATGAGATTTGTAAAATAGCTATAGAAAATAATTTTGAGATGATTGAAATATTAGGTGATGGACCTTACAATCCTAATAACTTATTAAGTAATAAAGAACTTTTAGAACCTTTATTTTCATATGATTTAGAAATTAATATACATGCTCCTACAGTAGATTTAAATTTAGCTAGTTTAAATGAAGGAATTAAAAAAGAATCTATAAGACAAATAAAACAAACTTTAGATTTAGGAGATTATATTGGTGCAAATTTTATTACAGTTCATCCTGGTCAAATTGGAAGGTCTGATGAAAGATTTAGAAAAGTAGCTATTGAATATTCTATTGATTCTATTAAAGAATGTGTAGAATATGGTGAAAATTTAAAAACTAAAATTTCTGTTGAAAATATGCCAAATAACTTTAAATTTTTAGGAACAACACCTCACGAACTTGAAACAATTTCTAATAAAACCAATTCTCATATTACAATTGATACTGGTCATTGTAATACATGTCCAAACACACCAGGCTTTTTTAATTTAGACAATATTAGTTATTTTCACATACATGATAATAATGGAGATAAAGATCAACACTTAGTTTTAGGTGAAGGTAATTTAGACTTAAATTTACTTAAAAAAGTTAAAATAGGTAGTATTGAGTTAAATAATTTTGAAAATGTTTTAAAAAGTAAAAAAGTGCTTAAAAATCTATTTCAGTAACTTCTAATATATCATGAATCATGTAATCTGTTGTATTAATAAGTTTTTTATCTACTTCTTCAAATTGTTCTAAAGTTAAAACAGATATATCAGCAGATTTAAAAGCTAGTACATCGTTTATTCCATCTCCAACCATCATTACTTTATATCCTTTAGATTGAAGTTCTTCTATAATTTCTTGTTTTCTTATTGTACTTGCAGTTGGAAATCCATTATCTTTATCTAAAGATAGAACTTCAGTTAGTTTTCTTATTGTAGCTGATCTATCTCCTGATGCAATAAATATATCAATTTCGCGACTTTTTAATATTTCTATTGTTTTTTTAGTATTTGGAAAGAAATATCCTGCTGATGAGATTGTGAAATCTACTTTTTTGTGTTTTGTATCTAAAATTATAGCTGAACCATTACATGCATCGATATTTTCAAGCTTTTCAGATAATAAGTTTAAACCATCCATAATATCTTTAATTATAGCATTACTATTTTTTAAAATAGCTAATACATCTTCATTTGAAATATTTGTCATAGAATAGCTAATTGAAAATTTGATTTTATTATTTTTAATAAAATCATATAATTTCATATTTTGATCTTGGGTTTTTAAACACATACTATTAAATTGAAGTACAACTAAAGCTGCATCATTGTTTTTTTCAACAATTTTTAAAGAATTAGTACTAGAACAGAATTTTCCATTTGAAAGGTTTTTAATAACCCTATATCTTTTAAGTAATGTTCCAGAATTATCAAAAACAATAGCTTTTTTCATTTTTTAAAAATACTCCAAGTTAAATTATAATTTTACTTTAAGAGTTTCTAATGTAAATAAATAACTATAATAAAAATAAATATTAATTAAAGGTGAGTAGATGGATAATACTATTTTAATTAAAGATACAACAATTTTAAATCCTAAAGGAAATGGTGTCTTAGAGACAAAAAAAAGCTCTTTACTTATAGAAAATGACAAAATAGCTAAAATAGATGAAAATATTGATGAAAAATCTGCTTCTAAAATAATAGATGGTAAAAATAAAATATTAATGCCTGGTTTTGTAAATACACATACTCATTTATCAATGACTTTATTTAGATCGATTGCAGATGATTTAAGTCTTGATTCTTGGTTAAATGATCATATATGGCCTATTGAAGCTAAATTAAATAAAGATTATTGTTATAGTGGTGCTCTTTTAGGAGCTATTGAAATGATAAAATCAGGAACCACTACATTTTCTGATATGTACTTTTATATGGATGGTGTAGCAGAAGCTGTAGATAAAGCTGGTATTAGAGGAATTTTATCTTATGGTATGATTGATTTTGGTGATGTAGAAAAGCGAAAAAATGAAATTAAAGAATCTGTATCACTTTATAAAAACTTTAATAATTCAGCTGATGGGAGAATTAAAGTTTTCTTTGGCCCACATTCAACATATACCTGCTCAAAAGAACTCCTAGAAGAAAGTAGAGTTCAAGCTAGTAAATATAATACAAAGCTTCATATTCATATGAATGAAACAGAAAAAGAAATTAATGATGTAAAAGAAGCTACTGGAATGAGACCATTTGAATATTTAAATGATATTGGATTTTTAAGTGATGATGTTATAGCTGCTCATTGTGTATGGTTATCAGATAAAGAAAAAGCTTTAATAAAAGAAAAAGGTGTTAAAGTATCACATAATCCATGTAGTAATATGAAATTATCTTCTGGTGTGGCACCAATTTATGAGATGATGAAAAATAATGTTTCTATTTCACTTGGAACTGATGGCGCATCATCAAATAATAATTTAGATATGATTGAAGAGATGAAATTTGCATCACTACTTCAAAAAGTTAATACTTTAAATCCACTTGCCTTAAAAGCAGAAGAAGTAATTAATATGGCAACTTTAAATGGTGCAGATGCATTAGGATTAAATAATGAAATTGGTTCTATTGAAGAGGGTAAAAAAGCTGACTTAATTTTAATTGATACAAGAGAAGCAAATTTATCTCCAAGTAATAATTTAGCTAGTTCAAATATAGTTTACTCTGCAAATGGAAATAATGTAGATACAACAATTTGTAATGGTAAAATATTAATGGAAAATAAGAAATTAAACTTTTTAGATGAACAAGAAGTTTATAATAAAGTAAATGAAGATATAAAAGAATTAAAAGATTCTAGTGAATAAAAAATTCTTTTAATTTTTCTTCATCTATTTTATAAGAATCTTTAATTTTTCCATCTTCAAAATGCAAGACATGTGAGCAACATTCAAAAATAAGTTCTAAATCATGTGTTACAATAAAAGATGTAATACCAAGTTTTTGAAGATTAATTAAGTTTTTACTAACTTCTCTCATATTTTTTAAATCCAGACCACTTGTTGGTTCATCAAAAATTAAAATATCCTTTTTAGAAGCTATTGCACTAGCTATAGCTACTCTTTGTTTTTCACCACCAGATAATGCCATAGGATGAGTATCTTTTAAATCTAATAAATTTAAATTATCTAGAATTCCTTCAGCTAATTGGAGATTTTCATTGCCTAAACTTAATAAAACTTCTTCTAATGCACTTTCTGTAAATAGCTGATGGTTAACATCTTGCATTACCATATAAGAATGTTTTAGTCTATCTTTATATTTTAAAGTTTTTTCATCTTTTAAAACAGTGCCTCTACATTTACTTTCAAGACCACATAAACATCTTGCAAAAGTAGATTTTCCAGCTCCATTTTTTCCAATAATAGCTATAATTTCATTTTGAGGAATTTCTAACTGATTAATATCCATAGCTATTTTATCAGCATATTTAAACTTAAAGTTATTTAATTTAATTATATTATTATTTTTAGAATAATAATCTTTTTGTTTAGGTTTTAATCTTTTTAAATCAATTTCTCTAAGGCCTAATGATTGAAACTCTTCATTTTTAAATGTATTAAAATCTGAATCTTTTATTAAGTTACCATTTTTTAAATAAATAACTCTATCAACAATATCTTTTAAAAAATAAAGTCTATGCTCTGCAATAATAATAGTTTTTCCTTGAGATTTCCATTTATTAATAATATTTCTTAAATCCCAAGTTGATGCTGAATCTAAATTAGAAGAAGGTTCGTCTAAAATAAAAATATCTGGAGAGACTGCAGAAACAGACCCACAAGCTATTTTTTGTTTTTCACCACCTGATAATTTGAAAATACTTTTATTGATTAAATTATCTAAATTAAACTCATCTACAACTATTTTAAACCTTTTTTCAATTTCATTTGGGCTAAAAGCTAAATTTTCACATCCAAAAATCAACTCACTAGTTGTATCTACATTAAAAAATTGAGTTTTAGGATTTTGAAAAACTGATCCAACCTTCTCAGAAATTTCATAAATAGGCATCTTAGATAATAATTTGTCATTTAAGAAGACATTTCCATTATCTTTTCCTTTGTAAAAATAAGGTATTAGGCCATTAATTAAACGAGTAATAGTAGTTTTACCACAACCAGATTCACCACAAAGTAGAATTACCTCTCCTTTATCAACATTAAAATTAATATCAGTTAAATTATTACTATTTTTATTATCATCATATGCAAAAGATTTATAGTTAATTTTAAGCAATTTAAAAACCTCCAAATTGATGAATAGCAAAAATTCCTAAGCCTACAATAGAAATTAAAATAAAAAATATATCAAAAAAATCTATACTTACATTACAGATATTTGTTCTTTGTTTTGGATTACTTAAACCTCTTGTTAGAGATGCTGCAGATAATTCATCACTTGTTTTAACTGCACTCATAAGAATTGGAACAATTAAATATTCCATTAATGTAAGTGGAGACTTTAAAGATTTAAAATTTAATCCAATTCCCCTCATTTTCATAGCATCAATAATTGATTTAACTTCATCAAAAAGTGTTGGAAAATATCTAAACATTACAGATAAAGGAATTGTAATAATCTCAGGAACATTAATTCGCTCCATTGAAGCTATAAATTCACTTACCTTTGTTGATGTAATTACATAATAACCCATCATAATACTAGGTAACATTCTACAAATAATATTTGTAAACATGACAATTGCTGTGTTTAAAGCACCTGTAGTATTTTCTAAAAAAATTACACTGAGAAATTGAGCTATTGCATAAAGTAAAATATATCCAATAGCTGCTTTTTTCTTATTATATAAAATAAGGCAAATAAAAGGAATAAGAACTAAAACTAAAACAACATATAATGGAGCAGAAGAAAAGGCTATAAAACTTAAAATTACAAGAACTATAATTTTAGTTATTGGATCTAAATTAAATTTAGTATCATCTGTATAGCTAGTTAAAAGCTCCATCTTATCACTTTACACTATTCCTGCTTTTTGAAAATGTTTAGCTAATATTTTCTTTCCAATTAATGCTCCAATCATTCCACCAATAATAGTAGCTATTATAAGAGCAACAAAAACCCAATCTTGAACCATCCAAGATATTTGACTAACATATTCTGAACCCATCATAGCTGTCATTTCTTGCATATAAGTATCTTTCATAATCCATAAAGGTAGCATATTCCCCATAACACCTAAACAAAATATTGAATAACCTATAATTGAGTTTTTAGAAGATCTATAGTTTCCCAATTTAAAAATATAATCTGCAATAATACCACATATTAAAAAGGTAATTATTGGAATCCAAGAATGACCTGATAAAAACATTACAATACCAACAATTAAAGCCATTATTGTAACCATTCCAAATTTATCAACTTTAGTTAAAAATAACATAAATGGTATTCCACCAACGATTCCTGCTAAAAGAGGTAATAATACCATGATTGCAGGGATATAACCTAACATTCCAAATGCAAATACAACTATAAGATAAATAGCTGAGAAAATACCTACTGTAATTAAGTCTTGTACATTTAATTTCATTTTATAAACTCCTATATGTATAAAAATTAAAGCATTTTTTAAAAGCTTTGAATATAAATTTAAAAAAAGTTATATTTAAGTATACCTAAAATTTATTAAGGTGTATGAAAATTATGTGTTTATATAGTAACTTTTATCTATAAAGTGAAATATAAATTAAAAGTAACTAAGGTAATAAAATTAACTTTAAATAAGGTAGTAACTATGATACAAACAAAGATATATAAAGGATTTAAATTAACAATACCTGCAGAACTAAGAAAAAAATTAGGTATTGATGAAAAAGAATATGTAGTAAATTGGGAAATTAATAAAAAAGGTAAACTTGAATTAGATTTTGAAAAAAAGAAAAAATTAATAGATTTTGCTGGAATAATAAGTGATGACACATTAGATAGTGTAGAAGCTAAGAAGAAGGCTAGTAGAGGAGAAAAATAATGCCTTTAATTGATTCCAGTTATATCATAGCTTTAATAAATACTAAAGATAAGAATAATAAAAGAGCTATAACTTTATATAATGAAATTGAAAAACATGATGAAAAAATAATACCCTTATTAATGCTTTCAGAAGCCATAACTAGTATTAGTTCTAGAATGGGAGGCACAGTAAGTAATAAGTTATATAAAACATTGATAAAAGAATTTGAGATTTATTACCCTACAAAATTAGATGTAGAAAATGCTATGGATTGCGTTTTAAAATATGATGGAACATTAAGTTTAGCAGATAGTTTAGCTATTTATATAATGAAAAAAAATAAGATAAATAATATTTATAGTTTTGATAGTGATTTTGACAAAGTAAAAGGAATAATAAGGATTCATTAAAATTTAAAAAAATTATCTAGTAATAAATTTTATTCCTTTTTTATTTATAACAATACTTTTTTCCCATTCTTTTTTAGTCTCAGGAAAATCACTTCTAAAATGAGCTCCTCTAGATTCACGTCTTATAATAGCTGATTTAACAATTATAATAGCTATTTTTACCATGTTAATAACTTCTAATGCATTTTCAAGTTCTGTATTATATTGTTTATTATCAGGTATATTAAAATCTAACATGTCTTTTTCAATTGTTTGAAGTTCTTCTAATGCTTCTTTTAAAGTTTCTTCATTTCTTATAATAGCTACTTTTTCCCACATTAATTCTTTAATCTGATTTTTAACATCTGAGGGTTTGAAAAGACCTTTTTTAAATAACGAATTTATTCTATTTTCCTCTTTAATAATCATTTCTTCGTTAATCTCATAATCTTGATTTTGAGCATTGTAAGATGCAAATTCACCAGCTCTTTTACCAAATACTTGAGTATCAGCTAATGCATTTCCACCTAAACGATTTGCACCATGAACACCACCAGTAACCTCACCTGCAGCATAAAGATTACTAATTGTACTTTCACCTTTATCATTGATTCTAATTCCGCCCATTGAATGATGTGCTGTTGGAGCTACTTCCATTGGTTCATTTTTAATATCTACACCAACATCATCAAATTGTGAAACCATCGTTTCAAGTTTCTCATCAATTAAATCATCATCTAAATGAGAAATATCTAAATATACTCCACCATTCTCTGTTCCACGACCTTCAATGATTTCTTGATAAATTGATCTTGCAACAACATCACGTGTTGCTAATTCTCCTCTTTCATCATATTTCCTCATGAATCGTTCATTTTTATTGTTTAAAAGAATTCCGCCTTCAGCTCTTACAGCTTCTGTTACTAAAACACCTTTTTTAGATTCTGGAAAGACCATTCCTGTTGGATGAAACTGAATTTCTTCCATATCAATTAAATCAGCTCCAATATCATAACCAATAGCAAATCCATCGCCATTTTTTTGAAAAGTATTAGATGTAACAGGATATAGTTGACCTGCTCCACCACTAGCTAAAATAACAGATTTTGCTTGGAAAAATATTGTTGTAGAATCTTTTAAATTAAGGCCTATAGCTCCAATAACTTTTCTTGAATTTTTAGATAAAACAAGTGATGTTATCATAACTTCTTCAATTGTTTCAATGTTTCTTTTAATAATTTCTTCCTTTAGTGATGTAATGATTTCATGACCTGTTCTATCTCCTTGAAAACAAGTTCTTTTAAAGGTTTGCCCACCAAAGGGCCTTTGATTAATTTGACATGTATTCATTCTATCAAATAAAGCACCGAAATTTTCTAAATCGATTAATCTATCAGGAGATTCATCAACAAGGATTTCAATTAAATGTTTATCATTTAAAAATCCTCCACCTTTTAAAGTATCATTGTAATGTGTTTCTTTGGTATCATCTGGATCAACTGATGAGAAGACTGCGTTATATCCCCCTTCAGCCATTCCAGTACAACCTGATTTAAATGAAAGACCTTTTGATACAATTAAAGGCCTTAATCCTTGATTTGAAACTTCAATAGCTGCTCTTGAACCAGCCCCACCTGAACCAATAATCAAAACATCTGATTTAATAATTTTACTTTCCATTATTAACCTCATAGTAGTATTTGTTAATACAATTAATTAATATTTTTCATGAAAATTAATTATTTTAAATTTATATTCCTATTTGAAGTAAATTATATAAAATTGCTATAATTTTATTATATTATGTAAATTTTTTAATTATATCAAAAAAATATTAAATTATGTTTAGAAAAATAGAAAAATTTTATATATTTAAAAAATAGTACATTAAGTATGGTGACTGTAATAAGTTGCCATAAAATTATGGAGGTGAAAAAATTAATAGAAGTAGTTTAAAAGAGATTTTAAGTATAGTAAAAATAGCAATTGAAATACTTAAAATTCTCTTATAGATTAAGTAAGGAGGAAACTCCTTACAATCTAATTTAAACTATATTATATATTTTCTAATATATAAATTTTATTAATTACCACCTATTCCATAATAATTTATGAGGATAATAATACAATTATCCTCATTTTATTTTTAAAGTGATTAAATTATTATAAAATTAAAGCTATTGAGAATTATTTAATAATTTTAAAAAAAATATCAAAAGTTAATTTAGATTATGAAATTCATATTTATAAAATCTTAATTTTAACTTTCAATTAATAATTTCGTTTAATTTTATGATTAAATTATTTTATTTTAAAATAAAGATATTTTAATCATTATATTCATTATAAATAATGAATTATTAATTTTTGAATTTTTCATGTTTTATCTTATTTGACAAAAAAAACTTGAAGGAACTCCAGGAGTATTGTAAAATTATTATTAGAAATACTCAAACAACTCGAATAGGTAAGTAAGAAATTAACTCTTACAATATAAAATGTGTAAATTACTAGTATATAAATTAATTGTTGTAAATGACTGCAATTTTCTATTTTGACCTAAATTTTAAAGAATAGCTACAATTAAGCAACATTATTCTTTAATATTCCAATTCCTTCAATGAAAACTTCTACTTTATCTCCTATTTCTAATTGTCCTACACCAGAAGGTGTTCCAGTAGCTATTATATCACCAGGATTTAAAGTCATAACTTGTGATATAAAACTTAAAATTTCATAAGGTGAGAAGATCATTTTATTAACATTTGAATCTTGTCTAATAACACCATTGACTTTAGTTAAAATTACATTATCAAAATCAAAATTTGTTTCAACTACAGGTCCTATAGGTGCAAAAGTATCAAAACTTTTAGCTCTTGTCCATTGTCCATCTTTTCTTTGAATATCACGAGCTGTGACATCATTTAAAATAGTATAACCTAAAATATAACATTCTGCAGAATCAACACTAACATTACGACACTGTTCTCCAATAACAATAGCTAATTCTCCTTCATAATCTAGTTCATAGGAAATTTCTGGATAAACTATATCTTCATCACGAGCAATTACTGAACTTGGTGGTTTTAAAAATATTATTGGTTCTTTTGGTAAATCCATTTCAAGTTCATCTGCATGATCCGTGTAGTTAAGGCCAACACATATGATTTTACTAGGATCTGTTGGAGTTAAAAACTCAATATTTTTTAAATTATATTTATCTTTTGATAAGGCTTTAATTTCTTCTTGAGTTTTATCAAATAAAGAAATTATATCATTACAATCAAGTTCTGTAATTATAAGGCCTGATAAATATCCTACTTTTACTTCATTATTGTGTTTAAATCTTAAAAATTTCATTAATATAAACTATGTCTTTTTTTGAATTTAAGTTTTAATAATTTTTTACTTTATTCATGCATAATTATGATTTGCTAATCATTTTAATAAAGTATATAAATATTGTTTATAATAATAATTTTTAGAGGAGATAATCATGAAAAATTTTAAAATTATTGGGTTAATAGCTATTTTAATCCTTGCAACTGTTTTTGTTAGTGGTTGTATAGATGAAGACAATTTGCAAGTCATATGACAGAAGCAGGTAATATGCATTTAGAATCAGCTGATCTTGGATATGAATTAAATGAAATTAATAGTGATTTATCAGAAGCAGGAATTAATAAGAAAGTTAATTTAACTAAAGAAATTATTGCAACTGATGAGAAGATGCTTTCTTCATTGAATGATGCTTTAGCTAATACTGAAAATGAAACAATTAAAGAATATTTAAATTTAGCTATAAATTTAACTAATATTGCAATAAAAGAAGAAAAAAGTGCATTGAATATGTATGAAGCTCAACAAAAATACAATAATAAGGAAATAACCCTTGATGAGTTAACTACAATAGAAAATAAATATAAAAATGATTATAAGGAATATGAAACAAATGTTAAACAAGCAGTTGATAAGATTGAAGAATTTTTAAAAGATAAGACTGAACTTAAAGAAGAGTTAAAATCTTATGGATTTGGAGGAGGCTTATTCTTAGGCGAATGGGGAACATATTAATTTTTAAATATAACTTTTTTTTCTTTTTTTTAAATATTTTATAAGTCTTTTTTTAAATAAATAAATTAATTTTATTAAACATAAACAATATAATAATAAATAGTTAAATTTTTAAGGTGGCTGTGATTTTTGGATAAGAAAAAAATTATAAAATTAGCTAAAAAAGATTTTGAGCAAGCATGGATTGAATCTAAAAGTTTAATTCAAAAACCTCATCCTGATTATAGCTATCCTAAGCTTAAATATGATGTTGGACAATCACATGTTTTATATGAAACATTACAAAATTTAAGGGAAATATATTTAAGATTAGGTTTTAATGAAGTTGTAAACCCTGTATTTATTGAAGAGTCTCATGTTCATAAACAGTTTGGAAAAGAAGCACCTGCTGTACTTGATAGATGTTTCTACTTAGCAGGTCTGCCAAGACCAGATATTGGCATTGGAATAGATAAAATTGAAGAAATTGAAAATTTAGGTGTCTCATTAGATGAAGATAAAATTGAAAATTTAAAATCAGTTTTTAGATCTTATAAAAAAGGAGAACTTGATGGAGATGATCTAGTATTAGAAGTAGCTAATGCATTAGATGTTACAAATGAGTTAGGTCTTAAAGTATTAGAACGTGTCTTTAAAGAGCTATATGAATTAGAACCACAAGCTCAAAAAAACACATTACGTTCTCATATGACTTCTGGTTGGTTTATAAGTTTAGGTGAAATGAGTAAAAATTCTAAGCTACCTATTAAGTCATTTTCAATTGATAGATGTTTTAGAAGAGAGCAAAAAGAAGATTCTAGCCATCTTATGACATATCACTCTGCATCCTGTGTAATAGCTGATGATGAAGTATCTCTAGATACTGGTATGGCTACAGCTGAGGCTCTTTTAGAGTATTTTGGTTTTTCAAAGTTTAAATTCATCCCAGATGAGAAGAAATCCAAGTATTATATTCCTGATACTCAAACTGAAGTATATGGATATCATCCAAAATTAAAAGAATGGGTAGAAATAGCTACTTTTGGTCTTTATTCACCAATAGCATTATCTAAATATGGAATAGATCAAGAGGTTATGAATCTTGGTTGTGGTGTTGAGAGAATAGCTATGGTTTTAAATGGATATAATGATATTCGGAAAATGGTTTATCCTCAAATTTATAATGGTTTGAGTTTAACTGATAGGCAAATGGCTACAATGATTGATTATAATTATTATCCTGTAACTTCTGAAGGTGTTTGTTTAATGAATAATATTAAGAGCATTTGGGAAGATAAAGCTGAAGTAAAATCTCCATGTGAATTTAAAATTTATGAAGGAGACTTTTTAAATCATGATATTAGTTTAAATGCAGTTGAAAAGGAAGATGATACTAATCTTTTAGGACCTGCTTATTCAAATGAAATTTTTATCTATAATGGTAATATTTTAGGAATTCCACAATCATTTGTTGGAGAAGATATTAAAATAATATCAAAAGAAGATAATGATGTTTTAGAAGAGAAATATAAAAATGGAGAAAATGATCCATTATTGTTTAAAGCTATTGATAAAGGTATTTCAACAAAAATTAAATTTTATGAACCATTAGCTGCTTTAATTGCATATAAAGTAGAAGAAGCAGTTTTAGCAGGAGAAACGGATATTGAATTTAGAACTACAATAGCTAGATCTTTATCTGATGTAAATTTAAAAGTTGATAAAATAGCTATGAATTATATTAATAATGAAAATAAGATTCTTGATATAAGAGGACCTATATTTTCTACTGTAAACTTATCTATTAAATAGTTAAGTTTGTTTAAATTTGATTTTTATTAAATTATTTTAATAGTTAATAATTATGAATGTAAAATATTTGAAGGTATATTAATGGAAATTGATGGTATTGTAACAACGGGATATGGAAGAGGTAGAGAATTTTTATCACAAGAATTTTATAGTTTAAAGTTTAAGGAAAAATTAGATTTTAAGGCATATCCCGGAACATTAAACATTATAGTGCCTGATGAATATATAGATGAAATAAATAATATTAAAGACAGCTGTAAAAGTAAAATTAAAGGTGAAGATAATTTTGGAGGAGTTAAATACATTAAAGCTATATTAAATAATGAAATTAATGGGGCTATTGTATTTCCAGAGAAAACCAGTCATGATACAAACTATTTAGAATTTATTTCAAAAGAAAAACTAAGAGAAAAATTAAATTTAAAAGATAATGATAAAGTTAATTTAAAATTTAAGGAGTGGTAATGTGTTAAATGATGCAATTGATGCAATAAAAAATGGTAAATTTGTTTTAATTTATGATGATGATGATCGTGAAGGAGAAACAGATATGGTAATAGCTTCTGAGTTTGTTACAAATAAAGAAGTTGCACAAATGAGAATAGATGCAGGTGGTTTAATCTGTAATTGTATAGATCCTGAATTTTGCGATAATTTAGGTTTACCATTTATGAATGATATTATGAATGCAGCATCAGATAAATACCCTGTTTTAGATAAACTTGCACCAAACGATATTCCATATGATGAGAGAAGTTCATTTTCTGTATGGGCAAATCACAGGAAAACATTTACAGGAATAACTGATAATGATAGAGCTATGACCATAAGTAAACTGGCTGAATTATGTGCTGATAAAAGATTTAATGATTTTGGTAAAGAATTTAGATCTCCTGGTCATGTATCACTACTTAGAGGAAGTGAAGGTTTAGTTAAAAATAGACAAGGCCATACTGAAATAGCACTTGCATTATGTAAATTAGCTGATGTTACACCAGTTTGTGTTGTATGTGAAATGATGGATGGTGCAACTGGAAATGCTCGTTCAGTAGCTGATGCTAAAAAATATGCTAATGAACATGATTTAGTATTTATTAAAGGTCAAGATATAATTGATGAATATTTAAAAGATTAATTATGAATTTGAAGATTAGAATTATTATCTAATTTTTTTTGATTTACATAATTAATTATATAATCTTTTGTTTGATCAATTTTAAATGAAGAATAAACTGAAAATTCAATATTAGTTCCATCAACAATTGAAATATTTAAACCATCTTTTAAATCACGACTATTTTGAATAAAAGCTATTCTATCCCATGTAATTTTAATATTTTTCTTACCATCAATAGCTTTTTCAATTAAAATACAATCATCTAAAACTTTAACAATTTTAATAGAAGTTCTTATTTTATCAGATTGAATAGTTAATGAATTATCATCTGTAAGTTTATAATCAGGAATCATCACCTTAGATTTCCAACCTCTTTTAATCTTCTTAGCTACTTTATTTCTATCTTGTTTTGTCAACTTAACATTTCTCTCTGGACGCATTGTAAGTGCCATATTATCACCTAAATATTTTTTTAATTTCATCAAAAGATAAGTATCTATTAAATTTTGGAATTTCACTCATATTAGCTATTTTCTCAATATTTAAGTTATCTTCAATTGTATTTAAAGCTAAACTAGAGAATTTATCATAGTCAATTTCAACTTCTGGAGTATTTCCTCTTTTATCTAATTTTATTTTATCAATAGACAATACTTTAGTATTAGTTTCTTTTTCAATATATGGTGTAATTTCATTTAAAATTTCTTTACTATAAACTTTATTTAATAAAATAGCTTTAGTATTGATATTTAATGAATCTAAAAGTTTTTTATGAGCTATTAAATCAATAGCTGCAGATTCTATTCCTCCTTTATTAACACCCGTTGTTAAGATTACAGGAATATTAGAAGATGCAGCTATTTCTGCTCCAGAATAAGGTATTTTTTCATTTAAAAGTCCTGTAAAAGCACTCATAACTCCTTCAATTAAAATAATATCATAATTAGAGTTATTTAATTGATTTATAATCTCATTAATTTCCATCCAACCAATATGACCAATTTTAACAGATGAAAAATCTTCCATTTTACCTTTAGTTAAGTATAATCCTGGAATAATATCTCTAACATCTGGACCGATTTTAATTAATCCTACATTAAGACCTCTTTTTCTTAATGCTCCAGCAAGGCCTGTTGTTATAAAAGTTTTACCAGAATCAGAACCAGTAGATAAAATCATTAATGTTTTTTTAGTATTTTTAAATTTTAAAAATGGTTGGGTGAGTTTTTCAATTTTAACATTAGAATTAATTCCTAAATCATAATTAAGTTTGTTTTTAAACTCTTTATTTTTTAAGTAAATATCATTTATTTGATTATCATCTAAATCTAGAAAATTAAAAAAGTTTTGAACTACCTCCGTATTTTCATCTAAAATATTATGAATTAGAGTACCTAAAACATTTTCATTATCTCCAATAGCTCCAGATAAGATATTATAGTCAGTATCTTTATAATTCATTCTTTTAATTTTAGAATAAAATAAGGCTTTTGCATTTCCATCTGCTTTACCATAAGTATGAGAGTGAAAACCTGTAACTTTTTGGTCTTTTTTTGTTAAAAAAGAGTTTGTAGTTGAAATAGCTTCAACTTTATCACTACTAACAAGAGGTGAAAAATCTAAATCAATAAGACCTAAACCTTCTTTTATTATAGGTCGTGGTGAGTTGCGGCCAATATCAGTTGAATTAGATAAAAGTTGAAAACCAGAACATATTCCTATAACTGGTTTTCCATCACTCGCTATTTGTTTAATTTCTTTTAAAAGATTTTCTGATGTATCTCCTGATTCTAAAAGTGTTCCACCAGGAATAATTAGTGCATCAAGTTCTTTTGATGCTTTAATACCATTAGTTAATCCTTCATTATTTACTATATCAGTTGGTAAATTACCAAAATTTTCAAAACCTGGAAGAGATCCTTTAATATAAGTAATACCAATTTTCATTATAAACCTTATAATTCTTCAATAGCTGAGAAGGCCTTTATAATCTTATGATCTTCAAATGATTTAGCTTGAATTTGAAGGCCAACAGGGATATCATCTACTTCACCTGCTTTCATAGATCCTGCAGGAATACCTGATAAATTAGCTATTACAGTTAATACATCGTATGCATACATTTCCATAGGATCTAATTTTTCACCAATTTTATGAGGTAATTTAGGAACAGTAGGACCCATAATAAGATCTGTATCTTTTAACATTTCATCAATCTCATTTTTAATTAAAGATCTTGCCTTTAAAGCTCCTTTATAGAATTTACCACTGAATTCTCTTTGTGAGATATATGAACCCATGTCAATTCTTCTTAAAACCTCATCACCACAAACATCTTCAATTTTATGGCCATATTTTCTACCATCATACTTTCTAGTAGCTGAGAAGAACTCAACATAATTAATTAAATAATAAGTAGGTAAACATAAGTCAATATAGTTAAAACAGAATTCATTAATTTCTGCACCTAAAGAAGATAATTCATTGATTTTTTTATCAACGATTTTATTAATTTTATCATCTGTAACATTTTTAAACTCATCACAAATACCAATTTTAACTCCTTCAAAAGGATTTTCTGATGTTTTAGCTTCTAGTGCAATTTCTGTAAAATTAGGTTTATCATAATCAATACTAGTACACTCTGATGGATCATGTGCTACAATTGTATCTAATGTAAGAGCTATTCCTGTTGCATCAGTAGCTAAAGGACCAATTTGATCTAAGCTCATTGATAAATCAATAAGGCCTTGTCTTGAAACTGCTCCATAACTAGGTTTAAAACCCATAACACCACAATGGGATGCAGGATTACGAATAGAACCACCAGTATCAGAACCTAAACTAATATCACACATATCACCAGCTATTGCAGCAGCACTCCCTCCACTTGAACCGCCAGGAATTCTACCAGGTGCTGCAGGATTATCAGTTACTCCATAAAAAGAGGTTTCAGATGAACTTCCAGCAGCAAACTCATCCATATTTGTAATTCCTAAAATGATTCCATCTTCTTTTAAGATTTTATCTACAACAGTTGCATTATAGCTACCTTGATAATTTTCAAGTGTTTTAGAAGCAGCAGAAATAATAAAATCTTCTACATTGATATTTGCTTTAATTGCAAAAACTAAACCTGCAAGAGATCCTAAATTTTCTTTATTTTGAGCTTTTTTATCAATTTCTTCTGCTTTTTTAATTGCATTTTCGTTGTTTATTTCTAAAAATGCATTAATTGAGTTGTTAGTATTGTTTATAGTATTTATAAAGCCTTCTACATTGTCTTTAGCTTTAATTTCTTGATTTTTAATAGCTTGTGATTTTTCAAAAATATTCATTAAAACACCTAGTAAATATAAGATTAAATTAATAATAGTTATAATTTTTAAGGTTTAAATATATATTTAAAAAAAGGGCACTGTAAATTTTCACGGGTTTTTGTTTTTTTTATTGTCTGTTTTGTAGTGTTCTGTGGTTGGGTTTGTAGAATTTGATTGTGGAGGATAGTGATAGTAGTAATGACCATGGTTTTTTGGATGTGTGTTTTTTATGTCTTATTTGTGGTAGGCTGTTGAATGTTTCTGCTTGGCTTGTGGTTCTGCGAATTTTGTTATCTTTAGAGTATGCTGTTAGTTTGTCTTTTTGTTTGGAGAATTTATCCATGATTTTTTGTATAGGATCTGCAATGAAAAATATGTTTTTTTCATATTTTGCAAGTAGTTCTTTTGTTTTATTTTCGTCAAAACTTCTGAGTATTTCTTTCATTTCAGTAAATATCATTAAATTATAAGTGATATCTTTTTCTGGAATGTTTTCTTTTTTAATTTCATCAAATATTTTGTCTGTGGTGTATTTCATCCAATGAAATATGCATTGTTGTTGTGGTATATTTTTATTTTCAGCTATTTTTCCGTATACTCCTAACATATCGCTTGTTAATGATTGGATTGGTGTTTTATCGAATGTAAAATCAAAAAATTTATTTATAACATCATAATGACGTGTGTTTGTTATTGCAATAGATATGGGCATGTCTTTTATTTCATTTGAAAAAATAGTTACTAAGTAGTTTTTTTGACCATTAATATTTGTAAAGAGTTCATCAACAGTAATATGACCAAAATTAGCATGTTTTTTATTTTTACACATGAATAATATGCCTAAATCGGTAACCTCACGTTTTAGTGAGGTTTTACCTTTTTTTTTAAAATCACCAGGCAATGGAACAATGTCTGTTTCATAAACAAATTCATCATGTTCTTTTTGAATCACATTCCTAACATATTCATGACTTACATTGATATTCATACTAATTTCAACCACTTCTGCTATTTTATCAAATGATAAACCAGTATTTGCATGAATTTTACGTATTTTATCATCTAATTTCTTTTTCTCCTTTAATTCTTTATCTACTTTAAAATCTACAGGAGTAATAAACCATTTATCACATTCATTACACACATAAGACTGAGGATAATATTCCACAGATTTATTTTCTTTAGTTTTATAAATCCTACGTTCCCATCCTTTAACATTAGCATTAGATTCACCACAATGAGGACAAATTCTTTTTAACATTGCAAAACGATTATCAGGATAAGAAATAACATTAGATTCTTCTACATCCTCAAAAATATCTATACCAAAGCCTCTTTTAATATTGTTTCTTAAAGATTCATTAAAAGTAAGTCTATCAACCATAAAATCACCTACACCCCAATCTAAATTATTTTCATCAAAATCAACCAATAAAATCTGATCATCATTTGAATCACTATCATTAAAATCATTAAAAGATTTAAATTCATCAATATTATTAATATCATCAATATTTTCCAATAAAACTGTTTGAAATTCATCTATTAAATCAATAGAATCACCACAATACTTTTTATTCCTCTTAAAAAAAGGTTCAAAATCAATATCTAACCGAACAAAATCATCCAAATAAGTTTGATTCTCCCTAAATATCTTTTTAAAAGGTAAAATATTAACAATATTCATAATTAATAATATATAACTCATACTATATAAATATAACCAATATAAATTATTAAAAACACAATACACAAACAATATCACAAACCAATACAAAAAATAAAGACAAAACACTAAAAAAAATAAAAAAACAAGAAAATAAAAAAAACCATCCAAAAAAGAAAATCAAAACCCGTGAAAATTTACAGTGCCAAAAAAAGTATTAAATTGGCACTGTAAATTTATTTTTTAAGATTTATTAAAAATAGCTTTTATTCAATTAAATTAATGTTTTTTACTTTTTTAAATTGTTTATCAAAAGAAACTAAGTTGTTTATTTCATTAGCTCTCATAATTTCTATTATTATGCAATTCCTAAAAGATAGTTTTGTATTGTGTTTTTTATATGTATTTATTACATTATCATTAAAATTAGATATTTCATATTCATTTAATATATTGAAATTATCTTTAAATACATAGTAATTATTTATAGCATCTTGTAATGATCCTTTATTTCCAATTACTGTAATAATTTCATTAATTATAAGGTTACTAATATAACATTCATTATTAAAAATATTATCTTCATATAGTTTAAAAGCTTTGTTGAAATTAGAATCATCTTTTAAAACAAAAGCTATTAAAAATGAACTGTCTAAAAATACTTTCATTTATATAACTCCTTTTTTAGTTCAACAGAATCAGTTTTATATCCCAATTTCACACTACCCATAATGTCTTCTAATTTCATTTTTTTTCTAAAACTTATTTTAGGTTCTCCCTTCTCATCAATAGACCATTCTATTAAATCACCATCTCCTAAATTAAATTTTTTTCTCATGAAAGATGGAACTGCTGTTTGATTGTTTTTATATATTTTAGTTGTGACAGTCATAATATCATCTGATAGTTATTATTATATTAACAGTCATATATATAATTAACAGTTTTTAAGAAAAAATTAAAAAGTTTTTCTAATTTAAAAAGATTAAAATGCTTAAAAAATGATAATTTAAAAAAAAGAATGTGGAAAGGTTTAATTTCCACTATTTTTTTACTGTTATTATGTTGCTTGTATGGAAATCTTTCCAAGATGCTGTAGCTATGTATGATCCAGGATCTAAATTTATATTTAATTTTACAATTCCATTATCATCTGAAGTTCTGTTATATATTATTCCGTTGATGTTGATTTGTATTGTTTGGTTGATTACTTTATTTCCCTGATCATCTAATACTTCAACATTATATGTGTCATTATCCCCAAATGTCTTATTTAAGTTTTCACCTATTAGAATTGGTAAAACTTTAATTATATTACTTATTTCTAAATCATTGCACTTTGCTGTTATAATATAAGTGTTTGGATCTAAATTAATATTTAAAGTAGCTATACCATTTTCATTTGTTGTTCTATTATAAAATACTCCATTAATATTAAATTCAACAATGGTATTGTTTATTGGGTTTCCTTTTTTATCTAAAACTTCAACCGTGTATTGTGATCCATTACGGAAATACTTAGTAAGATCATCAGCTATTAAAGTAGAATTAACAACAACAAGGTTATTGGTTGATGTATTAAAGTATTTACTTGAACCATTAAATGTTGCTGTGACATTGTAAGTATTAGGCCTTAAATTAATATTTAAGAACACTTCACCATCACTATTAGTAGTTCTATTATAAGTCACCCCATTAATAGTAACTTGTATAAGCACACCAGCTATTGGATTATTATTAGAATCTTTTAAAACAGCTACATATTGTGTACCATTTCTATAGAACAAGAAAGTGTCATTAGCATCTAATAAAACATTATTTTTAACTATAGTAATATTCAATATCTTATTAAAACTATTATAATTACTATCACCAGGATATGTGATGATTGCAGTGTAATTATCTGGATTTAAATCAGTGACATTAAAGGATACTGTGCCGTTGATTATTTCATTTGTGTAATTTTTATTATTGATATTTAAAGTTATATTACCTGTAGCATTAGAATCCACAGTAATAGTAATGGTTTGATTTTCACTAGCTACAATATTAGGATTAGTGACATTAATATTGGTTTTATTAGACTTTAAAACACTAACTATAATGTTAAAAGTTTTTGGATAATAATTATCATCACCAGAATAAAATACTGTGATATTATGTTCTCCCACTGGTAAATTTAAATCTGTGAAAATTACTTCACCATTTGTAATATTTAGTGTTTGATTTTTACCATTATAAATAATTGTAATATTACCAGTAACATTAGTAGTGATTTTTATTGTTTGATTTTCATTATAAATCATGTTATTTTCATTTAAATTAAAAGTAGCATTATTTTTAACAACTAATAAGCCAGTTTGCACAGTTATATTAGTTCCACCAATATAAGTACCATTAATTAGATATTTTCCAATATTTGGTGATGTGATATTTTTAGTGTATAATCCATCTTCAAAATCTGTTAAATTAACATTGAAAATAGTGTTATTAAATAAAGTGATATTTTGACCTACAATAACATTACCATTATCATCAGTTAAAAAAGCATTTAAAAGAACATCTCCACCAGGAACACCGTAATAAGTATCATTACCTAAAATAATCAAATAAACCAAAGTATTTATTTTACCATTATTATAAATTTGCTCAAAATAATCATTAAACATAGTATTATTCTTCAATAATAAAGTAGCACCTTGATCATTATAAATAAGATGATTATTATATCTTGAATTATTTAATAAAGAATCACTCACAAGCAAAATACCACGATTGTAGATTGCTCCACCACTACTTGCGGTGTTGTTATTTAATGTGGAATTACTTATAGTAAAATCACCACCATTATTGTAGATTGCTCCACCATCAACGTTTGCGGTGTTGTTATTTAGTGTGGAATTATTTATAGTAAAATCATTACCGCCATTATTTAAGATTGCTCCACCATAATAGTTTGCTTTGTTGTTATTTAATGTAGAATTACTTATAGTAAAATCACCACCATTATTGGAGATTGCTCCACCATAATCGCTTGCTTTGTTGTTATTTAGTGTAGAATTACTTATATTAAAATCACTACCGCCATTATTGGAGATTGCTCCACCCCAACTGCTTGCGCTGTTGTTATTAAATGTAGAATTATTTATAGTAAAATCATTACCGCCATTATTGTAGATTGCTCCACCATCAACGTTTGCGGTGTTGTTATTAAATGTAGAATTATTTATAGTAAAATCATTACCACCATTATTGTAGATTGCTCCACCACTACTTGCGGTGTTGTTATTTAATGTAGAATTACTTATAGTAACATTACCACCATTATTATTGTTGATTGCTCCACCATTACTATTTGTGTGTCCGTTTTGTAGTGTTATGTTTTCTAAAATTAAATTACCACCATTTACAATATTGAAAATTCTTACTTCATTGTTTCCATCAATAATACCATTTTTAATAGTAACCGTCTTATTAATACTTATACCATCAGTATATTTTCCTGTATCATTATATAAAATTGTTTTACCTTCAAGATCAACTACTTCTTTACTAATTATTTCTTGTTCTAAACAAGTGAAATTACCAGCAACAGAATAAGTCCTCACATCATCATTAATTTCAAGATCATCAGAATAAAAATCAAATGAATCCCATTCTCCTATATCACTAATTTCTTCTGCAGACACCAAACCCACAGAAAAAACTAAAACCAAAAAAAATATAAAAATTTTATTTCTAAACATTTTAAAATAAACCTCCAACTTATAATATAAATCTTATTTTTGAATATAATAAGATATAAAATTATTCTTTAGAAAAATTCATTCATATAAATACAAATAATTAAAACAAAATAAAAATATTAATAAAAAAATATTTAACTAGAGATGTATTTCAAGTGTAAAAAAAGTATTTTAAAAAAAAGTTCAAAAAAGATGTGATATAGCTATTTAATAAATAAATAGCTAATGTAAATTTTATAAGTTTTTAATAGCTAATTTAATATCTTCAGCTTTAATAGTTTTACGTTTTGCAAACTCAGCTGCTTTTTTAGCTTCTGTAGAAACATTTGCTGCTACTTCTTCAAGATAGTTAGTTAATTCGTCTTTTGCATCTTCACTAATTCTTTCAGCACCAGATTCTTTCATGATCCTTGCAATAGGAGCTTTTGGTATATTAGACATAATTTTCACCTCAAATATTTTTAATTAAATAACACTTATTAAATTCCATATTGGTAATATAATTAATAAGTACTATGACTTTTAAAAAACCTTATATTTAAATATTTCCACTAAAATTAGGTATAATTAACAAAATTATTATATAATCAATACCAAAGTAGATATTAATTACTTTTATAAAGACTTAAAAAAAATTTTAAGTTATAATTTAAAAAAGAGAAGGTAAAAATGAAAATCAAAATAGCTATTCCATCAAAAGGACGAATAAGTGAACCATCAATTGAAATACTAGAAAAAGCTGGTTTAGGATTAAAAGATAATAGTAATAGGAAATTATTCTCAAAAACACATCATGAAAACATTGATGTGCTATTTGCTCGTGCATCAGATATACCAGAATTTGTTGAAGATGGTGTAGTTGATATGGGAATAACTGGACTAGACCTTATAAATGAAGCTAGTGCAGATATTAAAGTTTTAACTGATTTAAAATTTGGTCAAACTAAACTTGTTCTTGCATCTCCTGAGGAATCTGATATAAATTCAGTTTATGATATTACAGATGAAATGACCATAGCTAGTGAATTTCCAAATCTAACAAAAAAATATCTAAAAGAAAAAGGTTTAAATTTGAAAATTGTTAAATTAAGCGGATCAACAGAAGCTGCTCCTTTTATTGGTGTAAGTGATTTAATAACAGATTTAACAAGTACTGGAACAACTTTAAGAATGAATCATTTGAAAGTTATTGATATCATTTTAGATAGCTCTATAAAACTTATTACAAATCATGATAGTTATAATAATAAAAAAGAATTAATTGATTCAATTACTACTAGTATTAAAGGGGTTCTTGATGCAGATCGTAAGAAGCTTATTATGATGAATGTTAAAAGTGAAGATTTAGAAGGTGTTAAAAAAGTTATGCCTTCTATGACAGGCCCTACAATATCTGAGGTATTATCATCTGAGAAGACTGTTGCTGTTCAGGCGGTTATTGATGAAGATGAAGTTTTTAAACTTGTAAATGATTTAAAAAATGCTGGTGCAAAAGATATTTTAGTAGTTCCAATTGAAAGAATTATATAATTTAAATAATAAAATTAATTTAATTATAAAAAGAGTTGATTAATATTTTTAACTTTAATGATATTATTTCTATAAAAGATTTAAAAAGAGAAGACATTGATTTTATTATTGATGAAGCTTTAAAACTTGAAAAAATAGCTGCATCAGAAGAAAAATCTGATATTTTAGATGGAAAAATTCTTGGAATGATGTTTTTTGAACCATCAACTCGAACAAAGCTATCATTTGAAACTGCTATGAAACGTCTTGGTGGAGAGTGTATTGGTTTTGAAAATAGTATTACTAGTTCTGTTTCTAAAGGTGAAAGTATAGCTGATACTGCTAAAATGTTTGAAGCTTATTGTGACGGCCTTGTTATTCGCCATGAAATGGAAGGTGTTTCTAAATTTATCTCTGATATTGTTAATGTACCTGTAATAAATGCAGGTGATGGTGCAAGTCAACATCCAACACAAACATTACTTGATTTGTATACTATTAAAAAAGAATTTAAAGATATTAATAATTTAAAAATAGCTCTTATTGGGGATTTAAAATATGGTCGTACTGTACATTCTCTAGCTTATGCATTAGGATTATATAATACAGAAATGTATTTTGTATCTCCTAAAGAACTTCAAATGCCTGATGAGATTTTACATGATCTTGAAAAAAACAAGATTAAGTTCCATAAAAAAGAAGATTTAAAAGAAATTGTTGATAAGGTTGATGTTTTATATGTTACTAGAATTCAAAAAGAGCGTTTTGGTGATGAAGAAGAATATCAAAAAATCAAAGGTGCTTATAAAATAGATAAGAATTTAATTGAGGGTAAAGATCTTATTGTTATGCATCCATTACCTAGAATTGATGAAATAGATGCTGATATCGATAATACAAAATATAATAAATACTTTGAACAGGCTTTTAATGCTGTTCCTGTTCGTATGGCAATACTTAAAAATTTAATTAAATAGAATATAATGTTTCTTGAAGTAGGTCTGTATCACATTGTAAAGAAATAATATTAGTTCTTCCTTTTCCTCTTCCACGTGATATAGTATTAGTTGATATTATTCCAAGCATTTCAAGTTCATTTATAAAATCAAAAATACGTCTGTATGTTACAGAATCTCCTTTTGAAACTTCCTTATATGTATCATAAAGTTTACCTGAAGTGATTTCCTCACCAGATTGTGTTAGCTTAAGTAATGCTTCTAGTACTCTTTGTTGTTGAGTAGGTAAAGTAATTATAATGTCTGTTATTTTATTGTGTTCAATTCTATCTTTTGCAGTTCTAACATATTCACCTAGAATTTTATCTGAGTCTTCATCATCGGCAATTTCACCAGCTGTTCTTAAAAGATCTAATGCATATCTTGCATCACCTTCTTCTTTTGCAGCCATTGCAGAGCATAATGGTATAACATCATCTTTTAGTGAATCTTCTTTAAAAGAAAGATTAGCACGTTCTTTTAAAATATCAGCTAGCTGATCTGCTCCATATGGTGGAAACACTATTTCTTTATCCCTTAGGCTACTCATCACTCTAGGTTTTATGAATTTTTTAAAATCAACATAATTACTAATTGATAAAATAGATACATTTTCAGTTCTAGTTAATGTATAAAGTATTCCATCACCATCTTTTTCAAGTAAAATATCTACTTCATCTAAAATTACAATTAAAATAAGTTTTTTTCCAAATGCATTTTGTTTAAATATGTTTCTAAATGTGTTTACTACTTCTCCTTTTGTCCAACCACGATTAGGAACATCACGGCCTAATCTTTGACATAGCTGAGCTATAACTTGATATTCTGTTGTATAATCTGTACATCTAATATATTCAACCTTAATAAAAACATCCTTATTTTTTGCTGCTTCATTTAATTGGTCTCTTGCAAATTTAGCAGCTGCAGTTTTACCAGTTCCTGTTTTTCCATAAATAGTAACATCAGATGGTGTTACATTGTTTAATGCTTCTATCCAGTATTTTGCTATATTTGTTATTTGATCTCGTCTGTGAGGTAATTTTTCAGGTAGAAATCTATGATCTAGTGGTGTTTTATCTTTAAATACTGACTCTTCTCCTGATAAGTTATCGAATATGTTTCCCAT